>NZ_JBIVHU010000007.1:0-434409 GCF_044749345.1 Streptomyces sp. NPDC089424
TTTGGCACGCTGTTGAGTTCTCAAGGAACGGACGCTTCCTTTGTACTCACCCGAGAATCTCTCTCGCGGCTTTCCTCCGGGCGCTTCCCTTCGGTGTTTCCAAACTCTATCAGGGTTTTTCCGGCCCTCTGACCACCGTTCTGCGGGCATGCAGAAGGAGACCCGAGTTAGGATCTGACAAGTTGGGTGCCGCCGGGCAACGACGCTTGTTCGCATCGCTCAGCCTCAAGCAGGAGTACGACTGTACATGGGGCCGCGGAGCGCGTGCAAATCCATTACGCTGGTGGTCTAGACCTCTATTGGGAGGTATCCGGCGAACCGGGACTTCCCATGACATACCCTGCTCAGCAGTGGGCCGTCCGGGACAGGCCGTGACGGCTCATCTATGAATCTCCACCCCTGGGAGGCTCCCATGACCACCGTTACGTCCCCGCTCGCCGGACGCGCCGTCGGACTTGCCGCAGTGCCGGATCCGGTCTTCTCCGGGGCCATGGTCGGCCCGGGTACCGCCATCGACCCCGTGCGCGAACCGTCCGAGGCCGTCGCGCCCGTGGACGGAGTCATCGTCTCCCTCCACCCGCACGCCTTCGTCGTGGTGGACGCCGAGGGACACGGAGTCCTCACCCATCTCGGCATCGACACCGTGCAGCTCAACGGTGAAGGCTTCGAACTGCTCGTGAGCAAGGGTGACACCGTGACCCGTGGTCAGGGCATCGTGCGCTGGGACCCGAGCGCCGTCGAGGCCGCCGGCAAGTCGCCGGTCTGCCCGGTCGTCGCGCTCGAGGCCACGGCCGAGGCGCTCTCCGAACTCCGTGAGGACGGCGACGTCAAGTCGGGCGACAGCCTCTTCGTCTGGGAGTGACGTCATCGCCGTCGTGTGACGGCATGCAGGACAACCACCGCGGCGGCGGGGTCCGCCGCACTATCGGAGACGGGTGAGATGGAGACAACGCTGCGAGGCGTCGGCGTGAGCCACGGGGTGGCGATCGGCGAGGTTCGGCACATGGGAACGGCGGTGCTCGAACCGCCCGCCAAGCAGATTCCGGCCGAGGAGGCGGAGCGCGAACAGGGGCGCGCCCGCCAGGCCGTGGAAGCGGTGGCGGCCGACCTGATGGCGCGGGGCAACCTGGCCGGGGGCGAAGCCCAGGCCGTGCTCGAGGCGCAGGCGATGATGGCTCAGGATCCCGAGCTGATCGCGGACGTGGACCGGCGGATCGCTGTCGGCAGTACCGCCGAGCGCGCGGTGTACGACGCCTTCGCCGCGTACCGGGATCTGCTCGCCGGTGCCGGTGAGTACCTCGCCGGGCGCGTGGCGGACCTCGATGACGTGCGGAATCGTATCGTCGCGCGGCTGCTCGGGGTGCCGATGCCGGGCGTTCCGGACAGCGACGAGCCCTACGTCCTGGTCGCGCGTGACCTCGCGCCCGCGGACACCGCACTGCTGGACCCCACGCTCGTTCTCGGTTTCGTCACCGAGGAAGGCGGGCCGACGAGCCACAGCGCGATCCTGGCGCGGGCGCTCGGCGTGCCGGCCGTGGTGGCGCTGCCGGGCGCCGGTGAGCTGGCCGAGGGCACGATGATCGCCGTGGACGGCAGCACCGGCGAGATCTTCGTGAACCCGAGCGATGGGAAGAAGGCCCAGCTGGAGGCCTCGGCCGCCGAGCGCAAGGCCGCGCTGGCCGCGTCGACCGGTCCCGGCGCCACCTCCGACGGTCACAAGGTGCCGCTGCTCGCCAACATCGGCGGTCCCGCGGACATCGCGGCGGCGGTGGAGGCCGGCGCCGAGGGTGTCGGCCTGTTCCGGACGGAGTTCCTCTTCCTGGACGACAGCAAGCAGGCACCCTCCGAGGAGAAGCAGGTCGAGGCCTATCGACAGGTTCTCGAGGCGTTTCCCGAGGGCCGGGTCGTCGTGCGGGTGCTGGACGCCGGTGCCGACAAGCCGCTGGACTTCCTGACGCCGGCGGACGAGCCGAACCCTGCCCTCGGTGTGCGGGGCCTGCGGACGCTGCTCGACCACCCCGAGGTGCTGCGCACCCAGCTGACCGCGCTGGCGAAGGCGGCCGAGGGACTGCCCGTCTACCTCGAGGTGATGGCCCCGATGGTGGCGGACCGTACGGACGCCAAGGCGTTCGCGGACGCGTGCCGGGACGCCGGGCTGCGGGCCAAGTTCGGCGCGATGGTGGAGATTCCGTCGGCGGCGCTCCGGGCTCGTTCGATCCTTCAGGAAGTCGAGTTCCTGTCGCTGGGCACGAACGACCTGGCGCAGTACACGTTCGCCGCCGACCGTCAGGTGGGCGCGGTGTCCCGGCTCCAGGACCCGTGGCAGCCGGCGCTGCTGGACCTGGTCGCGCTGTCCGCCGAGTCGGCGACGGCCGAGGGCAAGAGCTGCGGGGTCTGCGGTGAGGCCGCGTCCGATCCGCTGCTCGCGTGTGTGCTGACCGGTCTGGGTGTCACCTCCCTCTCCATGGGTGCGGCGTCGATTCCCTATGTCCGCGCGGCTCTCGCGAAGTACACGCTGGCGCAGTGCGAGCGGGCCGCGGCTGCGGCGCGTGCGGCCGACACCGCTGAGGAGGCGCGCAACGCGGCTCAGGCGGTGCTGTCCGGCGAGTAGGCGGACGCGGCCGACGACGGTGCTTCTGTCCGGGGCGCTCCACCTGGTGGTGGGGCGCCCCGCGCATGTCCGTGGCCCCGGTCAGTGGCGGTGTTCCGGCTCCGGGCCCTGACCGCCCTCCCCTTCTTCTCCCAGGTCCGGCGGGACGCCGTAGTCGACCCCGGATTCCGGGGAGATCAGGTCGCCCGATTCCACATCGGTGCAGTAGGCGTCGAAGACCTCGCCGGCGGTCAGGGGTTCGAGCCCGCCCCCGCGCAGGCGCCAGCCGTAGACGCGGTCCGTGGTGGCGGGAGCGGTGGTCCGCATGACCAGTCCCCCTGGGCTGCGGGTGGCGATGCCCAGGGCCAGCACCGTGGTGAATTCGAGCGCCTCGGCCTCGTCGAGCCGCGAGGTGCCGTCGGCGGCCCGGTCCGCGTGGAGAGCGGCGACCAGGGTTTCCGGGGTGCCGGAGACGCTGCAGACGAGGTGCCGGTCGCCGGGCGGCGCTGTGTCGAGGATGCGCACGAGCAGTTTGGAGGCCCGGTCGAAGGCGGTGCCGCCGATGTCCTCGCCGCAGGTCGCGCAGGCGCCGACGCGGGCCAGCAGTGTCGAGGCGTACTCCCAGGTCGCCTGCCGTACCGCTTCGTCGACGAGGGCGGGGAGGAGGTCGGCGAGCTGCTGGCCCTCGTAGGGAACGGTGGGGCCGGTGGCCGCGAGTTCGGCGGTGAAGCGTGCGCGGCTCGACGGGAGATCGGGGTCGAGACCTCGGCCCTCGCAGAAGTCGGCGTACTCCTGGGGGTCGAAGAGGGCGACGGTCGTGTGGCTGCCCTGGGCGGCGCGTGTTTTGAGCAGGGCTTCCACCTGCCGCAGGTAGGTTTCGTGGTCGTCGAAGATGAAGCTGCGGTAGCGCCGCATCGCCCGGAAGTCGTATTCGTCGGTGAGCAGGCCGATGGTGCCGGCGACCTCGCGGTGCAGGACGCGTCGCGTGGTCGTGCGGTCGGTGTGCGCCATGTTTTCCCCCTGTGTGCTGCACGGTCGATCAATGCTCACTCACAGTAACCGCCGCCACTGACAGCGACCTCGGCTCACCGTGTCGCCGTGGATGAGCCGAGGCCGTCGTCGTGGCGGTCGTGCGCTGGGGGGTCAGCCTCGCTTGCGGGCGAGCTCCTCGTAGAAGTGGAGCAGGTCGAGGTTGTCGATCGAGCCGGGGTTGACCGCCTTCTCCAGCGGGGTGCCCTGGAGGAGCCGCTTGACCGGGACCTCGATGCGCTTGCCGGTGAGGGTGTGCGGGACTCCGGGCACCTCGATGATCTCGTCGGGGATGTGGCGGGGGGAGAGCTGCTCCCGGATGGTCTGCTTGATCCGGGTCAGGAGGGCCTCGTCGAGGACGGCTCCGGGCGCCAGGTGCACGAAGAGCGGCATCCAGTAGCCGCCGTCGGGCTGTTCGATGCCGATGACGAGGGATTCCCTGATCTCGGGCAGTCGCTCGACCGCCTCGTAGATGTCGGCGGAGCCCATCCGCACGCCCTGCCGGTTGAGCGTGGAGTCGGAGCGGCCGTGGATGATCACGGAGCCCCGGGACGTGAGGGTGATCCAGTCGCCGTGCCGCCAGACGCCGGGGTAGGTGTCGAAGTAGCTGTCGTGGTAGCGGCTGCCGTCGGGGTCGTTCCAGAAGTGGATCGGCATGGACGGCATCGGGTTGGTGACCACGAGCTCGCCGACCTCGTCGGTCAGCGGTGTGCCGCTCGGGTCCCAGGACTGCAGGTCGGTGCCGAGTCCCGGGGCCTGGAGTTCGCCGATGTGCACGGGCAGGGTGGGCACGGCTCCCGCGAAGCAGGAGCAGACGTCCGTGCCGCCGCTGACGGAGGCGATCCACAGGTCGTCGCGGACCTCGTCGTGCAGCCAGCGGAATCCGTCGGGCGGGAGGGGCGAGCCGGTGGTGGCGACGCACCGCACGCGCGCGAGGTCGAAGTCCCGGCCGGGGTGGATGTCCGCCTTGCGGCAGGCCATGACGTACGCGGCGGAGGTCCCGTAGAACGTGGCTCCCGTGCGTTCGGCGATGCGCCACTGGGCGCCGGTGTCGGGGAAGCCGGGGCTGCCGTCGTAGAGGACGACCGTGGTCCCCGTCAGGAGGCCGGAGACGAGGAAGTTCCACATCATCCAGCCGGTCGAGGTGTACCAGAAGAAGCGGTCCTCGGGTCCCAGGTCGCAGTGCAGGCCGAGCTGCTTGAGGTGTTCGACGAGGATGCCGCCCTGGGACTGGACGATGGCCTTGGGGAGCCCGGTCGTGCCGGAGGAGTACAGCACCCACAGGGGGTGTCCGAACGGCACCTGTGCGAACTCGGGCTCCGTGTCCGCGCCCGTCAGGGCCGACCACTGAAGGGCGTCCTCGGGAGCCGCCGTGCCGAGGAGCGGGATGTGCACGACCGCGCGCAGGGTGGGCAGTTCGCGGCGCAGTTCGGCCACGGTGTCCCGGCGGTCGTGTTCCTTCCCGCCGTAGCGGTAGCCGTCGACGGTGAACAGGACGACCGGTTCCACCTGCTGGAAGCGGTCGAGGACGCTGCGGGCGCCGAAGTCGGGGGCGCAGGACGTCCAGACGCCGCCCACGGCGGCGGTCGCGAGGAAGGCGACGACGGCCTCGGCGATGTTGGGGAGGTAGCCGCTGACCCGGTCTCCGGGACGTACCCCGAGGGCGCGCAGTTCCGCGGCCAGGGAGCCGACCTGCCGGCGGAGCTCGGACCAGGTGACGGGGCGGGGCTCCTGGGTCTCGTCCACGCACAGGAGGGCCGGTTCGTCCGGGCGGGTCGCGGCGGCTCGCAGGGCGTGTTCGGCGTAGTTCAGGGTCGCGCCGGGGAACCACTGCGCGCCGGGCATCGACCGGTCGGCCAGCACGCGCGCGTAGGGCGTCGAGAACCGCACGTCGAACCACTCCGTGACGGCTTGCCAGAACGCCTCCAGCTCGTCGACGGACCAGCGGTGCAGCGCGGCGTAGCCGCCCTCGCTCGGTGCGCCGTGGTGCTCGGCCGCCCACGCCTGGAACTCCGTGATCTGCGCCTGGGCGATGCGTTCGGGATCGGGCTGCCAGAGCGGCTGGGGGTTCACGATCGACATGGCGGCTCCCGGACTGTGCGCGTCGTGTGCGTCGCTCGCGCACGTGCTGGGGTGTGCGCGTGACGCGGCTGACACGGACGATGCCATGTGATCGACTTCTGCACCAGGGTGCCGCCCACATAGTCCGTGTCGTGAAGATGTGGTCCTGGCACGGGTGAACGGCAGTTGAACGACACACGAGAAGGCGCCGGTCAGTGGCAGGGTGAGCGGCATGGACGGTCGTGACCTGGTGCATTCGGTGAAGGCGGTCGGTTTGGTGGGGGCGGCTCAGGGGTTGCGTACCGTACGGGCGGCGTGGCGCAGGCGCCGCGCGGACGCCGCCGGCCTGCCCGCGCGGGGGGCCGAACGCGCGCGGGTGCCCGGCCAGGTGCAGGAGGCGACGCCCGGTCCTGGTGGTGGCGTTCTGCGGTTCAGCAGGTCCGAGCTGCGGATCACCGTCGCGGTGAACGGTGCCGTGTTCTGGGGCTGGGACGGTGCTGCCCCGGAGCCGTCGTACGCGCTCGCCGGCCGTTGTCCGGAACCCGATCCCCGGGCGGTGCTGGAGCCGGACAAGGACGGCGGCTGGCGCGTGGTGGCGGAGCGGGTCACGGTCGTCGTGTCCCGGAACGGGGCCGTGGAGGTGCGCACCCCCGGTGGGGTGACGCTGCGCCGGGATCTGCCGCCGCGGTGGTGGGAGCCGGTCGGGGGCGGTCAGGCGCGTTGGATGCAGCGTTCCGAGGTGTCCGCGGACGCGCGTTTCTTCGGGCTCGGCGGGCGTTCCTCGGGTCCCCGGCTGCGGGACGGCTCCTACCGGCTGTGGAACACCGACCCGGGGCGCGCGTTCGCACCGGGCGACGATCCGCTGTACATCACGATGCCGGTGCAGCTGGTGGTGGCCGACGCGGGCACGCACCTGGTGTTCCACGACTCCTCGTGGGACGGCACGGCGACGGTGCGCGAGGGCGAGGAGGGCGGGGGTTCCGGGCACGATCGGCCGGGGACGTGCGAGATGCGTCTGGAGGGCGGTCCGCTGCGGTGCTGGGTGATCGTGGGCACCCCCGCGCGCGTGCTGCTGGCCTGGGCCTCGCTCACGGGCGCGCCCGCGCTGCCGCCGGCCTGGGCGCTCGGCCATCATCACGCGCGCTGGGGTTTCGGCAGCGCGCGCGAGGTGCGGCGGATCGTGGCGGGGTACCGCGAGCACGGGCTGCCGCTGGACGCCGTGCATCTGGACATCGACCACTTCGACGCCCATCAAGTGTTCACGGTGGACCGGGAACGGTTCCCCGAGCTGCCGGCGCTCGCCGAGGAGCTGCGCCGGGACGGCATCCGGCTGGTGTCGATCGTCGACCCCGCGGTGAAGGCCGAGCCGGGCAACGAGGTCTACGACAGCGGTACGGCCCACGACGTGTTCGTGCGGGACGCCTCGGAGGAGCCGGTGCGGGGTGTGGTGTGGCCCGGTGAGGTGGTGTATCCGGACTTCACGCACGCGCGCGTGCGCAAGTGGTGGGGCGGGCTCTACGAGGAGCGGCTGGCGCAGGGGTTCTCGGGGTTCTGGCACGACATGAACGAGCCGACGTCGTTCGCGGCGTTCGGGGAGCCGACGCTGCCGCGTTCGGCGCGGCACGGCCTGGAGGGGCGCGGCGGCGACCATCGCGAGGCGCACAACGTGTACGCCCTGTGCATGGCCAGGGCGGGCTACGAAGGGGTGCGCGAGCTGGCGCCCCAGGAGCGGCCCTTCCTGTTCTCACGGTCGGGCTGGGCCGGTATGCAGCGCTACGGGGGCACCTGGTCGGGCGACGTCGCCACCGGCTGGCCGGGACTGCGTGCGTCGCTGTCGCTCGTCTTGGGGCTCGGGCTGTGCGGGGTGCCGTACTCGGGGCCGGATGTGGGCGGCTTCGACGGGAGTCCCTCGCCGGAGCTGTATCTGCGCTGGCTCCAGCTGGGCGCCTGGCTGCCGCTGTTCCGCACACACGCGAGCATGCGCGCGGGGCGCAGGGAGCCGTGGGAGTTCGGGACCGAGGTGCTGGAGCATGCGCGCGAGGCGCTGGTCGAACGGCGACGGCTGCTGCCGTACTTCCTGATGCTGGCGCATCTGGCCCGCCGCACCGGCGCGCCCTATGTGCGGCCGCTGTGGTGGAGTTCGCCGGAGGACCGGGCGCTGCGGGACTGTGAGGACGCGTTCCTGCTCGGCGACTGTCTCCTGGTGGCGCCGGTGCTCGACCCCGGCGCGGACCGGCGTGCGGTCCAGCTGCCGCGGGGCCGCTGGTACGACACGGCCACCGAGCGGGCGTACGAGGGCCCGGGTCAGGTTCTCGTGGACGCGCCGTTGTCGCGGATCCCGGTGCTCGCGCGCGCGGGGGCCGTGATCCCCACGCGCGGGGCGGAGGGCGGGCTGGAGCTGGAGGTGTGGGCTCCCGTCCGGGGCCGGACCGGGTCCGGGCTGGTGGTGGCGGACGCCGGGGACGGGTGGGAGGAACCCACGATCGAGCGCTACTACGCGCGTCGGGAGGACTCCGGTGTGGTCGTCGAGCGCGAGGGGCGGGGCGGCGAGGAGCCGCCCCACCCGGTGCGGGTACGAGGGCTCGGCGAGCCCTGACTCAGATGTACCGGCCCTCGAACCAGGCCTTCACGGCGAGGGTGTGCAGCGGGAAGGCGAGTTCTTCTGGCGTGCGCAGGAGGTGCCAGCCCTCCGTCTCGTCCGTGGCGGCCGGCTCGGGCAGGCGGTCGGCGGGGCGCTCCGGCAGGGCGCCGAACAGCAGCAGGTGGCCGTCGGGTGAGCTCATCGCGTCCATGAGCCGGACGTCGCGGCTCGCCGCCTCGATGCCGGTCTCCTCCCTGAGCTCGCGGACCAGGGCCTGTCGCCAGTCCTCACGGTCGTCGATGTAGCCGCCGGGCAGTGCGACGCCCCCTTGCGCGGGGGCGACGGTGCGGGTGATGACGACCAGGGCGGTGCCCTGGGTGTCGTACACGGGCTGAAGTGCGACCGCGACCGGCAGCGGGTTGCGGTACGCGACGGTGGCGCAGGCAGGGCAGGTGCGGGGCCAACCGGAGACGCCCTCTCCGTAGGGCGATCCGCAGCTCGAACAATGGGAGTTCGGGGCGGAGTTGGGGGCGGAGTGCTGAGTTTCGGACACGCGCGGACTGTAGCCGATCTTGCCGGGAGCGTCTCCAGGTGGGTCGCCGAGCGGGACCGGGCGGGTCGTTCCCGGCCGGCCGATCGCTGCCCTTAGCGCTTCTCGGGATCCGGTGGGACACTTCTGACGCATCGTCAGTTGTCGTGCTCGGGAGGGATCTTGTCGCGTACACGAACACCCGTGGTCGAGGGTTGGTTCACCGGGGACGGGGAGGAGTTCCGCCTGCTGGGCACGCGCTGTTCGGTCTGCGCCGCCGTCTTCTTCCCCCGCGAGGACACCCTTTGCCGCAACCCCGGCTGCGACGGCGGGGAGCTGGAGGAGGTGCCGCTGTCACGGAAGGGGCGCGTCTGGTCGTACACGGACAGCCGGTACCGGCCTCCGTCACCCTACGTGAGCGATCCGGAACTTCCGTGGGAGCCGTACGCGTTGATAGCAGTGGAGCTGGAGTCCGAGCGGATGGTGGTGCTGGGGCAGGCGGCTCCCGGGATCACCGTCTCCGACCTGGCGGTGGGCATGGAGGTGGAGGTCGTCGCCGGCGTGCTGTCCCAGGACGTCGGGACGACCTGGACCACGTGGCACTGGCGGCCGACGGGGGTGGTGGCATGACGGGAGACGTGGCGGTGCTGGGGGCGGGCATGCACCCCTGGGGCAAGTGGGGGCGGCGTTTCGTCGAGTACGGCGTGGTGGCCGCGCGCGCGGCGCTAGCCGAGGCAGGGCTGGAGTGGCGGCAGGTGGGCTCCGTCGTCGGCGCGGACACCGTGCGTGGCGGCTACCCCGGGTACGTGGCGGGGGCCACCTTCGCCAAGGCGCTGGGCTGGCAGGGTGCGCGGATCACCAGCGTGTACGCGGCGTGCGCGTCGGGCGCGGCGGCCATCGGCACCGCCCGGGCACAGATCCTGGCCGGATTGGCCGACGTGGTCCTCGTGGTGGGCGCGGACGCCGCGCCCAAGGGCTTCTTCCGGCCCGCGGGAGGCGACCGGCCGGACGATCCGGACTGGCTGCGGTTCCGGGTGCTCGGGGCGAGCAATCCCACGTACTTCGGGCTGTACGCGCGCCGGCGCATGGCTGTCCATGGCGACACCCTGGAGGACTTCGCCCTGGTCAAGGTGAAGAACGCGGCCCTCGGCGCGCGGAACGCGAACGCGCGCTATCGCAAGCGGGTCACCGCCCAGGAGGTGGCCGCCTCGCCGGTGGTTGCGGACCCGCTGCGCTTGCTCGACATCTGCGCGACCTCGGACGGGGCCGCCGCACTGGTGCTGTCCAGCATGGACTTCGCGCGCCGCCACGGCGTGCCGGAGCCGGTACGGATCCGGGCCGTCTCCACCGTGACACCCCGCTATCCCAGTACCGTCCTGGACCTGCCGGACATCGCGACGGACTCCGCCTCGGCTGCCGCGCCCGCCGAGGAGACGTTCCGGGCCGCCACGGCCCGGGCCGCCTACGAGGAGGCGGGCGTCGGACCCGAGGACCTGTCCCTCGCCGAGGTGTACGACCTGTCCACGGCGCTGGAGTTGCAGTGGTACGAGGACCTCGGGCTGTGCGGGGAGGGCGAGGGCGCCGCACTGCTGCGCAACGGCGGGACGGCGCCGGGCGGGCGCATACCCGTGAACACGAGCGGGGGCCTGGCGTCCTTCGGGGAGGCGGTTCCGGCGCAGGCGATAGCCCAGGTCTGCGAGGTGACATGGCAGTTGCGCGGTCAGGCCGGTGATCGGCAGGTGCCCGGGGCGCGGGTGGGGATCACCGCCAACCAGGGGCTGTTCGGGCACGGGTCGGCGGTGATCGCGGTGCGGTGAGGAGGGCGGCGCTGCGCCGTATCGCGAGGCTCCCGCGTCGGCGAGCGGGGTAGGTGCCTCGTGCGGGCTCGGCGTCACCGTCGCACCACGGACGATGCCCTGTCACACCGTCCTCGTGCGCCTTGTCCGCACGCTGTGTGATCACCTCGGAATCCTGCGTGAACGTCTCATGAACTGGGCCTCAGCCCTCTCCGGGGGCGCCATCATGCTCCCGTGCGCTCCTGGTCGGACACTTTCCGCTTCGCTTTCCAGCCGGTGGTCAACCTGTCCACCGGCGGGGTCGCGGCGCTGGAGATCCTCGCCCGGCCGGAGGCGGGGGAAATCCTGGCCGAGGCGCGTCGGGATCCCGAACTCGACGGTCGTCTCGCCGTCCTGGCGGTCCGCGCGGCGGTGCGCAAGGAGTCACTGCTGCCGTTTCACGTCAACGTGTTCGCCGGGACGCTCGCGGACCTCGGTGGACTCACCTCGCTGCACGCCGCCGTGCGCGGGGCCGGGCGCATGCCGTGGGAAGTCACGATCGACGTCTGCCCGCCGTACACGCACGTGCCGCAGCACGCGCTGCTGGAGGCGGTCGCCGCGCTGCGGGAGCAGGGCTTCCGGATCAGTGCCGACGGCGTCGGGGACGGCGACGTACCCCTACGGCTGCTCACGGATCTCGGGCCCGACCTGGTGAAGCTCGACGCGTCCCTGCTGGCGCGGCCTGCCGCGGTGCGGGCGATGCGGACGCTCTGCGACGAGTTGGGGGCGCTGCTGTGCGTCGAGGGCGTGGAGACCGAACTGCAGTTCGCGGCAGCGTTGTCAGCGGGTGCCCAACTGGCGCAGGGTGAGCTGTTCGCGCCCCCCGCCAGGCTGCCCGCCGCGGAGGTGTACGTTCCGCCCCGCTCCCCCGAGACCGACGCGCCGTCGCCCTCGGGGCCGCTGGTGCGGGAGTTCGTGCGCCCGGCCGCTCTCCTGCCCGCGAACGCCTCCGCGGCTCAGGTGCGTGCGCTGCTCACCGGGTCCCCCGACGTCTCCGGGGTGCTGCTCGTGGACCGCGACGGGGTGCCGGTGCGGTCCATGCACCGGTCGCGGTTCCTGCTCTCCCTCTCGGGCCGCTACGGGCACGCCCTGTACGCCGACCGGCCCGCCGCCAAACTGGGTGACGCGCCACGCACGGTGGGCATCGACGCCACCGCGTGGGAGGTGCTGGAGGTCGTCGCGGACGGCGGCCGCGACCGTACGTCCGACGACGTGGCCGTCGTCGACGCGTACGGGCGGTGCGTGGGCGTCGTACGGCTCGCGGACCTCGTCCGGGCGCTGGCGGAGACGCGGGTCGAGGAGGCGGCCGGGCTCAATCCGCTGACGCGGCTGCCCGGGTCGGACACGATCACCGGCGAGGTGGACCGACGCATCGCGGGCGGCAGGCCGTTCGCGCTGAGCTGGCTGGACGTCGACCATTTCAAACAGGTGAACGACGGCGCCGGGTTCGCGGCCGGGGACGAACTCATCCGGTCCGTGGGACGAGCCTTGCAGGTCGCGGCCTACGGCAGCACGCGCGTGGGGCACATCGGCGGGGACGACTTCCTGGTGCTCGCCGATCCGGAGGGGCTGGATCCGCTCGCCGTCTCGGTCCTCGACGTGCCCTGGTCGGCCGGAGGCCTGCCGGTGACGCTGTCCCTGGCCACCGTGCTGTGCCCGCCCGGGAGCGTCAGTGATCACCGAGAGGCGGCGGCCTCCCTGGCGCCCCTGAAGAAGGCCGCGAAGGCGCTCAGAGGGGCCAGCTGGGTGCTGGGACGAGCGGGACTGCCCGGACACGAGATCCTGCGCGGCACGGACCCGACGCCGAGTGGGGCCGGGTGTGCCCTGGGGGAACCGGGCAGAGGCTGAGAGGGCGCCTGAGCCCGCGGGGACGCGCCCAGGCCTCCCGGTGCCGTGGGCTCGCGATCGCGGCTCAGACGGCGACCGAGGGGGGCGCGGGCCCGCACGCCGGAGCGAGCCCGTCTCGGGAACGGGTGCCGTCAGCGACCTTGACGCCCCCTGAGCGCCGGTGAACACTTCGGGTGGGCAGCCGACATCGCCGTACATTCGCGGCGCATTCCGGCACTGTGCCGTACGGCTCGTGGGTCGAGGCCCACTCCCTGGCCGGGCCGGCTGCGACGGCTCGCCCGTCACGGGCGCCGGCGGGGCGCGGAAACTGTCCGGCTCCGGCTGATCTGCACGGGAGCAACGCGAAGCACCCTGCACGGGGGATCGGGCCGAGCGCCCCGTCCACGGGCCTAGGAGCCGCCATGAACAGCGGAGACGTCTTCGCCGGCGAGGTCGGCACGACCAGGATCCCGCCCGCCACGGCGCCGGCGCGACACCGACGGTCACCCTGGGTGGCCGCCCGAGCACTCTCGCCCCACGCGGGCTCCCGCCGATCCGGCGCGAAAACCCTCCGACCGGGGCGACGCGTGGATTTCGGCCGATGGGCCACTCGGCGGTCAGTGCTCGCCGGCCTCACCCACATCGCCGCTTTCTGAACCGAGCCCAAGGGGAAAGCCATGACGAACAACGCCGAGAAGTACGTGGCCGCGATCGACCAGGGCACCACGTCGAGCCGCTGCATCATCTTCGACCAGAACGGCGCGATCGTCGCTGTGGACCAGCGTGAGCACCGGCAGATCTTCCCCAAACCGGGCTGGGTCGAGCACGAGGCGACCGAGATCTGGTCGAAGGTGCAGGCCGTGGTCGCCGGGGCCGTCGCCAAGGCCGGACTGCGCCCCGATCAGCTCAGCGCCCTCGGCATCACCAACCAGCGCGAGACGACGGTGCTCTGGGACCGCGCCACGGGCAAGCCCGTGCACAACGCCATCGTGTGGCAGGACACCCGCACCGCCGCGCTCTGCGTCGAACTGGGTGGCAAGGACGGCCAGGACCGCTTCCGTGAGCAGACCGGGCTGCCGCTGGCGAGCTACTTCTCCGGGCCCAAGGTGTCGTGGCTGCTGGACAACGTGCCCGGTCTGAGGGCGCGCGCGGAGCAGGGTGAGATCGCCTTCGGCACGATGGACTCCTGGCTGATCTGGAACCTCACCGGTGGCACCGACGGCGGCCGGCACGTCACCGACGTCACCAACGCCGGGCGCACCATGCTGATGAACCTGGAGACCCTCCAATGGGACCCCGCGATCCTCTCGGCGATGCAGGTGCCCGAGTCGGTGCTGCCCGAGATCATGTCCTCGGCAGAGGTGTATGGGACGGCCGTCGGCCAGCTCGCGGGCGTGCCGGTGGCGTCCGCGCTGGGCGACCAGCAGGCGGCCGTGTTCGGGCAGGCGTGCTACGACGTGGGGTCGGCGAAGAACACGTACGGTACGGGCAGCTTCCTGTTGCTCAACACCGGGAGCAGGCCGGTGCCGTCCAAGAACGGGCTGCTGACGACGATGGGCTACAAGATCGGCAGCGAGGCGCCCGTGTACTGCCTGGAGGGATCCATCGCGATCACGGGCGCCCTCGTCCAGTGGTTCCGCGATCAGCTCGGTGTCATCCGTACCGCCGACGAGATCGAGACGCTGGCGGCGAGTGTCGACGACAACGGCGGCGCGTACATCGTGCCCGCGTTCTCCGGCCTGTTCGCGCCGTACTGGCGCTCCGACGCGCGCGGGGTCGTCGCCGGGCTGACCCGGTACGTCACCAAGGGGCATCTGGCGCGTGCCGTGCTGGAGGCGACGAGCTGGCAGACGCGCGAGGTCGTCGACGCCATGTACCAGGACTCGGGCGTGCACATCCGCACCCTGAAGGTGGACGGCGGCATGACGAAGAACAACCTGCTGATGCAGCACCAGGCGGACGTCCTCGGCGTGCCCGTGATCCGGCCCGAGGTGTCCGAGACGACCGCCCTGGGCGCCGCCTACGCGGCCGGACTCGCCACCGGCGTGTGGAACGACCTCGACGAGCTCAAGGGGCAGTGGCAGAAGGACGCGGAGTGGACACCGGCCATGGAGGCCTCGGAACGGGACCGCGAGTACCGGCGCTGGCGCCGGGCGGTGGAGAAGACCCTCGGCTGGGTGGAGGACGGCGACAACTAGCCGTCGCCACACCTCAGTGAGGGCGTCGCGCCCATGGGCTGCGGCCCGTACCCCGGTCGGCGAGGGTACGGGCCGCTTGCGCGTCAGGTCGTCGTCACGGCCTGACGGCGGTCCGCCGCCTGCGTCATCGCGTGCTGGACGACGCCGATGAGGACCTCCTTGACCGACTCCCGCTCACGCGCGTCGCACAGCAGCAGCGGTACGCCGTCGTCCAGGTCGAGGGCCTGGCGTACCTCCTCCACCGGATAGCGGGCGGCGTCGTCGAAGCAGTTGACGCCGACGACGAACGGTATGGAGCGCCGCTCGAAGTAGTCGACCGCCGCGAAGCAGTCGTCCAGACGGCGGGTGTCGGCGAGTACGACGGCGCCGAGCGCGCCTTCGGTCAGCTCGTCCCACATGAACCAGAACCGTTCCTGGCCCGGTGTGCCGAAGAGGTAAAGCACGAGGTCCTCGCGCAGCGTGATGCGGCCGAAGTCCATGGCCACCGTGGTGGTGTGCTTGCCTTCCACGCCACTGGTGTCGTCGACCGGCCGCCCGGCTTCGGTGAGCAGTTCCTCGGTGCGCAGCGGCCTGATCTCGCTGACCGCGCCGACGAGGGTCGTCTTGCCCACCCCGAAGCCGCCGGCCACCAGGATCTTGAGCGTGACGGGCTCGACCGGGGGCTTGCCGCGCTCAGATCGCCCGAAGATCATCGGTCTCTTCTCCTGCTCGATGGGGGTCGGGGGGCGGTGGCCCGTAGCCTCCGCCGCCGGGGGTCTCGATGACGAGTACGTCGCCGGGGCCGACGTCCGTCGTGTCACTTCCGCCGAGTGCGCCGACCGTTCCGTCCGCGCGCTCGACGCGGTTGGCACCGAGGGCCCCGGGCTCGCCGCCGGCCATGCCGTACGGGGGAACCCTGCGGTGCTGGGAGAGCGTGGATACGGTCATCGGCTCGCGGAACCGGATACGGCGGACCGCGCCGTCCCCGCCGCGCCACCGCCCCGCGCCGCCGCTGCCACGGCGGACGGAGAACTCCTCCAACTCCACGGGCAGGCGCCACTCCAGGACTTCGGGGTCGGTGAGGCGGGAGTTGGTCATGTGGGTCTGGACGACGCTCGCGCCGGGGAAGCCGTCGCCGGCCCCCGAGCCGGAGGCGACGGTCTCGTAGTACTGGTGGCGTTCGTTGCCGAAGGTGACGTTGTTCATCGTTCCGGAGCCCTCCGCCTGCACGCCGAGCGCGGCGTAGAGGGCGCCGGTGACGGCCTGGGAGGTCTCCACGTTGCCGGCGACCACCGCTGCGGGCGGCTCGGGCGAGAGCATCGAGCCGGACGGCACGATGATGCGGATCGGGCGCAGACAGCCGTCGTTCAGGGGGATGTCGTCGGCGACGAGGGTGCGGAAGACGTACAGGACCGCGGCGTTCACCACCGAGTAGGGGGCGTTGAAGTTGCCGGCCAGCTGCGGTGACGTACCGGTGAAGTCCACGGTGGCGGAGCGGTCGTCGCGGTCCACGCGCACGCGTACGCGAAGGACGGCGCCCGAGTCGGTCTCGTAGGCGTACTCGCCGTCGTCGAGTGCGTCGATGACGCGGCGCACCGCTTCCTCGGCGTTGTCCTGGACGTGCCGCATGTACGCCTGGACCACGTCGAGGCCGAAGTCCTCCATCATGCGGGTGACTTCCTCGACGCCCTTGTGGTTGGCGGCGATCTGGGCGCGCAGGTCGGCGAGGTTGGTCCCGGGGTTGCGGGAGGGGTGGGCCGCCTCGGTGAGCAGGCGGCGGGTCTCCTCCTCGCGGAAGCGGCCGTTCTCGGCGAGGAGCCAGTTGTCGAAGAGGACGCCTTCCTCCTCGATGGTGCGGCTGTCCGCGGGCATGGAGCCCGGGGCGATGCCGCCGATCTCCGCGTGATGGCCGCGGGAGGCGACGTAGAAGAGGATCCGCTCACCCTCCGTGTCCGACGTGCCGCCGGTGTCGAAGACCGGGGTGATCACGGTGACGTCGGGGAGGTGGGTGCCCCCGTGGTACGGGTCGTTGACGGCGTACGTGTCCCCCGCCCGCATGCCAGGGCCCCGCCGTCGGATGACCTCTTGGACGCTGGTGCCCATGGATCCCAGGTGGACGGGGATGTGGGGGGCGTTGGCCACCAGGTTCCCGTCCGGGTCGAACAGGGCGCAGGAGAAGTCCAGGCGTTCCTTGATGTTGACGGACTGGGCCGTGGATTCGAGCCTGGCGCCCATCTGCTCGGCGATGGACATGAAGAGGTTGTTGAAGACCTCCAGGAGAACCGGGTCGGCTTCCGTGTCCACTTCGGAACTCTGCGTGACCGCCGCGCGTTCCATGACCAGATGCCCGTCGTCGGTCGCAGCGGCCCGCCAGCCGTCGTCCACGACGGTCGTCGCGCCGGCCTCGGTGATGATCGCGGGTCCGGTGACGGTGTCGCCCGGGGGCAGTTCCTCGCGGCGGCGCAGGGGCACGTCGCGCCAGGCGCCGTCGCTGTGGAGGCGGACGGTGTGCGCGGCCGCGGGGCTGCCTTCGCGGTCGGCCTGGTAGGGAGCGAGAGCGGAGAGATCGGGGGGTTCGGTGATGCCGGTGGCTTCCACGGAGAGGGCTTCGACGACGACCGGGCGGTCGAGGGTGAAGGAGTACGTGGCGCGATGACGTTCCTCGAAGGCCTGTTTCATGGTGGCGGGCTCGGTGAGCTCGACGGTGAGGGTCGTGTCGGTGCCGTCGTAGCGCAACTGGGCGCGGCGGATGATCTCGATGCGGCTTTCGGGGACGTCCTCGGCGAGGAGTTCGGCGCGGGCCGCGGCCTCCAGTTCGTCCGCCGTCCTGGTGACGCCGGCCATGGAGGCGTCCTCCAGGGGCGCTTCGACGGACTGTTCCCGCATCGCGGTGGTGTCGGCCAGACCGATACCGAGCGCGGAGAGGACACCGGCCATGGGCGGGACGAGTACGGTGCGGATGCCGAGCAGGTCGGCCACCTTGCACGCGTGCTGCCCGCCCGCCCCGCCGAACGTGGTCAGGGCGTAGCGGGTGACGTCGTGGCCCTTCTGGACGGAGATCCGCTTGACGGCGTTGGCGATGTTGGCGACGGCGATGTGCAGGTAGCCCTCGGCGACCTGCTCGGGCGTCCGGTCGTCGCCGGTGCGCTTTCGGATCTCGCCCGCGAGGGCGTCGAAGCGCTCGCGGACGAGGGAGGTGTCGAGGGGCTGGTCGCCCTCGGGGCCGAACACCTGGGGAAAGTGGTCGGGCGGGACGCGGCCGAGCATGACGTTGGCGTCGGTGACGGTGAGGGGGCCGCCCGCGCGGTAGCAGGCGGGGCCCGGGTCCGCGCCCGCCGAGTCCGGCCCTACGCGGTAGCGGGAGCCGTCGAAGTGCAGGACCGAGCCGCCGCCGGCCGCGACGGTGTGGATGTCCAGCATGGGCGCGCGCAGCCGCACACCGGCGATCTGTGTGGTGAAGACCCGTTCGTAGGCGCCCGCGTAGTGCGACACGTCGGTGGACGTGCCCCCCATGTCGAAGCCGATGACGCGGTCGAAGCCGGCCAGTCGCGACATGCGGGCCATGCCGACGATGCCTCCGGCGGGTCCGGAGAGGATCGCGTCCTTGCCGCGGAACTGCCCGGCTTCGGCGAGTCCTCCGTTGGACTGCATGAACATCAGCCGTACGCCTTCGAGCTCGTCGGCGACATGGCGGACGTAGCGGCGCAGCACCGGCGACAGATAGGCGTCGACGACGGCCGTGTCCCCGCGTGGGACGAGCTTCATCAGGGGGCTGACCTCGCTCGACAGCGAGATCTGCTCGAAGCCGGTACGGGCGGCCAGTTCCCCGACGGCCTGCTCGTGGGCGGGGTGCTGGTGGCTGTGCATGCAGACCACGGCGACCGCGCGGATGCCGTCGTCGTACGCCTGGCGGAGCGGCCCCGCGAGGGCGTCCAGGTCGGGCTCGCGCCGGACGGTGCCGTCGGGGGCGATGCGCTCGTCGACCTCGACGACCCGCTCGTAGAGGAGCTCGGGGAGGTCGATGCGGCGGGCGAAGATCAGGGGCCGGTTCTGGTAGGCGATGCGCAGGGCGTCGCCAAAGCCCCGCGTGATGACGAGCAGGGTGCGTTCGCCCTTGCGTTCCAGGAGCGCGTTGGTGGCGACGGTCGTCCCCATGCGCACCGCCTCGACGGGGTCCTCGGAGCCGGAGAGGAGTGCGCGCACGCCCGCGACGGCCGCGTCGGAGTAGCGTGCCGGGTTGTCGGACAGCAGCTTGTGGACCAGCAGCCGTCCGTCCGGGCGCCGCGCGACGATGTCCGTGAAGGTGCCGCCCCGGTCGACCCAGAACTGCCAGCCGCTCACGTCTCCACCTCGCTTCCGCGCTGCTCAGAGCGCCCGGAGGCCGTTGATCACGTCGCGCAGAATACTCTCGTCCGGCAGCTCGGCCGGGGGTACGGGCCGGGTCACATGGACGAGTTCCGCGTCCGTCAGGTCCCCCACGAGTACCCGTATCACCCCGATGGGCAGATCGAGCTCCGAGGCGAGTTCGGCGACGGACTGCGGGACCTCACGGCACAGCTCGACGATGTCGACATGTTCCGGGGACAGGGTCGGGTCCGTCTCCGGGTCGTCCACATGGGGCTCCGTCACGACCACCGCGATCAGGTCGAGGCGGTGCTGGGCCGCATGGCTGGTGCGGCCCCGCGTCATGGCGTACGGACGGACGACCGGTCCAGCTTCGTCGTCGAACCAGTGGCTTCTTGCCTGACCGTCTGCGCTCATGCCATCCCACTACCCGCCCGAGGGCAGATCGGTGCGTGGAGCGGTGCCCAGATGCACGCCGACCCGCTTGACGAGGAGCGTCATCTCGTACGCGACGAGGCCGACGTCCGAGTCGGCGTCGGACAGGACGGCGAGGCAGCTGCCGTCGCCGGCGGCGGTGACGAAGAGGAAGGCGTCGTCGAGCTCGACGACCGTCTGGCGGACGCTTCCCGCCTCGAAGTGGCGGCCGACGCCCTTGGCGAGGCTGTGGAAACCGGAGGCGACGGCGGCGAGGTGCTCGCCGTCCTCGCGGGTGAGGTCCTTGGAGACTCCCGTCGCCAGACCGTCGCCGGAGAGCACGACGGCCTTGCGGATGCTCGCGACACGGTCGACGAGATCGTCGAGAAGCCAGTTGAGCTCGCCGGACTTCCCGTTCACGCTCTGGCCGGTCGCCTTCGGTGCGGTCATCGACCGTCCCCCTCTGTCGTTCCTTGTGGTGCTGTGCCGCGGGGGGCGTCGTCCCCCGTGGCGTTCTCCTTGCGGCCACGCTGCCAGCCGCGCTGGAGCGAGGCCATACGGCTGCGGACCTCGTCGGCGTCGCGTTCCACCGGCGCCGCCCGTTCCTCGCTGCGGCGGCCGGGATCCTGCTTGAGCTGCGGTGCCAGGCTGGCCTGGCGGACACGGCGGGGCAGGGTGCCGGTGCCGGGCGCCTCGGGGCCGGCCTCGCCTGGGCGGGCGGATCCGGTGGCGATGGCCCGGACCGTGGCGTCCTCGTCCTCCCGGCCGAGGTCATGCGTTCGGGGCCCGTGGTCCTCGCCTCGGCGGCCAGGAGGCTCGGCGCCCGCGTCGCTGCCCTGCCTGCCCGGGGCTTCGGGTGAGTCGCCGGTGCCGTCGGACGTGGGCTCGTCCGGGTCGCCGAGCCGCCCAGCGGGTTCTGCGCCTCGGCCGAGGGGTGAGCCGCCGCGGCGACGGGTCGGCAGGGCCGGGGTGCGCTCCTGGTCCGGACGGCGGGGGCCCGGTCCGGACGCGGTCTCCTCGTCGGTCTCCGGGCCGCGCGACCGCTGGTCGGTGACCGGCCTGCCGTGCGAGCTGACCAGCTTGGGTGCGCGGCGTCGCGGCAGCGGCACCGGAGCGCTGACATGATCGTCCGTCGCGGAGCGGGCAGGGCCGCCGGGGGCGTCGGACCTGGGTGTCATGTCACCGTCCGCGGGGCTGAGGCCTCGGCGCGGACGGAACAGGCCGCCGTGTTCGTTCTCCTCGCCGTCGAGCGCGTCGGGGAAGTCCTCGATGGCGTCGAGGTCGACCGGGCCCTCCAGCTCCACCGGACCGTCCAGCAACGCAGGCGACCGGCCGGGCAGTTGGACCGGCACGTGGGAGAAGGTGGTCCTGCGGCTCTCCTCCAGCTCGGCCTCCCTGGAGGGGCGCGCGCGATCGAGCCGGAAGCCGAGACCGTTGGTGTCGGGCACCTCGTCGGTCAGCAGCGAGTCGGGGATGAAGACGACCGCTGTCGTGCCGCCGTACGGCGAGGGCTGGAGCGAGACCCGGACGTTCTGCCGCTGGGCGAGGCGGCTGACGACGAAGAGCCCGAGCCTGTCCGTGTCGGACAGCTCGAATTCCGGCGTCTCGGCGAGCCGCAGATTGGCGTCCAGCAGGGCCTCGGCCGCCATGCCGAGGCCGCGGTCGTGGATCTCCAGGGTGAAGCCGTTGGCCACGCGCTCGCCGAGGACCTGGACGGCGGTGTGCGGCGGGGAGAACACCGTGGCGTTCTCCAGGAGTTCGGCCACGAGATGGGTGAGGTCGGCGACGGCCGGGCCGGTGACGGCGATCCGGGGCAGGCGGCGGACCTCGATGCGTTCGTAGTCCTCGACCTCGGCGACGGCGGCGCGCACGACGTCCATCAGCTGGATGGGCTTGCGCCACTGCCGGGAGGGCGCGGCGCCGGAGAGGATCACAAGGCCCTCGGCGTGCCGGCGCATCCGCGTGGTGAGGTGGTCGAGCCGGAAGAGGTCGGCGAGTTCCTCGGTGTCCTCGGTCCTGCGCTCCATCGTGTCGAGCAGGGTGAGCTGCTTGTGCAGCAGGACCTGGCTGCGGCGAGCGAGGTTCACGAAGACCTCGGACACGCCGGCGCGCAGCGCGGCCTGCTTGACGGCGGCCTCGACCGCGGCCCGCTGGAGGGTGTTGAGGGCCTGACCGACCTCGCCGATCTCGTTCCTGTCGAACTCCAGGCGGGGGACCTCGGTCTCGACGTCGACCTGCTCGCCCACGGAGAGGCGGCGCATCACGCTGGGCAGCCGCACACCGGAGGCCTCGTGGGCCTCCAGCCGGAGCTGGCGCAGGTCACGGATGAGACCGCGGCCGATGCGTATGGAGACGACGAGCGAGACCAGTACGGCGATCAGCCCGAGGAACCCGGCCACGACGGCCTTGACGATGATGCCGGTGGCGATCGGGCGGACGCGGTCCTGATAGCGGTCCGCGGCCTCGTCGTCGAGGCTGCCGAGTTCGTCGAGCACGTTGCCGGCCGTGGTGTCCCACGTGCGGGCCGAGATGCCACCGGCGTCGTCCGAGGCGGAGCCCACGGCGGACTCCTCGGCCACCCGCAGTGGAGCGGTGGCGGCGTTCTTCCAGAAGCGCTCGTACCGTTCGCGTTCCGAACTGGGCAGCATCGGCAGGCTGGTGTCGTAGAGGACGCCGCGCTGCGCCACGAGATCGGAGATGTCACGGCTCTCGGCGCGGGAGAGCTTGCCGACGACCAGGGCCGAGCCGAGGAGGGCGTCCTCACGGGAGAGGAGTTCGCGGGCCCGGACCACGTTCACGAGGGCGCGGTACTGGGTGTCCATCTCCACGTTGTCGACGACGTGGAGGTCACCGAGCAGGACGAAGCAGGGGTCGACCAGGCGGTTGTAGAGGTCGAGCGCCTGGGAGCGGTTGACGGTGCCGTCCTCCACGCTCCGGCGCAGGGATCCGATGCCGTCGAACGCGTCGAGCATCGCGGTCAGTCGCTCGCCCGAGGTCTCACCGAGATCTTCGCGCACCTCGGCGCTCTCGGCGTTCCTGCGCACCTTGGCCAGGGCCTCGTCGGTGGCGGCGCGACTGCGCTGAAGTGCGGCGAGCCCGTCGGAGGCGCGCGGGTCGGCGAGATAGACCAGGGTCTGCCGCCGCTCCTGCTGGAGGACCCGGACGGTGTCCTCGGCCGGATAGCCGATCTTCTCGACGACGGTCGAAGCACTGAACAGCTGTGCTGCCTCGCGTCCCGTCAGCACCGTGGCGAAGGCCCAGATCGCGCTCAGGGACAGCAACGGCACGAGAAGCAGCGCCACGATCTTCCGGCGGATGGACTTCCCGCGAAAGCGCATGGCCTCCCCCAGCTCGACCCCCCACCGGCAGGGGGGTACACATGTGCGTCAACAAACGGCGCGAGCCTACTACCGACGCACCCGTAACTCGAAGAACGTTCCGGAACACGATCTTCCGTTCGCCTGTGAGGCACGGGGAGTTGTCCGGTCATTGCGGGAGATTGCCGCCCTGAATCCGGCGGCCCCCGGGAAACCGGGCCCGTTCGACTCGCCTGGGTGTTTGGCCGGAATTCTTCGTTCGCCGGGAATCTTCGGGGCGCCCCGTTCGTCCTTCTCTACAGGGAATGGGGGCGGAATCGGCCACAGGAGCCGCTTCCTGCACCCGGGCGGCGTAAAACAGCGCAAGCCGGGCAGCCACTGGGGAGTCGGGTCTTCGGACCGGGGCAATCGGTCTGCTGGCGGTGGGGAGTGACACGGTGATGGGCACGGCGGAGCGGCAAGAGGCACCTGGGACGGGTGGAGTCGCACAAGTAGCGGCGCGGCGGGGCGCCGAGGCGCCGGATCACGACATTCGGGTGGGCGGACCGACGGTGCGGGACGGGGACTTCACGCCGGAGAAGAGCGAACGGAAGCGCGAGACCGAGGGACGGGCCGGCTACGGGGGCCCCGACCGCTCCCCGGAATCGGACACGTCCCAGGAGCGGTCGTCCTACCGGCCGTTGTGGATCGAGGAGCCGGCGAAGCGGCGCCGGCTGCCCGATCCGGTGCGGACGGCGGCCGTGCGGGCGGTGCTGATCATCTCCGTGACGCTGATACAGGCGATGGTGGCGTTCCTGTGCACCCTGGCCGGGTCCTGGCTCGCCTTCCCCATGGTGCTCAGCAGCATCGCCAGCACCGTGGCGGCGACCTGGAGCGTCCTCGACGTCTGGGTGACCCGTCAGGTGTGGAACCAGCGCAACGGTGTGGTGTCGGTGCCGAGCAGCACCGCACGCGCCCTGCGCCGCGAACGCCGCAGGGCGCGCCGGCAGGCGCGGTCCGCCGAGCGTGCGCAGGAGCGGATACACGGGCGAGGCGGGGCCGGGCAGTTGTCGCATCCCTGAGGCACGGAGACCGCTCCGGGCCGAGCCGGTCGGCCCCGAGCGACGAGACGGGTCTCTGGACGGATCCTCCGACGGATCTCTTGGGCGGATCTCTTGGGCGGATCTCTTGGGCGATCTCTCAGGCAGGCCTCTCCGACGGCCGCTTGTACATGCGCGTCGCCGTGATCTCGCTGTGGACCGTCTCTCCGGATCGGGGCTGCGCCGGCAGCCCCGGCCGGAGGTGCTCCTCGACGCTGATGTACTTCAGGCCCGCCCTCAGGTCGGCGTCGTTGCGCAGCCGAATGACCAGCGGGAACTCGGCCAGCGCGGTCGTGTCGAACAGTCCGGTCGTGTAGAGGAGCTGCACGCCCAACGCGTCCGACACGGCCCGCTGGAGCTCCAGCAGGTACGTGGCGTTGGCCCGGCCGATCGGGTTGTCGAGGAAGAGGGTGCCCGCGTGCCGGTGCCGTGCCCTGCCCCGGTCGTTGGAGCGCAGCGCGGCCATCGTGCAGTACAGGGCGATGGCCGCGGTGAGCAGCTGGCCGCCGGAGAACACGTCGCCCATCTGCCCGACGGGCACACGCTCGGCCCGCAGCACGGCGTCCGGCTTGAGGATCTCGACGGCGACGCCCTTGGGCTGGAGGGCGGCGGCCACACCCCGCAGAAGCAGGGACATGCCGTCGCGGCGCAGATCGGAGTTCTTCTTGACGGCGGCTTGGGTGGCCTCGTCGACGACCTCGCCGAGCCGCTCGGTGAGAGTGGCCTGGTCGGGTTCCTCGAAGCGGATCCGCAGGAACTCCTGCCCGGACCACTCGCCGAGTCCTTCGGGCAGCCGTGACAGCCGCTGCGCGGCGCGCAGGGTGGCCAGCGCCGACTCGACCAGTCCGCGCAGCCGGTCCACGATCGAGTCCCGGTTGCGCTCCAGCTGCTCCAGCTCGTCGGTGAGGACCCGCAGCCGGGGCGCGAAGGCGTCGGCCCACTTCTGCGCGTGCTCGGGCAGCGCGGACGCGGGCAGTTCGCGGATCTGCTGGCGGGCGGGGGTGCGTACCTGCTCGTAGCGGGTGGAGTTGGCGTGCCGTACGAGGACGTCGCTCGCCTCCCGGACGGCGCCCTCGGCGGCGGAGAGGTCGGCGGCGCAGCCGCGCAGCGACCGGCGCGCCTCGGCGGCGGACTGCCGGGCGTCCTCCAGGCCGCCCGGGTACGGCTCCGGCGCGTCCCGCTCCTCGTCACCGGCGTGCTCGCGCAGCAGGTCCCGCAGCAGCGCGGCGATCTCGTCGAAGCCGCCCGCGGCGTCCTCGGCGGCGCAGTGCGCGTCGAGCAGTTCGGCGTGCGCCTCGCGGGCCTGGGTGAGCGCCTCGGCGTGCGCGGCGAGTTCGGCGCTCGCCGTGCGCAGCAGTGCCTGCGCGTGCTCGGCGTCGCGCGGCTGAAGCTCTTCGGACAGCTCGGTGTGGGCCTCGCCCTCCTCGGGGGCGTGCCGTTCGGCCTCGCCGCGCAGCCGGCCGAGCTGCTCGCTCGCGCCGGACATCCGGGTCTCCAGGAGCTGCACCAGCTCCTCCGCACGTGCGGCCGCGGACTGCCGGGAGGGCCCGTCGGATCCGTCGGGGGACTGCAGAAGCTGCTCGGCGCGGGTGCGGACCTTGTTGCTGAGCCGGTCCAGATCCGCGCGCGCGGCGCTCTCGTCGCTCTCCGCCCGCGCCTGCTCGGCCCGCAGGTCGGCGCCGACGCCGACCTTCTCGTACAGCTGGGAGGCGGCGCGGTACGCCTCGCGCAGGGCGGGCAGGGCCGCCTTCGGCGTCTGCGCCTCGTCCTCGGGCACGTCGTCGGGGGCGCCGGCGATCTCGGAGCGCTCGGCGCGCAGCGCACGCGCGGTGCGGCGGGTGTCGTCGGCGGCCCGCTGGGCGGCGCGCCGGTCCTCGTCGGCGGCGCGGGCCCGCTCCAGGCAGGTCTGCGCGCGTGCCTCGGACTCGGCCGCCTCGTCGGCGAGTTCGCGCACCTTGACCTGCCAGCCGGCCCGTTCGCGCAGCCGGAAGGCGAGACCGGCCAGGGCGTCGGCGGAGCGCCGTGCCCGCTGCGCGGCCTCCTGCCGCTCCTCACGCACCTGCGCCGCCTCGGCGGCGGCCTCCTCGGTCTCGGCCCGTGCGGTGCGCGCCTCGCTCAGCTCCGCCTCGGCCTCCTCGGCGAAGGCGCGCGCCTCACGCGCGGCCTGCGCCAGTTCCACGAGCCGCCCGGCCGGGCAGCCGGTCCGCCAGGACGTGAGCCGCGCGGCCAGTTCACGGTCCTTGCCGAGCCGGGTAGCGAGTGCGCGGATCTCCTCGTCGCGTGCGGTCGCCCGCGCCCGCAGCGTCTGCCGTTCCTCGTCGGCGGCGTGTTCGTCGTGCATGGCGGGGTTCGGCGGGACGAGGAAGACGTCGCCCTCGCCGGCGGTGTCCGGGGCCGGGGTGGGGGCGAGCAGGGCGGCCGCCGTGCCGACCGCGACGGCCGACCGGGGCAGCAGCGCGGCGTCGCCGAGCGCGTCCCGCGCGCGGGCGTGCGACCCCGGGTCGGTGATGATGACGCCGTCCACCAGCTCGGGGCGGGCGGCCAGCACCCGCGCGTGGTCGGTGGGGTCGACGGCCTGCGCGAGGTAACGCCAGCCGGGCAGTGCGGGGATGCCGTGCTCGCCGAGGAACTCGACGGTCGCCAGCACGTCCGGGCCGGGCGGCAGCAGGCCGCCGTCGCCGAGCGCGCCGAGGATGCGGGAGTCGTCGGCGGCCGCGGTCCGCAGCTCGAAGAGCTGGCGCTCGGCCGAGGAGACGGCGTCGTCGAGCAGTTCGCGCAACTCGTCTGCGAAGCGGTCGAGTTCCTCAGGGGCGAGCGCGCCTTCGGCGACGGGGCGTCGGGTCCTCGGGGCCGTGCTGGTGCCGTCGTCGCCGGTGGGGGCGTCGCCCGGCCGCGGCCCGGTGGCGGGCGCGGGGTCAGCCGAGCCGGGACGCCCGGATCCGGTGACGTCGGCGCCGTCGGCACCCGTGCGCGGCGCGGGCACGGAGCCGGACGTGGCCGGTGCCGGGGCGACCGGCAGGCTGAGCAGTTGCGCGAGCCTCTCCTCCGCCGCCAGTGCCTCGGCGGTCCGCCGCTCTCCGTCGTAGGCACGCTCGGCGGCGGTCGCCGCGTCCGCCGCGCGGGCGGCCGTCAGCTCGGCCCGGGACTCGGCGGACGCTGCCTCGCGCGCGTGCTCGCTCGCCCGGCGGGACGCCTCCCGGGCGGTGTCCCAGGCGGCCACGGCCGACTTCTCCGCGTCGCTGGCGGCCAGGGCGGCCCGGGCCGGATCGGCGTCGGGCGCGCTGTCGTCGAGCCAGCCCGCGCGCACCGCCTCGGCGGTCTCCTGCTCGACCTCGGTGAGGCGCTGCCGCAGGTGGCCGACCTCGCTGCGGGCGCGCTGCGCCTCGGTGGCGGCGGCGGTCGAGTCCCGGTGGGCGCGGTCGCCGACCTCCTGGAGCGCGGCGGACCGCTCCTCCTCCTCGTTCGCCAGCGTCTCGGCGCTCTCCGCCGCCGCGTGCAGGGCCCGTACGAGGTCCACGGCGGCCCGGGTCCGCGCGGCGAGCGCGGGAGCGGCGTCCCGTTCGGCCTCCTGGATCGCGGCCGCCACGCGGGCGACCCGGTCGGCGGCGGCGCGGTGGCGCAGCACGGCCTCGGCGGCCTGCCAGGCCGAGTGCAGGGTGCGCGCGTCGGCGAGTTCACGCTTCTGGGCGGCCGCCGACTTCTCGGCGGCGGCCAGCGCCAGGGAGGCGTGCCGGAAGGCGAGTTCGGCGGCGATCAGCGCGCTGCGCTCGCGCGCCGACTCGGCGTGGGTCACGGCGTAGGCGGCGGCCGTGACGCGCTGCGCGAGGTCGGCGGCCCGGACGCGCTCCTGGGCGCCGCGCGCCGACAGCCGCCGGGCCAGGGCGCGCGTCCGCCGCTCGGCCCCGGCGTGGATGTCGCGCGCGCGTGCGCGGGTCTCGGCGGCGTCGACGATCCGCCCGAGCAGATCGACCGACCCGGCGGTGAAGTCCCGCTCGGCGATCAGCTCGGCCCGGCGCCCGAGCTTGTTCCCGAAGCCGCTGACCAGGTCGGCGAGGCCGTCGGTGTCCCGGGTGTCGGTGACGGCGCGCAGCAGCAGGTCCGTGAAGTCGGAGTCCTTCTTCACCGCGAAGAGGCCGGCCGCCTCACCCTCGTCGGCGTTCATCTCCCGTTGGTAGCGGAAGAGTTCGGGGTCGAGGCCGAGGTCGCCGAGGTGCTCGGTCCAGCGCTCGTGGATCTCCTCCCAGTGCACTTCGAGATGGGGATACGCCTTGCCCGCGTCGGTCAGGGCGTCGCGGAACCCCTTCATGGTGCGACGCCGCCCCTGCGCCCCCGACTGCCCCTCCACGGAGGGCCGTACGGCGGTGGCCTCGGCGACGGGCAGGTTGTCCAGGGTGAGTCCCGGTCCGGGCCGGAAGGAGTACCAGGCCTCGGCGAACTTCCGGGGGTCGTTGGAGACCTGCCGGCCGCGCCATTCGCTCACCTTGCCGACGACGACGCACTCGCCGGTGAGCACGTGCTGCCACTCCAGGGCGACATGTCCGCAGTCGTCGGCGAGCAGGAACTTGCGCAGCACACCGGAGCTGGCGCCGCCCAGGGTGTTCCGGTGGCCCGGCAGCATCACCGAGAAGATCAGCTTGAGCAGGACGGACTTTCCGCCGCCGTTCTCCAGGAAGAGCACTCCGGCGGGGGCGGGCCGGCGCGGCGGGCCGACCGGCTCCTCCTCGAAGAACTCCGCCTGCGTCGGTGCGGGGTCGGGCACGGGCTCGCCCACGCCGCGCAGGTCAAGCACGGTGTCGGCGTAGCGCGCACCGGCGGGCCCGATGGAGTAGAGGCGGACCCGGGACAGCTCGTACATGGCGGACTCTCGTAAGTCTTCGGTGTGGATCAGAGGGGGTGTCAGACGGAGTGGAAGGGCAGCCCGGCGTCGGCCACCAGCTCCGGGGCGTCGCCCTCCTCGGGGGGCAGCAGCGTCGGGGTGCCGTCGGTCACCGGGACGACGCCCAGCTCCAGCAACTCGGCCATGGCCGCGCTGCCCGCCATGTCCCGCACCTGGAGCTGGTAGCGGGCGGTCGTGCGGTAGGTGCCGCCGCTGTCGTCGCCCGTCCGCTGCAGGAACCCGGAGTCGGTGAGGAAGGCCACGGCCTTGCCGACGATTCCGGTCGTGGAACCCGCGAGGCGGCGCGCGTCCTTGGTGGCACCGGTGGCGCTGCGTCTCACCCAGATCCGCCAGGCGGCCTCCAGTCCCGGCGCGTCGGTCGCGGGGTCGGTGTTCTCGCCCTGCTCGGCGGCCCGCTCCTCCAGCCGACGGCAGGCCTGACGTACGAAAGCGTCCACGCCGTTGACCGTCACGCGGCCGATGTAGCCGTCGTCGGCGAGGTCCTCGGGGCGCGGGAACGCCATCGCGGCGACCGCGAGATGCGCGAGCCCGTGCAGGAACCGGTCGCCGGAGTCGGCGGCCGTGCGTCGCGCGTAGTCGCCCATCCGCACCGCGAACACGGAGTCCTCGGCGGCGGTCACGGCCATGCCCGCGCGCGCGGACACCTCCAGCACGACGAGGCCCAGCCCGGCGGCGACGGCGTCCGCGAGCCGCGCGAACGCGGGGTCCTCGCGGTACCGCCGCAGCAGGTCGGCGTACTCCTGGTCGCGGGCGGGCAGCAGCTTCGGCTGCAGCCCGAACGCGACGAGCCGCGCCGCGTCGGCTGCGTCCGCGGGGGTGACGACAGCGCTCCCCGGCGCCCTTGCGCCCTCCGACTCCACGTGCTCGCTCACGACTTCGACTCCTCAGTGGTCCTCACGCGGCCTCCGTACGGTCCGCCGCCATCCCCGCCGCGTCCAGCAGGGCCGTGCCGACGATCAGGTCGGCCCCGCCGAACTCGGGGTCGTCCAGTTCCGTCCCGTCGTCCACGGAGAACAGCAGCTTCTCCTCACCTTGCCGGTAGGCCGTCCCGACCGGTGGGCTGGCCGCGTGGACGGCCATGAGCGCCACGAGGTACGGCAGGTCGGGATCCGTGCGCCGGGCCTCGGCCAGCAGCCCCGACAGACGTCTCGGCGCGTCCGGCTCCAGGTCCAGCAGTACTCTCGCCGCCGCGAGTTGCTTCTCGCTGAACCGACTGTCGTCCGGTGTGGCGATCAGATCGGGCTCCGGCATCTCCGCTCCGAGGTGCGCACGCTCCACGGGCGGGGTCAGCAGTATGTCGACCAGGTCCCCGACCCGGACGGAGACCGGCGTTCGCAGGCCGGTCCCCTTGGCGAAGAAGGCGTCCGTGACGCGGAGTGCCTGCTCCAGGGGCAGCGGCAGCACCGGCGCGACCAGGTGCCCGTACAGGTCGATGCCCGCCGTGGCCATCGGCGTCGCGAAGGCCTGCCGGTCCTGTTCGGCGCGGAACAGGGGCCCGGCCTCCAGCAGTCGGGACTGCAGCTGCGTGTGCCGCCGGATGCAGTCCTTGACGATGTCGACCAGTTCGGCGGCCCGCCGCTTGTGCTCGGGGTCCTCCGACTCGTCCCGTGCCTTGCGGATGTTGGTGAGGATCGCGTTCTCGTGCCGGTAGCGGTCGGCGACGTGGTCGAGGGCCTCCGCGATCATGTCGGGGACGGTGCTGAGCCAGTCCACCGCACGGACGTTGCGCCGCGTCGCCTCCAGGGCGCGGCGGAGCGTCTCCGAGTACTGGACTGTGCGGTATCGCGCCTGTTCGGCCGCGAGCTGGGCGTCGGCCAGCCGGCCCCGGTTGATCAGCACCTCCAGCTTGACCTCGGCCGCGATCTGGGCGCTGGTGACATCCGTGTCCAGGGCGCCGACGAGGACGTTCACCGCCTCGTCGGTGGTGCGGAGGTAGACGCTGCCGCCGGGTCCGGGCACCTCTTCGATCAGCTTGAAGTCGTAGTCCCGCCGGACATATGCACCGTCCGGGGCGAACGTGCCGTAAACGGCGCGGAATCCCCGGTCCACGCTGCCGACGTTGATGAGGTTCTCCAGGACCCAGCGGGCCACCCGCTCGTGTTCGGCGGCCGGTCGGCGCGGGGCCTGGGCGGCGATGCGCGGCACCAGCCGGGCCACCACCTGGTCGTGGTCGGCGCCGGTGTCGAAGTCCATGTTCAGTGTGACGAGGTCGATGGCGGCGAGCGCCACCTCGGCCATCCCGTACACCGAGTACTCACCCGCGAGGTTGGCCTTGCGCGCGTCGAGGTCGTGCAGCGGCGCGGTGCAGGCGAGCGCGCGCAGCCGCCGCGCCAGTCCCTCGTCGGCGGCCGGGCCCAGAGCTGGGCGCGGCCCCGCGGTGAACTGGGGCGGAACACGGTCCGTCGACGCAGGCGAAGTCACGGTGCACAGATTAGGTCCTCGGTCCGACAACGGCCCAAACGACGCAGATGCCGCCCCAGGTCACGCAGGTCGCCGGGACCCGGCCGGCGCCCTACACGTCGTCGCCCACCCGCCGCCGGTAGACCTCGACCACCCGCGCCAGCGAGTCGTCGAGGTACACCTCCAGCAACCGCTCCGCCTCACGCCTGTCGCCGGCCTGGAGGGCCTGCAGTATCTGGCTGTTGCGGGTGAGGTAGGGCTCGTGGAGCCGGCGCGGGTCGTCCACGACGTGGAAGGCGAGCCGCAGTTCGGCGAAGACGCTGCGCATCAGCTCGTCGGTGCGCTCGCTGCCGGCCAGGGCGACCAGTTCCCGGTGGAAGTGGATGTTGGCCGTGCCGAGGCCCTTCCAGTCGTTCTCGACCGAGGCCCGCCGCCCCTCCGTCACGGCGGAGGCGAGCCCGTCGAGCGCGTAGGGCGGCTCGCCGAGCCCCCGCACGACGGCGCACTCGACCAGGCGCCGGGTGCGGTAGATGTCCTCGACGTCCTCCACGGCCAGCACCCGGACGAAGACGCCCCGGTTCAGCTCGTGGACCAGCAGTCGTTCGTGGGTGAGCAGCCGGAACGCCTCGCGCAGGGTGTTGCGGGAGACGCCGAGCGCCCCGCCGATGCTGTCCTCCGACAGCCGGGTGCCGGGCGGGAAGTAGCCCTCGGCGATCCGGCTCCTGAGGATGTCCGAGACGCGCTCGGCGGTGCTGGTGCGCCCCAGGAGGGCCCGGTCGTCGGCCAGTCCCGTCAGCTGCTCTGCCATGCCGGGAATTCAATCGCAGATACCAGAACGAAACAACATGAGTATTGAGGGATCGTTGAACGATCCTCTACCTTGCTACGAACGGCGCCGCCCCTCCCTCACGGCGGCGGCGCCGTGACGCTTCCGCACGGCACGGCTCAGTCCGCAGCACCCTCCGTCCCCCCTCTGCGAGGTGCCCATGAGCACGACCCCTCCACCACAGGCCCCGCCCACCGACACGCACCCGGGAAAGGGTGAACAGCACGACGACAACGGCGCGTTCGGCTGGCTGCGCGCCCTCGGCCCGCGCGGCCGGCGTGCCTTCGCCGGCGCCTTCGGCGGCTATGCGCTGGACTCGTACGACTACTTCACGCTCCCGTTGAGCATGGTCGCGCTGGCCGCCTACTTCGGCCTGGACAGCGGCCAGACGGGCCTCTTCACCACGGTCACGCTCGTCGTCTCCGCCATCGGCGGCGCCCTCGCCGGCGTGCTGGCCGACCGCATAGGCCGGGTCAAGGCGCTGATGATCACGGTGGTCACGTACGCCGTGTTCACGGTGGCCTGCGGTTTCGCGCCCAACTACGAGACGCTGCTGGTCTTCCGGGCCCTGCAGGGCCTCGGCTTCGGCGGCGAGTGGGCGGTCGGCGCGATCCTGGTCGCGGAGTACGCGAGCGCCAAGCACCGGGGCCGCACCCTCGGGGTGATCCAGAGCTCCTGGGCCGTCGGCTGGGCCCTGGCCGCGATCGTCTACACGCTGGTCTTCTCGTTCCTCGACGAGGGTCTGGCCTGGCGCGTGATGTTCTGGACCGGCGCCCTGCCGGCCCTGCTCGTCATCTGGATGCGGCGACGCGTGCACGACGCCCCCGAGGCCGCCGCGGCCCGCCGGCGCAGTCCCCGCAAGGGCTCCTTCGCGGCCATCTTCCGCAGGGGGACGGCCGACTCGCCGGGACTCCTGCGCACGACGGTGTTCGCGGTGCTGCTGTCGACCGGTGTCCAGGGCGGCTACTACACGCTGGCGACCTGGGTGCCGACGTACCTGAAGTCGGAGCGCGGGCTGTCCGTCGTCGGCACCGGCGGCTACCTGACCTTCCTGATCTCCGGCGCCTTCATCGGCTACCTCACGGGTGGTTACCTCACCGACAAGCTGGGCAGGCGCCGCAACATCTGGCTGTTCGCGCTGCTGTCGGCGATCTGCATCCTGGCGTACGCGAACATCCCGAGCGGGGCCGACACCCTCGTGCTGGTGCTCGGCTTCCCGCTGGGGTTCTGCATGTCCGCCATCTTCAGCGGCTTCGGCTCGTTCCTCAGCGAGCTCTACCCGACCGCGGTGCGGGGCACGGGGCAGGGCTTCACGTACAACACCGGCCGTGCCATCGGCGCGGTCTTCCCCACCACCGTCGGTTTCCTGGCGGACAGTTGGGGTGTGGGAGGCGCGCTGGTCTTCGGCGCGATCGGCTACGGACTCGCGGCGCTGGCCCTGCTGGGGCTGCCCGAGACGCGCGGGAAGGAGCTGGTGTGAACCGCACCGAGGACCGTCCCCTGACCGTCGTCGACGAGCACGCGCACGCGTGGAGCCCCAAGGACGCCCGGGCCCGCTTCCGGGCGGGACTGACGGGCCCCACGGCCGGGGTCGCGGCGGGCCACACCCAGGCCAACCTCATCGCGGTCCCCTCCGACTGGGCCTACGACATGCTGCTGTTCTGCCAGCGCAACCCGAAGCCGTGCCCGCTGCTGGACGTCACGGACGCCGGTTCCTGGACGACCGGCCTCGCGCCCAAAGCGGACCTGCGCACCGACCTGCCGCGCTACCGGGTGTGGCGGGACGGCGAGCTGGTGGACGAGCCGACCGACGTGCTCGGGCACTGGCGGGACGACCTGGTCTCGTTCCTGATCGGGTGCAGCTTCACCTTCGAGTGGGCTCTGTCCGCCGCGGGTGTCCCGCTGCGCCATGTCGAGCAGGGACGGAACGTCCCGATGTACGTCACCAGCCGTCAGTGCCGTCCGGCGGGGCGGCTGCGGGGGCCCATGGTGGTGTCCATGCGGCCGGTCCCGCCCACGCGGCTCGCGGCGGCGATCCGGGAGAGCAGCCTGCTGCCGGCGGTGCACGGCGGTCCCGTGCACTGCGGCGACCCGTCGGCGCTCGGGATCGGCGACCTCGCCCGGCCCGACTTCGGCGACCCGGTGACCGCCGATCCGGACGACATCCCGGTGTTCTGGGCCTGCGGGGTCACCCCGCAGGCGGCGGTGACGGCCTCGCGGCCGCCGTTCGCCCTCACCCACGCGCCGGGCCAGATGTTCCTGACCGACGCCCGCGACGAGCAGTACCGCGTGGCCTGAGCAGCACAAGGGGACCCATGACCGCGATCGATCTGAACGCCGACCTCGGCGAGGGCTTCGGGCGCTGGCGGCTGACCGACGACGAGCGGCTGCTGTCCGTCGTCACCAGCGCCAACGTGGCCTGCGGCTTCCACGCCGGGGACGCGGCCACCATGCGGCGGGTGTGCGAGCAGGCCGCCGCGCGCGGGGTGACGATCGGCGCGCAGGTCTCCTACCGCGACCTGGCGGGGTTCGGGCGGCGCGCGATGGACGTGCCGCCCGCCGAACTGGCGGCCGAGGTGGCCTACCAGATCGGCGCCCTGGAGGTCTTCGCGCGCGCGGCCGGCTCCCGCGTGGCCTACGTCAAGCCGCACGGCGCGCTGTACAACCGCGTGGTGCACGACGAGGAGCAGGCCGCCGCGGTCGTCGACGGCGTGCTCCTGGCCGACGGCTCGCTGCCCGTGCTGGGACTGCCCGGCTCCCGGCTGCTGGCACGCGCCGCCGAGGCCGGGCTGCCGCCGGTCCCGGAGGCATTCGCGGACCGCGCCTACACCGACGAGGGCACCCTCGTGCCGCGCGACCGCGACGGCGCCGTCGTGACCGATCCCGAGGCCGTCGTGGCGCGGTCGGTGGACCTGGCCCGCTCCGGGTCGGTGGCCGCCAGCTCCGGGGCCCGCATCGCCGTACGCGCGCGCTCCCTGTGCCTGCACGGGGACACGCCCGGCGCGGTGGAGCTGGCCCGGCGGGTGCGCCGGCGGCTCGAGGAGACCGGTGTCCGGGTGGAGGCCTTCGCATGAGGGTCCTTCCGGTCGGGGACGAGGCCCTGCTCGTCGAGGTCTCCTCCGGCGACGAGGCGCAGGCGCTGCACGCGGAACTGCTGCGCCGGCGCGCCGACGGATCGCTCACGGTCCGCGAGATCGTGCCCGCGGCCCGCACCGTCCTCCTGGACGGCGTCCTCGACGCCGCCCGTCTGGCCGCCGAGCTGACCGCCGCCGACGTGCCACCGGCTCCCCCGCGCGCGGGCGAGGTCGTCGACATCCCGGTGCGCTACGACGGCCCCGACCTGAGGGACGTCGCCGCACTGTGGGGCGTGAGCGAGCGGGAGGTGGCACGCCTCCACGCCGGGACCGAGTTCCGCGTCGCCTTCTGCGGGTTCGCGCCCGGCTTCGGCTACCTCACCGGTCTGCCGTCGCGCTACGACGTCCCGCGCCGGGCCACACCGCGCACCGCCGTCCCGGCGGGGTCGGTCGCCCTGGCCGGGCCCTACACGGGCGTGTACCCGCACGCCTCGCCGGGCGGCTGGCAGCTGATCGGCACCACGGACGCGGTGCTGTGGGACCACACGCGCGTACCGGCCGCCCTGCTGTCGCCGGGCACGCGCGTGCGCTTCGTCGCGGTGGCCCCCGGAGTCCCGGACCCGGTGGGGCTTCCATGACGGACCGTGCGCTCGCCGTCGTGCGGGCCGGAGCGCTGACCACCGTCCAGGACCTGGGCCGTCCGGGGCATGCCCACCTCGGCGTGCCGCGCTCCGGGGCGCTCGACCCGCCCGCGGCGGCCCTGGCCAACCGGCTGGCCGGCAATCCGCCCGGGGCGGCGCTGTTGGAGACCACGCTCAACGGCTGCGCGGTGCGGCCGCGTTGCGCGGTCACCGTCGCGGTCACGGGCGCCCCGTGCCGGGTCACCGTGGACGGGCGCCCGGTCGCCTGGGGCGCGCCCGTGCGGGTGCCGGCGGGCGCGGTCCTGGACGTCGGCGCGGCGACCCACGGGGTACGCGGCTACCTGGCCGTCTCCGGTGGCGTCGCCGTCGAACCTGTCCTCGGGAGCCGCTCCACGGACCTGCTGTCGGGGCTCGGGCCGCCGCCGCTCGCGAACGGCGCGGTGCTGCCCCTCGGCCGGGCCGGCGGCCCCCACGCGCGCGTGGACGGCGTCCCGCAGCCAGCGCCGCCCGCGGAACTGGTCCTGCGGGTGACGCTCGGGCCCCGCGACGGCTGGTTCACCCCGGAGGCCGTACGGACCTTCCTGTCCCGCCCGTACCGCGTGTCCGCCGCCGCGAACCGGATCGGGCTGCGCACCGAGGGGCCCGCCCTGGAGCGGGCCCGTCCCGGCGAACTGCCCAGCGAGGGCATGGTCCTGGGCGCGGTCCAGGTACCGCCCGACGGCCGGCCGGTCGTCTTCCTCGCCGACCACCCGACCACCGGCGGTTACCCGGTCGTCGCGGTCGTCCGCACGGCCGACCTCTCGGCCGCCGCGCAGGCCGCGCCCGGCACCCCGGTGCGCTTCGTGGCGGTACGTCGTCGCTGACGCGCCGTGCGGGCTCGTGCGCGCGCTCGGCCCTACGCCGCCTCCGGCTCCGGCTGCGGCTCCGCGACCGAACGCTGATCCGGTACCGGACGCTGGTCGGTGACCGACCGCTGTGCGGACATCGCCGCCTGCTCGACCTCGACCCGCTGATCCGCCATCGCGCCCTGCTCCGTGACCGACCGCCGGCCCGGCACCGCCGCTTGCTCCACCGCGACCCGCTGATCCGCGCGATGCTCGGCCCGCGCGCGATGCTCCGCCGTCGCCCGGTGGTCCGGTGCCGTGCGCTGACCCGGCATCGACAAGCCCTCCGGCAGGAAGGACTTCCCCGGCTCCGGCCCCAGCCCTGCGCCAGCCCTCGGCTGCGGCAGCGACAGGGTCGCCAGCGCCGTAGTCACCGCGGTCGCCGACCGCAGGTCGAGCCGGGCGCTGGTGCCGCGCGCGCGGTGGCGCATCTCGACGGCGGCCAGCCGCAGCAGTTGGGGCAGCAGGTCGTTGCACCGCCGCAGCACCCAGGCGGTGCCCGCGGTCGCGAGCCACAGCAGGCTCGCCGACCTCGTCGGCGGCGGGAACTCGGGGTCGGCGGCGGGCGCGGCGCCCGTGGCGATCCCCGCCTCCGCGAGCAGTCCGTGGAACCGGACGGCGAGTTGCCGGTGCCCCCGCTCCCCCGGGTGCAGCCGGTCCGAGGACCACATCTGCCGGTCGTCGACCCAGTCACCCTCGGCGGCGTGCACGTGCACGGCCCCGTACCGCTCGGAGAGCGCGTGGACCACGGTGTTCACCGCACGCTGCCGGCGGGCGAGCGGGCTGGCGAGGACCCCCGGCAGCCCCAGCATGGAACCCGGGTCGGGCAGGCAGGCGGTGAGGACGGCCGTGCCCTGCCGGGTGAAGGCCGCGTACACCTTGTCGAGGCGTTCGGTGATCTGGTGGATGTCGAACGTGCGGCGCAGGGTGTCGTTCACCCCGACGAGCACGGAGGCGACGTCCGGCCGCAGGGCCAGCGCGGCGGGCAGCTGGGTCTCCAGCACGTCACGCGTCTGCGCGCCGCTGACCGCGAGGTTGGTGAATTCGGCGGGCGGCTCGGACAGGCCGCCGGCGAGCAGCGCGGCCCAGCCGCGCCACCCATTCCCCAGGGGGTCGCCCACCCCTTCGGTCAGCGAGTCCCCGAGGGCGACGTATCGGACGGATCTCATGCCACGCCCTCCGCACGGGCGAAGGGCCGCTCGGGCACCGCCGCGTCGTGCGCGGCGAGGAAGGCGTCCACCGCCGTACCCCAGCCGAAGCACTCGGCACGCGCGCGTGCGGTCTCCCGGCGCTCTCGCTCGGGGCGGTCGAGCAGCATCTCCACGGCGTCCGCGAAGGCGTCCCCGTTGTCCGCCGCGGTGGCACCGGCGGATCCGATCACCTCGGGCAGCGCGGAGGACGCGCTCGCCACGACCGGTGTGCCGCAGGCCATGGCCTCCAGCGCCGCCAGCCCGAACGTCTCGGCCGGGCCGGGGGCCAGGCACACGTCGGCGGTGGCCTGGAGCGCGCCGAGCAGGCTGCGGTCGGCGACGTGCCCGAGGAAGGTCACCGGCAGGTCGCGTTCCTGCGCCCGCTTCTCCAGACCGGCGCGCATCGGCCCGTTGCCGGCCACGACGAGCACCGCTCGCACCCCGCGCTGGCGCAGCGACTCCAGGGCGTCCAGGGCGGTTCCCGGCCGCTTCTCGACCGACAGCCGCGAGCACATCACCAGAAGCTTCTCGTCCGCCCGCGCGTGGGTCTCGCGCAGGGCCGCGTCGCGCAGGGTGGGGCGACGGTTCATCAGGTCGACGCCCAGGGGCGCCCGTACGACGTTGCGGGCGCCGATCCGGATGAACTCGCGCTCGGCGAACTCCGTGGTGCACACGACCTTCGCGTAGGTGTGGGCCGTGCGGACGTTGAGGGCGTCGGCGGCCCGCCGGGACAGGTTCTCCGACAGGCCCCAGGTGCGCAGCACGCCGTCGGCGGTCTCGTGGGACACCATCACGGCGGGCACCCGGGCGCGCCGCGCCCACCGGCCGGTCCACCTGAGGGTCGTCCGGTCGGAGACCTCCAGGCGGTCCGGTCCGAGTTCCTCCAGGAGGGCGGCGACGCGGCGCTTGTCGACGAGCACGCGGTAGCCGCCGGTGCCGGGCAGCACGGGCCCGGGCAGGGTGATCACCCGGCCCTGCTCGGTCTCCCGGTCGCTGTACCTCTCGCCCGGCACGATCAGGACGGGGTCGTGGCCGGCGAGCTTGAAGCCCTTGCCCAGCTCCCGCAGCGCGGTGCGCAGGCCGCCGGAGGCGGGGGCGACGAAGTTCGCCAGCCGGACGATGCGCAGGGACGTGTTCATGCCGCCACCGCCGGCCTGCGCGCGTCGAGGACGGCCTCGTAGTGCGTGATCAGCTGGTCGCCGATGGCGCCCCAGGTGCGGCCCTCAACGGTGGCGCGGGCGGTCGTACCGAAGGCGGCGCGCAGCGCCGGGTCGGCGGCCAGGCCGGCCACGGCGTCCCGCAGGGCGTCCGCGTCGCGCGGCGGCACCAGGATCCCGGTGCGGCCGTGGTCGACGAGGTCCATGGGGCCGCCGGCCGCGGGCGCGACCACGGGCACACCGCTCGCCATGGCCTCCTGCACGGTCTGGCAGAAGGTCTCGAAGGGGCCGGTGTGGGCGAAGACGTCCAGCGAGGCGAAGATCCGGGCGAGATCGTCGCCGGTGCGGCGGCCCAGGAAGACCGCGCCGGGCAGCGCCTCGGCCAGGCCGGGCTGGCTCGGTCCGTCGCCGACGACGACCACGCGCACGCCGGGGAGCCCGCAGACGCCGGAGAGGAGTTCGACGTGCTTCTCGGGGGCGAGCCGCCCGACGTAGCCGACGATCAGCTCACCGTTCGGGGCGAGTTCGCGGCGCAGTGCCGCGTCCCGCAGTTCGGGGCGGAAGCGCGCGGTGTCGACTCCGCGCTGCCACAGGTGCACCCGGGGGACGCCGTGGACCTCCAGGTCGCTCCGGGAGGCGCTGGAGGGGGCGAGGGTGCGGTCGGCGGCGGAGTGCACGGAGCGGATGCGCCGCCAGGCCGCGGCTTCCCCTGCGCCCACATAGGTGCGGGCGTATCCGGCGAGGTCGGTCTGGTAGATGGCGACGGCGGGGACACCGAGCCGGGCCGCCGCGGCCATGCCACGGACGCCGAGGATGAAGGGGCTGGCGAGGTGCACGATGTCGGGCTGGTGGTCGATCAGCGCGGCGGCCAGGCGCCGGCTGGGCAGGGCGACCCGGACCTGGGGGTAGCCGGGGAGCGGGAGGGAGGGGACGTGGACGACGGGGCAGGGCGCCAGGGCGTCTGCCTTGTTCCCGGGAGCGGGGGCCGGGGCGACGACGATGGGAGCGTGACCGCGATCGACGAGGTGTCGGGCGGTCTGGAGCGCGCAGTGGGCCACGCCGTTCACATCGGGGGGAAAGGATTCGGTCACGATGACGACACGCATAGGGCTGTTGTCGCCACGCTGGACGTGGCCGCGTCAACGTCGATCTTTCCGGACGGGGAACGATCCATGAGCGTTGCGCTGCGCACCCGAGCGCGTCGGCGCGCGGTCACGCACTCCTGATCTCCGGGTCGCCTGCCGTTCACCCGGCGGGTACGACGGCGCCCTGTCACCCCCCGCGGGGGATGGGTGGCGTTCACATGGCTTCGGGGCCGATCCGGCTGCGTACCGCGGTCTGGACCTCCGCCTCCTCGGCGGGGTCGGAGGCGAGTCGGCGCAGTTGCTCGACGACGCGGGTGTCCCCCGTCTCGGCGTGCCGGGCGGCGAGCTCCCGGGTGGTCTCCTCACAGTCCCAGAGGCACTCGACACCGAAACCGGAGGGGAAGGAGGGGTCGGTCGCGGCGAGGGCTCGGGCGGCCCTGCCCCGTAGATGGGAGGAGCCGGTCTCGCGGTAGACGTGGCGCAAAACCGGTGCGGCGCAGCCGATGCCGAGCCGTCCGGCGCCGTCCACGAGCGTCCACAGGGTCGGCGCGTCGGGGCCTTCGCCGCGCACGGCCTCCCGGATCGCGCCGAGGACCAGGTCGCTGTCCTTGGCGCCGCCCCGGCAGGCGAGCACGCGTCCGGCCGCGGCACCCAGCGGATCGGGCCGGCGGGCCCAGCCGCGCGCCCGCTCGACGGCGGCCGGGCCACGCATCCGTTCGAAGGCCTCGACGGCGGCTTCGACGACCGGCGCGGAGCCGGTGACCACGGCCGCCTCGACCAGATCGAGGACGTCGGGGTCGTCGGTGTCCGCGAGATAGCGCAGCGCGGTGCAGCGGGCGCCCTCACTGCCGTCCTGGGCGGCCCGGACGATCTCGGCCCGGTCCTCGGGGCCGGCGACGGCCGACAGACAGCGGGCGGCCGGAACGTGCAGCGCGACGCCGCGTTCGATGCCTTGCTGGGCCCACTCGAACACGGCCTGGACGCTCCACCCGGGGCGGGGCCCGGCCGGTCGCATCTGCCGCTGCCAGCGGTCGAAGCAGCCGGCTTCCTGCGCGGCACGCACCCGCGTGCCGACGGAGGCGCGCGAATCCTCGGCCCACAGCCGCCAGGGCCGCGGCTCGAAGGCGTCCCGCACGACGGCGGCCAGCTCGGCCTCGCCCTCGGCGTCGGCGGGGAAGCGGGCCAGCACGGGCACGGCCAGGGCGCGCAGCCCGGCGTCGTCGTCGCGCAGCGCCAGTTCGTCCAGGGCCCAGGCCCAGTTGGAGCCCTGGGCGGCGTACCGGCGCAGCAGGACGAGCGCGTCGCGCCTGCCGTAGGAGGCCAGATGGCCGAGGACGGAGAGGGCGAGCCCGGTGCGGGACTCGTCGTCGTCGACGACGTCCTCGGGGGCGAAGAGGTGTGCCTCGATCGCGTCCAACTCGCCGTTCAGGTCGAGGTAGAGGCGGGCGTAGTACAGGGAGCGGTTCTCCACCTGCCAGTCGTGGCGGGGATCGCGCAGCACACAGTGGTTCAGGGCCGCGAGGGCCTCGGGGCGCGGGGCGGTGAGCGCGTGCAGTGTGCCGTCGCCGCGGCCCCGCTGAAGCAGGCCGAGCAGCGTACCGCTGGGCGCTATGACCGGATCGAACATGGGAAACAGCCTCACATCAAGCGTCGACGCAACCGGGGAACGTGCTCTACCTGGCCGCGTGACAACACGTCGGGGCGCCCGCCGTCTTCTGCTTGCTGTAGACCATCTTCCTCTGCCTCTCGTCGGTGGCCCATGCGGGCCGCGTCACGGCCCACGCGGTGCGGCATCACCTGCCCAGCCATCGCGTCCGTGAATCACGACGTCATGATGACCCGGCACTTCTCGATGCCGCGACCGATATTTCCGGCGGCCAGGTACCGCCTCCCCCGTTTTCCGTGTCCTGCCCGGCCGGCGGGCCTGTCCCGCGTGGCCGGGGTGGTGTCTCAGGACGTGCCGAACAGTTCCAGCAGCTCCGCCTTGCCGAACATCCGGGCGGTGTCGACGGCCGACGGCGTTCCCGCGGCCGGGTCGGCGCCACCCTCCAGCAGGGTCTTGATCACTTCCTGCTCCCCCTTGAAGACCGCCCCGGCGAGGGGCGTCTGGCCCCGGTCGTTGACGCGGTCCGCCTCGGCGCCACGGGCCAGCAGCTCCCGCACCGTCGTGGCGTGGCCGTGGTAGGCGGCGAGCATCACGAGGGAGTCGCCGCGGTCGTTGGTGAGGTTGACCGGGACGCCGGCGTCGACATAGGCCACGAGCGCCTCCGTCTGCCCCTGCCGGGCCAGATCGAAGATCTTGGTCGCGAGCTCCACGACCTCGGGGTCGGGGGCTTCGGTCATCGGCCGGACCACCTCTCACTGCGTACGCGTAGGAACCGCGGCTGGCACACCGCTGGGCCCTCCGGGTGAATCGCCAGCGTACTGGCTGCGCGGGGACATGACCGGCCATGCCCGAGGCAAAGATCAGCAATGCACCCGCCGGGGCGCACACCCGTGGTGCCCCAGGGCCGCCACGGCTCCGCCGTACGGACGATATCAACCAGATTTCACTCAGTTGCACCTTTTATCGTATAGATACATCCTGTGAACAGGGAAGCACTCATGGTGACTGTCCCCCTCGACACCAGGAGACCTCATGATTCTGTCCATCTCAGGCGTCGTCCTGCTCGGCATCCTCGTCTTCATCTTCTTCCGCAGGGACGGACTGAAGGCGTCCCATGCCTGCATCGCGGCCCTGTTCGGCTTCTACCTCGCGAGCACGGCCATCGCGCCGAGCATCAAGGCGGGCGGCGAGAGCCTGGCGGGTCTCCTGGGCGGCATCAAGTTCTGACCCCACCCACCGGCCGTCCGGCCGCACCGTCCCGCCCGCACGCACGCACCTCCAGGAGACAGCAGTGGCACGGCGCCCACTTCCCCGCATTCTCAGCCACGGCGGCCTGCAGTTGGCCAGGAGCCGGGAACTGGCCCGCACGGCGGCCGACAGCGCCACCGACGTCCTCCACCCGCTGATCATCGTCACCAGGGGGCTGCGCCGGCTGGCGGCGGCCGGACGGCGCAAGTGGGTGGAGACGCCCAAGGACAAGCGGGGCCATCTGCTGTTCCTGGTGGCCTCGGTGATCCTCGCCGTGGCGCTCGCACCGTACGGTCCGCTGCTCGCCGCCATCGCCCTGATGGCGGCGGCAGCCTGGCAGGGGCGGGACCGCACGCCCCCGGCTCCCGAGGGGCCCGACGAGACCCAGACGCAGCGCCTCACGTCCCTGTACGAGGCGCTGGTCCCGTGCTTCTCGGTGGCGGAGGACCCCGCTCCCCTGTACGCCCACGGCGGGGAGTGGGAGAAGGTCTTCCCGGAGTACGAGTTCGACGGCGCGGGCCGGATCGCGCACCTGGAGGTGCGCTACCCGGCGTACTTCGCGGACAGCGAGGCGGAGACACGCGCGCGTGTCGAGCACCTGCTGACGGCCAAGGCGGGCCGCGACCGCGAGTACCACTTCCTGTGGGACGAGGAGGCCAACCAGCTCACGGTCACCGTCCTCGCCCCCCTGCCCGCCGACATCGCGGCCCAGCGCTTCGTGACGGCACCCGGGGAGACGGTCCTCGGTTTCACCGACGCGAGCGAGGTCCAGCGCACGCTGCCGCTGGTCCACGGCGACGAGCGGCGCGACGTCCCGCCCGTGGTGTGGCGCACGGGCATCCGCTCGACCGAGCCCCACCTGCTGGTCACCGGCCAGCCGGGCAGCGGCACCTCGACCCTGCTGCGCTCCGTGGCGCTCCAGGCCCTGCAGTACGGCGACGTGCTCGTCGTCGAGGGCGGCGGCACCGGCGAGTACGCCTGCCTCATCGGGCGGGACGGCGTCCTCGCCGTGGAGTGCGCGCCGGCCGGGGCGCTGGCCAGCCTGGAGTGGGCGGCGACCGAGACGGAGCGGCGGCTGATCGCCGTCAACCGCGCGCGTCAGGCCGGCCAGCCGGCACCGGACGACACCAAGCGGCCCCTGTGGATCCTGCTGGACCGCCCGGCGGCGCTCGCCCACGTCGCCGCCGCGGACGGCCGCCAGGACCCGCAGGCCCTGCTTCAGGTACCGCTCCGGCACGGCCGCGCCGCGAACGTCACGGTGGTGATCGCCGAGCAGTTCGACAGCCTGGACACGCTGAGCGAACCGGTGCGGCAGCACACCCGCGCGCGGGTGGTCCTCGGGCCCGCCACCAGGGAACAGCTCACGACCTTCCTCGGGGCGCCCCCGCACACCACCCCGGTCGCGCACGTCCCCGCCGGCCGCGGCTACGCCCGCCTGGGCGCGGGCCCGGTCCTGCGCCTCCAGGTCCCGGCGACCCCCGACCCGTACGACGACGCCACGAGCGACGCCCACCGCCAGGCCGTGCTGGATCTGCTCCCGCCCCGCACGACTCCGGCGGACGCGGCGGCGGACCCGGTGGTGACGGGGGCGCCGGTACCCGGACCGGTCGCGGCGAAGGCGGCGGTGGCGGAGAGCTCCTGATCCCTCCCACCTGCACGACGAGGCCCCCGCGACACCCGGCCGCGGGGGCCAGGTCGTCCCGGACCGCCCCCCCTGGCTACGCCACGAACGTCCGCGGCGTCTCCGCCCCCACCGCCCCGCCGCTCCTCACCAGACGGGCCGCCGCGGCCAGGCGTACCGCCGCCTCCTCGGCCACCGCGCCCCCCACGGTGAACGGCAGCCGCACGTACCCCTCGAAGGCGCCGTCGACACCGAAGCGGGGACCGGACGGCACCCGTACCCCGACCCGCTCCCCCGCCTCCGCGAGGCGCGAGCCCGACAGTCCTCCCGTGCGCACCCACAGCGTGAGCCCGCCCTGCGGGACCTCGAACTCCCAGTCGGGCAGCTCCCGGCGCACCGCGGCGACCAGGGCGTCCCGGTTGTCCCGCGCCTGCACGCGCCGCAGCTCCACGGCCTGCTCCCAGCCGCCGGTGCCGAACAGCCAGTGCACGGCGAGCTGCTCCAGCACCGGCGTGCCCAGATCGGCGTACGCGCGCGCGGCGACCAGGCTGCGGATCACGTCGGGCGCCGCCCGCACCCAGCCGATGCGCATCCCGGCCCAGAAGGCCTTGCTGGCGGAGCCGACGGTGACGACGGTCGACCCGGCCGGGTCGAAGGCGCACACCGGGCGCGGCATCTCGACGTCGGGGTCCATCCACAGCTCGTTCATCGTCTCGTCGGCGACGATCACGGTCCCCGCCGAGCGGGCCGCCTCCACGAGCTGCCTGCGCTGGTCCTCGTCGGCCAGCGCGCCGGTCGGGTTGTGGAAGTCGGCGACGACGTAGGCGAGGCGCGGCGCCGCGTCCCGCAGCACCTGACGCCAGCGGTCCACGTCCCAGCCGCCGAGCCCCTCGGCCATCGCCACGGGCACCAGCCGGGCGCCCGACTCCCGCATCAGCTGCAGGATGTTGGCGTACGACGGCGACTCGACGGCGACGCGCTCGCCACGGCCCGCGAACAGATGGCAGATGGCGTCGATGGCACCCATCGCGCCGGTCGTCACCATGATCTGTTCCGGCATGGTGGGGATCCCGCGCGCGGTGTAGCGCTCGGCGAGCATCGAGCGCAGCGCGGGCAGCCCGGCCGGATAGTCCCCATGCGTGTGCGCGTACGGCTGGAGCTCGCCCAGGGCTCCCTGGACGGCACGGGTGAGCCAGGGCTCCGGCGCGGGCAGTGCCGCGCAGCCGAGGTCGATCATCGAGCCGAGCGCCTCGGGGGGCAGCGGTTCGAGCCCGCGCGCGGGGAGCGGGTTCCCGGCCGGAACGGCGGTCCAGCTGCCGGCGCCGCGCCGGGACTCCAGGAACCCCTCGGCGCGCAGCGCCTCGTAGGCCGCGGCAACCGTGGTGCGGCTGACGGAAAGGGCGAGCGCGAGCTCGCGTTCGGCGGGCAGCCGCGCGGCGACCGGAACGCGCCCTTCCAGGACCAGCAGCCGGATGCCGTCGGCGAGCGCCCGGTAGGCGGGCGGCCGGCGCGATCCCGGTCCCGCCGGGCGGTCCTGTTGCGACTGGAGCTGGCGCGCCAGCTGTGCCGCGCCCACTGCCGAGGTCCACTGCCCCATGACGATCAGTCCACCTTCCCCGAATTGGCCCCTGGTTGCGCCACTCCCCCTGCCACAGGGTGCCACGCGCCAGGCCACCGGCACCACCAGAGGGCCTGCCCGCCCGGACCGTCGCCCACCCGCCGCCCCGGCGGCGACGTGTTCGCCGCTGTCCCGGCATCCGGCGGAAGCACCGGCTTTGCCGCGGGTCAACCCCGGCGCGCCATACTGCGTCCGTGAGCACGCACATACGCCATCCCTATCTCGACCACCCCGGCCCGATCGCCTTCGCCCACCGGGGCGGCGCCGCGGACGGCCTGGAGAACACCACGCTCCAGTTCCGGCGCGCGGTGGAGATGGGGTACCGGTACATCGAGACCGACGTCCACGTCACCCGGGACGGGCGGATCGTCGCCTTCCACGACGCGACGCTGGACCGGGTGACCGACGGGGCGGGCCGCATCGCCGACCTGCCCTGGGACGACGTACGGCAGGCGCGTGTGGCGGGCGCCGAGCCGGTGCCGCTCTTCGAGGAGCTGCTGGAGACCTTTCCCGAGGTCCGCTGGAACGTCGACCTGAAGGCCGAGTCGGCCCTCCACCCCTTCCTGGACCTGATCGGCCGCACCGACGCCTGGGACCGGATCTGCGTCGGCTCGTTCTCGGAGGCCCGCGTGGTGCGCGCCCAGCGCCTGGCAGGGCCGCGCCTGGCGACCTCGTACGGCACCCGGGGGGTGCTCAACCTGCGGCTGCGCTCCTGGGGCGTGCCCGCCGCGCTGCGCCGCTCCGCCGTCGCCGCCCAGGTGCCCGAGACGCAGTCCGGCATCCGGGTGGTGGACCAGCGGTTCGTGCGCGCCGCCCACGCACGCGGGTTGCAGGTGCATGTGTGGACCATCAACGAGGCGGAGCGGATGCACCGGCTCCTGGACCTCGGCGTCGATGGCATCATGACCGATCACATCGACACGTTGCGCAAGGTCATGGAGGACCGGGGCGTCTGGGTCTGACGCCCCGGACGGCGTCCCGCGCACGGCACTTGACGGGGAAGCGAGGGCACGGGTGGGCACCGACACCCTGCGGACACCGGCGGCGGACGAAGCGGCCGGACGGCGGCGCGAACAGCGCGGCTGGTACTTCTACGACTGGGCGTGCTCCGTCTACTCGACGAGCGTGCTCACCGTGTTCCTGGGCCCCTATCTGACGTCGGTGGCCGAGTCGGCCGCCGACGCGGAGGGCTTCGTCCATCCGCTGGGCATCCCGGTGCGCGCCGGTTCCTTCTTCGCGTACTCGGTGTCCCTGTCGGTGATCGTGGCCGTGCTGGTGATGCCCCTGGTGGGCGCCGCCGCCGACCGCACCGGCCGCAAGAAGCCGCTGCTGGGCGCCGCCGCCTACCTCGGGGCCGCGGCCACGGCCTGCATGTTCCTGCTGGACGGCGACCGGTATCTGCTCGGCGGCGTGCTGCTGATCGTCGCGAACGCCGCGCAGTCGGTGGCGATGATGCTCTACAACTCCTACCTGCCGCAGATCGCGCCGCCGGAGGAGCGGGACGCGGTCTCCTCGCGCGGGTGGGCCTTCGGCTACGCGGCGGGCGCGCTGGTCCTGGTCGTCAACCTGGTCCTCTACCTCGCCCACGACAGTTTCGGGCTCTCGGAGAGCATGGCCGTGCGCATCTGCCTGGCCTCGGCGGGGCTGTGGTGGGGCGCGTTCGCGCTGATTCCGCTGCGCCGGCTGCGCGACCGCCGCTCCCCCGCGCGCGAGTCGGCGGTCACCGGCTGGCGGCAGCTCGCGGCGACCATCCGCGACATGCGCCGCCACCCGCTGACGCTGTCCTTCCTGCTGGCGTACCTCGTCTACAACGACGGCATCCAGACGGTGATCACCCAGGCGTCGGTGTACGGCTCGAAGGAACTGGGCCTCGAGCAGTCGACGCTGATCGGCGCGGTGCTGCTGGTCCAGGTGCTCGCGGTGTTCGGCGCCCTGGGGCTGGGCCGCCTGGCCCGCCGGTACGGCGCCAAGCGCACGGTCCTCGGCTCGCTGATCGCCTGGACGGTCATCCTGGCCGCGGGGTACTTCCTGCCCGCCGGGGCACCGGTCTGGTTCTTCGTCCTGGCCGCCGGGATCGGGCTCGTCCTCGGCGGCAGCCAGGCCCTGTCGCGCTCGCTCTTCTCCCATCTGGTCCCGCCGGGCAAGGAGGCCGAGTACTTCTCGGCGTACGAGCTGAGCGACCGCGGGATGAGCTGGCTGGGGCCGCTGCTTTTCGGGCTCACCTATCAGCTGACCGGGAGCTACCGCGACGCGATCATCTCGCTGGTGGCGTTCTTCGCCCTGGGCTTCGTCCTGCTGGCGCGCGTGCCGGTGCGGCGTGCGGTGGCGGAAGCCGGGAACCCGGTCCCCGAACGGATTTAGCACTGACGGCGAAAGGGCGGTAGTGTACGCGTTTGGCCTGCCAGGCGTACCGTTACTGCGCGTCAAAGATGCCGAAACGCTGGGTGACATCTGCTGTCAGATGTGACAAACCGGGCGCTGGTGGGTACAACATGGGCGGCTACGACGGCGACGCATGACCCGGAACGGGACTCCGAACGGGAATCTTTACCGCCGACCGGACGTTGACCGGATGACGACGACAGCGACACCTGTCCTGTGGGCGACAAGCCCGGGAGGCACGATTCATGAGTGAGCGAGCTCTTCGCGGCACGCGCCTCGTGGTGACCAGCTACGAGACGGACCGCGGCATCGACCTGGCCCCGCGCCAGGCCGTGGAGTACGCATGCGAGAAGGGGCACCGGTTCGAGATGCCCTTCTCGGTCGAGGCGGAGATTCCGCCGGAGTGGGAGTGCAAGGTCTGCGGGGCCCAGGCACTCCTCGTGGATGGCGACGGCCCGGAGGAGAAGAAGGCCAAGCCGGCGCGTACGCATTGGGACATGCTGATGGAGCGGCGCACACGTGAGGAGCTCGAAGAGGTCCTCGAAGAGCGTCTCGCCGTTCTGCGCTCCGGCGCCATGAACATCGCGGTGCACCCCCGAGACAGCCGCAAGTCCGCCTAGTTCCCGAGCGGCTTCGGCGGGGTTTCACACAGCACCCCCATTGACCGCGGGCGCCGTACGTGAGTGTGCGTACGGCGCCCGCGGTCGTTTCGTGCTGCTCGCGCGCGCCCGCGGCCGTCCGTGGTGGCCGCGGGTGCCCGTAGTCCTTGGTGTGCCTGCGGGCCGAGCGGGGGGCTCCGCCCCGTCGGGGTGGGAGGCGGACACGGACGGCTCAGCGGGCCCCGGCCGGGTCGGCCGGGCCCTTCCTGTTCCGCCCACCGGTGGCCGGCCGGAAACGGCGGTCTGCCGCCACGGCGGGTCGGCCGGACGCACCGGTCGTGCCGGTGCGCCGCGCCGACCTCGGTCGGCCCCCTCGCATCAGGGCGCTTTGCCGGCCTGGTGTCCGGGCGGCCTCAGCGGTTCAGCGGCGGGCGAGGTTCCTGGGGAGCGTCGCCCGGCTCCTCCCTGATGACCTCACCCTGCACGACCTTGCCGTCCGGGCGGTGAATGCGGGCCTGCTGGAAGGCGTCGCCGAAGCTTCCGGGGGTGGCGGCCCGGAGCCTGCGGTCCACCGTCCGCTCCGTGTAGCGGCCGACGGCCTTCTGGACCGGCGGCAGCAGCAGGAGCAGACCGGCCGCGTCCGAGACCAGGCCGGGCAGCATCAGGAGCAGGCCGCCCAGCATCATCAGACCGCTGCCCCCGCCGCTGGACGGCGGCACACCGCGCTGCAGCGCCTCGTTGAGGTTCTGGAAGGCGCGCCGCCCGGCACGCTTGATGACCACCGCGCCCAGCGCGAATCCGGCGACCAGCAGCAGGAACACCGTGAAACCGCCCGCCGCGCCCGCGACCACGGTCAGCAGCCAGATCTCCAGCACCAGCCAGGCGGCGATGCCCAGCGGCAGGAACGTACGCAGCCGCGAGCGCCGGGGCCGTGCGGGACAGGGAGGGTTCGAAGCGCCAGTCGTCATGCCCCCAGTGTGCCTGGCACCCGCTCAGCACGGGATAAGCGCCGGCGTCGGCCGCCCTACGACCGCGTGGGCCCCGGCCCGCCCTTCCCCATCAGCTTGGTGACCCGCTCGCCCACGCCCCACGTGGTGACCCGCCACAGGGCCTCGACCAGGATGTCGCGGCTCATCTTGGAGTCCCCGAGCTCGCGCTCGACGAAGGTGATCGGGACCTCGACGACGTGGTAGCCGGCCTTGATGGCGCGGCGGGCGAGGTCGACCTGGAAGCAGTAGCCCTGGGAGGCGACCTCGTCGAGGCCGAGGCCCTCCAGCGTCTCGCGGCGGAAGGCGCGGTAGCCGCCCGTCACGTCCCGGATCGGGACGTCCAGCAGCACGCGCGAGTACAGGCTGCCGCCGCGGGAGATGAACTCACGCGACTTGGGCCAGTTCACGACCCGGCCGCCGGGCACCCAGCGGGAACCGAGCACGAGGTCGGCGCCCTTCAGCGCGGTGAGCAGCCGGGGCAGTTCCTCGGGCTGGTGGGAGCCGTCGGCGTCCATCTCGATCAGGACGCCGAAGTCGTGCTCCATGCCCCAGCGGAAGCCGGCCAGGTAGGCGGCGCCGAGTCCCTCCTTGCCCCTGCGGTGCAGCACGTGGACCCGCTCGTCACCGGCCGCCAGTTCGTCGGCGATCTTGCCGGTGCCGTCGGGGCTGTTGTCGTCGGCCACGAGCACGTGGGCCTCGGGGACCGCCTCCCGCACCCGGCCGACGATGGTCTCGATGTTCTCCGCCTCGTTGTAGGTCGGAATGATCACCAAGACCGCGCCGAGCGGGCCGAAGCGCCTCCCCTGGGCCTCTGCCGCACGGTTCCCCTCGCCGTCGTTCACTGCTGCCCCTTCACGTCAGTCCGCACGGCTCCACCATAGTGGCCGCCGCCTGCACCGACGCGAGGAGACGTCGCCAAGGTGGTGTCACATCCGAGGGAGTGGGGTAAGGATGGCAGTTTGGTCCTCTATGCGGGACATGCGGGCCAGGCGTGACATGCGGGCCAGGCGTGACATGCGGGCTTGCCATCGCCCGGCGGATGGGAGCCCGGCGCCCTTCGGGCCGACCTGGGACCCGCTGGCTGCGGATCGACCTGAAGCCGTTGTCTACTGAGCGCCCGGGCCCCATCCGGGTCACACCGTGCCGACCTGGCCGGAACGTTCCCCCGCCGTGGCGCGGTCGCTGTGCCTGGCTCCCAGTGACGGTGCCCCGGTGCGGTACACCGTCCCTGACCCAGCGGCGCCGCGACGAGTGTGCGGACGATGCCCGGTCGGGCGTCCCGTGGTGGACTCGGCCGAACCTACCCGCCCCGGGCCGCCGCCTGTCAATAGCCGTACGACCTGCGGGTCTTCCCGCGGAGCGCGGGTCGGCCCGGTGGTTACGCAGGTCGTGAGACACCGCTCGGGGCGCCGATCCGCTGCGCGCCACCCCGGGAGATCACTCGCTCGGCCGCACGAACACCGTACGGCCGCCCACCACGGTGCGCAGGCAGACGGGCAGGTCGGAGCCGGGAGTCAGGTCGGGCAGCCCGGGGGTGCCCGAGCGCGGGTCGGTCGACCAGCGCGCGACCCGGTCGTCGGGCGCCTGCACCACGAGCGCGCCGGTGCGCCACACGGCGTAGTCCGCGGGCGCGCCCGGCACCAGGACGCCCGCGTCGTCCCGCCCGACGGCCCGCCATCCGCCCCGGGTGTGCGCCGTGAAGGCGGCGCGTACGGAGACCCGGTGCGCGGGCGTGCGGTGGAAGGCTGCGGCGCGGACGGTGCCCCACGGGTCCAGGGGGGTGACCGGGCTGTCGGAGCCGAACGCCAGCGGTACGCCGGCCCGCAGCATCGCCGCGAAGGGGTTCAGCAGGGCGGCGCGTTCGGCGCCGAGGCGCTGGGCGTACATGCCGTCCGTGCCGCCCCACAGCGCGTCGAAGGCCGGCTGGACCGAGGCGGTGAGGCCGAGTTCGGCGAAGGCGGCGATGGTCTCGGGGGTGAGCATCTCCGCGTGTTCGACGCGGTGCCGGGCGGCGCGGACTCGGGCGAGGCCGAGCTTCTCGGCGGCGGCGCGCACGCCCTCGACGACGGTGGCGACGGCGGCGTCTCCGATGGCGTGGAAGCCCGCCTGGAGGCCCGTCTCGGTGCAGGCGACCACGTGTGCGGCGACGCTGTCGGCGTCCAGGTAGGCGGTGCCGGTGTGGTCCGCGTCGGCGTAGGGCTCGTGCAGACAGGCGGTGTGCGAGCCGAGGGCGCCGTCCACGAACAGGTCCCCGGCCGCGCCGACCGCACCCAGCTCGCGCGCCTTGTCGATGTCGCGCTCGGCCCAGTAGCCGACGACGCGCGGGCCGGCCTCCTCGGCCGCGAGCCGCAGCAGGGCGGTGAAGTCGTCCTCGGAGGAGATGTCCGGCCCGGCGCACTCGTGGACCGACCCGATGCCGAGGGAGGCGGCGTGCGCGAGGGCGGCGCGCTGCGCCTCGGTGCGCTGGGCGGGCGTCACGGCCGCGAACGCGGCGGCACGCACGGCGTGGTGGGCCTCGCGGGTGAGGGGGGCGTCCTCCTGCCGCTCCAGACCGGGCACGAGGTCGAGCAGGGCGGTGCTGACGACCGCGGAGTGGACGTCGATGCGGCTCAGGTAGAGGGGGCGGCCGCCGGTGGCCGCGTCGAGTTCGGCGCGCGCCGGGGGGCGGCCGCCGGGCCAGCGTGCCGCGTCCCAGCCGTGGCCGAGCAGGACGCGGTCGTGGGGTCGCGCGGTGGCGAACTCCCGCACGCGGGCCAGCGCCTCGTCCAGGGAGCGCGCGCCGGACAGGTCGAGGCCGGTCAGGGCCAGACCGGTCGAGGTGGTGTGCACATGGGCGTCGGTGAACGCCGGGGTGACCAAGGCGCCGTCCAGGTCCACGACCTCGTCCACGCCGTCCGCGAAGGCGTCGGCGGCGCCCTCGGAGCCGACCCAGGCGACCTGGCCGCGCTCGACGACCATCGCGGTCGCGAACGGATCGGCGGGACTGTGGACCTCTCCGCGGCGCAGCAGGACGGTCTTGGTCGGGACGGTGCTCTCACTCATGACAGACAGTCTCCCGCCTCGCGCGCCCCCTGCAGCACGCAGGTGCCCCACGGCGCCCGGCCCGCGCACCGGGGGCGGCGCCGGGAGCCCGTCAGACCCGTGGCGGCCGGGCCTCGTACGGCGTGGACAGCACCACCGTCGTGCGCGTCGAGACGCCCGCGAGCGAGCGCACCCGGGCCAGCAGTTCCTCCAGCTCGTGCGGGGTCGCGACCCGCACCTTGAGGATGTAGTTCTCGTCGCCGGCGACACTGTGGCAGGCCTCGATCTCGGGGACGCCGGCGAGCCGGTCCGCGATGTCGTCGGGGGCGCTGGGGTCGAACGGTTTCACCGAGATGAACGCGGTCATCGGCAGCCCGACCGCCTCCGGGTCGACGACCGCGGCGTACCCGCGGATCACACCGCGCTGCTCCAGCCGGCGCACCCGCTGGTGCACGGCCGACGTGGACAGCCCCGTGGCCTTGCCCAGGTCGGTGTAACTCATCCGCCCGTCCTTGACGAGCAGCTGCACGATCTGTCGGTCCAGCTCCTCCATGGCGCAGAACCTACAGTGCGCCTGACCTCATGGGACACCTCAGCCGTGCAGGTCATGCCCGGTTCGTGACGTCCCGGCGGGCCGTACGTGAGCCGCTCGGGGGACAAATGCACCAGGCCGCGGCACCTGCGAGCGGCATGTGACGAACGCCACAGGCTTCGAACAGTCTCCGTAATGAAGTCGTGATTACCCCGCGGAGGCGCTGGGAAGTGCTTGCTGTGGTCGAGGCCGCAGCGCCGTCACGGCCCAGCCCGAGGGGGAGAATCCCATGCAGAGTCTTAAGCGCCCTGGTCGTACCGCACCCAAGCGGCAGCAGCTCGTCGTCGAGCCCGAGCCGGAGGGCGTCGAACCCGACGCCTTCGGTGGTGAGGATGCCGACGAACTCGACGCGTACGACACCTTCGAGATGTACCGGGTGATCTGCCCGGACTGCGCACAGCCCATCGCCCTGCTCGCGGACGAGGACTTCCTCCCGGAGCACGCGCTGTGCGCCTCGCCGTGGAACCCGTTCGGACTCACGGTCTGCGCCGGGACGGGCCGCCGGGCCGCCGACGCGCGCCCCGCGGACGAGTCCATCGAGCCCCAGGAGCAGCAGACCGCACTGCTGTTGACGCTCCCTCAGGGTCTCGACTGGCGCACGCAGCCCTTCTCGCACGTCGGCGGCCCGGGCTCGCGCCCGATGCGGGTCCCCGTCATGCGGCGCCACGCCGCCTGAGCCACCGCGCTCGGCCTCAACTCCCGTAGCCGCCCCGCACCATGGAGCTCAGGCCGCCGTGGTGCGGGACCGGTGCGTCCGGGTCCCCCGAGCACAACACGCGGGTGCGCAGGGGCGGTTCGGCGGCCGCTGGACATCAGCGGCGGAGGGTCCCGGTACGGCGGACCCGGCCGGCGGGGACGACCGGAACGGGCGACGAACCCACGCTCGATTCCGGGGCCCGGTGACCTGTCCGCATACCGTCGCGTTGCCCAGATATGACCCCGACCCCTACCTCGTCCACGACCGGGCGTCAGTACCGCGTTTTCGCTCCCCGGTACGCAGAATCGCTTCCGCACGCCCCGCGCCCGCTGCCGACCCCGCTCCCGCCGCCACCGCCGCAGGCCCAGCCGCTTCCCGACCCGCCCATCTACCGCGATCTGATGCGCACTTGGGCGCACCGCGGCCGCACCCTGCCGGGGCACCACGACCCGGAATGGATCCGGCTGGCGGCGCCCCTGGTCAAGGCCGGTCAGTTCAGCGCGTCTCCGGACCTGCCAGGTGACGGGCGATGACCATCCGCTGGATCTGGTTGGTGCCCTCGACGATCTGGAGGACCTTGGCCTCCCGCATGTAGCGCTCGGCCGGGAAGTCCGCCGTGTAGCCGTAGCCCCCGAGGATCTGGACGGCGTCGGTGGTCACCTTCATGGCCGTGTCGGTGCAGTGCAGCTTGGCCATCGCCGCCTGCCGGGCGAAGGGCCGCCCGGCGTCGCGCAGTCGCGCCGCCGCGAGGTACAGCGCGCGGCCCGCCTCGATCTGGGTCGCCATGTCGGCGAGCATGAAGCGCAGCCCCTGGAAGTCGGCGATCGGCCGCCCGAACTGCCTGCGCCCGGTGGCGTACTCGACGGCCTCGTCGAGCGCCGCCTGTGCCACACCGATCGCGCAGGCGGCGATGCCGAGCCGTCCGGAGTCGAGCGCGGACAGGGCGATCGCGAAGCCCTGCCCCTCCTCGCCGAGCCGCCGCGCGTCCGGGACGCGCACACCGTCGAGGTGGACCTGGGCGGTGGGCGAGCCCTTCATGCCCATCTTCTTCTCGGGGGCGGCCGCGCTCAGCCCTTCGGCGTCGCCGGGCACCAGGAAGGCGGTGATGCCGCGTGGACCGTCCGCGCCGGTGCGGGCCATGACGGTGTAGAAGTCGGCGACGCCGCCGTGCGTGATCCAGGCCTTGGTGCCGGTGATCACCCAGTCGTCGCCGTCCCGGACGGCCTTGGTGCGCAGGGAGGCCGCGTCGGAGCCGGAGGCCGGCTCGGAGAGGCAGTACGCGCCGAGCAGGCCGCCGCCGAGGATCGCGGGCAGATGCTCGACCTGCTGCTCCTTGGTGCCGTAGGCGGCGAGGGCGTAGGAGGCGAGGGTGTGGACGCTGACCCCGAGGCCGACCGTCAGCCGGGCCATGGCGAGCTCTTCGAGGACCTGGAGGTAGACCTCGTAGGGCTGGTCGCCGCCGCCGTATTCGGCGTCGTAGGGCAGGCCGAGCAGCCCCGACTGCGACAGGAGGGTGAAGACGTCGCGGGGGAAGCGTCCGGCCTCCTCCTCCGCGGCCGCGTGCGGGGCGATCTCGCGCTGCGCGATGTCGCGGACGAGCGAGATCAGATCCCGGGCCTCGTCCGTGGGCAGTAGCCGGTCCACCGGCTGCGGGGCGCGGTCGGGCATGGCGACGCTCTCCTCCCTTTCGGGCGCTGCGGCGGGCGCACGCCATGGGTGGGGCGGCTCCGCCGGGTCTCACTGATGCGGCCGATGCTCCTACTCCCGGGTCACGAAAGCTGCTGACCAGCGGCTGCGCGCTGTGAGTATGCCCGATCGGACGCAGCACGTCACCGGTTAACGACCGCTTACTTCAGGAATTCCCCGCCGCGTCATATTGGTCCGCACCATTGACCCCACTGGTCTAGTCCTCCTACTGTGACGGATCACCAACGCCTCATCGCGTTCATGCCAATCGGCAGTCCCCCTCTCCCCCACGAGGAGACCACCCGATGCACATCCGCCTCAGTCCCCGCGTCCGCTTCCGGGCGCTCGTCGCCGCCGCCTGTTCCGCCGCCCTCGGCGCCGGGCTCCTGACGGGCCTCGGCACCGCCTCCGCCGCCCCGGCAGCCCCGGCAGCCCCGGAGGCGGCCGGCTCCAAGGTCGTCGGCTACTTCACCGAATGGGGCACCTACGACCGCAAGTACCTGGTCAAGAACATCGAGACCTCCGGTTCCGGCGCCAAGCTCACCCACATCAACTACGCCTTCGGGAACGTCACCGGCGGCAAGTGCGCGATGGGTGACGCCTACGCCGCGACCGACCGCGCCCACACCGCCGCCGAGTCCGTGGACGGCGTGGCGGACACCTGGGACCAGCCGCTGCGCGGCAACTTCAACCAGCTGCGCAAGCTGAAGAAGAAGCACCCCGACCTCAAGATCCTGTGGTCGTTCGGCGGCTGGACCTGGTCGGCCGGCTTCACCGAGGCCGCGCGCAACCCGGCGGCCTTCGCCCAGTCCTGCTACGACCTGGTCGAGAACTCCAAGTGGGCGGACGTCTTCGACGGCATCGACATCGACTGGGAGTACCCGAACGCCTGCGGCGCCACCTGCGACACCAGCGGCCGGGCGGCGTTCAAGAACCTGATGGCCGCCGTCCGGGCCAAGTTCGGCTCCGGCAACCTGGTCACCGCCGCGATCACCGCCGACGCCACCGCAGGCGGCAAGATCGACGCCGCCGACTACGCGGGGGCGGCCCCGTACGTCGACTGGTACAACCCGATGACGTACGACTTCTTCGGCGCCTGGGACGCGGCGGGACCGACCGCGCCGCACTCGCCGCTGACCTCGTACACCGGCATCCCGAAGCCGAACCTGCACAGCTCGGCCACCATCGCCAAGCTCAAGGGCCTCGGCATCCCGTCGTCCAAGCTGCTGCTCGGCATCGGCTTCTACGGCCGCGGCTGGACCGGCGTCACCCAGGCGGCACCTGGCGGCACGGCGACCGGGCCGGCGGCGGGGACGTACGAGCCGGGCATCGAGGACTACAAGGTGCTGAAGACCAAGTGCCCGGCGAACGGCACGGTGGCGGGCACCGCGTACGCCAAGTGCGGGAGCAACTGGTGGAGTTACGACACCCCGGCGACCATCGCCACCAAGATGACGTACAAGAACCAGCAGGGTCTGGGCGGTACGTTCTTCTGGGAGCTGAGCGGGGACACCGCCAACGGTGAGCTGATCAGGGCGATCAACTAGCCGCCGGAACGCGGGAAGGGGCGTGGGTCCAGGTGGACCCGCGCCCCTTCTGCGTCTGCGTCGCCGCTTCGGTCTCAGCCGTCCCGGCGGGCCGGATCCGGGGCCGGGTACGACGGGTCCAGTTCCTCGATCGCGCGCATGGCGCCGCCCAGGGTCTTCACCAGCAGCTCGCGCATGGTGTCGCGGGTGAGGTCGGGGCGGTCGATCCAGTCGAGGGTGGCGCCCTCGACACCGCACACCCAGGTGAGCAGGCCCATCCGCGCGAGCGGGGCGATCTCCCGTTGCCCGTACGCCCCTTCGGCGAGGGTCGCCACCATGGCCTCGCGCACCCCGTCCCGGATCGCGTGCACCTCGGTGTCGAAACCGACACCGCCGCTGACGATCGTGCGGTAGGCGGCGTGGTTGTGCTCGGCGTAGCGCAGGTAGCCGTCGATCGTGCGGTGCACCCGGTCCACGGGGGCGAGTTCCAGACCGCCGGCGGCGTAGGTGACGAGGTCGGTGACCGAATCCTGGACGATGGCCAGGTAGTAGCCCCGCTTGGACTGGAAGTAGTAGTAGATCAGCCCCTTCGCGACGTGGGCCTGCCGGGCGATGTCGTCCATCGAGAGCGCGTCGTACGACGTGTCGGAGAACAATCTGCGCCCGATGGCGATGAGTTCGGCGCGGCGAGCCGCCGAACGCTCGGTGCCGCGCGCCCGGGGCCGGACGGCGTCGCGCTGTTGGCTGATATTCAATTTCGACCCTGGTTCCAACGGGTGGCGGGACAAGCGCAGTATGGCAGGTCGGCCCACCGGTCAGATCACAGCAGTCCCACCTGCGTCAGGAGCATCGCGAGCACCACGACGAGGGCCCAGCCCGCGATGTGTTCGACGATCTTCGGGCCGTCGTCCTTGGGGCCGCCGGTCCGGACGCGGGCGGCGGTGGCTGACTCTGCGCTCATGATCTCTCGCTGATGTGTCGTACGGGCGGTGGACTCCCCCCACCGATCTGTCCACCTTGCCATCGTCGGCGGCATTTGCGACGGAGACGTTGGTCACAGCGCAACGGCTCCCGGCGTGCTGCCGGGAGCCGTCAAAGCGTCGCGGCGGACGGCCGCCGCCGAGGTCAGCGCACTCCCACCGCCGCGAGCGCCAGCCGCTGGCGGACGGTCGGACGCGCCGGGAAGTACAGGTAGCAGACGCCGCCGGTGCCGGAGGACACGTTGCCGGAGGCGTTGTAGCGCTTGGTGCGGAGCCAGATGTTCTCCCACTCGCGCCGGTCGTAGACCCGCCGCACCGCCTGGTTGCTCGGCGAGGCCGGGTCGTTCGCGATCACGTCGCCCTCGGCCGTGAAGCCGATCACGGTCATCAGGTGGCCCGAGGTGCCGTAGCCCGCGCCGGTCAGCTCCTTCTCCAGGAACGACTGGGACGTTATGGCCGGGATGCCGGCCGCGATCAGCACCTCGAGGTCGGTGAGCGAGCCGAGCCGGGTGACCACGCCCTGCAGACCCGGGAAGGTCGCGGCGTAGGCGGCGTTGAACGGCCAGTTGCCGCAGCCCGCGTACTGGTAGTCGTAGGTGTGCCGGGCCGCGTGGCACACCTGCGGGTCGGCGAAGTCCGGGTTCACCCAGGACAGCTGCTCCTTGCTGAGCCGGCCGCCCCAGTACTCGACGATCATCTGCGAGGAGGTCGGGCTGCACCAGGCCTCGCCGCCGTTGTCGTACTCCGGGTACTGCCCCTTGTGGATCTCCTGCGAGTACCTCGGTACGAGCAGCTCCTTGGCCAGGCGGGGCTCGGACGCCGGGACCGTGAAGCGGTCCGGGACGTCGGAGCCCATCGCGCCGAGCCGCCAGACCGTCGGCGTGAGCCGGGTGCCGGGCTTGCGGTAGAGCGTCAGACGCAGCCGGTACGAGGTCAGGCGCAGGCCCGACGCCGGGTCGTCGACGGAGAAGGTGTCCGTCCAGATGGTGCTTCGGCCGTCGGTCTGGTCGTCCACCGAGGTGCGCCGGATGTCCTGCTCACCGGCCGCCCAGCGGCCCATGACGTACCAGGGCGTGTCCGTGCCGTCGGAGTAGGTGCCGCGCAGGTCCACCTGGATCCAGGTGCCGGCCGGTGTGTGCGCGTTCCAGGAGGCGATCACCTCCGTCGCGGGGACGGTGAGCCGGTGCACCGGTCCGGTCCAGGTCGCGTACTCCCAGGTGGAGGTCGTGCCGGTGTGCGGATCGGGGTAGCTGGTGGTGCCGGCCCGTGCGGCGATCACCACGCCGGGGCGCGTGCCGTCGACGGCACGGGTGCCCTGGGTGGCTCCGGCGCGCCAGTCGGCGTACGTCGTCCAGAAGCGGTTGTCGACCAGGCGCGCGGGCACCTTGGTGAGGCCGGCCGCCACCGGGTCCTCGGCATCGGCGGACGGGGCGGCAACCGCCGGGCCCGCGCTGCCCGCGACGGCGGCGGCGACCGCTGCGGCCAGGAGGGCTCTGCGGGACGGCTGTTCGGCTCTGCTCATGGGCGGATGACTCCCAGGGTCCGAGTCGGGGCAGGTCCACTGCACGGATGTGTGCGCCAACTATGGCCTCAGGAGGCCGTCACTGCCAGCACTTCGGGGCATGCCGCGCCCGGCAATATTGGTCGGGACCACTGGCATGAGCTGGGGGATGATGGGGAGGTGTCGCACTTCTGCCGCCTTGCCCCGGCCACCGCGCTGCCCCGGCTCGCCCGTCTGCTGGGCGAGCTGCCGCCGTCCTGCGGCCCCGTCCGCCTGATCGGCGTCGACGGGCACGCGGGCTCCGGAAAGACCACGTTCGCCGGGCAGTTGGCGGACGCGCTGGGCGGCGCGCCTGTGCTGCACCTCGACGACATCGCCAGCCACGACGAGCTGTTCGCCTGGACCGAGCGCCTGATCGGCCAGGTGATCGAGCCGCTCGGGCGGGGCGAGACCGCGCGGTACGCGCCCTACGACTGGCGGGCCCGGCGGTTCGGGCCACCCCGTCCGCTGCCGCCCGCCCCGGTGGTCCTCGTCGAGGGCGTCGGAGCCGGCCGGCGTGCCCTGCGGCCGTGGCTGGCGCATCTGCTGTGGCTGGAGTTTCCGCACGAGGACGCCTGGGCGCGGGGACAGTCGCGGGACGGGGAGGAGCAGCGGGACTTCTGGGCCGGGTGGATCCAGGCGGAACGGCGGCATTTCGACGAGGACCCCTCGCGCCCGTTCGCCGACATGCTGGTACGCCCGTTGCGGACGGGATATGAGGTGATTCCGGGGCCTGGGGGATCGCCTGGTCCGGACCAGAATGTGACGCACGGTGACGGGCCATCCGCAATGTGCTGAACTGGTGAAGACCCCTGCGGCTGAACTTGGCCGACTGCTTCAACTCGGCTTGACCGGGGGGCCGTACAGGTCTTACGTTCTCAATGTGCGGCCCCAGGGGGTCGCCGACAGACGCGAAGCCCCCGGTTGTTCCCCCGTGACCGGGGGCTTCGTTCTGCCCTCATTCACTTCCGGCAGCCGCTCCGAGGCGCGATCCGCTCACCCTCGGTCACCATGCGCGGCGTGCCCCGTGAGCTCCCACCTCGCCGAACGCCCGCTGCCGCACCCTACGGCGGGCACCGACCCGACGGTACGATGCCCTCGGTGCGACCTGCGGACGACTGCTCCGCGCACCGTGGCAACTCCGGTCCGCAGCACAGCGGTTCGACATCGGTCGGCCGACGGGCGTCGGCCCGGCGGCGAACCAGCGGGGGCATGGTTTGTGGGGGGACGGGATGGACTTCGGCACGCAGGGCCCCGAGGCCCCGGCCGACCTGGCCTGGCTGCGCGGCGTGGACGCGTACACCATGGGCGCCTATCCGCAGGCGGAGGAGGAGTTCCGGGCCGCGGTGCGGCTGGACCCCGCGATGGCGGACGGCTGGCTCGGGTTACACGCGTTGCGGGTGGACACGACGACCGCGCTGCTGCGGATGTTCCGGCACCGGGACCGCTTCGGTGAACAGCGCACCCGGCACCGGCGCACGCTCAACTCCTGGTACTGGCTGGGCTGGTGGGTGCAACCCGTGCTGGAGAGCCCGCGCGACCTGCTGCTCGCGCACGCCTCGCACTGGCTGGACGGCCGGCACGTCCCCGAGCTGGACCGCGCCCTCGCGGGCCTGCCCCCCATAGACACCGACCGCCAGGTGCGCTTCCTGCACGCCTGCCGTGCCTATCTCGTCAAGGACTGGGAGCAGTTGGTACGGCACACCGACCCACTGCTCGACGATCCGCTGCTCGGCATCGAGGCCGGCCTCTTCGGCGGTATGGCCCGGGTCCGCCTGGAGATGTACGGACAGGCCGAACCGCTGCTGTCGGCGGCCCTGATGCGCTGCCGCAGCGAGCAGCCGCAGCGCAAGGAGCTGCGCTACTGGCTGGCCCGCGCCCACGAGGGCACCGGCCGCTCCGCCGCGGCGCTTCCCCTCTACCGGGCGGTGCACCGCGTCGATCCGGCCTTCATGGACACCTCCGCCCGGCTCGCGGCGATCGCCGAGGGCGACGGCTACGACGACACCGCCGACTTCGCGTCGATCGCGCTCACCGGGGCGGGGGACGTGGTCGACGGTCCCGACATGCTCGATCCGCTCTTCGGCACCGAGGGCCGGGACCTGAGACTGCCCGACGCCGGGCCGCCCACCGGTCCCCCGCCCTCGGTCACCGATCCGGCGGTGCGGGAGCGGACCGTGCTGCCCTCGCTGCCGCTGCCCGCCGGTCCCACCGACCCCGGGCTGCTGGAGGAGGCGCTCGCCGAACTGGAGCGCATGGTGGGCCTGGAGCCGGTCAAACGCCAGGTCAAGGCGTTGTCCGCACAGCTGAACATGGCCCGGCTGCGGGCCGGTCAGGGTCTGCCGGTGCAGCCGCCCAAGCGCCACTTCGTCTTCTCCGGCCCCTCCGGCACCGGCAAGACCACGGTGGCCCGCATCCTGGGCCGGGTCTTCTACGCCCTCGGGCTGCTCGGCGGCGACCACCTCGTGGAGGCACAGCGGGCGGACCTGGTCGGCGAGTACCTCGGGCAGACCGCCGTCAAGGCCAACGAACTGATCGACTCGGCGCTCGGCGGCGTGCTGTTCGTGGACGAGGCGTACTCGCTGTCCAACTCGGGCTACGGCAAGGGGGACGCCTACGGCGACGAGGCGCTCCAGGTGCTGCTGAAGCGGGCCGAGGACAACCGGGACCACCTGGTGGTGATCCTGGCCGGCTACCCGGAAGGCATGGACCGCCTCCTCGCCGCGAACCCCGGGCTCTCCTCCCGCTTCACCACCCGCGTGGACTTCCCCTCGTACCGCCCCCTCGAACTCACCGCGATCGGCGAGGTGCTGGCCGCGGAGAACGGCGACGCGTGGGACGAGGAGTCGCTGGACGAGCTGCGGTCGATCGCGGGGCACGTGGTCGACCAGGGGTGGATCGACGAGCTCGGCAACGGGCGGTTCCTGCGCACCCTGTACGAGAAGAGCTGCGCCTACCGGGACCTGCGCCTGTCCACCTGTCCGGGGGTGCTCTCGCGCGACGACCTGGCGACGCTGCGGCTGCCGGACCTGATGCAGGCGTACGGAGAGGTGCTCTCGGGCCGGGGGCCGCAGGACCCGTCACCCATGTGACGGACCCCGCGGCCACGCCGCGCAGGGCCGGCTCAGCCGGCCATGACCTCCTCGGCCGTACGGGGTTCGGACAGCACGGGCGCGGGCGGCAGCTCCCGGTGCGCCGGATCCGTCACCTCCCCGACCAGCAGCTCCAGTACGTCCTCCAGGGCGACCAGCCCGAGCACGCGCCCGGAACCGTCCGCCACCTGCGCCAGATGGGTGGCGGCGCGGCGCATGACGGTGAGCGCGTCGTCCAGCGGCAGCTCGGAGCGCAGCGTCGTCATGGGCCGCCACAGGTGCTGGGGCACGGCCCGCTCCGACTCCTCCAGGTCGAGGACGTCCTTCACGTGCAGGTACCCCATGAACGCCCCGTTCTCGGCGACCACCGGGAAGCGGGAGTACCCGGTCCGGGCGGTCAGCGCGATGATCCCGCCGGGCGTCACGGAAGGGCTCACCGTCACCAGCGACTCGCGCCGCAGGAGCACGTCGGTGACCGGGCGGGAGCCCAGTTCCAGCGCGTCCTCCAGGCGCTCGGCCTCCTCGGGGTCGAGCAGGCCCGCCTGGCCGGCGTCCTCCACGAGCCGGTTGAGCTGCTCGCTGGTGAACACCGCCTCGACCTCGTCCTTGGGCTCGACCCGGAACAGCCGCAGCACGCCCTGGGCGCAGGCGCCGAGGGCCACCGTGATCGGCCTGCACACGCGGGCGAAGGCGACCAGACCGGGGCTGAGCCACAGCGCCGCCTTCTCCGGCGCCGCCATCGCCAGGTTCTTCGGGACCATCTCGCCGATCACGAGGTGGAAGAAGACGACGGTGGCCAGCGCGATGACGAACCCGAGGGGGTGGATCACCGCGTGCGGCAGGTGGAGCAGGCCGAAGACAGGTTCCAGCAGGTGCGCCACCGTCGGCTCGGCGACCGCTCCGAGGGTCAGCGAGCAGATCGTGATGCCGAACTGGGCGGCGGCCATCATCTGCGGCAGGCGTTCCAGGCCGTACAGCACCTGGCGGGCCCGGGTCGTGCCGAGCGGTTCGATCTGGCTGCGGCGCACCGAGACCAGGGCGAACTCGGCGCCGACGAAGAAGCCGTTGGCGAGCACGAGCAGCGCCGCGAACAGCAGCTGGAGCAGACTCATCGCACGGCCTCCCTCACCGGGGCGGTGCGCACGATGCGTACCCGCTCGGCGCGGTAGTGCCCGATCTCACGCACGGCCAGCCGCCAGCCGGGCAGTTCGGCGCGGTCGCCGGCGGCCGGGATCCGTCCGAGCAGGTCGGCGACCAGGCCGGCGACCGTCTCGTAGGGTCCCTCGGGCACGTCGAGACCGATGCGCTGCAGGGCGTCGACCCGGCAGCTGCCGTCGGCGTCCCAGGCCGGCCGGCCGTCCTCGGGCGGGGCGGACACGAGCTCGGGCCGGTCGTGCCCGTCGTGCTCGTCCCGGACCTCGCCGACGAGTTCCTCGACGATGTCCTCCAGCGTGACCACACCGGCGGTGCCGCCGTACTCGTCGACGACGACCGCGATGGGCTGCTCGCTGCGCAACCGGGCGAGCAGCGGCTGCACCGGGAGCGTCTCGGGGACCAGCAGGGGCGCCTTGGCGATCCGGCCGACGGGGGTGCGCAGCCGCTCCGGCGCGGAGACGGCGAGCGCGTCCTTGAGGTGGACCATGCCGACGACCTCGTCGATGCGCTCCCGGTAGACCGGGAAGCGGGACAGCCCGGTGGCCCGGGTGAGGTTGACCACGTCCTCGGCGGTCGCCGAGGACTGCAGGGCGCTCACCCGCACCCGTGGGGTCATCACATGCTGCGCGGTGAGCTCGCCGAGCGACAGGGTGCGCACGAAGAGGTCCGCGGTGTCCTGCTCCAGGGCCCCGGCGCGCGCCGAGTGCCGGGCGAGGGAGACGAGCTCACCCGGGGTACGGGCGGAGGCCAGCTCCTCGGTGGGCTCGACGCCGAGGGCGCGGACCAGCCGGTTGGCGACGGAGTTCAGAGCGGCGATCACCGGCCTGAACACCCGTGCGAACAGATGCTGCGGGCCGGCGACGAAGCGCGCGACCTGCATGGGGCGGGAGACCGCCCAGTTCTTGGGGACGAGCTCACCGACGACCATCTGCACGGCCGAGGCCAGCAGCATGCCGACGGCCACGGCCACCCCGGACACCGCGCCCTCGGGGATGCCGACGGCCGTGAGGGGGCCGTCGAGCAGCGCGGCGAGGGCCGGTTCGGCGAGCATGCCGACGACCAGGGAGGTGATGGTGATGCCGAGCTGGGTGCCGGAGAGCTGGAACGACAGCTCCTTCAGCGACTCGACGACCCGGTGGGCCCGTCGGTCGCCCTCGGCGGCGGCCTTCTCGGCGTCCGGGCGGTCGACCGTCACAAGGCCGAACTCGGCCGCGACGAAGAAGCCGTTGGCGAGGATGAGCAGGAACGCGGCTGCCAGAAGCAGCAGGGGGAGGGTCATGATGCCGCCGCCCGAGCACGATGTCGGCAGGGGGCGGCGCAGGTACTACAGGACGATCCGTCCATCGCCGGAGAGGGTCACTCCTCGGGTCGCAGGAACCCCTGTGCGCCGGGCGGGCACCACAGGGGCGGAGGCGTCATGGAAAACGCCTCCGCCAACAGATTAATCAAGACACCGGCCGGTTCGGCAGGGTGAAGTGCTCCGAGTCAGGCCCGATGTTCCCCGGAACGGGCCTCGACCAGCGTCCGCAGCGCCCGCGCGTCGGCGATGGCCTGGGCCTTGGCGATGCCGGGCTGGATACCGATCGCGGCCAGGCTGGTGCCGTCGCTGAGGTCCAGGAAGACCCACGGATCGCCGACCCGCAGATGCACCTGCACGATCTCGGCCCACTCCAGGCGCCGGGTGCTGGCGAAGTTCACGACGGTGACGCCGGACTCGTCCGCGACCACCTTCGGGCGGGCGAGCAGCACCGCCACCCCCGCCAGTATGGCGGCCGTGAAGATGAAGCTGAGCCGCTCACCGGGGCCGAGCCGGTCCAGCAGCAGCGCGATCGTCGACACGACGACGAAGGTCACCACCGCGGCGGTGAGCAGCACGGCGCGGGTGCGGCCCGGACGGAAGGTGACGGGCAGCGTGGGCAGGTCGGACATGGCGGTGCGGTGTCCCTCAGAGGCGGCAGGCGTGGATGGCGGTGGTCAGGATGGCCCGGGCGCCGATCTCGTACAGGTCGTCCATGATCCGCTGGGCGTCCTTGGCGGGGACCATGGCGCGGACCGCGACCCAGCCCTCGTTGTGCAGCGGCGAGATGGTCGGGGACTCCAGGCCGGGGGTGAGCGCGACGGCCTTCTCCAGCTGCTCCACGCGGCAGTCGTAGTCCATCATCACGTACGTCCGTGCCACCAGGACGCCCTGGAGCCGGCGCAGGAACTGCTGCACCTTGGGCTCCTCGCCGTCCGCGCCGGTACGGCGGATGACGACGGCCTCGGACTGCATGATCGGCTCGCCGACGACCTCCAGGCCCGCGTTGCGCAGGCTGGTGCCGGTCTCGACGACGTCCGCGATGACCTGGGCCACGCCGAGCTGGATGGCCGTCTCGACGGCGCCGTCGAGGTGGACCACGGAGGCGTCGATGCCGCTGTCGCCGAGGTGCCGGGCGACGATGCCCTCGTAGGAGGTGGCGACCGTCTTGCCCTTGAGGTCCGCAAGGTCGCCGACGGTGCCGGGCTTGGTGGCGTAGCGGAAGGTGGAGCGGGCGAAGCCGAGCGGCAGGATCTCCTCCGCGTCGGCGCCGGAGTCGATCAGCAGGTCGCGGCCGGTGATGCCGATGTCGAGCTGCCCGGAGGCCACGTAGATCGCGATGTCCCGGGGGCGGAGGTAGAAGAACTCCACGTCGTTCACCGGGTCGACGATCCGCAGTTCCTTGGACTCGCGGCGCTGCCGGTAGCCGGCCTCATGCAGCATGTCCGCCGCAGGGCCGGAGAGGGAACCCTTGTTGGGGACGGCGATGCGCAGCATGAGGTCGGCTTCCTTTGCTCGGGGTGCTTCGGTGGGTGCTGTGGGGCGGGTCAGAGGTGGGCGTAGACGTCGTCGAGGGAGATCCCGCGCGCGACCATCATCACCTGGACGTGGTACAGCAGCTGCGAGATCTCCTCGGCGGCCGCGTCCTTGCCCTCGTACTCGGCGGCCATCCAGACCTCGGCGGCCTCTTCGACGACCTTCTTGCCGATGGCATGGACGCCCTTCTCGACCAGCTCGGCGGTGCGGGAAGTGGCGGGATCGCCGTGGGCGGCCTTGTGCTGGAGCTCGGTGAAGAGCTCCTCGAACGTCTTCTTGGACATGGTGACGCCCACTCTACGGGTTGCCCCGCCCGACCTAACGCCAGGGTTCGGACACCGAACGGAGCGTAGCCGCGGTCGCCACCGCCGCCGTCACCGCCTCGTGTCCCTTGTCCTCGTTGGAGCCCTCCAGGCCGGCCCGGTCCAGGGCCTGTTCCTCGGTGTCGCAGGTGAGGACGCCGAAGCCGACGGGGACGCCGGTGTCGACGGAGACCTGGGTCAGGCCCTGGGTGACGCCCTGGCACACGTACTCGAAGTGGGGGGTGCCGCCGCGGATGACGACGCCGAGGGCGACGACCGCGTCGTAGCCGCGGCCCGCGAGGACCTTGGCGACGACCGGGAGCTCCCAGCTGCCGGGGACCCGCAACAGGGTCGGTTCGTCGATGCCCAGATCGTGCAGGGCGCGCAGCGCGCCGTCCACCAGACCGTCCATCACCTTCTCGTGCCATTGCGCCGCGACGACGGCGACCCGAAGGTCACCCACGTTGCGTACGGACAGTTCCGGTGCGCCCTTGCCGCTCACGTTTCTCCTCGGTCGTTCTCTTACTGGTTGCCGCAGGTGGTCACGGCAGGCGTGTCCAGCCAGGGCAGGTCGTGGCCCATCCGGTCCCGCTTGGTGCGCAGGTACCGGAGGTTGTGCTCGCCCGCCTGTACGGGCATCGGCTCGCGCTCGGTGACGTCGATGCCGTGCCGCACGAGCGCGTCGGTCTTGTCGGGGTTGTTGGTCATCAGGCGGACGCTGCGCACGCCCAGGTCGGCCAGGATCTGCGCGCCGGCCGCGTAGTCGCGGGCGTCGGCGGGCAGGCCCAGCTCCAGGTTGGCGTCGAGGGTGTCCCGGCCGCGCTCCTGGAGCTCGTACGCCCGGAGCTTGGACAGCAGGCCGATGCCGCGGCCCTCGTGTCCGCGCAGATAGACCACCACGCCCCGGCCCTCGGCCTGGATGCGCTCCAGGGAGGCCTCCAGCTGGGGGCCGCAGTCGCAGCGCAGGGAGTGGAAGACGTCGCCGGTCAGGCACTCGGAGTGGACGCGGACCAGGACGTCCTTGCCGTCGCCGAGGTCGCCGTGCACGAGGGCGACGTGCTCGACACCGTCGACGACGGAACGGTAGCCGTACGCCGTGAAGGTGCCGTGGACGGTGGGGAGCCGGGTCTCGGCCTCGCGGCGGACGGTGGGCTCGGAGGTGCGCCGGTAGGCGATCAGGTCCTCGATGGAGATGATCGTCAGGCCGTGCTTGCGGGCGAACGGGACCAGCTCGGGCAGCCGCAGCATCCGGCCGTCCTCGCCGGCGATCTCGACGATCGCGCCGGCCGGGCGCAGGCCCGCGAGGCGGGCGAGGTCGACCGCGGCCTCGGTGTGGCCGTTGCGGGTGAGGACACCGCCGGACCGGGCGCGCAGCGGGAAGACGTGGCCGGGCCGGACGAGGTCGGTGGGCTCGGCGGTGCCGCTCGCCAGCAGTTGCAGCGTGGTCGCGCGGTCGGAGGCCGAGATGCCGGTGGTGACACCGTGCGCGGCGGAGGCGTCCACGGAGACGGTGAAGGCGGTCTTCATCGACTCGGTGTTGTCCTCGACCATCTGCGGGAGCCGCAGGCGGTCCAGCTCCTCCGCCTCCATGGGGGCGCAGATCAGGCCGCGGCACTCGCTCATCATGAAGGCGACGATCTCGGGGGTCGCCTTCTCGGCGGCGATGACGAGGTCGCCCTCGTTCTCGCGGTCCTCGTCGTCGACGACCACGACCGGGCGGCCGGCCGCGATGTCGGCGACGGCCTGCTCCACGGGGTCGAGGGAGAGGTCGGTGAGGTCTTCGGTGTACTCGGTGCTGTAGAGGACGGGGGCCGCGGTCATGCCGGTGCTCCTTCCAGGACGGGCCGCGTGTCCCTGCGGGAGCGCAGCCACCAGTCGCGCATGCCCCACAGGACGAGTGCGCCGTAGATGACGTAGACGAAGCCGGAGAAGGCGAAGCCGTTGGCGAAGTTCAGGGGCACGCCGACCAGGTCGACGAGGAGCCAGGCGAACCAGAACTCGACCATGCCGCGCGCCTGGGCGTACATGGCGACGACCGTGCCGACGAAGATGTAGGCGTCCGGCCAGGGGTCCCAGGACAGGGACGGGACCGCCGTGAACAGGCCGCCGACCGCGAGGGTGCCGAGCGCCGCCGCGCCGAGCAGCGCACCGCGCTCGCGCCAGGTGGCGAACCGGACGGCGATCGAGCCGTCCTGCGCCTGCTGCCGGCCGCGGTTCCACTGCCGAAAGCCGTATACGGCGACGAGCATGACGACGATCTGCTTGCCCGCGCTGCCCGAGAGGTGGGCGGTGGCGAAGGCCGCGAAGAGGATCAGGCCGGAGACGAACTGGGCGGGCCAGGTCCAGATCGAGCGGCGCCAGCCGAGCGCCAGGGCGAGCAGCCCGATCACGTTGCCGATCATGTCGGACCACTTGATGTGCTGGCCGAAGAGGCTGAACGCCTCGGAGTTGAGCCAGTTCACCGGCCGGCCCCCTGACCGCCCAGCAGCCGCTCCACGTACTTGGCGATGACGTCGACCTCGAGGTTGACCGGGTCGCCGGGCTGCTTGAGGCCGAGGGTGGTCAGCGCGAGGGTGGTGGGAATCAGGCTGACGGTGAAGTGGTCCGGGCCGGCCTCGACGACGGTGAGGCTGATGCCGTCGACGGTGATGGAGCCCTTGTCGACGACATAGCGCGCCAGCTCCGCCGGGAGCGAGATCCTGACGATCTCCCAGTGCTCGGAGGGGGTGCGCTCCAGCACGGTGCCGGTGCCGTCGACGTGGCCCTGCACGATGTGGCCGCCCAGCCGGGCGCCCACGGCGGTGGGCCGTTCGAGGTTGACGCGGGAGCCGACGGCGAGGACGCCCAGGCTGGAACGCTTGAGGGTCTCGGCCATGACGTCGGCGGTGAATTCGTCGCCCTCGTGCTCGACGACCGTGAGGCACACGCCGTTGACGGCGATGGAGTCGCCGTGCTGCGCCCCTTCGGTGACGACGGGGCCACGGAGCCGGAAGCGGGAGGCGTCGCCGAGGTTCTCGACGGCGGTGATCTCGCCCAGCTCTTCGACGATTCCGGTGAACACTTCCCGGGTCCTCCTGCCATTTCGGGCACGGACTCCGGGGCTGCCGAGACGGCAGAGCACGAGTGAGAACACCGGGGCGACGCCGGACGGACACGTCCCACGAGGGACGATCACGGTCGGCGGCGCGCACGAATGCCCGCTCGCCGCGCACTGCCTCCCATCCGGACTTTAACCGTCGGTCCAGGAATTTCACCTGGTCAACCGGTCGCTGGAGGCGACCGGGTCGCGGACTGTAACCGCCGGTTCGGACTTTCACCGACCCCGGAGTGCGCTGCTACTGGTACACGGCCAGTGTGCCACGACCGATCGGCGTCCATGCGGGAGAGTGATGTGGGGTGGCTCACAAGGTGCGTCGCTGGACTTCTCAGGCGACCGGAATCGTGCCTCAACTCCCGGGCCTCGATGCCCCCTTGGGAATTGGTACAGACCTATTGACGCACTGGTCTAGTCCTCTCTAGGGTCTGCGCAACTCCGTGGAGAGGAACCGATCGTGCTGTCCCCCTCACGTCACAGAACCAGACCCGCCCTCCTCGCCGCCGCGGCGGCCGTGGCGGGCCTGGTCCTCGCGAGCCTCCCCGCCACCGTCTCGCACGCCGCCGACCAGGAGACCTGCCGCCCCGACGGCCTCCACCGGACCGCGGGCGTGGACGTCCCGTACTGCTCGGTCTACGACTCGGCCGGGCGGGAGAAGATGGGCGCCGACCACCAGCGCCGGGTGATCGGCTACTTCACCGGCTGGCGCACCGGCAAGGACGGCACACCCGCCTATCTGGCCTCGGACATCCCATGGGACAAGATCACCCACATCAACTACGCCTTCGCGCACGTCGACGGCGGCAACAGGATCTCCGTCGGCGCGGACGGCGCCACGAACCCGGCGACCGGGATGACCTGGCCGGGGGTGACCGGCGCCGAGATGGACCCGGCGCTCCCCTACAAGGGCCACTTCAACCTGCTGAGCAAGTTCAAGAAGCAGCACCCGGACGTCAAGACGCTGATCTCGGTCGGCGGCTGGGCCGAGACCGGCGGCTACTTCGACGCCGACGGCACGCGCGTGGACTCCGGCGGCTTCTACGCGATGGCCACCAACGCCGACGGTTCGGTCAACCAGGCCGGCATCGACACCTTCGCGAACTCGGCCGTCGACTTCCTCAGGAAGTACGGCTTCAACGGCGTCGACATCGACTACGAGTACCCGACGACCATGAAGGACGCGGGCCACCCGCTCGACTGGCCGCTCGCGAACGCCCGCCGGGCCGGGCTGGTCAAGGGCTACGCCGCCCTGATGAAGACCCTGCGCGAGAAGCTCGACCGCGCGGGCGCGGCGGACGGCAGGCACTACCTGCTGACGGTGGCGGCGCCCTCGTCCGGATACCTGCTGCGCGGTATGGAGACCTTCCAGGTCCAGAAGTACCTGGACTACGTCAACATCATGTCCTACGACCTGCACGGCGCCTGGAACGAGTACGTCGGACCCAACGCCTCGCTCTTCGACGACGGCAAGGACGCGGAACTCGCCGCGGCGGGCGTCTACTCCACGTCCCAGTACGGCGGCCTCGGCTATCTGAACACCGACTGGGCGTACCACTACTTCCGCGGCTCGATGCCGGCCGGGCGCATCAACATCGGCCTGCCCTACTACACCCGCGGATTCAAGAACGTCACCGGCGGCACCGACGGCCTGTGGGGCAGGGCCCCCGCCACGAACTGCCCCGCCGGTTCCGGGCTGACCAAGTGCGGTGACGGCGCCGTCGGCATCGACAACCTGTGGCACGACAAGGACGACAACGGCAGGGAGTCGCCCGCCGGCTCCAACCCGATGTGGCACGCCAAGAACCTGGAGAGGGGCGTCGTCGGCGACTACGTGACGCGGTACGGCTTCCCGGCCGGGACGACGCTGACCGGGACCTACGCCCGGAAGTACGACGCCACGCTGGTCGCGCCCTGGCTGTGGAACGCCGAGAAGAAGGTCTTCCTGTCCACGGAGGATGAGCAGTCCGTGCGCGCCAAGGCGGACTACGTGGTCGACCGGGGCATCGGCGGCACGATGATCTGGGAACTGGCCGGCGACTACGGGTGGAACGCGGCCAAGGGGCAGTACGAGCCGGGGTCGACGCTGACGACGGCGATGTACGAGAAGTTCAAGTCCGCCTCGCCGTACGGCACGAAGCGCTCGACGATCGACCTGCCGTCCGAGGCGCTCAACATCGAGGTCGAGCTCGGGCAGTTCCCGCTCGGCGACTCCAACTACCCGATCGGCCCCAAGCTGAAGATCACGAACCGGACGAACGCGACGCTGCCCGGCGGTACGGAGTTCCGCTTCGACTACGGCACTTCGGCACCGGGCAACGCCAAGGACCAGTCGGGCTGGGGCACTTCGGTGATCCGCAGCGATCACACCGGGCCGAACGTCGGCGGTCTGAAGGGCGACCACCACCGGGTCTCGCTGAAGCTTCCGGCCTGGCAGACGCTGGCACCGGGCGCCTCGGTGGAGCTGGACTTCGTCTACTACCTCCCCGTGTCGACGCCGTCGAACTGGACGGTGACGTTCGGCGGGAGGACGTACGCGCTCGCGGCGGATCTGGCACGGGGCACGACGGTGGTGGAGCCCGGGACGGGAACCCCGACGCCGACGCCCTCGCAGACGCCCTCGCCCACCGCGAGCCCGACGGGCGGCACGGGGCAGTGCACGAATCCGGCCTGGAACGCCGTGACCGAGTACGGCGGAGGTGCCACGGTGGCCCATCGTGGGCACTCGTGGAAGGCCAAGTGGTGGACGAAGGGCGAGGAGCCCGGCACCACCGGCGAGTGGGGGGTCTGGCAGGACCTCGGCGTCTGCTGACCCCGTACGGAACGGACCCGGCGGCGGTGACGACGGCCCTTGCCCGCCGCCGGGTCTCCCCAAGGACGCGCGGCACCCGATCGGATGCCGCTCGCGTGCCGACGCGGTGCCGCCACGGCGGTTGTCCGCACCGCAGGAGGGCTACTCGGTCCCCGCCGGCGAAAGGCGCTCCCCTCGGAGCGCAACGCGTCCGAAGGGACTGACCATGACCACGATCCTGGTGACCGGCGGAACCGGAACCCTCGGCCGGGTCGTCTCCGAGCGGCTGCGCGCGGACGGCCACGCCGTGCGGGTGCTCAGCCGCCACGCCCAGCCGTACGCCGTCGACCTGCGCCAGGGCGGCCCGGTGTTGGACCGCGCCGTCGCCGGCGTGGACACGGTCGTGCACTGTGCGAGCACGCCGGGCGGCGGTGACGAGGAGGCCACCGCGCATCTGGTCGCGGCGGCGCGGCGGGCCGGGGTGGGCCATCTGCTCTACATCTCGATCGTTGGGGTCGACCGGGTGCCGCTCGGCTACTACCGGACGAAGCTCGCGGTGGAGCGGCTGATCGAGGAGTCGGGTCTGGGCTGGACCCTGCTGCGCACCACGCAGTTCCACGATCTGCTCGTCCGGGTGTTCGACACCTTGACCAGACCGCCGGTGCTGGTGCTGCCGGCCGGGCTGAAGGACCAGCCCATCGAGGTCACCGAGGTCGCGGCACGGCTCGCGGGGCTGGCCACCGGCGGGCCGGCGCGGCGGGTCGCGGACATGGGCGGCCCCGAGGTGCGCACGTTCGAGTCCCTGGCGCGCACGTACCTCAGGGCCACGGGCCGCCGCCGCAAGATCGTGAACGTGCCGCTGTGGGGCCGGACCTACGGCGCGTTCCGCGACGGCGGGCACCTGACACCGGAGCAGGCCGTCGGGAAGGGCACGTTCGAGGAGTACGTCGCGGTGCGCATCAGGGGCGCCCCGAGGGTCTGACGCCTACTTCCCCGGAGGCGCGAACACCTCGTCCTGGGCCCGGTCCCGCGCCGTCAGCAGTGCTCCGCGCAGTACGGCGCCGCCGCCCAGGACACTGGCCCGCACCTCGGTGACCAGCGGCGACATCCGCCGCACCCGTTGCCCGACCAGCCCGGCGAGCACCTCGCCCCCGGCCCGGCCGACCTCCCCGCCGAGCACCAGGCACCCGGGGTCCAGCACGGCGACGACGGAGGCGACCCCGAGCGCGCACCGCTCGGCGAGGGCGTCCAGGAACCGTGCGTCACCCTCACGGGACTCCGCACCTTCACCGGACTCCGCACCCCCCGCCGACCTCACGACCCCCGGCCCCTCCCCCACCGGCTCCGCGTCCCGCCGCACCACGTCCGCCGGACCCGCGTCCCCCCGCACCGCCTCCGCCGCCTTCACCGCCCGCCGCACCACCTCCGCCGCCTCCAGGCCGGTGCCGCTCCCGGGCAGCCGCAGCCCGTGCCCCTTCGCCAGCTCCACGATCGCGCCGGCCGCCGCCAGCGAGTGGAAGCCGCCCGCGCAGTCCGTCGCCGTCGGCAGCCCGCCCGTCCCCGGCACCGGCAGGAACCCGATCTCGCCCGTGCCGCCGGACGCCCCGCGCCGCAGCGACCCGTCCAGCACCACCGCCGCGCCCGTGCCCTGCCCGAGCCACAGCAGCACGAAGGTGTCCCGGTCCCTCGCGGCTCCCTCACGCTGTTCGGCGAGCGCCGCGAGGTTGGTCTCGTTCTCGACGATGACCCGGGCCTCGGGAAGCCGTTCCTGGAGGGCGGCGACGAGGCGCCGGTGCCAGGCGGGCAGGCCGGAGGAGTCGCGGAGTTCGCCGGTGGCGGGGTCGATCAGGCCCGGTGCGCCGATGCCGACGGTGTGCAGCGACTGCGCCCCCGCCTCCTTCGCCGTCCGCTCGACCAGGGCGACCGCCTGCTCCACCGCGGGTCCGGTGCCGGTGTCGTCGCCGATCGGCACGGAGGCCTCCGCGAGCACCCGGCCGAGCAGGTCGGAGACGATCACGGAGACGCCCTCGGTGCGGACGTCGAGTGCGGCCAGGTGGGCGCGGTCGGCGACGATGCCGTACAGCTTGGCGTTGGGGCCGCGCCGCAGCTCGCCCGCCTCGCCGACGACCTCGATCAGGCCGGCGGCGGAGAGGCGTTCGACGAGGTCGGCCACGGTCGGCCGGGACAGGCCGGTCAACTGCTTCAGCTGCCCGGCCGTCAACGGCCCCTCCTGCTGCAACAGCCGCAGGGCGAGCCGGTCGTTGATGGCTCGGGCGGTGCTCGGGGATGCGGGCATGCCGGGATCCTTCCAGATGGGCCGGTCGGGCCCTCGCCCTCTATCTATCAGGCAGGGTCCCTGATAATTTACCGCCGGACGCGATCGGCGCCAGAGGACGGGACAAGGGGCGGGAACATGAGTGACGTGGTCTACCAGCACCGAGAGGTGGTACGCGCCCGGTACGCGGTGGCGGCCGTGTTCGCCGTGCACGGCGCGGTCACCGGCTCGTTCGCCACCCGGGTCCCCTGGATCCAGGACCACGCCTCGGTGAGCCCCGGCCAGCTCGGCCTCGCGCTCGCCTTCCCCGCCCTCGGCGCGTCCCTCGCGATGCCGCTCGCCGGCCGGATCAGCCATCGCTTCGGCGCCCGGACCGCCCTGCGGGGACTGCTCGCGCTGTGGACGCTGTCGCTGCTCCTGCCGTCCCTGGCGCCCAATCTGCTCGCGCTGTGCCTCGCCCTGTTCACCTTCGGCGCCACGGCCGGCATGGCGGACGTCGCGATGAACGCGCTCGGCGTGGAGGTCGAGAACCGCCTCGGCCGCTCGATCATGTCCGGCCTGCACGGCATGTGGAGCGCCGGCGCCCTGATCGGCTCGGCCGGCGGCACGCTCGCCGCGCACCTCGGCACGGACGCCCGGCTGCACCACGCGCTGGCGGCCGGCGCTCTCACCCTGCTGGGCCTGCTCGCGTGCACCTGGGTGCTGGACCTCCAGCCCGCCGAGGACGAGGAACCCCCGCCCCGCTTCGCGCTGCCGCCGAGGTCGGCGCTGCTGATCGGCGCGGTCGGCTTCTGCGCGGTCTTCGCGGAAGGCGCGAGCCTGGACTGGTCGGCGATCTACCTGGAGGACGAGCTCGGCACGTCGGCCGGACTCGCGGCGGCCTGCACCACCGGCTTCACGCTCACCATGGCGATCGCCCGGCTCGCGGGTGACAAGGTGGTGGACCGGTACGGCTCGGTCCGCACCGTCCGGGTCGGGGGTGTCCTCGCCTTCGCCGGCGGGCTGCTGATCGTCCTCGCCGACCACCCGGCGCTGGCCATGTCCGGCTTCGCGCTGACGGGTCTGGGCATCGCGGTGGTCGTCCCGCTGTGCTTCGCGGCGGCGGGCCGCAGCGGCCCCAACCCGAGCCTGGCCATCGCGGGCGTCGCCACCATCACGTACACCTCCGGCCTGGTGGCCCCGAGCGCGATCGGCACGCTGGCCCAGGCGACGAGCCTGGTGGTGTCGTTCGCGCTGGTGACCGTCCTGTCCGGCGGGCTCGCCGTGTTCGCGGGCGTGCTGCGCTCCGGCGACCGGGACCGGCCGAAGGTCGTGGCCGCCGCCGGCCCTCGGGTAGGGAGCACCCGCGACCAGACCTGACAATGGTCCGGCACTGCACGTACGACGAAAGCGACACCTCCCATGGATCTCGGCGTCCGCTGGAAACTTCACGGTGACGGACGCACCCCGGCCCCCGGGGCGGTGGTCCGGCCCGACGAGCGGCTGTCCTGGCCGCGCACCGTCGGGCTCGGCGCCCAGCACGTGGTGGCGATGTTCGGGGCATCCTTCGTGGCACCGGTCCTGATGGGCCTGGATCCCAACCTCGCGATCATGATGTCCGGTGTCGCCACCGTCATCTTCCTGCTCGCGACCCGCGGCCGGGTGCCGAGCTACCTCGGCTGCTCCCTCTCGTTCGTAGGCGTCGCGGCGGTGATCCGGGCCCAGGGCGGCACCAGCGCGACCGTGACGGGCGCGGTCCTGGTCGTCGGTGCCGCGCTCTTCCTCGTGGGACTGGCCGTGCAGCGCTTCGGCGCCCGGATCATCCACGCGACGATGCCGCCGATCGTGACCGGCGCGGTGGTGATGCTGATCGGCTTCAACCTCGCGCCCGTCACGGCGACCACGTACTGGCCGCAGGACCAGTGGACCGCCCTGCTGGTCATGGCCTTCACCGCGCTGGCCGTCGTCTGTCTGCGTGGTTTCTGGTCCCGGATCGCGATCTTCCTGGGGCTGCTCTTCGGCTACGGCGTCTCCTGGGCCTTCGACCGGATCTTCGGCCGCATCCACTCGGTCGACGCGAGCGGCAAGCTCACCGACCACTGGCGCCTGGACCTCTCGGGTGTCGCCGACGCCGACTGGATCGGCCTGCCCGCCTTCCACGGCCCGTCGTTCGAGTGGTCGGCGGTCCTGGTCGCGCTGCCCGTGGTCATCGCGCTGGTCGCGGAGAACGCCGGGCACGTCAAGGCGGTCGGCGAGATGACCGGCGACCCGCTCGACGACAAGCTCGGTACGGCGATCGCCGCCGACGGCGTCGGCTCCATGCTGTCCACCGCGGTCGGCGGCCCGCCCAACACCACGTACTCCGAGAACATCGGCGTGATGGCCGCGACCCGCGTGTACTCCACGGCCGCCTACTGGGCCGCCGCCGGTTTCGCCCTGCTCTTCGGCCTCTGCCCGAAGTTCGGCGCGGTGGTGGCGGCGATCCCCGGCGGCGTCCTCGGCGGCATCACCGTCATCCTGTACGGCATGATCGGCCTGCTCGGCGCCCAGATCTGGCTCAGCGCCCGGGTCGACCTGCGCAACCCGCTCAATCTCGTACCGGCCGCGGCGGGCATCATCATCGGCGTCGGCAACGTCTCGATGGAGTTCACCGACACGTTCTCGCTGAGCGGCATCGCCCTCGGCACGCTCGTCGTCATCGTCGGCTACCACGCGCTGCGCGCGTTCGCCCCGGCCCACCTCAAGTCGCAGACTCCGCTCCTGGACGAGGGCACGTCGAGCTACGACACCCGGTCCTAGGCGCACGACGGCGGCCCCGGCGTTCGCCCGTTCCGGGGAACCGCCGGGCTCGCCGCCCCGCCGGCCGGCCCAGGACTGGGACGCTGCCCCCATGACGCAGTTGGAAGAGCTCACCACTCCGGTGGACGTGGTCGTCTCCCGGATGCGCGCGCTGGCCGCGGCCCTGCCCGCGCGGGACGGGGTCGCGGTCTTCAACCGTGTCTACCTCGCCGTCACCGAGTCCGTCGGCCGCCGCATCGAGGCCGGGGCCTTCCCCGACGCCCGGGCCGCGGCCACGCTGGACGTGCGGTTCGCGGAGCGCTATCTCGCGGCCGTCGACGCGGCCGCCGCGGACGGGCGCCCACCGGCCTGCTGGCGGCCCCTGTTCCAGTTCCGCCGCCATCCGGGCGTACGGCCGCTGCAGTTCGCGCTCGCGGGCATCAACGCCCACATCGGGCACGATCTGGCCCTCGCCGTCGTGGACGCCTGCCGCGCGCTCGACTGCGACCCGGTCGAGCTGGAGGACGAGTTCGACCGGGTGGGCGACCTCCTCGTGACGCTGGAGGAGCGCATCCGCGAAGATCTGATGCCGGGTCCGGACCTGCTCCAGATCGCCGACCCGCTCACCCATCTGCTCGGTGCGTGGAGCCTGGAGCGCGCCCGGGACGCGACCTGGTCGGCCGCGCGTGCCCTGTGGGCGCTGCGCCGTCTGCCCGACCTCGCCGCCGAGTTCACCGACCGCCTGGACGCGGCGGTGGGCTTCGCGGGCCGCATGCTGCTCACCCCGCTTCCCGACTGACCCGACGACCCGACGGCCCCGACCTGCGCTGCCGCCGCACAGAACTTCCGTGCGTCCGCGACGCGTTGCCCGTCGGGTACCCCTACTGCGAAGGAGCACAAGGTATGGCGATCCGGCTCGGCCTCGGCCTCCCCCAGATGCGGCAGTACGACCTCGGCAAGGACGTGCCCGACGTGGCGCGCGAGGCCGAGCGCATCGGCTACCGCAGCCTGTGGGTCTTCGAGCGCGCCCTGTTCCCCGAGCCCGCCACGCAGGGCCTGTACGGCATCGAGGGCCTGCCCTGGCCCGACGAGTACCGGCATGTCGCCGACCCCTTGGTGACGCTCACGCTGGCCGCCGCGGCCACCGAGCGGGCCGAGGTGGGCACGAGCGTGCTGGTGGCGCCCCTGCACGTGCCGTTCCAGCTGGCCAAGGCCCTGGCGAGCCTGGACGCGGCGACCGGCGGCCGGGTGGTCGCCGGATTCGGCACCGGCTGGTCCCACGACGAGTACGCGGCGGCGTCGGTCCGGCCGTTCGAGGAGCGCGGCAAGGTCCTGGACGAACTGATCGCCGTGTGCCGTGCGGTCTGGGGTCCGGACCCGGTCCGGTACGACGGGCGGGTCACGAAGATCGCGCCGGCCCTGGTCGGCCCGAAGCCCGCCCGGCCGATCCCCGTCCTGCTCGCCGGGAGCAGCCCGCGGGCGCTGCGCCGACTCGTCGACCACGCCGACGGCTGGGTGCCGGTGGCCATGTCGTCCGACGCGTTGGCCGCGCAGTGGAGCACGCTGCGGGAGCTGGCCGAGGAGCGCGGCCGCACGGAACCGATCCGGACGGTGGTGCGCGTGAACGCCTCGTACTCCGCCAAGGCGTACGAGGGGTCCGACCGGCAGCCCTTCCAGGGCAGCGTCGAGCAGATCGTCGAGGACCTGGTGCCGTACGCCGGGATCGGTGTGGAGGAGCTCCTGCTGGACCTCCAGGGCACCCCGAGGGACGGCGAGGAACTCAAGGACGTGGCCGCGCGGGTCTACGAACAGGCCCGCGCGGCCGGGATCTGACCTCAGTCCTCCGGAAGCTCCACCGGCGCGATCTCGTCGTAGACGTCGCCGGGGCCGGGGTTGGCCGCGTCGGTCTCCCCGCCGAACTGGTGCATGACGCCCCAGACCGCGTTCAGCGCGGTCTGGACGGCGCCCTCGGCCCAGCCGGCCGTCCAGGAGATGTCGTCGCCTGCGAGGAAGACGCCCCGCTTGTCCTCGGGCAGCCGGTCCTGCATGAAGTGCGTGAACAGGCGCCGCTGGTAGCGGTAGTGGCCGGGCAGGTTGGCCTTGAACGCGCCCATGAAGTAGGGCTCGTTCTCCCAGGAGACGGTCACCGGGTTGCCGATGATGTGCCCGCGGATGTCGACCTTCGGATAGATCTCGCCGAGCGACTTCAGCATGACCTCCATCCGCTCGTTCGCGGACAGCGGCAGCCACTTCAGGCTGTCGTCGCACCAGGTGTACGACAGGCAGATCACGGCCGGCTTGTCCGGGCCGTCGTCCAGCAGGTAGGTGCCGCGGGTCATGCGGTCGGTGAGCGTCATCGACATGACGTCACGGCCGGTGGCCTCGTCCTTGTCCAGCCAGAAGGGCCGGTCCACCGGGACGAAGAGCTTGGACGACTCCATGTAGTGGGTGCGCTCGATGGCGGTCCAGTGGTCGATCGGGAAGAGCGAGTCGTCGCACTGGATCTTGGACAGCAGCATCCAGGACTGGGCGGTGAAGATCGCCGCCCGGAAGGTGCGGATGTCGCCGTGCGCGTCGGTCACCGTGATCCGGTTGCCGGCGGTGCGGTGCAGCCGGGTCACGGCCGGACGGGGCTCGCCGCCCTCGTGCAGCGAGGCCAGCGACGTGCCGTGGGGCCAGTGCACGATCTTCTCCGGCTCGCGCTCCCACAGCCGCAGCGGCAACTGCTGCGAGCCGCCGACGATCCCGCGGTGGTGGTCGTCGGCCTCGGTGTAGACGACCCGCAGGATCTCCAGGATGGAGTTGGGGAAGTCGGTGTCCCAGCCGCCGGTGCCGAAGCCCACCTGGCCGAAGATCTCCCGGTGCCGGAAGGACTTGAAGGCGTCGGAGTCGCAGAGGAAGCCGTAGAAGGTCTGGTTGTCGAGCTTCTCGACGAGCCGGGCCCAGATCTCGCGGATGCGCGGGATGTCGCGCTCGCGCATCGCCCGGTTCATGTCGGAGAAGTCGGCGCCCTCCTCCAGGCACCTGTTCCACGCCGCGGCCACGTCGCGGTAGACCTGCGGCAGGTCCTCGACGGTCTCGGCGTAGTGCGACTCGCCCTTGAGGTCGACGACGGTCGAGGGGGTTCCCTCGGCCAGCGGGTTGGGGAAGGGGCGGGTCTGCAGGCCGACGAGGTCGATGTAGTGCTGGAGGGCGGTGGAGGAGGGCGGGAAGCGCATCGCGCCCATCTCGGCGGTGAGCTCGGGGTCGCAGCCGTCGAAGCCGACGGTGCGCAGCCGGCCGCCGATCCGGTCGGCCTCGTACACGACGGGCCTGAGGCCCATCTTCATGAGCTCGTACGCGGCCACGATGCCGGACAGGCCGCCGCCGATGACCGCGACCTCGGCACCGTGCTCGGTCGCCGGCACCTGGCCGAGGCCCGCCGGGTGGGCGAGGAAGTCGTCGTACGCGTAAGGAAAGTCCGGGCCGAACATGGTGATCGGCGGCTGCTGCTCGTCGGCGTGCTCGACGGCGTTGGGCACCGTGGACGTCATGGGGTACGGACTCCTTGCGCGGAACGGAAGATCAGGGTGCGTGGGGGCGGGGCGTCAGACCAGGGACCCGTAGAGGCCGGGGCGGCGGTCCTTCAGATACGGGTTGGCCTCGCGGGAGGCGGCGAGGAAGGCGGGGTCCACCTCGGCGAGGACCAGTTCCTCACCGCGTCCGGCGCGGGTGCGGGCGAATCCGTCCGGCCCGGCGAGGGTGGACAGCCCCACGAACTCGAACTCGCCTTCCTGGCCGACCCGGTTGACGTACGCCACGTACATCTGGTTCTCGAAGGCCCGCACCGGCACCAGGGACTCCGCGACGAACTGGAACGGGTGCATCTGCGCGGTCGGGACCAGCAGCAGATCGGTGCCCGCGAGGGCGTGCGCGCGGACGTTCTCCGGGAACTCCACGTCGTAGCAGATCATGAGCCCCACCCGCAGCCCGTCCAGCTCGGCCTGGACGACGGGCTGCTCACCCGGCGTGAAGTGGTCGCGCTCGAAGCAGCCGAAGAGGTGGGTCTTGCGGTAGTTGGCGAGGCGCGTGCCGTCGGCGGAGATCAGCTGGGCCGAGTTGAAGACCGTGTCCCCGGCGCGCTCCGGGTAGCCGTACGCGATGGCCAGGCCGTGCCGCGAGGCGATCTCGGCCACGGTGTCGGTGGCGTCACCGTCGGCGGGCTCGGCGAGGCGGGCGATGTCGTCGCCGATCGCGTAGCCGGTCAGGAACATCTCCGGCGCGACCAGCAGACCCGCGCCGGACGCGACGGCACGGCCCGCGGCCTCGTCGAGGACCTTCAGGTTCTCGGCGGTGGAGCCGGGCCGGCCGGAGCTCTGGAGCAGGGCGGTGCGCATGCGTGTTCCTCACCGGGACGAATGGGTGTGGGGGCCACGTAGACGGTACGGGCGGCGGGCACGGCCGGACAAGGCGGAGCCGTTGCGCGCCGACGGCCGGTTCGTTGCGTCCGTCGCGCGCCATCCGGCGATTCGTTGCGCGCCCCCCCGCCGGACGCCCGCTCCGCCCGGTTCACCTGCGGAAACGATGCCTCGACGTCAGTTTCGAGGAGTGCGCCGCCGGCCCCGTCCGAGCGCCACCAGCGCGGCGGTCACCAGGTAGGGCACCGCGAACACGGCGAAGGCGGTGCCGTGCCCGGTCGCCGAGCCGATCACCGCGTAGGCGCCGAACACCGCGACCGTGGCCAGTTCGGTGCCCAGTCCCCCGAGCGAGGTGACCGTGGCCCGCGTGCCGTCGTCGATCCGTCGCTGGAGGCGGGCGTCGGCCAGCACGTTCGCCAGCTGGAAGCCGCCGAAGGCGACGGCCACCAGCACGAGTCCGGCCGGCGACCGGGCCGTCGCGCCCACGGCGAGGGCCAGCGCGGAGCCGGCCAGCAGGCCCGCGAACCCGGCTGTGCGCAGGCGCTCGGCCGGCCCGGCGAGCAGGCTGCCGCCGGTGGCCCCCGCCCAGATCATCAGCAGCAGATAGGGCCCGGCCCAGTCCGGTACGCCGGTGTCGCGGACGAGGAGAGGGGTGTACTCGTCGAGCGCGCCCCACACCGAGCCGACGGCCGCGACGAGCAGCAGGGCGCCGGTGACCTGCCGCCCGGGACGCCCGGCGGCGCGCAGCGTGGCGAACCAGCTCTCGCTCTCCTCCGGCGCGGGCCGGTGCTCAGGGAATCGGGCCGCGACGGCCGCGGTCAGCAGACAGGTCAGTACGCTCGCCGCCCCGACCAGCGGATATCCGCCCGCGGCGAGCACCGGTCCGGCCAGCCCCATGGCCGCCGTCACGGCCACCAGGCCCGCGGCACGGGCCCGGCCCGTCACCCGCGCGTAGGCGGCGGCCGCGCCCAGCCGGTCCAGTTCCTCGTAGACCAGCGCCTCCAGCGCACCCGAGCCGAGCGCCCCGCCGGCGCCCCAGAGGACGAACCCGAGCGCGAACGCCCAGTACGACGGGGTGAGCACCCACAGGGCGAAGCCGACGGCGGTCAGCACGGGGCCGACGCGCAGCAGCAGCCGACGCGAGACGGCGTCGGCCCACGCGCCGGAGGGGACCTCCAGGAGCACGCCGGTGACCGACCACAGCGCGAAGAGGGAGGAGATCTGTCCGAGGGACAGCCCGGTGTCGCCGAAGAGCAGCGCGTAGACCGGGTACAGCAGGACGAAGTCGTCCAGGAAGGCGTAGCAGTACAGCGTCCGGGTCAGTCGCCGGACGCCTGGCTCAGGGGCGGGTGAAGGTCAATGTCGCCACGTCATGCAAGCGATGGTAGACGGCGCGCCGGGATCAGGTGGGCGATCCCGAGGAGAAGCGGCGCAGCAGCGGCGACAGGACGAGCACGGACTTGGTCCGCTCCACGAACGGCTCCCCCGCGATCCGCTCCAGGACCCGTTCGAAGTGGCGCATGTCGGAGGCGAAGACCTGGGCGATCGCGTCCGCGTCCCCGGTGACGGTGGACGCGGCCACGACCTCCTGGTAGCGCTCCAGGCCCCGCTGAATGATCTCCGGCGAGGTGTTGCGCCGGCAGTAGATCTCGACGAACCCCTCGGTCTCCCAGCCGAGCGCCGACGGGTCCACCCGGACGGTGAACCCGGTGATGGCGCCGGTGGCGCGCAGCCGGTCCACGCGGCGTTTGACGGCCGGCGCGGACAGGCCGACGAGCTGCCCGATGTCCGCGTAGGAGCGGCGGGCGTCCTCGGCGAGGGCGTGCACGATGCGTTCGTCGAGATCGTTCAGCACTGCGGGTGGTTCACTTCGCTTCGGGTGCGGCGAGACGGGAACGGCGGTAGCCGTACAGGAAGTAGAACACGAGACCGGCGGCCATCCAGCACCCGAAGACCACCCAGGTCACGGTGTCGAGGCTGAACATGTTGTACGCGCAGAAGACGAAGCCCAGCACCGGCAGCACGGGCCCGAACGGCACCTTGAAGGTGCGCTCCAGCTCCGGACGCCGGCGGCGCAGGACGATCACCGCGATGTTGACCAGCGCGAAGGCGAACAGCGTGCCGATGCTGGTGGCGTCGACGAGCTTGCCGAGCGGGATCATGGCGGCGAGCACCCCGCAGAACAGGGACACGAGGACCGTGTTGAGGCGGGGCGCGCCGGTCTTCTCGTGGACCTTGCCGAGCGCCTTGGGCACCAGGCCGTCGCGGGACATCGCGAAGAGGATGCGGGTCTGGCCGTAGAGCACGGTCAGGACGACACTGGCGATGGAGATGACCGCGCCGAGGGCGAGCAGGGTGCCCCAGAAGCTCTGGCCGCTGACATCGTTCATGATCGCGGCGAGGGAGGCGTTCGAGCCCTCGAACTCGGTCCAGTGCCAGGCGCCGACGGCGACCGCCGCGACGAGCACGTACAGCGCGGTGACGATGATCAGCGAGAGCATGATCGCGCGCGGCAGGTCCCGCTTGGGGTTCTTGGCCTCCTCACCGGCGGTGGAGGCGGCGTCGAAGCCGATGTAGGAGAAGAACAGGGTGGCACCGGCGGCGCTGACGCCCGCCATGCCGAGCGGCATGAAGTCGGCGTAGTTGCCGGACTTGAAGCCCGTGAAGCCGACGGCGCAGAAGAGCACCAGCGCGGCGATCTTCACCGCGACCATGACCGTGTTGGCGCGGGCGGACTCGCGGACGCCGCCGAGCAGGAAGACCATCGCCAGCAGGACGACGATCAGCGCGGGCAGGTTGATGATGCCGCCCTCGCCGGGCGCCGAGGACAGCGCGGAGGGGAGGGTGACGCCGATCGTCCCGTCGAGCAGTTCGTTGAGGTACTCGCCCCAGCCGACCGCCACGGCCGCGACCGACACGCCGTACTCCAGGACCAGGCACCAGCCGCAGACCCAGGCGACGAGTTCGCCCATCGTTGCGTAAGCGTACGAGTAGGAGGAGCCCGCGACCGGGATGCTGCCCGCCAGCTCGGCGTACGACAGGGCCGAGAACAGGGCGGTGAGACCCGCGATGACGAACGCCAGGGTGACCGCCGGCCCGGCTTCGGGAACGGCGTCGCCGAGCACCACGAAGATGCCGGTGCCGAGGGTGGCACCGATGCTGATCATGGTGAGCTGCCACATCCCGAGGGAGCGCCGCAGCGAGCCCCCCTCACCCTGGCCGCCCTCCGCGACCAGGCGTTCCACGGGCTTGCGGCGCAGCAGACGCGCGCCGACCCCTGGGGACGCGGGGTCGATCCGACTGCTGTGCTGCGGGGGTGCGCCTTGGTCGAGCACGCGCTGGCTCCTTCGTTGCTGCCGGTCAGGCCGACGGGGACAGGCGGCACCCCTCGACGTCAGGGGACCCGCCGAGCGGGGTCCCCGCCACGCCACGTACGAGGCGACAGCCTATGAGCAGGGGCGTTGCCGGTGTAATGCAGCAACCTTGCGTGTGCGTGCAAGATCATTGCGTTCCTCCGGGCTCGGTGAGCCTTCGTTGCACGGCGGCTGTGCGGCGTTGCGCGCGACCCGCGCCGGCCCTGTGCCGCCCGGCCCCGTGGCCGCCCACGCCGGGCGCGCCCACGGGTGCCCGGACATGCCGCACGGCCCCCGCCGTTCCCGGCGGACGGGACAACGGGGGCCGTGCGAAAAGACGTTGGCTCAGCTCCAGCTGGCGTGCAGCGGCTTGCCCTCGGCGTAGCCCGCGGCACTCTGGATACCGACGACGGCCCTCTCGGCGAACTCCTCCAGGGAGGCCGCGCCGGCGTAGGTGCAGGAGGAGCGGACGCCCGCGATGATCGAGTCGATCAGGTCCTCCACACCGGGGCGTGCCGGGTCGAGGAACATGCGGGAGGTGGAGATGCCCTCCTCGAACAGGCCCTTGCGGGCGCGGTCGTACGCCGACTCCTCGGACGTGCGGTTGGCCACCGCACGCGCGGAGGCCATGCCGAACGACTCCTTGTAGAAGCGGCCGCCCGCGTCCTGCTGGAGGTCGCCCGGCGACTCGTAGGTCCCCGCGAACCAGGAGCCGACCATCACGTTGGAGGCACCGGCGGCCAGCGCCATCGCCACGTCACGGGGGTGGCGTACACCGCCGTCGGCCCACACGTGCTTGCCGTACTTCTTCGCCTCGGCCGCGCACTCCAGCACCGCCGAGAACTGCGGCCGGCCCACGCCGGTCATCATCCGGGTGGTGCACATGGCGCCCGGGCCCACACCGACCTTGATGATGTCGGCGCCCGCCTCGATCAGGTCGCGCACGCCCTGCGCGGAGACGATGTTGCCGGCCACGACCGGCACCTGCGGGTCGAGGGCGCGCACCACCTTGATGGCGCTGATCATCGACTCCTGGTGGCCGTGCGCGGTGTCGATGACGAGCGTGTCGACGCCCGCGTCGAGCAACTGCTTGGCCTTGCCCGCCACATCGCCGTTGATGCCGACGGCGGCGGCGATGCGCAGCTTGCCGTGCGCGTCGACGGCCGGCGTGTAGAGCGTGGCGCGCAGCGCGCCGTTGCGGGTGAGGATGCCGGCGAGCTTGCCGTCGGCGTCGACGGCGGGGGCGTAGCGCCGGTTGTGGTGGTCGAGGGTGTTGAAGGCCTCGCGCGGGTCCATGTCGGCGTCGAGCAGCAGCAGCTCGTCCTTGGACATGACCACTTCGAGCTGGGTGAAGCGGTCGACGCCGGTGAGGTCGCGGTCGGTGACGACACCGATCGGGCGGTTGTCCTCGTCTACGACCACTCCGGCGTTGTGGGCCCGCTTGGGGAGCAGGGAGAGCGCGTCGGCGACGGTCTGGTGCGGGGCGAGCACGATGGGGGTGTCGAGGACGAGGTGGCGGCTCTTCACCCAGGAGACGACCTCGGTGACGACGTCGTTCGGGATGTCCTGCGGGATGACCACGAGGCCGCCGCGCCGCGCCATGGTCTCGGCCATGCGGCGGCCGGCGATGGCGGTCATGTTGGCGACGACGAGCGGAATCGTGGTGCCCGTGCCGTCCGGGGAGCTGAGGTCCACGCCCTGACGGGAGCCGACCGCGCTGCGGCTCGGCACCATGAACACGTCGTCGTACGTGAGGTCGTACGAGGGCTGGATGTCATTGAGGAAACGCACGTGCTGCACATCCCAGTCGATCAGAGGTGGCCCCCGGACAGGTCAGCCAGGGGAGAAGAGCACGTACTTCATTGTCCCATGGCGACCGGAATGCGATGCCCGGTGGCTTCGTCCAGGCAGGTCAGGGGGTCTTTAGGAGGATCCTCCAAGGGCGAGGGCCACGGTCAGGCCCGGCGCCGCGTCCGCGGCCTGCGCGAACACCTCCTGCGCCGTCTCCCACTCCTTCGGCCGCTCCCGCGCGTAGCCCCGCCAGTTCCGTACGACCACCAGCAGCCCCCGCTCGGCGGCGTCCCCGGGCCATACGCCCTGGTCGGACAGGCTGTCGGCGAGCGCGTCCCAGTTGCGGCCGAACCAGCCGGGCAGCTGGAGCGCCCCGGCACAGCGGTCCATCAGTCCCGCCTTGTCCACGACCCCGTCGAGGTCGAGGGTCACCACGCGATCCGTCATCCCGCACCCCTCGTCGTCACGGACGGGAGAGCCGCGGCGGCGCGCCGGCCCGGCTCCCCCGTCCGACCATCCGTCAGGGGCCGTCCGGGTCGGCCCTGTTCAGTGCCGGCCGCGGCGTCGGCCCGGCCGCCATCAGGTAGTCGGCCGCGGACGTGTCCGTGACCAGGCTGGTGACGAGGCCCGACCGCAGCACCGCGTCGATGGCGGCCGCCTTGCGCTGCCCGCCCGCTATCGCGACGACCTCGGGGACACGGCGCAGCTGGTCGGCCTTGACCGTGATGCACCGCTCCCCCAGGTCCCGTCCGACCCGGCGGCCGTCGGCGTCGAAGAGGTGCGCGGACATCTCGGCGGCGACGCCGAGGGAGGCGTAGTGAGAGCGCTCCTCGTCGCTGAGCATGTCGTGCACCGTGGAGATGCCGGGCTCCCAGGAGCCGATGGAGACACAGGCGACCGTGACCTTGTCGAAGTACTCGAAGGCCCGGGCGATCCCGGTCTGGTGACGCAGCGCGGCCGCGGTCGCGGCGTCCGGGAGCAGCATCGGCGCGTAGATGGGGTGGGCGTCGCCCCCGGAGACCTGCGCGGCCCGGCGGACCGCCTCGACGGAGCCGCGCTCGGCGGTGCCGGCGTCGTAGACACCGGTCAGCTGCACGACCGTGCAGGGCGGCAGCTTGTCGAGGGCGGCGGCCATGTGGATGGTGGACCGGCCCCAGGCCAGCCCGAGCACATCGCCCTCGTCGACCAGCTCGCCGAGCAGCTCGGCGGCCACCTCGCCCAGGTTCTCCGGGTCCGGCGTCTCCTCGGCCTCGGCCGGGGACTCGACCACGACGGCGTGCCTGAGGCCGTACCGGGCGCGCAGCGCGTCCGAGCGCTCGGCGTCCAGTTCGGCCGGGACACGGATCTCGATGCGTACGAGATCCCGTTCGAGGGCGGTCTCCAGGACCCGGGCCACCTTGAAGCGGCTGACGCCGAACTCCTCCGCGATCTGGATCTTGGACTTTCCCTCGAGGTAGAAGCGGCGGGCCATGGCCGCCGCCTGCACCAGCTCTGCGGGTCCCATCCGCATGGCTGACCGGCCCGCCGACATACCCGACACGGCGATCTCCTCACTGCTGTTCACACTCTGGATTCGCCGTTCATCCTTGCAGATACGGCGCGCTTGATCAGCCCTGCTGGGCGCCCGACGGGCGCCGTTCACGTAACCGTGGCTCAGTGGTCGCACGCCCATGCCGCGTGCTTCGTCGCGGTCTCCGCCTTGGCGCGCAGGGCCCGCACCGCGGCGGCCGGATCGTCGGCCCCGTACACGGCGGATCCGGCCACGAACACGTCGGCGCCGGCTTCCGCGCAGCGCTCGACGGTCGCGTCCGAGACCCCGCCGTCGACCTGGAGCCACAGCTCCAGTCCGTGCTTCTGGATCAGTTCACGGGTGCGGCGGATCTTCGGCAGCATGATGTCGAGAAACGCCTGTCCGCCGAAGCCCGGCTCCACGGTCATGATCAGCAGCATGTCGAGCTCGGGCAGCAGATCCTCGTACGGTTCGATGGGCGTGGCCGGCTTCAGCGCCATGGACGCCCGGGCGCCCTTGGCCCGGATCTCCCTGGCCAGCCGGACCGGCGCCGCGGCCGCCTCGACGTGGAAGGTGACGGAAGAGGCGCCCGCCTCCACGTACTGCGGGGCCCACCGGTCGGGGGCCTCGATCATCAGATGGCAGTCCAGCGGGATGTCCGTCGCACGGGCCAGCGACTCCACGACCGGCACGCCGAGCGTGAGGTTCGGGACGAAATGGTTGTCCATGACGTCCACGTGGAGCCAGTCGGCCCCCTCGACCGCCCGCGCCTCGTCGGCGAGACGGGCGAAGTCGGCGGACAGGATGCTGGGGTTGATCTGCGCGGCCATGACCTAAGCGTGCCATGTCCTTGCACGGATGTTCGCGTCGGTCGGGATATCGGACGCTCTTCGGATGTTCCGCCCGCGCCCCGGGCCGTCAGCCCGTGCGCCGCAGGAGCGCCAGATACATCGCGTCCGTCCCGTGCCGGTGCGGCCACAGCTGTACGTCCGGCCCGTCACCGAGGTCCGGCACGCCCGCCAGCAGCGGCCGGACGTCGACGAGCTCCGTCTCGGGGAACTGCTTGAGCACGTCCGCGACCACCGCGCGGGTCTCCGCCAGGTGCGGCGAGCAGGTGGCGTACCCGACGACGCCGCCGACCCGCACGGACTCCAGCGCCGTGCGCAGCAGGCCGCGCTGCAACGGGGCGAACCCCTCGAGGTCCTCCGGGCGGCGCCGCCAGCGGGCCTCGGGGCGCCGGCGCAGCGCGCCGAGCCCGGTGCACGGCACGTCCATCAGCACCCGGTCGAAGGAGCCGGGCCGCCACGGCGGCCGGGTCCCGTCGGCGGCGATGACCTGGTAAGGGCCGGGATTGCCGTCGAGCGCCCTGGCCACCAGCCCAGCCCGGTGCGGCTGCTTCTCCGAGGCGAGCAGCAAGGCCCCCCGCTCGGCGGCGAGGGCGGCCAGCAGCGCCGCCTTGCCGCCCGGACCCGCGCACCCGTCCAGCCACTTCTCGTCGGGCCCGTCGAGCGGCGCGTTCGCGAGCGCCAGCGCGACCAGCTGGCTCCCCTCGTCCTGGACACCGGCACGCCCGTCGCGCACGGCCTCGATCGAGCCGGGCTCGCCGCCCTCGGTGAGCCGCACGGCGTACGGCGACCAGCGCCCCGGCACGGCGGCGTCCTCGCGCAGCAGCTCCTCGGCGGTGGCCCGTCCGGGCCGCGCGACCAGCGTCACCTCGGGCCGCTCGTTGTCGGCCGCCAGCAGGTCCTCGATGCCGGAGCGCCCGCCGCCGAGCGAGTCCCACAGCGCGGAGACGACCCAGCGCGGGTGCGAGTGCACCACGGCGAGATGGTCCTCGGGGTCCTCGTCGTAGGGCGGCGCGACCCGCTCCAGCCAGCCGTCGAGATCGTGCTGCGCGACCTTGCGCAGCACGGCGTTCACGAACTTGGCCCGCCCGTCGCCGAGCACGACCCGGGCCAGCTCCACGGTGGCGGAGACCGCCGCGTGCGAGGGGATCCGCGTCCCCAGCAACTGGTGCGCGCCGAGGCTCAGCACGTCCAGGACCGGCGGGTCGACCTCCCGGAGCGGGCGGTCGACGCACTCCGCGATCACGGCGTCGTACGTTCCCTGGCGGCGCAGCGTCCCGTACACCAGCTCCGTCGCCAGCGCCGCGTCCCGCCCGTCGAAGTCCCCGCCCTCGCGCGCCTTGCGCAGCAGCGGCGGCAGCACGAGGTTGGCGTAGGCGTCCCTCTCGTCGACGGCCCGCAGCGCCTCGAAGGCGAGGACGCGGACGGGGTCCTTCTTGGGCCGGCGATAGGGCTTGCCGTGCGTGCGGGGCCGACGGGGGGTGTCGCTCACGTAAAGGTGCTCCGGATCTCTGTCTTGCGGTGTGCACTCCAGCCTACGTCGCAGGCCCCTGGGCGGCGGCTCAGCCCCCGAGCGTCTCCCCGTCCGCGATCCGCACCCCGCGCGCCCAGTCCGCCGCCCGCATCGGCTTCTTGCCCTGGGCCTGCACCCACAGCAGTTCGACGGCGTGCGAACCGGTCCCGGCGTACACGTCGTTCTTGCCGACGGACAGCTGCCCGGGGGCGAGGTCCGTCCGGTCGGGCACGGGCGAGACCTGCACGAGCTTGAGCCGCTCGCCCCGGAAGGTGGTCCAGGCCCCGGGCGCGGGGGTGCAGCCGCGCACGACCCGGTCGACGCGCAGGGCGGGAGCGGCCCAGTCGACGCGGGCGTCGTCGACGGAGATCTTCGGCGCGAGGGTCACCCCGTCCGCGGGCTGCGGCACGGCCTTCAGGGTGCCGTCGGCGATCCCGTCCATGGTCGCGGCGAGCAGCCCGGCGCCCGCGAAGGCGAGCCGGGTCAGCAGGTCGCCGCTGGTGTCGGTGGGCCGGATCGTCTCGGTCACGGTGCCGTAGACGGGCCCCGAGTCGAGGCCCTCCTCGATCAGGAACGTGGAGGCGCCGGTGATCTCGTCGCCGGACATGAGGGAGTGCTGCACGGGGGCGGCGCCGCGCCAGGCGGGCAGCAGCGAGAAGTGCAGGTTGACCCAGCCGTGGGCGGGGATGTCCAGGGCGACCCGGGGCAGCAGCGCGCCGTACGCCACGACGGGACAGCAGTCGGGCCCGATCTCGCGCAGCCGCTCCAGGAACTCCGGCTCCCGGGGCCTGGCCGGCTTCAGCACCTCGATGCCGGCCTCCTCGGCCCGCTGTGCCACGGGCGACGCGACCAGCCGGCGCCCGCGCCCGGCAGGCGCGTCCGGCCGGGTGACGACGGCGACCACCTCGTGCCGCCCGGAGTCGAGCAGGGCGTCCAGGGCGGGAACAGCGACCTCGGGGGTACCGGCGAAGACGAGCTTCATGTGCGGACACGGGCCTCTCGGCTGGGGGTGGTCGGGGCAGCGCACAAGTCTATTGCGCGGTCCGGCGATTGCCCGCTCAGCCTCATGCCGCGCAGGCGACAGGGGTGGCACGGGTGGGCGACGGGCCCCGGCGCACCCCCCACGGGACGGCGCACGCATATGCCCCCGCGCCCCCTTACCGTGACCACCGGCCCCCGAACGCGTTGGTCAAGAAAGAGTTGACCAACGGGCCGCCCCAGCGGCCCGATCCTTTCTCCTCAACGCCGGTTCGAGAGGCTTGTTCATGGCCGACCACGCAACCCACGACGCCCAGGCTCGGGCCAGCCTGCACTTGCTGGTGCGGGACATCGAGCGGGTCCGCCGGCAGGTGGACGCACTGCGCACCCTCACCGCCCAGCTGGGCAACGTCTACCGCCCGCGCCGCTCCGGTCCCTCCACGGGCTTCGTCGTCTACGGACGCGCGCCCGCCCCGACGGTCCGTCTCGCCCAGGAGCTGCGGGACAGCGTCGAGACCCTGGTCACGGCCGCGGTCGACTTCGACCGGTCGCTCGGCTTCTCGTGGGACGCGGTGGGCTCCGCCCTCGGCGTCACCAAGCAGGCGGTGCACCGCCGCTACGGCTCCCGCCGCGCCACCACGCAGGCCGCGGCGGAGGCCGAGCGCAGCACGGAACCGGCGACGACCCGCGCGGTGAACGTGGGCGCCGGCCTCCCCACCGTGCCGACCGTTCCCGCGGCCCGCGCGATGCCGACCCAGCCGACGGCGGGCAGTCCGTCGCTGCGCGAGGAGATCAGGCCGACCGCCTTCCCCGGTCCCCGCAACGGCTGACCCCCCCACCCCACGGCTGCCAGACCCGCCCTCCCGGCGACGCCGGGAGGGCAGCCGTATGTCACGGGGCGGAGACCCGCCCCCGCGTGCCCCACGCGCCCGGGTGCCGGCAGCCCTTCAGCGCCGCTGCCTCACCCGATGTCCGGCGGATCGATCCGTACCCACACCGGCGGTCCGCTCCCCCGGGCCATCCGTGCCGCCTGCGCGGCCTTCAGCGCGGCGGCCAGGGCCGAGCCCCGCCCGGGCGGCACCCGGACCAGGCCCCGTACCCAGTGCTCCCCGGCCGGCGGCGCCCCGGCCCGCCGCGAGCGGCCCGCCGCGACCGGTGTGACGGGCAGCGGCACCGGACCCAACACCTCGGCCTGGGGCGGCAGTTCGACCATCGCCAGGAACTCGGCCACCGCCTCCGGCGGGCCCGACACGGCCGCCATCCGCGACACCGGCGGGAACCCCAGCTCGGCCCGCTCGGCCAGCTCCCGCACCGCGTGGCCCACGGGATCCCACCGCACCAGCGCCTGCACGGGCCGGAGCGTCGGCTCGGCGACGACGACCACCGTCCCCCCGTCGCCCTGCGGCCGCACCAGCGCCGAAGCCGCGATCCACCGCCGCAGCGCGTCCTCACCGGCCCGCAGATCCGGCCGTCCGAGCATCGCCCACCCGTCGAGCAGCAGCGCCGCCGCGTACCCGCCCTCGGCCACGGGCTCGGCCCCCGGCGTGCTCACCACCAGCGCCGGCGCCCCCGGCACCGTGTCCAGCACATGCTCCCGCCCGGACGTCCGCACCGGCACGGCGGGAAACGCCCGCCCCAGTTCCTCGGCGGTCCGCCGCGCGCCCACCACCTGCGCCCGCAACCGGAACGACCCGCACTCCGGGCAGTGCCACGAGCCCTCCTCGCGCCCGCACCACCCGCAGCGCAGCGCCCCCGCGTCCCGGGCCTCCAGGGGCCCCGCGCAGTGCCGGCACCGCGCGGGCGCCCGGCACTGCGCGCAGGCCATCCGCGGCACATAGCCCCGTCGCGGCACCTGCACCAGCACCGGCCCCTGCCGCAGCCCGTCCCTGACCACCTGCCAGGCCAGACTCGGCAGCCGCGCGGCCCGCGCGGCCTCGTCCCGCGCCAGATCCTGGTCGCCCACGGTGCGCACCAGCGGCGCGGCGGCCCGCACCTGCTCCCGCACGGCGACCAGCGGCCGCGCCCATCCGCTCTCCACCAGCTGCGCGGCCTCGACGGTGCAGCTCCAACCGCCCAGCAGGAAGGCGCACTTGTCCTGGGCGGCACGCAGCAGCAGCACGTCCCTCGCATGCGGCTGCGGCGCGTGCTGCTCGCTGTGGCTGTCGTCACCGTCGTCCCAGATCGCGACCAGCCCGAGGTCCCGCACGGGCGCGAACATCGCGGCGCGCGTGCCCACCACGGCCCGTACCGAACCGCGCCGCACGGCGAGCCACTCCCGGTACCGCTTCTCCGGGCCCGCGTCTGCGGTCAACAGGGCGTGCCGCCCCTCACCCAGCAGAGCCGTCAACTCCGCGTCGACCCGGGAGGCGGTCCGTCCATCCGGTACGACAACCAGCGCGCCGCGTCCCGCGGCCAGTGCGGCTGCGACGGCCCGGGCCAGTTCGGCACTCCACGCGGGTCCGGGCAGGGCGTTCCAGACGGCCCGTGGCGCGCCGCCGGAGGCCAGCGCCTCCAGGAACGCCACCCCGTTCTCGTAGCGGGCCCAGGACCCCGCCTCGGGCGCCGGGGGCGGCGGCAGCGGCGCGGGCGACGGCCGCTGCTCGGCGCGGGCGCTGCGCGGCGGCACGGCCAGCTGGAGCACGTCGGCGAGGCTCCCGGCGTACCGGTCGGCGACCGCCCGGGCCAGTCCCAGCAGTTCCTCGCTCAGCACCGGCTCGGGGGACACCACCTGGGCGAGCGCCGCCAGGGGACCGGAGTAGTCCGACTCCGCCCGCCGCTCGACGAGGAACCCGTCGATCAGGCCCCCGCCCTCACGGCGCCCCTCGCGCACCCGGTGCCGCCCGGCCCCGAACCGCACCCGCACCCGCACGCCGGGCTGTGCGTCGGCGTCGAGCTCCTCGGGCACGGCGTAGTCGAAGTAGCGGTCGAGGTGCAGCACACCCTTGTCCACGAGCACGCGCGCGACGGGCAGTTCCCCGGCCAGCGCGGCCCCTCGCCAGGTACGCGGCTTGGCGCGCGGCGTCGTGGCCTTGCGGACGCTCTCCCGGATGAACGCGAGCTGCTCCGGCGGCGCGCCCTCCGCGCCGCCCTCCCCCTGGCTGTTCTCGCTGCTCACGCTTGCATTCTTACCAAACGCCACCGACAACCGACGGGCGCGTGTCCGGAAGGGGACCGGGACAGGGCGAGGCCCGGCCCCCCGAAGGGACCGGGCCTCGTCGCACGTGCGGGAACCTCGGGAACCTACAGCCCCGCGGCCGCGCGCAGCGCGTCCACGCGGTCGGTGCGCTCCCAGGTGAACTCGGGAAGCTCGCGGCCGAAGTGGCCGTACGCCGCGGTCTGGGCGTAGATCGGGCGGAGCAGGTCGAGGTCGCGGATGATCGCGGCCGGACGGAGGTCGAAGACCTCCTCGATCGCCTTCTCGATCTTCTCGGGCTCCACCTTGTGGGTGCCGAAGGTCTCGACGAACAGACCGACCGGCTCGGCCTTGCCGATGGCGTACGCCACCTGGACCTCGCAGCGGGAGGCCAGGCCGGCGGCGACCACGTTCTTGGCGACCCAGCGCATCGCGTACGCCGCCGAGCGGTCCACCTTGGACGGGTCCTTGCCGGAGAAGGCGCCGCCGCCGTGGCGGGCCATGCCGCCGTAGGTGTCGATGATGATCTTGCGGCCGGTCAGGCCCGCGTCACCCATCGGGCCACCGATCTCGAAACGGCCCGTCGGGTTGACCAGCAGGCGGTAGCCCTCGGTGTCGAGCTTGATGCCGTCGTCCAGGAGCGCCTTCAGCTCCGGCTCGACGACGAACTCGCGGATGTCGGGCGCGAGCAGCGACTCCAGGTCGATGTCGCTGGCGTGCTGCGAGGAGACGACGACCGTGTCGAGGCGGACGGCCTTGTCGCCGTCGTACTCGATGGTGACCTGCGTCTTGCCGTCGGGCCGCAGGTAGGGGATGGTGCCGTTCTTGCGCACGTCGGACAGGCGCTTCGACAGGCGGTGCGCCAGGAAGATCGGCAGCGGCATCAGGGTGGGCGTCTCGTCCGAGGCGTAGCCGAACATCAGGCCCTGGTCACCGGCGCCCTGCCGGTCCAGCTCGTCGTCGTCGCCCTCGACCCGGCTCTCGTACGCCGTGTCCACACCCTGCGCGATGTCCGGGGACTGCGCGCCGATCGAAACCGAGACACCGCAGGAGGCGCCGTCGAAGCCCTTCTTCGAGGAGTCGTAGCCGATGTCCAGGATCTTCTCCCGGACCAGCTGCGGGATCGGCGCGTAGGCCTTGGTGGTGACCTCTCCGGCCACGTGCACCAGACCGGTGGTGATCAGGGTTTCCACGGCTACGCGGGACGAGGGGTCCTCGCGCAGCAGCGCGTCGAGAATGGTGTCGCTGATCTGGTCAGCGATCTTGTCGGGGTGACCTTCGGTCACGGACTCCGAGGTGAACAGGCGACGGGACACAACGCTCCCTGGGGTTGCAGCGGCTGCTGGCTGATCATGGGTGGACGGGACGGGGGCTGCGCCCGCCGACGTCCGAGACACAGTTTATCGGTCGCGCTCCGCCACGGGGCCACCGTCTCGCCTCTCGGGAGCGCTGTGACCTGCGGCACGGGCATTCTGCCCAATGTGCGGCGATGTTGGCCAGGGGCGCCACGCCCCTAATGGAGGCATCCGGGGGCGCGGCACGGGCCGGCGGGTCTCACCCGAGACGCGCGGCGACGAGATCCCAGACCGTGTCGGCCAGCGCTTCCTTGGGTCCGTACGGCACGGGCGTCTCGCTGCCGTCGGCGCCCAGCACCACCGCCTCGTTCTGCTCCGAGCCGAAGGTCTTGCGCTCGCCCACCTCGTTCACCACGAGCAGGTCACAGCCCTTGCGCCGCAGCTTCGCGCGCCCGTTGGCGAGCACGTCGTCGGTCTCGGCGGCGAAGCCGACGACCACCTGTCCCGGGCGGGCGCGGTCGGCCGAGATCTCCGCGAGTATGTCCGGATTGCGGACGAGGACGACGGGCTCGGGGTCCTGGCCGTCCTGCTTCTTGATCTTCCCGGACGCGTACGTCGCCGGGCGGAAGTCGGCCACCGCGGCGGCCATGACGACCGCGTCGGCGTCCGCGGCCGCCTTCAGCACCGCCTCCCGCAGCTGCACGGCGGTGCCGACCTGCACGACGTCGACGCCCGCCGGGTCCGGCAGCCCGGAGGTGTTCGCGGCGACCAGCGTGACGCGGGCGCCCCGGGCGGCGGCCGTGCGGGCCAGCGCGTAGCCCTGCTTGCCGGAGGAGCGGTTGCCGAGGAAGCGGACCGGGTCGAGCGGCTCGCGGGTGCCTCCGGCGCTGACGACGACGTGGCGCCCCGCGAGGTCCGGTGCGGCGACCCCGCGGGCCAGCACCCGGCGGCAGACCTCGAAGATCTCGCCCGGGTCGGGCAGCCGGCCCTTGCCGGTGTCGACGCCGGTGAGACGGCCGACGGCGGGCTCGACGACGACGGCGCCCCGGCGGCGCAGCGTCGCCACGTTCTCCTGGGTGGCCGGGTGCTCCCACATCTCGGTGTGCATCGCGGGGGCGAACACGACCGGGCAGCGGGCCGTGAGCAGGGTGTTCGTGAGCAGGTCGTCGGCGAGGCCGTGGGCGGCCTTGGCGAGCATGTCGGCGGTGGCGGGCGCGACGACCACGAGGTCGGCGTGCTGGCCGATGCGCACGTGCGGCACCTCGTGGACGTCGTTCCAGACCTCGGTGGAGACCGGGTGCCCGGACAGCGCCGACCAGGTCGCCGCGCCCACGAAGTGCAGCGCGGAGGCGGTGGGGACGACGCGCACGTCATGGCCCGACTCCGTCAGCCGCCGCAGCAGCTCACAGGCCTTGTACGCGGCGATGCCGCCGCTCACCCCCAGAACGACCTTGGGCTTGTCCACCGTGTCTCCCCGGACTCGACTACCGCGTGTACCGCGTGCGCGGTGTGCGCCGCGTACGCGTCTATGACACACCCAGGCCCGGCGGACGCGCCGCCGGGCCTGTGGGCAGGTCTGCCGCAAGCAGGTCGTACTACTGGGCCGGGCCTTCGACGGCCTCGGACGTCAGCAGCCCCGCGTTGATCTCGCGAAGCGCGATCGAGAGCGGCTTCTCGTGGACGTGGGTGTCGACGAGCGGACCGACGTACTCGAGGAGGCCCTCGCCGAGCTGCGAGTAGTACGCGTTGATCTGGCGGGCCCGCTTGGCCGCGTAGATCACGAGGCTGTACTTCGAGTCGGTGGCCTCGAGGAGCTCGTCGATCGGCGGGTTGATGATGCCCTCGGGCGCGGAGATGGAAGAGGACACGCTCTACCTTCCGATGGATGGGAAAGATTCAGGATGCACGATCAATCACGATCACACAACGTCCATCAAGGCTAGCAGCTCACGCGCCACGTCCTCGACGGAGGTGTTGACCAGGGTCTGATCGAACTCGGGCTCCGCGGCCAGCTCGACCTTCGCGGCCGCCAGACGGCGCTCGATGACCTCGGGCGGTTCGGTGCCCCGGCCGGTGAGCCTGCGCACCAGCTCCTCCCAGGAGGGCGGAGCGAGGAACACCAGCTGGGCCTCGGGCATGGACCCCCGCACCTGCCGGGCGCCCTGGAGGTCGATCTCCAGCAGGACGGGCTCGCCCTTCTCCAGCCGCTCCAGCACGGCCGCGCGGGGCGTGCCGTACCGGTTGCCGGCGAACTCGGCCCACTCCAGCAGCTCGCCGTTGGCGATCAGCTTGTCCATCTCCTCGTCGGTGACGAAGAAGTAGTGGACACCGTGCTGCTCACCGGGGCGCGGCCTGCGGGTCGTCGCCGACACCGAGAGCCAGACCTCGGGGTGTTCCTTGCGCATATGGGCGACGACCGTGCTCTTGCCGACCCCGGAGGGTCCGGAGAGCACGGTCAGCCGCGGACGTTCACTCATGCAGCGATTATTCCAGCTGTCCCGGAGTGCCCGGGACCATGCCCGGAGTCCTCCGGAGGGTCAGGAACCCGTGCTGCCGAATTCGCGCTCGAGCGAGGCGATCTGGTTGGAGCCGAGACCACGCACGCGGCGGCTCTCGGAGATACCGAGTCGCTCCATGATCTGCTTGGCGCGGACCTTGCCCACGCCCGGCAGGGACTCGAGGAGAGCCGAGACCTTCATCTTGCCGATGACGTCGTTCTCCTGGCCCTGCTTGATGACCTCGTGAAGGGAGGCGCCGGAGTGCTTGAGTCGATTCTTGACCTCGGCCCGCTCCCGGCGAGCCGCGGCGGCCTTCTCGAGCGCGGCTGCGCGCTGTTCGGGGGTAAGGGGCGGAAGAGCCACGCCTACGTCACCTCGGATGTCGAACTGTCGGATACGGACCGGTGAGGAACCTAGTGGCCCCACACCAGGGGAGCTACGAGCAACACGCTTGCCCGTTGACTCTCGTCGGAGACTAGCGGTCATGTCCGCCAGAGTCAGCGAGAACAGCGGAAAAGTCCTGGTCAGCCTCTGTCAGGACAGGATATTTCAGACATACTGCCCTGGATTTGAGGATGTATCCAGCCTCAAGCGCTTCCTGAACCCCTGGTCGGGGCCTTCAGGCCGCCGTCAGCGCGGCCGAGATCTCCTCCGCGAAGCGCTCCGCGGCGGTACGCAGAGCGACCACGTCGGGACCGTGCCGCAGCACCCCACGGCTGACGTTCGGCACCACGTTGCGCACGGCGGCACCGAAAACCGCGGGCAGGTCGGCCGGAGTGGCCCCCTGCGCACCGATGCCGGGGGCGAGCAGCGGACCGCCGACGGCGAGGTCGTACGACGAGAGGTCACCGAGCGTGGCGCCGACGACCGCGCCGAAGGAGCCCATCGGCTCCTCCCCCGCGTTCTCGGCGGCCAGGTGGGCCAGCACGGTCGCGCCGACCGTACGGCCGTCGGCCCGCACCGCGTGCTGGACCTCCGCGCCCTCGGGGTTGGAGGTCAGGGCCAGCACGAACAGGCCCGCGCCGTTCTCCCGTGCCAGGTCCACGGCCGGCTTCAGCGACCCGTAGCCGAGGTACGGCGAGACGGTCAGCGCGTCGGAGAACAGCGGGGCGTCCTTGTGCAGGAAGCTCTCGGCGTAGGCGGCCATGGTGGAGCCGATGTCGCCGCGCTTGGCGTCCATGACGACCAGCGCGCCCGCCGCCCGCGCCTCCTCGACCGTCTTCTCCAGCACGGCGACACCGCGCGACCCGAAGCGCTCGAAGAAGGCGCTCTGCGGCTTGAGGACGGCGACCCGGTCGGCCGTGGCCGCCACCACGGTGCGGCTGAACCGCTCCAGGCCGGCGACGTCGTCGTTCAGGCCCCAGTCGGCGAGCAGGGAGGCGTGCGGGTCGATGCCGACGCAGAGGGGACCCCGCTCGTCCATGGCGCGGCGCAGGCGTGCGCCAAAGGGTTCCAGGCTCATGTGGCCTTCCTCACATCGGCGCCGACGGCGTCGGCGAGCGTGGCGTACGGGCTCGTGCGCAGTCGGGCGGCGAGGCCCTTGTGGATCGCGCGGGCCCAGAAGGGGCCCTCGTAGATGAAGGCGCTGTAGCCCTGCACCAGGGTGGCGCCGGCCAGGATGCGCTGCCAGGCGTCCTCGGCGTTCTCCACGCCGCCGACGCCGATCAGGGTGATGCGGTCGCCCACGCGCGCGTACAGGCGGCGCAGCACCTGAAGGGAGCGGGCCTTCAGCGGGGCGCCGGACAGGCCGCCGGCCTCCTCGACCAGCGCCGGGTCGGCCTTCAGGCCCAGTCCGGAGCGCGCGATGGTGGTGTTCGTGGCGATGATCCCGTCCAGGGCCAGCTCGACGGCGAGGTCGGCGACGGCGTCGACGTCCTCGTCGGCCAGGTCGGGCGCGATCTTCACCAGGAGCGGCACCCGCCGGGAGGTGACCATGCGGTCGGCGGCCTCGCGCACGGCGGTCAGCAGGGGGCGCAGGTGGTCGACGGCCTGGAGGTCGCGCAGCCCCGGCGTGTTGGGCGAGGAGACGTTCACGACCAGGTAGTCGGCGTACGGCGCCAGCCGCTCCGCCGACTTCACGTAGTCCAGGACGGCCTCGGCCTCGGGGACCACCTTGGTCTTGCCGATGTTGACACCCACGACGGTCCGGAAGACCGGCTCACGCGAGGCGAGGCGGGCGGCGACGGCCAGCGAGCCGTCGTTGTTGAAGCCCATGCGGTTGATCAGCGCACGGTCCGGGACCAGCCGGAACAGCCGCTGCTGCGGGTTGCCGGGCTGTGCCTCACCGGTCACCGTGCCGATCTCGACGTGGTCGAAGCCGAGCATCGACATGCCGTCGATGGCCACCGCGTTCTTGTCGAAGCCGGCCGCGAGCCCGAAGGGGCCGTGCATGCGCAGGCCGAGGGCCTCCGTGCGCAGCTCCTTGTGGCGGGGCGCCAGCACGGCCGCGACGAAGGTGCGCAGCACGGGGACGCGCACGGCGAGGCGGATCCAGCGGAAGGCGAGGTGGTGTGCCCGCTCGGCGTCCATGCGCCGGAAGACGAGACGGAAGAAGATCTTGTACATGTGTCCTCACGAAGACAGGTGTCCTCACGAAGAGGGGGACACCGTCTTCGGTGTCCCCCTCAGGGCGGTCAGTCGCGGGCCGCGGTCAGCACCTGCGCGTGTTCCTGGAGCGATCGCACGCCCACGTCCCCGTGGTTGAGCGCGTCGATGCCCTGGACGGCGGCGGCGAGCGCCTGGACGGTCGTCAGGCACGGCACGGACCGGGCCACGGCCGCGGTGCGGATGTCGTAGCCGTCGAGACGGCCGCCGGTGCCGTACGGGGTGTTGACGATGAGGTCGACCTCGCCGTCGTGGATGAGCTGGACGATCGTCTTCTCGCCGTTCGGGCCGGTGCCCTCGGACTGCTTGCGCACCACGGTGGCGTGGATGCCGTTGCGCTTGAGCACCTCGGCCGTGCCGGACGTGGCGAGCAACTCGAAGCCGTGCGCGACCAGTTCACGGGCCGGGAAGATCATCGAGCGCTTGTCGCGGTTGGCGACCGAGATGAACGCGCGGCCCTTGGTGGGCAGCGGGCCGTAGGCGCCGGCCTGCGACTTGGCGTACGCCGTTCCGAAGACGGAGTCGATGCCCATGACCTCGCCGGTGGAGCGCATCTCCGGGCCGAGGACGGTGTCGACGCCGCGCCCGGAGGTGTCCCGGAAGCGGGTCCAGGGCAGCACGGCCTCCTTGACGGAGATCGGCGCGTCCAGCGGCAGCTCGCCGCCGTCCCCGCGCCCGGGCAGCAGGCCCTCGGCCCGCAGCTCAGCGATGGTCGCGCCCAGCGAGATGCGCGCGGCGGCCTTGGCCAGCGGCACCGCGGTCGCCTTCGAGGTGAAGGGGACCGTGCGCGACGCGCGCGGGTTGGCCTCCAGGACGTAGAGGATGTCGCCCGCCATCGCGAACTGGATGTTGATCAGACCGCGGACGCCCACGCCCTTGGCGATCGCCTCGGTCGAGACGCGCAGGCGCTTGATGTCGAAGCCGCCGAGCGTGATCGGGGGCAGGGCGCACGCCGAGTCGCCGGAGTGGATGCCGGCCTCCTCGATGTGCTCCATGACACCGCCGAGGTAGAGCTCCTCGCCGTCGTAGAGGGCGTCGACGTCGATCTCGATCGCGTCGTCGAGGAACCGGTCCACCAGCACCGGCCGGGAGGGGCTGATCTCGGTCGACTCGGCGATGTAGGACGACAGCCGGGCCTCGTCGTAGACGATCTCCATGCCGCGGCCGCCCAGGACGTACGACGGGCGCACGAGGACCGGGTAACCGATCTCGTCGGCGATGGCCTTGGCCTCGGTGAAGGTGGTGGCCGTGCCGTGCTTGGGGGCAGGCAGGCCGGCCTCCTCGAGGACCTGGCCGAAGGCGCCGCGGTCCTCGGCGGCGTGGATGGCCTCCGGGGGGGTGCCGACGATCGGCACGCCGTTGTCCTTGAGCGCCTGCGCGAGGCCCAGCGGGGTCTGGCCGCCGAGCTGCACGACGACGCCCGCGACCGGGCCGGCCTGCTGCTCGGCGTGCACGATCTCCAGCACGTCCTCCAGCGTGAGCGGCTCGAAGTACAGCCGGTCGGAGGTGTCGTAGTCGGTGGAGACGGTCTCCGGGTTGCAGTTGACCATCACGGTCTCGAACCCGGCGTCGCTCAGCGCGAACGAGGCGTGCACGCAGGAGTAGTCGAACTCGATGCCCTGGCCGATGCGGTTGGGACCCGAGCCCAGGATGATCACGGCGGGCTTCTCGCGCGGCGCGACCTCGGTCTCCTCGTCGTAGGAGGAGTAGAAGTACGGGGTGCGCGCGGCGAATTCGGCGGCGCAGGTGTCCACCGTCTTGTAGACCGGGCGCACACCGAGCGCGTGCCGGACCTCGCGGACGACGTCCTCGCGCAGCCCGCGGATCTCGGCGATCTGCTGGTCGGAGAAGCCGTGCCGCTTGGCCTGCGCGAGCAGGTCCGTGGTGAGCTCGGGCGCGCTCGCCAGCTCGTCGGCGATCTCCTTGATGAGGAAGAGCTGGTCGACGAACCAGGGGTCGATCTTCGTGAACTCGAAGACCTCCTCGGGCGTCGCACCGGCCCGGATGGCGCCCATGACGGCGTTGATCCGGCCGTCGGTCGGGCGCACCGCCTCGCGCAGCAGCTCGGCCTTGTCGCCGGGCTCGCCGACGAAGGTGAACTGGCTGCCCTTCTTCTCCAGCGAGCGCAGCGCCTTCTGGAAGGCCTCGGTGAAGTTGCGGCCGATGGCCATGGCCTCGCCGACCGACTTCATCGTGGTCGTCAGGGTCGAGTCGGCCTGCGGGAACTTCTCGAAGGCGAACCGGGGCGCCTTGACGACGACGTAGTCCAGGGTCGGCTCGAAGGACGCCGGGGTCTCCTGGGTGATGTCGTTGGGGATCTCGTCGAGGGTGTAGCCGACGGCGAGCTTGGCGGCGATCTTGGCGATCGGGAAGCCGGTCGCCTTGGAGGCCAGCGCGGACGAACGCGACACGCGCGGGTTCATCTCGATGACGATCACCCGGCCGTCGGCCGGGTTGACGGCGAACTGGATGTTGCAGCCGCCGGTGTCGACGCCGACCTCACGGATGACGGCGATGCCGATGTCGCGCAGGATCTGGTACTCGCGGTCGGTGAGCGTCATCGCGGGCGCGACCGTGATCGAGTCGCCGGTGTGCACGCCCATCGGGTCGAAGTTCTCGATGGAGCAGACGACCACGACGTTGTCGTTCCTGTCGCGCATCAGCTCCAGCTCGTACTCCTTCCAGCCGAGGATGGACTCCTCCAGGAGCACCTCGGTGGTCGGGGAGAGCGTCAGGCCCTGGCCGGCGATGCGGCGCAGCTCCTCCTCGTCGTGCGCGAAGCCGGAACCGGCACCGCCCATCGTGAAGGACGGGCGGACCACCACGGGGTAGCCGCCGAGCTCCTCGACGCCCGCGAGCACGTCGTCCATGGTGTGGCAGATCACCGAGCGGGCGGACTCGCCGTGCCCGATCTTGCGCCGGACCTCGGCCACGACGTCCTTGAACTGGTCGCGGTCCTCGCCCTTGTGGATCGCCGCCACGTTGGCGCCGATCAGCTCGACCCCGTACTTCTCCAGCACGCCGTTCTCGTGCAGCGAGATCGCCGTGTTGAGCGCCGTCTGGCCGCCCAGCGTGGGCAGCAGCGCGTCGGGCCGCTCCTTGGCGATGATCTTCTCGACGAACTCCGGGGTGATCGGCTCGACGTAGGTGGCGTCGGCGATCTCCGGGTCGGTCATGATCGTCGCCGGGTTGGAGTTCACGAGGACGACCCGCAGCCCCTCGGACCGCAGGACGCGGCACGCCTGGGTGCCGGAGTAGTCGAACTCGGCGGCCTGGCCGATGACGATCGGGCCGGAGCCGATGACCAGGACGGACTGGATATCGGTGCGCTTAGGCACGCTGGCCCTCCATGAGCTTCACGAAGCGGTCGAACAGGTAGGCGGCGTCGTGCGGGCCCGCTGCCGCTTCGGGGTGGTACTGGACGCTGAAAGCCGGCTTGTCGAGGAGCTGGAGACCCTCCACCACGTTGTCGTTGAGGCAGACGTGGGAGACCTCGGCGCGGCCGAAGGGGGTGTCGGACACCTCGGCGAGCGGGGCGTCGACGGCGAAGCCGTGGTTGTGCGCGGTGACCTCGACCTTCCCGGTCGTACGGTCCTGCACCGGCTGGTTGATGCCGCGGTGGCCGTACTTCAGCTTGTAGGTGCCGAAGCCGAGGGCGCGGCCCAGGATCTGGTTGCCGAAGCAGATGCCGAACAGCGGCGTGCCGCGCTCCAGGACGCCGCGCATCACGGAGACGGGGTGGTCGGCGGTGGCCGGGTCACCGGGGCCGTTGGAGAAGAAGACGCCGTCGGGGTTCACGGCGTAGACGTCCTCCACGCTCGCCGTGGCCGGCAGCACGTGCACCTCGATGCCGCGTTCGGCCATCCGGTGCGGGGTCATGCCCTTGATGCCGAGGTCGACGGCGGCGACGGTGTACTTCTTCTCGCCGATCGCGGGGACGACGTACGGCTCGCTGGTGGCGACCTCCGCGGCGAGGTCGGCGCCCTTCATCTCGGGGGCCTGGCGCACCTCGGCGAGCATGGTGCCCTCGTCGGGCAGCGCGTTGCCGGAGAAGATGCCGACGCGCATGGCGCCGCGCTCGCGCAGGTGCCGCGTCAGCGCGCGGGTGTCGATGCCGGAGATGCCGACCACGCCCTGGCGGCGCAGTTCCTCGTCGAGCGAGCGGCGGGAGCGCCAGTTGGAGGGCACGCGCGCGGGGTCGCGCACGACGTAGCCGGCGACCCAGATGCGGCGGGACTCGGGGTCCTCGTCGTTGATGCCGGTGTTGCCGACGTGCGGGGCGGTCATCACGACCACCTGGCGGTGGTACGACGGGTCGGTGAGGGTCTCCTGGTAGCCGGTCATGCCGGTGGAGAACACGGCCTCGCCGAAGGTCTCCCCCACGGCCCCGTAGGCGCGGCCGCGGAAGACCCGGCCGTCCTCCAGGACGAGTACGGCGGGGACCTTCGTGGTTCCCCCTGTGGAGGTCGTCATCGTTCGGCGCCTTCCGTGGTGCTGGTGGTGATCATGGAGTTGATTGCGTCGACCCACTCGTTGTGCTCGGCCGCGCGGTCGGAGCGGAAACCGGAGTCGATCAGCCGCTCCCCGTGCGCCCAGGTCACGACGAGCAGTCCGCCCTCGGTGAGGACCTTGCCGGCGATGCCCTTGTCCAGCCGGGCCTCGCGCAGTGCCGCCACCGGGACGAAGAAGTCGCTCGCCCCGGGGCGTACGACGCCCAGGCCCGCGTCCGTCAGCGTGAGCTCGACCCTGCTGCGGGTGCCCAGGCCGTGCGCCACGATGCGGTCCAGCCACTGACCGGCGGTGGTGGAGCCGTGGTAGCGGCCGCTCAACGTCAGTCTCGCCGTGCCGGGCTCTTCCGGCGCGCCGGGCAGCTCCGGCAGGTCGCCCTGGAGCGTGCCGCGCCACTTCCAGCCCTCGCGCATCAGCCAGTAGACGAGCGCGACGAACAGGGCGAGGCCGACGACCCAGCCGATGCGGGCGGCCCAGTCGGTCACTTCCGCCGATTCCTTACCGGCGGCGAGCAGGATTACAGGTGTCACGTGAGCTTCCCGTCGACGAGCGTGGCCTTGCCCCGGAGCCAGGTGTGCGTGACACGGCCCGGCAGCTCGCGGCCCTCGTAGGGGGTGTTGCGGCTGCGCGAGGCGAAGCCCGCGGGGTCCACCGGCCCACGGTATGCCGTGTCGAGGAGGGTGAGGTTCGCGGGCTCACCTGCCGAGACGGGCCGTCCGTGGCCGGTGGCCCGGCCGATCCGGGCCGGCGCGAAGGACATCCGGTCGGCCACGTCCGCCCAGCCGAGCAGCCCCGTGTCGACCATCGTCTCCTGGACCACCGACAGCGCGGTCTCCAGGCCGACCATGCCCATGGCGGCGGCGGCCCACTCGCAGTCCTTGTCCTCGTGCGGGTGCGGGGCGTGGTCGGTGGCGACGATGTCGATCGTGCCGTCGGCCAGCGCCTCGCGCAGCGTCAGCACGTCCCGCTCGGTGCGCAGCGGCGGGTTCACCTTGAAGACCGGGTTGTAGCTGCGCACCAGCTCGTCGGTGAGGAGCAGGTGGTGCGGGGTGACCTCGGCGGTGACGCGGATGCCGCGGGACTTGGCCCAGCGCACGATCTCCACCGAGCCGGCGGTCGACAGGTGGCAGATGTGCACGCGGGAGCCGACGTGCTCGGCGAGCAGGACGTCCCGGGCGATGATCGACTCCTCGGCCACCGCGGGCCAGCCGCCGAGACCGAGCTCGGCGGAGACGACGCCCTCGTTCATCTGGGCGCCCTCGGTCAGCCGCGGCTCCTGCGCGTGCTGGGCGACGACCCCGTCGAAGGCCTTCACGTACTCCAGGGCCCGGCGCATGATCACGGCGTCGTCGACGCACTTGCCGTCGTCGGAGAAGACGGTCACTCCGGCCGCCGACTCGTGCATGGCGCCGAGCTCGGCGAGCTTCCTGCCCTCCAGGCCGACGGTGACGGCACCGATCGGCTGCACGTCGCAGTAGCCGTGCTCCCGGCCCAGCCGCCAGACCTGCTCGACCACACCGGCGGTGTCCGCCACGGGGAAGGTGTTGGCCATGGCGAACACGGACGTGTAGCCGCCGGAGGCGGCCGCGCGGGTGCCGGTCAGCACGGTCTCGGAGTCCTCGCGGCCGGGCTCGCGCAGATGGGTGTGCAGGTCGACCAGGCCCGGCAGCAGCACCTTGCCGCCTGCCTCCACGACCTCGGCGCCCTCGGCCGACAGGCCGGTGCCGACCGCGGCGACGACCTCGCCGTCGATCAGCACGTCCTGCGGTTCGCCGCCGAGCACCTTCGCACCACGGATCAGGATCTTGCTCATCTTTCTTACTTCTCCTCGGTACGGGTGGTGGTGGCGGGTTCGTTTCCACCGAGCAGCAGATACAGAACGGCCATCCGGATGGAGACTCCGTTTGCGACCTGCTCGATCGCGGTGCAGCGCTCGGAGTCGGCGACCTCGGCGGTGATCTCCATGCCGCGGACCATCGGACCGGGGTGCATCACGATGGCGTGCTCGGGCATCTTCGCCATCCGGTCGCCGTCCAGGCCGTAGCGCCGCGAGTACTCGCGCTCGGTCGGGAAGAACGCGGCGTTCATGCGCTCGCGCTGCACGCGCAGCATCATCACGGCGTCCGACTTGGGCAGCGTGCTGTCGAGGTCGTAGGAGACCTGGCAGGGCCAGGTCTCGATGCCGACCGGCAGCAGGGTGGGCGGGGCGACGAGGGTGACCTCGGCGCCGAGGGTGTGGAGCAGGTCGACGTTGGAGCGGGCGACCCGGCTGTGCAGGACGTCGCCGACGAGGGTGACCCGCTTGCCGGCCAGGTCGTGGCCGAGCCCGGCGTCCCTGCCGACCAGGCGGCGGCGCATGGTGAAGGCGTCGAGCAGCGCCTGGGTGGGGTGTTGGTGGGTGCCGTCACCGGCGTTGATGACGGCCGCGTCGATCCAGCCGGAGTTCGCCAGCCGGTAGGGGGCCCCGGAGGCGCCGTGCCGGATGACGACCGCGTCGACGCCCATGGCCTCCAGGGTCTGCGCGGTGTCCTTGAGGGACTCGCCCTTGGAGACCGAGGATCCCTTGGCGGTGAAGTTGATGACGTCCGCCGACAGCCGCTTCTCGGCGGCCTCGAAGGAGATCCGGGTGCGGGTCGAGTCCTCGAAGAAGAGGTTGACCACGGTGCGGCCGCGCAGGGTCGGCAGTTTCTTGATCGGCCGGTCGGCGACCCGGGACATCTCCTCGGCGGTGTCGAGGATCAGGACGGCGTCGTCGCGGGTGAGGTCGGCGGCCGAGATGAGATGGCGCTGCATCTTTCAGGCTCCGTAAGGCAGTTCATTCGGGAGGATTCGGGCAACCAGGAGCACGCCGGGGCGTGCCGAGCCGGCGTACGGCAGCGGCCGTACGCCTTCCGTTGCTACTGGGCGGTCTGCTTCACACCGAGCAGCACGGTGTCGCGACCGTCCTCCTCGGCGAGCTGGACCTTGACCGTCTCCCGCAGCGACGTGGGGAGGTTCTTGCCGACGTAGTCGGCACGGATGGGCAGTTCGCGGTGGCCCCGGTCGACGAGGACCGCGAGCTGGACCGCGCGGGGACGCCCGATGTCGTTCAGGGCGTCGAGGGCGGCGCGGATGGTGCGGCCGGAGAACAGCACGTCGTCGACGAGGACGACCAGCTTGCCGTCGATGCCGTCACCGGGGATGTCGGTGCGGGCCAGCGCGCGCGGTGGGTGCATGCGCAGGTCGTCGCGGTACATGGTGATGTCCAGCGAACCGCACGGCACTTTGCGCTCGGTGATCTCCTCCAGCTTGACCGCGAGCCGCTGGGCGAGGAAGACGCCCCGGGTCGGAATGCCGAGGAGCACCACGTCGTCGGCGCCCTTGGCGCGCTCGACGATCTCGTGGGCGATGCGGGTCAGCACCCGCGCGATGTCGGGGCCTTCGAGCACGGGCCGCGCATCGGACTCTTGCGTGTCCATGGAAACGGACCTCCTTCTCCGCCTCACGGGACGGACCTTAAAGGACGTCGGGATTGCGCCATCCACCGTAGCAGCCCCCGGCGACACCCCAGATCACCCCCCACGGGGTCACGGAATCACCCGTTCGGCCCAAGCCGCGGCCGATACCACGGAAGAGTCGGTGCGGACCATTCGGCTTGACGCAGGAGAGTAACGCTGCGTAACCTCACAGTGAGTTACCAGCCGCGCGGCCTGGAACCACACCAGTCGCGTCGACACAGTGTCCGGGGAGCCATATGTCCAGCGAATACGCCAAACAGCTCGGGGCCAAGCTCCGGGCCATCCGCACCCAGCAGGGCCTTTCCCTCCACGGTGTCGAGGAGAAGTCACAGGGGCGCTGGAAGGCGGTCGTGGTCGGTTCGTACGAGCGCGGCGACCGCGCCGTGACCGTGCAGCGACTCGCCGAGCTGGCGGACTTCTACGGCGTTCCCGTGCAGGAGCTGCTTCCGGGCACGACCCCGGGTGGCGCCGCCGAGCCGCCGCCGAAGCTGGTCCTGGACCTGGAGCGGCTGGCCACGGTGCCGGCCGAGAAGGCGGGTCCCCTCCAGCGCTACGCGGCCACCATCCAGTCGCAGCGCGGTGACTACAACGGCAAGGTGCTCTCGATCCGCCAGGACGACCTGCGCACCCTCGCCGTGATCTACGACCAGTCGCCCTCGGTCCTGACCGAGCAGCTGATCGGCTGGGGTGTGCTGGACGCGGACGCCCGTCGCGCGGTGGCGTCGCACGAGGACGCCTGAGCCCCTCACCGCTTCAGCAGAAACGTGGCGCCGGGGGGGGGGGGGGGGGGGCGGGGGGGGGGGCCCCCCCCCCCGGGGGGGGGCGCCGGGGGGGGGGGGGCCGCCCGCCCCCCACCGCTTCTCCATAACGGTCCCGCGGGGGGGGCCGAAACTCCTGGGTCCCGCCCACCCCGGCGGCTTTCTGAGCGCCTCGTGGGTCCCGGACGTCCCTCCGGCACCCCGGTCGTATGAGAACGCCGGAGGGCCGCAGCGCGGGCTGCGGCCCTCCGGCGTTCTCGGGCGTTCAGTCCTCGGCGGTACGCCGCAGCGAGGGCTTCAGGTCCTTCAGCCGACCGAGTAGGCCGTTGACGAAAGAGGGCGACTCGTCCGTCGAGAACTCCTTCGCGAGCTGCACCATCTCGTCCAGCACGACCGCGTCCGGGGTGTCGTCGACCCAGATCAGCTCGTACGCGCCGAGCCGCAGGATGTTGCGGTCGACGACCGGCATCCGGTCGAGGGTCCAGCCCACCGAGTACTGGGCGATCAGCTCGTCGATGCGCGTCGCGTGCCCCGCGTAGCCCTCGACCAGCTCCATCGTGTACTCGCTCACCGGCGGCTGCCGGGTGTCGGTCCGCGAGTGCCGGATCCAGTCGGCGAGCACCGTCAGGACGTCGGCACCGCGCTGGTCGGCCTCGAAGAGGATCTGGAAGGCGCGCTTGCGGGCCGTGTTGCGGGCAGCCACGGTTAGCTGTTCACCCGGCCGAGGTAGTCGCTGGTGCGGGTGTCGACCTTGATCTTCTCACCGGTGGTGATGAAGAGCGGGACCTGGATCTGGTGACCGGTCTCCAGGGTGGCGGGCTTGGTGCCGCCGGTGGAGCGGTCGCCCTGCACGCCCGGCTCGGTCTCCTGGACGACGAGCTCGACGGCGGCCGGCAGCTCTACGAAGAGCACCTCGCCCTCGTGCTGCGCGACGGTGGCGGTGAAGCCCTCGATCAGGAAGTTGGCGGCGTCGCCGACGGCCTTGCGGTCGACCATGAGCTGGTCGTAGGTCTCCATGTCCATGAAGACGAAGTAGTCGCCGTCCATGTAGGAGAACTGCATGTCGCGCTTGTCGACGGTGGCCGTCTCGACCTTCACGCCGGCGTTGAAGGTCTTGTCGACGACCTTGCCCGAGAGCACGTTCTTGAGCTTGGTGCGCACGAAGGCCGGGCCCTTGCCGGGCTTGACGTGCTGGAACTCGACGACGGACCAGAGCTGGCCGCCGTCGAGCTTGAGCACCATGCCGTTCTTGAGGTCGTTCGTGGAAGCCACGGTTGCTTCAATCTCCTGGACTTACGTGGACGACCCGGGGGCAGGCGCGACAGCTCTGAGGCTAGAGCGCGAGCAGCTCCTTGGTCGTGATGGTGAGTAGCTCGGGTCCGCCGTCCGCCTCGGGGCGCACGACGAGCGTGTCATCGATCCGGACACCGCCCCGGCCCGGGAGGTGGACCCCCGGTTCGACGGTGACCGGCACGCAAGCGTCCAGTTTACCCATGGCCGTGGGGGCCAGCTGCGGGTCCTCGTCGATTTCGAGCCCCACACCGTGACCGATGAGCTCCGGGAGGCCCTGCCCGTACCCGGCGGAGTCCAGCACCTGGCGCGCCGCGCGGTCCACGTCGCGGTAGGCGGAGCCGGGGGCGAGCATCTCGCGGCCGGCCCGCTGGGCGGCGAAGACCAGGTCGTAGAGCTCGATCTGCCAGTCCGCCGGGGAGGTGCCGATGACGAACGTACGGCCGATCTCGCAGCGGTAGCCGCGGTAGGTGGCGCCCAGGCAGACGGAGAGGAAGTCGCCCTCCTCGACGCGGCGGTCCGTGGGGCGGTGGCCACGTCGGCCGGCGTTGGCGCCGGTGGCGACCGAGGTGGCGAAGGCGGGGCCGTCGGCGCCGTGGTCGACGAGGCGGCGTTCGAGTTCCAGGGCGAGGTGGCGCTCGGTGCGGCCCACGAGAATCGACTCCAGCAGCTCACCGAGGGCCTGGTCGGCGATCTCGGCTCCGATGCGCAGGCAGGAGATCTCTTCCTCGTCCTTGACGACCCTGAGCTGCTCGACGGCGTTGCCGAGATCGGCGAGGCGCAGGGCGGGGGCGGCCGAGCCGATGGCCCGATGGCGGGCGACGGTGAGGTGGTGCTCCTCCACGGCGAGGGAGTCGGCGCCCTGGTCGGTGGCGAGGTCGGCGGCGGCGACGGCGGAGTCGCCGCCGGGGGCGGGGAGCGTGCGCAGCGGCAGGGTCTCGTCCAGCCGGCCCTCGGTGGGGCGGTCGTCCGGGGGACCTGGGCTGACCAGCAGATCCTCTTGCTTGCCCAGCAGCAGTACGGCGCCCTTGGGGGCCGCGCCCGCGAGGTAGCGCACGTTGGCGGGCCGGGAGATCAGCGCCGCCGCGCTGCCGGCCGCGTTGCAGCGCTCCCGTAGCCGGGTCCGGCGGGTCGCGTACACCTCTGACATGTGCCGAGCGTAAGAGCTTTGGGCCGGGGGCGCCGCTCGGGGAGGCCGAGTGGGCGGTGGGCCGACCACGCAGGTGCGGGCGGGTCACGACGCCCACGGAGCTGCCGGGCGCTGTGGGCGCCGGCCCGCGTCCGGTGCGCGCCGGTGGCAGTGGCTCCCTCACGCTCCCCGCGTCACCAGGCCGGAAGGCTCGCTGTCGAGCCGGTGAGGACCTCGTCCAGAAGCGGGCCATACCGCTCAACGCGCCGGCTCGCGTCCGGTGCGCGCCGGTTGCGGTGGCTCCCTCACGCTCCCCGCCTCACCAGGCCGGAGGGCTCCCCATCGAGCCGGTGAGGACCTCGTCCAGAACGCGGGCGGTGCACGGTGGCTCGGTGTCGGTCCCGGGGTCCCCCGGCCCCTTGGCGGCGGCGTTCTCACGCCCCGTGCCTCACCAGGCCGGAGGGCTCGCTATGGAGCGGGTGAGGACCTCGTCCAGGACGCGGGCCGTGGTGGGGACGTCCAGTTGGGAGTTGTCGATGATGGGCAGGCCCGAGCCGTACCAGCCGGCCATGCGGCCGTGGATGCGGGCCACCTCCTCGTCGGTGAGGCGCCGGTTGCCCGAGCGTTCCGCGTTGCGTTCCAGGACGATGTCCAGGCCGGGGAGGAGGACGACGGGCAGCAGGCCGGGGCCCACATGGCGCTTCCAGCCGCCCAGGCCCACGACGGGGCGGTCGGGGAAGACCGCGTCGTCGAGGATGCACGAGATGCCGTTGGCCAGGAAGTTGCGCGCGGCGAAGCCGCAGGTACGGCGGGCCAGCCGGTACTGGGCCTCGGAGCTGTCGTTCCAGCCCGACTGGGGGTCGGCGAAGCCCGAGCGGACCCACTCGCGCACGTCGTCGAGGCTGATGTGGGCCGTGGGCACCCGGCGGTGGTCCGCCCAGTACTTGGCCACGCTGGTCTTGCCCGCGCCCGCCGGGCCGATGAGCAGCACCGCGAGGGTGGTGGCCCCCGGGTCGGGGACGGTGGTGGTGGCCGGTGCGGTGGGCATCGTCACCGGACCGCCGGGTGGCAGCTGGACGTGACCTGTGGTGTCCGGGGGCGGCGGGGCCGTCGGCGGATGGTGCGGAGCCGAGGGCGGGGGGCCGGAGAAACCGGGGGGCGGGGGCACGGGGGCGGAGCCCTGCGGGAGGGGCATGGGCCCTGGCGGGACGGGCGCGGGTCCCTGGGGGTGCGGACCCGGACCCGGGTGTTGTGCGGCCGGCGACCAGCCGTCGGCCGGTCCCTGCCCCGGCTGGTGGGGCGGCGGCAGCGGAGACCCCACTGCGTGCTGCATCCGGTGCCACTCCGTCTCGTACAGGCAATTGGCGCTCGCTACCGAACGGTACCGTCCCCCGTCGTCCTTTGGTGAACGCCGGGGGACGGCCCGAAGTGCCCGGCGGGCAAGGGGAATCGGACGGAAGGGGCCCCGTGGGACGTACCGGACCCCGCGCCGGAACTACTGGCCGACCTCGCCGTACGCCGCCAGCAGCATCGCCGGGTCGGGTCCCTCCAGGACCGTCGGCTTGGCGAGGCCGTCCAGGACGATGAAGCGGAGCATGTCGCCGCGCGACTTCTTGTCGACCTTCATCGTCTGCAGCAGCTTGGGCCACTGGTCGTAGCGGTAGTGCAGCGGCAGCCCGACCGCCTCCAGGACCGTGCGGTGCCGGTCGGCCGTGGCGTCGTCCAGTCGGCCCGCGAGCCGGCCGAGCTCGGCGGCGAAGTGCATGCCCACGGAGACCGCGGCGCCGTGCCGCCACTGGTAGCGCTCGTTCTTCTCGATGGCGTGGCCGAGGGTGTGGCCGTAGTTGAGGATCTCGCGCAGCCCCGACTCCCTGAGGTCGGAGGAGACGACCTCGGCCTTGACGCGGATGGAGCGCTCGACGAGCTCCGCCGTGTGCGGGCCGGCCGGCGTGCGCGCCGCCTCCGGGTCGGACTCGATGAGCTCCAGGATCGCGGGGTCGGCGATGAAGCCCGCCTTGATGACCTCGGCGAGCCCGGAGACGTAGTCGTTGACCGGCAGCGAGTCCAGGGCGGCGAGGTCGCACAGGACACCGACGGGCGGATGGAAGGCGCCGACCAGGTTCTTGCCCTCGGCCGTGTTGATGCCGGTCTTGCCGCCGACGGCCGCGTCGACCATGGCGAGGACCGTGGTGGGGATCGCGATCCAGCGCACCCCGCGCAGCCAGGTCGCGGCCACGAAGCCGGCGAGGTCGGTGGTCGCGCCGCCGCCGACGCCCACGACGACGTCGGTGCGGGTGAAGCCCGACTGTCCGAGCGCCTTCCAGCAGTACGCGGCGACCTCGGCCGTCTTGGCCTCCTCCGCGTTCGGCACCTGGATGGCGACCGCCTCGAAGCCCTGCTCGGCCAGGTCGGCGCGCAGCGCCTCGCCGGTCTCGGCCAGGGCCTCGGGGTGAATGACGGCGACCCGCTTGGCCCGGTCGCCGATCAGGGCGCCGAGCTCCCCGAGCAGCTGACGGCCCACCAGGACCTCGTACGGCTCACTGCCCGCGGTGCCGCCGACCTGGATCCGCGTCACTGACTCGCTCATGCTTCCTTCAACTCCAGGGCGTCCAGCACCTCTTGGGTGACCTCTTCGGGCGTACGGCCGTCGGTGGCCACCACCGAGCGCGCCACTTCCTCGTACAGGTGCCGCCGCGCCTCCATCAGCTCCCGCCACTGCTTGCGCGGGTTGACGGCCAGCAGCGGCCGGGCCGCGTTCAGACCGGTGCGTCGGACCGCCTCCTCGACGTCCATCGAGAGGTACACGACCTGGTGTCCGGCGAGCAGCTCCCGCGAGCCGGCGTCGAGGACGGCCCCGCCACCCAGCGCCAGCACGCCGGTGTGCTCGGCCAGCGCCGTGCGCACCGCCTGCTTCTCCAGCGCGCGGAAGACGGCCTCGCCGTCCTCGACGAAGATGTCGGCGACGGTACGGCCCTGCTGCGCGACGATGTCCTCGTCGGTGTCCCGGAAGCCGACGCCGAGCCGCTCGGCCAGCAGATGGCCGACGGTGGACTTGCCGACACCCATGGGGCCGACGAGCACGGCCAGCGGCCCGCTCATCGGATCGCCAGGTGGTCGAGGTAGGAGCGGACGTTGCGGGCGGTCTCGGTCACGCTGTCGCCGCCGAACTTCTCCGCGACCGCGTCCGCGAGGACCAGCGCCACCATCGCCTCGGCGACGATGCCGGCGGCCGGGACCGCGCACACGTCCGAGCGCTGGTGGTGGGCCTGGGTGGTCTCGCCGGTCACGACGTCCACCGTGCGCAGCGCGCGCGGCACGGTCGCGATCGGCTTCATCGCGGCGCGCACCCGCAGCAGCTCACCCGTGGTGAGCCCGCCCTCGGTGCCGCCTGAGCGGCCGGTGGCGCGCCGGATGCCGTCGTCCGTGGTGACGATCTCGTCGTGCGCCTTGGAGCCCGGCACCCGGGCCAGCTCGAAGCCGTCGCCGACCTCGACCCCCTTGATCGCCTGGATGCCCATCAGCGCGGCGGCCAGCCGGGCATCGAGGCGGCGGTCCCAGTGCACGTGCGAGCCGAGGCCCACCGGCACCCCGTACGCGAGCACCTCGACGACCCCGCCGAGGGTGTCGCCGTCCTTGTGGGCCTGGTCGATCTCCGCGACCATCGCCTTCGACGCGTCGGCGTCCAGGCAGCGCACCGGGTCGGCGTCCAGCTTCTCGACGTCGGCCGGGGTGGGGTGGACGCCGTAGGGGGCCTTGGCCGCCGCGAGCTCCACGACATGGCTGACGATCTCGATGCCCGCGGTCTCCTTCAGGTACGACCGCGCGACCGCGCCGAGCGCCACACGGGCCGCCGTCTCCCGGGCCGACGCGCGCTCCAGGATCGGACGGGCCTCGTCGAAGCCGTACTTCTGCATGCCGGCGAGGTCGGCGTGGCCGGGCCGGGGGCGGGTCAGCGGCGCGTTGCGGGCCAGCGCGGCCAGCTCGTCCGGGTCCACGGGGTCGGCCGCCATGACCTTCTCCCACTTGGGCCACTCGGTGTTGCCGACCATGACGGCGACCGGCGAGCCCAGGGTCAGCCCGTGGCGGACCCCACCGAGGAAGGTGACCTCGTCCCGCTCGAACTTCATGCGCGCGCCGCGACCGTAGCCGAGCCGCCGCCTCGCCAGGTGGTCCGCCACCATCTCCGTGGTGATCGGCACGCCGGCGGGAAGGCCCTCCAGCGTCGCGACGAGTGCGGGGCCGTGGGACTCCCCCGCGGTCAGCCAGCGCAACCTGCTCAACGGTGCTCCTCTGTGCTCGCGCCCGTTACCGACCGGCGTACGCGTCTGCTCGCGTAGCGCGGTGGCGCGACCCGGGTGCGCGGCCCTGGCCCGCCACGTTCGATCCTCCCACGTCCCGGCATCCGGTCAGGCCGCCGGTCCAGCAGTCGGACGGACCGTGTCAGCGGGCGGTCACGGGGCGTGCCCGGTGCCGCACCCGAGCGGGGCGGCTCAGCGACCGGTCAGTGCGTGCTCGCCGGCCTTGCGCATCGCGTCCAGCGGCGCGGGCGTTCGGCCCGTCACCTGCTCGACCTGGAGCACCGCCTGGTGGACCAGCAGGTCGAGCCCGCTGACGACGGCCCCGCCGTACCCGGACCAGCGCGCCGCCAGCACGGTCGGCCACGGGTCGTACAGCACGTCGAAGAGCGTCGCGGGCCGCTCCGGCACGGCGGCGGCGAGCGCGTCGGTGGTACCGGCCGGCGTGGTCGCGACGACCAGCGGATGGTGCAGGGCCTCGGCCGCGTCCGCCCAGTCGGCGACCCTGACGTCGACCTCGAGACGTTCGCCCCAGCGGCGCATCTCGGCGGCCCGGGCGGCGCTGCGGACGTAGGCGACGACCTCGCCGGTGCAGATCCGGGCGAGCGCGGCCAGCGCCGACGACGCGGTGGCGCCGGCGCCGAGGATCGCGGCCGTGTCGGTCTGCTCGATGCCGTGCTCGCGCAGGGCGGCGACCATGCCGGGGATGTCGGTGTTGTCACCGACGCGGCGGCCGTCGTCGGTGAGGACGACGGTGTTGACCGCCTCGACCGAGGCCGCGGTGTCGCTGATCTCGTCGAGCAACGGGATCACGGCCCGCTTCAGCGGCATGGTCAGCGACAGCCCGGCCCACTCGGGGCCGAGCTGCGCGAAGAAGCCCGGCAGCCCCTCCTCGTCGACCTCGAACCGGTCGTAGGTCCAGCCCGTCAGCCCCAGTTCCCGGTAGGCCGCCCGGTGCAGCACCGGGGACAGGGAGTGGGCGATGGGCGAGCCGAGGACGGCGGCGCGGCGGGCGTCAGTTGCCCGAGCTCTCATTGAACTTTTCCTTGAGCTCCAGGAACTCGTCGTGCGTGCGGGCGAACTCGGTGTTGTGGCGGCCGTCGGTCGCCACGAAGTACATCCAGCCCTCGTCGGTCGGGTTCAGCGTCGCCTTCAGCGCGTCGGCGCCGGGGTTGCCGATCGGTCCGGGCGGCAGACCCTTCTGGGTGTACGTGTTGAACGGGTCCTGGTTGCTCTGGATCTCGGCTTCGCTGATGTTGATGTTGCTCTCGCCCTTCAGGTAGTTGAAGGTCGAGTCGAACTGGAGGAGCTGGTTGGTCTCCGTGTTGTCCGGCTTCAGGCGGTTGTAGACCACCTCGGCCATCTTGCGGAAGTCGTCCTCGGTCTTGCCCTCGGCCTGGACGAGGCTGGCGACCGTGATGACCTGCAGCGGGTCCTCCAGATCCAGCGCCTTGGCCTTGGCCGCGAGGTCGTACTGGGAGTACTGGCGGCTGGCCTGGCCGACCATTTCCTTCAGGACCGCCTCGGGCTTCATGCCCTTGGCCGCGGGATAGGTGCCCGGGTAGAGGAAGCCCTCCAGCGGGTCCTTGATGTCGGGGTCGTTGTTCGCCCAGCTGGGCAGGCCGAGCTTCTTGTACTGCTTCTCGGCGACGTCCTGGGTGGTGCCGGCCTCCAGGCCGAGCTTCTCGTCGATGGCGTTGTAGACGCCCCCGTTGCGCTGGCCCGGGGTGACCATCACGTTGTTCTGGCTCTTCGGGTCGAGCATCATCTCGACGGCGCTCGCCGCCGACATCTGCTTCTTCAGCAGATAGGCGCCCGCCTGGATCGATTCGCCGTCGGCGTTCTGCGACTGCGCGGCCACGAAGGCGTCGACGCTCTTGACGACGCCGGCGTCCTTCAGTCGACGGCCGATCTCGGCGCCGCTCGCGCCCTTGGGGACCTCGACGGTCACCTGCTCGCTCGTGCCCTCGCCCGCGTAGTCGGGGGCCGCGCCGAAACGATCCTGGTAGAACTGGTAGCCGAAGTAGCTGACGCCGGCCAGACCGCCACCGAACACCAGGGCGACCACCAGGCAGGCACATCCGTTGCGGCTCTTCTTGCCCTTGCCCTTGCCACCGCGCCCCCGTCGCTCACCGCGCCCGCGCCGGTCCGCGGGCTCGTCGTCGTCCTCGTCCTCCCCCGAGAAGAACGCGTGCTCACCCTGGTCCGGGCCCGGGTCCCAGTCGGTCCTGGGCTCCGGTTCGGCGCGCCGCCGGCTGGGCGGCTCGGGCGGCGGGTAGGCGTCGGGAGTGCCGTAGAAGTCGGGCTGCTCACCGCCGTAGGCCGCCGGCTGCTGGGGATACACGGGGTCGGTCGGGTCGCCGCCGTAGGGCAGATGCGGCTGCGCGCCGGTGGCCCAGCCGCCGGTGTCGTACTGCTGCTGGGTGCCGCCGTACGACTGCTGCGCCTGCGCGGCGTAGTGCTGCTGCTGCTCGTACTGCTGCTGGTAGTGCTGCTGCGCCTGGCCGTAGCCGGGGTGCTCGCCGGTGCCCCAGTCGCCGTACTGCGGCTGCTGCGGCTGCTCTGGATAGTGCTGCGGCTGGCCGCCGTAGGGGGACTGCTGGCCGGGACCGGCCTGCTGTCCTCCCCATCCGCCGTCCCCGTACAACGGGTCCTGCGGATGCCACGGTTCGGAGCCTTGGCCCCGGCCATACTCAGTCATCGATCCCCTAGAGCCGCGAGGCGGCGGTCGCGTGGCTTCCGGCTCGGCTCCCGTTCCGCCTCTTGCTGTGCGGCGGCTGTTCGAACGCTGCCGCATCGCGCGGAACGTTACCGTATCGCGATCAGATGACCACTTCGACGCCCTCGCCCGGGGCTTTACCTGACACCCGTTCGGATTCCAGTGCCTGCTGCAGAATGATGACGGCGGCCGCCTGGTCGATGACCGCCCGGCCCTTCTTGGACTTCATGCCGGACGCCCGCAGGCTCTGACCTGCCGTCACGGTCGTCATCCGCTCGTCCACAAGGCGTACCGGGACGGGGGCGACGCCCTTGGCCAGCTCCTGGGCGAAGCCACGGACCTTCACCGCGGCCGGGCCCTCGCCCCCCTTGAGGGAGCGAGGGAGTCCGACCACGACCTCGATCGGCTCGTACTCCTCGACGATCTGCTTCAGCCGGCGGTGCGCCGCGGGGACGTCCCGGCCGGGGACCGTCTCGACGGGCGTGGCGAGGATCCCGTCGGGGTCGCACGAGGCGACCCCGATCCGGGCGTCCCCCACGTCGATCGCGAGACGGCGTCCTCTGCGCATCTTCACCAAGCCCTTACTTGGCCGTCTCCGCCACGAGCCGCTCGACGGCGTCGGCGGCCTCGCCGACGGCCGCCGGGTTCTGGCCGCCGCCCTGGGCGACGTCCGGCTTGCCGCCACCGCCGCCGCCGAGGGTCTTGGCGGCGGCGCGGACCAGGTCGCCGGCCTTGAGGCCGCGCTCACGGGCGGCCTCGTTGGTGGCGATGACGGTCAGCGGCTTTCCGCCCACGGTCGTGAACAGGGCCACCACGGCGGCCCGGCCGCCCTGGATGCGCCCGCGCACGTCGAGCACCAGCTTGCGCAGGTCGTCGGCGCTGGTGCCGTCGGGGACCTGACCGGTCACGAGGGCCACACCCCGTACGTCCCGGGCGGACCCGGCGAGACCGGCGGCCGCCTGGAGCACCTTCTCGGCGCGGAACTTCTCGATCTCCTTCTCGGCGTCCTTCAGCTTGCCGAGCATGGCGGAGATCTTCTCCGGAAGCTCCTCCGGGCGGCCCTTGACCAACTCCTGGAGCTGGGCGACGACCGTGTGCTCGCGGGCGAGGAAGTTGTAGGCGTCCATGCCGACCAGGGCTTCGATCCGGCGCACACCCGAGCCGATGGAGGACTCGCCGAGCAGCTTCACGAGACCCAGCTGGGCGGTGTTGTGCACGTGCGTGCCGCCGCACAGCTCCTTGGAGAAGTCGCCGATGGTCACGACGCGCACGCGCTCGCCGTACTTCTCGCCGAACTCGGCGATCGCGCCCTGCTTCTTGGCCTCGTCGATGCCCATGACCTCGGCGTGCACGTCGAGGTCGCGGGCGAGCACCTCGTTGATCTTCTGCTCGACGTCGGTCATCACGGCCGTCGGGACGGCGGCAGGCGAGCCGAAGTCGAAGCGGAAGCGTCCGGGCTGGTTCTCGGAGCCGGCCTGGGCGGCCGTCGGGCCGAGCGCGTCGCGCAGGGCCTGGTGGGTGAGGTGGGTGGCCGAGTGGGCGCGGGCGATGGCCGTGCGGCGACGGCCGTCGATGGCGGCGAGCGCCTTGGCGCCGACGGTCACCTCGCCCACCTGGACGACGCCCTTGTGGACGTAGACGCCCGGGACCGGCTTCTGGCAGTCGCGGACCTCGATCACGGCACCGGAGTCCACCTTGATGCGGCCGGTGTCGCCGATCTGGCCGCCGCCCTCGGCGTAGAAGGGGGTGCGGTCCAGGACGATCTCGACCTCGTCGCCCTCGGTGGCGGCCGGGGAGGAGACGCCGTCGACGAGGATGCCGACGACGGTGCTCTCACCCTCGGTGTCGGTGTAGCCGATGAAGTCGGTCTCGCCGGCGCTGTCGGCGATCTCGCGGTAGGCGCCGACGTCGGCGTGCCCGGTCTTCTTGGCCTGGGCGTCCGCCTTGGCGCGTTCGCGCTGCTCCTTCATCAGGCGCCGGAACCCGTCCTCGTCCACGGACAGGCCCTGCTCGGCGGCCATCTCCAGGGTGAGGTCGATCGGGAAGCCCCAGGTGTCGTGGAGCAGGAACGCCTTGTCGCCGGCGAGGACGGTGCCCCCGGACTGCTTGGTCTCGGTGACGGCGGTGTCGAGGATGTTGGTGCCGGCCTTCAGCGTCTTGAGGAAGGCGTTCTCCTCGGCGACGGCGACCTTCTCGATGCGCTCGCGGTCGGTGATGAGCTCGGGGTACTGCTGGCCCATCATCGCGATGACCGTGTCGACCAGGTCCTTGACGACCGGGCCGGTGGCGCCGAGCAGGCGCATGTTGCGGATGGCGCGGCGCATGATGCGGCGCAGCACGTAGCCGCGGCCCTCGTTGCCGGGGGTGACGCCGTCGCCGATGAGCATGACGGACGTGCGCATGTGGTCGGTGACGACGCGCAGCGAGACGTCCGAGCCGTGGGCGTCCCCGTAGGCGACGCCGGTCAGCTCGGTGGCCTTCTTGATGACCGCCATCGAGGTGTCGATCTCGTACATGTTCTGCACGCCCTGCAGAATCATGGCGAGCCGCTCCAGGCCGAGGCCCGTGTCGATGTTCTTGCTCGGCAGTTCGCCGAGGATCTCGAAGTTGTCCTTGCCGATGCCCTCGCCCCGCTCGTACTGCATGAAGACGAGGTTCCAGATCTCCACGTACCGCTCGTCGTTGACGGCGGGGCCGCCCTCGGCGCCGAACTCGGGGCCGCGGTCGTAGTTGATCTCGGAGCAGGGGCCGCAGGGGCCGGGGACGCCCATGGACCAGTAGTTGTCCTTCATGCCGAGGCGCTGGATGCGCTCCTTCGGCACGCCGACGACCTCGTGCCAGATGCGCTCGGCCTCGTCGTCGTCCTGGTAGACGGTGATCCAGAGCTTCTCCGGCTCCAGGCCGTAACCACCCTTGTCCTGGGGGCTGGTGAGCAGCTCCCAGGCGTACTTGATGGCGCCTTCCTTGAAGTAGTCGCCGAAGGAGAAGTTGCCGCACATCTGGAAGAAGGTGCCGTGCCGGGTGGTCTTGCCGACCTCTTCGATGTCCGGGGTGCGCACGCACTTCTGCACGCTGGTGGCGCGCGGGAACGGCGGCTTGACCTCGCCCAGGAAGTAGGGCTTGAAGGGCACCATGCCGGCGGGGACGAGGAGCAGAGTCGGGTCGTCCGCGATGAGCGACGCCGAAGGGACGACGGTGTGCCCGCGCTCCTCGAAGAAGCTCAGCCAGCGGCGGCGGATCTCAGCCGACTCCATCAGTGGTCCTCATTCCGGTTGTACGTGTACGTCGTGTGGTCGGTGACGTACGTCTTCGGCTTGGTGCGGTTCTCGATGGCGGCGTACCGCCGCGCGGGGGGCAGCTCCGGATCGGCGTCCAGACCCAGTGCGTCCTGGAGTTCGGCCTCGCGCTGGGCCATGTTGGCGCGGACGTCGAGCGCGAAGCCCACCGCCCGGTCCTTGAGCCGGTGCCCCGCCTCGATCGCCTTGTTCGCCGCCGTGGCGGCGAGGCTCTCGGGGGTGAGCTGCTTCAGCTTGCGGTTGACCTTGGTGGTGGCCCACACGCCGGTGGCGACACCCGTGGTGAACCAGAACGTACGGCGGAACATCGCTGGCCTCAGTCCTTCTTCCGCTTCGCCCGCCGCGCGGCCGGCACGGTCCGGCCCACGATCACGGTACGCCTCGACGACTTCGCGGGCGCGTCCTCCTTGCCGCCGCCGAGGGCCCGGCGCACGCCGTAACCGAAGGCGGCGACCTTGACCAGCGGGCCGCCGAAGGTGGAGGCGACGGTCGTGGACAGCGCCGACGCGTTCGACGTGACCTCCTGGACGTCGGAGGCGATGGCGTCGACCCGGTCGATCTGGGTCTGCGCGGAGCGCACCGCCGAGGAGGCGTCCGCCAGCAGCGGCACCGCCTGGTCGGTCACGTCCGCCACCAGCTTGGTGGTCGCCCTGAGCGTCTGGGCCAGCCTCGCCAGAGCCACGGCGAGGAAGGAGACCAGGATCGCCCAGAAGACGGCCACCAGGATGCCGGCCACCTCTCCACCGGACACTGCGCACCCGCTCCCTAAACGTGCCTGAACATCGAAAAAGTCGTGCACCGAGCCTATCGCGCCGGGGATCGCGCTCCGTACCGGATTACGGCGCGGCCGCGGCCGAGTTGCGCGAAGCGATTGTACGGAATGAACACGGTTCAGTACGCTCCGTGTCCTATGCGAGCACCTCAGCGCGACGGCGGGCCCACTCTCGGCAATCTCCCTCTGGAGCTGGACGCGTTCGTGGGCCGGTCGGCCGAACTCGCCGGGCTGGCCCGGGCGCTGGACTCCTCCCGGCTGGTGACCGTGACGGGGACCGGCGGGGTGGGCAAGTCGCGGCTCGCGGCCAGGGCGGCCGCCGGGTACGCGGCGCCGGGCGGGGTATGGCGCGTCGAGCTGGAGCCGGTGTGCGACCCGGAGCTGGTCGACCACGCGGTCGCGGAGGCGCTGGGGCTGACCGACCACACCACGCGGCCGCCGCGCGAGGCCCTCCTCGCCCAGCTCGCCGAGCGCCGACTCCTGCTGCTCCTGGACGGGTTCGAGCATCTGGTGGACGCGTGCGCCGCGCTGGTGACGGAGCTGCTGCGGCGGGCGCCGGGCTTGCGGGTGCTCGCGGTGGGCCGCAGACCGCTGGGAGTGGCGGGCGAACGGCTCTTCCCGCTGGCGCCGCTGGGCGGGCCGGAGGCCGTCGAGCTGTTCGCGGACCGCGCCGCGCAGCACGGGGCGGCGTGCGACGACGACGTGGCCGTACGGGAGGTGTGCCGGCGTCTGGACGGGATCCCGCTGGCGATCGAGCTGGCGGCGGGACGGCTGCGGGCACTCTCCCCCGGGCAGTTGCTGGAACGGCTCGACGACCGGTTCCGGCTGCTGACCGGCGGCGGGCGAAAGGCGCCGCACCGGCATCAGACGCTGCGCACCGCGATCGGCTGGAGCCATGAGCTGTGCACGCCCGGGGAGCGGCTGCTGTGGGCGCGCCTGTCGGTCTTCGCCGGCGCCTTCGACCTGGAGGCCGCCGAGTACGTGTGCAGCGGCGGCGGGCTGGACGCCGACGACGTCCTCGACGTGCTGACCGAGCTGATCGAGCAGTCCGTGGTCACCCGCGAGGAGACCCCGGCGGGGCTGCGCTACCGGATGCTGGACACGCTCCGGGCGTACGGCACCCAGTGGCTGACGGCGGCCGGGGACGCGGCCCGGCTGCGGCGGAGGCACCGCGACTGGTACGTGGGTTTGGCGACCTGGTGCGAGCTGGACTGGTTCTCGCCGCGCCAGGGCGAGGTGGCGGCGCGCGTCGACGTGGAACTGCCGAATCTGCGCTCCGCCCTGGACTACTGCCTTACCGAGCCGGACGAGGCGCACCTCGGCCAGTACCTGGCGGGCTCGCTGTGGTTCTGCTGGGCGGGCTGCGGCCGGCTCTCGGAGGGCCGGCACTGGCTGGAGCGGGGCCTGCAACTGGACTCCGGAAACGAGCAGTCGCGGCTCAAGGCGCTGTGGGTGCTCGGTTACGTCGCCGTCCTCCAGGGGGATCCGGTCGCGGCGCTGGCCGCGCTCCAGGAGTGCCGGGAGGAGGCGGAACGGTCCGGGAACGACACGGCGCTGGCATACGCGGAGCACCGCACCGGTTGTCTGGCGCTGGTCACGGACGACATGCCCCGCGCAGAAACGCTGCTGCGCTCGGCGCTGGACCGCTACCAGGAGATCGGCGAGCTGAACAGCAACGTCCTGATGGGTCAGGTGGAGCTGGCGATGGCGCGCGCGTTCCAGGGTGATCTGGCGGACGCGGTGAAACTCTGCGACGACGTGCGCCGGGTGTGCGAGGACCACGGCGAGCGCTGGGCCCGGGGCTACGCGCTGTTCGTCCTGGCGTACGCCGCCTGGACCGAGGGCGACCCGGCCGGTGCCCGCGCGCTGCTCACCGACTGCCTGTCCGGCGCCGAGGCGTTCCACGACCTGCTCGGCTCGGTGCTGGCGATCGAGCTGCTCGCGCTGGTGACCACGGCGGACGGCGATCCGGTCGAGGCCGCGGTGCTCCAGGGAGCGGCACAGGGGATGTGGCCGTCGGTGGGGCTGCCGTTGTTCGGCTCGGCCTACTACAACACCCCGCACGAGCTGTGCGAGGCGACGGCCCGGCAACTGCTCGGCGACGAGCGGTACGAGGCGTGCGTACGCCAGGGCGCGCGGCTGGGCCGGGAGGAGGCGGTGGCTCTGGCCCTCGGCCGGCCGGGGCCGGTCGCGGTGGTGCCGGAGCCGCGTGGGCCCGCGCGGCAGGCGCGGGGCGTCGCGCACATGCGAGAGCCCGCCGCCTCGCCCACCCGGCAGGGCGGCGAGACGGCGGGCTGATGCGCGGTGGTGCTACGTCCGGATCAGCGGGCGTAGTACTCGACGACGAGCTGCTCGTCGCAGATCACCGGGATCTCCTTGCGGTTCGGCTCGCGGTCCAGGCGGAAGGCCAGGGCGCGGAGGTTCACCTGGAGGTAGCGCGGGGTCTCGCCGTCGGGGGCGAAGCCGCCCTCGCGGGCGATGGAGAAGAGGGTCTTCTCGCGGCTGCGCTCGCGGACCATCACGACGTCGTCGGGACGGACGCGGAACGAGGGCTTGTCGACCTTCTGGCCGTTGACCTCGATGTGGCCGTGGACGACCATCTGACGGGCCTGGTAGATCGTGCGGGCGATGCCCGAACGCAGGACCAGGGCGTCGAGACGGCGCTCCAGCTCGATGATCAGGGCCTCACCGGTCTTGCCCTGAACCTTGGAGGCACGCTCGTAGGCGCGGACGAGCTGACGCTCGGACACGTCGTACTGCGCGCGCAGACGCTGCTTCTCCAGCAGACGGACCTTGTAGTCCGAGTTCTGCTTGCGGCCGCGGCCGTGCTCACCCGGCGGGTAGGGGCGGGCCTCGAAGTACTTGACGGCCTTCGGGGTCAGCGCGATGCCGAGGGCACGCGACTTCTTGACCTTGGGGCGGGACTGGTTCGCCACTGTCTGTTCTCTTTCCTAGTTTCCGGCTTGTCAGATCGAGGGAGGTCGCATCCGCAGCCGGGGAAACCCACCAGGTCCGCGAGGGACCCGCTGGGCAGCCGCTCCCTGGTCTGGGCACATACGTGCAGCACACGAACGGCCCACCGACCGGTCCCGTCTTGCTGGGGTGGTGGTGGGCTGCCCGCGACACCATTCGACGGTGCGCGACGCTCCTGGAGTCAGTCCACGAGGGACTGGATCTCCGACTGGCTGTCCCGCTCTGACTGCACGGGACTCAGCACTCCGAGGGATTCTACAGGGTGCTCAGGACCGCTTACGACCGAGGTGTTTCCTGGTCCACTCGACGGCGTCCGCGTACCGTGCCTCGGCGCCGTGCCGGGTCGGGGTGTAGTACTCCCGGTCCTTGAGGGCGTCCGGCGCGTACTGCTGCTCGGCGATGCCCTCGGGCAGGTCGTGCGGGTACACGTAGCCCTGCCCGTGGCCCAGCTTGCCCGCGCCCTTGTAGTGGGAGTCCCGCAGATGCGCGGGCACCGTCCCCGCGTGACCCTTGCGCACGTCCTCCAGGGCGGCGCCGATCGCGGTCGTCGCGGCGTTGGACTTCGGCGCCAGGGCCAGCGCGATGGTGGCGTGGCTGAGGGTGAGGGCGGCCTCGGGGAAGCCGATCATCGCGACGGCCTGGGCGGCGGCGACCGCGATCGGCAGGGCCTGCGGGTCGGCCAGGCCGATGTCCTCGCTGGCGGAGATCATCAGGCGGCGGGCGATGAAGCGGGGATCCTCGCCCGCCTCGATCATCCGGGCCAGGTAGTGCAGCGCGGCGTCCACGTCGGAGCCGCGGATCGACTTGATGAGGGCGCTGGCCACGTCGTAGTGCTGGTCGCCGTCGCGGTCGTACTTGACCGCGGCGCGGTCGACGGTCTCCTCCAGGGTCGTGAGGCCGATCTCGGCCTCCCCCTTGTCGAGGGCGGCTCCGGCGGCGGCCTCCAGGGCGGTCAGCGCACGGCGGGCGTCGCCGCCGGCGATCCGCAGGAGGTGGGCCTCGGTGTCCTCAGGGAGGGCCACGGCGCCGGCGAGACCGCGCTCGTCGGCGAGGGCGCGCCGGATCAGGTCGCGCACGTCGTCGTCGGTCAGGGGCTCCAGGGTCAGCAGCAGGGAGCGGGAGAGCAGGGGCGAGATGATCGAGAAGTACGGGTTCTCGGTCGTCGCCGCGATCAGCGTGACCCAGCGGTTCTCGACGGCCGGCAGGAGCGAGTCCTGCTGGGCCTTGCTGAAGCGGTGGATCTCGTCCAGGAAGAGGACGGTCTCCTTGCCGAAGCCGCCGGTGGCGCGGCGGGCGCCGTCGATGACCGCACGGACCTCCTTGACGCCGGCCGTGATCGCGGACAGCTCCACGAACCGTTTGTCGGTCGCCTTGGAGACGACGTAGGCCAGGGTCGTCTTGCCCGTGCCGGGCGGGCCCCAGAGGATCACCGAGGAGGGCCCCGCGGGTCCTCCGGCGCCTGCGGCGACCAGGCGGCGCAGGGGTGAGCCGGGCTTCAGCAGGTGCTGCTGGCCCACCACCTCGTCGAGGGTGCGGGGGCGCATCCGCACCGCCAGGGGACTCGCGCTCGGGTCCTTCTCCTGGCGGTCTTCGGCGGCGGCGGTGAACAGGTCGGGCTCCACGCTGGAAACCCTAAATCACGGCACCGACAACGCCGCCCGCCCCTGGGCTCAGGCCCAGAGCTGACTGCCCCAGCGGGTCAGGATCAGCATGACGATGATCCCGACGTGGGTGACGGGCAGCACCCAGGTGAACTCGGCGAAGAAGCGCTTGAGGCCGTCCGGGGCCGGCAGGAAGCCGCTTCGGACGTTGAACGAGGTGACGTACCAGAACATGACGATCGTGGCGACCCAGGCCAGCGAGCACCACAGGCACAGCGCGTTGATCCGGTACAGCGACTGGAACATCAGCCAGGCGCAGAAGACGACGCCGAAGAGCGTGCCCGCGTTGAAGGTGAGCCAGTACCAGCGCGGGAAGCGGGCCCGGGCGAGCAGGCTCACGCCGACGCAGATCACGATGCCGTAGGTGACCAGGCCCAGCATCGGGTTGGGGAACCCGAAGACGGAGGCCTGGGCGCTCTCCATGACGCTGCCGCAGGAGACGATCGGGTTGAGACTGCAGCTCGGCGTGAACGTCTCGCCCCGGGCCTTGGCCTCCAGGATCTTGAACTTGTCGAGCGTGATGACCCAGGCGGCGAGCAGCCCTGCCGCGCCCGTGATCACCAGCAGCAGGGCGAAGGCCCGGCTGCCGCCGACCGTGCGCGGCTCGGCGGCCGCGTCGCGCGGCTCCGGCTCGGTGGAGACGTCCTTGACTGTCGTCTTGCTCATCACGCCGATTCCGTCACTTGAGTGGGGGGCCTGCTTCCGGCAGGGGACATTGTGCCGCACGCGCGCGCATGTCCACCGTTCGCTGCACATAAGGACCCACCGCCCGCCGATCGGTTCCGGACACGCGGGAGGGCGCCGCAGGCCCCGGGGGACCTGCGGCGCCCTCGTCGACGTGATCAGCCCAGGCGGGCTTCGAGTTCGGCCACGATCTCCCCCACGCCGACGGCCGTCTGCTCGCCGGACTCCATGTCCTTGAGCTGGACGACGCCCTCGGCGAGGTCGCGTTCGCCGGCCACGATCGTGTAGCGGGCGCCACTGCGGTTGGCGTTCTTCATCGCGCCCTTGAGGCCCTTGGCGCCGTAGGAGAAGTCGGCGGCGACGCCCTGCTTGCGCAACTCGGTGACCTTGGCGAACAGCACGCGGCGTGCCTCCTCGCCGAGCGGCACCGCGAACACGCTGGTGACGGCGGGCAGTTCGAGCTCGACGCCCTCCGCCTCCAGGGCGAGCACCGTGCGGTCCACGCCGAGGGCCCAGCCGACGGACGGCAGCGCGGGGCCGCCGATCATCTCGGACAGGCCGTCGTAGCGGCCGCCGCCGCCCACCGCGGACTGCGAGCCGAGCCCGTCGTGGACGAACTCGAAGGTGGTCCGCGTGTAGTAGTCCAGGCCGCGCACCAGCTTCGGGTCGTCCTCGAAGGCGACGCCCGCCGCCGTGATCAGCTCGCGGACCTCCTCGTGGTACGTCTTGCAGGCGTCGCAGAGGTAGTCGCGCAGCAGGGGGGCGCCCACGAGCTGCTTCTGCACCGACTCGCGCTTGTCGTCCAGCACGCGCAGCGGGTTGATGTCCGCCCGGCGCAGGGTGTCCTCGTCGAGGTCGAGGCCGCGCAGGAACTCCTGGAGGGCCGCCCGGTAGACGGGGCGGCACTCCTTGTCGCCCAGGCTGTTGAGCAGGATGCGGAAGTCGCTCAGGCCGAGCGACCGGTACGCCTGGTCCGCCAGGATGATCAACTCGGCGTCCAGGGCGGGGTCCTCCGCGCCGATCGCCTCGGCACCGACCTGGGAGAAGTGGCGATAACGGCCCTTCTGGGGGCGCTCGTAGCGGTAGTACGAGCCCGAGTACCAGAGCTTGACCGGCAGGTTGCCCGCCTTGTGCAGGTTGGCCTCCAGCGCGGCGCGCAGCACCGACGCCGTACCCTCGGGACGCAGCGCGAGCCGGTCGCCGCCCTTGGTCTCGAAGGCGTACATCTCCTTGGTGACGATGTCGGTGGACTCACCGACACCGCGCGCGAACAGCTCGACGTTCTCGAAGCCGGGCGTCTCGATGTAGCCGTAGCCGGAGTTGCGCAGCGGGGCGGCGATCGCCTCGCGGACGGCCAGGAACTTGGCGCTGTCCGGCGGGATCAGGTCGTACGTGCCCTTGGGGGCCTTGAAGGTGCTCACGGGAAGTCTCTCGTCACATTCCTCGTCGGGGAGTCCCGGGGACTCCCTGGCCGGCGGCCACCTGCCGCAGATACGGGTTGGTGGCGCGTTCCTGGCCGATGGTGGTCTGGGGGCCGTGGCCGGACAGCACCACGGTCGAGTCGTCGAGCGGCAGGCACACGCGGGCCAGCGAGTCGAGCATCTCGGCCATGTCACCGCCGGGCAGGTCGGTGCGTCCGACGGAGCCGGCGAACAGCAGATCCCCGGAGAAGAACACGGACGGCACGTCCGCGGCCTCGGGCATCCGGAAGGTCACCGACCCCTTGGTATGGCCCGGCGCGTGCGCGACGGAGAACTCCAGTCCGGCCAGCTCCAGCTGCGCCCCGTCGGCCAGCTCCCGCACGTCGTCCGGTTCCCCCACGGTGAGCTCGCCCATGAGCGGCATCCCGATGGACCGGCCGATGCCCTTCTCCGGGTCGCTCATCATGTAGCGGTCCGCGGGGTGGATCCAGGCCGGTATGTCGTGTGCTCCGCAGACCGGGACGACCGAGGCCACATGGTCGATGTGGCCGTGGCTGAGGACGACGGCGACGGGCTTGAGCCGATGCTTCTTCAGTGCTTCCTCGACTCCGGGGGCCGCCTGGTGGCCCGGGTCGATGATCACGCACTCCTCACCGGCGGCGGGGGCGACGAGATAACAGTTCGTCCCCCAGGCCCCGGCGGGGAACCCGGCAATGAGCACGATCGTCCTTCGTTGTGTCGGTTCGGGCGGATTCGGCGACGGCTGCGCCTGACGTCAAGAGCCTACCGGCGCTGCCGATTCCTCAGCGAACCCATATACGGTACGGGGCACACGCAGGCGGTCGGCCCACAGGACGCACACGTACCGGTCGACGTTCTAGACGCATGAGGAGTAGATCCGGTGGTCAGCCAGGAACAGCGGCGGCGTCAGCTCGCCCGGGAGAAGTTCTTGCGGCAGCAGCAGCGGCGCACCGACGCCCGGCGCAAGTCGCGCATGCGCAACGCCGTGATCGCGTCGGCGCTCGGTGTGGTCCTGATCGGCAGCCTCGCGCTGTACACGACCGGTGTCCTCAAGGACGACGGCAAGACCAACGCGGGCGCGGAGGTCACGGAGAGCGCGTCGCCGTCCAAGGCCCCGGACCCGTGCGACAAGCCGGCCGCGGGCAAGGTCAAGACGCAGACCTGGAAGAAGGAGCCGGCGATCAGCATCGACAAGTCGGCCGACTACACCATGAAGCTCGCGACGACCTGCGGTGACATAGACGTCGCCCTGAAGACGTCGGCGGCCCCGCACACCGTGAACTCGTTCAACTTCCTCGCGGGCAAGGGCTACTTCGACCACACCAAGTGCCACCGGCTGACGACCAACGGGATCTACGTCCTGCAGTGCGGCGACCCGACGGGCAGCGGCAGCGGCGGTCCGGGGTACACGATTCCGGACGAGAACCTGAAGGACAAAAGCCTCAAGGACAACATCTACCCCGCCGGTACCGTGGCGATGGCGAACACCAGCCAGCCGAACACCGGCGGCAGCCAGTTCTTCCTCGTCTACCAGGACAGCCAGTTGCCGCCCAGCTACACACCGTTCGGTACCGTTTCCGAGGCCGGTATGGCGGTTCTGAAGAAGATCGCCGCAGCGGGTGAGAACACCGGCGCCGGTGACGGAGCACCCAACGCGACGGTCGTGGTCAACAAGGCAACCGTCACGAAATCCTGACCCCCAACTGCGAAATTTCGGTCGCGCGGGATGCGGACAGGCAACCCGCCGGTCGCCTATGTTGGCCGTGACGAAACTGTGGACGATGCCCGGGGGAGCTTCAGGCCCCCCGCAGGCATCATGTGGAGGAGGCGCTGTGAGCAGCGACCCGTGGGGCCGCGTCGACGAGACGGGGACCGTGTACGTGCGTACGGCCGACGGCGAGCAGGTCGTCGGTTCCTGGCAGGCCGGCTCCCCCGAGGAAGCGTTGGCCTACTTCGAGCGCAAGTACGAGGGCCTGGTTGTCGAGATCGGCCTCCTCGAGAAGCGAGTCAAGACCACCGACCTGTCCGCGAAGGACGCGACGGCGGCCGTCGACCATCTGCGCGAGCAGGTCGACGCGCACCACGCCGTCGGTGATCTGGACGCGCTGCGGACCCGGCTGGACAAGCTCGTGCAGACCGTCGATGCGCGCCGCGAGGAGCGCAAGGCGCAGCGGGCGCGGCAGACCGACGAGGCCCGGCACTCCAAGGAGGCGCTGGTCGTCGAGGCGGAGGAGCTGGCCCAGTCCGACCAGTGGCGGGCCGCCGGTGAGCGGCTGCGGGCGCTGGTGGACACCTGGAAGGGGCTGCCGCGGCTGGACCGCAAGTCGGACGACGAGCTGTGGCACCGCTTCTCGCACGCCAGGTCGGCGTTCTCCAAGCGCCGCAAGGCGCACTTCGCGCAGCTGGACGCGCAGCGCGAGGACGCCCGCAAGACCAAGGAGCGGCTGGTCGCCGAGGCCGAGGGGCTGTCGGGCTCGACGGACTGGGGTCCGACGGCCGCGCGCTACCGCGAGCTGATGACGGAGTGGAAGGCGGCGGGCCGCGCCCAGCGCGAGCACGAGGACGACCTGTGGAACCGCTTCCGCGGCGCCCAGGACGTCTTCTTCGCCGCCCGCAGCTCGGTCTTCGCCGAGCGGGACGCGGAGCAGTCGGAGAACCTCAAGCTCAAGGAGGAACTGGCCGAGGAGGCCGAGAAGATCCTCCCGGTCAGCGATCTGAAGGCAGCACGGGCCGCCTTCCGCTCGGTGAACGAGCGCTGGGAGGCCATCGGGCACGTCCCGCGCGACGCCCGCCCGAAGGTCGAGGGCCGGATGCACGCCGTGGAGCGGGCCATCCAGGAGGCCGAGGAGGCCGAGTGGCGCCGGACGAACCCGGAGGCACGCGCGCGTGCCGAGGGTCTGACCGGTCAGCTCCAGGCGGCGGTCGACAAGCTCCGGAAGCAGATCGAGCAGGCGCGCGGCCAGGGCAACAACGCCAAGGCCGACAAGCTGGAGCGCGAGCTGGAGGGCCGCCAGGCACTCCTGGACCAGGCCCTGAAGGGTCTGCAGGAGTTCGGCGGCTGACCCTCGCTTCTCGTCCGCTCGTACGCGGCCCGGTGATCTCGCACCCGAGATCACCGGGCCGTCGTCGTGTCCGGGCCGTGTTCGCGCCCGAGCGCCCGGCCGTGTCTCAGTCCCGGCCGCCCCGCTCGCTGATGTCCAGGGCGTGCTTGAGGACCTCGCAGGCCTGGAGATGGTTGCCGGACTCCTGGAGCAGATCGGCCAGCCGCCGGCAGACCAGGACCGCCTCGGGTCCGTACACCTTGTGCACGCGCTGGAAGGCGAGCTCCAGCACCTCGATGGCGTCTTTGACCTGCCCCGTCTCGGCGAGCAGCTCCGACAGTTCCAGTTGCACGGCGAGGAGGTCGCCGTAGGCCCCGGCCGTCTGCTGTTCCTGGAGCGCGAGGCGCAGTACGGCCAGGGCGTCCCGGGCGTTGCCCGCGGCGCGCAGCATGCGGGCGAGGGCGAGGCCGGTGGCGACGATCGCCGCACGCACGTCGGCGGCCAGGACGGGGCCCGCGGGGGCGTTCCGGGAGGCTTGAGCCTTGTTGCGGGCCAGCGGGAGCCGTCCGACGCCGTTCTCCTGGGAGCGTTGTGGGGTCGGACGGTTCTTGGCACGCAGACGCTCGTCGAGGACGCGGTAGAGGGTGTCCAGGTCGATGAGCTCGGGGCCGTTCCTGATGCCGCCGCGCAGGACGGCCAGCAGTTCCCCGGTGAAGGCGGTGTACCGCTCGCCGTCGGGGGCCAGCGCGATCCGGTCCCGGGGCGAGGCGGTCAGGACGTAGGCGCCGTCGACCGCCGCCTGAGCGGCCAGCACCTCCTCACCCGCGAGTGCGCGGGCGGCGCGTCCGCTGAAGCAGCAGTCGAGAACGACGATCTTGCGTCGGGCACGGGCCGAGCGCAGGGCCGCTCTCAGGTGCTGGTACGCGACGGCGGTGTAGCCGAGGTGCTCGCGGGTGTCACCGAGGGCGAGATACAGATCGTCGGAGTCGGCGTCGCGCATGCCGTGACCGGCGAAGTAGACGAACAGCGTGTCCGTGGCCTCCTCGCCGGCCCGGTGCACCGGGTCGAGGATGGTCTGCGGGCTCAGCGGGTCCGTGACGACCACGCAGTTCTGTACGGGCAGCCCCCACACCGTGGCGTCGCAGAGCTCGGCGGCGAGGTCCACGACGTTCGCCTCCACGGCCGGCAGTTGCGGCAGGTGCCGGTAGGACGCGGTGCCGATCAGGACGGCCCGCGAGCGGGCAGGATCAGGCAGTGCCGTCATCGCCCCCGGTCTCCTCGCTCCGAGGGACGGGGACGGGGGCAGGGGCGGGCGTCACGGACGTGTCGAGAAGTTCGACCAGGCCGCGCACCGCCTCCTGGTCCCGCGCCATCTCCTTGGTCAGCAGGACCTCCACCCCGCCGCGGCGCAGGGTGACGGCCGGGGCGCCGCGCCGGGCGGTCTGCCACTGCAGCACCGAGACGACGAGCGAGGCGGTGGACAGGCCGCTGCCGAGGGCGAGTTGGAGCGCGTCGAAGCCGGTGCCGCCCATGGCTCCCAGGGCGGGCGGCGCGCCGGCGGCCACGCGTGCGTGTCCGTCGACGACCTCGTCGTCGTGCAGCCAGCGTCGCAGGGAGCGGAGGTCGTCCTCGGCCTGCGGGGAGTCCCCGAGCTCCACGATCAGGTCAGTCATCGGTTCCGTCCGTTCGTCGGCCGAGCCGCTTGTTGACCCGGGAGAAGAGGTCCAGCGCCTCTCCCCCGGCGCCCAGCCGGGCCAGGCAAACGGCCTGCCAGTACTGGCTAGTGAGGGTGGTGGGATGGTCGGGGCCCAGCTTCGAGAGACAGACGGGCACCACGACCGACAGCATCTGCGACGCCTCCCGCAACTGCCCCCGCTGGACGAGGTTGACGGCCTCGCGCTGCCGGGAGAGGGCGTTGTCCTCGGTCATGCTGCCCAGGACGATGCGCCGGGTGGCGTCGCTGAGGGTGGCCCCGGCGCCGAGGGCCTCGGACCGGGAGTCGTACCGGGAGTGGGAGAGCGCCTGGGAAACGGGCTCGTCCCAGTCGTACTCGGGCAGGTCCTCGTCCAGGGGCACGGACTCGCGGGTCGCGTTCACGGCACTGTCGCGGACGTTCCGTGCCAGGCGCTCCACGAGCGGTGCCGTACCGCCGTCCGACAGCTGTTCGAGGAGACGATGGACCTCCGCCAGGTCCTGGGGGCGCTCCTCGGGTTCCTGTCGGCACAGTCCCTCGACGAGTCGCGCGAGCGCCGGCGGAACCGCCGTCCCCGCCGCGAACTCGGGGACCCCGGCGCCCAGCGCCCGCTCGATGATCGCGCCGACGTCCACGGCGGAACGGAACGGCAGCTCCCCGGAGAGCATGAGGTACAGACAGGTCCCGAGGCCGTACAGGTCGGCGGCGGGTCCGGGCAGCGCGCCGCGCATGATCTCGGGGGCCATGAACTGCGGGGTGCCCATGATCACCCCGGTCCGGGTGATCGCACCCTCCCCGGCGAGCCGGGCGAGGCCGAAGTCCTGGAGGACGACCCGCCCGTCCCTGGTGAGGCCGACGTTGGAGGGCTTGACGTCACGGTGGAGCACACCCGCCTCGTGCGCCGCGGCCAGCGAGTCGACCATGCCGAGGGCCACGGCACACGCCTCGGACGGCGGGAGCGGCCCCCCTTCGGCCGCCATCAGCTCGGCCAGGCTGATGCCTTCGAGTAACTGCATCACCAGGTACGGCGTCCCGCTGGGCTCGTGCACGCCGCTGTCGTACAGCGTGACGACCCCGGGATGGTCGATCCGGGCCAGCGCGCGGGTCTCGCGCACGAAACGGCTCCAGGCCTCGTTGTCCCGGCCGACGCCCTCGACGGCTGTCAGCAGCTTCACCGCGACTCGGCGGCCGAGCTGTTCGTCCTCGGCCTCGTACACGGTGCCCATGCCACCGCGCCCGAGCAGGTCGACGACGCGGTAGCGGCCGTCGATGACGCGCTCCCGCGCGTCCGACCGGGCTCCACCCCGATCCGCCATGCGCTCCCCCGTCCGCGTCGTCCCGCGTCGCCTCGCGTCGTGTCACTACGGAGGCTACGACCTGCGCGCCGACGTCACGCGGTACACGTCGTAAACGCCCTCGACTCCCCTGACCGCCTTCAGGACGTGGCCGAGGTGCTTCGGGTCGCCCATCTCGAAGGTGAAGCGTGAGGTGGCGACCCGGTCGCGGGAGGTCTGGACGGCCGCGGACAAGATGTTGACGTGCTGGTCGGACAGCACCCGGGTGACGTCCGAGAGGAGCCGGGAGCGGTCGAGGGCCTCGACCTGTATGGCGACCAGGAAGACCGAGGACTGGGTGGGCGCCCACTCGACGTCCAGGATCCGCTCGGGCTCGCGGGACAGTGACTCCACGTTGACGCAGTCGCTACGGTGAACCGATACGCCACTACCGCGCGTGACGAAGCCGATGATCGGGTCGCCGGGAACGGGCGTACAACAGCGGGCCAGCTTGACCCACACGTCATCGACGCCCTTGACGACCACGCCCGGGTCGGCACTGGAACGGCGCTTGCGGCTGCGGCCACGGGCCGGCGGCACGCTCTCGTCGATCTCCTCGGTGGCCGCCTCCTCGCCGCCGAAGGCCTGGACGAGCTTCTGCACCACGTTCTGCGCGGAGACGTGCCCCTCGCCGATCGCCGCGTACAGCGCGGAGATGTCCGGGTAGCGCATCTCGTGCGCCAGCGTCACCAGGGAGTCGCCGGTGAGGATGCGCTGGATCGGCAGGTTCTGCTTGCGCATCGCGCGGACGATGGCGTCCTTGCCCTGCTCGATCGCCTCGTCGCGGCGCTCCTTGGAGAACCACGCCCGGATCTTGTTGCGCGCCCGCGGCGACTTCACGAAGCCGAGCCAGTCGCGGGACGGGCCCGCGCCCGCCGCCTTGGAGGTGAAGACCTCCACCAGGTCGCCGTTGTCCAGGGTGGATTCGAGCGGTACCAGGCGGCCGTTGACCCGCGCCCCTATGGTGCGGTGACCGACCTCGGTGTGCACGGCGTAGGCGAAGTCCACCGGGGTGGCTCCCGCGGGAAGCGCTATGACGTCGCCCTTGGGGGTGAAGACGAAGACCTCGTTGCGGGAGAGGTCGAAGCGCAGCGACTCCAGGAACTCGCCGGGGTCCTCGGTCTCCTTCTGCCAGTCGAGGAGCTGGCGCAGCCACGCCATGTCGTTGATGGCGTCCTTGTCCTTGCCGGACGCCTTGGGCACGTCGGTGCGCACCTTGGAGGCGCCGGCGACGGCCTCCTGCTTGTACTTCCAGTGCGCGGCGATGCCGTACTCGGCGCGGCGGTGCATGTCGAACGTGCGGATCTGGAGTTCGACCGGCTTGCCGTTGGGGCCGATCACCGTCGTGTGCAGCGACTGGTACATGTTGAACTTGGGCATCGCGATGTAGTCCTTGAACCGGCCGGGGACCGGGTTCCATCGCGCGTGCACGGTGCCGAGGGCCGCGTAGCAGTCGCGGACGGTGTCCACGAGGACGCGGATGCCCACCAGGTCGTAGATCTCCGCGAAGTCCCGGCCGCGGACGATCATCTTCTGGTAGACGCTGTAGTAGTGCTTCGGCCGGCCGGTGACCGTCGCCTTGATGCGGGCGGAGCGCAGGTCCTGCTGGACCTCGTCGGTCACTATGGCCAGGTACTCGTCACGCTTCGGCGCCCGCTCGGCCACCAGCCGTACGATCTCGTCGTACATCTTGGGGTAGAGGATCGCGAACGCGAGGTCCTCCAGTTCCCACTTGATGGTGTTCATGCCGAGGCGATGGGCGAGCGGCGCGTAGATCTCCAGGGTCTCGCGCGCCTTCTTCTCCTGCTTCTCGCGCTTGAGGTAGCGCATGGTGCGCATGTTGTGCAGGCGGTCGGCGAGCTTGATGACCAGGACGCGCGGGTCCTTGGCCATGGCGACGACCATCTTGCGCACGGTCTCGGCCTGCGCGGCCTCGCCGAACTTGACCTTGTCCAGCTTGGTGACGCCGTCCACCAGCAGGGCGACCACGTCGCCGAAGTCGCGGCGCAGGTCCTCCAGGCCGTACTCGGTGTCCTCGACGGTGTCGTGCAGCAGGCCCGCCATGAGGGTGGCCGGATCCATGCCGAGCTCGGCGAGGATGGTGGTCACGGCGAGGGGGTGCGTGATGTACGGGTCGCCGCTCTTGCGCTTCTGGCCGCGGTGCCAGCGCTCGGCTACCTGGTAGGCCTTCTCGATCTGGCGCAGCGTCGACGTCTCGATCTTCGGGTCGTTGCTGCGGACTATCCGGAGCAGGGGCTCCAGGACCGGGTTGTACGGGTTGGCGCGCTGGACGCCGAGGCGGGCCAGGCGGGCCCGGACCCGGTTGGAGGAGCCGGAGCGGGGCGTCTGGGGCGTCGCGGCGGGGCGGATCGGGGCCGTGGAGGCGGGGCGCTCAGGGGTGGCCGGCTTGGGGCGCGCCTGCTCGGCGGCCTTCGCGACGGGCGCGGACTGGGCGTGCTCGACCGACCCGCGAGCGTCGTTCCTCGGGTGCTGCGCGGGCTGGGCCGCCTGCTCCGAGGAACGCTCGGGCTTGGCGGCGGTCAGGTGCTGGGCCTCGTCTGGCAAGAGGGCTCCTCGTGCGCGATCCGGGTCCCCCGGTCAGGCTCCGGAGACCCCATGGTAGCGATCCTGAGCTCCAGGATCGCCTTCAGGCCGATCTGAGGGCCGTGTACCCAGGCAACGCCCAGCCCGTCCCACGGATTCCTCCGGCCCCCTGTCAACGGTGTCACACAGCTTGCGTGGGGCTTGCCTGCGGCTTCCCTCCGGCTTTCGTACGAGGGTCGCGTCCCGTGGCTTCCCGAGGGGCGGGCCGGCGTTTGAAGGGGTTCAGAAACGCGTGCGAGGCCGGGAAGCAGCAAAGGCGCCCCTCACCGGGTGAGGGGCGCCTCCGTGCGTGCTGCTTGCGTCGGTCAGACCGTGAGGAGCGACTCCAGCGGGGCTCCGGCCAGGGCCGGCTCCAGGCGGGTGCGGCCGTTCAGGAAGGCCAGTTCCATCAGGACGGCCACGCCCGCGACCTGGGCGCCGGCGCGTCGGACGAGCTCCAGCGAGGCCCCCGCCGTGCCGCCCGTCGCGAGGACGTCGTCGACGACCAGCACACGGTCGTCGGCGCTCAGGTCCTCGGCGTGCACCTCGATCTCCGCCGAGCCGTACTCCAGGTCGTACGCCTGGCGCAGCGTCGCTCCGGGGAGCTTGCCCGCCTTGCGCACGGGGATGAAGCCGACGCCGGCCCGCACCGCTACCGGGGCGCCGAGGATGAAGCCCCGGGCCTCCAGTCCGACGACCTTGGTGGCGCCGGTGCGCTCCACGATCTCGGCCAGCGCGTCCGTGAGCGCCGTGAACGCCGCCGGGTCCGCCAGGAGCGGGGTGATGTCCTTGAACATCACGCCCGGCTCCGGGTAGTCGGCCACGTCACGGATGCGGCTGAGCAGCAGCTCCTTGATGTCGGTCATCGGCGCTTCCCCGAGGGGCGACCGCGTCCGCGCGCACGGGACGCGGGCTGGTTGCGCGGGCCGACCACCGCGTGGGCGTCGTCCGGCTCGTCGCCGAACGGCTCGCCCGCCTCACCGGCGGCCTGCGTCTCGGCCGGGTCGGCGCCCTGCGCCCGCTTGGCGAGGACCCGCTTGCGCAGCGCCTTCATCGCCGGCTCGCGCTCCTTGAGGTCGGCGACGAGCGGCGTGGCGATGAAGATCGACGAGTACGCACCGGCCGCGAGGCCGACGAACAGCGAGAGCGAGATGTCGTTGAGCATGCCCGCGCCGAGCACACCGCCACCGATGAACAGCAGGCCCGCCACCGGCAGCAGCGCGACCACCGTGGTGTTGATCGAACGCACCAGGGTGCTGTTGATCGACCGGTTGGCGATGTCGCTGTAGGTCCAGCGGGTCTGTTTGGTGATGTCCTTCGTCTGTTCCTTGAGGCTGTCGAAGACGACCACCGTGTCGTACAGCGAATAACCGAGAATGGTCAGCAGACCGATCACCGTGCCCGGTGTGACCTCGAAGCCCACGAGGGCGTAGATGCCGACCGTGATGGTGATGTCGTGGATCAGCGCGACGAACGCCGCGATCGCCATCCGCCACTCGAAGGCGATCGCCAGATAGATCACCACCAGGACCAGGAAGATCCCCAGGCCTTGCCAGGCCTTGTTGGCGATCTGCTCACCCCAGCTGGGACCGACCAGCTCGGCGTTGATCTTCTCGGCGTCGACCTTCATGTCGTCGGCCAGCGCCTGGTTGATCCGGTCCGCCTGGCCGGTGTCGATGCCCGCGATCTGGATGCGCAGGCTGCCGTTGCCGAGCTTCTGGACGATCGCGTCGTGTCCGGAGGCCGCCTCCGCGTACTCCTCGGCCTGGCTGACCGAGACGGACGTCTTCGGGGTGGTGAAGACGGCGCCGCCCTGGAACTCGATGCCCATGTTCAGGCCCCGGACCGCCAGGCCGACGATGGCCGTGATGGTGATCAGGATCGAGAGGCCGTACCAGATCTTGCGGTTGCCGACGAAGTCGTAACTGACCTCGCCACGGTGCAGTCGGGCACCGAGGTTGCCGAGCTTCGACATCTCAGGCCTCCTTCGTTTCGACGGGGCCTGCGGGATGCGAGGGACGGCGGGTGCGGCGCAGCGGCGGCCGCGCGCCCAGACGCTTGGGGTCGAGACCGGACCACGGGTGACCGTTCGCGAAGAACTTCCGGCGCGCCATCAGCGTCAGCAGCGGCTTGGTGAAGAGGAACACGACCACGACGTCGAGCACCGTGGTCAGGCCGAGCGTGAACGCGAAGCCCTGCACCTTGCCGACGGTGACGATGAACAGCACCGCGGCGGCCAGGAACGACACGAAGTCGGACACCAGGATGGTGCGCCGGGCCCGCGGCCAGGCCCGCTCGACGGCGGGACGCAGCGAGCGGCCCTCGCGGATCTCGTCCCGGACCCGTTCGAAGTACACGATGAACGAGTCCGCCGTGATGCCGATGGCCACGATGGCACCGCAGACGGCCGGCAGGTTCAGCGCGAAGCCGATGGCCGGGCCGAGCAGCGCCATGAGCGTGTAGGTGAGCGCCGCCGAGACCAGCAGCGACAAGAGGGCGATGAACGACAGGCCGCGGTAGTACACCAGCAGGTAGAGCACGACCAGGGCGAGGCCGATGGCGCCCGCGATCAGGCCGGCCTCCAGCTGGTCGCCGCCGAGCGCCGCGGTCACCGTGGTGACGCTGTCCTCGCGGAACGTCAGCGGCAGGGCACCGTAGGACAGCATGTTGGCGAGGCCCTGGGCCTCCTCCTGCGTGAAGCTGCCGGAGATCTCGGCGTTGCCGCCGGTGATCGACTGGCTCACGTACGGGCTGGAGACGACCTCGCCGTCGAGGACGATGCCGAACTGGTTCTGCGGCGACTGGTTCTGGGCGAGCTTGCCGGTGATGTCGGCGAACTTCTTGGCACCGGCGGAGGTGAAGTCCATCTGGACCTTCCAGCCGGCGCCGCTCTGGGTGTCGTAGACGGCCTGGGCGTCGTCGACCTCGGTGCCGTCGACGCCGGCCGGGCCGAGCAGGTACTTGTACCAGACGCCCTGGATCTCGCCGCAGCCCACGGTGGCGTCGGTGGGCTTGGCGCCTTCACCGGTGCTCGCGCGGACCGACTGCTTGCTGCAGTCGAGCGCCGCGTACTGCGCCTGGAGCTTGCTGTCGGCGCCGCCGCTCGCCGACGGAGTGGGGCTGGGGGCCCCGGAGCCGGACGCGGAGGGGCTGGGGCTGGCCTTCTTCAGCGCGTCCGTGACGGCACGGCCCTGGGTGGTGGCGCCGTCCGAGGGGGTCGCGCTCTGGCTCGCCGGGTCCGACGCGGCCGGGCTCTGCGAACCGGTGGCCTTCTCGGGCTCGGTCGCCTTGTCCGAGCCGCCGGACGGGGAGGCGCTGGGCGAGGGGTTCTGCGGGGCGGTGCCGCCGGAGGGCTCGGTGGCGAGGACCGGGCGGAAGTAGAGCTTGGCGGTGGTGCCGACCTGTTCCCGGGCCTGCTGCGAGTTCGTGCCCTTGGGAATGTTGACGATGATGTTGCGATCGCCCTGGGTCTGGACCTCGGCCTCCGAGACACCCAGACCGTTGACGCGGCGCTCCATGATCTCGACCGCGGTGTTCATGTTGGTCGGGTTGATCGCGGCCTCGTTGCCGTCCTCGGCGACTGCCCCGAGCGTGATGCTCGTACCACCGGCCAGGTCGATGCCGAGACGCGGAGTGGTGTGTCCGGAGGCGAACATTCCCCCGGTGAGCGCCACGAGGGCGATCAGAATCAGGGCCAGCGAGCGCCATGGCTTGCTCTGGGCGCTCGAGCTCCGGCCCTTTTTAGGTGCTGCCACCTTCTCGTACTCCCTCTCGGGCCGCCTCACTCCGGGTCAGCGGGCGGACGGCCATGACATGGTGTCGGGATCCCGTGCGGGTTGCGCCTGTCCCGGGCACCCGAGCCCGGCCCGCGCACTCCGGGGCTGACTACTTCGCGTCGGCGTCGCCGTCGGTCTTCTTCGGCTCCGCGTCCTGCTTCGCCTCGGCGGCGTCGGCGGGCTCCTCGTCCACGTCCTTCTTGCCGAGGTCGACGGACTTCTCGTCGGCCGGGGCGTCGACGGGCTCGTCGTCCTTGGTGAGGGAGGAGGCGTCGTCCGGGACGGTGTCCGCGTCGTCCTTCAGGTCGTGCTCGATGCCGTGCACGATGCGGTTGTACTCGTCGTCGGAGAGCACCGCGCCGATGGAGTTCTTGGCGAAGAGGAGGTCGACGCCCGGGCCGGCGTCGAGGAGGACGGTGTCCTCGTTGACCTCCTTGACCGTTGCGTACATGCCCCCGATGGTGCGGACCCCGGAACCGGGCTGCACCTGGTTCCGCATGTCGACAGCGGCCTGCTGCTTCTTCTTGGCCGAGCGGGTCATCAGGATCATGGCCCCGATGAGCACGATGAACGGGAGGAGGGTCACGAGGCTATTCACGGGACGATTTCCTTCGCACGACCGCGCAGAGGGGCGGCCTGTTGGATGGGGGTATGTCAGCCGCCGAGGAAGGCGGCATCGGCGGAGTCTAAGCGAGTCCGCGCGCATGGAACAACGCTCAGCATGGCACCGGGGTTCCTGCCACGGCCAATGCCCTCGCCGTCACGCCCCGAACAGGTCCTGTTGTCCGGTTCCCGCCGTGCCCTGGCGGGGTGGGGTGAGGCCGAGGTGCGCCCAGGCCGCGGGGGTGGCGACCCGGCCGCGCGGGGTCCGGGCCAGCAGGCCCTCGCGTACGAGGAACGGCTCGGCGACCTCTTCCACGGTCTCACGCTCCTCCCCCACGGCCACCGCGAGTGTGGACAGACCGACCGGTCCGCCGCCGAACAGCTTCAGCAGCGCCTCCAGCACGGAGCGGTCGAGGCGGTCCAGGCCCCGGGGATCGACCTCGTACACCCGCAGTGCCGCGCCCGCGATGTCCCGCGTGATGATCCCGTCGGCCTTGACCTGCGCGTAGTCCCGCACCCGCCGCAGCAGCCGGTTGGCGATCCGGGGCGTGCCGCGGGAGCGGCCGGCGATCTCGGCGGCGCCGTCGGTGTCGATCTCGACGTCGAGGAGGTTCGCCGAGCGGTGGATGACCCGCTCCAGCTCGGCCGGCTCGTAGAACTCCATGTGCGCGGTGAAGCCGAAGCGGTCGCGCAGCGGGGGCGGCAGCAGTCCCGCCCGCGTGGTGGCGCCGACCAGCGTGAACGGGGGCAGCTCCAGCGGGATCGCGGTCGCGCCGGGTCCCTTGCCGACGATCACGTCGACGCGGAAGTCCTCCATCGCCATGTACAGCATCTCCTCGGCGGGCCGCGACATGCGGTGGATCTCGTCGAGGAAGAGGACCTCGCCCTCCTGGAGGGAGGAGAGGATCGCGGCGAGGTCGCCGGCGTGCTGGATGGCGGGGCCCGAGGTGATGCGGATCGGGGCGCCCATCTCGGCCGCGATGATCATGGACAGGGTGGTCTTGCCGAGGCCGGGGGCGCCGGAGAGCAGCACGTGGTCGGCGGTGGCGCCCCGCGCGCGTGCGGCGCGCAGGACCAGGTCGAGCTGTTCGCGGACCTTCTCCTGGCCGATGAACTCGCCCAGGTCCTTGGGGCGCAGCGCGGCCTCGACGGCCTGGTCCTCACGGTCGGCGGCAGGGCCCACCAGCCGCTCGGTGTCGGCGGGGTCGGTCGGGTCGTCCCAGTTCATGTGCGTGGGCCCTCGGGTGCGTTCGCGGTCGGATGGGTCGTACGGGGAGGGGGTGCCGCTCTTCGGTTCGGTCCCGGCAGCCGCGGCGGCCGGTTCGCGTCCGGCGCCGTCCCGTGCGGCGGCGCGGCGCCGCCGGCTAGCGGGCTCTGTTGAGCGTCTGCAGGGCCGCCTTCAGCAGCTGACCCACCTGGGGCGTGCCCTCGGCGGCCTCCGCCCGGGGGGCGACCGCGGCGACCGCCTCGTCGGCCTCGCGGGTCGCGTACCCCAGGCCGATCAGCGCGGCGTGCAGCTGGTCGCGCCAGCCGTTGCTGACCGGCGCGCCGATCGCGGGGGCGGCGCCGATCGGCTCGCCCAGGCGGTCCTTGAGCTCCAGCAGCAACTTCTGGGCGCCCTTCTTGCCGATGCCGGGGACGGCGGTGAGGGCCTTCTCGTCACCGGTGGCGACGGCGCGGCGCAGGGCGTCGGGCGTGTGCACGGCCAGCATGGCCTGGGCGAGCCGGGGGCCCACCCCGCTCGCGGTCTGGAGCAGCTCGAAGACCTGGCGCTCGTCGTCGTCCACGAAGCCGTAGAGGGTGAGCGAGTCCTCCCGTACGACGAGGGAGGTGGCGAGCTTGGCGGGCTGGCCGGTGCGGAGCGTGGAGAGCGTGTTGGGCGTGCACTGCACGGCCATGCCGACACCGCCGACCTCGACCACCGCGGTGTCGGGTGCGAGGGCGGCGACCGTGCCACTGACGAAGGCGATCATGCCGTGCGGCCTTTCGATGCGGTGGTTGTTGCGGTGTGCCGGGCGACGGCCTGCTGGAGGCGGTTCTGCGCGGGGGCGCGCCAGATGTGGCAGATCGCGAGCGCCAGGGCGTCGGCGGCGTCGGCCGGCTTCGGCGGGGCGTCCAGCCGCAGCAGCCGGGTCACCATGGCGGCGACCTGTGCCTTGTCGGCGCGGCCGCTGCCGGTGACGGCGGCCTTGACCTCGCTGGGGGTGTGCAGGGCGACGGGGATGCCGCGGCGGGCCGCGCAGAGCATGGCGACCGCGCTGGCCTGGGCGGTGCCCATGACCGTGCGGACGTTGTGCTGGCTGAACACCCGCTCCACGGCGACGAATTCGGGCCGGTGCTCGTCGAGCCACTCCTCGATGCCCCGCTCGACGGCGACCAGGCGGTGCCCCAGCTCGGCCTCCGCCGGCGTGCGGACCACGCCGACGCCGAGCATCGTGAGCGGGCGCCCGGGGACCCCTTCGACGACGCCGATGCCGCACCGGGTCAGTCCCGGGTCCACACCCAGTACCCGCACCCGCCCCTCCTTCGCTCTCCCGCGGCCGTCACCGGCCGGTTCCCCCAGTTCGTGCAGGCTATCGGGTGGCACCGACAACGCGACGGGCCGACGGGGTGTGTCCCGTCGGCCCGTGGCGCGCGTTCCGGTCCGCGGCGGTGCTACGCGTCGACCTTCTCCATGACCTCGTCGCTCACGTCGAAGTTGGCGAAGACGTTCTGCACGTCGTCGCTGTCCTCCAGCGCGTCGATCAGCTTGAAGATCTTCTTCGCGCCCTCCTCGTCCAGCTCGACCTGCATGGTCGGGACGAAGTTGGCCTCGGCGGAGTCGTAGTCGATCCCGGCCTCCTGCAGGGCCGTGCGGACCGCGACCAGGTCGGTCGCCTCGCTGAGCACCTCGAAGGACTCACCGAGGTCGTTGACCTCCTCGGCGCCCGCGTCGAGCACGGCGCCCAGGACGTCGTCCTCACCGAGCTCGCCCTTGGGGACGATGACGACGCCCTTGCGGTTGAACAGGTACGACACGGAGCCGGGGTCTGCCATGGACCCGCCGTTGCGGGTCATCGCGACACGGACGTCCGAGGCCGCGCGGTTGCGGTTGTCGGTGAGGCACTCGATGAGCACCGCGACACCGTTGGGGCCGTAGCCCTCGTACATGATCGTCTCGTAGTCGGCGCCACCGGCTTCGAGGCCACCGCCGCGCTTGACCGCGGAGTCGATGTTCTTGTTCGGGACCGACTGCTTCTTGGCCTTCTGGATGGCGTCGTAGAGGGTGGGGTTGCCCTCGATGTCCACGCCGCCCATGCGGGCCGCGACCTCGATGTTCTTGATCAGCTTCGCGAAGAGCTTGCCGCGTTTGGCGTCGATCACGGCCTTCTTGTGCTTCGTCGTAGCCCATTTAGAGTGGCCGGACATCTGCCTGTCTCCTTCGCGTAACCCATCTCTGCAACGAACCCCAGAGATCCTACAAGGACCGAGCCGCGCGGGTCGCGCGCACCATGTTGACGAACAGGCCGTGCACACGGTGGTCGCCGGTCAGTTCCGGGTGGAACGACGTGGCGAGCGCGTTGCCCTGACGGACCGCGACGATGTGGCCGGCGTGCTCGGCGAGCACCTCGACGCGGGCGCCGACGGACTCGACCCAGGGGGCGCGGATGAAGACCCCCTCCACAGGATCTCCCGTGACGCCCGCGACGTCGACCGCGGCCTCGAAGGACTCGTTCTGCCGTCCGAAGGCGTTGCGGCGCACGATCATGTCGATGCCGCCGATCGTCTCCTGGCCCGAGCGTGGGTCGAGGATCTTGTCGGCCAGCATGATCATGCCCGCGCAGGTGCCGTAGACGGGCAGTCCGTCGCGGACCCGGGCACGCAGCGGCTCCATCACGCCGAACAGGGTGGCCAGCTTGGAGATGGTGGTGGACTCGCCGCCGGGGATCACGAGGCCGTCGATCTCGTCGAGCTCCTCGGGGCGCCTGACCGGCCTGGCCACGGCGTCGGCCGCGGCCAGGGCGACGAGGTGCTCCCGTACGTCGCCCTGGAGGGCCAGCACACCGATCACGGGGGTGTCGCTCATGGGGTGCAGTGCCTTACCAGCCGCGGTTGGCGTAGCGCTCGGTCTCGGGCAGGGTGTCGCAGTTGATGCCGACCATGGCCTCGCCGAGGTTGCGGGACGCGTCGGCGATGATCTTCGGGTCGTCGAAGAAGGTGGTCGCCTTGACGATGGCGGCGGCACGCTTGGCCGGGTCGCCGGACTTGAAGATGCCGGAGCCGACGAAGACGCCCTCGGCGCCGAGCTGGCGCATCAGAGCGGCGTCGGCGGGGGTGGCCACACCTCCGGCGGAGAACAGCACGACCGGGAGCTTGCCGAGCTCGGCGACCTCCTGGACCAGCTCGTACGGGGCGCGCAGGTCCTTGGCGGCGGCGTACAGCTCGTTGTTGTCGTAGCCGCGCAGGCGGGCGATCTCGTTCTTGATCTGCCGCAGGTGGCGGACGGCCTCGACGACGTTGCCGGTGCCGGCCTCGCCCTTGGAGCGGATCATGGCCGCGCCCTCGGCGATGCGGCGCAGGGCCTCACCGAGGTTGGTGGCGCCGCAGACGAACGGGGTGGTGAACGCCCACTTGTCGGAGTGGTTGACCTCGTCGGCCGGGGTGAGCACCTCGGACTCGTCGATGTAGTCGACGCCGAGCGACTGCAGGACCTGCGCCTCGACGAAGTGGCCGATCCGGGACTTGGCCATGACCGGGATGGAGACGGCGTCGATGATGCCCTCGATCATGTCCGGGTCGGACATCCGGGCCACCCCGCCGTCCTTGCGGATGTCGGCCGGGACCCGCTCCAGGGCCATGACGGCGACGGCGCCCGCGTCCTCGGCGATCTTCGCCTGCTCCGGCGTGACGACGTCCATGATCACGCCACCCTTGAGCTGCTCGGCCATGCCGCGCTTGACGCGCGCGGTACCGGTGGCGGCGTTGTCCTGGGGCTGGGCGGGGTTCGGGAGCGTGCTGGACACGGGTGACCTCACTGACGTGAAAGAGGGTTTCTGCGAACACCGAGGAAACGGGAGATGTGCAGGCCACAGCAAGGGCCAATGTGCAGCCGGTGGATCGTTTTCCGCCACAATCCGCTAGGCGGCCCGGTCCGCCAGGGCCGTCGGGGGCTCGTCGTCCATCTCGAAGGCCATGGGGAACGGCGCGTGCCCGGCCAGCCGGAACCAGCGCACCTTGCGGTGCTGGCGCAGTCTGCGGGCGGCGCCCACCGCGTCGTTGTGGAAGCGCCGGGCCATCGGCACCCGGCGTACCGCCTCGGTCAGCTCCCGGGCCGCCGCCTCTCCCCCGGGCGCCTCCCGGACCGCCTCGACCTGCTGCGGGTCCGCGAACACGGCGCGCAGCGACTGGCTCAGCTCGCTCTCGGCGACCTCCCGGTGCTCCTCCTCGGACTGCCGGGCCGCGTGCGCCGCCTCGTACAGGACGATCGAGGCCGCCGGATCGAGCACCCCGGAGGTGGCGACCTCCTGGGCGACCGAGGCGCGGCGCAGCAGTTGCGCGTCCAGGGCGGCCCGGGTGGCGTCGATCCGGGCGTGCAGCCGGTCCAGGCGGCCCGCCGTCCAGCTCAGGTACACGCCGACGGCGACGAGGGCGACGAGGATCCAGATCAGGGTTGCGGTCACGGGCGGCAAGGCTACCGGGGTGCCGGTCGGGTGTGATCAGTCAGTCGCGGGCCAGCCCGAACCGGCCCCACAGTCCGGCGGACCGCTCGTCGGCGGCGACCGCGCTGGTGCCGTCCGTGACCGTCTCGTAGACCGACAGGATGTCCGCGCCCACCGTCGACCAGTCGAACCGGCGGACGTGGGCGCTGCCCCGCTCGCTGAGCTCCTTGCGCCGCTCGGCGTCGCCCAGCAGCCGCAGGGCGGCCTGCGCGAGCGCGTCCGCGTCCTCGTTGGCGAACAGCTCGCCCGCCGCGCCCTGGTCGAGGACCTGGGTGAAGGCGTCCAGGTCCGAGGCCAGCACGGGGGCGCCCGCCGACATCGCCTCGACCAGGATGATCCCGAAGCTCTCGCCGCCGGTGTTGGGTGCCACGTAGACGTCGACACTGCGCAGGAAGCGGGCCTTGTCCTCGTCGCTGACCATGCCGAGGAACTCCACCCGGGAGCGCAGCTCGGACGGGAGCGACTCGACCGCCTGCCGCTCGTCGCCGCGGCCCGCGACCAGCAGCCGCGTCTGCGGCCGCTCGGCGAGGATCCTCGGCAGCGCCCGCATCAGCACCGGCAGGCCCTTGCGGGGCTCGTCGATGCGGCCGACGAAGCCGATGGTGTCGCCCTGCCACTCGGGGCGGGGCTCGGCCCGGGCGAAGAAGTCGACGTCCACGCCGTTGGGGATCACCACGGCGTCCCCGCCGAGGTGCTCGACGAGGGTGCGGCGGGCGTACTCGCTGACCGCGATCCGGGCGCTGATCTTCTCCAGCGCCGCCTGGAGGATCGCGTACGCGGCGATCATCGCGCGCGAGCGGGGGTTGGACGTGTGGAAGGTGGCGACGATGGGGCCCTGCGCCGCCCAGCAGGCGAGCAGGCCCAGCGACGGGGACGCCGGCTCGTGGATGTGGATCACGTCGAAGGCGCCGTCGTGCAGCCAGCGGCGCACCCGCGCCGCCGACAGGAACCCGAAGTTCAGCCGGGCCACCGAACCGTTGTAGGGCACCGGGACCGCGCGGCCTGCCGAGACGACGTAGGGCGGCAGCGGGGTGTCGTCGTCGGCGGGGGCCAGTACCGAGACCTGGTGTCCCTGGCGGAGGAAGTACTCGGCCAGATCCCGGATGTGGAACTGGACGCCGCCCGGGACGTCCCAGGAGTACGGGCAGACGATGCCGATCCTCATGGGGTCCCCTTCGTGGCATCCGGGGCCGCCGGACCGCCCCGTGCGGGGTCCAGGTCCTTGAGCCACAGCCGCTGCAACATGTGCCAGTCCTCCGGATGTTCGGCGATCCCCGAGGCGAAGGCGTCCGCCAGGGCCTGCGTCATGACAGACGTCTTCTCGGCCCGGGTGCCTGACTCGGGTACCTCGATCGGAGGATGCAGCCGGCCCCGCATGACGGGTGAGTCGTCGTACCAGAGCGTCACCGGCATCAGCAGGGCCCCGGTCTGCTGGGCCAGCAGCGCCGGTCCGGCCGGCATCCGCGCGGTGTCGCCGAAGAAGCCGACCTCCACCCCGGAGGCGGACAGGTCGCGGTCGGCCACCAGGCAGACCAGGCCGCCGCCACGCAGCCGGCGGGCGAGGGCGCCGAAGGCGGAGCCGCCGGTGTGCGGCAGGACCTCCATGCCGAGGCCCGCGCGGTAGGCCACGAAGCGGTCGTAGAGCGTCTCGGGCTTCAGCCGCTCGGCGACGGTGGTGAAGGGGATGCCGAGCTTGGTGGTGACCCAGGCGCCGGCCAGATCCCAGTTGGCCAGGTGCGGCAGGGCCAGGACCACGCCCTTGCCCGCGGCCAGGCCGTCCGTCAGGTGGTGCAGGTCCTTGGGCTCGAAAGCGGCGTTGACGCGCTCGGCACTCCAGGCGGGGAGCCGGAAGGACTCCATCCAGTAGCGCAGGTAGGAGCGCATGCCCGCGCGCGTGAGCGCGGCGAGCCGCTCCGGGGACGCGCCCGGCACCACGCGCGCGTAGTTGGCCTCCAGCCGCAGCACACCCTTGCCGCGCTGCTTCCAGGCGAGGTCGGCCACGGTGTTCCCGAGCCGCCTGGCCACCGGCTCGGGCAGCTTCTTCACCGTGCTCCAGCCGAGGCCGTACAGGGCGTCCGTCAGGCTGTCCCGAGCACTCATTTCGCCGCCTCCCTCCCCTGAGAGGCATTGTCGTCGCTGTCCCGCTCCGCCGCCTCCGCCTCGGCGGACTCGCGGCGGACCGTGACGACCCGCTGGATCAGCGTGATCAGGCTGCCGCCGGCCACGATCCACAGGGCGATCGGCAGCAGCACCTGGATCCCCGGCACGCCGAACGCGTGCAGGCCCGCGAGCCCGGCCGCGACCAGCGAGATCACCAGCCGCTCGGCGCGCTCGACCAGCCCGTTCACGGCGACCGGCAGGCCGATCGACTCGCCGCGCGCCTTGGTGTACGACACCACCTGACCGCTGGCCAGGCAGAAGATCGACACGGCGCACAGCACGAGGTCGTCGCCGCCACCGGCGTACCAGAGGGCGAAGCCACCGAAGATGGCGCCGTCGGCGACCCGGTCCAGGGTGGAGTCCAGGAAGGCGCCCCAGCGGCTGGAGCGGCCCAGCTGGCGGGCCATGTTCCCGTCGACGAGGTCGGAGAAGACGAAGAGGGTGATGACGACCGTGCCCCAGAAGAACTCCCCCTGGGGGTAGAAGACCAGCGCGCCCGCCATCACGCCCGCGGTGCCGATCAGCGTGACCGTGTCGGGGCTCACGCCCCGGCGGATGAGAAACGCGGCGAACGGTGTGAGGACACGCGTGAAAAATGCACGCGCGTACTTGTTCAGCATGGCCTTCCCGAGGGTCGCTGGCGCCGCCCGGCCCCTGCTGGCCGTCGGCTGGCCCATCGTAGCCACGCGCGCGGGCGGCCGACCGCTCGGCACCCACGGCTCGTCGGGGAGCGGGGCCCACGGCCCGCAACCGCCGCCGGTCGGCGGCTTCGCGTCCTTTGTATGGACGCACCGTGACGGGAGTGGAAAGCTCGAAGAACCGCGGGCGTCGCCGGAGCCGCCCAGCACGCGGGTCCCGCGTGTCCGCGCCCACAGTGACCTCACCGTGCACGGGAGGCAGGATCATGGGCGACAAGACCAATGCACACCCCGGAGCCGCCGGCAGAGCAGTGGCGGCCGACCAGCCCGCGTCCGTACGGAATGTGGTGCTGGTCGGCCACTGCGGAGCGGGAAAGACGACCTTGGTGGAGGCGCTCGCGCTGACCGCGGGAGCGTTGAACCGGGCGGGCCGCGTGGAGGACGGCGGCACGGTCTCCGACTACGACGAGATCGAGCACCGGCAGCAGCGCTCGGTGCAGCTCTCCCTGGTACCCGTCGAGTGGGACGGCATCAAGGTCAACCTTCTCGACACCCCCGGATACGCCGACTTCGTCGGGGAACTACGGGCCGGTCTGCGCGCCGCGGACGCGGCCCTCTTCGTCGTCTCCGCCTCGGACGGCGTGGACGGCTCGACCCGCGTCGTGTGGGAGGAGTGCGCGGCCGTCGGCATGCCGCGCGCCATCGTCGTCACGCACCTGGAGGCCGCACGCGCGGACTTCGAGGAGATGACACGGATCTGCGCGGAGGCGTTCGGCGCCGACGACCCCGACGCCGTGCTGCCGCTGTACCTGCCGCTGCACGGCCCGCAGGCGCCGGACGGGCACGCGCCGGTGACCGGGCTGACCGGGCTGCTGTCGCAGAAGCTGTTCGACTACTCGACGGGCGAGCGCAAGGAGTCCGAGCCGGACGAGGACCAGCTGCCGCTGATCGAGGAGGCACGCAACCGCCTCATCGAGGGGATCATCGCCGAGAGCGAGGACGAGACCCTCATGGACCGCTACCTCGGCGGTGAGCGGATCGACGTCAAGACCCTCGTGCAGGACCTGGAGCGGGCCGTCGCGCGCGGCAGGTTCTTCCCGGTCCTGGCCGCCGCGCCCGCCGGCGACGGCGCCCGGCAGGGCCTCGGCACCGTCGAGCTGCTGGAGCTGGTCACCGGGGGGTTCCCGACCCCGCTGGAGCACGAGCAGCCCCAGGTCACCACCATCGACGGCAGGCCACGCGAGCTGATGCCCTGCGATCCGGACGGGCCGCTGGTCGCGGAGGTCGTGCGCACCTCTTCCGACCCGTACGTCGGCCGCGTCTCGCTCGTGCGGGTGTTCTCCGGCACGCTGCGGCCGGACGCGACCGTGCACGTCTCCGGTCACGGACTCGCCGACCGGGGCCACGAGGACCACGACGTCGACGAGCGCATCGGCGCCCTGTCCACGCCGTTCGGCAAACAGCAGCGCCCCGTCTCGCACTGTGTCGCCGGCGACCTCGCCTGCGTGGCGAAGCTGAACCGCGCGGAGACCGGCGACACCCTCTCCGCCAAGGACGACCCGCTCCTGATGGAGCCCTGGGACATGCCCGATCCCCTGCTGCCGCTCGCCATCCAGGCGCACAGCAAACCGGACGAGGACAAACTCTCCCAGGGTCTGTCCCGGCTGGTCGCCGAGGATCCCACGATGCGCCTGGAGCAGAACCAGGACACCCACCAGGTGGTGCTGTGGTGCCTGGGCGAGGCCCACGCCGACGTCGCTCTCGAACGGCTGCGCAGCCGCTACGGCGTGCAGGTGGACGTCGTACCGCACCGGGTGCCCCTGCGGGAGACGTTCGCGACCAAGGCGGGCGGGCGCGGCCGGCATGTGAAGCAGTCCGGCGGCCACGGGCAGTACGCCATCTGCGAGATCGAGGTGGAACCCCTGCCCGGCGGCTCGGGCATCGAGTTCGTCGACAAGGTCGTCGGCGGGGCGGTACCGCGCCAGTTCATCCCGTCGGTCGAGAAGGGCGTGCGCGCGCAGGCCGCCAAGGGCATCGCCGCGGGGCACTCCCTCGTCGACGTGCGGATCACGCTGCGGGACGGCAAGGCGCACTCCGTGGACTCCTCGGACGCCGCGTTCCAGACGGCGGGCGCCCTCGCGCTGCGCGAGGCGGCGGCGGACGCGCGGATCCATCTGCTGGAGCCGGTGGCCGAGGTGAGCGTGCTGGTCGGCGACGACTACGTGGGCGCCGTGATGAGCGACCTGTCGGGGCGGCGCGGCCGGGTGCTGGGCACCGAGCAGACCGCCGGCGGGCGCACCCTGGTGAGGGCCGAGGTGCCGGAGATCGAGATCGGGCGGTACGCCGTCGATCTGCGGTCCCTCTCGCACGGGACCGCGCGGTTCAGCCGGCGCTACGCGCGCCACGAGCCGATGCCCCCTCAAGTCGCCGAGCGGCTGCGGAAGATGGAGCAGGACGCCTCCTAGCGCGGGCGGGCGTGCGTGGCCGAAGGACGGTGGTTCTCCTCCGGTTCGGCGGGCGGCTTCGGCCGTCCGCCGACGTATGTCGGTGCCTGCGGATAGGCTTTGACGACCTGATCAACAGGTGTGCGGAGCAGGGAAGTCGGGAAGGCCGCAGGAGCGACAGTGGCGGCGATCGGGGGCGGGAATGACCGTTGACAGCGGTTACGCGGACATCTTCGGGCCGCAGGTGCCGCGCACGGGCGACGAAGGCCAGACGGCGACGTACGCGCTGGCCTCCGCGGCGTACCGGGACAACGAGGTCGAGGAGATACTCAAGGCCAACAACGAGTGGCACGAGTCGAAGGTGAAGCCCGGCCAGAAGTGGGCGAAGATCTTCCGGCCCAACCTCGGCGAGGCGTTCTCCCGGGCGGTGGTCGACCGGATGCTCGGCTCGGGCCGGGCACCGCTGATCCAGTCCTTCGGCGCGGAGCCGCAGGTCGTCGTCGAGCACTGCCTCGCGGCCAACCGCATCCGCCGCGAGCGCGACAACCTGCTCGCGATCGTCATGGTGCTGTGCGGTCTGCTCTTCCTGCCCGGCCTGCTGGTCTGGCTCATGGTGTTCACGATCCGCACCACCATCGCCCGGCGTGAGGACAAGCGGGCCTCGACCCTCGCGACCACGCTGCTCGTCGCGGTCGGGGCACTGGCCGTGATCTTCCTGGTCCAGATGCCGTTCACCGGCTTCTGGGCCTGGTACGCGCGTGCGGCGGTGGTGCTGCCGGTGATCGGCTGGTTCTGGGCCAAGCAGATCTGCGAGCGCACCGCGAAGGACCTGCGGGAGCGCTGGGACAGCCTGCTGTCGGGCAGCAGCGTCGGCGCGAAGGTGCCCGAGGCGGTGCCGAGCAACCCCGGTGAGACCGCCGCCGAGCAGCTGCGCCAGTCCCTCGCCCGGCTCGGCGCCGAGCAGCAGTCCAACTCCGTCTTCTACGCCGGGCCCAAGGGCATACTCGGCATGGGCACCCGCTGGGGCAGCTGGCAGCTCGCGGAGGACCTCTCCCCGGCCGATCCCGACCGGGAGATCCACCCGTTCCGCAGCTGGGACGTCGTGCGGTCCATCCACGACCAGCTGCGCATGCTGGAGCGCGGCCCGCTGAACACGGGCGGCTTCCCCAAGCCCTCGATACGTCACTGGGTCGTCACGCCGATCGGCGAGAACGCGACGTCGGTGTCCCGTCCGGGGGGCACCGACGTGGAGGCTTACCAGGTCAAGTCGCACGCCATCCAGGAGATCTGCAACAAGCAGCAGTTCGGCAGCGGCGACCGGCACTACCTGGGCGTGCAGTGGACGCTCTGGGACGGGCAGTTGGTGATCACCATGCTGATCACGGTGACCGTGCTCTTCGAGACGCTGCGCATCGAGGTCACCGGGCACGCCCTGGGGCCCGTGCACCCGCTCTTCACCTCCAAGCCGGCGGCGAAGGAGAAGTCGGTGCAGAAGTCCGTGAAGCGCTGGGAGACGCGGACCGTCAAGCTCCCCCTGGTCGACGCCGACGAGGTGGTACGGGTGGCCGCCCGGGCGCCGCTGACCTGGTACCCGCCGCTGCTGAACTGGCTCGGTGGGTCGCTGACCCTGCCCGAGCCGTTCGGCCTGCGGCACGCGTGGGCCGCGAAGCCCTGGCGGCACCGGTTCATGGCCGACGACGCGCTGCGCGCCGCCACGCCGGTGCTCCGCGTGGTCCACTCGGCGGCGATCCGGGTGCTGAAGGAGAACGGCGTGGACACCGAGAAGTTCGGCAACCGCTCGGCGTTCCTCAGCACGGCCGTGCAGGACCCGTCGCCCCGCAAGGCGGACCTGTACGACGCGTGAGGCGACCCGCTGGCCGGCGGTCTCACGCCGTCGGCCAGGCCTCCGCCAGCATCTTCCGGGTGTCGGCCAGCAGCTGGGGCAGCACCCGGGTGTGCCCCACCACGGGCATGAAGTTCGTGTCGCCGCCCCAGCGCGGCACGATGTGCTGGTGCAGATGCGCGGCGATGCCCGCGCCGGCGACCCCGCCCTGGTTCATGCCGATGTTGAAGCCCTGGGCGCCCGACGCCGTGCGCAGCGCCGTCATCGCCTGCTTGGTCAGCTCGGCGAGCTCGGCGGTCTCGGCCTCCGTGAGGTCCGTGTAGTCGGCGACGTGGCGGTAGGGCACGACCATGAGGTGGCCGCCGTTGTACGGGTACAGGTTCAGCACCGCGTACACCTGGGCGCCGCGGCGGACGACCAGGCCGTCCTCGTCGGACTTCGCCGGGATCGAGCAGAAGGGGCAGCCGTCGTCGGCCCCCGGACCGGTGGGCTTGTTCTCACCCTGGATGTAGGCCATCCGGTGGGGCGTCCACAGGCGCTGGAACGCGTCCTGCGTCCCCACTCCGATCTGCTGCTCCGGCTCACTCGTCATGCAAGGCAGCATATGGCTTCGCCCATTCGCGGCGTGTCGCCGGGCTCGGCGAAAACGGTCGGGACCGGGCCGGGCCCGCGGACCAGGCCGACGAAAGGCCCCCGGGTGAGCCGTACGGCTTCCCGGGGGCCCTGCGTGGTGCGCCGGGGCGCGTCAGACCTGCGTGCGCTCCTCGACGACCTTCGCGATCTTGGCGATGGCCTCGTCGACGGGGATGCCGTTCTCCTGCGAGCCGTCGCGGTAGCGGAAGGAGACGGCGCCGTTGGCCATGTCCTCGTCGCCCGCGATGACCATGAAGGGCACCTTCTGCTTCTGCGCGTTCCTGATCTTCTTCTGCATGCGGTCGGACGACGAGTCCACCTCGACCCGCAGCCCCTGCCGCTTCGCCGTCGCGGCGAACTTCTCCAGGTACTCGACGTGCGCGTCGCCGATCGGGATGCCGATCGCCTGCACGGGCGCGAGCCAGGCCGGGAAGGCGCCCGCGTAGTGCTCCAGGAGCACCGCGAAGAACCGCTCGATGGAGCCGAACAGCGCGCGGTGGATCATGACCGGGCGCTGCTTGGTGCCGTCCGCGGCGGTGTACTCCAGGTCGAACCGCTCGGGTAGGTTGAAGTCGAGCTGGATGGTCGACATCTGCCAGGTGCGCCCGATGGCGTCCTTGGTCTGGACGGAGATCTTCGGCCCGTAGAAGGCGGCGCCGCCCGGGTCCGGGACCAGCGGCAGCCCCTGCTTCTCGGCGACCGCGCGCAGCGTCTCGGTCGCCTCCTCCCAGGCCTCGTCGGAGCCGACGAACTTCTCCGGGTCCTTGGTGGACAGCTCCAGGTAGAAGTCGGTCAGGCCGTAGTCGCGCAGTAGGCCGAGGACGAAGGTGAGCGTCTTGTCCAGCTCCTCGGACATCTGCTCACGGGTGCAGTAGATGTGCGCGTCGTCCTGCGTGAAGCCGCGCGCGCGGGTGAGGCCGTGCACGACACCGGACTTCTCGTAGCGGTACACGGTGCCGAACTCGAACAGCCGCAGCGGCAGTTCCCGGTACGAGCGGCCGCGGGCGTCGAAGACCAGGTTGTGCATCGGGCAGTTCATGGGCTTGAGGTAGTAGTCCACGCCCTCGTCGAGCTGCATGGGCGGGTACATGCCGTCGGCGTACCAGTCCAGGTGGCCCGACGTCTCGAAGAGCTTCCCCTTCGTCGCGTGCGGGGTGTAGACGAACTCGTAGCCCTCCTCCTCGTGGCGGCGCCGCGAGTAGTCCTCCATCACCCGGCGGATGACGCCGCCCTTGGGGTGGAAGACGGCGAGCCCGGAGCCGATCTGCTCCGGGATGGAGAACAGGTCGAGCTCGCTGCCCAGCTTGCGGTGGTCGCGCTTCTCGGCCTCGGCGAGGAACTCCAGGTACGCCTTCAGCTCGTCCTTGGACGGCCAGGCGGTGCCGTAGATGCGCTGGAGCATCGGGTTCTTCTCGCTGCCGCGCCAGTAGGCGGCCGCGTTGCGCATCAGCTTGAACGCCGGGATCAGCCGGGTGGAGGGCAGGTGCGGACCACGGCAGAGGTCCTTCCAGCACAGCTCGCCGGTCTTGGCGTCCAGGTTGTCGTAGATCGTCAGCTCGCCGGCGCCGACCTCGACGTCCGCGCCGTCGTCGTGCGAGGCGGAGCCCTTGAGGCCGATCAGCTCCAGCTTGTACGGCTCGTCGGCCAGCTCCGCGCGGGCCTCGTCGTCGGTGACGACGCGGCGGGAGAAGCGCTGGCCGCGCTTCTGGATCTCCTGCATCTTCTTCTCGATGGCCTTGAGGTCATCGGGGTGGAAGGGCTTCTCGACGTCGAAGTCGTAGTAGAAGCCGTCCTTGACCGGCGGGCCGATGCCCAGCTTGGCCTCGGGGAACAGCTCCTGCACGGCCTGCGCCATGACGTGCGCGGTCGAGTGGCGCAGGATGCCCAGGCCGTCCTCGGAGGAGATGTCGACGCCCTCGACCTCGTCGCCGTCGGCGAGCGCGTACGCCAGGTCCTTCAGCTCGCCGCCCACCCGCGCGGCGACGATCGAGCGCTCGCCGGCGAAGAGGTCGGCGGCCGTGGTGCCCGTCGTCACCGTGCGCTCTTCCCGCTCGGAATCGCGTTGGATGATCACACGGACGTCTGACACCGGTCTCTCCTGACTGAAGGTGGATGCGCCGCCGTACCGAGAGCGCGCGCAATTAGGGATCGTACCGACCCCGGACCACCGCAGGCGAAATCATTCCCCGCCGCAGGCCTCCTCGAAGAAGTCGAGATTCTCCTGCAACGACTTCAGCAGCTGGTCCCGCTCCACCTCGTCCACCTGCACCGGTACCACCCCGGAGGCGCCCGTCAGCCGGCGGAAGCCGCCGCGGCTCTCCAGCCGCCCGTGCACCCGCACCGGCAGCCCGACGAGGTGGGCCTGCCCGGCGATCCGGTAGTCCTCCTCGTCGAGGGTGAGCCGGACGTGCGGGATCTCGGCACCGGCCAGCACCCGCAGCCGCACGGTGCCCTCGCCGCGCCGCTCCGACCGGCGCATGCGGACCACCTCGCCGGTGATCCGCACCGGCACGGAGGGCTCCTCGCGCAGAAAGCGGGCCCCGGCCTCGCGCAGTACGGGCAGGTCGCCCGGCGAGAACTCCACGGCCTCGCCCCGCCCGGCCCCGCCCTCGGGCGGACCGGCGCCCGGGGCCCACTCGACGGCGACACGGGCGCCCTCCGTGCCCCGTACCAGGGCGACGAGCGCCTCGGTCAGCTCACGGCTCACGCCGGCTTCGACGGCCCCGTCGAAGGCGTCCATGCCGCCGGTGGCGCGCTGGTAGTCGATGGCCTCGCGGACGGCGTAGAGCGCCTGGTGGAGGCGGACGGCGAGCGGCCTGGCCGGGTCGACGGGGACGAAGGCCGTGAGGCCGCTGCCGCCCGTCGCGGCGCCGACCAGGACGCTCTCCAGCATCACGGCGGCGGCGCGCTTGTGGCGGGCGCCGTAGTAGCCCGCACGCGCGCGGGTGGCGAGCGCCGCGGCGAGCAGCGTCTGCCGGGCGGCCGAGCGCAGCTGCTCCTCGACGGTCCAGGACGCGGCACCCGCAGGTCCCGCGGGCACGTCACGCCACCAGCGGATCTCGTCGCTGGGCACGCTCAGCCCGACGAGCACCTCGCGCGCGGACGGCATGGGGCTGCGGGTGAGGGCGAGGAGCGCCTCGGCGAGCAGGTCGTCGCTGTCGGGAAAGGCCCGGCTCTCGGGCACGAGCAGACTGGTGCCGCCCGCGCCGGGACCGGGCGGTGTCCAGCGGCCGTAGCGTCCGGCGGCGCCGCCGCGGCGCTGCCAGCCGTGCCGGCGCAGCAGCGCGCCGAGCACGGCGGGGTCGACCTGGCCGGGCTCCGGCGGCTGGTCCCAGGGCTCGGGGTGGGGCCGTACGGCCCGCAGGGGCTCGTCGAGCGGGCGGTGCGTCATGGTCTGCCTCCCGTCCCGACCCGCGTCATGATCTCGCACAGCGCCCGGTCGTCGAAGATGCGTGAGGTCGGTATGCGGACGTTGGTCCGGTACCGGCCGGTCACGGGGTGCCCGGCGAGGTTGACCCAGTAGCAGCAGTGCCGCAGGTCCAGCCGGTCGTGGCTGGCGCGCAGCCAGTCGTCCTGCGAGCGCGGGACGAGCATCACGACGAGGATCTTGTGCACCGAGACCGGGGTGCGGGCGAGTTTCGCCAGGTGGTCGTTGTCGAGCGTGAAGGAGAAGAAGCGGCCGGGCGGCTTGGGCGCGATCTGGTACGTGGCCTTGAGCTGCACCTTGATGGTGACCTCGTCGTCGATCGTGTGCCCCGGCGCGCTGTGACTGACGTGCCAGTCGATGCCGTTGTCCGGAAAGGGCTGGGACAGCGAGCAGCCGGCGGCGGCCGCGACGGCGTGCAGATAACCCACCTGCAGTGTCTCCATGCAGGCGGTGGTGGCGAGTGAACCGCGATGGGGGCCCGTGCGTTCGGGCAGCAGCCCGCCCCGCTCGGGCTGCGCTATCGCCATGGCCGGCAGCCTTCCAAGCAAAGTGAATTTCCCCGCGCCGGGCCGCGCCCACGGAAGACGCCGCTGAACTGCGCGGACCCGTACTTCTGTTGTCTCCTCCCGGCGTACGGCGCAAACAGCCCGGGTATCACCAAACGGGCAGAAGACGGTGCGTCAGCTGCCGTGGGTGAACGAGGAGTTGTGTACGTATGACGTGCTGGTACGAGGGCCCCCTGGCGGCATTCGACACGGAGACAACGGGCGTGGACGTCGAGACCGACCGGATCGTGTCGGCCGCCCTCGTCGTCCAGGACGCTCCTGGCACACGGCCCCGGGTGCACCAGTGGCTGGTGAACCCGGGTGTGCCGGTGCCCGCCGAGGCGACGGCGGTGCACGGGCTGACGGAGGATCATCTGGCGCGCAACGGCCGCTGGCCGGCGCCGGTGATGCATGAGATAGCCACCGAGCTCGCCGAACAGGCGGGCACCGGGCGGCCGTTGGTGGTGATGAACGCACCGTTCGACCTGACGCTCCTGGATCGCGAGCTGCGCCGGCATCGCGCTTCGTCGCTGGGGCGCTGGTTCGAGTCGGTCCCTCTGCTGGTGCTCGACCCACGGGTCCTGGACAAGCACCTGGACCGCTACCGCAAGGGCCGCCGCACGCTGACCGACCTCTGCGAGCACTACGGCGTCCCGCTGGACGGCGCGCACGACGCGGCGGCGGACGCGCTGGCCTCGCTGGAGGTCGTGCGGGCCGTCGGGCGGCGTTTCGCGTCCCGGCTGGAGCGCCTGTCGCCCGCGGAGTTGCACACGTTGCAGGCGGTGTGGCACGCGGCGCAGGCGAGGGGCCTGCAGGCGTGGTTCGCGCGCAGCGGCAACGAGGAGGCGGTGGACCCGGCATGGCCCCTGCGTCCTGGGCTCGCGGCGGCGGCCTGATCGGTCGCCGGACATGCAAAAAGCCGGTCCGCCATGGCGGACCGGCCTTTCCCGGTGGGCGATACTGGGTTCGAACCAGTGACCTCTTCGGTGTGAACGAAGCGCTCTCCCACTGAGCTAATCGCCCGGGAACGCACTGAACAATACAGGTGCCTCCGCGATTACTTCAAACCGCTTGGGGACCGGGGCCCAAGTACGCCAGCAGGCCTCGCCGTCCGGAGCGCATCATCAGCCGGTGGTTGACACGGAACAAGGGGCGCCCCGGCACCGCGAGGCGGCGCAGCAGGGCTTTGTTCACGTCCACCACCTGGTCGTAGCGGGCGAGGCACCCGCTCCCCGCGGGCAGGACCGTCCAGCGGGCCCAGCCCTCGACGTCGCCGGTCATCGCGACCTCCAACACCCCGGCCCCGGGGTCCCGGCGCACCTCGCGCGCGGCGAAGGTCAGGTCGTAGGGAAGGAGCGACCGGATGCGGATCACACCGGTGGCGCCGTCGGTCCGCCGGACCTCGCGTACCTGCCGCCACCAGCGCGGGTAGTCCTCGGGCCGCTCCAGGACGGCGTACACGGCGGCCGGAGCGGCGGGCAGGTGCCACAGGCTTCGGAAGCGGTAGTGGGTCCAGTCCATGTGCCGAGTCTGCCCCCGCGGCCGGGCCGGACGCATGAATCGTTTCAGGAACGAGAGGGCCCGTATGCCCACGAGCGCGACGTGGCCGGGATGTGCGGACACCCGGAGTGACGAAGAGGGCGCGGCACGACAACGGCCCACCTGCCGTCCGGCAGATGGGCCGTGTCCCGGGTGGGCGATACTGGGTTCGAACCAGTGACCTCTTCGGTGTGAACGAAGCGCTCTCCCACTGAGCTAATCGCCCGGGCGCAGGAAGAAGATTACCCCATGTCAGGGGGTGCGGATGACCGCGCCGGACCGCCCTCGCGCCCCGCGCCGCGGATCACTGGTCCTTGATCTTCCACGGCATCATGAAGCCGAACTTCCAGACGTAGAACCCGGCGATCGCGGCCACGATCACGCAGCCGATCGACGTCAGGACGATGTTGCGCCGGCGCACCTTGGGGTCGAGCGCGCGCTGTGCGGCCTCGGTGACCTTGCGTTTCGTCCAGCGCAGCACCAGCTGGGCCCAGACGAACTCGGTCGCCCAGATCGCCATGCCGCCGAAGATGATCACCCAGCCCGGGCCCGGCAACGGCAGCAGGACGATGCCGGTGCCCACGACCGCGAGGCCGACGAGGAAGACCCCCACCTGCCAGCTCACGTGCAGCAGGCGCCGCGCCTTGACGAATTCCGGCGCACGCGAGCCCAAGGCGCGCTCGCCCGGCGCCTCACGCGTCCCCGAATCGTCCGTCGCCATGGCAACCTCGCCTGGCTTGCTACTCCCCGTATTCATACGGCCAAACCCTACCCGAACGTTTCCGGTCACCGGAATGGGCGTATCGGGCGAAGTCGTTCTCGGCCGGAAGAGTTACGTAAACACACGCAAAACCCTCAGAGGGGTTTACAACGGCACCGTAGGTGGCATGTCGATTTCGCCGACGTGCGAATCCCCGAGCGCACACTGAGCGAAAGGCCCTGGCGCTTATGAACACCACGGTCAGCTGCGAGCTGCACCTGCGCCTCGTTGTGTCGAGCGAGTCCTCCCTGCCTGTCCCCGCAGGCCTGCGGTACGACACGGCCGACCCCTACGCCGTGCACGCCACCTTCCACACCGGAGCCGAGGAGACCGTCGAGTGGGTGTTCGCCCGCGACCTCCTCGCCGAAGGGCTTCACCGGCCCACAGGAACCGGCGACGTCCGTGTCTGGCCGTCGCGCAGTCACGGTCAGGGCGTCGTCTGCATCGCCCTCAGCTCCCCTGAGGGGGAAGCTCTGCTCGAGGCCCCCGCGCGGGCCCTTGAGTCGTTCCTGAAGCGAACCGACGCCGCCGTGCCGCCCGGCACGGAGCACCGGCACTTCGATCTCGACCAGGAGCTCTCGCACATCCTGGCGGAGAGCTAGGGCGAGACCGCCACCAAGCCGCCCGGCCGTCCACTCGGGGAGACGGCTCGGGCCTGTCCGGCGGATCAGGCCGGAGCGAGCCGACGGCACTGATCCTCCACCGTGAAGCGTGCCAGGGCCCGTCCCGGCAGGATCCTCCGGGCAGGCCCCCACGCGCCAGGACAACCGCATACGGCACACACCGGCGCTGCCACCGCGCGATTCCGCGGGGGCGGCGCCGGTCCGCGTGCCCGCACGTCCCGCGTCCCGGGCCCTCGGGAACCGCGGAGCCTCCCCCCGCGTTCCAGGGACAGGGCGCCGGCCGGGTGCCGCCCGAGGCGGTGGGGCCGCGGCCCGGAGCCACTACCATCGGCCAGCATCGGCGGGCACCCGCCCGACCATCAGGCCAGGGAGCGAAACGTGCTGATCACCCACGACACCCGGTGCGCGCTCGACACCGTGGTCGATCTGGTGAACACCGCGCCGGAGGACGAGTCCGCGCCGGACGGGCTCGCGGACCTCGCGGCTCTCACCGATTTCGTGCGGAACCACGAGGTCAGCGACGTCGGCGTGCTCTCGGAGTTCGACCTCTCGGCGGTGCGCAAGATCCGTGGCCGGTTCGCCGGGATCTTCGCCGCCCCGGACCCCCGTGCCGCGGCCGGGATGATCAACGAGTTGATCGCCGCCGCCGGCACCACGCCCCGGCTCACGGACCACGACGGCTACGACTGGCATGTGCACTACTTCGCGCCCGGCGCCTCCGTCGCCGACCACCTGGCCGCCGACTGCGGGATGGCGCTCGCCTTCTTCGTGGTCGCGGGCGAGCAGGAGCGGCTGCGGCGCTGCGAGGCGCCCGACTGCCGGCGCGCCTTCGTCGACCTCTCACGCAACCGCTCGCGGCGTTACTGCGACAGCCGTACCTGCGGCAACCGTCTGCATGTGGCCGCCTACCGGGCGCGCCGCAAGGAGGCCACGGGCTGACGCCCGGGCGGGATGCCGACGCGGTTCCCGGCGGGTGACGCCGGGGACCGCGCGTACGGCTCACAGCAGGAACAGATCGTGCAACGCAGCCATGAGCAGCAGACACCCGATCACCGCAAGGAAGATCATCAGCGGTGGCTGGGATAGGGCGAAGAGGCACCCGCGCGGCTCGTCCTTCGGCGGCGCGGCATCGCTCTGTGTCGTGTCCAGCATCTCGCGGCGATGATGACGCAGGTGGCGGCCCGAACGCGATCAAGACGCACGAAGATGCGAGAGTTCGCCGAAATCCGTGATCACCTGCACGTCTGTGGCGCGAGCCGGACAGCTTCCGATCATCCTGGGGATTGGGTCGTTTCAGACGCTTGCGCCCGGATTCAGATGCCGTGCTTCTTGAGGATGGCCTCGATGTCGCTGAAGTCGTCCGTGGCCCCGCCACGGGGCGCGGCCTGCGGCTTGGTGCCGGGCCGGCCGGCCGGGCGGTCCGCCGGGCCGAGGGAGGGCGCCGAAGCCCGCGGGGCCACCGGGTCCTGCTGGGCCGCCCCGGCCACCGCACGCCCCTTGCTCTTGCGCCGCCGCTCCACCGCCCGCGTGGCCAGGAACAGCAGCCAGGCACCGCCGAGCACCCCGAAGCCCGCCCAGGCCACGGGGCTGAACGCGGTGTCCGCGGCCCACTCCACGGCACCGGTCATCACCAGGCCGAGCGGGACCAGCGCGTAGGCCGCGATGCGGGCGGCCGTGAGAAAGCGCCTGCGGAAGGCGGACACCGCCGCGATGCCCAGGCCGGCCGCGGCAACGGCGGAACACACGGTCTCGGCAATCATCCGGTCCTCCAGGCAGCCTCGGGCGGGCGGTGCGCGTCGCCTCCTCCATCGTGCACCCGCACAGCCGCGCCGGGCCATGCACCGCGAGGACATCAGGGACATCTCCGGGTCGGCTCCTCCGCAGGTGCAGGTGGGGCGTACGACTCCCGGAGCCGATTGGGACGGGCGCGCCGGTGCTGGGAGACTGACCGCATGAACGACTCCTCCCCCGACCGCCCCGCGCCCGTCCTCGACGTCTGGTGCGAACTGCAGTGCCCGGACTGCCGCGGCGCCCTGGACGATCTCCGCGCGCTGCGCGCCCGCTACGGCGACCGGCTCGAACTGCGGCTGCGGCACTTCCCGCTGGAGAAGCACAAGCACTCCTTCGCCGCCGCGCAGGCCGCCGAGGAGGCCGCCGAACAGGGGCAGGGGTGGCCCTACGTCGAGGCCGTGCTGGCGCGGGTCGAGGAGCTGGACCGCCAGGGAGAGCCCTTCCTGGTCGAGGCGGCCCGGGAACTCGGCCTGGACGCCGAGGAGTTCGACACCGCGCTGATCGACGGGCGGCACATCCTGATCGTCGACGCCGACCAGGCCGAGGGCAAGGCGATCGGCGTCACCGGCACGCCCACGTACGTCATCGACGGGGTCCTGCTGGACGGCGGCAAGAGCCAGGAGGGGCTGCGCGAGCGCGTCGAGGAGATCGCGGACCGGCTGCTCGCCGACCAGGACTGACGGCCGGGTGCTCCTGCCCCTCCCTCAGAGCAGGTTCTTGTAGAGGGTGTGCCGCGTCGTCGTGTAGCCGAGGGAGTCGTAGAGCCGCTCGGCGGGGGTGTTCCCGGCGAAGACGTTGAGGCCGAGGACGTGCCGGCCGGCCGCGATCGTCTGCCGTTCGGCCAGCAGCATGAGCGCACGGCCGTGCCCTCGTCCCCGATGTGCCGCGTCGGTCTCCACGTCGTACACGCAGGCCTTGTCCTCCTGGAGCGCCAGCCACAGGACACCCACCCGGGTGCCGTCCTGTTCCAGGACGCTGAACAGCATGTCCGGTGTGGCCGCCCCGTCCGGCAGGAGCCGCTCGTGGTCGCTCCGTGCCTTGGCGCGCGCCTCGGCCTCGGTGACCCCCCGCTCCTGCCAGGTGCGCGCGTACCGCTGCGCCTCGTGCTCCAGCCAGCGGGCGAAGTCGGTCTCGGTCATGGGCCGCGCGTGACTTCCGGCGGGCAGCTCGGGCGGCGTGTCGCCGAGGCGCTTCTCCATGCCGCGGTTGCGCGGGACGTACCCGAGCGCGGTCAGGAGCCGCAGTGCCGCCTCGGCCCCGCCCGGGGCGGACGCCTCGATCTGGCGGCAGCCCCAGCCACGCGCCACCTCCTCGGCGGCGAGGGCGGCCACGGTGCCGCGTCCGCGGCGGCGGTCGGGCTCGTCGATGCGCAGGTCGATGATCCGCGCCATCGAGTCGCCGAAGGCGGGGGACGTGCCGAGATGCACCGCGCCGACGGGACGGCTGTTCACGCACACCTGGTAGTGGCGGGAGCGCGTCCCGTCGGCCGCGCGCTGAAGCGGCTCGGTCGGCCGCAGGGTGGTGGTCATCAGGGGTGTTCTACCCGGTCCTGAGCCTCAGGTCCGCCCCATTTCCGCGGCTCTACGGATCGAGGTCGTCGCCCGCCCGCTCGTCGAAGATCCGCATGGCCTTCGCGGTCACCGGGCCCGGGGCGCCCGGCAGTTCGCGGCCGTCGACGCGGTGGACGGCCTGGACGTCCCGCAGGGTGGACGTCAGGAAGACCTCGTCGGCCCGCTCCAGCACGTCCAGCGGCAGGTCGGTCTCCCTGGCGCCGGTCCACTCGACGGTCAGCGCGCGGGTGATGCCGGCGAGACAGCCGGAGGCGAGCGGCGGCGTGTGGATCTCACCGTCGAGGACGACGAAGACGTTCGAGCCGGTGCCCTCGCAGAGCTGTCCGACGGTGTTGGCGAACAGCGCCTCGGAGGCGTCCTGTTCGTGCGCACGGGCGAGGGCGACGACGTTCTCGGCGTACGAGGTGGTCTTCAGGCCGGTGAGCGCGCCGCGCTCGTTGCGGGTGAAGGGGACCGTGATCACGGCGGTGGAGTCCGGGCGCCGCCGGGTCTCGCCGAGGGCGACGACCAGGGTCGGGCCGTGCTCGCCGCGGTCCGAGCCGAGCGGGCCGTGGCCGCCGGTGTAGGTGAGGCGCAGCCGGCCGAGCGGCATGGGGTTGGCTTCCAGGACGGCGGCGCAGGCGCGCCGCACCTCGTCGAGGTCGGGGTCCGGCAGGCCCAGCCCCCGGGCCGAGCGGGTCAGCCGGTCGAGGTGGCGGGTCAGGGCGAACGGCGTGCCGTCGACCGCCTTGACCGTCTCGAAGATGCCGTCGCCCACGGTCAACCCGTGGTCGAAGACGGAGACACGGGCGGACTCGGCCTCCTGGAGCCTGCCGTCGAGCCAGATCTTCACTGGTCCCCACCTCACATTTCCGTGCCGGGGACCTGACCGCGACCGGGGGTCCGGGGATCGCCCCCGGACGGACTCGGCACGCTCACGGTCCCTCTTCGCTCATCTCGTACGCCCCCGACGCTACCGCGAGCAGCCGGGACGCCTTCAGCTCGGTCTCCCGCCACTCGCCCTCGGGGTCCGAGCCCCAGGTGATCCCCGCGCCGGTCCCGAAACGCAGCACGCCCTCGGCCCGGTCGAACCAGAAGGTGCGGATGCCGACGGCCAGCTCACCGGTCCCCCGGTCGGCGTCGACCCAGCCGATGCCGCCGCAGTACGGTCCCCGGGGCGCGGTCTCCAGCGCGTCGATGATCCGCAGGGCGCTCGACTTGGGCGCGCCGGTGACCGATCCGGGCGGGAAGGCGGCGGCGAGCAGCTCCGGCCAGCCCGCCGCGTCGCGCAGTTCACCGCGCACGGTGGACACGAGGTGGACCAGCCCGGGGTGCTTCTCGACCGCGCACAGGTCGGGGACGGTCACCGTGCCGGACGCGCAGACGCGGCCGAGGTCGTTGCGGACCAGGTCCACGATCATCACGTTCTCGGCGTAGTCCTTCTCCAGCAGGTCCGCCTCGGTGCGGCCGGTGCCCTTGATCGGGCCCGACACGACGGAGCGCCCCTCGCGGCGCAGGAAGAGTTCGGGCGACGCGGTCGCGATCTCGACGCCCTGGGCGGGCAGGCGGATCGTTCCGGCATAGGGCGCCGGGTTGCCGCGGGCCAGCAGCGCGGTGAGGGCGTCGGGGTCGGCGTCCGGGGCGACGGGCGCCGACAGGACGCGGCAGAGGTTCGCCTGGTAGACCTCGCCGGCCGCGATGTGCTGCCGTATCCGGCGCACTCCCGCCGTGTACGAGGCGCGGTCGAGGGACGACGTCCAGTCGGCGACGGCCGGGCCGCGCCAGGCGCCCGGGACGGGCGCGGGCACCGGCTCCTCCCGCACCTCGGCGAAGCGCGCGCAGGTCAGACGGCCCTCGAAGTCGGCCGCCACGGCCCAGAAACCGGTGGAGTCGAGGGCGGCGGGGTCGCCGGTGACGTCGAGGAGACCGGTGGCGACGCGGTCGCCGAAGCGGGCGAGAGGTGGCAGGTGGAGCACGTTGTCGAGTCTATGGCGGGTGTCCCGCGGGTGGCCCGGGCGTGTCCTTCCAGGTGGTCCGACCGCGCGTGTGACCAGGCACAGCGCAGCACGCTGCACAAACGCGTTTTTGTGCTGGCCGAGGAATCCGCTAGAGTTCAACACGTCGCCGCGACGCGCAAGCCGACCGGAAAGACAGGCGAACGTAGCTCAGTTGGTAGAGCGCAACCTTGCCAAGGTTGAGGTCGCGAGTTCGAACCTCGTCGTTCGCTCGAAAGAGCAAGGGGATCCTCCCGGACCCCTGCACTCCTGGTGGAGTGGCCGAGAGGCGAGGCAACGGCCTGCAAAGCCGTCTACACGGGTTCAAATCCCGTCTCCACCTCCAAGGACGATTAGCTCAGCGGGAGAGCGCTTCCCTGACACGGAAGAGGTCACTGGTTCAATCCCAGTATCGTCCACTGGATCTTCTCGAAGGTCCGTACCCGCGCGATTAGCTCAGCGGGAGAGCGCTTCCCTGACACGGAAGAGGTCACTGGTTCAATCCCAGTATCGCGCACGCAGTGCCCACGATCGGCTCCTCGGAGTCACGACCGTGGCCCCGAGGACGATTAGCTCAGCGGGAGAGCGCTTCCCTGACACGGAAGAGGTCACTGGTTCAATCCCAGTATCGTCCACGGACCGAAGCCCCCGGCCGCCTCAGCGGCCGGGGGCTTCGTCGTGCTGCGTTCCGCTCAGCTGGAGAAGAGCATGCGGCCGAAGCTCTTGTTGCGGTGGTGGCCGTGGTGGCCTCCGTGGTGCCCACCGTGGGGAGCGCCCCAGGCGGGGGCGGCCGGGGCCGGGTAGGCCCCTCCGGCGGGCGGGGGCGGCGGGGCCGGCTGGGACCACTGGGACTCCAGACGGGTCAGGGCCTCCAGCTCGCCGTAGTCCAGGAAGATGCCGCGGCAGCCCGAGCACTGCTCGATCTGGACGCCGTTGCGGTTGTACGTGTGCATGGGCGCATGACACTTCGGACACTGCATCGTCGGTTCAACTCCTCGCCGGTTGGTCCTGCTTCGTGTTCCGCCAGGACAGACTCTGTCCGGCTGCGGTCGGTTGCACCCTACTTCGCGAGGTTGCGGGACAACTGGGCGGGGACCGAAGCCATTCGGGCACAGGCGTCCACGAGGGACCGCTCCACGTCGTCCAGGGGCCGCTGAGCCTCCATGGCCTTGGTCACCATCCGTGCGGCGGTCTGGACGGTGAGGGCGCGGGCCGGGACGTCCAGGGCGGCCCAGGGGTCCGCGTCCGGCCCGACGGCGGGACCGCCCGAGGCCTGGTAGGTGGTCAGGAAGCGGGTCCACTCGTCGGGCGGGAGCAGACCGCAGGCGTACCAGGCGGCCGGGCGGGCCAGGTCCCAGGCCGCGGGGCCCGTCCCGAGGTCGTCGACGTCTATCAGCAGCCAGGGCCCGTCCGGCGCGGGATGCCGGACGAGTTGGCCGAGGTGCAGGTCGCCGTGGCAGAGGGTGCCGGTGTCCGGAAGGGGGCTCTCGCCGCGCGCCCACGCGGGGAGGGTGGCCCAGGCCCGCAGCACGGCACGGGCGGCGGAGCCCTGCGCCGTCGCGCGGAGCCCGGCGATCGCCCGGGCCGCCTTCACGGGACCCCGCATCGCGGGCAGGGGGACGGGAGGCGGGGTGCGGTGGAGGCGGGCGAGCAGGGTGGCGGCGGCCTCCCAGGGGGCGGCGTCGGGGTCGTCGGGGTCGACCGGGCTGCCGTAGGGCCAGAAGGTCACCGGCCTGCCGTGCAGGGCGACCGGCGCCGGGACGAGGGGGGCGAGCAGTACGCCGGGGATCCGGGCGGCCGTGGTGAGGCGGGCGGCGAGTGCGGCGGGGTCGGTGCCCGGGGCGTGCGCCTTTGCCACGGTGCCGTCGTGCCGGACGACCGTGGCGTCGGCCCGGTCGGCGAGGGTGACCACCGTCCCGCAGGCGCAGGCCTCGGCGTGCGGGTGAGCCGCGGCCCTGGCCCGGGCGGCCAGGTCGGGCAGGAGGGAGGTGGTCACGGGCGGCTTTCCTCGGGATCGGGGCGGGTGCTGGGAGGGTACGTCGGCGGAGAGCGGGGGTGTGTCGGGGGGGGCAGGCCCCGGGAGTGCAGGGGATGCAGGGGGTGCTGGTGCCGGGTGCGGGCGCCGGGGGTGGTGCTGCCGGGGCAGCGCCGCCGGGGGACGGAACGGTGGCGCAAGGGCTGGAGCGATGGCGCAGGGCCCGGAGCTATGGCGCGTGGAGGTGGAGCGGTGGCGCATGTGCGTGGCGCTTGGAGGAGGAGACGTCGGCACCGCGCAGCGGACGGGTGGTGACGCGTCAGGGAGGCGGACGGTGACACGTCAGGCGGCGGGCAGGGGTGGGGAGTCGCCGGCCGGGTGAGGTGTGACGGGGTCGTCGGGGCCGGCGGCTCGCGGCGAAATGGCCGCCCGCGCAACGGTCCTGCGGTGGGCGGCATGGCCCGACCGCACCCCCTCGTACCGCCGGAGGGAAAAGCAATGCCGGCGCAGCTCCCCAGCTGCGCCGGCATTTGTGCCGTCCGCCGCACCCCCGTCCCCACGGGGTTATGGGTGGATGTCCCCGCCCGGACCGCTCTTCCGGGCCTGGGGTCGCCTCTCAGCGCCCCAGCATCACGCCCACGGACGACGCCTGTGTGGCCACTGTCTCCCAGCCGTCGAAGACGACGAGGAGCAGGACCGCCAGAGGAAGGGCCATGGCCGTTGCCACCAGGGGGTGGCGGCGGCCCGTGCGGCGCGGGCGGAACGCGGCGTGCGCCCTGCGTCCCTGCTCGCGGATCAGTGTCCGCGGTGCCGTGTAGGCCATGGTCCCTCTCCTGACCGTTCAGTTGTCGTTGACAGCGGCGAGTGCCTGACCTCGGGGGACGAGTGCTGCACCCGCCGCTTGACCTCCAATTTAGGTGCGCGGCGGTTGCCGGGCGTCATGCCTTCGTACCGATTGGCGGGCCTCCCGGAGGATGAGCCCTGGGACGGGGTGTACTCCCCTGGGTGGAGAAGAGGACCTAGGTCTCGGGGTCTTCCCGGAGGGGGCGCCCGGTGTGTCCGGTGTTTTCCGAGCTGTCCTCCCGGGGCACCGGCTGCTCGACCAGGGCCAGCACCCGGTTCGCCATGAACCGCGCCGTACGGACCACGACGCCGGTTCGCGTGACTTCGCTCACTTCGACGACACCTCGGCGTACCGCCGTCTCCACCCGGCGGCCCGCCCTGCTCGCCACCACCTCGTACGTTCGTGTCGTGTCCCCGGCGTCCACGACTATCTCCACACGGTCACCCTTCATGGACCCAATCCCCCTTCTGCGACAGGTGGTTGGAAGCATGGACGGCTCAAAGGCGCGTCGACGGCACGCTCCCTGACCACCCCTCAAGTCTCGCACCCGACACTGACAATCCGTCCGGCCGAGAGGGCGCGGCCTCTGCGCGCAGACGGCCACGGAAACGTAAGCTGTGCCACGTCACACGGACCGGGCAGCGGGGATGAACATGGCGATGATGCGCCTGAGGCGCGAGGACCCGCGCGTCGTCGGCTCGTTCAGGCTCCACCGACGCCTCGGCGCGGGCGGGATGGGCGTCGTCTACCTGGGCTCCGACAAGAAGGGCCAGCGGGTCGCCCTGAAGGTGATCCGGCCCGATCTGGCGGAGGATCAGGAGTTCCGTTCCCGCTTCGCCCGTGAGGTCTCCGCCGCGCGGCGGATCCGCGGCGGATGCACCGCGCGGCTGGTCGCGGCCGACCTGGAGGCGGAGCGTCCGTGGTTCGCCACGCAGTACGTACCGGGCCCCTCCCTGCACGACAAGGTCGCCGACGAGGGGGCGCTCGGCGCCGCCGACGTCGCCGCGGTCGGGGCGGCCCTGTCGGAGGGTCTGGTCGCGGTGCACGAGGCCGGGGTCGTCCACCGGGACCTGAAGCCGTCCAACATCCTCCTCTCCCCCAAGGGCCCCCGGATCATCGACTTCGGGATCGCCTGGGCCACCGGCGCCTCCACGCTCACCCACGTCGGCACGGCCGTCGGCTCGCCCGGCTTCCTCGCGCCCGAGCAGGTGCGCGGCGCCACCGTCACGCCCGCCACCGACGTGTTCTCGCTCGGCGCCACCCTGGCGTACGCCTCGACGGGAGACTCACCCTTCGGGCACGGCAGTTCCGAGGTGATGCTGTACCGCGTCGTCCACGAGGAGCCCCAGCTGCACGGCGTGCCGGACGCGCTCGCCCCCCTCGTGCGGGCCTGTCTGGCGAAGGACCCCGAGGAGCGGCCCAGCACCCTGGAGCTGTCGCTGCGGCTCAAGGAGATCGCCGCCCGCGAGGCGCAGGGCCTGATCGAGGGACGTCCGCCGGCGCCGCGCAGCGGCGAGGCGGACCGGCCCACCGGACGGCTCGCCGACACCTACCCGGACCGCGCGCCGCGCCGCCAGCAGCAGGGCGGGCCGGTGACTCCGGCACCCCGGGGCACGGGCGGTACGCGGGGCCCCGTGCCGGGGCGGGGCACGCCGCAGTCCCGCGGCGGCGCCCCCTCCCGCAACGGCGCTTCCCCGTCTCGCTCCGGAGCCCGGCCCACGCCCGCCTCGCGGAACACCCCGGCGCGCAACACCACCCGTTCCGGCAGCGGCAGTCGTACGGCACCGCGCGGCGGCGCCGGTCGTCCGGCGCGGCCCACCGGGACCGGGCGGCGGCCGGCCAATCCGCGGCTGCTGCGGCAGCGGCTGTTCGTGTTCGTGGTCGTCACGCTGCTCGTCGCGCTGGGCATCGGCATCGTGCAGGGGTGCCAGGCGTCGACGCGGGGGCTCGGCGACGAGCGGGGCGGCACGGGCCAGGAGCAGGTGCAGTCCGGTCACCTGTCGCCGGCGGGCGGGGCGGTGCTCGCCGGGCGTCACGAGCAGGCGTCCGAGGGGTCCCCGTAGGCGTGCCGCGCGTGCCGTGAGCCCGCCGCCGCCCCGCAGGGAGGGGGCCCGCTACTGCGGGGGGCGGCCCGTCGCGACCGCGTAGAACGCGACGGCGGCGGCCGCGCCCACGTTGAGGGAGTCGACCCCGTGGGACATCGGGATGCGCACCCACTCGTCGGCGGCCACCAGGGCCTGGGTGGACAGGCCGTCGCCCTCCGCGCCCAGCATCAGGGCGACGCGGTCCATCCGGTGCGGGGCGGCCTCGTCGAGCGCCCTGGCCTTCTCGTCGGGGGTCAGGGCGAGCAGCGAGAAGCCCGCCTCGCGGACCGACTCCAGGCTCTTGGGCCAGCTGTCCAGCCTGGCGTACGGCACGGAGAAGACGGCGCCCATGGAGACCTTGACGCTACGGCGGTACAGGGGGTCGGCGCAGTCCGGCGACAACAGGACCGCGTCCATCCCGAGCGCGGCGGCCGAGCGGAAGATGGCACCGATGTTGGTGTGGTCGTTGACCGACTCCATGACGACGACCCGGCGGGCGGACCGGAGCAGTTCGGCGGCCGTGGGCAAGGGCTTGCGCTGCATCGAGGCGAGGGCGCCGCGGTGCACGTGGTAGCCGGTGACGCGTTCGGCGAGTTCCGGGCTGACCGCGTAGACGGGGGCGGGGAGTTCGTCGATGACGTCGCGCATGACGTCGACCCACTTGGCGGACAGCAGCATCGAGCGCATCTCGTAGCCCGCGTCCTTCGCGCGGCGGATGACCTTCTCGCCCTCGGCGATGAAGAGGCCTTCGGCGGGTTCGCGCTTGCGGCGCAGTTCGACGTCGGTCAGGCCCGTGTAGTCGCGCAGGCGCGGGTCGTCGGGGTCCTCGACGGTGATGAGATCGGCCACAGAGTGATACTGCCTTGTCGTGCGTACGGTGCCAACGGCTCGGAACGGGTTGGGTTACCCGGGGTTACGCGGGGGTCCGCGGGCCGACGCCGACGACCTCGCCGACGACGATCACGGCCGGCGGCCTGACCTCCTGCTCACGCACGGCCTCGGCGACGGTCGCGAGCGTCGCGTCGACGCGGCGCTGGGCGGCCGTCGTGCCTTCCTGGACCAGGGCGACGGGGGTGCCGGCCGGCTTGCCGTGCGCCATGAGGGTCTCGGCGATGCTGCCGATCTTGTCGACGCCCATCAGGATCACCAGCGTGCCGGTGAGCTTGGCGAGGGACGCCCAGTCGACCAGGGAGCGCGCGTCGTCAGGGGCGACATGACCACTGACCACGGTGAACTCGTGTGCGACCCCCCGGTGGGTGACCGGGATGCCGGCCGCGCCGGGGACCGAGATGGAGCTGGAGATGCCGGGGACGACCGTGCACGGGATGCCGGCCTCGGCGAGCGCCTGGGCCTCTTCCATGCCCCGGCCGAAGACGAACGGGTCGCCGCCCTTGAGGCGTACGACGGACTTGCCCTGCTTGGCGTGCTCGATCAGGGCGTTGTTGATGGCCTCCTGGGCCATGTAGCGGCCGTAGGGGATCTTCGCCGCGTCGATCACCTCGACGTGCGGGGGCAGTTCGGCGAGGAGGTCGCGGGGGCCGAGGCGGTCGGCGATGACGACGTCGGCCTCGGCGAGCAGGCGGCGGCCGCGCACGGTGATCAGGTCCGGGTCTCCCGGGCCGCCGCCGACCAGGGCGACCCCGGCGGTGCGGGTGCGGTGGTGCGGGGCGACGAGAGTGCCGTCGCGCAGGCCCTCGACGACCGCGTCGCGGATGGCTGCGGTGTGCCGGGGGTCGCGTGACCTGGTGTCCGTGGTGAGGACGGCGACGGTGACGCCTTCGCTGTGGCCGGTGGCCGGGGTCCAGGCGGTGGCGGCGTCTGCGTCGTCGGAGCGAACGCACCAGACGCGGTGGCGTTCGGCCTCGGCCGAGGCGTGGGTGTTCGCCTCGTGGTCGCTGGTGGCGATCAGGGCGTACCAGGCGTCGGCCAGGTCCCCCTCGGCGTAGGGCCGCCGCTCCCAGGTGATCTCGCCCGTGTCCGCCATGGCCTCGACCGAGGGCGTCGCGGCCGGGGAGACGAGGAGGACGTCCGCGCCTGCCGCGATCAGGGCGGGCAGGCGGCGCTGGGCGACCTGGCCGCCACCGAGGACGACCACACGGCGGCCGGCGAGGCGGAGGCCTACGGGGTAGGCGGGGTGTTCGGCCATGAGGGTACGGCTCCTCGTGCGGGCGTGCGATGGGCGCTACGGCTCCGGAGCTGCCCTGACGTGCGGATTTTAGAGTGCGTTCAGCGTACGACGGGGGCCGGGTGGGGGCTACGGTGCGCCCACCCGGCTCTTCCTGCCCAGGGTGCCTACTTCTCGGTCACACCCGCCGAGTCGAACGTCGCCACCTCGTGCATCGCCCTGGCGGTGCTCTGGACCAGCGGCAGGGCCAGCAGCGCGCCCGTGCCCTCGCCGAGACGGAGGTCGAGGTCGACCAGGGGACGCAGGCCCAGCTTGTTCAGCGCGGCCACATGGCCGGGCTCGGCGCTGCGGTGGCCGGCGATGCAGGCCGCGAGGACCTCCGGGGCGATGGCGCGGGCGACCAGGGCCGCGGCGCCGGCGCTGACGCCGTCCAGGATCACCGGCGTCCGCAGGGACGCGCCGCCGAGGAGGAGGCCGACGATGGCGGCGTGTTCGAGGCCGCCGATCGCCGCGAGGACGCCGATGGGGTCGGCCGGGTCCGGCTGGTGCAGTTCGATGGCGCGGCGGACGACCTCGGTCTTGCGGGCCAGGGTCTCGTCGTTGATGCCGGTGCCCCGGCCGGTGACCTCCGCCGGGTCCGCGCCCGTGAAGACGGAGATCAGGGCGGCGGACGCGGTGGTGTTGGCGATGCCCATCTCACCGGTGAGCAGGGCCTTGTTGCCCGCCGCCACCAGGTCGCGGGCCGTCTCGATACCCACCTCGATGGCCTGCCTGGCCTCCTCGCGGGTCATCGCGGGGCCGGTGGTCAGGTCGCCGGTGCCCGGGCGGATCTTGCGCGGCAGCAGGCCCGGCGTGGACGGGAGCTCCGCGGCGACACCCACGTCCACGATGCAGACCTCGGCGCCCACCTGGCTCGCGAACGCGTTGCAGACCGCTCCCCCGCCGAGGAAGTTGGCCACCATCTGGGCGGTGACCTCCTGCGGCCAGGGGGTCACGCCCTGGGCGTGCACACCGTGGTCGCCCGCGAAGATCGCGACGGCCGCGGGCTCCGGGATGGGCGGCGGGCACTGCCGGGACAGGCCGGACAGCTGGGCGGAGATGATCTCCAGCATGCCGAGCGCCCCGGCCGGCTTGGTCATCCGCTTCTGCCGCTCCCACGCCTCGCCGAGGGCCTTGGCGTCCAGCGGCCGGATCTGGGCGACGGTCTCGGCGAGCAGGTCGTGCGGCTCCTCGCCCGGCAGGGCCCGGCGGCCGTACGTCTCCTCGTGGACGACCCAGGACAGCGGGCGGCGCTTGGACCAGCCCGCCTGCATCAGCTCGGGCTCCTCCGGGAACTCGTCGACGTACCCGACGCAGAGGTAGGCGACGACCTCCAGGTGCTCGGGCAGGCCCAGCGTCCGGACCATCTCGCGCTCGTCGAAGAAGCTGACCCAGCCGACACCGAGGCCCTCGGCGCGGGCGGCCAGCCAGAGGTTCTCGACCGCGAGCGCGGAGGAGTACGGGGCCATCTGCGGCTGGGTGTGGCGGCCGAGGGTGTGCCGGCCGCCGCGGGTCGGGTCGGCGGTGACGACGATGTTCACCGGGGTGTCGAGGATGGCCTCGATCTTCAGTTCCTTGAACTGCTTCGCCCTGCCCTTCGGGAGGGACTTGGCGTAGGCCTCGCGCTGGCGCATGGCCAGTTCGTGCATCGTGCGCCGGGTCTCGGCGGACCGGATGACGACGAAGTCCCAGGGCTGGGAGTGTCCGACCGAGGGCGCGGTGTGGGCGGCCTCCAGGACGCGCAGCAGCACCTCGTGCGGGATGGGATCGGAGCGGAACCCGTTGCGGATGTCGCGCCGTTCGCGCATGACCTTCAGGACGGCCTCGCGCTCGGCGTCGTCGTAGGCGGGCGCGGCGGGGCCGCTGGGCTGCTGTGCTTCTGCCACGAGGGCCGTGCTCATTTCGTGCGGGTCGTGCGGGTCGTTCGGGCCCTGCGGGCCCTGCGGGTGCAGGGGGGCGAGCAGTTCCCGCTGGTCCTCCTGGTCGGCCGCCCGGGTGTCCAGGTCGTCCGCGCTCTGCACCAGTTGTACGGGGTCGGGGCCCGGGGCTGGGTCGGCCTCGCGGGGCCCGGGGACCATGACCAGGCCCTCCGGCTGAGCGGCGGACTCCGGCTGTACGGCGGGCTCCGGCTGAGCGGCGGGCTCCGGCGCCTGCTCCTGGGCGGGGAGGACGATGGGGTGCGGCGGGGTGGGCGCGAGGTGCGGGGTCGTCGGCACGGTGCCCTCGACCGGGACGAACTGACCGAGCGAGTGATCGGGCCGCTGCTGCTCGGGGACGGCGCCGGGCGCGATGTCCTGCGGCGGCGCGAGCGGCGTGCCGGGGTCGGCCTCGGAGGCGGCGCCCTCCGGGTACGGGACAGGCTGGGCCTCCGCCGCCTCGTCCGCGGCGACGGGCTGCTCCACGGAGGCGAGGGCGGCGGCCGGTACGACCGGCTCGGCGACGGCCTGCGGCTCCGGGGCCTGGGCCAGGTCGGGCGCCAAGGGACCCGCCTCGGGCGCGGGCACGGTCCCGGTCGTCCCCGCGTCCTGGGCCTGCGCCACCACGTGCTCCGGCTGTCCCACGGACTCCGGGGCGGGCGCGGGCGGGGCGGCCGGGGCTTCCTCGGCGGCGTCGGCGAACGGCTGCTGCGGGGCTTCGGGAAGCTGCTCGGGCTCGGGAGCGGACAAGGGCTCGGCGAGCGGCGCAGCCTCCTCCGCGACCGGGGCGCTCGGCGGCTCGCCGGCGTCCGGGACGAACGGCTGCTCTTCGGGGCCGGCGCCCTGCTGCGCCGGAACGGCCGCCTCCGTGCCCGCGTCGGGGCCGAGGGCCGGTGCGACGACGTCCTCCGCCTCGGCGGTGGCGGGCTCGCCGTGAACCGGCGTGCCGGGCGCGCCCGTCTCCGCGGCGATGCGCGCCATCGCGGCCTGCGCCGCCCCGAGGGGCTCGGACGCGGCATGCACCGGCGCCTCGGCGGGCGCGGAAGCCTCCGCCTGGGCAGGCGCGGGTGTGTTGCCCGGCGCGTGCGCCTCGCCGTGCGGGTGGGCGCCGGCCGTCGACTGCGCGTGTGCCACGGCCTGCGCGTACACCTCGGCCTGCTGCAGCTCGCTCGGGGCCTGCGGTTCGCCCTGGTCCTGCGGCTCGGTCAGGACCGGCGTCTGTGCCAGCGGCTCACCCACGGCCTGGGCGTGCGCGTGCTCGTACACGTGCCCCGCCGGGACGGCGACCGGAACAACCGTTTCCGCAGGGGCGCCCTCCGCGCCCACCGGCGGCTGCGGCGCGGCGTGCCGGGCGGCGTCCTCCCAGGGCGTGGCGGTCTGCGACACCGCGCCCTGGCGCGGCGTCTCCCGCACGGGCGGGACGTCCAGGTACTCGGGTCCGATGGTGGGCGGCCCCATCTGCCGGACCGGCGCGCCGGCCGGGCCGCGGTCGGCGAGGGAGCGGACCGGGCTCGCGGAGGCGTCGGGGATGGGCGGGCCCAGGTGCAGCGGACGGCGCGGTGCGGGGGTGGGCGCCGGTGCCTGTGCGGCGGGCGCAGGGCCCGGCAGGCGTACACCGTTCAGGTCGACCGAGCCGCTGTCACGGCCGGACATCTCGTGCGCGCCGGGTTCGTGGACGGCCTCGACCACCGGCTCGGGCGCGGGCGGGGCCACCTCGTTCCCCCAGGCCCCCTGCGCGCCCGGCAGCAGCAGGTCCTCCTCCTCGGCGGATGCCTCGGAGACGTAGGCGTACGCGCCGGGAACGGAGACGCCCGGCTGCTGCGCCGGGCCTGCGTTCTCCGGCAGCCCCTCGCCCGGGACCTGGCCGGTGTCGGTCATGCGTAACCCCTCGCCCATCGGTTGATGCTCCTACGTCCAGCTCACCCGGAACGGCGCACCGACCGCCCCGCCGTGAAGAACGAGCGCGCGTGCCCAGCGGCACGAACGACCCGCCGGAAAAGGCGACAAAGCCATTCAGTGGCATTGTCGCGGCCGTTCCACCGCCGCGTCAGCCTCATTCGCGACGGCCCGCTGTGGACTGCGCCACGTTGCGCGTCCTCGGGTTCTGCCGTACCACACCCACCCCAAAACGAGCATGTTTTCCGGACATTGACCGACGAAGCGCCGGGCGTCCGAGTGCGGTACAACGATCGGCCAGCCTACCGCGCGCAGTACGACAAACGGATCACGGGGCGCGATCCGGCAGAACTCCGGTGAGCAGGAACGCGACGCTCCGCTCCTTCTCCGTCCAGGACCGGGTGTCGAGTTCCACCGACTGCAGGAGGGCGCACTCGACCTCGTAGCCGTGCTCGGCGAGGTCACGGCCGATGATCTCGGCCGCGTCACGCGTGGCGGCGTGGGTGACGATGCGCTGGGGGCGCCGGTCGGCGACCGCGGAGACCACGGCCGCTCCCCCGCCGCCGACCCGCACGACGTCGGGTTCGGGCAGGTTCTCCAGGACGTGCGGGGCGGTGCCGTGGACGATCTGGAGCTGGACCGCGAAACGGCGCGCGGCGGCGTCGGTGCGGCCGCAGGCCCCGCGGTCCCGGTCGACGGCGATGACCGCGGCGCCGGCGCGGGCGGCCTCGGTGGCGAAGGCGCCGCTGCCGCAGCCGATGTCCCACACGAGGTCGCCGACGCGAGGTCCGAGGCGGGCTAGTTGGGCCGCGCGCAGCGGTTCGCTCTCGCCCTCCCCGAGGGCACCGTCGTACGCCTCGGGCGGCAGCGTCCAGCCACGGGGGCCCGCGCCGGGCTCACGGCCGGCGATCCAGCCGCCGCCCTCCTGGGCCGCGGCGGGGCCGCCGATGACGATGACGACGTTGGGGTCGCGCCAGGTGTGGTCGGCGGCCTTGTCGGAGGTGACGACGGTGACCTGCTCGCGGGCGGTGCCCAGTTCCTCGCAGATGACGAACGTGCGGTGGATGCCGTCGAGGAGCAGACCGAGCTCGGCGGGACCGGCGCCTGGTGAGGTGAGGACCGCGACCTTGGGGTGGGCGCGGCACACGTTCACCGCGCGTCGCAGGGTGCGGGGGTGGGCGACGACCACCTGGGCATCGTCCCAGGGCATGCCCGCGCGGGCGAAGGCGGCGGCCACGGAGGAGACCGCGGGGACGACCTCGACCTCCAGGCCGAACTCGGGGGCCCGCAGCGTACGGACGACTCCGAAGAAGCCGGGGTCGCCGTCGGCGATGACCACGGCGGTGCCGCGATGGGCGGCGATCCGGCGGGCGGCGAGGGCGACGCTGCCGAGCCTGATGCGCTCGGCTCCTGGCGGCACCTCGGGCAACGCCAGGTGGTGTCCGGCACCTGCCACGAGGGTGGCGGCGCCCAGGGCTCCGCGTGCCGCGGCGGTCAGTGGAGAGCCGTCCCAGCCGATCACCGTGACCCGGTCGGCCATCGTCGTCAGTCTCCTGGAGTTTCGCGCAGGTCGTCGGGGGCAGCCCGCGGGCGGGCTCCGTGAGAGTACCTGGTGACGTCCGGGGGCGCTCGGGCGCCTTCCCCGCGCGCTCGGTTCCCGGCTCAGTTCCAGTCGGAGTAGGACGTGAATCCGCCGGTGTCCGCCAGCTGCTCGCCCGCCCCCTCAAGGTCCTCGGGCAGCAGGCTCCAGACGATGTAGTCGGTGCGTACTTCGGTCCAGCCGCCGTCGTCGGTGCGGGTGCGCGCTATGCAGGCGCCGCGCAGGACGCCCTCGCTGATGCAGCCGATCTTCTGGGCTACCTGCTGGGAGGCGGTGTTGTCGGCCGCCGTGCGCAGCTCGATGCGCTCGAACTTCTGGTCGTGGAAGAGCCACCCGGCGGTGGCGAGCGCCGCCTCGGAGGCGTAGCCCTCGCCGCGGGCCCAGGGCGCGACGACGTACGACAGCTCGGTGGAGCGCACGTGCCAGTTGGTGCGGGTCAGCTGGATCAGGCCGACCAGGCGCTGGGTGAGGAACTCGGTGACGGCGAGGGCGACGCCGCGTCCGCGGGCCCGCTCGGCGGGGGCCTGCTGGGTGATCCAGGCGCGCGCGCCGTCCTCGGTGAAGGGCAGCCGCACATCGGTCCAGGCGAGCACCTGCTCGTCGTTCATCATCTCGGCGAGGGCGGGTACGTCGTCCTCGTCGAGCGGACGCAGCACCAACCGCTCCGTGCTGATGGAGATGCTGGGGAAGGTGCTCGTCATGACGTCGCTCCATAACCTTCGAACCGTCAGGGACTGCTGAACTGCCCAGCATGCAGCATGAAAGCACTCAACCACACACCCGGGGTCCACTCCGTGTGAGGGAGTGAATCCCGGGTGCGCACGAGGGGAGGCGTGGCTCAGAAGGAGGCGATGACCGAGCCGGCGTACTCCTTCTCGATGAACTTCTTGACCTCGGGGGAGGTGAGGAGCTTCGCGAGCTTACGCACCCGCGGGTCGTCCTCGTTGCCCTCCTTGACGACGAGGAGGTTGACGTTCGGGTTGTTGTCCGGGGACTCCAGGACGAGGGCGTCCTGGGCCGGCTTGAGGTCCGCCTCCAGGGCGTAGTTGCCGTTGATCACGGCCGCGTCGACGTCCTTCAGGGCGCGGGGCGTCAGGGCCGCCTCCAGCTCCTTGAACTTGAGGTTCTTCGGGTTCTCGGTGATGTCGGCGGTGGTGGCCGAGGTGCCGACGCCGTCCTTGAGGGTGAGCAGTCCGTTGGCGGCGAGCAGCTGGAGGGCGCGCGCCTCGGTGACGGTGTCGTTGGGGACGGCGATGGTCGCGCCGTTCTTCAGGCCGCCGACCTTGTCGGTCTTCTCGGAGTACAGGCCGAGCGGTTCGAGGTGCACCGAGGCGACGGACACCAGGTGGGTGCCGTTCTTCTTGTTGAAGTCCTCGAGGTAGGGCGCGGTCTGGAAGTAGTTGGCGCCCACGGAGCCGTCCTCCGTCGCCGTGTTCGGCGTGACGTAGTCGGTGAACTCCTTGACCTCGAGGTCCAGCCCGGCCTTCTCGGCCAGGTTGTCCTTGACGTAGTTGAGGACCTGGGCGTGCGGGACGGGCGTCGCGGCGACGACCAGCGGTCCCGAGGTGTCGGACGCGGCGTCCTGGCCGGACCCGCAGGCGGTGAGCCCGAAGGTGAGGGCTCCGGCGGCGAGTGCGGCGGCGGTGATCTTGGCGGTGTTACGCACGAAAAGTGCCTTTCCTTAAGGGTGGTGCGACCCCGCGGTGGTGTGCGGGGGGTTCTTGGGGGGGTCAGGCGACCCTGTCCACGTCGGCCGTGGCCGGCTCCTTCGCCTTCAGCAGGCGCAGCCTCGGTGCGGGGCCGGAGCGGGCGCCGCGGTGGTGCAGGGAGCGGGCCGCGTGGTCGCCGGCGAACTGGATGAGCGAGATGACGACGGCGAGGACCGCCACCGTGATCCACATCAGTCCGGTCTCGAAGCGCTGGTAGCCGTAGCGGACGGCGAGGTCGCCGAGCCCGCCGCCGCCGACGGTGCCGGCCATGGCCGAGTAGCCGATGAGGGCGATGACCGTGGTCGTCGTGGAGGCGATCAGGGACGGCAGGGCCTCGGGGACGAGGACCTTGCGGACGATGGTCCAGTTGTTGCCGCCCATCGACTGGACGGCCTCGACCAGTCCGTGGTCCACCTCGCGGACGGCCGTCTCGACGAGGCGGGCGAAGAAGGGGATGCCGCCGATGGCGAGCGGCACGATGGCGGCCCCGCTGCCGATGGTGGTGCCGGTGACCCAGCGGGTGAAGCTCATCAGCGCCACCATCAGGATGATGAAGGGCAGGGAGCGGCCGACGTTCACGATCTGCCCGATGACCTTGTTCAGGACGGTGCTCTGCAGCAGGCCGCCCTTGTCGGTGAGGACGAGCAGGACGCCGATCGGCAGGCCGAGGACGACGGCGATCAGGGTGGACCAGCCGACCATGATCAGCGTCTCGGTACAGGCCTGCTCCAGCAGCGGCCGCATCTCGGACCAGGTCACTTGGCACCTTCCTTCACCAGCAGGGGCGCGTCGTCCGAGACACCCACCACGTCGATCTGCAGGCCCTGTTCCCGCAGGAACCCGATCGGTACGACGTTGTCCTCGTAGCGGCCGGGCAGTTCGATGCGCATCCGGCCGACCTGGAGGCCGCCGACGGTGTCGATCGCGGCGCCCAGGATGGAGATGTCGATGTTGTAGGTGCGGGCCAGCTGGGAGATGACCGGCTGCGTGGCCGACTCACCGTGGAAGGTGACGTCGAGCACGGTGCGGTCGTCGGCGGAGGCCTCGCCGCCCACCGGGAAGAGCGCGGAGGCCAGTTCCGAGCCCGGGGTGGCCAGCAGCTCGCTGACGGTGCCGGACTCGACGATGCGGCCCCTCTCCATCAGCGCGGCCGAGTCGCAGACGCTCTTGACGACGTCCATCTCGTGCGTGATGAGCAGGACGGTCAGGCCGAGCTGCTGGTTGAGGTCGCGCAGCAGCTTGAGGATCGAGCGGGTGGTCTCGGGGTCGAGGGCGCTGGTGGCCTCGTCGGAGAGCAGCACCTTCGGGTCGCCGGCCAGGGCGCGGGCGATGCCGACGCGCTGCTTCTGACCGCCGGAGAGCTGGGCCGGGTAGGCCTTCGCCTTGTCGGCGAGGCCGACCAGGTCGAGCAGTTCGAGCGCCTTGCGGGAACGTTCCTTCCCCGACTTTCCGAGGATCTCCAGCGGCAGCTCGACGTTGTCCTGGACGGTCCGGGAGGACAACAGGTTGAAGTGCTGGAAGACCATCCCGATGTGGCTGCGCGCCCGGCGCAGTTCCCGTCCCGCGCGCGGACCGCGCCCGGCGAGCGCCGTGAGGTCCTGGCCGGCGACGGTGACCGTGCCGGAGGTGGGGCGCTCCAGGAGGTTGACGCAGCGGATCAGTGAGGACTTGCCGGCGCCGGACTGACCGATGACGCCGTAGACCTCGCCCTCGCGGACGTGCAGGTCGACGCCGTCCAGGGCGGTGACCTCGCGGCCGCGTGAGCGGTAGACCTTGGTGAGGCCCGATGTGGTGATCACGTGGGATTCCGTCACTGTCGAGTACGCGGGCGTGGGTGTGCCCTGGTACGGGAGGGAAGAGGTGCGCGGGGCAAGGGGTCACGTACGGCCGAGGAGGTACGGACATGCCACGGCGGCTCGCTTCGGGGCGCGAGGCTCAGGGGGTGCGGGGGCCCTCTAGAAGGCGCACATTCGACGACACATACAGCCGGCGCCGGGCGTGCGGGTCGCCTCGGTCGCAGGGATGCGGCTGTTCGTCGTGGTCATGCGATCAGTAAAGCAGACGTACGGAGGCAATCAGGAACCGCTGTCCGCATTGCGGACAGCGGTGGACAGCGCTCAGTCCCGGGCCGAGATCTCCACGCCGTCGGCGGTGACCAGCACGGACAGGGCCGACAGGTCCTCGACCACCAGGTCCGCGGTCAGCTCGTGGGCGGGGTGGGTTGTGGCCAAGGCCACGGTGGCCATCCCGGCGGCGCGGCCGGCGCGCAGTCCGGCGGGGGCGTCCTCGAACACGACGCAGGCGGCCGGGTCGACACCCAGCGCGCGGGCGCCGAGCAGATAGGGCTGCGGGTCGGGCTTGCCGCGGGTGACGTCGTCGGCGGCGATCAGCGTCTTGGGCAGGATGCCGACGGCGTCGAGACGGGCCTCGGCCAGCCGGCGGGTGGCCGAGGTGACGACGGCCCAGCGGTCGGCGGGCAGGGCGGTGAGGAGGTCGTGGGTGCCGGGGAGCAGACGTACCCCGCCATGGGGCACGTCCTCCACCTCCAGCGCCTCGATCCGCGCGACGGCCTCCGGCACGGTCTCGGGCGGCAGCAGGTCGGCGGCTATCTCGGCCGCGGTGCGGCCATGCAGTTCGATCCGCGCGAAGCGCTCGGCGGTGATGCCGTACTCCCCCGCCCAGCGGGTCCAGCAGCGGCGGACGGATTCGAGGGAGGAGACGAGGGTGCCGTCGTTGTCGAACAGGAGGGCTTGTGCGCGGATCTTCATGCCCTCGACCCTACGGGGCAGCCCGGGGGCGGCCGCATCAGGCCTTTTGGCCCGTAATAGGGTCGCCCCATGCTTGATGCCCTGACGGTGGCGACCGCGGTCGCCGCGCTGCTGCTCGGCGCGTGGTGCGGCTGGGCCGCGTACCGCGACCAGCCGACGAAGGACTGGCACTTCATCGGGATGGCCGTGGTCTCGGTGCTGGCGCTGGCGCAGTTGGTGATCGGCATCGTGCAGCTGGCGCGCGGCGAGGAGCCGGCCCAGGGGACGACGATCTTCGTGGCGTATCTGCTGGGCGCCTTCGCCTGCATCCCGGCCGCCGGGTTCATGTCGCTGGCCGAGCGGTCGAAGTGGGGTTCGGTGACGGTCGCCGCGGGTGGCGTGGTGCTCGCCGTGCTGGAGGTGCGGCTCTATGACATCTGGGGAGGCTGAGGTGGCCACGAGGGCCAGGACGCGGCTGATCAGCGGACCCGGGGTGCTGCTGGTGTGGCTGTACGGCGTGATGGTCGTGGGCGCCGTGTCGCGCTCCGCGTACCAGATCGCCACGGAGTTCGACCGGGCGCCGCTCGCCTACTCGCTGTCGGCGCTGGCCGGCGTGGTGTACGGGTTCATCACCTACACGCTGGTGCGCGGCGGGGAGACGGCCCGCCGGGCGGCGCAGGTCTGCTGCGCCGCCGAGCTGGTGGGCGTGCTGGTCGTCGGCACCTGGACGCTGGTGGATCCCGGCGCCTTCCCGGACGCGACCGTGTGGTCCGACTTCGGCATGGGCTATCTGTTCATCCCGGTGCTGTTGCCGGTCTCGGCGCTGTGGTGGCTGCGGAAGGCACGGAGGGTTCAGGCCGTCGCCACGTAGGCGCCCGCCTGCTTCTCCAGGACGATCATGGGTACGCCGTCGGTGCCCTGCGACGTGCCCACCGTCTCGTAGCCGACCTTGCGGTACAGGCGGAGGTTGCCCTCGCTGCGGTGGCCGGTGTGCAGGCGGAACTTCTTGGCGCCACGCTGCTCCGCGAGGGCCGACTCGGCCGCGCCCAGCAGGCGGGCGCCGATGCCGTGCCCCTGGAGGCGGGGGTGGACGCAGAGGCGGCCGATGGCGGCGGCGCCGTCGTCGGTGACCGCGCCGCGCACCGAGCCGATCACCTCGTCGCCGAGCCGGGCCACGAAGACGCAGTCCTCGGCGACCTCCTGACGGACCGAATCAAGCGTCTGGACGAGCGGGTCGATGCGGTAGTTGCCGTAGAGCGCCGCTTCGCTCTGGAAGCACAGGTACTGCAGCTTGAAGATCTGCTCGACGTCCTGGTCGGTCGCCTCGGAGATGATCACGCTCATGCCCATGTGTGCACGCCTCCCGCTCACCTGTTGCCTATTGTCCCCCACTCCTATCCCCGTGCCCGGTGGGCCGCAACCTCCGCCGCAAGCAATCGCCGCAGACATCCCAGACATCTGGAACGTTCCGGCCCGAGACTCCCCTGTGAGATACCCAACTCCCCCGCGATCTCCCGGTATGTGAGGTCCTTGGGGGACATCAGCGCCTCCAGCAGGGCCGGGCACCTGCCGGGCAGTCTGCGCACCGCGGCGCGCAGGGCGCGGGCACGGCAGGCGTCGAGGGCGCGCCGCTCCGGGGTGGCCTCGGCCTCGTCGGCGGGCTCGGTCTCGTACGGACGTTCGCGTCGGTTCGTACGGCGGGAGCGGCGGGCCTCGGAGCGGACGGCGCGGCGCAGCCAGCGCTCGGGGTCGAGGGGCGGGCCGCCGGAGTCGAGGTGTTCCAGCAGGCGGAGCCAGACCGCCTGTTCCAGGTCGCCCGGCTCGGCGCCGGTGGCGTGCGCCTCGGCCGAGGCCTCGGCGGCGAGCAGGGGGCGCAGCGCGGTGAGCAGATCGTGCGTCATATGCGGCACGACGCGGCCGCCCGGGCGGTGGGTTGCCCGGGCGGCCGGCTGTCACCCCGAGCGGGGTGGGGCGGCTCAGCCGTTGACGAAGTCCTCGCGGGCCAGCACGCCGGTGTCGGGCTGGTCGGTGAAGATGCCGTCGATGCCGGTGGCGAAGTACGCCTTGTAGGCGCCGAAGACGTCGCCGTAGGCGTCCGCGTCGGTGCCCTCGCGGAAGTCCGCGGGCAGGAACGGGTTCTCGTTGCGCATCGTGTAGGGGTGCAGCTTGAGGCCCACCTTGTGGGCGTCGGCGACGAGGGTGGTCGGCCGGGTCAGGTTGCCCGCGGCGTCCCGCGGGATGACCAGGTCGAGGGTCGGGCCGATGCCCTGTGCGTAGGAGGCGATCTCCCGCAGGCCGGCCGGCTTGATCAGGTCGGCGACGGTGCGCGGGTCACCGGTCTCCACGAAGTCCCAGGGACGGGTGGTGGCGCCGGACAGCAGCACGACGAGCGGGTTGTCGACCAGCTTGTGCAGGCGCTGGACGCTGGTGGGCTCGAAGGACTGGAGGATGACCGGCGAGTTCCAGCGGTCCCTGCGGTACTTGCGCAGCACCTTGGCGACCCGGTCCTCCAGGGACAGGCCCAGCTTGCGGAAGTAGGTGGGGTGCTTGAGCTCGGGGTAGATCCAGACCTCCTTGCCCCGCTTGCGGGCCTGCTCGTCCTGCCAGCGGAGCACCTCCTCGAAGGTGGGGATCTCCCAGCGGCCGTCGTAGAGGGTGTTGTGCGGGCGGTTGGCCGGGATGCGCTCGGTGGCGCGCAGGGTCTTCAGCTCGGCGAGGGTGAAGTCCTCGGTGAACCAGCCGGTGGTGGAGACGCCGTCCAGCATCTTCGTGGTCCTGCGGTCGGCGAACTCACGGTGGTCGGCGACGTCCGTGGTGCCGCCGATCTCGGGCTCGTGACGGCAGACGAGGTGACCGTCCTTGGTGGGGACCAGGTCGCCGGCCTCGACGATGTCGGCGCCCATGTCCAGGGCCAGCTGGTACGAGCCGAGCGTGTGCTCGGGGCGGTAACCGCTGGCACCACGGTGGCCGACGATCGTCGGCACCGGCAGGCTCTTCATTCCTCGGCCTCCATGACGCGCATCGGCTCTCGCCGTGCCCGACAGACCGAGGACGGCTCCACCCGCGCCGAGCATTGCGGCACCGAGAAGCGCCCGCCGCCCCGTGGGTGCCTGCTCCCGCTCGTTCGACTCCTGCGTTGCCATCAGCGGCCTCCTTGCCGTGAACGTCGATGGTGCTGGCCGATCGTAGGGGTGTCGACGTGTCAGCCGGGAGGCTGTATTTCGAACGCGTGGATGACTACGGATGTCGTATGAGGACCGTATGTTCGGCCGAGGTGACGAGGCGTCGGCTTCGGCGGCGTGCGCGGGGGTAGCCGGTCGGTAGCGGCCTCCACGCGATGTCGGTCACATCGTCGCCGCCGGGTTACGCGTAGGCTGCGACACGCCACCGCAGGTGAACGCACGTCAACAGTGCGTAAGACCTCGGTGAACCCGATGTCCCCGATGTGCTTTTGCCCGGGGGCCGCGAGTATCGTCCTCACCTGCACAGACTCATACAGAAACCGTTGACCCCGGAGGGCCCGTTGTCCCGCTTCGCGCTCATCAAGGCAGTGCTCGGTCCGATCATGCGCCTGATGTTCCGCCCTCGGGTGGAGGGCGTGGAGCACATCCCGGGCGACGGCCCGGTGATCCTGGCCGGCAACCACCTCACGTTCATCGACTCGATGATCCTGCCGCTCGTCTGCGACCGTCAGGTCTTCTTCATCGGCAAGGACGAGTACGTCACCGGGAAGGGCCTCAAGGGCCGGCTGATGGCCTGGTTCTTCACCGGCGTCGGGATGATCCCGGTCGACCGCGACGGCGGCAAGGGCGGGGTCGCGGCGCTGATGACCGGGCGCCGGATCCTGGAGGAGGGCAGGGTCTTCGGCATCTACCCCGAGGGCACCCGCTCCCCCGACGGCCGTCTGTACCGGGGCCGGACCGGCATCGCGCGGCTCACGCTGATGACGGGGGCTCCGGTCGTCCCGTTCGCGATGATCGGGACGGACCGGATCCAGCCCGGCGGGTCCGGGTTCCCCCGTCCGGCGCGGGTGACGGTGCGCTTCGGTGAGGCGCTGGAGTTCTCGCGCTACGACGGGATGGACCGGGACCGGTATGTGCTGCGGGCGGTGACGGACTCCGTGATGACGGAGGTCATGCGGTTGTCGGGGCAGGAGTATGTGGACATGTACGCCACGAAGGCCAAGCAGGCGGCGTAGCTCCGCTGGTGGGGCCGGGGGGTCGTGGGGGTGCGGTTCGGTTGTTCGGGTGCGGGTGCGTGAGGGCTGGTCGCGCAGTTCCCCGCGCCCCCGGGGGTGAGGTTGTCGGCGGCGATTTGAGGCTCGGGGCGGGGCGTCCGGGGCGCCGCTGCGGGTGCGTGGGGGCTTGTCGCGCAGTTCCCCGCGCCCCTGGGGCGGGGGCGCGGGCGGCGTGCTGAGGCTCGGGTGTTTACGTGGGGTGGTGGGGGTCTTCCAGGGTTTGGTGGCGGAGGAGGAACCAGGCTGCTCCCGCTGCTGCGAGGAGGACCAGGGCGCCTATGCCCGAGGCCAGGGTCAGGCCCTCGACGAAGGACTGGCGGGCCGCTTCCAGCAGGGTGTCGGCCGTGGGGGCCGGGAGGCCCGCCGCCGCCTCGACTGCTCCGCCCAGTGACTCGTGGGCGGCCTCCGGGGTGCCCGGCGGCGCGGTGAAGCCCTTGTAGACGCCGGTCACGATCGAGCCGAGCAGGGCGATGCCGAGGGCGGCGCCGAGTTCGTACGCGGTCTCGGAGACGGCCGACGCGGCGCCCGCCTGCTCCTTGGGCACGGACGCGAGGATCACGTCGGCGGTCACCGTGAACGAGAACCCGGCGCCGACACCGACGACCAGCAGCGCCGTGCCGAGCAGCGGATAGCCGGTGTGCTGGCCGATCAGGGTCAGCGCGCCCAGCGCGAGGCCGACGGCGGCGAGTCCGCCCGCGACCACGGCCCGCACCGAGTACCGCCGTGCCGCCCGCCCGGCGACCAGACCGGCCGCCACCGCGCCGATCGCGGCGGGCAGTTCGGCGAGCCCGGCCTCGAACGGCCTCCTGCCCTGCACCAGTTGCAGGTACTGCGAGAGGAAGAAGACCAGGCCGGACATGCCGAGGATGGTCAGCAGGTCGGCGAGCACCGCGCCGCTGAAGCCGCGGTTGCGGAACAGGCGCATGTCCAGCAGCGGGGCCGGCAGGGTGAACTGGCGCCGGACGAAACCGCGGAGCGCGGCGGCGCCCAGCAGGCCCGCGGCGACGGTCTGCCAGCCGAACCCGTGCGTCGCGGCCTCCTTGACCGCGTACACCACGGCGATCATGCCGACCAGCGACAGCAGGACGCTGGGCAGGTCCCAGGGGCCCGGGCTGGAGTTCTTGGACTCGGGCAGCAGCTTGATGCCGACGAGGACGAGGACCGCCATCACGGGCAGGTTGATCAGGAAGACGGACCCCCACCAGAAGTGCTCCAGCAGGAAACCGCCGACGATCGGGCCGACCGCCGTACCCGCCGACGCGGTGGCGCCCCAGATGCCGATGGCGAGGCTGCGCTCGCGCGGGTCGTGGAAGAGGTTGCGGATGAGGGCGAGCGTGGCCGGCATCAGGGTCGCGCCCGCGACACCGAGCAGGGCCCGGGCCAGGATCAGCATCTCGGGCGTGGTCGCGTAGGCGTTGAGCACCGACACCGCGCCGAACGCCGTGGCGCCGATCAGCAGGATCCGCTTGCGGCCGATGCGGTCGCCGAGGCTGCCCATGGAGACGAGCAGACCGGCGATCACGAAGGAGTAGACGTCACCGATCCACAGCAGCTGGGTGCCGGACGGGGCGAGGTCCTCGGATATGTAGGGCGTCGCGAGGCCGAGCACGGTGGCGTCGACGGCCACCAGCAGCACGGCGAGCACGAGCACGGACAGCGCGAGCCAGCGGCCGGGGCGCCTCACCGCCCCGTCCGGGTTCGCCGGCCGCAGGGTGCTGGTCATGATTCCTCTCTCCGGGTGGCGCCGCCGAGCAGCAGCTCGACGATCATGTTCTGGAAGTCGTTCGCGGCCACCCTGCCGTCGTGGACGGACCAGGCGGCGGCGGCGATCAGGCCGTAGAGGGCCTCGGTGAGCCAGGTGGGGGTCAGGTCGATACGGAACTCGCCGGCGTCCTGGCCGCGCCGGAACAGTGCCGAGATCCGGGCGTCGAGCCGGTCCCAGCCCGCGTTCTGCTCGTCCCCTTCGAACAGCTGGTTCTCCGTGTAGAGGAAGGCGACGAGTCCGGCCGCGGGTTCGATCTCCCGCACCAGCCGGCGTACCGCCTCGCTCGCGCTGCCCTCGTCGAGCCGGGCCGCCTCCAGGGCGCTCTCGCACTCCGCGAGGCCGAGCGCCTCCAGCGCCCGGACGAGCGCGTCGCGCCCGGCGAACTGACGGTGCAGCGTGGCCCGGCTGATCCCGGCGGCCTTGGCGACCTCGTCCATGGTCGCGGTGGATTTGCGGGTCAGCAGGGCTGCGGCGGTCCGCAGGACGTGCTCTCGATCGACGGCCATGAGACAACGATAACCCATGTGAGACATTCTTGTCTCATTCTGGGCATGCGTGCCTCATAGGCAGGGTCGAGCGCAGGTGCGCCGTGCGGTCCTCAGTGCCAGGGCAGCTGCCCGCGCTGCTCCCAGTACACGCGCGGGTCCTCGGCCAGGACGGCGAGCCGGGCCAGCTGGTCCTCGTCGAGGTCCACGACGGAGGCGTGCAGGTTGGAGGCGAGCTGGCCGGTGGTCGCGGCGCCGGAGAGGACGACGCCCGCCCAGGGGCGGGCGAGGATCAGCGCGAGGGCGACGGCGTCGCAGCCGAGGCCCGTCTCCGCGGCCACGGCCTTCAACCCTCCCGGCGCGTAGGGCTCCGCGAGCCGCCCGTTGGCCATGCCCTCCTTGACGATCACCGTGAGGCCCGCCTCGTGCGCCTCGGCGAGGGCATGGGCGGCCGAGGTCTCCAGGACGTTGAACGTGGACTGGACCGTACGGAAGAGGGGCTCGCCGTCGACCGTCACCGCGAGCGCCGCCCGGATCGCCTCGGCCTGCGCGGGGCCGCTGGTGGAGAAGCCGATGGTCACGCCCTGGGCGGCGGCCTCGGCGAGCGCGGCGTGCAGTTGCTTGTCGGTGAGGGCGGGGCTGTCCGGGGTCACCGAGTGGATCTGGTAGAGGTCGAGCCGGTCGCCGAGCAGTTCGGCGCTCTCGGCGCGCTGGCGCTCGAAGGCGGCGAGGCTGTGGTCCTTGACCTCGTGCCGCTCGGCGTCGGTGGACCAGCCCGCGGTGTAGGTGTAGCCCCATTTGCTGCCGACCACGACGTCGTCGGCCTCGGGGTGGGCGTTCAGCCAGCCGGCGAGGAACTCCTCGGAGCGGCCGTAGGAGCGGGCGGCGTCGAAGTAGCGCACGCCCTGGGCGTAGGCGGCGTCGAGGAGCTCGTGGGTGCGGGCGCGCAGTGCCTCGACACCGCGGTCCTCGCCGAGGTCCCGCTCCCGGCCGAGGTTGATGTAGCCGGGGCGGCCGACGGCGGCGAGACCCAGTCCGATGTGGCAGGTGGGGGTCGTCGCTGCGGCCAGGCGGGCGAAGGGCATCGCGGGCTCCGTTCGGTCGGCTCCGGTACGGCCTGCGACCAACGTAACCCGCGACGACCTTCGCCCCCGAGAGGCCGGGGCGTCGCCCTACCGCTTGTTCCTGGCCGCCGCCCACGCGTGCTGGCCCGCCACGTCCGCCTTCACCTCGGCCAGCTGGATCGCGACCGCGCCGGGAGCCGTACCGCCGCGGCCGTCGCGGGAGGCGAGGGCGCCGGGGACGTCGAGGACCGTGCGGACCTCGGGCGTGAGGTGGGCGGAGATCTTCGCGAACTGCTCGTCGGTCAGCTCGTCCAGCTCCTTGCCCTCGGCCTCGGCCGCCTTCACGCACTCGCCGGCCACCTCGTGGGCGACCCGGAAGGGCACACCCTGCTTGACCAGCCACTCCGCGATGTCCGTGGCCAGCGAGAAGCCGGCCGGCGCCAGCTCCTCCATGCGCTCGCGGTGCACGGTGAGGGTGGCCATCATGCCGGTGAAGGCGGGCAGCAGGACCTCCAGCTGGTCGATGGAGTCGAAGACCGGCTCCTTGTCCTCCTGGAGGTCGCGGTTGTACGCGAGCGGCAGCGCCTTGAGGGTGGCCATCAGGCCGGTCAGGTTGCCGATCAGACGCCCGGACTTGCCGCGTGCCAGCTCCGCGATGTCCGGGTTCTTCTTCTGCGGCATGATCGACGAACCGGTGGAGAAGGCGTCGTGCAGCGTCACGAAGGAGAACTCCTTCGTGTTCCAGATGATGACCTCCTCGGCGATCCGGGAGAGGTTCACCCCGATCATCGCCGTGATGAACGCGAACTCGGCCGCGAAGTCGCGGGAGGCCGTGCCGTCGATGGAGTTGGCGGCGCTGCCGTGCTCGAAGCCGAGGTCCTTCGCGACCGCCTCGGGGTCCAGGCCGAGGCTGCTGCCCGCGAGGGCGCCCGAGCCGTACGGCGACACGGCCGTCCGCTCGTCCCACTGGCGCAGGCGCTCGGCGTCCCGGGACAGGGACTGCGCGTGCGCGAGGACGTGGTGGGCGAAGAGCACCGGCTGGGCGTGCTGGAGGTGGGTGCGGCCGGGCATGGCGACGTCCGGGTGGGCCTCGGCGAGGCCGGTCAGGGCGTCCTGGAGGTCGGCGATCAGGCCGCCGATCGTGCGTGCGTGGTCGCGCAGGTACATCCGGAAGAGCGTCGCCACCTGGTCGTTCCGTGACCGGCCGGCACGCAGCTTGCCACCGAGGTCGGGGCCGAGGCGCTCCAGCAGGCCCCGCTCCAGGGCGGTGTGGACGTCCTCGTCGGCGACGGTGCCGACGAAGTCGCCCGCGGCCACGTCCGCCTCGAGCCGGTCGAGTCCGTCGAGCATCCGGCCCAGCTCGTCGGCGGTGAGCAGGCCCGCCTTGTGGAGCACTCGCGCGTGCGCGCGCGATCCGGCGATGTCGTAGGGCGCGAGCCGCCAGTCGAAGTGGACGGACGCGGACAGCTTCGCCAGGGCCTCGGCGGGACCGTCGGCGAAACGGCCGCCCCAGAGCCGTACGTCACCGCTGTTGCTGCTCACTTGCGTTGCTCCTCGGAGGTTTCTGTGTGGCACGGGCGTCGCTGTGCCGCCGCCTCCCCACCCTTGCAGGTGGGGAGGCGGCTGTCAGGCTGATGCGTGCGAGGTGACCCGAAGGCCTGATGCGCTCAGGTGAGGTCGCGCTTGGCGGCGATCTTCGACGACAGGCTGTAGATGTCGATGAAGCCCTTGGCCGCGGACTGGTCGAAGGTGTCGCCCGTGTCGTAGGTGGCGAGGTTGAAGTCGTACAGCGAGGCCTCGGAGCGCCGGCCGGTGACGACCGCGCGGCCGCCGTGCAGGGTCATCCGGACGTCGCCGGTGACGTGCTGGTTGGCCTCGTCGATGAAGCCGTCCAGGGCGCGCTTGAGCGGCGAGAACCACAGGCCGTCGTAGACCAGCTCGCCCCAGCGCTGCTCGACCTGCCGCTTGTAGCGGGCCAGCTCGCGCTCGACGGTGACGTTCTCCAGCTCCTGGTGCGCGGTGATCAGCGCGATCGCGCCGGGGGCCTCGTACACCTCGCGCGACTTGATGCCGACCAGGCGGTCCTCGACCATGTCGATCCGGCCGATGCCCTGGGCGCCGGCGCGCTCGTTGAGCTGCTGGATGGCCTGGAGGACGGTGACCGGCTTGCCGTCGACGGCGACCGGGACGCCCTCCTTGAAGGTGACGACCACCTCGTCGGCGTCACGCGGGGTCGCCGGGTTCTGGGTGTACTCGTAGATGTCCTCGATCGGGGCGTTCCAGATGTCCTCCAGGAAGCCCGTCTCGACGGCGCGGCCGAAGACGTTCTGGTCGATCGAGTACGGCGACTTCTTGGTGGTCGCGATCGGGAGGTTCTTCTCCTCGCAGAACGCGATGGCCTTGTCGCGGGTCATCGCGTAGTCCCGGACCGGGGCGATGCACTTCAGGTCGGGGGCGAGGGCGACGATGCCGGCCTCGAAGCGGACCTGGTCGTTGCCCTTGCCGGTGCAGCCGTGGGCGACCGTGGTGGCGCCGTGCTTCTGGGCGGCGGCGACGAGGTGCTTGACGATCGTGGGCCGGGAGAGGGCGGATACCAGCGGGTAGCGGTCCATGTAGAGGGCGTTGGCCTTGATCGCCGGGAGGCAGTACTCCTCGGCGAACTCGTCCTTGGCGTCCGCGACCTCGGCCTCGACGGCACCGCACGCCAGGGCGCGCTTGCGGATGACGTCCAGGTCCTCGCCGCCCTGGCCGACGTCCACGGCAACGGCGATGACCTCGGCGCCGGTCTCCTCGGCGATCCAGCCGATGGCGACGGAGGTGTCCAGACCGCCTGAGTAGGCGAGTACGACGCGCTCGGTCACGGGTTTCTCCTCACACTGCATTCGCTGACATGCATGAGTATGCAGCAGTCTGCATGTTTCGTCAATCTCCGGCATCGGGGACGGGTGGGCCCGCCCCGGCTGAACGGGAGGCGTCGCCCCCTCGTACTCCTCACCGCGTCCGGACCGCCACCAGGTGGCGGGACGGCGTGGTGGCCGCCCCGTGGGAGCGCCGGCCGGGGCGGCCACGGAGCGAGTTCCGGAAACCGTTAGGCAGGCGAACGAACATTGCCGATAATCACCTCATGGGAAAGAGCTACGAGCGCATCGACGGCAGGCTCCGTACGTTCATCGAGGAGCAGCCCCTCTTCTTCACCGCGACCGCCCCGCTCTCCGGCGAGGGCACGGTCAACCTCTCCCCCAAGGGACTCAAGGGCTCCTTCGTGGTGCTCGACGAACTCACCGTCGCCTACCTCGACTTCGCGGGCTCCAACGCGGAGACGGTCGCGCATCTGCGGGAGAACGGGCGGATCACCCTCATGTGGTGCGCCTTCCAGGGCCCGCCGAACATCGTCCGGGTGCACGGGCGCGGCGAGCCCGTCTTCCGTGACGACGACCGCTTCGGGGAACTGCTCGCCCACTTCCCGGACATCGACCCGGGCGCGCACGGGCTGCGCGCGATCGTCGTCGTGACGGCGGAACTGGTCCGCGACAGCTGCGGCTTCGCGGTGCCGCTGATGACGTACGACGGCGATCGCGAGCTGCACGGCCGGCGCTTCGCGCGCGAGGACACCGCCTCGCTGAGCGCCTACTTTGCGGGCAAGGATTACATCGCCACGAGCATCGACGGCCTGCCGGGGGTGCCCCTGCCGCTGGCTCCCGTGACGCACGAGGACCGTCCCGTCTGAGGGTGCGCGGCCCGAACGGACCATCCGAACTGCCGGGTTCCAAGGCCGCCGTTAGCGTCGAGGGCATGCGTCCCGCCCTCGCCCCCACCGTCTCCGTCACCGTCTCCGTCCTCGTCTGCGCCTCCCTCCTCGGCGCCGCCCGCGCGCCGCAGGGCACGCTGCCCGACCGGATGGCCGACACCGGTCCCGGCACTCAGCTGATCACCGCGGTCGCGCCGGGCGCGTCCTCCACGACGGGCACGGTGACGTGGTGGGACCGGCGGGACGGGCACTGGGTGAGCGCCGGTTCGGCGCCGGCCCGCTTCGGGGCGAACGGGCTGGTCGAGGGGGCGGCGCGCAAGCAGGGGACGAACACCACGCCCACGGGGCTGTTCACCCTGCCGTACGCCTTCGGCATCGCGGCGGCGCCCGCCGGCACGACGTACACGTACCGGCCCGTGCGGCGGGACTCATGGTGGTGCCAGGACAACGACTCCACCTCCTACAACCGCTGGACCGAGCCCCGCCCCGCCGACTGCCGGGCGCAGGAGGCCGAGCACCTGGTGGCCTACGGACCGCTGTACGCACACGCGCTGGTCGTCGGCTTCAACTACCCCAAGCCGGTGCGCGGGCGCGGCGCCGGCATCTTTTTGCACGTCAGGGGCGCGGGGCCGACGGCGGGTTGTGTGGCGGTGCCCGAGGACGCCATGCGCCGGATCCTGCTGTGGGCGAAGGCCCGCGGCAGGCCGCACATCGCGGTGGGCACGGAGAGCGGACCCACCGCGATCACCCGGTACTGACTGAACACACGGCCGCCACCGCACGTATCTCTGGGCCAAGGGACCACGACGAACCGTTGCCCCCGTCCCCGGAGGAACCGTGACCACCACGCTGTCAGGCGGCCGTGCCGCCCGGCGTCAGACCATGCGCCGCATCCGCCCGCGCCGCTCCCCCGCCGTCCCGCTGCTGCTCGCCGTGGGGGTCGGTGCCGCCGCGGTGCTGTGGCTGTGGTGGCGGAACACCCCGGCCGTCGCCGACACCACGGGGCGGATCCTCAACGCCGGCCGGATCACCGGGCTGCTCGCCGGGTATCTGATGGCGCTGGTGGTGCTCCAGATGGCGCGGGTTCCCGCGCTGGAGCGGCGGGTGGGCTCCGACCGGGTGGCGCGCTGGCACGCGATGACCGGCCGGTACACCCTGAGCCTGGTCATCGCCCATGTGTTCCTCATCATGTGGGGGTACGCCCTCCAGGCCGGCAAGACCCTCGGTGACGTCGTCCAGCAGACCGTCGACTCCGTCAACCAGCTGCCGGACATGGGCAAGGCCGCCATCGGCACCGGACTGCTGCTGCTCATCGGCCTCGTCTCGATCGGCCCGGTCCGCCGCCTCATGCCGTACGACACCTGGTACCACGTCCATCTGATGACGTACGCCGCGGTGTACCTGACGTTCTGGCACCAGATCAGCACCGGCAACGACTTCGCCGTCGAACCCCTCGCGAAGACCTTCTGGTACGGGCTGTACGGCGCGGTCACCGCGTTGGTGGTGTGGTTCCGGGTCATCACCCCGGTCCGGCTGAACATGCGGCACCGGATGCGTGTCGAGGCGGTCGTCGAGGAGACGCCCGGCATCGTGTCGGTGCTGATCAGCGGGCGGAAACTGCACCGGATGGGGGCGGAGGCGGGGCAGTTCTTCCGGTGGCGGTTCCGGGCGCCGGGCATGCGGTTCAGCTCCCATCCGTACTCGCTGTCGGCGGCGCCCCGCCCCGACATGCTGCGGATCACCGTGAAGGCGATCGGGGACCACAGCGCGCGGCTGCGCGAACTGGAGCCCGGCACCCGGGTGTGGGCCGAGGGACCCTACGGCGCGCTGACCGCGCAGCGCCGCAGCCGCGGCAAGGTGCTGCTGGTCGCGGGCGGCGTCGGGATCACGCCGATGCGGGCGCTGTTCGAGACGCTGCCGGGCGCCGCCGGTGACATCACGCTGCTGTACCGGGCCAACAGCACCCAGGACCTGGCCCTGTGGGACGAGCTGGCGAAGATCGCCAACGAGCGGGGCGCCCGTCTCATGTACGCGGTCAACAGCCCGGACGGCGAGCGGCCGGACATCTCGGCGGAGTCGCTCGAGCGGAAGATCCCGGACATCGAGCGCCACGACGTCTTCCTGTGCGGGCCCCCCGGCTTCGCGCAGACCGTGTACGAGGCACTGCGCGGCGCGGGGGTCCCCGCCCGCCGTATCCATCACGAGTCGTTCGAGATGTGAGCGACGGGTCATCAGGAGACCGGCAACCATGAAGAAGAGCCACCCCGTCCGGCGTGCCGTGCTCGCCACCGCCGCCACCGTGTCCGGCATCGTGCTGCTGCTGTCGCTGAAGCCGGCGAGCGATCCCGGCTCCGCCGCGGCGGCGCTGCCCCAGCAGCCGCCGGGCGCGGCGGCCCCCCAGGGCGGAGCGCAGGCCGCGGGCACCGCCACGGTCACCGGGGCCGTGGCCCGGACGCAGTACGGGCCCGTGCAGGTGCGGCTGACCGTGAGCAACGGGAAGGTCACCCTGGCCGAGGCGGTGCAGGCGCCCAGCGGCGGGCAGAGCACCCAGGTCACCGCCGACGCCGTGCCCCGGCTCAACCAGGCCGCCGTGACCGCGCAGAGCGCGCAGATCGACGCGGTGTCCGGGGCCACGTACACGAGCGCGGGCTACAAGGAGTCCCTCCAGTCGGCGCTGGACAAGGTGCCGGCGAGCGGCGGCCCGGGCGGGCAGGGATCCGGCCAGGAGCAGGCCGCGCGGACGGTCACCGGGGCCGTGGCCCGGACGCAGTACGGGCCCGTACAGGTCCGGATCACCGTCAGCGGCGGGAAGATCACGCAGGCCGAGGCGGTCCAGGCGCCCAGCGGCGGGCAGAGCACCCAGGTCACCGCCGACGCCGTGCCCCGGCTCAACCAGGCCGCCGTCGCGGCGGGCGGCGCCGACATCGACGCCGTCTCCGGGGCCACGTACACCAGCGGCGGCTACCGGCAGTCGCTGCAGTCGGCGCTGGACCAGGCCGGTGGCTGAGCCGGTGACGGAGCGCGCCCCGGCTCCCGCCGCGCTGCGCCGGGCGGAGGAGGTGATGGGGACCGTCTTCTCCTTCGACGTCCGCGGCGGGGATCCGCGCACCGTGCGCTCGGCCCTCGACGTGGCCGTCGCGGGGCTGCACCGGGTCGACGCGGTGTTCAGCACCTACCGCGAGGACAGCCAGATATCCCGGCTCGGGCGTGCGGAGACGACCGTCGCGGAGTGCGACCCCGAGGTCGCCGAGGTGCTGGAACTGGCCGCCGAGGCGGAACGGGTCAGCGAGGGATGGTTCAGCGCGAGGTTCGAGGGCCGGCTGGACCCGACCGGGATCGTCAAGGGCTGGGCCGTGGAACGGGCGGCGCGGCTGCTGGCGGCGGCCGGGGCGAGCGGGGTCAGCGTCAACGGCGGAGGGGACGTGCAGTTGCTCGGCGTGCCCGGCGCGGAGCGGCCCTGGCGGGTGGGGGTCTCCGATCCGCTGCGTCCCGGCGGGCTGGCGGCCGTCGTCTCCGCGGCCGGCGCCCGCGAACTGGCCGTCGCGACGTCCGGCACCGCCGAACGCGGCGCGCACATCGTGGACCCGCGCACCGGCAGGTCGGCGGTGACCGACCTGCTCGCGGTGACGGTCGTCGCCCCCTGCCTGACCTGGGCGGACTGCTGGGCGACGGCCGCCTTCGCGAGGGGCGCACGCGACGGCCTGGCCTGGCTGGAGTCCCTGCCGGACGTGGAGGCGCTGCTGATCACGGCGGGCGACGAGGTGTGGTGCACGGGCGGCCTGGCCGGCTGGCTGGGGTGAGCACGGCAGTCGGACGGGAGGGCCCGGACCGGTGCTAGGCCCGGGCGCCGACCAGCCAGCAGGCCGCGGTGAAGCCGGCCTCTCCCGCGTCCACGTACGGGGCGAAGGCCGTGCGGAGCGTCTCGACCACCTGTGACCTGGTCGGCTCCTCCACCTGGTGGAGGACCCGGCCCACGGGGCCGAGCAGCGTGAAGTACCGCTCCAGGTCCTGCTCCGGCATCGCGCACCGGACGTCGAGCGGTGCGACGGTTACCTCCGTCCAGCCGCTCTCGTCGAGGATGCCGCGCACCCGCTCGGCCCGCGCGAAGGCGAACTGGCCCGGCCCTTCCGGGTCACGGGGCGGCAGGTCGGGCAGCAGCGGCGCGGCCGCCCGCTCGGCCGTCGTCATGAAGGGGTTGTCCTCGGGACCCCGCCAGACGACGAGCCGCAGCTCCGCCCCCGGCCGTGCGGCGCGCCGCAGATGGGTGAAGGCGCCGACGAAGTCCTCGAAGAACATCACGCCGAACCGGGAGAGGACCACGTCGAAGCCGTCCGGCGCGAAGGCGTGTGTCGCGGCGTCGGCGTGGAGGAAGCGGACCGGCACGCCCTCCCGCTCGGCGCGCGCCCGGGCCGCCTCGATCATCGGCTCGGCGACGTCGACGCCGACGCAGGCGCCCTCCGCGCCGGCCCGGCGCGCCGCCGCGACGGTCGTCGCGCCCGTGCCGCAGCCGACGTCGAGGACGCGCGCCCCGGGGCCGACCGGCTCGGCGAGCACCGCCTCGAACGGCTTGAACAGCACGTCCATCAGGTCCTGTGCCGCGACCCAGTTGCGCCCGGCGGTCCCGCTCCACAGTGCCTTCAGTGCCTGCGCGTCGCGGCCTTCGGCGGTCATGGCCTCTCCCCTCGCTCGCTGTCGACCTGCGCTTGCCGTCGACATGTCCTGCGCGTACGGTGCCAGTTCAAGTCGGCTTGAGGTCAAGGTCATGGCGGATCCGGACATCGCGGAAGTGGCGCGGCGCTCCGGCGTACCCGCCTCGACCCTGCGTTTCTACGAGGAGAAGGGCCTGATCTCCTCCACCGGGCGACGGGCCGGCCGGCGGGTCTTCGATCCCGGGGTGCTGCGGCGGCTGGCGCTGATCGCGATGGGCCGCGCCGCCGGTTTCTCGCTCGACGAGATCGCGCTGATGTTCGCGCCCGACGGACGGCCCCGACTCGACCGGCCGACGCTGCTGGCGAAGGCCGACGAGCTGGACGACACGATCCGGCGGCTCACGGCGATGCGGGACGGACTGCGGCACGCGGCGGCCTGCCCCGCGCCGAGCCACATGGAGTGCCCGACCTTCCGCCGCCTGCTGAGGGCGGCGGAGTCGGGGGCGGCGAGCGTGCCGCGGGCCCGGCTCAGTGGGCGTTCTGCGCCAGCCGCAGCAGATGGTCGGCGAGCGCCTGCCCCCCGTCCGGCTGACGGCTGATCAGCAGCAGCGTGTCGTCACCGGCGATCGTGCCCAGGATGTCGTGCAGTTCGGCCTGGTCGATCGCCGAGGCGAGGAACTGGGCCGCGCCCGGCGGGGTGCGCAGGACCACGAGGTTGGCGGACGCCTCGGCGGAGATGAGCAGTTCCTGGGAGAGCCGACGCATCCGCTCCTCCTTCGCCGACCCTCCCAGCGGGGCGCGCGGGGTGCGGAAGCCGCCCTCGCTGGGCACCGCGTAGATCAGGTCGCCGTCCGTGTTGCGGATCTTCACCGCGTTCAGCTCGTCCAGGTCGCGGGAGAGCGTCGCCTGAGTGACGGTCAGCCCGTCGTCGGCGAGCAGCTTCGCCAGCTGGCTCTGGGAGCGCACCGGTTGCCGGTTGAGGATGTCCACGATCCGGCGATGGCGTGCGGTGCGGGTCTGCGGCACCGCAGGCCCGTTGAGTCCCGCGTGCCCGTTGTCCTGCGCCTGGCTCATCGTCGTCTCATTCTCCGGCTCGTCCGTCCCCGTGACTTGCGTCGAGGACACCGGGCAGCGCCCGGAGCAGCGCCTCCACCTCGTCGTCGCCGAGGTTCAGCGGCGGCATCAGCCGTACGACGTCGGGGGCGGGCGCGTTCACCAGGAGACCGGCGTCCTGGGCCGCCTGCTGGACCTGCGGCGCGAGCGGCTTGGTGAGCACGATACCCAGGAGGAGCCCCGCACCCCGGACATGGTCGATCAATCCATGGTTCAGGGACTCGATTCCTTCCCGCAACCTCTCGCTCTGCCGCTTGACGTTCTCCAGCAGCCCCTCGCTCGCGATGGTGTCGAGCACGGCGAGTCCGGCGGCGCAGGCGACGGGGTTGCCGCCGAAGGTCGTGCCGTGGTGGCCGGGCCGGAGCAGCTCGGCGGTCCGGCCGAAGGCCACCGTGGCGCCCAGCGGCAGGCCGCCGCCTAGGCCCTTCGCGAGCGTGACGACGTCCGGCAGGACGCCCTCGTGCGCCTGGTACTCGAACCAGTGGCCGGTCCGTCCCACGCCGGTCTGCACCTCGTCGAGCACCAGCAGCGAGCCGGTGGCGGCGGTGATCGCGCGGGCCGCCTTCAGATAGCCGGCGGGCGGGACCACGACGCCGTTCTCGCCCTGGACGGGCTCGATGACGACGAGTGCCGTCCGGTCGGTGACCGCGGCGGCCAGCGCCTGCGCGTCGCCGTACGGGACGTGGGTGACGTCACCGGGCAGCGGCAGGAACGGGGTCTGCTTGGCGGGCTGGCCGGTCAGCGCGAGGGCGCCCATGGTGCGGCCGTGGAAGCCGCCCTCGGTGGCGACCATATGGGTCCGGCCGGTCAGTCGGCCGATCTTGAAGGCGCCTTCGTTGGCCTCGGCGCCGGAGTTGCAGAAGTAGACCTTGCCGTCCCGGCCGAACAGCTGGAGGAGGCGCTCGGCGAGCGCCACGGGCGGCTCGGCGACGAACAGGTTGGAGACGTGTCCGAGGGACGCGATCTGCCTGCTGACCGCCTCGACGACGGCGGGGTGCGCGTGCCCGAGCGCGTTGACCGCGATGCCGCCGACGAAGTCGAGGTACTCCTTGCCGTCGGCGTCCCACAGCCGCGCGCCCGCGCCGCGCACCAGCGGCAGCCGGGGGGTGCCGTAGTTGTCCATGAGCGCGTCCCGCCAGCGCTCGGTCAGTTCCTGGTTGGCACTCATTCGGCGTCCCCCTCTGGCGCGTCCGGCACGACCATCGTGCCGATGCCCTCGTCGGTGAAGATCTCCAGCAGGATCGAGTGCTGGACCCGGCCGTCGATGACACGGGCGGTGGTGACGCCGTGGCGCACCGCGTGCAGGCAGCCCTCCATCTTCGGCACCATGCCGGACGACAGCTCCGGCAGCAGTTTCTCCAGCTGGGAGGCGGTGAGGCGGCTGATCACCTCGTCGCTGTGCGGCCAGTCCTCGTAGAGGCCCTCGACGTCGGTGAGGACCATGAGGGTCTCGGCGCCCAGCGCAGCAGCGAGTGCCGCAGCCGCCGTATCAGCATTGACGTTGTAGACATGTCCGTCGTCCTCGGAACGGGCGATCGACGACACGACCGGGATCCGGCCGTCCGCGAGCAGTGCCTCGATCGCGCCCGTGTCGATCGCGGTGATCTCGCCGACCCGCCCGATGTCGACGAGCTCGCCGTCGATCCGGGGCCGGTGCTTGGTGGCCGTCATGGTGTGGGCGTCCTCGCCGGTGATGCCGACGGCCAGCGGCCCGTGCTGGTTGAGCAGCCCGACCAGCTCGCGCTGCACCTGCCCGGCCAGCACCATGCGGACGACGTCCATGGCGTCCTCGGTGGTGACGCGCAGGCCCGCCTTGAACTCGCTGACGATGCCGTGCCGGTCGAGGGCGGCGCTGATCTGCGGGCCGCCGCCGTGCACGACGACCGGCTTGAGGCCGGCGTGGTGCAGGAACACGACGTCCTGGGCGAACGCGGCCTTCAGCTCCTCGTCGACCATGGCGTTGCCGCCGAACTTGATGACGACGGTCCTGCCGTTGTGGCGGACCAGCCAGGGCAGCGCCTCGATGAGGATCTGGGCCTTGGGGAGCGCGGTGTGCTTGCGCGCGGGTGGGTTGCTCATGAGGAGTAGGCGCTGTTCTCGTGGACGTAGTCGGCGGTGAGGTCGTTGGTCCAGATCGTGGCGGTCTCGGAGCCGGCGGCGAGGTCGGCGACGATGTGCACCTCGCGGTAGCGCATGTCGACCTTCTCGCGGTCCTCGCCGACACCGCCGTTCTTGCAGACCCAGACGCCGTTGATGGCGACGTTCAGCCGGTCGGGCTCGAAGGCGGCGGACGTGGTGCCGATCGCGGACAGGACGCGCCCCCAGTTGGGGTCCTCGCCGTGGATCGCGCACTTGAGGAGGTTGTTGCGGGCGATCGAGCGGCCCACCTCGACGGCGTCGTCCTCCGTCGCGGCGCCCACCACCTCGACCTTGATGTCCTTGCTGGCGCCCTCGGCGTCGCGGATCAACTGCTGGCCGAGGTCGTCGCAGACCTGCCGTACCGCCTCGGCGAACTCCTCCTGGGCGGGGGTGACGCCGGAGGCGCCGGAGGACAGGAGCAGGACGGTGTCGTTGGTCGACATGCAGCCGTCGGAGTCGACCCGGTCGAAGGTGACCCGGGTGGCCGCGCGCAGCGCCTCGTCGAGGGCCGCGCCGTCCATCTCGGCGTCCGTGGTGAGGACGACGAGCATGGTGGCGAGGCCCGGGGCGAGCATGCCCGCGCCCTTGGCCATGCCGCCGACGGTCCAGCCGTCCTTGGTGACGACGGACGTCTTGTGGACGGTGTCGGTGGTCTTGATGGCGATGGCGGCCTTCTCGCCGCCGTGCTCGGAGAGCTGGGCGGCGGCCGCCTCGACGCCGGGAAGCAGCTTGTCCATCGGGAGCAGTACGCCGATGAGGCCGGTGGAGCAGACGGCGACCTCGATCGCGCCCCTGCCGAGCACCTCGGCAACCTTCTCGGCGGTGGTGTGCGTGTCCTGGAAGCCCTTCGGTCCGGTGCAGGCGTTGGCGCCCCCGGAGTTGAGGACGACGACGGACACCTGGCCGCTGTTCAGGACCTGCTCGGACCAGAGCACGGGCGCGGCCTTGACCCGGTTGGAGGTGAAGACGCCCGCGGCGGCGCGGCTGGGTCCGTCGTTGACCACGAGGGCCAGGTCCGGGTTGCCGTTCTCCTTGATCCCGGCGGCGATGCCGGCCGCGGTGAATCCCTTGGCTGCCGTGACACTCACTGCGTCTCCTCGTTCGCTTCGGCGGCGGCCGCCGCCGGCAGGTGCCGGCTCACGGTGCGACTCCGATCGTGGAAAGGCCCAGCGCCTCGGGGAGTCCGAGGGCGAGGTTCATGCTCTGGACGGCACCGCCCGCGGTGCCCTTGGTCAGGTTGTCGAGGGCGCTGATCGCGATGATCCGTCCGACGGCCTCGTCGTAGGCGACCTGCACCTGTACGGCGTTGGACGCGTGGACGGACGCCGTGGCGGGCCACTGCCCCTCGGGGAGCAGCCGGACGAAGGGCTCGTCGGCGAAGGCCTTCTCGTAGGCGGCCCGGACCGACTCCGCGGTGACGCCCGGCCTCGCGGCGGCGGTGCAGGTGGCGAGGATCCCGCGCGGCATCGGGGCGAGGGTCGGCGTGAAGGAGACGCGGACCCGTTCCCCGGCCGCCGCGCTGAGGTTCTGGATCATCTCGGGGGTGTGCCGGTGGCCGCCCCCGACGCCGTAGGGGGACATGGAGCCCATGACCTCGGAGCCGAGCAGATGGGGCTTGGGCGCCTTGCCCGCGCCGGAGGTGCCGGACGCGGCGACGATCACGGCCTCGGGCTCGGCGAGACCGGCGCCGTACGCCGGGAACAACGCGAGGGAGACGGCCGTGGGATAGCAACCGGGCACCGCGACACGCTTGGACCCCTCCAGCGCAGCGCGGGCACCCGGCAGTTCGGGAAGGCCGTATGGCCAGGTTCCGGCGTGCGGGGAGCCGTAGAACCGCTCCCAATCACCGGCGTCCTTCAGACGGAAGTCGGCACCCATGTCGACGACGAGGACCTCCGGGCCGAGCTGCTCGGCCACGGCGGCGGACTGCCCGTGCGGCAGCGCGAGGAACACCACGTCGTGGCCCGCGAGCGCCTCGGCCGACGTCTTGCTCAGCACCCGGTCGGCCAGCGGGGGCAGATGCGGCTGGAGTGCGCCGAGCCGCTGGCCGGCGTTCGCGTTGCCGGTCAGGGCACCGATCTCGATCTCGGGGTGGGTGAGGAGCAGACGCAGGAGTTCTCCGCCCGCGTATCCGCTCGCTCCGGCCACTGCCGCACGTACCGTCATGAACCCTCCTCCTGGATGGCATGACTATACGTTTCGTTGCACGTTTATGCAATCCCGGGTCGTGGCCCACACCATCGGACCGCAGGATCAAGCCACCCTCCCCCGCCGCCGGTGACCGCCAGGGGACGACCCGCCGAACCTTTGGAAAAGCCCCGGCCGCCGGGACGGCAGGATGGGAGGGTGCGCGGACGCGTGGGCGGGTCGCGGGAACGGACGGGAGCGGGCGGGATGGGCGAGTTCTGGCCGGTGCCGGAGGTACTGGCGTATCTGGCCGGGCGCTGGCAGGTCCGGCGGTCGGTGCGGGATCTCGCGAGCGGGGACGAGGGACGCTTCGAGGGCGCGACGGCGTTCGGCCCCCTGGAGGGCGGGGGCCTGCTGCACGAGGAGTCCGGCACCTTCGTCTGGCGGGGCGTGGCCCGGCCGGCCGAGCGCACCCTGCACTTCCTGCCCGGACCCGCGGCCGGGACGGCGGACGTCCGCTTCGCCGACGGCCGCCCCTTCCACCACCTCGACCTGACGACGGGCCGGTACGTCGCCGACCACCCGTGCTCGGCCGATCTGTACCGGGGCGAGTTCACGGCGCGGGACGAGGACGGCTGGCGCTCGGTGTGGCGGGTGCGGGGCCCGGCGAAGGACCTGGTGCTGACGACCCACTACACGCGCGTGGGCTGAGCCGGGCCGCTCTCCAGCCGCAGGTTCCAGCGCCCCGCGCGGCCCGTGACCGTGGTCGTGGACAGGGAGCAGACGTCGATGCTCCAGTACGTGGCGGGCGGCACCTTCAGCGCGTACACCAGCGCCGCGCGGATCACCGAGGGCTCCGCCACGGCGACGATCCGGCCGCCGTCGTCGACCGGCCGGGTGTCCAGCCAGTGGCCGACGCGCGCGATGAACGTCAGCAGCGCCTCACCGCCGTGCGGCGTGGAGCGCGGGTCGGCGAGCCAGGCGTCCACCGCCTCCGGCTCCCGGGCCATCGCCTCCCCGAGCGTGAGCCCCCGCCAGCGCCCCATGTCGCAGTCGCGCAGCGCGAGCTGCGCCAGCGGGGCGTAGCCGAGTGCCTCGCCGGTGGACCGGCTGCGGGGAGTGGGCGAGCAGTAGCGCAGCTCCGCCGCCGCGAGCGGCAGCAGGTCGCGCGCGACGCGCTGGACCTCGTCCCAGCCCGCCTGGTCCAGCGGCCGGTCGTCCTCGAAACGTTCCGCGAGCAGCGGGGCGCTGCGCGCGGCGGCGACGAACGTGACCCGAAGTGCCATGCGGGGATCGTGCGCCCGGAGAGTGGGCAGGTCAAGAGGCGTTACCTGGGGGTTATGGAGGCGTCGCGAAACAGCTCTTCCGCGGCGCCGGAAGCCCGGGACGAGACGGTACAACTCACGCGAAGTACAGCGCCATCCATTCCTCGGGCCGCTCCAATGGCGCGAATCCGGCCTTCTCGTACACGCCGTGCGCGTCCCGCGTCGCGAGCAGCACGCGGCGCACGCCGTACCCGCGCAGATGCTCGCGCAGGGCCTCGACGAGCGCCGTGCCGATGCCCTTGCCGCGCACCGACGGATCGACGTACACATCGCAGAGCCAGGCGAAGGTGGCCCGATCGGTGACGACCCGGGCGTAGGCCACCTGATCCCCCGAAACGATCTCGTACACACCGAAGTTCAACGATCCGGCGATGGCGCCGTCCTGCGCCTCCCGCGACCGCCCCCTCGCCCAGTAGGCGTCCCCCGACAGCCAGCGGTGCACCCGCTCGGCGTCGATCCGCCCGGTGTCGGCGGACAACTCGTATCCCTCGGCAAGATTCGGCACAGCGTCCATGCCGGGAGGCTCGCAGGTGACGGGAGCGCGGTCGAGGGATTTTCGGCGATCGCCGCTCACCCGCGGGAGGTGGCGGAACTCCCCTCGCGTGCGACGCTGCGCGCCCACAGCACCAGCGGGACCTGGAGGGGCAGGCGCGCCAGGGCCGCGTTGCGCAGCGGCGCGGGCCGGTGCCGCCAGTCCACCGCCATCTGGACGTTGGCGGGGAACACCCCGACGAAGAACGCCGCCGCGGCCCGTGCGGTGGCCTGCCGCGTCCTGGGCACCGCAAGCCCGGCGGCCAGGGCGAGCTCCACGGCGCCGCTCGCGTACGTCCACGCCCGCGGCGGGCCGGGGACCGCCCGGGGGACGATCGCGTCGAACCGGCGGGGGGCGACGAAATGCGCCACGCCGGCGGTCGCCAGCAGACCGGCGAGCATCAAGGGCGAACGCGTTGACCGGGCCACGGTGCCTCCTCGGGGTGACGTGGCCGCGATGTTACTGGACGGTAGGGGCGGGCTGTCCACTCCTGGCGGCACCGAGGGTCTCGTCACAGGCGGCCCGCAGCCGCCGTACCCCTTCGGTCACCTCCCCCGTCCCGGCCACCGCGGCGAAACTGAGGCGGACATGGCTCGCCGGGGGTTCGGCACTGAAGTAGGGGCGTCCGGGGGCGAGGGCCACCCCGGCGCGCAGGGCCGCCGCGGTGAAGGCGGACTCGTCCGTGCCGTCGGGAAGGCGGAGCCAGAGCTGGTAGCCCCCCGAGGGGATGTGCGGGAGCGCGAGCTCGGGCACGTGCAGGGCGAGCGCCGCCGTCATCGCGTCCCGGCGGGCCTTCAGCTCCGTCGAGACGGCGCGCAGATGGCGCGGCCAGGCGGGCGAGCCGACCAGTTCCAGCGCCGCCTCCTGCAGGGGTCTGGGCACGAAGAAGGTGTCGACCACCTGGATGGCCCGCAACCGCTCCAGCACGGGCCCGCGCGCCACCAGGGCGCCCACCCGGAAGCTCGGCGAGGTCACCTTCGTCAGCGAGTACACGTGCACGACCACACCGTCGGGGTCGTCGGCGGCCAGCGGGCGCGGCAGCGGCCCGGCGTCCGCGTGCACCAGCCGCCGCACGAAGTCGTCCTCGACCACGAACGCCCCGGCCTCGCGGGCGATGCGCAGCACCTCGGCGCGCCGCTGCGGGGCGAGCACCGCGCCGGTGGGGTTCTGGAAGAGCGGCTGGCAGATGAAGACCCGTGCCCCGGTGGCCCGGAACGCGTCGGCGAGCAGCGCCGGCCGTACGCCGTCCGCGTCCACCGGCACGGGCACCGGCCGCAGGCCCGCCGCTCGGGCGATCGCCAGCATGCCCGGGTAGGTCGGCGACTCCACGAGGACCGGGGCACCGGGCGGGGCCAGGGCGCGCAGGGCCGTCGTGAGCGCCGACTGGCCGCCCGAGGTGATCAGCACCTCGGCGGCGGTGACCGTGTCGCCGATGCTCCGCGCGAACCACTCGCGCAGCTCCGGCAGGCCCTCCAGCGGTGGCCGCCCCCAGGCGCCCGGCCGGCGGCCCGCGCGGGACAGCGCCGCCGCCATGGCCTTCTCGGGCTGGAGGGAGGGATGCAGATAGCCGCCGTTGAACTCGATCACTCCCGGCGGCGGCACCGCGAGCGAGACGGTGACCCCGGAGGCGTCGACGGTGCGCGGCACGAGCTCGGCGGCGGCGTCCGCGCTGAGCGCGACCTCCTGCCAGGAGGTGTCGGCCACGGGTGCGCTCCCGGCGCGCGGCCGCGCCCGGAAGGCGCCGGCGCCCGGCCGGGTGACGACCAGCCCTTCGGCGGCGAGCTGGGCGAGGGCCCGGGAGACGGTCACCGGACTCACCCGGAAGCGTTCGACGAGCGCCCGACTGGACGGGAGCTTTCCACCAGGTGAGTAGTGGTTGAGTTCCCGTCGCAGCCGATTCGCCAGGTCAGCGACGCTGCTACTCTGTTGCATGAAGACACAGGGTAGCGCTATCGCACCGAGCGGGATAGCAGTCAGCGGCCGGCCGAAGGCCTCTCTCGGCACCCTGCAGGCCGCGCTCGGCGTCACCGCCTTCTCCCTCACCTTCCCGGCCACCGCGTGGGGCCTCGAAGGCTTCGGGCCCTGGTCGCTGGTCGCCGTGCGGAGCGTGCTCGCGGCACTGATCGCGGGTGTGTGTCTGCTGGCCCTGCGTGTTCCGCTGCCCGCGCGGCAGCACTGGGCGGGCCTCGCGGTCGTCGCCGGCGGGGTCGTCGTCGGCTTCCCGCTGCTCACCACGCTCGCCCTGCGGACGTCGACCACCGCGCACGCCGCGGTCGTCGTGGGCCTGTTGCCGCTGACGACCGCGCTGATGTCCGCCCTGCGCATGGGCACACGCCCGTCCCGGACCTTCTGGGCGGCCGCGCTCGCGGGCGCGGCCGCGGTGCTCGCGTTCACGGTCCAGCAGAGCGGCGGCGCCCTGTCGACCGCCGACCTCTACCTCTTCGGGGCCCTGCTGGTGTGCGCCGCCGGCTACACCGAGGGCGGGCGGCTGGCACGCGTGATGCCGGGCTGGCAGGTGATCGGCTGGGCGCTGGCCCTGTGCCTGCCGCTGACCGTGCCGGCCGCGGTGCTGGCCCTGTCGCACGAGCCCGTGCAGCTCACCTTCCACAGCGTGGCCGGCGTGCTGTGGGTCGCGGCGGGCTCGCAGTTCCTGGGCCTGGTCGTCTGGTACCGGGGCATGGCGGCGATCGGCGTCCCGAGGGCCAGCCAGTTGCAGTTGGCCCAGCCGCTGCTCACACTGGTGTGGTCGGTGCTGCTGCTGGGCGAGCACCTGACTGTGGCGGCCCCGTTGACGGCCGCGGCCGTGCTCGTCTGCATCGCCGTCACGCAACGGGCGTGAGGCCGAGCGGCGTTCGCACCGGTACCGGCCGGGGCCGTCCGCCGTAGACTCGACGTCGAGGACCGCTGCTCCCGCATATCGTGAGGAGGCCCCAGATGCGCGCAATCGTGGGCGACCAGCTTGTCCAGCACGGCAGGGTGGTCGGACAGCACGACAAGGTCGGCGAGATCGTCGAAGTGCTCGGCCAGAAGGGCGAACCCCCGTACCGCGTCCGCTTCCAGGACGGGCACGAGGGCCTGTGCTCACCGGGACCCGACACCGAGATCCGGCACCGCGAGACCACCACCGGGCGGTGATTCAGCGCGGGGGCGCCGCCCGCTGCTGGTAGTGGTCGGCGACCACCCGCGCCATGGCCCCGTGCGCGTCCTGGGACACCTCCCGGGCGGCGAAGTAGACGTGCCCGCGCACCTCCGGACGGGCGCGGGCGAGCGTCAGGTGCCGGGACAGCTCCGCCGGGTCCCGCCAGCTCGCCGCCTGCGCCGGATCACCGGCCTTGTACAGCGCCTCCCCCACGTACAGCTGCGTCTTGGTGCCCCGCGCCACCTCCGCCCACCAGGGGACGAGCTTGGCGTAGTCGGCCGCGGCGTTGCCGATGTGCCAGTACAGCTGCGGGCAGATGTAGTCGATCCAGTTCTCCCGGACCCACTTGCGGGTGTCCGCGTAGATGTCGTCGTACGACTGCAGCGCCCTCGTGTCCGAACCGCGCGGGTCGGTGGAGGCGTTGCGCCACACCCCGAACGGGCTGATCCCGAACCGGGTGCCGGGGCGGATCTGCTGGATGCGGGTGGCGGTGTCGCGCACCAGCCGGTCGACGTTGTCGCGCCGCCAGGCCGCGCGGCTCGGGAAGGCGCCTCCGTGGGCGTCGTAGGCGTCGTCGTCGTCGAAGGTCTGGCCGGCGATCGGGTACGGATAGAAGTAGTCGTCGAAGTGGACGGCGTCGACCGGATAGCGCGCCACCGCGTCCAGCATCGCGTCCCGCACGAACGTCCGGACCTCGGGCAGCCCGGGGTTGTAGTAGAGCTTCCCGCCGTGGCGCACCACCCAGTCGGGGTGCCGCCGGGCCGGGTGGGAGGCGACGAGACGGCTCGGATCGGAGTGCGTCGCGATCCGCAGCGGGTTGAACCAGGCGTGCAGTTCCAGCCCCCGGGCGTGCGCCTCGGCGACCGCGGTGCCGAGCGGGTCCCAGCCGGGGTCGCGGCCCTGGGTGCCGGTCAGGTACTGCGACCACGGTTCGTGCGGCGAGGGCCACAGCGCGTCGGCCGTCGGCCGCACCTGGAGGATGACGGTGTTCAGCCGGCGCCGGGCCGCCGCGTCGAGGTGGGCGAGCAGCTCGGCCCGCTGCACGGCGGCGGACAGGCCGGTGCGCGACGGCCAGTCGCGGTTGCCCACGGTGGCCACCCACACGCCCCGCATCTCCGATGTGGCGCGGGGCCGCCGCGCGGGGGCAGCGCCCGCGTCGCCCGCCGTTGCCAGCGTCGACAGCGCGGCCAGTGCGAAGGCCCGGCGTGACAGCCGTCCCATGGACAACACCCCTGTACTCTGCGGATCAACTCGGTCACGGATCGTCTCCGCGGCACAGCATGCCCCCACCCGTGCGATCGATCATCGATACTTACGGGTAACGTGCACGAACGGAGCAGGCACCGAACCGGGAGGACCTGCCGAGTCAGCGAAGGGGACGATGTGACGGGCATCCCAGCGGGCGACATCACGCGCGTCGGAGTCGTGGGCTGCGGCCAGATGGGCGCGGGTATCGCCGAGGTGTGCGCCCGCGCCGGACTGGACGTGAAGGTCGCCGAGACCACCGGCGAGGCCCTGGAGATCGGCCGTACCCGGCTGTTCAACTCCCTGTCCAAGGCGGCCGAGCGCGGCAAGATCAGCGAGGAGGAGCGGGACGCCACGCAGGCGCGCCTGAGCTTCACCACCGACCTCGGCGAGTTCGCCGACCGTGACCTCGTCATCGAGGCAGTGGTCGAGAACGAGCAGGTCAAGACGGAGATCTTCCAGGTGCTCGACCAGGTGGTGACCCGTCCGGACGCCATCCTCGCCTCGAACACCTCGTCCATCCCGCTGGTCAAGCTGGCGGTCGCCACCTCACGCCCGGACCAGGTCGTCGGCATCCACTTCTTCAACCCGGCGCCGGTGCAGCAGCTGGTCGAGCTGATCCCGGCGCTCACCACCGCCGAGGGCACGCTCTCTCGCGCCCAGCTGTTCACCGAGAAGACGCTGGGCAAGCACAGCATCCGCGCCCAGGACCGCTCCGGCTTCGTGGTCAACGCGCTGCTGATCCCCTACCTGCTCTCCGCGATCCGGATGTTCGAGTCGGGCATCGCCAGCCGCGAGGACATCGACAACGGCATGGAGATGGGCTGCGCCCACCCGATGGGCCCGCTGAAGCTGTCCGACCTCATCGGGCTGGACACGGTGGCCTCCGTGGCGCAGAGCATGTACGAGGAGTACAAGGAGCCGCTGTACGCCGCTCCGCCGCTGCTGCAGCGGATGGTCGACGCGGGCCGGCTGGGCCGCAAGAGCGGCTCCGGCTTCTACACCTACGGCTGATTACGGTCGGTAGGTTTTCGGCCAGGCGCGGGCCCGGCACCGGTTCTCCGGTGCCGGGCCCGCGGCATTCACACACCGTGTGCACGCCGGGCACGCATATGCCCCGCGCACACGCTCCCCACGTGCCCACCAGGCGAGTTGACTCATGTTGCGCATGCAAGGGATGTGATTCGACTACGGAAAGGAGCGGTCCGTGACCGCCGATCCGGAGCATTCCGTCGTCCACGGTGAACTCGCAGAGTTACGGCGCCGACTAGACGTGGCGTACGCACGGGTCGAGGGCGGGCTGGCGTTGCTCAGCCACCGCACCGAGGAGACGACCAAGGAACTGGACGAGCTGAACACCCGCCTCGTCACCCTGGAACACGCCCGCTGGCCCCTGCCGTCGGTCGCGGCCGTCACGGCCGTGGGCGCCCTGGTCGTGTCCCTCTGGCAGGCACTGGGGCGGTAGTCAGGTCAGGGCAGGGCGTCCTGACCCAGCCGGAGATGGTGCAGCATCAGCAGCGCGGCCGCCATGTTGGCGGCCGGGACCTCGCCGCGGGCCACCAGGTCGGGGACGACCTTGAGGGGGACCCACTCCCTGCGGTCCGACTCGAAGTCGTCCACCGGGTGCCCGACGTACTCGCCCTCGTCGGCCCAGTAGATGTGGTGCCGGGCGTCGGTGAGGCCGTTGGACGGCTCCACACTCATCAGGTGCCGCAGGGGTCCCGGCCGCCAGCCGGTCTCCTCCTCCAGTTCCCGGGCGGCCGCCCGCGCGACGTCCTCGCCGTCCTCCACGACGCCGGCGGCCAGTTCGAACCCCCAGCTGTCGGTGATGAAGCGGTGACGCCACAGGAGCAGGACCTCGTTCGCCTCGTTCACCACCGTGGCCACGGCGACCGGCCGCATCCGTATCAGGAAGTGGTCGAGGTGCCGGCCGTCCGGCAGCTCCACATCGGCGAGGTTGACGCTGAACCAGCGGTTTTCATAGACAGTTTGTTCGTTCTGTTTCGTCCACTGCACGGTTCTGCCACCTTCCATCGAGTAAGTGGCAATATCGCAGCAGGGACCGCGGAGCAGGGATCAGTAGGGCCTACAGCGGTACACGCAGGGCGCCGTCGATGAGTTCGGCGGCCTCGGCCGCGCCCGTGCCGCCGCTGCGCGCCAGATGCTCGCGCACCGCACGGAGTCTGTCGCGCAGCCGCTGGGACTCCATGCCGCGGGCCTGCTCCGCCATCTGCACCGCGGTGGCCACCGCCTTCTCGGCGTTGCCCTGGCGCAGTTCGACGGTGCTGAGCATGGCGAGCCGGTGCACCCGGCCCCGGTCGTGGGCCGGGGTGTCCACGGCGGCCGCGGCGTGCTCGCCCGCGGCGGCCAGTTCGCCGAGGCTGAGCAGCGCCTCCGCCACCTGGACGTTGACCAGGCCCGGCTGGACATAGCCGGTCTCGTCGGGTTCGTGGCCGCGCCGGATGCGTTCGGCGGCCTGCTCGGCCCGCCGGATGCAGGACAGGGCGTTCGTACCGTCGCCGAGGTGGGCGTACGCCTTCGCCTGCATCGCGTGCAGGTCGGAGGCGAGGGCCGGGGTGATCTGCTTGCCGGCGGCGCGCAGCGCGGCCTCGGCGAAGGCGACGGCCTGGCGGTGCTCCCGCATGAACAGCGACTGGTTGACCAGCAGCGCGATCACATAGGCGCCGAGCCCCCGGTCGCCACTGGCCTTGGCGAGCCGCAGTGCCTGATGGAAGTAGCGCTGGGCGAGCCCGTGCGCGTCGGAGTCGTACGCGCAGATCCCGGCGATCGCCACCAAGCCACCCGTGGCGCGGTGGAGTTGGCGGCCGGTGGCGTCGGTGTAGCCGCCGCGCAGCAGCGGGGCCGCCTCGGCGTTCAGGAAGCCGACGATCCTGGCGCGGGTCGCTATGCCACCGGCCTTGCGGTACATCTGCTCGTAGTGGGCGCGGGCGGCGCGCAGCATGTCGAGGTCGGCGGGGGTGACCCGGTGCCGCCCGCCGCGCGAGACGTCCACGTCCTCCGGAGGGTTCTCCCACTCCCACACCGGCATCACCGCGGGCGTCCCGGTCACGGCCGGTGCGCCGAGGACGTGCGGCCGCTGCTGCTCGTCGGAGCGCCACAGGGCGGTGGCCCGCTCGACGAACCCGGACAGCGAGGTGGCGTGCGGGGTCGCCTCCTGACCGGGGACACCGAGGCCGATGTCGTCGAGGGTGACCGGGCGGTGCAGCCGGGCGGCGAGCACCTCGCAGATCAGGTCGGGCACCTGGCCGCGTGGCCGCTGCCCCTTCAACCAGCGGGCCACGGCGGTGTGTTCGTAGCGCAGCGCCAGCCCACGGGCGCGGCCGGCCTGGTTCACATGGGCCGCGAGACCGGCGTGCGAGATCCCCGCCTCGTCCAGGATCGCGTCGAGCAGAGTGTTGGGCTGCATGGGAGGCCCCCGGGTGATTCGGTGCCGACAGCGTAGTGAATCCGCCTTCACACGGGGTGTGAACGGAGTACGCGCATCCGCGGGGTGCGCGCGCTGTTGCGGAGGGTTTCCGACCGGTTGACTGAAATGCCTCGAAAGAGGCCGGCCGGGCCGCCGGCTCCCCCTCGTACAGTGCGGCGGCCCTGCCGGGGGCCTAGGGGCCCTAGGGGTGCGGGGTGGTCGCGTGCGCGGTTTCCCGTGCACCTGAAGGGCGTTCGACGTCGCGTTCGTTGAGGAGTGTCAGGAGGGCCACGTCGTCGGGAGGGTTGCCGCTGGTGTGGCGTAGCAGGCGTCGGAACACGGTGCCGAGGACGGCCTGCGGTGCGAGCGTGCCGTCGCGGGCGGCCTCGGTCAGGACGTCCGCCAGCGGGAAGAACCGGCCGTGCCCGTCCCGGGCGTCCTCGGCCCCGTCGGTGAAGAGGAACAGCGCCTCGCCCGGGCGGAGTTCGCCGTGCCGTACGGCGGGCAGGTCGGCCGGCAGCGGGAACGGACCGAGCGGCGGCAGGGGTTCGGCCCGCGCCAGCGGTTCGGCGCCCGTCTCGCGCAGCCGGTACGGCCATGGATGCCCGCAGTTGAGCGCCCGCACCGCGCCGTCCGTGCCGATCTCCAGCAGCAGGACGGTCACGAACTCCTCGGCCTGCTCGATGCGGGGACGCCCGCGCAGATGCCGGGCCAGCGCACGGTCCAGCCGGTGCAGGACCCGGCCGAGTTCGGGCTCGTCGTGCACGGCCTCCCGGAAGCTGCCGAGCACGGCGGCGGCCGTCCCGAGCGCCTCCAGCCCGTGTCCGCGTACGTCGCCCATCACGACCCGCACCCCGTGCTCGGTGGCGATCACCTCGTACAGATCGCCGCCGACGGACGAACCGCGCTCGGCGGACAGCTGGGCGGCGGCGACGCCCAGCCCGTCGACGCGCGGGGGCAGTGGCCGTAACAGCGCGCTCTGGGCGGCGCGCGCGACCCGGCGCGCCTGCTTCAGCTCCCGCAGCAGCAGCCGGCAGACATGGAGGACGAGGCCCGTACCGACGGCGAAGAACACGGCGCTGGTGACGATCCGCGCGCCGAGGGAGCTCTGCCGGGCGAGCGGACAGGTCAGGTTGTACGTGATCGCCATGGCACCCCACACCGTGGGCAGCCCCAGGGCCCTGATACGGATCATGCGGGTGGCCTCCCATGCAGGCCGTGACAGCGCAGACCGACCCCGAAAGGCCGGTCCGATTCTGTCGCCGCACGACCCGGTAGGACCAGATCACCGGGACTTCCCACTCGAACGAGTGAGGTGGCCGTGCGGCCTCGAGGCGATGCCGGAAACCACGCGGCCGGCCACGGGAGCACCCGTGGCCGGCCGGTGGAACACCGTCCCGCTAGCTCATCCGCGCAGCACGGCCCCGGTGCGCTCCGCGGCCAGCGCCACCGCCGCGTCCCGCGCCGCCGACGCCTCGTCGACGGTCAGCGTCCGGTCCCCGGCCCGGAAGCGCAGCGCGTAGGCCAGCGACTTCCGGTCCGCGCCGAGCTGCTCGGCGTTCTCGTACACGTCGAACAGCCGGATGGACTCCAGCAGTTCACCGGCGCCCTCGCGCAGCGCGGCCTCGACGTCCGCGTGCGCGACCGTCTGCTCGACGACCAGCGCGACGTCCTGCGTGGCCACCGGGAAGGAGGAGATGCCCGGCGCCTGCGGGGTGTCGTCCCCGGCCCGCTCCAGGGCGTCCAGGTCCAGCTCCATCGCGCAGGTGCGCGCGGGCAGGCCCAGCGCCTTCAGGACCCGGGGGTGCAGCTCTCCGGCGTGCCCGACGACCCGCTCGGCGCCGTCGACGGTGATCACGAGCTCGGCGCAGCGGCCCGGGTGCCACGGCCCGTACCGGCCGCCGCGCACGACGAGTTCGGCGCCGGCCTCACGGGCGACCGTGCGCGCCGCCTCGACCGCGTCGGCCCAGTCGCCCGGACGGCCCTTGCCCCACCAGCCGGCCTGCTCGCGGGCGCCCGCGAGGACGACGGCGACATGGCGCGGCTGCTCGGGCAGCACGGCGTCGAGCGCCGCGATCTCCTCGTCGGTGGGACGACGGTCGACCGGCAGATGGGCGGCGGAACCGCTGCGCTCCGCGCGCGGCAGGAAGACCAGGCCGGTCTCGAACAGCGCGAGGTCGTGCGAGCCCCGGCCGTCGTTGCGGCGCAGCGCGCCGAGCAGGCCCGGCAGCAGCGACGTACGAAGCGCGGGCTCCTCGTCGTTGAGCGGGTTGACCAGCTTGACCACGCGGCGGGCGGGGTCGTCGGCGTCGAGTCCGAGCTGGTCGAAGACCTGGTCGCCGACGAACGGGTAGTTCGGCGCCTCGACGTAGCCGGCCCCGGCCAGCGCCCGGCCGACCCGGCGGTGCAGCCGCTGCCGGTGCGTCAGACCGCGGCCCGAGGTGGGCCTCGGCAGCGTGGAGGGCAGGTTCTCGTAGCCCTCCAGGCGGATGACCTCCTCGGCGAGGTCGTTCTGCTCCAGGAGGTCGGGCCGCCAGGACGGCACGGTGACGATCAGCTCGTCCTGCCCGTACACGTCGCAGCCGACCTGCTGCAGGCGCCGCACGACCGTCTCGCGGCCGTAGGCGACGCCCGCGACCTTGTCCGGGTGGTCGGCGGCGACGGTGATGGTGTGCGGCGCGGACGGGGCCATGATCTCGGTGACCCCGGCCTCGGCGGTGCCGCCCGCGAGCAGCACCAGCAGATCGACCGTGCGCTGCGCGGCCGCGGACGCCGCCTGCGGGTCGACGCCGCGCTCGAAGCGGCGGGACGCCTCGGAGGACAGCTTGTGGCGGCGGGCGGTGCGGGCGACGGAGACCTCGTCGAAGTGCGCGGCCTCGATCACGACGTCGGTCGTGCCGCCTTCGGCGTCCTCGTGGTCCGCGTGGTCGGCGATCTCCGTGTCGGCGCCGCCCATGACGCCCGCGAGCCCGATGGGGCCACGGTCGTCGGTGATCACCAGGTCCTCGGCGTGCAGCTTCCGCTCCACCCCGTCGAGGGTGACGATCTTCTCGCCCTCGGCCGCCCGGCGGACGCCGATGGTGCCCTGGACCAGCGCGCGGTCGTAGGCGTGCAGCGGCTGGCCGAGCTCCATCATCACGTAGTTGGTGACGTCGACGGCGAGCGAGATCGGCCGCATGCCGACCTTCTGCAGCCGGCGCCGGAGCCAGATCGGGGAGCGGGCCTCGGGGCGCAGCCCGGACACCGTGCGGGCGGTGAAGCGGTCGCAGCCCATCGGCTCCGAGACCTTCACCGGGTAGCCGTAGGCGTTGGGCGCGGGCACGTCGAGCAGGGCCGGGTCGCGCAGCGGCAGGCCGTAGGCGATGGCGGCCTCGCGGGCGACACCGCGCAGGGACAGGCAGTCGCCGCGGTTGGCGGTGACGGCGATGTCCAGCACCTCGTCGACCAGCTCCAGCAGCTCGATCGCGTCCTTGCCGACCTCGGTCTCGGGCGGCAGCACGATGATGCCCTTGGTGCCGTCGTCGCCCATGCCCAGCTCGTCGCTGGAGCAGATCATGCCGTGCGAGGTCTTGCCGTAGGTCTGGCGCGCGGAGATCGAGAAGCCCCCGGGCAGGGTGGCGCCGGGCAGCACCACGACGACCTTGTCGCCGACGGCGAAGTTGCGGGCGCCGCAGACGATCTCCTGGGGCTCACCGCTGCCGTTGGCCGAGCCGACGTCGACGGTGCAGAAGCGGATCGGCTTCTTGAAGCCCTCCAGCTCCTCGACGGTCAGCACCTGGCCGACGACCAGGGGGCCCTTGAGGCCTTCGCCGAGCTGCTCGACGGTCTCGACCTCCAGTCCGGCCGAAATGAGCTTGGCCTGCACGTCACGACCGGTCTCCGTCTCCGGCAGGTCGACGTACTCCCGCAGCCAAGAAAGCGGGACCCGCATCAGATCTCCATCCCGAACGGCCGGGTGAACCGGACGTCACCCTCGACCATGTCTCGCATGTCCTCGACGTTGTGGCGGAACATCAGCATCCGCTCGATGCCGAACCCGAAGGCGAAGCCGCTGTACTTCTCCGGGTCGACGCCGCAGGCCTTGAGCACCCGCGGATTGACCATGCCGCAGCCGCCCAGCTCGATCCAGCCCTCGCTGGAGCAGGTGCGGCAGGGCCGGTCCGGGTTGCCGACGGACTCGCCGCGGCAGACGTAGCACACCATGTCCATCTCGGCGGACGGCTCGGTGAACGGGAAGAAGTTCGGCCGCAGCCGGGTCTTCATGCCCTCGCCGAACAGCGACTGCACCATGTGGTCGAGGGTGCCCTTGAGGTCGGCCATGGTCAGGCCCTCGTCGACGGCGAGCAGCTCGACCTGGTGGAAGACCGGGGTGTGCGTGGCGTCCAGCTCGTCGGTGCGGTAGACGCGACCGGGGCAGATCACGTACACCGGCAGGTCGCGCTCCAGCAGGGAGCGGATCTGCACCGGCGAGGTGTGGGTGCGCAGCACGACACCGGACTCGGAGCCGCCGTCCTCGCCCTGCACGAAGAAGGTGTCGGCCTCACCGCGCGCCGGGTGGTCCGGGCCGATGTTGAGGGCGTCGAAGTTGAACCACTCGGCCTCGGCCTGCGGGCCCTCGGCGACCTCGTAGCCCATGGCGACGAAGACGTCCTCGATGCGCTCGGAGAGCGTGGTCAGGGGGTGCCGGGCGCCGGCCGGCACGCGGTCGTGGGGGAGCGTGACGTCCACGGCCTCCTCGACCAGCACCCGGGCGTCCCGCTCGGCCTCCAGTTCGCTCTGGCGCGTGGCCAGGGCCTTGTTGACCGCGCCCCGTGCCTGGCCCACCAGCTTGCCGGCGGCGGCCTTGGCGTGCGGGGGCAGGGCGCCGATCTCGCGGTTGGCCAGCGCCAGCGGGGAGGTGCCGCCGGTGTGGGCGACCTTGGCCTCCTGGAGCGCGTCGAGGGAGTCCGCGGCGGCGAAGGCGGCGAGCGCCTCGTCCCGCATGCGCTCGATCTCTTCCGGTTTCAACGCCTCGACCTCGACAGGGTCGTACGACTTATTCGGTGCCGACATCTCTTCCCGTGCTTCCGATTGGCTGGCTGAAGTCCCCGTCACCGACCGGACGGGCCGTCCGTGGGACACAAAGGTGCCAAAGGCCGAGTCTAACGGGGTGGGGGTGTACGCATGCGCCCGTGGCCGTCAGGCGAGATACGCCGGCGCCGCCACGGGCAACGTAAATCGGAACTCGGCGCCGCCGTCGGTGGCGCGTCCGACCGTGATGGTGCCGCCGTGGGCCTCGACGATGCCCTTGACGATGTACAGCCCAAGGCCCGTGCCGCCGCGCTTGCTGCCCCGCCAGAAGCGGGTGAAGACGCGGTTCATGGACTCCTCCGGGATGCCGGTGCCCTCGTCGCTCACGGTGACCGACGTGCCGGCGTCCTCTCCTTCGCGCGGGGACGCGGTGGGCGTGATGTCGATGGTGACGGTTCCCTCGCCGTGCCGCACCGCATTTTCGATGAGGTTGCTGAGCACCTGGTCGATCTTGTCGGGGTCGGCCCACAGCGCGGGCAGCGGTTGCTCCAGGCGCAGCAGGAACCGGTCGGCGCTCAGGCCCGCCGCGACGTACGCCTGGATGTGCCGGCCGACGGCGGCGCCGATGTCGACGGGCTGGCGGCGCACCTCCAGGCGGCCCGAGTCGATCCGGGAGATGTCGAGCAGTTCGGCGATGAGCCGGGTGACGCGGTCGGCGTCGGCGTCGACGGTCTCCAGCATCAGCCGCTTCTGGTCGTCGGTGAACCTCTCCCACTTGGCCAGCAGCGTGGCCGTGAACCCCTTGACGGAGGTGAGCGGCGAGCGCAGTTCGTGGGCGACGGTGGCGATCAGCTCGGCATGGCTGCGCTCGGTGCGGCGGCGGGCCTCGGTGTCCCGCAGGGAGACGACGACCCGGCGTACGGGTCCGGTGGGTACGTCGCGGACGTAGCGCGCCGAGACGAGCACCTCCCGGCCGCCCGGCAGCAGCAGGTTCCGCTCGGGCTGCCGGACCCGGGTGGCGAGGCCGCCGTAGGGGTCGGTCAGCTGCCACCAGCGCCGGCCCTCCAGGTCCTCCAGGGGCAGCGCCTTGTCGAGCGGCTGTCCGAGGGCGTCGGCGCCGCGGACGGCGGTGACGCGTTCGGCGGCGGCGTTGAAGCAGATCACGTGCCCGTTCTCGTCGGCGACGACGAGTCCTTCGGGCAGGTCGTCGGGGTGGATGCCGGGCTCGGCGAAATCACGGTCCCGGGACGCGGGCGGACGTCGCGCGTCCCGTCCCCCCGGAGCGCTGCTCGTGCCGACGCTCATCCGCGTACCCCACCTCTCAGACGGTGCAGGAGGCCCCCGAGCTGGTCACCCTACTAGCTCTTGGTGACGCTGCGGCAGCCTCCGGGGGCACGCTGTGCACGGGCCGACGCATACAGGCATACGGCCGCCGCGGTCGCGAGGTTCAGGCTCTCGGCCTTCCCGTGGATCGGGACGCGCACGACGGCGTCCGCGAGGGCGCGGGTCTCCTCCGGCAGGCCCCAGGCCTCGTTGCCGAAGACCCAGGCGGTGGGGCCGCCCATCGTGCCCTTGTCGAGCTCGTCGTCGAGGTCGTCCTGCCCGGCCCCGTCGGCGGCGAGGATGCGCACCCCGGCGTCCTTCAGCCCGGCGACGGCCCGCTCGACGGGCACCCCCACGGCGACCGGCAGATGGAACAGCGACCCGACGGAGGCACGCACCGCCTTGGGGTTGTACAGGTCCACGGAGGCGTCGGTCAGCACGACGGCCTCGGCGCCGGCGGCGTCCGCGCAGCGCAGCACGGTCCCGGCGTTGCCCGGGTCCCGCACGTGGGCGAGGACCGCCACGAGCCGGGGCCGGGCGGCGAGGATCTCCTCGAAAGGCGTGTCCAGGAACCGGCAGACACCGACCAGCCCTTGCGGCGTCACGGTCGTGGAGATGTCGGCGATGACCTCCTCGGAGGCCAGATGGACCCGGGCGCCGGTGTCGCGGGCACCGCCGATGATGTCGGCGTAGCGCTCGGCGGCCTCGACGGTCGCGAACAGCTCCACGAGGGTTTCCGGTTGCGCTCCCGCCTCCCGCACGGCCTGCGGCCCCTCCGCGAGGAACAGCTGCTCCTTGCCCCGGAAGTTCCGCTTGGCCAGCCGCCGCGCGGCCAGGACCCGGGGGGAACGGGGGGAGATCAGCTCGGGGCTGACGGGCGACATCTCGGCTCACCTTCACAACGGCTACTCGGCCGCGGCGGTGCCCCACCACGACGGCCCGGTCCGGGGGTGCCGGACCGGGCGCTGGTCACAAGAGAACGGACCCGCAGGGAGAACCCACGGGTCCGTCACGTCACGTCGGCTCGGGCCGGCGCAGCCTCACGCGGCCTTCGGCGCGTTGACGTCCGCCGGCAGCGCCTTCTGCGCGACCTCGACGAGCGCGGCGAACGCGGTGGCGTCGTTCACGGCGAGCTCGGCCAGGATCTTGCGGTCGACCTCGACGTTCGCGGCCTTCAGACCCTGGATGAAGCGGTTGTACGTGATGCCGTTGGCGCGGGCAGCGGCGTTGATGCGCTGGATCCACAGCTGGCGGAAGTCACCCTTGCGCTTCTTGCGGTCGTTGTAGTTGTAGACCAGCGAGTGGGTGACCTGCTCCTTGGCCTTGCGGTACAGGCGCGAGCGCTGACCGCGGTAGCCGGAGGCCTGCTCGAGGATCGCCCGGCGCTTCTTGTGGGCGTTGACTGCCCGCTTGACGCGTGCCACTTTTTAACTCCTTGTAGCGGGGCCGTGGTGGTCCTCACACGGCCCGGAATCGATGGGGTCCCGGTCCAGACGTACGGCGCTCAGTGGCGCCCGTACGTCACTTGCCGAGAAGCTTCTTGATCTTCGCGGCGTCGCCCGGGGCCATCTCGGCGTTGCCGGTGAGGCGACGCGTCACGCGGGACGACTTGTGCTCGAGCAGGTGGCGCTTGCCGGCGCGCTCACGGAGCACCTTGCCGGAGCCGGTGATCTTGAAGCGCTTGCTGGCACCGCTGTGCGTCTTGTTCTTCGGCATAGCGCCGTTCTCTCCTCGTCGGTGGCGCTCCGGTGCCCGGTCGCGAAAACCGGGCACGGTGGAGCGTCGCTCTTGTTTCGGTTGCATCCTGGGGACGTGGGTCCCCGGGGGTCACGCCTCGGCGGGAGCCTCGGCCGGGGCCTCGGCCGAAGCCTCGGCGTCCGCAGCGTTCTGCGACTTGCCGGGGTTGGCCTTCGCTTCGGCCTTGCGGGCCTCCTGCGCCTGGCGAGCCTCGGCCATCGCCTCGGTCTTCTTCTTGTGCGGACCGAGAACCATGATCATGTTTCGGCCGTCCTGCTTCGGGTTCGACTCGACGAAACCGAGGTCCTGGACGTCCTCCGCGAGCCGCTGCAGCAGCCGGTAGCCGAGCTCCGGCCGGGACTGCTCACGGCCACGGAACATGATCGTGATCTTGACCTTGTCGCCCTGCTTGAGGAACCGGACGACGTGACCCTTCTTGGTGTCATAGTCGTGCGGGTCGATCTTCGGCCGGAGCTTCATCTCCTTGATGACCGTGTGCGCCTGGTTCTTGCGCGCCTCACGTGCCTTCATGGCCGACTCGTACTTGAACTTCCCGTAGTCCATGAGCTTGCACACGGGCGGACGGGCGTTCGCCGCGACCTCGACCAGGTCCAGGTCGTACTCCTGCGCAAGCTCCAGTGCCTTAGCGAGCGGGACGATGCCCACCTGCTCGCCACTGGGACCGACAAGTCGCACCTCGGGAACGCGAATCCGGTCGTTGATGCGGGGCTCGGCGCTGATGGATCCTCCTCGGTAGCACCACGCGACGGTCTGGCGGACAGCCGCGTAACGTCTTTGATCGTTAGACCTAACCGCGCCGAAGCACAAAAAATGCCCCGGACGATCACAGGCGGGGGCTCCTCGAACAACCGGAGCGACCGCCGCGGTGACCGCGGGGCGCACTTTCGGGCGGGTGCCGTCACAAAGGACGGGACCGCCTGACCGGTGACCCGCCGCCCGGGCAGGGCGGTCAGGTGGGAGTTCGAAGCCTCCACTTGTGGGTCGGGCTCGTGGTGCGGTGAGGCATACGTGTCCGACCGGTCGTTCCACCAGGCTAGCAGTCCTGGCCGGAATCGGCTAACCGAGGCCGACTGGGGCTGTTTCTCCCCGTGCACCTATGGTGAACGGCATGAGTGAAGAGACGCCCGACTTCAACGCCATGACCCGCGACATCGCCGAGGTCCCCGCGGTCGAGGTGATCGTGACGGTCGCCGTCAACCTGATGAGCGCGGCCGCGGTGAAGCTCGGCCTGACGGAGGACGGCGAGAAGCACAAGGACCTCGACGAGGCCCGCAAGCTCATCCACGCCCTCGCCGGGCTGCTGGACGGGAGCGCGACGGAGATCAGCTCGTTCCACGCGGCCCCGCTGCGGGACGGTCTGAAGTCGCTCCAGCTGGCGTTCCGCGAGGCGTCCGTCGTGCCCGACGAGCCCGGTCAGGGCCCGGGCGAGAAGTACACGGGCCCGGTCTACAGCTGAACCCGGCGCTCGGCGAAGTCACCCGCGCGCGTACCGCCGCTCACCCGCGCACGTACAGGGGCTCGCCCGGTGGTGTGGTCCCGGCCGGCAGCAGTGCCAGGTCGAGGCCGCGCACCAGGCGGGCCCTCAGCGTCTCGTCGGCGGCCATCCGCCGCGCCACCGAGCGGGCGGCCTCGGCCGGAGCGGCGGCCGGATCGAGGACGAGGGCCAGGGTGCCGTCCGCCTGACCGGGGCCCAGGTGGGCGCGGAGCACGGCGGGCTCGGCGGCGACGGCGTCCCGCACCGCCGCGACGACCGCGGGGTCGGTGAGGGGGTCCGTGCTCGTGCGTCCCTCGGCCAGCGCGAGCAGCGCGGGGCCGGTCAGTTCGAACGGCACGGGCCCGGCCAGGTCCAGCACCACCGTGTCCGCCCTCTCGTGCGCGGCGGCCTGGAGGGCCTGGTGCAGCGGTACGGCCACGGGGCGGGCCTGCGCGTCCCAGCGGGCCAGCGCCTCGGTGGACGTGAAGGCGGGCAGGGCGGTGCGGCCGCCGGCCTTCAGCGTCGGTACGGCCATGTCGCTGGTCTTCTCGCGGCGCAGTCCGTTCTCGTCCTCCTCGACCTCTCCGAGCACGGCGACCACGGGGACGAGCAGCCGGGCGCCCTTCAGCGCGGCCAGCACGGGTCCCACGGCGGTGCGGTCCTCGGCCCAGGCGGCGAGCGCGGCGCTCAGCGCGGGGTCGGCGGAGCCGTCGTCGTCGGAGAAGCCGGGGTCGGGAATGTTCTTGTTCGCCACGGTCACCGACCCTATCGGGGTGAGCCGGACGGCGGCGCGGCGCCCACCATGGAGGTATGGACCCTCCCCCGGGCCGTCGCGTCCTGGTCGGCGCCCTCGCCGCCGCGGTCGTCGCGCTGGGCGCCACGGCCGCGGACCCGGTGCGGGGGACGGCGTGGGCGCTCCCCGGGGCGCGGACATTGTCGTCGGCCGTGGCGCCGTCGGCGTCACCGAGGGCGAGCGGGGAGACAGCGGTGGACGGTGGGGCGTGGCCGACGGCGGATCGTGACGCCGCGCTGGCCCGGGCGATGGAGTCCGTACGGGTCGAGGCAGGGGCCGGGGTGTCGGTGGCGGTGGCGGATGAGGGCTCCGGCCGCAGTGCGGCGTACGGGAGCGGGTCCTTCGGCACCGCCAGCATCGTCAAGGTGAACATCCTGGCGGCGCTGCTGCTCCAGGCGCAGGACGCCGGGCGGGAGCTGTCGGCGAGGGAGAAGTCCTGTGCCGGCGCGATGATCGAGCGCAGCGACAACGACTCCGCGTCGGACCTGTGGCGCGCCATCGGCGCGGCACGGGGACTGGACGCCGCGAACGAGCGCTTCGGACTGACCGGGACCCGGGGCGACCGCAAGTTCGAGTGGGGGCTGACCAGTACCACGGCGACCGACCAACTCATCCTGTTGCGGCGGGTGTTCACGGCTGACTCGGAGCTGGGCGAGGCCTCGCGGGCGTATGTACGGGAGCTGATGGGCCGGGTGACGCGCGATCAGCGGTGGGGGGTGTCGGCGGCCGGGAGCGGATCCGGCTGGGCCCTCAAGAACGGCTGGCTGCCGCACAAGGAGACCGGGCGCTGGGACGTCAACAGCATCGGCCGGGTGACGGTCGCCGGGCGTCCCTTCCTGGTGGCCGTGCTCTCGGACGGCAACACGACCAAGGAGCGGGGCGTCGCGCTGGTGGAGGCGGTGGCGCGGGCGGCCGTATCGGTGTTCACCGGGCCCGCACCGGCGTCGCTCCGCTGAGCGCTCGCCAGGACCGCGAAGACCTACAGGTCAGAAGGCGTCGTACTCACGGCGGGCACGCCAGAGCACCACGGCCGAGACCAGGAGGAGGGGGCGTCTCACGGTGGAGGCGGTGGCGCGGGCGGGCGTGTAGGTGTTCACCGGGACCCCGCCGGCGTCGCTCCGCTGAGCGCGCGCCAGGGCCGCGAAGACCCACGGGTCAGAAGGCGTCGTACTCACGGCGGGCGCGCCAGAGGACCACGGCCGAGACCAGGAGGACGCCTCCCACGCTGCCGGCGAGGGGTCCGGCCCAGCCCGCGGTGTCGTCCTCGGGGCCGGCGGTGTCCGGGCCGGGGCCGAAGTACTTCTCCCCGTGCGACGCCGAGCGCAGGCCTTCCGGGTCCAGACGGCCGGCCTCCTCGATGGCGGCGGCCGGGTCGACGAAGCCGAAGCCCCGGGAGTCGTCACGGCCGTCCGCGGGGGCGTCCCGGGCGGTGTCCTCCAGGAGCCGCTTGATCTGAGCCGGGGTCAGGCCGGGGTGCGCCGCCCTGACCAGGGCTGCGGCGCCGGAGACGAAGGCGGCGGCGGCACTGGTGCCCCAGCCCTCGTAGTACTTGCGGTCCGGATCGGCGATGACGACGTCCACGCCGGGGGCGCTGACGGTGGCGTACCAGCGGCGGGTGGAGAAGGAGGCGCGGGTGCCCAGGCGGTCGACGGCGGTCGCGGCGATCACACCGGGGTAGGCGGCCGGATAGGAGATGTGGTCGCCCTTCTCGCCGCCGTTGCCGGCCGAGGCGACGACGACGGAGCCCTTCCTCAGGGCGTACTGGACCGCCTCGTCCTCGGCGGGTTCGGGGTGCGCGGAGGCCGAGTCGTCGCCGAGGGAGAGGTTGATGACGTCGGCTCCCTGGTCGGCGGCCCAGCGGATGCCGTCGGCGAGGGCGTTGCCGCGGGTCTTGCGGGCCTTGGCGCGGGCCGGGTCGTCGTCCTCCAGGATCACGCGGACGGGCAGGATCCTGGCCTCCGGTGCGATGCCCATGACGCCGTCGCCGTTGCCGTCGCCATGGCCGTGACCGGCGATGATGCCCGCCATGGCGGTGCCGTGCCGGGCCCAGGCCTCGTCCCCGCGGCCGGCGCCGAAGCCGACCATGTCCTTGGTGGCCAGCACGTTGCCCGCGAGGTCGGGATGGTCGCCGTCGACGCCGGTGTCCAGGACCGCGACGGTGATGCCGGCGCCCTTGGTGGTCCGCCAGGCGTCCTCGGTGTGCATGGCCTCCAGCGCCCACTGCTGACCGCGGATGCCGTCCGCGTGCGCGGCGGTGGGCGGGACCAGGGCGACGGAGGTGGCGAGGAGCACGCCGAGCAGTCCCGCCCCGCGGGTCCTGGGGTTCATGACGACCGCTCCGGTGACGACGTGACGGATTTGCGCAGGCCGCGCTCGACCCGGTCGGCGAGGCCCTTCGCCTCGTGGCCGAGGCCCGCCTGGGCGACGGCGCTGGTGGCACCGGAGCGCGTCGCGTCGGCGGCGGCCTCGGGCTCGTCGACGGTCCGGGCGTCGGCCCAGCCGGAGACGGCGTACACGACGACCGGGGCGTCGGTGAGCACCGACACCGTCCAGGAGGCCCGCTGCTCGTCGCCGAAGCCCGCGGCGACCGTGTCCCGCGCGGCGTACGGGCGGGGCATCAGGTCGCTGCGGCGGTCCAGGCGGTCCTTGTCGAAGCGGGTCTCCAGCGCGCGCATGGTGGCGGCGTCGGCCTTGGTGAAGAGCAGGCCGACGGTGGTGACGTAGCTCTGGGTGGCGTCGGTGTAGGTGGCGCGCAGCAGGCGCTCGCAGCCGGCCGGGGCGAGGGCCTTGCCCAGCAGCGGGTCGAGGGCGCCGGCGCAGTCGTCGTCCGGGGCGACAGCGATCCGTGTCCAGAGCCGGTCGGCTCCGCCGGGTCCCGCGCCGCGGCCCTGCACGGTGGGCGGGAACAGCTGGTCGACGGGCACGCTGTGCCAGAGGCTTCCGGCGGCCGCGTAGGTGCCCCGCTCGCCGCTGTCCCCGGAGTCGTCGGCCAGCCAACTCCCGGCCACGGCACCCCCGATGAGCCCGGCGCCGAGGACGAAGCAGACGGCTGCCGCGACGGTGCGCCGCCGGACGAGCGAGCCGGGCCGGGCGCCCCGCGCGCGGTCGTCGAACGCCTCCGGCTCACCGAGGCCGACGACGGGCCGCCGATGCCCGGTGGCGTGCCCGGCGCTCCAGGAGTGGACGGGGTTCGGGGTCACGGGCGCGGGGCCGCTCTCCGGCAGGACGGGGCGCAGCCGCCGGGTGGTCTCCACGGGGCCGGCTTCGGGCGCCGCGGCGGGGCGGTGCCCTGGACGGGGCGGGGCCTCGGGAAACCGGGCGTCGGACGCCCGGACGGGGCGCTGGCCTGGACGGGGCGGGGCGTCCGGGAGGCGGGCGTCGGACGCCGCGGCCGGACGGGGCGGGGCCTCAGGGAACCGTGCGTCGGACGCCGCGGCCGGGCGGTGCCCCGGACGGGGCGGGGCCTCGGGAAACCGTGCATCGGACGCCCCGACGGGGCGCTGGCCTGGACGGGGCGGGGCGTCCGGGAGGCGGGCGTCGGACGCCGCGGCCGGACGGGGCGGGGCCTCAGGGAACCGGGCGTCGGACGCCGCGGCCGGGCGGTGACCTGGACGGGGCGGGGCCTCGGGGAGCCGAGAATCGGACGCCGCGGCCGGGCGTTGGCCTGGACGGGGCGGGGCCTCGGGAAACCGGGCTTCCGACGCCGCGGCCGGACGGGGCGGGGCGTCGGGGAAGCGGGCGGAGGCCGGCGGTGGGGGCGGCGTCAGGGGACCGTCGCCCCGGCTCCCCGGAACCCGGGGACCGGCGCCCCTGCCGTCCGGCGACGACGGCGAGCCGTCGCCCGGGAAGGCGGAGCCGGGCCGGGACCCGGGGTGCGGCGCGGAGGGGGCCTTCGCGGGGCGTTCCGCGGCGGCGCCGGACGGTCTCGGGGGGTGGGGCGGGCGGGGCGGGACCGGAGCGTGCTGCGCTTCCGTGCTCATGCGGCCCCCGTTTCGTCGTGCCCGTGCCCGTCTCCCCGTACGCGGGCCGCCCCGTCAAGTCGCAGGCATACCCGCGCGGACGGTCCGGCATCCCGGCGTGGCGGCGGGCGGAGTCGTTCCTCCCTGCGTCCGCGTCACTCTACGGGTTGGCCCGGCCGATGCGGGAACCAGTCCGCGAGGCCGGGGCATCTGCCCGGAACATCCCCCTACCCTGCGGTAATCCTGTCTGGCAGGCTTCGTTCATGACTGTGCGTGCCGCCGACCGGGCCCGTTACGACCGGGCCACCGCCGCTCTCGACGCCCCTGTCGCGATCGTGGACCTGGACGCCTTCGACGCCAACGCGGACGACATGGTCCGCCGCGCGGGCGGGAAGCCGATCCGGATCGCCAGCAAGTCCGTGCGCTGCCGTGCCCTGCTCGAACGTGTGCTGGCCAGGGACGGTTTCGCCGGGGTCATGTCGTTCACGCTCGCCGAGTCCCTGTGGCTGGCCCGCTCCGGGTACGAGGACGTCCTGCTCGCCTACCCGTCCGCCGACCGCGCCGGTTTCGCCGAACTCGCCGCCGACCCCAAGCTCGCCGCCGCCGTCACCGTGATGGTCGACGACCCCGCCCAGCTGGCCTTCATCGACGAAGCACGCGACGGGGGCGGTGAAGTCGTGCGGGTCTGCCTGGAGTTGGACACCTCGTTGAGACTGCTCGGCGGGCGGGTGCGCGTCGGCGCCCGCCGCTCTCCGCTGCACTCCCCCGCCGACGTGGCCGACCTGGCCCGGCTGGTGGCCCGGCGGCCGGGATTCGAGGTCGTGGGGATCATGGCGTACGAGGGGCACATCGCAGGCGTGGGGGACGCCGTGGCAGGGCGTCCGGTGCGCTCGCGGGCGGTGCGGCTGATGCAGGCCGCCGCCCGGCGGGAGCTGGCCGAGCGGCGCGCGGCCGTGGTGCGCGCGGTGCGGGCCGTGGTGCCGGGTCTTGAGTTCGTCAACGGCGGTGGCACGGGCAGTGTGCAGCACACCGCCGCCGAGGACGCGGTGACCGAGATCGGCGCCGGTTCGGGGCTGTACGTACCGCGCCTGTTCGACAACTACACGTCGTTCAGCGGCCGTCCGGCGGCGCTGTTCGCCCTGCCCGTGGTGCGCAGGCCCGGCGTGGGCGTGGTGACGGTCCTCGGTGGCGGCTATCCGGCGTCCGGGGCGGCCGGCGTGGACCGGCTGCCGGTCCCGTATCTGCCGGAGGGCCTTCGCTACGACCCCCAGGAGGGCGCCGGGGAGGTGCAGACGCCGCTGCTCGGTTCACCGGCCGACGACCTGCTGATCGGCGACAAGGTGTGGTTCCGGCACGCGAAGGCCGGCGAGATGTGCGAGCGGTTCGACACGCTGCACCTGGTGGAGGGTGACCGGGTCACGGCGACCGTGCCGACGTACCGGGGCGAGGGCCGAACGTTCCTGTGACGGTCAGCCCGGCGGGCTGATCCCGGCGCCCACCCCGCCGCCGGTCTCCGCGTCGCCGACGGGCCTGATCCCGTCGGTGATCCGGTCCATGTCGGCGGGTGGCGGCCCGTCCGGGCCCGCGTCGAACACGTAGCGCACCACGACCGAGGCCTCCGTGCCCACACTGGACTGGAAGGCGAGGGACTGGACGTAGCCGCCGGGCCCGTCGGCGGTGACGACCCGCCAGCGGACGAGGTGTCCGGCGCGGCCCGCGACCGCCACCGGCTCCGACTTGACCACCCGGTGCGACTCGATGCCGCCGAAGGGGCGCCGGCCGAGGACGTCACGGTCGTACGCCTCGTCGGCCGCGTCCGCGATGTCCGCCTCGGCGAGCGCCTTGGGGGACGTGCCCTCGCTGCCGGCGGCCGTGCGGGAGAAGACCAGGCCGCGCCGGCACAGTCCCTCGTCGCCCGGGCAGTCGTACGTCCCGTCGGTGGTCATCATGACGTGGTCGAGGCTGATGTTCTCCGGGCGGACCCAGCCGTCGAGCAACGGCAGGCTGATGCCGTTGAGTTCGTCGACCACGACGTCCGGGTCCTCCGCCGGGGACTCCGGGGCCGGCGACTCCGGGGCCGGGGTGGCCGGCGCCGTGGCGGTGGTGCCGGGGGGCGCGGTGACCGCCCGCGGGCCGCCGCCCTTGGCCTCGCCGTCCCCGCCCGTGCCGTAGACCACGGCGGCGGTGACCGCGGCGGCGGCCAGGAGCAGCCCGGCAGCGGCCAGGGCCACGCCCCTGCGCCGGGGGGAGGTGGCGCCGCCGACCGGGGACGGCGGGCCGGGGGGCTCGTGCGGGCGCAGGTGCCCGGTCCAGGCCGTGCCGTCCCACCAGCGCTCGGCGTGCGGGGCCGACGGGTCGGGGTACCAGCCGGGCGGGGGTGACATGCTCACCCCGGCACTGTAGGCGGACGGCTACAGCGGTGTGACGTACGCCCCCGAGATCCCGCCGTCCACCAGGAAGTCCGTGGCGTTGACGAAGGAGGAGTCGTCGCTGGCCAGGAACGCGACGGCGGCGGCGATCTCGTCGGCCTCGGCGAACCGGCCGAGCGGGATGTGCACGAGGCGCCGTGCGGCGCGCTCCGGGTCCTTGGCGAACAGTTCCTGGAGCAGCGGGGTGTTGACCGGGCCGGGGCAGAGCGCGTTGACGCGGATGCCCTCGCGGGCGAACTGCACGCCGAGTTCACGGGACATCGCGAGGACGCCGCCCTTGGACGCGGTGTACGAGATCTGCGAGGTGGCGGCGCCCATCCGGGCCACGAAGGACGCGGTGTTGATGATGGAGCCCTTGCCCTGGCGGCGCATGTAGGGGATGGCGGCCTTGCAGCACAGGTAGACGGAGGTGAGGTTGACCTCCTGGACGCGCTTCCAGGCCTCCAGGCCGGTCTCCAGGATGGAGTCGTCGTCGGGCGGCGAGATCCCGGCGTTGTTGAAGGCGACATCGACGCTGCCGTAGGTGTCGTACGCCGTCTTGAACAGCGCCTCGACCTGCTCGGGGTCGGTGACGTCGACGTTCACGTAGATCCCGCCGACCTCCTCGGCGGCCGCCTTGCCGCGGGCCTCGTCGACGTCGCCGCAGACGACGTGCGCGCCCTCGGAGGCGAGCCGTCGGGTGGCGGCCAGACCGATGCCGCTGCCGGCTCCGGTGACGACGGCGGTGCGGCCGACCAGCCGGCGGCAGATGCTTTCCTCGGGCGATGCGCTCACTGTGCGGGGCCTTCCGTGCGGGAGTGCGTGCTGATGAAGACGTTCTTGGTCTCGGTGAAGGCGGCGAGCGCGTCCGGTCCGAGTTCGCGGCCGATGCCGGACTGCTTGAAGCCGCCGAACGGGGTCCAGTAGCGCACGCTGGAATGCGAGTTGACCGACAGGTTGCCCGCCCGTACGGCCGCCGAGACACGCAGGGCGCGGCCGACGTCCCGGGTCCAGATGGAGCCGGCGAGGCCGTAGTCGGTGGCGTTGGCGAGGCGGACGGCGTCGGCCTCGTCGTCGAAGGGCAGGACCACGGCGACGGGGCCGAAGACCTCCTCGACGGCCACGCGCGCCTCGGGGTCGACGCCGGTCAGGACGGTGGGCGGGAACCAGAAGCCGGGGCCCTCGGGCGCCTTGCCGCGGATGCCTGGCGCGTCCGGGTCGACGTAGGAGCGGACGCGGTCCAGCTGGGTCCGGGAGATGAGCGGGCCCATGTCCGTGGCCGCGTCGGACGGGTCGCCGACCCTGACCGCCTCGACGGCGGGGGCGAGCAGCTCCAGGAACCGGTCGTAGGCGGTGCGCTGGACGAGGATGCGGGTGCGGGCGCAGCAGTCCTGGCCGGAGTTGTCGAGGAAGGACATGGGGGCGGCGGCCGCGGCGGCCTCCAGGTCGGCGTCGGCGAAGACGATGTTGGGGCTCTTGCCGCCGAGTTCGAGGGTGACGCGCTTGAGCCGGGCCGCCCCCTTGGCCAGCACCTGCTTGCCCACCGCCGTCGACCCGGTGAAAACGATCTTGGCGACGCCGGGGTGCTCGACGAGGGCGTCGCCCGCGACCGGTCCGTGGCCGGGGAGCACCTGGAACAGGCCCTCGGGCAGGCCCGACGCCAGGGCGAGTTCGGCCAGCCGCAGGGCGGTCAGCGGGGTCGTCTCCGCGGGCTTGAGGATCACCGCGTTGCCCGCCGCGAGGGCCGGCGCGGTGCCCCAGGCCGCGATCGGCATCGGGAAGTTCCAGGGCGCGATGACGCCGACCACGCCGAGCGGTTCGAGGATCGTGACGTCGAGGCCGCCCGCGACCGGGATCTGACGCCCGGTCAGTCGTTCCACTCCTCCGGCGGCGTAGTCGAGCAGGTCGCGGACGTTGCCGGCCTCCCAGCGGGCGTTGCCGATCACATGACCGGCCTCGCGTACCTCCAACTGGGCCAGTTCCTCCCGGTGTTCGTCCACCGCGACGGCGAACCTGCGCAGCAGGCGGGCGCGGTCGCCCGGGGCCAGCGCGGCCCATCGGGTCTGGGCCCGGCCGGCCCGTACGACCGCGGCGTCCACGTCCTGCGGGGTGGCGGCGGGGACGGAGGCGAGGACCTCCTCGGTCGCGGGGTCGAGTACGTCGAGCAGTCGGGACACCTGATGCCTCACAGACGTTCGAAGGAGCGGCGCAGCTCCCAGTCGGTCACCGCGGCGTCGAAGGCCTCCAGTTCGACGCGCGCCATGTTGCGGTAGTGGGAGACCACCTCGTCGCCGAAGGCGGCCTGGGCGATCGGGCTGTTCTCCCACAGCTCGGCCGCCTCGCGCAGGGTGGTCGGCACCTGCGCGAAACCGGCGGTGTAGGCGTTGCCGGGGCAGGCCTCGGGCAGCTCCAGTTTCCGCTCGACGCCGTACAGCCCCGCCGCCACCATTCCCGCCACCGCGAGGTAGGGGTTGACGTCGCCGCCGGGCAGCCGGTTCTCGAAGCGCAGTGCGGCCCCGTGGCCGACGACCCGCAGCGCGCAGGTGCGGTTGTCGTGGCCCCAGGCGACGGCGGTCGGGGCGAAGGACCCCGGCTGGAACCGCTTGTAGGAGTTGATGTGCGGCGCGTAGAGCAGCGAGAAGTCCCGCAGCGCGGCCAGCTGCCCGGCGAGGAAGTGCCGCATGAGCTCGGACATCCCGTCGTCGCCGGGCATGACGGTGCGGCCCTGCTCGTCGGCGAGCGAGAGATGGATGTGGCAGGAGTTGCCCTCGCGCTCGTTGTACTTGGCCATGAAGGTGAGGGACACGCCCTCCTGGGCGGCGATCTCCTTGGCGCCGGTCTTGTAGATCGCGTGCTGGTCGCAGGTGACCAGGGCCTCGTCGTAGCGGAAGACGATCTCGTGCTGACCGGGGTTGCACTCGCCCTTGGCGGACTCGACGGTCATGCCGGCGCCGGTCATCTCGTTGCGGATGCGGCGCAGCAGGGGCTCGATGCGGCCGGTGCCGAGGACCGAGTAGTCGATGTTGTACTGGTTGGCCGGGGTGAGCCCGCGGTAGCCGGCGTCCCAGGCCTGCTCGTAGGTGTCCTGGAAGACGATGAACTCCAGCTCGGTGCCGGCCCGCGCGCTCAGGCCGAGCTCGGCGAGGCGGTCCAGCTGGCGGCGCAGGATCTGCCGGGGCGCGGCCACCACCGGGGAGCCGTCGGCCCAGGCGAGGTCGGCCATCAGCATGACGGTGGCCTCGTTCCACGGGACGCGGCGCAGGGTGCCGAGGTCGGGGTGGAGGGCGAAGTCGCCGTAGCCGCGGTCCCATGAGGACATCGCGTAGCCGTCGACGGTGTTCATCTCGATGTCGACGGCGAGGAGGTAGTTGCAGCCCTCCGTGCCGTGCTCCAGCACCTCGTCGAGGAAGAAGCGGGCGGCGAACCGCTTGCCCTGCAGGCGCCCCTGCATGTCCGGGAAGGCCAGGACGACGGTGTCGATCTCACCGCCCGCGACGAGGGCGTGCAGCTCCTCGACGCCGAGCGGGGGTGTGCGGTCTGCCACGGGAGGTCCTCCTCGGTGCGTCTTCCGTCGTCCGCCGGCTGCTGTGCGCTTCTGCCGACCGGGTCGGGAGCCATAAGGTATTGCCGAGAACCTTTGCTTGGGAAGGGGGCACGGCGAGATGGCGCTGGATCCGGTGAATCCCGGCGGCGGCGCCGGGGACCGGTTGGCACCGGTGCTCCGGCCCGTGCGGGCGGGCAACGGCTTCGAGGAGGCGCTGGAGCAGATCCTGCAGGTCCTGCGGCTCGGACTGGTGCCCGGCGGTGAGCGGCTGCCCGCCGAGCGGGAGCTGGCCGAGCGGCTCGGGATCAGCCGGGTGACGCTGCGCGAGGTGCTGAAGGTGCTCCAGGACCAGGGCCTGGTGGAGGCGCGGCGGGGGCGGTACGGCGGAACGTTCGTGCTGCCGCGCGCGGACGCCGGCGGCGAGGACGAGCTGCGGCGGCGGGTGGCCGGGGTCGACATCGAGGACGTGCTGCGCTTCCGCGAGGTGCTGGAGGTGGGTGCGGCCGGGCTGTGCGCCGCGCACGGGCTCGCGGACCGGCAGGCGCGGCGGCTGCGCCAGGCGCTGACGGCGACGCGGGAGGCTCCGCTCGCCGACTACCGGCGGCTGGACACCCTGCTGCACCTCACGCTCGCCGAGTTGTCGGGGTCCTTGACGCTGACCGCGCAGTACGCGGCGGTCCGGGCCACGGTCAACGACCTCCTGGACTGCATCCCGCTGCTGGTGCGCAACCTGGAGCACTCGCAGCGCCAGCACGCCGCCGTGGTGGAGGCGGTGCTCGACGGGGACGCCGACGCGGCGCGGGAGATCATGCGGGAGCACTGCGGGGGGACGGCGGCGCTGTTGCGCGGGTTCCTGACCTGATCCGGCAGCGGTGCGCTCCCGGCCGCGTTCACCACGGATTGACGCAGGGGTCTTGCTTTCCCCGGCCCGCCGCACAAAGGTATGCAACCACTCCATTGAGCCGGCGGCCGGTGAGCGGTCGCGGCGCCGCCACCGACCCGTCCTCCGTGTCCGCCGCCCCCTGGGGAGTCGTCCCATGCCCGTGGATCCCGCAACACCGCCCGCCGCCCCCGAGACGGACGACTACCTGGAACGCCGGGCGCTGCGCCGCGGCAGCGCCGGCTGGCTGCTGCTGACCGGCCTCGGCGTCGCCTACGTCGTCTCCGGCGACTACTCCGGATGGAACTTCGGCCTGGCCGAGGGCGGCTTCGGCGGACTGGCCGTCGCCATGCTGCTCATGGGCGCGATGTACACCTGCATGGTCTTCGCGCTGGCCGAGCTCTCCTCGATCCTCCCCACGGCGGGCGGCGGCTACGGCTTCGCCCGCCGCGCCCTCGGCCCCTGGGGCGGCTTCCTGACCGGTACGGCGATCCTCATCGAGTACATCCTGGCGCCCGCCGCCATCGTCATCTTCATCGGCGACTACGTCGAGTCGCTCGGCCTGTTCGGCCTGGAGTCCGGCTGGCCCCTGTACCTGGTCTGCTTCGCGATCTTCCTCGGCATCCACCTGTGGGGCGTGGGCGAGGCCCTGCGCTTCAGCTTCGTCGTCACGGGCATCGCGGTGGCCGCGCTGGTCGTGTTCGCGGTGGCGGCCCTGCCCTCCTTCGACTTCTCCTCGCTGGACGACATCCCGGTGGACTCCGCGGCGCTCGGCGCGAGCTCGTGGCTGCCGATGGGGCTGCTGGGCATCTGGGCGGCGTTCCCGTTCGGCATGTGGTTCTTCCTGGGCGTCGAGGGCGTGCCGCTGGCCGCCGAGGAGACCAGGGACCCCGCCCGTACGCTGCCGAAGGCGATCCGCTGGTCCATGGGCATCCTGGTGGTCCTCGCCGTGGTCACCTTCTTCGCGGCGGCCGGCGCACGCGGTTCGGCGGCGGTCCAGGACGCCGGCAACCCGCTGGTCGAGGCGCTCCAGCCGGACGGCGAGGCGACGGCGCTCAGCCGGGTCGTCAACTACGCCGGTCTGGCGGGCCTGGTGGCCTCGTTCTTCTCGCTGATCTACGCCGGCTCGCGCCAGCTGTTCGCGCTCTCCCGCGCCGGCTACCTGCCACGGTTCCTGTCCCTGACCAGCGGCCGCAAGGCCCCCTACCTGGGACTGCTGGTGCCGGGGGCGATCGGCTTCGGCCTGGCCGCCGGCACGGGCGACGGCGCCCGGCTGCTGAACGTCGCGGTCTTCGGCGCCACGATCAGCTACGCGCTGATGTCCCTGTCGCACATCGTGCTGCGCCGCCGGGAGCCGGGCCTGCCACGGCCGTACCGCACGCCGGGCGGTGTGCTGACGTCCTCCGTGGCCCTGGTCCTGGCCTGCGCGGCGCTGGTGGCCACGTTCCTGGTCGACGTCACCGCGGCGTTCATCGCGCTCGGCGTGTACGTCGTGGCCGTGGCGTACTTCGGCCTCTACAGCCGAAAGCGGCTGGTCGCGAAGGCGCCGGAGGAGGAGTTCGCGGCGCTGGCGGCGGCCGAGGCAGAGTTGGTCCGGGACTGAACATCACCGGTTCCACGCGACACCGGTTGCGCGAAGCGAGGGAGCACAGGGTGGCCAGACCGCTGATCGGCGTCAGCACCTATCTGGAGACGGGAGCGCGCTGGGGCGTGTGGGAGCTGGACGCGGCACTGCTGCCGGCCGGGTATCCGCGGCTGGTGCAGCGGGCGGGCGGCCTCGCGGCGATGCTGTCGCCGGACGCCCCGGAGCACGCGGCGGCGGCGATCGCGCGGGTCGACGGCCTGGTGATCGCGGGCGGCCCGGACGTCGATCCGGACCGCTACGGCGCCGTACGCGACCCGCGCACCGGACCGCCCGCGCGCGAGCGTGACACCTGGGAACTCGCCCTGATCGGCGCCGCGCTGGCGGCCCGGGTGCCGCTGCTGGGCGTCTGCCGGGGCATGCAACTGCTCAACGTCGCCCTGGGCGGGACCCTGGTCCAGCATCTCGACGGGCACGCGGAGCTGGTGGGCGTCTTCGGCGGGCACCCCGTCAAGCCGGTCCCCGGCACGCGGTACGCCGCTCTCGTCGCGGAGGAGACGACCGTGCCGACGTACCACCACCAGTCCGTGGACCGGCTGGGGAAGGGCCTGGTGCCCTGCGCGCACGCGGCGGACGGGACGGTGGAGGCCGTCGAGATGCCCGGCGACCACTGGGTGCTGGGGGTGCAGTGGCATCCGGAGATGGGGGAGGATCCGCGGGTGATGCGGGGCCTGGTGGAGGCGGCCGCCCGGCCCGCCTGACCCGGGGCCGGGCGCACGGGAGCCCCGGTCACCTGGCCTTGGGTGACTTGCGCGTCAGCCCCAGCAGTTCGCGCGCCGGTCCCGCCGGGCGGTGGCCCGTGCGCCATACCGCCCGCAGCTCGCGCCGCAGGGGGACGTCCACGGGGACGTTCACCAGGCGCCGGGTCGCCAGTTCCTCGCCGACCGCCAGTTCGCTCAGCACCGCCGGTCCCGCACCGCCGACCGCCGACGCCTTGACGGCCGTGGTGGAGGACAGCTCGATCAGGGGGCGGGCCAGGCCGCCCAGGGCCACGTCCAGGACCTGGCGGGTGCCCGAGCCCTTCTCCCGCAGGACCAGCGGCGTCGCCGCCAGTTCGTGCGCCGGCAGCGGGCGGCGGCGCCGGGCCCACGGGTGACCGGGCGCCGTCACGACGACGAGGTGGTCGTGGGCGACGACCACGGAGTCCAGCCCCGCCGGGACCGTCAGGCCCTCCACGAAGCCCAGGTCGGCCTCGTCGGCCAGGAGCCGCTGCGCGACGGCCGCCGAGTTCCCCGCGAGGAGCGAGACCGCCGTGTCGGGGCGCCCGGCGCGCAACGCCAGCAGCCAGCCCGGCAGCAGGTACTCGGCGATCGTCATGCTGGCCGCGACCCGCAGCCGCGAGTCCCGCCGGTCCCGCAGCGCCTGCGCCCCCGCGTCGAAGGCCTCCGCCGCCTCGACGACCCGCCGCGCCCAGTCCGTCACCAGCACACCGGCGTCGGTGAGGCGGGAACCACGCGGCGAGCGGTCCACCAGGGCCACGCCCAACTGCCGCTCCATGGACCGGATCCGGCTGCTCGCGGCCGGCTGCGTGATGCCGACCTCGCGGGCCGCGGCGCCCAGACTCCCGAGCCGCGCCACGGCGAGCAGCAGTTCCAGTGCCCCGAGATCCGGCACCCGGTGCGCCAGCGAACCCGCCCCCGGCGGCGTCCGTCCGTTTCCCTGCCCCTCAGCCCTGCTCATAACCCCACCTTATGTCCCCATAGAGACGTGGTCCCTGGTGCCGGTCGCCGACCGGCGCGACGGTGGAGGCATGATCACCGCCGCCCGTCCCGTGCCGCGCCCCACCGGGCGTGCCCTCGCCGTCCGTCACCTCGGACCGAACTGGTACGCCGCCGTCATGGGCACCGCCGTCGTCGCCACCGCCGGCGCCGCGCTCCCCGTACGGCTGCCGGGCCTGCGCACCCTCTGCGCGGGCTTCTGGGCGCTGTCCGTGGTGCTGCTGGCGGCCCTGCTCGTCGGGCGCGCCCTGCACTGGACGCACCACCGCGACCAGGCGCGCGCCCACCTGCGGGACCCGGCGACGGCGCCCTTCTACGGCTGCCTGGCGATGGCCCTGCTGGCCGTCGGCGGCGCCACGGTCGTCGTGGGCCGGGACTGGATCGGCACCGGGGCCGCGGTGGCACTGGACGCCGTGCTGTTCACGGCCGGGACGGTGTGCGCGGCGGCGGTCGCCGTCACGGTGCCGTACCTGATGGCCGTGCACGGCCGGCTCGACCGGCGGCAGGCGACGCCCGTGTGGCTGCTGCCGCTGGTGGCGCCCATGGTGTCGGCGGCCATGGGGCCGCTGCTCGTGCCGCACCTGCCGGCCGGGCAGATACGCGAGGCGCTGCTGTGGACCTGCGTGGCGATGTTCGGGCTGAGTCTGCTCGCCACGCTGCTGACGCTGCCGGTGGTCTTCGCCCGCCTGGTCACCACCGGGCCGCTGCCGCTCGCCCTCACCCCGACGTTCTTCCTGGTGCTGGGCCCGCTGGGGCAGTCCACGACCGCCGTCGGCAACCTCGCGGACGCCGCGCCGTTCGGCGCCCACGTCCCCGTCGTGGCCTACGGCGTGCCGGTGACGGGCCTCGCGCTGCTGTGGGCCGTGGCGGCGGCCGCGCTGGTGCTGCGGGCCCGCCGGCGCGGCATGCGCTTCGCCATGACGTGGTGGGCGTTCACGTTCCCGGTCGGCACCTGCGTCACCGGCGCCGAGGCCCTCGGCCGGCACACCGGCGCACCCGCCTTCGACCAGCTCGCCATCGGTCTGTACGTCGTCCTGGTCGCCGCCTGGACCGCCGTCGCCGTGCGCACGGCACGGGGGCTGCTCAGCCGCGAGCTGCTCGCAGGACCTCGCCCAGCACCCGTGGCGCCTCGGCCAGCGACGGTCCGTACCACGTCAGGTGCCGTCCGCTGACAAGGGCGCAGGGCAGCCCCTCGAAGGCCTCCGGGCCGTCGTCGGCGGTGAAGCGGTAGGGCTCGTCCGGCAGGACGACCACGTCGGGAGCGGTGGCGCGCAGGGCGTCCAGGGGGACCTTCGGGTAGCGGTCCGCGTGGTCCGCGTACCGGTGGTCGACGCCCAGGCGGGCCAGGACGTCGCCGGCGAAGGTGGCGCGGCCCAGGACCATCCAGGGCCGGCGCCAGATCGGTACCACGGCCGTCCGCCGCGCCTTCGGGACCGGGTGCCGCGCCCAGGCCGCCTCCGCGTCCCGCAGCCAGCCCGGGCGCGCCGGGGCACCGCAGGCGTCCAGCACCCGGGACAGCTCACGGAAGGCCTGCGGCACGTCGCGCACCTCGGTCACCAGCACGTCGACGCCGGCCGCGCGCAGGGCGTCGAGGTCGGGGGCGCGGTTCTCCTCCTCGTTGGCGATCACCAGGTCGGGGGCGAGCGTCAGGATCCGGTCGACCTCGGGGTTCTTGGTGCCACCGACACGGGTGACGGCCAGGTCCGCCGGGTGGGTGCACCAGTCGGTGGCGCCGACCAGGACGCCGGGGGCCGACACCGCCACGGCCTCCGTCAGGGAAGGCACCAGCGAGACGGCGCGCACGGCTAGCGGTGCCGGTCCTGGACGGCCTCGACGTGCTCGGCGACGGCGACCACCAGCACCCGGGTGTCCGGCACGGTCGCCCGCCAGCGGTGCCGCACTCCCCCGGTGAGGTACAGGGTGTCGCCTCGGCCGAGGCGGTACGCGCGGCCCTCCGCCTCGATCTCGACGGCGCCGTCGGCGACGTACATCAACTGGTCGTTGCGGTACTGGATTTCCCGGCCGGCCTCGTGGTCGCCGGTGAACTCCGAGGCGTGCATCTGGTGGTGGCCGCGCACCAGGGAGCGCACCTGCGGGTAGAGCCCCTGGTCGGAGGTGTCGGCGCGCACCACGTCGACACTGCACGCGGGGTCCGCGGCGGCGAGGAGTTCGACGGCGGTGGTGCGCAGGGCGTCGGCGACCTTCTCCAGCGAGCTCTGGCTGGGCCGCGCCCGGTCGTTCTCGACCTGGCTCAGAAAGGGGACCGACAGGCCGCTGCGCTCGGCCACGACGGCGAGAGTGAGCTCCAGGGCACGACGACGGCGCCGTACGGCCGCGCCCACCCGAAGGGGCTGCTCTTTGTGGTCGCCCATCGCTCCGGCTCCCTCCTTCGCTCGTCGGCCGGTCGTACGCCGCTGTCCGGGCGCACTCCTTTGTGATGAGTTCTCTGCACCCTACGCATGGTCGGCAAACCGTTTCATGCGGCCGTCACATCGCCGTCACGCAGCGTGGCCCGGGACCCTGCAATTCGCGCCACCGGACCGGCCTCGCGGCGTCGCCCGCCACGGCCTCGTGCCGCACGGCGAACGCCCTGTCCAGCGGGCCGGCCGCCGCCGTGCGCCGCGGGACCGCGTCGTCATGACCGCGACCCCGACGGTCGATCAGTACGAGCCTCCCGCTGTTCGGTTCAATGCGCGACCGGTCACCGATGTTCCCGCCGCCCGCCTGAGCCGACAAGGGGGCCGGCGGCCTCGCAAGTCGCGCCGGGTGCGGCGAAGTTGACGCGCGGGCTCTGGTGGTGGCGTAGCGCTGCGTGGTTGTCCGGATCCTTTTCGTGCGCCCCGGTGCACCCCGAGTGCCCGCGACACCACGAGGGGTGGGCGCGAGCGTCCACACACCCGCGCGTGCGTGTACGTCGCTGCCCACCCCTCGCCCCGGCGGCCGGAACGGTCAGGTCACCCGGCCGCCTGGCTCTTGCCCTCGCCCACGGGCGCCCACTTGTCCACCAGGCCGGGGTTCTGCTTCAGCCAGGTGCGCACGGCCTCCTGCTCCTGCCCCTTGCCCGACTTCTGGATCTGCGCCTCCAGACCGGTGAGCTGCTGCTCCGTCATGGAGAAGTTCCGCAGCCAGGCGCCGACCTCGGGGTTGTCGCCGGCGAAGCCCTTGCGGGAGAGGGTGTGCACGCCGTCGCCCTTGCCCCAGGCGCCCTTGGGGTCCTTGAGCTTCTTCAGGTCGTAGTCGCTGTAGGCCCAGTGCGGCGACCAGAGCGTGACGACGATCGGCTGCTTCTTGGCGTACGCCCGCTCGAGCTCGGCGAGCATCGCCGGGGTGGAGCCGTCGACGACCTCGTACGAGTCCTGCAGTCCGTAGGCGCCCAGCACCTTGTCCTTGAGCATGCCCATCATCCCGGCGCTCGGCTCGATGCCGACGATCCTGCCGTCGACGTCGGAGGCGTGGTCCTTCAGGTCCTCCAGGGAGTTCACGTCCTTCATGTAGGACGGGACGGTCAGCTCCAGCGAGGTGGGGCCGAACCAGGAGCCGAGGTCGTCGAGCTGCTTGCCGTACTTCTTCCAGTACTCGGCGTGCGTGGTGGGCAGCCACGAGTCGGTCTGGAAGTCGACCTGGCCGGTGGCGAGGCCGGTGTAGAGGGGGCCCGCCGTGTACTGCGTGGTGGTGACGTCGAAGCCGCGCCGCTCCAGGAGCTCCTTCCACAGGAACGTCGAGGCGATGCCCTCGTCCCACGGGATGTAGCCCAGCTTGAGCTCCCTGCCCTTGCCGACGTCCGTGGCGGAGGCCTGGGCGGTGCCCGCGGGGGTGGCGAAGACGCCCATGCCGCCGGCGACCAGGGCGAGGACGACCACGCCGACGACCGCGACGACCGGGCGGGGGCGGTGGTCCCACACCCGGCGGTCGCCCGCGAGGCGGGCCCGGGCGGCGGCACGGCGGCCGAGCGGGGAGATCTGCTCGCCGAGCGCGCCCGTGATCCGGTCCAGGTAGATGGCGAGGACGACGATGCCGAGGCCCGCCTCGAAGCCGAGGCCGATGTCGAGCTGGCCGATCGCCTCGTTGACCGCGCCGCCGAGACCGCCGGTGCCGACCATGCCGGCGATGACGACCATGGACAGGCCGAGCATGATGACCTGGTTGACGCCCGCCATGAGGGTCGGCAGGGCGAGCGGCAGCTGTACCCGCAGCAGGGTCTCGCGCGGCGTGGTGCCGAAGGCCTCGGCGGCCTCGACGAGTTCGGCGTCGACCTGGCGGATGCCCAGCTCGGTCATCCGGACACCGGGCGCGAGGGCGAAGATCAGCGTGGCCACCACGCCGGCCGGCACGCCCATGCCGAAGAACAGGATCGCCGGGATCAGCAGCACCATCGACGGCATCGTCTGGAGCAGGTCCAGGACGGGCCGTACGAAGGCGCTCACGGTCCTGGAGCGGGCGGCCCAGATGCCGAGGGGTATCGAGATCACCAGCGCGATCACGGTCGCCACGATCACCAGCGACAGGGTCGACATGGCCTGTTCCCACAGGTCCAGCGAGTCGATCAGGGCGAAGCCCGCGAAGGCCAGGAGGCCGCCGAGCAGGCCGCGCAGCCACCAGGCGAGCACCGCGAGGATGCCGGCCAGGAGCAGCGGCTGCGGGGCGGTGAGGACGTCGCTGATGACGTCGTACATGCCCTCGACGAGGGCCTTGACGGCGTCGAAGAGCCAGGAGAGGTGGTTGACGAGCCAGGCGACCCCGGAGTCGACCCAGTCGCCGAGACGCAGCCTAGGCATCGGCGGTCACCGCCTTGGCGCGCGGGCTGCCGCAGGACACGGGGGGTGTGCCCCGTTCGTCGCCGAGGAAGCCGACCAGGCGCTGCTTCGGCACCACTCCGACGAGCTCGTGCTCGGGCCCGAGCACGGCGACGGGGTGCGTCAGCCGGGCGCTGATCGCGCAGAGCTCGCTGAAGGGGGTGTCGGGCGTCGCGGTCTCGCAGCCGCAGTCGGCCTCGTCACCGCGGACCTCGGCGTCCATGACGGCCCCCGCGGTCAGCACCCGGGAGCGGTCGACGTCCTGGATGAAGGAGGCGACGTAGTCGTTCGCGGGGCGCAGCAGGATGTCCTCGGCGGTGCCGGTCTGCACGATCCGGCCGTCGCGCATGACGGCGATCCGGTCGCCGAGGCGCATGGCCTCGTTCAGGTCGTGGGTGATGAAGACGATGGTCTTCCTCAGCGTGCGCTGAAGCTCCAGCAGCTGGTCCTGCATGTCGCGGCGGATCAGCGGGTCCAGCGCGCTGAAGGACTCGTCCATCAGCAGCACGTCGGCGTCGGTGGCGAGCGCGCGGGCGAGGCCCACGCGCTGCTGCATGCCGCCGGACAGCTCGTCGGGCCAGGACCCGGCCCAGCCGTCCAGGCCGCACAGGGCCAGCGCCTCGCCGGCGCGGCGCTCGCGCTCGGCGCGGGGCACGCCCTGCACCGCCAGGCCGTAGGCGGCGTTCTCCAGGACGCTGCGGTGCGGGAACAGCGCGAAGTGCTGGAAGACCATGCTGATCTTCTTCGCCCGGACCTCGCGCAGCTCGCGGTCGCCGAGCGCCGTCAGGTCCTGGCCGTCGAAGGCGACCGTCCCCGCGGTCGGCTCCAGCAGCCCGTTGAGCATGCGCAGCAGCGTGGACTTGCCGGACCCGGACAGGCCCATCACGACGAAGATCTCGCCCGGTTCCACGGTGAAGGACGCGTCGATCACGGCGGCCGTGGCGCCGTCGGCCCGCAACTCCTCCCGGTCGGCTCCCGCGCGGAGCCTTTCCACCGCCTCGTCCGGTCGTCTGCCGAACACCTTGTGGAGATGCTGGGCCTCAAGCCTGGCTGACACGCGTACCTCTCGTCTCGACGGCAAGGATCGGAGACGAAGGGCCGTAGGGCCGCAAACGGTTGAACATGCAACCGGGCTCGCTCCGAGGCGGCGCCTGCCCAGAGGCACCCGAGGCAAACACGACCGTGATCCGGCTCACAGAACGATCACGGCTGCCACGCCCCGGCCATGACCGGGTGGCTGTCGGTGGGGTACGGCATGATGCGGGACGTGACCGGACGACTGATGCTCCTCGACACCGCCTCGCTCTACTTCCGCGCCTACTTCGGCGTCCCGGACTCCGTGAAGGCACCGGACGGCACCCCGGTGAACGCCGTGCGCGGACTGCTCGACTTCATCGAGCGCCTGGTCAGGGACCACCGGCCCACGCACCTGGTGGCGTGCATGGACGCCGACTGGCGCCCGCAGTGGCGGGTCGACCTCATCCCCTCGTACAAGGCGCACCGGGTCGCCGAGGAGCACGAGGGCGGCCCGGACGAGGAGCAGGTGCCGGACACGCTGTCACCGCAGGTGCCGGTCATCGAGGCGGTCCTGGACGCCCTCGGGATCGCGCGGGTGGGCGTCGCAGGCTACGAGGCGGACGACGTCATCGGCACGTACACCGCGCGGGCCGCCGGCCCGGTCGACATCGTGACCGGCGACCGCGACCTGTACCAGCTGGTGGACGACGCGCGCGGCGTGCGCGTGCTGTACCCGCTGAAGGGGGTGGGCACCCTCCAGCTCACGGACGAGGCGTGGCTGCGCGAGAAGTACGGCGTCGCGGGCAGTGGGTACGCCGACCTCGCCCTGCTGCGCGGCGACCCCAGCGACGGCCTGCCGGGCGTGCCGGGCATCGGCGAGAAGACGGCGGCCAAGCTGCTCGCCGAGTTCGGCGACCTGGCCGGCATCCTGGCCGCGGTCGACGACCGGAAGGCCAGGCTCACTCCCACCCAGCGCAAGCGGCTGGACGAGTCGCGGCCCTACCTCTCGGTGGCGCCGACGGTCGTGCGGGTCGCCGCCGACGTGCCGCTGCCGGACGTCGACACGGCCGTGCCGCGCGCCCCGCGCGATCCGGCGGCGCTGGAGACGCTGTCGGAGCGCTGGGGACTGGGCGGCGCGCTGCGCCGCCTCCTGACCACGCTCGAATCGTGACAATCCCGGCGAGTCGGACTCCTACACTGGAACACCTGAGGACGCACTTGAACAGCTGAGAGGCGTCCGCGGGGCGGGGATGCTAGCTTAGGTAAGCCTAAGTTATCGGATCAGGGAGGCCGTCATGGCAGATCGTCCGGCCCGCCAGCCGCGCAAGGCCCACTCCGCGCAGGTCGTCCGCACCGAACGGCTGACCCCGCACATGCAGCGAGTGGTGCTCGGCGGCGACGGTCTCGCCGAGTTCGAGGCTGCCACCTGTACCGATCACTATGTGAAGCTGCTCTTCCCGACCGGGGGCGCCGTCTATCCGGAGCCCTTCGACCTGCAGCGGATCCGTGAGGAGTTCCCCCGCGACCAGTGGCCGGTCACCCGGACGTACACCGTGCGGTGCTGGGACCCCGAACTGCGCGAACTGACCCTGGACTTCGTGCTCCACGGCGACGAGGGCCTGGCCGGACCGTGGGCGATGCGCGCCCGGCCCGGCGATACCCTGCGCTTCCTCGGCCCCGGCGGCGCCTACGCCCCGGACCTGAGCGCCGACTGGCATCTGCTGGCCGGTGACGAGAGCGCGCTGCCCGCGATCGCCGCCGCCCTGGAGTCGCTCCCCGACGGCGCCGACGTACGGGCCTTCGTGGAGATCTCCGGGCCCGAGGAGGAGCAGAAGATCGACTCGGACGTGGAGGTCGTCTGGCTGCACCGCGGCGAACGGCCCGTGGGCGAACTCCTGGTCGACGCGGTACGGACGCTGGACTGCCCCGAGGGCCGGATGCACGCCTTCGTGCACGGCGAGGCGGCCTTCGTGAAGGAGCTGCGCGCCCTGCTGCGGCTGGAGCGCCAGGTGCCGCGCGAGGACCTGTCCATCTCCGGCTACTGGCGCCTCGGGCACAACGAGGACGGCTGGCAGGCCTCGAAGCGCGAGTGGAACGCCCGGATCGAGGCGGAGCAGGAGACCGGAGCGACGGTCTCGGCCGCGTAGGCACGCGTTCGGGCGACGGCACACGTCGACGTCCGCGGAGCCTCCCGCCCAGACCTCGTCCTCGCCCCGGCGCCTAGGCTGAGCGGCTATGACACGCAGGACCCGCATTCCCCCCTCCCCGCTGCCGCAGCGCGACGGGGTGGACCCGGTACGGGTGCGGCTGCCCTTCGAGGGGACGTGGGCGACCGTCCGGGAGCATCTGGTGGAGCGGCTCACGGGCGCCGGGGCCGGAGCCGTGGACGCGATGTTCGCGGCCGGGCTGATCGTCGGGGCGGACGGCACGGCGGTGGCGCCGGACGCCGGGTACGAGCCCGGGATGTTCGTGTGGTTCCACCGCGAACTGCCCGCCGAGGTGCGGGTGCCGTTCCCCCTGGAGGTCGCCTACCGCGACGAGCACGTCGTCGTCGCCGACAAGCCGCACTTCCTCGCCACCACCCCGCGCGGCAGCCATGTCACCGAGACCGCGCTCGCCCGGCTCCGCCGCGAGCTGGACATCCCTACGCTCAGCGCCGCGCACCGGCTGGACCGCCTCACGGCCGGGCTCGTGCTCTTCACCGTGCGGCCCGCGGAACGGGGCGCCTACCAGGGCCTGTTCCAGCACCGGCAGGTACGCAAGGTGTACGAGGCGGTGGCGCCGTACGATCCGGCCCTCGCACTGCCGCGAACCGTACGCAGCCGGATCGTGAAGGAGCGCGGGACGCTGACCGCCCGCGAGGTCGAGGGCGAGCCGAACGCGGTGAGCCGGGTCGAGCTGATCGGGCACCGCGCGGGCCTCGGCCGGTACCGGCTGGTGCCCGGCACCGGGCAGACGCATCAACTGCGGGTGCACATGAACGCGTTGGGCGTCCCGATCCTCGGTGATCCGCTGTATCCGGTGGTGAGGGACCCCGTGCCGGCCGGTGACTTCCGGCGCCCGCTGCAACTGCTGGCGCGGGAGCTGGAGTTCACCGACCCGGTCACGGGGCTGACGCACGCCTTCCGGAGCGGGCGGACCCTGACGGCCTGGACCGGAGATCCGGAGTGGGCCGGTCAGTAGCCGCGCCACCAGCGCAGGAACCGCTGCCAGGCGCCCATCCTGCGGGGGCCCGCCGGTTCCGCGACGGGCGCGGCAGGCGACGGCCGGCCCGGCATCCCGGACGCGGCGGCCGCCGGGTACGGGGGTACCGCCGGCTGCGCGGCGGCTGCCGCCGGGACGACGCCGGGGGCCGGGTCGGGGGCGGCGGTGCCGAGCTGCCACTCGGCGCGCGGGCGGTGCACGGGTTCCATCCCCGGCTTCTCCATCACGTCCTGGCGCGGCGAGGGTTCGAACCGCACCGGAAGCTCCACCAGATGGCGTGAGGAGATCGACTCGGCCCAGTGCAGGTCCTCCTCGTCGCAGTCGAGTTCGACGTCCGGCATCCGCATCAGCAGCGCGTCGACACCGATGTCGGCGATGGCACGGCCGATGTCCTGGCCGGGGCACTCGTGCGGGCCGCCGCCGAAGGCGAGGTGGGAGCGGTTGCCCTGCATGTTGGCGGTCAGGTCGGGCCGCACCCGCGGATCGACGTTGCCCGGGGCCGGGGCGAACAGCAGCCCGTCGCCCTTGCGGATCCGCTGCCCGCCCAGCTCGGTCTCCTGCTTGGCGAAGTAGGCGAAGACCGCGCTGAACGGCGGCTCGTCCCACAGCGACTGCTCGACCGCCTCGGGCACGGTCATCTGCCCGCCGTTGAGCTGGGCGCGGAAGCGCGGGTCGGTGAGCACCGTGCGCAGCACGTTGGCCAGGAGGTTGGCGGTGGCCTCGTAGGCGGCGATCAGGACGACCCGCAGGTGTTCGCGCACCTCGTCGTCGGTGAGGCCGGCCGGGTGGGTGACGAGGTGGCTGGTGAAGTCGTCCTCGGGCTGGGCGCGCCGCTGGGCGGCGAGCCGGCCGAGGGCGTCGACGATGTACTGGTTGCTGGCGATCGCGGTCTCGGTGCCCTTGAGCATGTCGCGCGCGGCGTGCACGATCCGGTCGCCGTACTCGTCGGGCATGCCGAGGATCTCGCACATCACGGCCATCGGCAGGTGGTCGGCGTACTGGCCCACCAGGTCGGCCTCCCCCACCTCGCAGAACCGGTTGACGAGGATCTGCGTGTAGCGGGTGATGTGCCGGCGCAGGCTGCGGAAGTCGATGGTGGAGACGGCGCCGGTGACCGCGCCGCGCAGCCTGAGGTGCTCGTCGCCCTCGGCGTGCGAGCAGATGGGCTGCCAGGCGATGTGCGGCATGAGCGGGTGGTCGGGCTTGACCATGCCCTCCAGCAGCGGGCTCCAGATGCGGCTGTCGCGGGTGAACTGGGTGGGCGAGCGCACCATGTGCAGGTTCTCGGCGTGGCCGAGGACCACCCACATCGGTACGTCGTCGTGGAGGAGGACCGGCGCCACCGCACCGTGCTCGGCGCGGAGCCGCTCGTACAGGGCACCCAGGTCACGCGCGTCGGGGCCGTAGAGCCGGTGCAGCCCGCCGGGGCCGAGGTTGTGCGCGGGGCAGCCCGGGGGCGGGCTGATGCCGAGGTCGTCCGTGTCTGTCGTGGAGTGGGATTCAGGCGTCACAGCGAGTCGCTTTCGGGAACTGTGGGGGGGCCGTTGTCTGGGGGGTGGGGCTGCGGCGGCGCGGGCGGGTCAGGTGAGCTGGCCCGTCATGGCGAGGGAGTGCAGGAACCGCATCAGCGTCATGAGGACCTCCTTGCTGGAGGCACGGCGGCGGGCGTCGCAGTCCAGGATCGGGATCTCCTCCGACAGGTCGAGGGCCGCGCGCAGCTCGGGGAGCGGGTAACGGGGGCCGTCCGGGAAGGTGTTGACGGCGACCACGAAGGGCACGCCGCACTCCTCCAGCCGGCCCATGACGTCGAAACTGACCTCCAGCCGACGGGTGTCCACCAGGACCACCGCCCCCAGCGCGCCCTCGAACAGCCCGTTCCACAGGAACCAGAAGCGTTCCTGACCGGGTGTGCCGAAGAGGTACAGCACCAGTTGGTCCGTGATGCTGATGCGGCCGAAGTCCATCGCCACGGTGGTGGCGGTCTTGGAGTCGGAGCCGTAGTTGTCGTCGACGCCGACGCCGGCCTGCGTCATGGTCTCCTCGGTGGTCAGCGGTTTGATCTCGCTGACCGAGCCGACCATGGTGGTCTTGCCGACCCCGAAGCCGCCCACGATGACGATCTTCACCGCGGCCTGCGCCGTGTGCGGCAGATGGTCCTCGGCGCGCGGGCCGGGGATGGTCTCAGAGTTTTTGAAGTCCATGCATCACCGCTTCGAGGATGGAACGGTCGGGCAGCGCCTGGCGGACGACCGGGGCGCGTGCCTGTACGAGTTCGGCCGTCAGCATCTGGGTGAGCAGCACGGTGATCACGCTGAACGGCAGACTGAGGTAGGCCGACAACTCGGCCACGGAGAGCGGGGCGGAGCACAGCCGCAGGACGGCCGCCTGCTCCGGGCTGGTGGACGGCTTCGGCTCGGCGCGCGCCACGATCAACGTGACCAGGTCGAGCTCCGCGCGGTCGCCGTCCACCTCGCCGATCACGAACAGGCGCTCGGGGTTGGAGGGCTTGCCGTCCTTGCCCTCCGGGCCGTCCGTGCCGTCGTCGCCCGCGGCGCCGTCCCGGAGGGCCGGCTGCGGTCGCGGTGGGGGTTCCTGACTCGGGGAGCGCCGCTTGCGTTTCGGGGGAGTCATACGGCCTTCCCGTTGCGCCTCGGCGGACTGGTCAGGTGGGGACCGATCCGGTCGACCAGGTCACGCATCTGGGCGCTCATCAGACCCGGCTCGGCGACGATGTTGGACAGCACCGCGAGATAGGCGTTGGGCCCCGCGGCCATCAGGTAGAAGTAGCCGCCGTTGACCTCGATGAGGACCATGCGCATCTGGCCGTCGCTCGTCGGGATCTCGTCGGCCACGGCGCTCGCGAGGCTCTGCAGTCCGGCACAGGCCGCGGCGACCCGGTCGGCGGTGTCGGGATCGCCGCCGTGCCGGGCGATGCGCAGTCCGTCGGCGGAGAGCACCACGATCATCTGGATGCCCGGTACGCCTTTGGCGAGGTCCTGGAGCATCCAGTCGAAGTTCGCTCGGTACGCCATCAGTTGGAGTCCCTCTCGTCGTCGGCCTGGGCACGGGCCGGCTCGTCGGTCGGCTGGGTGGACGAGGCCGGCGTGGGTCGCTTGAGCCCCTCCATGAACGCCTCGACCCACATTCCGGGCGGGGGCTGGTCCTTGTTCTCGGGCTTGGGCTCGGGGGTGCCCCAGACCGGCCGGGGTTCCCGTCCCTCCCGCTCGGCGGCCTCGCGTTCCTCGCGCTCGGCGGCGTACTGCTCGGCGATGCGCTGGCTGAGCGGGGTCTTCATCCGGCTGCGGCGCTGCGGCAGGCCGCCCGCGGTCCACTCGGTGACGACCGGGACGTCGTCCTCCATGGAGACCGAGGCGGGGATCTTCGGGCTGGTCGGGCGGCGCCGCTTGGGGGGCCGCTTGGGACCCTCCAGCGCGTCGGGCGAGACGTTGGGCACGGAGGTGGCGCCGATGCCGTGGGCGAGTCCGACACCGGGCTCGTCGGTCAGCATGTTGCTCGGCACGATGACCACGGCCCGCACCCCGCCGTAGGCCGAGGAGCGCAGCGCGACCTGCATGTTGTACGTCCGGCACAGCCGGCCCACGACGGCGAGGCCGAGGCGCGGGGCGTCACCGAGGTCCTGGAGGTCGACGCCGGCCTTGGCGCGCTCCAGCATGCCCTCGATGCGCTCGCGGGCCTCCTCGCTGAAGCTGACGCCGGCGTCCTCGATCTCGATGGCGATACCGGTCTGCACCTGGACCGCGGTGACGTGCACGTCGGTGTGCGGCGGCGAGTAGCGGGTGGCGTTGTCGAAGAGCTCGGCGCAGGCGTGGATGACCGGCTCGACGTGGATGCCCTTGACGCTGATGCGGCAGATGTTGTCGAGCTTGATGCGCCGGTACTCCAGGATGCGCGACATCGCGCCGCGCAGCGTGCTGTACAGCGACACCGGCAGGGGCCACTGCCGGCCGGGGCGGCCGCCGCCGAGCACGGAGATGGAGTCGGCGAGGCGGCCGATCAGCGCGTTGCCGTGGTCGATGCGCAGCAGGTCGTCGAAGACCTCGGGGTTGCGGCCGTGGTCCTCCTCCATCTCCCGGAGTTCGTTGGCCTGCTGGTGGACGATCGCCTGGACGCGCCGGGCGACGCTCACGAACGAGGCGGCCGCGGAGTCGCGCAGGGCCTCCTCGTGGTCGACGATGCGCATCAGCTTCTTCAAGAGCCGGCGCTGCGGGTCGGGCATCTCCCGGAAGACCGGGTCGACGAGGCTCAGCTGGCGGATCACCTCGACGGCGGTGACACCGCCGGCCATCCGCCGCAGGGCGGTCGGCACGGCCTCCTCGCCGAAGCGGACCCAGTCGTCGTGATGGTCGGCGATCTGCCGCTCCAGCGACGCGCGGTGACGGGCGTGCTCGGCCTGCGCGTCCCGCAGCGCGCGTCCGCGGCGCACCGCCTCGGCCGCCGCGGCGATCACGAGGAGCGTGGCGACGGTGCCGCACAGGGCGACCGCGGTCCGGGCCGAGTCGGTCACGAGCGCGACGGCGGCTCCGGTCGCCGCGGCCATCAGTATCGCCGGGAGCAACAGCACGCGCGCGTAGGGAAGTTCACGCCGTGCGGGTGGGGATTGAACACTCACCATGTGGGCCCTCTGAAAGCAGTCGGCGGGGAGTCGGGGGAGCTTGTGGGGGTATGCGTCATGGGACTGTTGGGATCATCAGGATTTTTGGGAACAGGCGCACGAATACACCGCAACTCGGTGCGCTGCGGGCGAGCCTAGTCCGACCGGATCATCGCCGTGTCATATTCAGCAAGCACCTGAAACGGGGCATGCAACAGGAGTACGCTCGGCCCCATTTGGACGCTGAGATCACATTCGAACACGTTGCGTAACGGTGTTCGGGCATACGAAACCCACTCACCGTGATGAGTGAAGTGAGCTGGACCGGCCCCGTCCGACCGCCTCAAGCGGACGGCGCGGGGAGCCGGGCGACCCGCCCCGCCACGCCCCGCGCCCGCCCGGTACTACGTCATCCCGCCCGGTGCTCCGTCATCCCACCGACGAGTAGGCGACCACACCCCGGAGCAACCCCTCGACGGCCTTGCGCGCGTTCTTCACCACGGTCGAGCCCTGCGGCGCCGCCGCACTGATCTGCCCCAGCACGTCGATGACCTGCTTGCACCAGCGCACGAAGTCGCCCGCCGGCATCTCCGCCTCGCGCAGCACCTCGTCGAGCCCCTTGCCCGAGGCCCACATGTACGCGGCCCAGGCGAAGCCGAGGTCGGGCTCACGCTGCCCGACCCCCTCGGTCTGCGTGATCCGGAAGTCCTCCTCCAGCGCGTCCAGCCGTCCCCAGATGCGCACCATCTCACCGAGCGCGGCCTTGGCCTTGCCCGAGGGCAGCTTGGGCGCCATCGCGTCGTCCCCGGCCCGCGCCTCGAACACCAACGCCGAGACGCACCCGGCGAGTTCCGCCGGTGAAAGCCCTTCCCAGACCCCCTCGCGCAGACATTCGCTGGCAAGCAGGTCCAGCTCGCCGTAGAGCCGGGCCAGCCGCTTGCCGTGCTCGGTGACCTCGTCACCGCGCAGGTAGTCCAGCTCGGTCAGCAGCGCGACGATCCGGTCGAACGTCCGGGCGATGGTGTTCGTACGCCCCTCGATGCGCCGCTCCAGCTGCGAGGTGTCCCGCATCAGCCGGTGGTAGCGCTCGGCCCAACGGGCGTGGTCCTCACGGTCGTTGCACCCGTGGCACGGGTGGGCCCGCAGCGCCGTCCGCAGCCGTGCGATCTCCCGGTCGTCCGCCGCCTGCGAACGCCGCTTGCGCTGCCGCTCCGGCGCGATGTGCCCAGCCTTGCTGCGCAGCGCCGACGCCAGATCCCGCCGGGACTGCGGCGAGCGCGGGTTGAAGGACTTCGGGATCCGCATCCGCTCCAGCGCCTCGACCGGAACCGGGAAGTCGATCGACGCCAGCCTCTTGACCTGCCGCTCCGCCGTCAGCACGAGGGGCCGCGGCCCGTCGTGGGACTCGAAGCCCCGGTGGCCGTTGGACCGGCCGGCCGGCAGCCCCGGATCCAGCACCAGCGCGAGCCCGGCGTACTTCCCGGTCGGCACGTGGATGACATCGCCCGGCCGCAGCTTCTCCAGCGCGACGGCCGCCTCGGCCCGCCGCTCCGTCACGCCCTGACGCGCCAGCTCGGTCTCGCGGTCCTTCAGTTCGCGCCGCAGCCGCGCGTACTCCTCGAAGTCGCCGAGGTGGCAGGTCATCGACTCCTTGTAGCCTTCGAGACCTTCCTCGTTGCGCTGCACCTGACGCGAGATGCCGACGACCGACTTGTCGGCCTGGAACTGCGCGAACGAGGTCTCCAGCAGCTCCCGCGAGCGATGCCGCCCGAACTGCTCGACCAGGTTGACCGCCATGTTGTACGACGGCTTGAAACTGGACTTCAGCGGATACGTGCGCGTCCCGGCCAGCCCCGCGAGGTGGTCGGGGTTCATCCCGCGCTGCCACAGCACCACGGCGTGACCCTCGACGTCGATGCCGCGCCGCCCCGCACGCCCCGTCAACTGCGTGTACTCGCCCGGGGTGATGTCGGCGTGCTGCTCGCCGTTCCACTTGACGAGCTTCTCCAGGACCACGGACCGCGCGGGCATGTTGATGCCGAGGGCCAGCGTCTCGGTGGCGAAGACCGCCTTCACCAGCCCGCGCACGAACAGCTCCTCGACGACCTCCTTGAACGTCGGCAGCATGCCCGCGTGGTGGGCGGCGATGCCGCGCTCCAGGCCCTCCAGCCACTCGTAGTACCCGAGCACGTGCAGGTCCTCGGCCGGGATCGAGGAGGTGCGCTCCTCCACCAGCGCCCGGACCTGCTCCCGGGCCTCCTCGTCGTTCAGCCGCAACCCTGCGTGCAGGCACTGCTGGACGGCGGCCTCGCACGCGGCGCGGCTGAAGATGAACGTGATGGCGGGCAGCAGCCCTTCGCTGTCGAGCCGTTCTATGACCTCCGGGCGGCTCGGCGTCCAGATCCGCGACCGCTGCCGGCGCTCCCGCTCCCGGTCGGCATCGCGCATCGCGCGGCCCCGCCTGCGGTCCTGGTACGACGGCCTGCTCGCCTCCATGCGCGCCATGCGCGTGAGGTCGGGATTGACGGCCCTGCGGTGGCCCTCGCCCTCCTCGAACAGGTCGTACATCCGGCGCCCGGCCAGCACGTGCTGGAACAGCGGCACCGGCCGGTGCTCGGAGACGATCACCTCGGTGTCGCCGCGGACGGTGTCGAGCCAGTCGCCGAACTCCTCGGCGTTGGAGACGGTCGCGGACAGTGACACCAGCGTCACGGACTCGGGAAGGTGGATGATCACCTCTTCCCATACGGCGCCCCGGAACCTGTCGGAGAGGTAGTGCACCTCGTCCATCACCACATGGCCGAGGCCGAGCAGTGTCTGCGAGCCGGCGTAGAGCATGTTCCGCAGCACCTCGGTGGTCATCACGACCACCGGGGCGTCGGAGTTGACGCTGTTGTCGCCGGTGAGCAGGCCGACCTTGTCGGCGCCGTAGCGCCGGGACAGGTCGTTGTACTTCTGGTTCGACAGCGCCTTGATGGGCGTCGTGTAGAAGCATTTCTTGCCCTGCTGGAGAGCGAGGTGCACGGCGAACTCGCCGACGATCGTCTTGCCCGAGCCGGTGGGCGCCGCCACCAGCACGCCCTTCCCCGCTTCGAGTGCCTCGCAGGCCTCGATCTGGAAGGGGTCGAGGCCGAAGTCGTACATCTCGCGGAAGGACGCGAGCGCTGTGGCCTGCTCGGCGGCGCGCCGACGCGCCGCCACGTACCGCTCGGCCGGGGAGAGGTCCTCAGTCATCGTGCTTTCGAGCGTACCGGCCCGCACTGACAACAGGACGATCATTATCCGGATCCGCTGCGGTGAGTACGGTGATCCGCCCAGCTCAGCGCCCCACGACGCGCACCGCTCCCGGCACGCACCGCACGCTCAGCGGCAGCGGTCCGAGCGGCTCCCCGTCGGCGTAGCCGGTGATCCGGTCCGCCGCGAGCTCGACCCGCGCCGCCCGGTGGACGGTGACCTTGGGATGGTCGACGTGCCGCCCCCGGTACACCGTCGGGAACACCCGCAGCAGGGTGCGGCGGGTGCAGTCGCCTACCACCGTGATGTCGAAGAGCCCGTCGGTGGGATCCGCGTCGGGGCAGATCCGCATGCCACCCCCGTACGACGGCCCGTTCCCGACCGCCACGAGCGTCGCCTCGATCTCCCGGACCTCGCCGCCGTCCAGCGTCAGCCGGTACGGGAACGGGCGGAACGCGGCCAGTTCGGCGATCATCGCGAGGTCGTAGGTGAACCGCCCGGCCCGCAGCCGCATCCGGTTGCCGCGGTCGTTGACCCGCGAGTCGAAGCCGGAGGCGAGGACGGTGCCGAACCAGCGCTCGCCGACCCGTCCGAGGTCGATGTCCCGCACCCCGCCGTCCTTCAGGCCCTCGGCGATCACCCGGCCGGCGCCGGCCGGGTCGCGCAGCGGCAGGCCGAGGGCGCGGGCGAAGTCGTTGCCCGTTCCGACGGGGACCAGACCGAGCGGGGTGTCCGTGCCGGCGACGGCCTGGAGGGCGAGATGGGCCATGCCGTCTCCCCCGACGGCCACCAGCGCGCCCGTGCCGTCCGCGACGGCGGCACGGGCGCGTGCCAGGGCGTCGTCGGCGTCCCGTCCGGTGACCGCGCGCACCGTGAACCCGGCCGCGCGCAGAGCGGAAGCGGCCGGGTGCGCCGCGTGGGCGCCCCGGCCGCGGCCCGCGGTGGGGTTGACGAGGAGGGTGATGTCGTCGCTGGTCACCCCGTGACCCTACGAGTCAGGCGGCGATCCGCGGATCACGCCGTCATAACCGTTGGCTCAGGTCACGTCGTCGTATCCGTTGATCCGGTCCTTGCCCGGCTGCTCGGGCAGGGCGCGGCTCGCGCCGACGGTCTCGACCTCGCCGATCTCCTCGGGGGTGAGGTCCAGTTCGGAGGCCTCGTCGTCGTCGGGCCCCAGCGCCTCGCGGCGGCGCCTGCGCCGGTCGTTGATCAGGGAGACGGCCACCGCGCCGAAGTACAGGATCCAGATCGGCCCGGCCAGCGCCAGCATGGTGAGCGGGTCGGTGCTGGGCGTGGCGATCGCGGCGAACACCGTGATGCCCATGATCATCGCCCGCCACCAGCCCAGCATCCGCTTGCCGGAGATGGCGCCGCTGAAGTTGAGCATGACCAGCAGCAGCGGCAGCTCGAAGGAGAGACCGAAGACGATCACCATGCGGGTGACGAGGTCCAGCAGGTCGTCGAGCGGCAGCAGGTTGTCGACGCCGAACGGGGTGAACTCGATCAGCACGTTGGCGGTGGTGGGCAGCACCTTGTAGGCGAAGAACGCGCCACAGAGGAACAGCGGTGCACCCGTGCCGACGAACGCGTACGCGTACTTCTTCTCGTGCCGGTGCAGTCCCGGGGCGATGAAGGCCCACAGCTGGTAGAGCCAGACCGGCGAGGCCAGTACGACGCCTGCCATCAGGGAGACCTTCAGGGCCAGGGTGAACGGCGCGAGCAGACCGTTGATCGTGATCTGCGCGCAGGGCTCCGTGTTCTTGGCGTTGTCGGCGGACGCCCTGGCCAGCTCCTCGAACGACTGGGAGCAACCCACCGAGTCGAGGATCGGCTCGGTGAAGAAGTTGATGATGTCGTTGTAGAAGAAGGCGGCGACGACCGTGACACCGACGATCGCCAGCAGGGCCTTCGCGAGCCGGTTGCGGAGCTCACGCAGGTGCTCCGCGAGGGGCATCCGCCCCTCGGGATCCTTCTCCTTGTCGCGGGCAGGCTTCAGCAACCCACATTCCCATCTCGTGCGGCAGGCCGGGGGGTCACCGGCCCTGCGTCAGCGCTTGGTCGTGTCCGTCGGCTCGTTGACCGGGCGGGAGCTGGACACGTCGCCGGGCGAGGCCTGGATGATGCGCTGAGACGGGGCGGCCTGCTGCTCGTCGGTGTGCGGCGGGTCGGCGGGGGCGGAGGACTTGCTGTCGTCCTTCATCGCCTTGGCCTCGCTCTTCAGGATCCGCGCCGACTTGCCGAGCGAGCGAGCCATGTCCGGAAGCTTCTTCGCGCCGAACAGCAGGATGATGACGACGAGGATGAGAATGATCTCGGGGGCTCCGAGCCTTCCGAACATAAGTCTTTACCTTCTCACCGAGGCGGGCGGGTGGGTGCTGTCCGACCGGTCGGACAGGAGAATCCGAACGACCGTGCTGGCAGCGATCGTAACGCTCAGGGGTGAACGTGAAGCAATCCCTGTGCGTACTCCCGGTCCACGGCCCGGGCCTCGTTTTCCGGGCCGCGATCAGCAGCGTACCTTCCGCGTGGGGGAAGTTGACAGGGCGAAGCGGCCCAAACGGACACCAAGCACCGGATTCACGGGCCGGGTCCGGCCAGGTCAGCGGCCGCTCACAGGGTGTCGACGGACCGTGCCGTGTGGGCCGCGGCCTGCTCCAGCTCCTCCGCGGCGCGGTTGATACGGCGCGCGGAGTCCGCGACCTGCCTGCCCAGGCGCTGGGCCTCCAGGAAGACCCGGACGGCGAGCACGCCGAGAACGGCGATTCCCAGGAAACCCACGGCTACCGCGAACATCGGCCAGAACATGCCCCTGAGCCTAGGGCCTCGTCCACGGTCGGACGCGCACGGGGTGCGCCGACACCGCTACAGCGCGGAGTGCAGCCGCAGGGTCCGGACCCCGCCGCCGGTGAGCAGCTCCACCACCCGCTCCCCCGCCGGCTTGCGCACCGAGGCGCCGCAGTCGGGGCAGGTGAACGAGTAGAACGTCGTACGGCTGGTGGCGCCGATGGCCAGCCGCAGGGCACCCGCGGCCAGCTCGAAGCGGCCCCGGCAGTCCGGGCAGCCGGCTCTGAACACCACGGGAGCCACGCCTCTCATCCCCGCGAACGCGGACGCCACCGTCATCTCCCGCACCCCGGCCGCCGGCTCGCTCAAAGTCCCTGCTCCTGACTGTCGTGTGCCGCGTCGTCCGGATCTCCGCCCGCCGGAAGGGCCGGCTCGATCCCGTCGTCGTACGCCGCCAGCGCCTCGCGGGCCGCCTGCCGGGCGCTGTCGGCCAGCTCCGGCGGCGCCACGATCCGGCCGTCCCGACCGAGCCGCAGGGCGAGGCGGCGCAGCGACGCCGGGTCGGGCGTGCGCAGGGTGATACGCAGTCCGCCGTCCGCCAGCTCGTCCGCGGTGTCGTGCGGGTAGTACTCGGCCACCCAGCGGCCGCCGGGGCCGACCTCGACGACGACCTCCGGGTCCTCGGCGGCGGGCTGCACGAGCCCCTCCGACAGGTCCCGCAGCTCGATCTCGGGCGGTGCGGAGGGCTCGTCGAGGACCTTGATCTCGGCGACCCGGTCGAGCCGGAAGGTGCGACGCGCCTCCGAGCGGTAGCACCAGCCCTCGACATAGGTGTGGCCGACACTGACCAGGCGGATCGGGTCGACCTCACGCTCGGTGACCTCGTCGCGGGCCGGTGAGTAGTAGCGGATCCACAACCTGCGGCGCTCCGAGATCGCCCGGTCGACGTCGGCGAAGACCCCGCCCTCGGACTCGAAGGTCACCGACAGCCGGGAGCTGGCTCCGGCCGCCTCGCCGGCCGAGGCCTCCACCTTGGCGGTGGCGCGCAGCAGCGCCTGCCGGTCGCTCTCGCGCAGGCCGGGCAGGGTGGACACGGCCCGGGCGGCGACCAGCAGGGCGGTCGCCTCGTCGGCGGCGAGACGCAGCGGCTCGGCCGCGTCGGCGCCGAGGGCGGCCGGGTTGTGCCACCAGATGCGCTCGCCGTCGGTGTCGATGTCGAGCAGGTCCCCGCCGCGGAAGCTGGTGCCGCACATGGGCAGCAGGTCGAGGTCGGAGACCAGCTCGTCCTCGGTGATCCCGAAGGCGCGGGCGACGTCCTCGACCCGGGCTCCGGGACGCTCTCTGAGGTAGGTCACCAGGGAGAGCATCCGCCGGGTCTGGTCGATGGCGTTCGTGGGCCTCGTCGGTTTGCCGGCCACAGTCCTCTTCCGCTCCCCCTCAGCCCTTGGCCACGGCACGCAGCCGGTCCACCACGTCGGCCCGCAGCTCCGCGGGCTCGATGACCACCACGTCCGGTCCGAACTCGACCAGCCAGGCGTCCAGTCCGTGCCCGTACGGAATCTCCAACTCGTCCCAGCCGTCGCCGAGTTCCCGCACGGCGGTCGCCTTCGCCCGCAGCGGGTACCCGGCGCCGGAGCGCAGCCGGATCCGGGCGCTGCGGTCGGCCGTCTCACCGGCCCATCCGGCGACGGTCTCGCGCACGGTGACGACGTCCGGGACCGGCGCGGTGTAGCGGCCCGCACGGGCGCGCACCCTGCCGGTGATCCGGGAGAGCCGGAAGACCCGCTCGGCGCCGCGCTCCCGGTCCCAGCCGGCGAGGTACCAGTGGCCGCGCCAGCACTCCAGTGCCCACGGTTCGACCTGCCGGGCCTCGGGGTGGGCGGCGTTCGCCTTGCGGTACTCGAAGACGACGGGGCGGCGGTCACGGCAGGCCAGCATCAGCGGCTCGAAGGCGGCCTCGTGCACGGGGATGCGCGGCTCCAGGGCGCCGTGCGCCTCGTAGGGGTCGACGTCCTCGGGCAGACCGGCGGCGCGCAGCTTCTGCAGGGCGCCGCTGGCCGCGCCGGCCAGCCGGGCCTGCTGCCAGACCTTGGCGGCCAGGCCCAGGGCGGCGGCCTCCTCGGCGTCCAGGGTGATGGGCGGGAGGCGGTTGCTGTCGCGGCGGGCCAGGTAGCCGACCTCGCCGTCGAGGTTCTCCACGGTCTCGATGACCAGGCCGAGCTCGCGCAGGTCGTCCTTGTCCCGCTCGAACATCCGGTTGAAGGAGTCGTCGCTGCCCGCTTCGAGATAGGCCTCGATGGATTCTCGAAGCTCACGCTTGCTGAGCGGCCGGCGCGTCCCCAGCAGACACAGCGCCAGGTTCATCAGCCGCTCGGCCTTGGCAATGGCCATCGACGCCCTTCCCTAAGGTGCTTCCGATCGTTGACCGTACCGCTCCGCGGGGCCGTGGCAAAAGCCGAGGCCCATGCCCGGACAGGCATGGGCCCCAGGTGATCGACTCCGGTCGGTCCTGCTCAGACGCCGAGCAGGTCGACCACGAAGATCAGGGTCTCACCGGGCTTGATGGCCGGGGTCGGGCTCTGGTCGCCGTAGGCGAGGTGGGCCGGGATGGTCAGCTGGCGGCGGCCGCCGACCTTCATGCCCTGCACGCCCTGGTCCCAGCCGGCGATGACGCGGCCGCCGCCCAGCGGGAAGCGGAACGGCGTACCGCGGTTCCAGCTGGCGTCGAACTCCTCGCCCGTGCTGAAGGCGACACCGACGTAGTGCACGCTGACCGTCTGGCCGGCCTGCGCAACGGGGCCGTCGCCTTCCCAGATGTCCTTGATCTCGAGGTCCGCCGGGGGCTCGCCGCCCGGGAAGTCGATCTCGGGCTTGTCGATGCTCACGTCTTCAGCTCCTGCTCGTGTGTGGAAAGGCGAACACGCACAGTCTTGCATTCCCGGCGATCACATGGCCGCGAGGATGTCCACCGAGAAGACCAGCGTCGAGTCCTTCTCGATGCCGCTGCCCTGCGGCGGGTTGTCGCCGTACCCGAGCTCCGGCGGGACGACGACGAGGACCCGGCTGCCGACCTTCTTGCCGGTCAGGCCCTGCGACCAGCCCTTGACGACCTGCTGGAGCGAGAAGGAGGTCAGCGCCTTGCGGCTGTACGACGAGTCGAACTCCTTGCCGGTGTCCCAGAGCACGCCCTTGTACTGGACGAGGACGGTGCTGTCGGCGCTCAGCTCCTCGCCGTCGCCCTCGATGACGTAGGTCGCCACCAGCTCGGTCGGCGCGTCGGTCTTGGGGATCTCGATGGAGGGGGCCTTGCCGTCGGTGTTGGTACCGACCTTGGGCAGGTCCGCGTCGTCCTGCGCGACGTCGGTGCCCTTGGCGGAGCTGCTCGCGTTGTACGTGTCCTCGATGTCGATGACGAACACGAGCGTGTCGGTGCCCTTGATGCCCGCCTGCGGGTTGCCCTGCTCGCCGTACCCCCAGGCGGGGGGCACGGCCATCTGGACGCGGCTGCCGGTCTTCTTGCCCGCCAGCCCGTAGCGCCAGCCGTCGATGATGCTGCCCTGGGAGAGCTGGATGAGCAGCGGCGTCTTGCGGTCGTAGGAGTTGTCGAAGACCTTCGCGGTGGACCAGACCTGGCCCAGGTAGTTGGCCACGAGGTAGTCGTTCTCCGCGACGGTGCGGCCACCGCCCGCGATCACGGTCTTCACGGCGAGGTCCTTCGACGGCTCGCCGCTGCCCTTGGCCACCGTGGGCTTCTCGCCGAACTTCGCGCCCGCGGTGATCGCCGGCAGCGGGCCGTCGACGATCTTCGGTGACGGCGCGGCGGAGGGCGAGGCCGGGTCCGAGGGCGACGCGGTGTCGCTGGCCTTGCCGGAGTCGGACCCTTCGTCGCCGCAGGCGGCGAGTGTGGCGAGTCCAGCGGGAACGGCGATGAGCAATGAGCGTCGGCGCACGGTGGGGGCCTCGTAATCGGTCGATCTTGTTGATGGCGTGCGCGCAACTCTACGGTGTGAGAAGGGCGCCGTACGGGAAACGTACGGCGCCCGTGTGGCGTTCCGGCTTCACTCGGAACACATGGCTCACATACCGGCGATCAGCTTCTCCACCCGGTCGTCCACCGAACGGAACGGGTCCTTGCACAACACGGTCCGCTGGGCCTGGTCGTTGAGCTTGAGGTGCACCCAGTCGACGGTGAAGTCCCGGCGCTGTTCCTGGGCCCGCCGGATGAAGTCGCCGCGCAGCCGGGCCCGAGTGGTCTGCGGCGGGACCGACTTGCCTTCGAAGATCTTCAAATCGTTGCAGATCCGGGCGGCTTGGCCCTTTTTCTCCAGCAGGTAGTAGAGGCCACGACGGCGGTGGATGTCGTGATAGGCGAGGTCTATCTGGGCGACCCGCGGATTCGACATGGTCATGTTGTGCTTTGCCCGGTACCGCTCGATGAGCTTGTACTTCATGACCCAGTCGATCTCGGTGCCGATCCGGTCCAGGTCCTCGGCCTCGATCGCGTCGAGCGTACGGCCCCAGAGCTCAAGCACCTGTTCGACGACGCCGGTGCGGATGCCGCGGCGCTCGCAGAAGTCGACGGCCTTCTCGAAGTACTCGCGCTGCACCTCCAGCGCCGAGGCCTCCCGGCCGCTGGCCAGCCGCACCTTGCGCCGGCCCGTTATGTCGTGGCTGACCTCGCGGATCGCCCGGATGGGGTTCTCCAGGGTGAGGTCGCGCATCACCGTGCCCGCCTCGATCATGCGCAGTACCAGGTCGGTGGCGCCGACCTTGAGCAGCATGGTCGTCTCGGACATGTTCGAGTCGCCGACGATGACGTGCAGCCGGCGGTAGCGCTCGGCGTCCGCGTGCGGTTCGTCGCGGGTGTTGATGATGGGCCGGGAGCGGGTCGTCGCCGACGAGACGCCCTCCCAGATGTGCTCGGCGCGCTGGCTGACGCAGTACACGGCCCCGCGCGGCGTCTGCAGCACCTTGCCGGCGCCGCACAGCAGCTGCCGGGTGACGAGGAACGGGATGAGGATGTCCGCCAGCCGGGAGAACTCCCCGTGGCGGGCCACCAGATAGTTCTCGTGGCAGCCGTAGGAGTTGCCGGCGGAGTCGGTGTTGTTCTTGAAGAGGTAGACGTCGCCCGCGATTCCTTCCTCGTGCAGGCGTCGTTCGGCGTCCACCAGCAGTCCTTCGAGAATGCGCTCGCCGGCCTTGTCGTGGGTGACCAGCTCGATCACGTTGTCACATTCGGGTGTCGCGTATTCCGGATGTGATCCCACGTCGAGATAGAGGCGGGCGCCGTTCCGCAGAAAGACATTGCTGCTGCGGCCCCATGACACGACACGGCGGAAGAGGTACCGCGCCACCTCGTCAGGCGACAGACGGCGCTGTCCCCTGAACGTGCACGTGACGCCGTACTCGTTCTCCAGCCCGAAAATGCGGCGGTCCATGACTGAACATTACGCCCGATCCCCTGAACTGAAACGGGGTTCGGCAGCACGATTTGGATCATTTTCCGATGAAGCCGCAACGACCGCCGTCCGGGCGGGAGCTGCGAGGACCCGCCCCGTGGCCAGCAGAACCAGCAACGACACGGCTCCCGCCGCGCCCGGCACGGCGAAGCCCCACAGCGCCCCGCCCCGCTCGACGACGGGCCCGGCCAGCCCCGTTCCGACCGAGGCGCCCACGGTGAACGTCGTCACAAGCCAGGAGAAAGCCTCGGTGACGGTCCCGCGCGGGGCGTGCCGGTCGACGATGACGAAGGCGCACGCGATGGCCGGTGCCAGGAAGACGCCGGCCAGCCCGGACAGGGCCGCCATCGCGACCGGGCCCGGCATCAGCGTCAGGGGCAGGTAACAGACCGCCAGAAGACCCACCAGGACCCGCAGTCGCCGTTCGGGGGAACCGGGCCACTCCCGCGCCCCGTAGCCGATCCCGCCGACCAGCGCGCCGAGCCCCAGGGCCGCCATCAGCGCGCCGTACACCGCGTCCCCGCCCCGGCCGTCCGCGTAGGACACCGCGGCGACCGTGATGGAGCCCAGTGCCACGCCGACGAACAGGAACGCGGCCAGCAGGACCAGCAGCCCCGGCGAGCGCAGCGCGCCCAGCCAGTGCGCCTCGCGCGGCGCCGACCGCCAGGCGCGTGAGGGCGGCGACAGCACCACGGAGAGCGCGCCGAGGACGCCCAGGACGTTCAGCACCAGCAGCGCGGCCTGTGCCGACCACAGGGACACGCAGAGCGTCACCAGCAGCGGTCCGACCGTGAACATGACTTCCTGGGCCACCGCGTCCATGGCGTACGCCTTGTGGACCTGGTCCTCGCGGTGCAGCACGGAGGGCCACAGCGCGCGCAGACCGCCCTCCAGGGGCGGTGTGAAGAGCCCGGAGGCGGCGACGGCCGCGTAGGAGAGCGCGGGCGCCCCGGTGCCGCTGAAGGCGAAGGCGGCCATGGCGAGCGCCGAGAGCAGTGCGGCGGGCAGCTGGATCCGGGGCTGGCCGTGCAGGTCGACCAGCCGCCCCAGCAGGGGCTGGCCCACCGCGTTGGCGACGCCGTACACGGCCGCGAGGGCGCCGGCCAGGCTGTAGGACCCGCCCTCGGCACGGATGAACAGCACGATCGCGATCGCGGCGGTGGCGTTCGGCAGTCGGCCCACGAGCGTGCCGGTCAGCAGTCTCGCGGCGTGTTTCGCCTTGAGGATCTCCCCGTATCCCGCGGCCATGACCCCGCCCTCCGCCGAAGTGTTACGTATAACGTCCACTTCCATACGTACCATGTGCGCTGTTCACCCGTCCAGGCGAGGCCCGGACCCCACGCGTTCGAAGGAGCAGGCCGAGTGGCACGAGCCGGCACCCGCCCCACGAGCCGGGACGTCGCCGAGGCCGCCGGTGTCTCGCAGGCCGCGGTCTCGCTGGTGCTGGGCGAGAAGTGGCGCGGCCGCGTCTCCGAGGCGACGGCGCAGCGGGTCCGGGAGGCCGCCCGCGACCTGGGCTACCGCCCCAACCTCGCCGCCCGCAACCTGCGCCTCGGCCACACCCGCACGGTCCTGCTGGTCGTCCCCGCCCTCACCACCGAGTTCTTCGCCGGCGTCTACACCGGGGCCGCCCGCGTCGCCGCCGAGCACGGCTTCGGCCTGGTGCTCTACCCCTCCCCCGAGGGCGTCGGGCCCGCCCGCGACCCCTTCGCGTCCGCCCAGGCCGCCCTGGACGGCGTCATCGCCTCCTCCATGGCGGCCGACGCCCTCACCGCCCTCCGCGGCGACCAGTTGCCCCTGGTGATGCTCGACAGCGACCCGGCGGGCAGCCTCGGCGCGGCCACGGTCAACCTCGACATCGCCGACGGTGTCCGCCAGGTCACCGAGCACCTGCTGGGCCTCGGCCACCGGCACTTCCTGCACCTGGCGGCCGACGTGCCGTCCTGGACCTTCGAGGTCCGCGCCCGGGAGCTCGCCGAGCGGGTCGCGGCCGTCCCCGGGACCACCCTGGGCACGGCCCGCGCGCCCATCTCCATCGACGACGCCCTGGGCGCCGCCGAGGCCGCGCTCAGGAGCCGCCGGGCCACCGCGGTCGTCTGCGACGACGACAAGCTGGCCGCGGGCGCCTACAAGGCCGTACGGCGGCTCGGTCTGCGCGTCCCCGACGACGTCTCCGTCACCGGCCTGGACGACCTCGCCCTGGCCACCGCGATCGACCCGGAGCTGACGACCGTGCGCCTGGACGCCGAGCTGTTCGGGGAACGGGGCATGCGGGCCATGCTGGCGGTCCTGGAGGGCCGGGAGCCCGAGGGCGGGGACATCCCCGTCGAACTGGTCGTACGGGGCTCCACGGCGCCGCCACCGGCGCGCTGAACGCCGGATGCCCCGGTCGCTTGCGACCGGGGCATCCGTCACGGGAGTCGGGCGGGCGACGGGGCCGCCGGCGCACTACTCGTCCTCGCCCGCCTCGTCCTCGGCCTCCGCGGCCGACGAGGCGCCGCCGGCCTCCAGCAGCCGGCCGAGCTGCCGGCCGGTGATCCGGCGGAACTTGCGCTGCTGCGGGCGCGTACGGTCCAGCACCGCCACCTCCAGGCGCTCGGCGGGGATCTCCCGCTGGCTGCCGTTGGTGTCACGGGACAGGGCCTGCACGGCCAGCTCGAGCGCCTCGGCGAGGGTCATGCCGTCCTGGTGGCGCTGGTCCAGGTAACCGCTGATCTGCTCGGCGTTGCCGCCCACCGCGACCGAGCCGTGCTCGTCCACGATGGAGCCGTCGTGCGGCAGCCGGTAGATCTGGTCGCCCTCGGGCGTCTCGCCGACCTCGGCGACGACCAGCTCCACCTCGTACGGCTTCTCGGCCGCGCTGGAGAAGATCGTGCCCAGCGTCTGCGCGTAGACGTTGGCCAGGCCGCGGGCGGTCACGTCGTCGCGGTCGTAGGTGTAGCCGCGCAGGTCGGCGTAGCGGACGCCGCCGATGCGCAGGTTCTCGTACTCGTTGTACTTGCCGGCGGCGGCGAAGCCGATCCGGTCGTAGATCTCGCTGAACTTGTGCAGCGCGCGGGACGGGTTCTCGCCGACGAAGACGATGCCGTCGGCGTACTGCAGCACGACCAGGCTGCGGCCCCGGGCGATGCCCTTGCGGGCGTACTCCGCCCGGTCGGCCATGGCCTGCTGAGGTGAGACATAGAACGGCGTCGACACCGGTTATCCGTCCCTTTCTGTCGAAGTCACTGGACCACCCTCGGACACCACGGGCCGCCGGCTACAGCAGCGCGGCCCGCGGGCCGTCGGGCTGCTCCATCCGGCGCTCCAGGATCGAGCGGGCGATCGCGGAGCCCTCGTCCTCGGTGAGCCGGCGGAAGCCGTCCTCGGTGATCACGGTGACGATCGGGTAGATCCGGCGGGCGACATCGGGACCACCGGTCGCCGAGTCGTCGTCTGCCGCGTCGTAGAGGGCCTGGACCACGAGGGTCGTGGCCTGCTCCTCGGTCAGGTCCTCGCGGTAGAGCTTCTTCATGGCGCCGCGCGCGAAGATCGAGCCGGAGCCCGTGGCCGCGAAGCCCTGCTCCTCGGAGCGGCCGCCCGTGACGTCGTAGGAGAAGATGCGGCCCTTGTCGCGGTCGACGTCGTAGCCGGCGAAGAGCGGCACCACGGCCAGGCCCTGCATGGCCATGCCGAGGTTGGAACGGATCATGGTCGACAGCCGGTTCGCCTTGCCCTCCAGGGACAGCTGGGCGCCCTCGACCTTCTCGAAGTGCTCCAGCTCCAGCTGGAAGAGCTTGACCATCTCGACGGCGAGACCGGCCGTGCCCGCGATGCCGACGGCCGAGTACTCGTCCGCCGGGAAGACCTTCTCGATGTCGCGCTGCGCGATGACGTTGCCCATGGTGGCGCGGCGGTCACCGGCCAGGACGACACCGCCCGGGAACGTCACCGCCACGATCGTGGTGCCGTGCGGCGCCTCGATCACACCCTGGGTGGGTGGCAGTTGCCGCTTGCCGGGCAGCAGCTCCGGCTGGTGCTCGGCCAGGAAGTCCATGAAGGAGGAGGATCCAGGCGTCAGGAAGGCAGCTGGTAGACGCCCGGTGCTACGAGTGTTGGCTTCCACGCGTTTCCTTCCAAGTAGTCAGCAGGTATCGCAGTTGATGCAAGGTACGCCACGGACCCTACCCGGCTCACGGCAGTGATCCACATGAACGGCGGAAGCCTTCCGGCAGATCCCGGGGAGGCCACGCGCGGCTCGGACTCACCGGGCCGCGCGCAGCGCCACGTCTGCCGGGTGCCGAACAACCACACCCCCGCCGACCTTCGATCCGAAGGACGAGTGGGCTACTGCCCACCCTTTTGCACGAAGGACCGCACGAAGTCCTCTGCGTTCTCCTCCAGGACGTCGTCGATCTCGTCGAGTACCGAGTCCACGTCGTCCGAGAGCTTCTCGTGTCGCTCCTTGAGGTCCTCCGAAGCCTGCGCCTCGGTCGCCTGCTCCTCGACCTCCTCGGTGGAGCGCGTCGCCTTCTGCTGTCCGCCGCCGGTGTCCTTGGTCGCCATAACCCTCACCCCGCTCGGTTCGCCCGAATGTTCGGCATCGCTGCCGATCGGTCATGATCAGACCCTACAAGCCGGGTCCGACAATGGCCCCGCAGTTTCTGCAACGTACGGGGGCCACCTCGATGATTCCCGGGCGCCGGGATTTCCACCCTTGCGCCCGGACCCGCCCGAGTACCCGCTCAGCCGCCGCTGAGGACCTTGACCAGGTCTTCCGCGGTGCGGCAGCGGTCCAGGAGCTCCTTGACGTGATTACGCGTTCCGCGAAGCGGTTCCAGGGTTGGAACCCGCTGCAGAGAGTCCCTGCCGGGCAGGTCGAAGATCACCGAGTCCCAGGAGGCCGCGGCCACGTCGTCGGCGTACTGCTCCAGGCAGCGCCCGCGGAAGTAGGCCCGGGTGTCCTCCGGCGGCTTGGACTTCGCCCGCTCGACGTCCTCCTCGGTCAGCAGCCGCTTGATCCGGCCGCGCGAGACCAGACGGTTGTACAGGCCCTTGTCTGGGCGTACGTCCGCGTACTGGAGGTCGACCAGGTGCAGCCGGGCGGCGTCCCAGTCGAGGCTGTCACGGCGCCGGTAGCCCTCCATCAGCTCCCGCTTGGCGACCCAGTCCAGCTCGCCGGACAGGCTCATCGGATCGTGCTCCAGCCGGTTGAGGGTGTCCTCCCAGCGCTGCAGGACGTCCTTGGTCTGCTCGTCGGCGTCGGCCCCGAAGCGCTCCTCGACGTACTTGCGGGACAGCTCGTAGTACTCCATCTGCAACTGGACCGCGGTCAGCGTCCGGCCGCTGCGGAGCGTGACGAGGCGCTGGAGCGAGGGGTCGTGGGAGACCTGGTGCAGGGTGCGTACCGGCTGGTCGACGGCCAGGTCGACGGCGATGAAGCCGTCCTCGATCATGGACAGCACGAGGGCCGTGGTGCCCAGCTTGAGGTAGGTCGAGATCTCCGACAGGTTCGCGTCACCGATGATCACGTGCAGCCGGCGGTACTTCTCCGCGTCGGCGTGCGGCTCGTCGCGCGTGTTGATGATCGGGCGCTTGAGCGTGGTCTCCAGGCCGACCTCGACCTCGAAGTAGTCCGCGCGCTGGCTCAGCTGGAAGCCGTGCTCGTGCCCGTCCTGGCCGATGCCGACGCGGCCCGCTCCGGCGAAGACCTGGCGGGAGACGAAGAAGGGCGTCAGGTGGCGCACGATGTCCGAGAAGGGGGTCTCCCGCTTCATCAGGTAGTTCTCGTGCGTGCCGTAGGAGGCGCCCTTGTTGTCGGTGTTGTTCTTGTAGAGGTGGATCTGCTGGGCGCCGGGCAGCTGGGCGGCCCGCTCGGCGGCCTCCGCCATGATCCGCTCACCGGCCTTGTCCCAGAGCACGGCGTCGCGGGGGTTGGTCACCTCGGGAGCGCTGTACTCGGGGTGTGCGTGGTCCACGTAGAGACGCGCCCCGTTGGTCAGGATGACGTTGGCGAGGCCGATGTCCTCGTCGGTGAGCTGGCTGGAGTCGGCGGCCTCACGGGCGAGGTCGAAGCCCCGTGCGTCGCGCAGCGGATTCTCCTCCTCGAAGTCCCAGCGGGCCCGGCGGGCCCGGTGCATCGCCGCCGCGTAGGCGTTGACGATCTGGGACGAGGTGAGCATGGCATTGGCGTTGGGGTGGCCGGGGACGGAGATTCCGTACTCCGTCTCGATGCCCATTACTCGCCGTACGGTCATGCGGCCCTCCTTGCCCGGCGGTGCCCTCGGTCGTGGACGCCGCTCAGATACCGCTGGCGCTCGGCTGCGTGTGCGGTGCCCGTCCCCGCACTGCGCGATCCGGCGGTACGGAAGAGCCTAGAACGCCTTTGCGCTGGTGGGGAGATCATTTGCGTCATTGCTGTGCTCCAGCCGTGGCCCGAAAAACAGTCGGCTGCGGGTACCCGCTGAGGGCACCCGCAGCCGCCCTGCCTTTTACAGGTACTGACCGGTGTTCGCCACCGTGTCGATGGAGCGTCCGGTGTCCGCGCCCTGCTTTCCGGTGATGAGCGTACGGATGTACACGATCCGTTCGCCCTTCTTGCCGGAGATGCGGGCCCAGTCGTCCGGGTTCGTGGTGTTGGGCAGGTCCTCGTTCTCCTTGAACTCGTCCACGCAGGCCTGGAGGAGATGGGAGACGCGCAGGCCCTTCTGGTTGTGCTCCAGGAAGTCCTTGATCGCCATCTTCTTGGCCCGGCCGACGATGTTCTCGATCATGGCGCCGGAATTGAAGTCCTTGAAATACAGGACTTCCTTGTCGCCATTGGCGTACGTCACCTCGAGGAAGCGGTTCTCCTCGGATTCGGCGTACATGTGTTCCACCGCGGTCTGGATCATGCTCTGGACCGTCATGGACTTGTCGTTGCCGTGCTCGGTCACGTCGTCGGAGTGCAGCGGGAGGCGCTCGGTGAGGTACTTGCCGAAGATGTCCTTGGCCGCCTCGGCGTCCGGACGCTCGATCTTGATCTTCACGTCGAGCCGGCCGGGGCGCAGGATCGCGGGGTCGATCATGTCCTCACGGTTGGAGGCACCGATCACGACCACGTTCTGCAGGCCCTCCACACCGTCGATCTCGGCGAGCAGCTGCGGGACGATGGTGTTCTCCACGTCCGAGCTGACACCGGAGCCGCGGGTACGGAAGAGGGACTCCATCTCGTCGAAGAAGACGATGACGGGGGTGCCCTCGCTGGCCTTCTCCCGGGCCCGCTGGAAGACGAGGCGGATCTGCCGCTCCGTCTCACCGACGTACTTGTTCAGCAGCTCGGGGCCCTTGATGTTCAGGAAGAAGCTCTTGCCGGCGGCCTGGCCGGTGACCTCGGCGACCTTCTTGGCCAGCGAGTTGGCGACGGCCTTGGCGATGAGCGTCTTGCCGCATCCGGGCGGCCCGTAGAGCAGCACGCCCTTGGGCGGGCGCAGTTCGTGCTCCTTGAACAGGTCCGGGTAGAGGTACGGCAGCTCGACCGCGTCGCGGATGGCCTCGATCTGGCCGCCGAGACCGCCGATCTGCTCGTAGCCGATGTCGGGGACCTCTTCGAGGACGAGCTCCTCGACCTCGCTCTTGGGAACGATCTCGTAGACGTAGCCGGATCGGGGTTCGAGCAGCAGGGCGTCGCCGGGGCGGATGGTGACGTCCAGCAGCGGCTCGGCGAGCCGTACCACCCGTTCCTCGTCGGTGTGCCCGAGCACCAGGGCGCGCTCGCCGTCCTCCAGGATCTCCTTGAGGGTGACGATGTCCCCGACACGCTCGTACTCCATGGCCTCGACCACGTTGAGCGCCTCGTTGAGCATTACTTCCTGGCCGCGCCGCAGGTCCTCGAGGTCGACGCTGGGGCTGACGTTCACGCGGAGCTTGCGGCCCCCCGTGAAGATGTCGGCCGTGCCGTCCTCGATCGCCTGCAGGAAGACTCCGAAGCCGGCCGGCGGCTGGGCCAGCCGGTCGACCTCTTCCTTGAGGGCCACGATCTGGTCACGGGCCTCACGGAGCGTGTTGGCGAGTCGCTCGTTCTGCGCGGACACGCCGGCCAGGTTGGTCTGCAGCTCGACGATCCGCTCTTCGAGAATCCTCGTGTGCCGCGGAGAGTCGGCGAGCTTGCGTCGCAGGACGGCGATCTCCTGCTCAAGGTAGGCAATCTGCCCGGCCGGGTCGTCGGACCCGCGTCCCGGGCGGATGCCGCGGTTCATGTCGTCGTCGTGGGCTGCCACGGTCCTCACCTCCTCCAAGGGGAGCTGGACGCTTCCAGACCCTACCTGGGTGGGTGTCGATTGAAACCCCTAGATCACAAAGACTGTCGGGGTGTGTCCGATCTTCACCCTTGCGCTCTCCCTCACGCCAGGGGAATACCCAGCGAACGGGATACGAAAGCGAGCGAAGGTAGGGTCGAAGCGTTCAACACCCGTCAGAGCTGGCCGGATTCCCGTACGGCCGGGTGGGCAATCGGCAGGAGAGGTGACCGTGCAGCAGGAGGCCGGAGTCGACGGCGAGGCACTCGAGGTCTGGATCGACCAGGATCTCTGTACCGGCGACGGCATCTGCGCCCAGTACGCGCCGGAGGTGTTCGAGCTGGACATCGACGGCCTGGCCTATGTGAAGGGCGAGGGCGACGAGCTGTTGCAGGCCCGGGGGGCCACAACGCCCGTACCGCTGCCGCTCCTCACGGATGTGATCGACTCGGCGAAGGAGTGTCCGGGCGACTGCATCCATGTGCGACGGGTTTCGGACAGGGTCGAGGTCTACGGCCCGGACGCACAGTGACTGGATCCTTACGCCCCGTGATGACTGTCTGATTTCTCACACGGCTCGGTTGCGTGCGTCAGACGCTGCGGGCGTCGGCCGGTGACGAGCGGACGAACGCCCCGTTGCGCCACTGCCACTTCGCCGCCTCCGTCACGTCCGGACAGCAGGTCGGGACGTCCGTGGAGGAGTAGCCGAGCAGCGTCGCGAGGACGGCTCCGTCCCGGACGGCGAAGTCGCGGACGGTGGTGCGGTCCTTGGGGTCGACGAGCGTGGCAACCACCCGGGGGCCGGTCGCGCCGTCGCCGTGGGTGAGGACGTACACGCCGTCGGGGGGTGTGCTGATGCCCGCGTCGCAGTGCACCACGGCGACCGTTTCCGGCCGCCCGTCGCCGTCGAGGTCCCCGGACGCCTTCCTCTCCACCACGGCCTTCACGGGCCCGCATTCGAGGGGGAAGCCGACGCCCTCGGTGGCGGGCGGCGCGGCGGCCGGCCGCGCGGGGCGGCCCGGCGCCTGTGCGGCGGTCGCCGAGTCCGGCGGCAGCAGCGACGACAGGGCGACGACACCGGCGACGGCGGTCGCGGTGGCGACCCAGTGGATGGGCCGGGTGTGCGTGTGTGCCAGTTCCGGAACGGCGGGTTGCTGCACGAGGAGTGTCTCCTGTGAGGGCTGTGCCGGTGGGGGTGGCCAGCATGGTGCCACACGTCACAGTGCGGGGGAACGGCGGGGGTCGGCCCTTGTGAGGTGGGCGTCTTCCGGTGCGTCAACGTGTCGGCGCCGTGGCCGCGTTCCCTGCGGTGTGCGGGAACTCGGCCACGGCGCCGACACGTTGTACGCGGAACAGCCGCCTCAGCGGCCCATGCCTCCATCGGCGTTGGGGCCGGAGTAGTCCTCGCCGTAGGCGCCCTTGGCGGGGCGGCGGCGGCGCATGGGCGGCTCGACGCCGTCTGCCAGGCGACGGGCGGTGAGGAGGAAGCCGGTGTGGCCGATCATCCGGTGGTCCGGGCGGACGGCGAGACCCTCGACGTGCCAGTTGCGGATCATCGTCTCCCAGGAGGTCGGCTCGTTGAAGGAGCCGACCTCACGGATGGACTCGACGGTCCGGGCGAGCTGCGTGGTGGTCGCGACGTAGCAGCACAGGATGCCGCCGGGGACGAGCGCCTTGGAGACGGCCTCCAGGCACTCCCACGGGGCGAGCATGTCGAGGATGACGCGGTCGACGTCGGTGTCCGACAGGTTGTCCTGGAGGTCGCCGACGGTGAGCTGCCAGGCCGGGTGCGGGCCGCCGAAGTAGCGCTCCACGTTGGCCTGGGCGATCTCGGCGAAGTCCGCGCGGCGCTCGTAGCTGTGCAGCATGCCCTGGTCGCCGATGGCCCGCAGCAGGAAGCTGCTGAGCGACCCCGAGCCGACGCCGGCCTCCACGACGCGCGCGCCGGGGAAGATGTCGGCGAAGGAGAGGATCTGCCCCGCGTCCTTGGGATAGACGACGGCTGCCCCACGGGGCATGGACAGGACGTAGTCGGGGAGCAGGGGGCGCAGCGCGAGGTAGGCGACGTTTCCGGTGGTGCGGACAACGCTGCCCTCGGGAGCGCCGATCAGTTCGTCGTGCGGGAAGGAACCCTTGTGGGTGTGGAAGTTCTTCCCGGCCTCGAGCGTGAACGTGTAGTGGCGGCCCTTGGGGTCGGTCAGCTGAACCTGGTCCCCGACCTTGAAGGGCCCGCGCCTGCGGGCGGCACCGGTCGGTTCGGACATGTGAACAGCCTACCGGCGATTGCGGGGGCCGCCGACCACTAGGAGGGCCTGGCCATGGCCTTGACGAAGGCCCGCTCGACGTCCGCCGCGGACAGCACGCCGTAGATCTCTCCGGTGTCCTCGACCACCAGGTACTCGGTGGCGGGGGTGGCCCGGAGCACCTCCAGGAGGTCCTCGCCGGCCAGTTCGGCGGAGACCCGCATGCCGTCGGTGATGTCCTGGGCGAGGCCGCTCACCGCGACCCAGGGGCGGCGGTGTTCGGGGACGCCGACGATGGCGGCCTCGCGGACCAGCGAGACGGGGTCGCCGTCGGCGTCGACGACGACCAGGGCGCGGGCGCCCGCGGCGTTGGCACGCCGCAGCGCCTCCGAGAGGGGGGTGTCGCTCTCGACCGGCACCGCGCGGCGGGTGAGCGCGCGGGCGCGCAGCTCCGGGAGGTGCTCGCGCAGCCGGGCGACGCGCAGGCTGTTGCCCGCGCCGGTCCAGATGATCGCGGCGAGGATGGCGGCCAGCAGGGCGTCCATCACGGTGTCCATGCCGACGTTGTCCACGGCGTCGCGGCCGAGCGCGCCGGACTGGGTGAGCAGCGGGAGCCCGATCAGCACGGAGACGGCGAGGGCGCGGCCGACCCAGGCGGCGGCGACGGTGCCGCTCATCGGCCTGCCGGTGATCTTCCAGACGACGGCGCGGAGCATCCGGCCGCCGTCGAGCGGGAGGCCGGGCAGGAGGTTGAAGGCGGCCACGATGAGGTTGGAGATCATCAGACCGGCCAGCAGGACGCCGGGCACCGTGCCGGGCTCGACCGGCTGCAGGGCCAGGTAGAAGAGGCCGGCCAGCACGAGGGACAGGAGCGGTCCCACGAAGGCGAGGACGAACTCCCGGCCCGGTGTCTCGGCCTCCTTCTCGATCTCGGAGACCCCGCCGAAGAACTGGAGCTGGATGCGGCGCACCGGCAGTTTGTAGCGCAGGGCCGCCACCGTGTGGGCCAGCTCGTGCACGAGCACGGAGGCGTAGAAGGCGACGGCGAAGAAGAGGGAGACCAGATAGCGGGCGGCGCCCAGCTCGGGCAGCACACGCTCCAGCTGCCCGCCGAACACCCAGGTGATCAGGGCGGCCACCAGGAACCAGCTGGGCGCGACGTACACCGGCACCCCGAACGGGCGTCCCATCAGCAGGCCGCCCCGGGGTTCGGGGGCGCGCTGGGGTGCGGGGCCCTTGCCGGGGGCGGAGTGGGCGAGGGTGCGGTGGGCCTCGTGGGGGTGGGAGGCGCCGTGCTGCTCGTGACGCCCGCCGGTGGTGCGGTCGTCGCCTCCGTGGGCGTCGGGGCCGTGGGTGTCGTCCGGCCGGTCCGGCCGGTCGTCGCCGGTGCCGGCCTGCGGGGCTCGGCCCGCGGGGTCCGGCTCGGCGCCGGCGGGCCCGGGCCCGGGATCGTCAGGGCGTGGGGAGTCCGTGGCCGGGGTCGCACGGTCCGGCTGGTGCCGGTGCGCCTCGTCGGTGCCCGGCCGCGGCTGCCCGCTCCCGCCGCTCTCGTCCACGGTGTCCCCTCGTTCGCAGCGTCTCCCGCACCTGCCGGGCGGAAGGGTCTCGGGTCGATGGTATGCGTCCGTCGGGGCACGTTCCGCCCCGGCACCCCCTCTGTTTTCCCCGTCGTCGCCCCGTCATGACCGGAGGCCGGGTCACTGTCGGTGGCGGGCCGTATCGTCTGTGGACATGGACACCAGCACCGAGGGCGCGCAGCAGCGGCCCCCATCCGGCGGGAGCGCCGAGGCGGCCACGGATCCGGATCCGTCCGTCGTGGTCGAGCCTACGGCCGACGGCCCGACGGCGGCGGTCGAGGCGACGGCGACCGAGGCGACGGCGGCCGAGACGGCCACCGCGGTCACCGGGACCGTCGCCATGGCGCCTACCTCCCTGTCCCCCTCACGTGCCGGCGACTTCATGCAGTGCCCGCTGCTGTACCGGTTCCGGGTGATCGACCGGCTGCCCGAGAAGCCCAGCGCGGCGGCGACCCGGGGCACCCTCGTCCACTCGGTCCTGGAGCGCCTCTTCGACGCCCCCGCGGCGGAGCGCACCCCGCCGCGCGCCAAGGCGCTCGTCCCCGGCCAGTGGCAGCGGCTGCGCGAGAGCAGGCCGGAGGTCGAGGAGCTGTTCGCCGACGATCCGCAGGGCGAGCGGCTGGCCGGCTGGCTGACGGAGGCGGAGCAGCTCGTCGAGCGCTGGTTCACGCTGGAGGACCCGACGCGGCTGGAGCCCGCGGAGCGGGAGCTGTTCGTCGAGACGGAGCTGGACTCGGGACTGCGGCTGCGCGGGATCATCGACCGGGTCGACGTGGCGCCGACCGGCGAGGTCCGGATCGTGGACTACAAGACGGGCAAGGCGCCCCGGGCCGAGTACGCCGAGGGCGCCCTGTTCCAGATGAAGTTCTACGCGCTGGTCGTCTGGCGGCTGAAGCAGGTGATCCCGCGCCGGCTCCAGCTCGTCTACCTCGGCAGCGGTGACGTGCTGACCTACGACCCGGTCCGTGCCGACCTGGAGCGGGTGGAGCGCAAGCTGCTCGCGCTGTGGGAGGCGATCCGTGCGGCCACCGAGACCGGCGACTGGCGGCCCCGCCCGACCAAGCTGTGCGGCTGGTGCGACCACCAGGCCCACTGTCCGGAGTTCGGCGGCACTCCCCCGCCCTATCCCCTGCCGGTGCGCCCCGCCGTCGGCGACGTCCTGCCCGGCCCGGCGAGGGCGCCGGAATCCCCCGCGGTGGAGCAGGGCAGAATGGGGCCGGACTAGCGAAGGAGACTTACGTGGCCATCCGCGTCCTACTGGTCGACGACCAGCCGCTGCTGCGTACGGGCTTCCGGATGATCCTGGAGGCCGAACAGGACATCGCGGTCGTCGGCGAGGCCGGAGACGGCCTGCAGGCACTCGACCAGGTGCGGGCGCTGCAGCCCGACGTGGTCCTGATGGACATCCGCATGCCGCGCATGGACGGCGTGGAGGCGACCCGGCAGATCACCGGCCCCGGCCGGGACGGCCCGGCGAAGGTGCTGGTGCTGACCACCTTCGACCTCGACGAGTACGTGGTGGAGGCCCTGCGGGCCGGCGCCAGCGGCTTCCTGCTCAAGGACGCCCCCGCGAACGAACTGGTGCAGGCGATCCGGGTGGTCGCGGCCGGTGAGGCGATGCTCGCCCCGAGCATCACGCGCCGTCTGCTCGACAAGTACGCCACGCATCTGCCGTCCGGCGAGGAGCCGGTGCCCGACACCCTGGGCACGCTCACCGATCGCGAGGTGGAGGTGCTGAAGCTGGTCGCGCGCGGTCTGTCGAACGCCGAGATCGCGGCCGACCTGTTCGTCAGCGAGACCACGGTCAAGACGCACGTGGGCCATGTCCTGACCAAGCTGGGGCTGCGCGACCGGGTGCAGGCCGCGGTGTACGCCTACGAGAGCGGTCTGGTGCGTCCCGGCGCCCAGTGACCCGAGCGCGCACACGGCACTACGCCGAGGGCGCCCGCCTCCCTGGGGAGACGGGCGCCCTCGGCGTTCGGCGTGCGGGGGGCCTCAGCCCTTGCTGATCTCCCAGAAGCGGAAGACGGTCGAGGCGTCGAGGCAGTACTCCAGGCCGTAGACCTCCTCGCGGACGACCGCGTACTGCTTGGCCTGCCAGACCGGCAGCAGCGGGACGTCCTCGGCGACCAGGTCCTGGAGCTCGCCGTACTCGTCGTCGGTGGCGGCGCGGTCGCTCTGCGCGGCCGTGCGCGGGATGAGCGAGCCGGTGATCGTGTCGTTGCTGTAGTTGTTCGCCAGCACGTTGCCCTCGCCGAAGAACGGGGCGGTGAAGTTGTCGGCGTCCGGGTAGTCGGGCACCCAGCCCTTGACGTACACGCCGTACTTGCCGTCGGCGATGTCCTTCTCGTACTGGTCGAACGCGACCGACTTCACGTCGGCGGCGAACAGCCCGCTGCCGTTGAGCTGGGCCGCGATGGCCTCCAGCTCCTCGTCGGTGGCGGGGCCGTAGCGGGACGGGGTGGACCACAGGGTGATCTTCACCTTGTCGGTGATCCCGTCGGCGCGCAGCGCGGCCTCGGCCTTGGCCTTGGAGGGCCGGGCACCGTAGGTGTCGAAGAAGGCGGTGTTGTGGCCCGCGATCCCGGCCGGGATGATCGAGTACAGCGGGGTCGCGGTGCCCTGGTAGACGTCCTCCATGAGGGCCTCGCGGTCGATCAGGTGGGCGATGGCCTGGCGGACGCCGAGCCTTCCGGCGACCGGGTCGTCCATGTTGAAGACCAGGTGCTGGACCTCGGCGCTGCTGCCCTCGATGACCTTGACGCCGGAGTCGGAGTCGGCCTGCTCGACGTCGGCGATGTCGTTCGCGCTCAGACCTCGGTAGGCGATGTCGACGTCCTCGGACTGCAGCGCCTTCTTCAGCGCGCCGCGGTCGCCGTGGAAGAACTTCAGGGTGACGCCGGCGTTCTGCACCTCGGCGGTGCCCTGGTAGTTCTCGTTGACCGAGAAGACGGCCTCGTTCTCGCTGAAGGAGTCGAGCTTGTACGGGCCGGAGCCGACGGCCTGGCCGTCCGTGCGCAGCGTGCCGGCGTCGTACTCCCGGTGGTCCACGATCGAGCCGGCGCCGGAGGCGATCTTGCTCGGGAAGGTGGCGTCGGCGACCTTCAGGCGGAAGACGACGGTGTTCTTGTCCGGCGTCTCGACCGTGTCGAGCATCGGGAACATGATGGCCGGGCCGGCCTCGTCGTTGACCTTCAGCATGCGGTCGAAGGAGAACTTGACGTCCTTCGAGGTGAGCGGGTCACCGTTGCTGAACTTCAGGCCGTCCTTCAGCGTGCACTGGTAGACCTTCGCCGAGCTGTCGGTGAAGTTGCACGACTCGGCCAGCTCCGGCTCGGGCTCGGTGCCGCCCTTGGGGAAGCTGAGCAGGGACTGGAAGACGTTGTTGAACAACAGCCAGGAGCCTGGGTCGTAACCGGACGCCGGGTCGGTGGCGAGGACGTCGTCCGACATCCCGACGACCACGTTGGAGCCGTTCTCCCCGGAGTCGCCGGACTCGGCACCGCATCCGGTCAGCAGTCCGGTGGCCAGACCGGCGACGATCGGCAGGACCGGCCACTGGTTGCGTATGTTCACGTGCTTGCCTTACGTCGTTCTTGAAGTACCCCGGGCCGCCTGCCGGCACCCGGTCGTGCTCGGAGGTGTCAGCCGCTCACACCGCGGCCGAGCTCCCACAGCTGGAGAGTGGCCGAGGAGTTGAGCGCGTAGGAGACGCCGGTGACGTCGTCGCGTGCCGCCACGTACTGCTTGCCCTGCCACAGGGGCAGCAGGGGCACGTCCTCGGCAACGATGTCCTGGATCCGGTTCAGGCTGTCGGCGGCGGCCAGACGGTCGGCCTCGCCCCGGGACTCGGGGATCAGGCTCTCGCGGATCTCGTTGTTGGCGTACGGCGACTTGAGGAAGTTGTCCTTGTCGAGGAACGGCGCGATGTAGCTGTCGGGGTCCGGGAAGTCCGGGAACCAGCCCATCCCGAAGACGTCGTACTCGCCGTTGCGCTCGGCCGGCACGAAGGTGTCCCAGGGGGCGCCCTCGATCGCGACCTGGAACAGGCCGCTGCCGTTGAGCTGCCTGCGCAGCTCCTCGAACTCCTTCTTGGTGGCCGAGCCGTAGTGGTCGGTCGTGTAGTGCAGGGTCAGCTTCACCGGCGTGTCGACGTCGGCCTCCTCCAGCAGCCCCTTGGCCTTGGCGACGCTGGGGTCGCCGTACTTGTTGAAGAAGGCGTTGGAGTGGCCGGTGATGGAGGCCGGGACCAGCGAGTACAGCGGGTCGGCCTGGGAGCCGTAGACCGCGGAGACGAGCTCGTCGCGGTTGAGGAGCTGTGCCATGGCCTGCCGGACGGCCTTGGTCTTGACCGTCGGGGCCTCGGTGTTGAAGGCCAGGTAGCGGATCTCCAGGCCGGGCATCTCGACGAGGTCGACGTCGCCGTCGGCGACCGCCAGCTTCTCGATCTGCTCCGGCGTCATGGAGCGGGTCATGACGTCGATGTCACCGCCCTCCAGGGCGGCTCCCATGGCCTCGGCGTCCTCGTACGAGACCATGTCGACCTCGTTGTTCTGGACCTTCAGCGCGCCCTTGTAGTTCGGGTTCCTGGTGAACACCGCCCGGACCAGCTCGCCGTCCTTCTCCTCGCCCTCGAGCACGTAGGGGCCGGAGCCGTCCACCTCGAAGCCGTCGCGCAGCTTGTTCTTCTCGTAGTTGTCGGGGTTCACGATGCCCGCGACCGGGGTCGACAACTTGTACGGGAAGGTGGCGTCGGCGGTCTTCAGGTGGAAGATGACCTCCTTGTCGCCCTTGACCTCGACGGTGTCCACGGTGGACAGCAGGGCGAAGACACCACTGTCGGCCTTGATGGCGAGGGCCCGGTCGATGGAGAACTTCACATCGGCGGCCGTGATGGCGTCGCCGTTGGAGAACTTGAGGTCCGAGCGCAGCTTGCAGGCGTAGCGCTCGTTGCCGTTGTCGGTGAACCCACAGCTCTCGGCGGCCTCCGGAACGGGAGCGCCCTCGCCGCGCGGCTGGACCATCAGGGTCTGCACGGTCTGACGGAGCACGTTCCAGGTGCCCACGTCGTACGCGTACGCCGGGTCGAGCGGTGCGGGGGCGTCCTTGGAGGCGATGAACCGGTCGGTGGTGCCCACGACGATCGAGCCACCACCGTCACTGCCCCCGTCGGACCCACCGCACGCGGCAAGCGCGGGAGCAAGCAGTCCGACCACGGCCGGCAGCACCAAGGTCTTGCGGTTCATGCTCGGGATTCTCCACAGCTGTCAGGTCCGTGTACGCGGCATGCAGGGGTGTGGCAGCCGGTCACGGGGACGGGGGTGAGGTTCTCGCGATGAGATTAGTGCGCCCTCATGACGGGGCCGTCGGCCACCGGAGTTGAGCGTCCATCACGCTGCGAAACCGGGCGCGGACGCACCGAAAACCCGACTGGGGAAGGATTCGTGCAGCATCCCATGAATCAGGACACAAAGGCGGGGCAACCGCCCCGTTATGGGCTCCGGCTGCACATACGTGCCACCCTGTCGACCCCTGTTGACGTGGGGAACGTCACACTGGCAACTGGGAGCGTGCCCACGGAATTCAGCCATCCGCACCGCGCGAATTCCCCGCCCGTGCCGTGCTGTTCGCCCGGTGTGCGGGCCCCGGACGCCGCCTCGGGCGCCCGGCCGCGTGCGCGTCGTCAGTTGAGCAGGCTGCGCAGGAAGGTGAGGTCGACCTCTTCGAGCGAGCGCACCACGGTGCGCCGCGCGGCCGGGGCGATCGGCGCCACCGAGGGGACGGCGACCACATGGCAGCCCGCCGCCTCGGCCGCGGCCACACCGGTCGCGGTGTCCTCGACGACCGCGCATCTGGCCGGATCGGCACCGAGCCCGGCCGCGGCGAACAGATACGGGTCCGGGTGCGGCTTGGTGCGCGCGACCTCGTCGCCCGCCACCGTGAGGGCGAAGTACTCCGTTCCGAGGATGCCGAGGACGCGGTCGATGATGCGGCGGTGGGAGGCCGAGACCAGGGCCGTCGGGATCTCGTGCAGGGCCAGCTCGCCCAGCAGGCGCGCGGCTCCCGGCATCAGCGGCAGCGCCCGGTCGATGCGGTCCTCGAAGCCCTCGTTGAGCAGCACGGTGAGCTCGGCGAGGGTGATGTCGGCGCCGGTCGCCTCGATCAGGAACCCCGCGCTGCGGGTCATCGGACCGCCGACCACCACCTGGCGCCAGGCGTCGTCGAGGGTGTGCCCGAGGCCGGCGAAGACCTCGCGCTCCACGTCCCACCAGAAGCCCTCGGTGTCCACCAGGGTGCCGTCCATGTCGAGGAGCACGGCCTGCAGCGCGGAGCCTTCGGCCGTACGGGTGCCGATAGCGGGGACGGTCGTCGTCATCCGGCGTACCTCCTGGAGGGACGAGCAGGCCGGTTCCCGGGTAGGGAACCGGCCTACTGTGGACCGACCAGTGTACGACTAATCCGATCAGCGCGCGGTGTGGCAGGTCACGGCGTCGTGCCCGGTCACCGTGCGTTGAAGTACTTCGCCTCCGGGTGGTGGATCACGATGGCGTCCGTGGACTGCTCGGGGTGCAGCTGGAACTCCTCCGAGAGCTGCACACCGATCCGCTCCGGCTCCAGCAGGGCCGCGATCTTCGCCCGGTCCTCCAGGTCGGGGCAGGCACCGTAGCCCAGCGAGAAGCGGGCGCCGCGGTACTTCAGCGCGAACATGTCCTCGATATCGGCCGGGTCCTCGCCGGCGTAGCCGAGTTCGGCACGCACGCGCGCGTGCCAGTACTCGGCGAGCGCCTCGGCCAACTGCACGGACAGTCCGTGGAGTTCCAGGTAGTCACGGTAGGAGTCGGACGCGAAGAGACGGGCGGTCTCCTCGCCGATCCGCGAGCCGACGGTGACGACCTGGAGCCCGACGACGTCGGTCTCACCGGACTCCTCCGGGCGGAAGAAGTCCGCCAGGCAGAGCCGGCGGCCGCGGCGCTGGCGCGGGAAGGTGAAGCGGGTGCGCTCGTTGCCGGCGTCGTCGAGGATGATCAGGTCGTCGTCCTTGGAGACGCAGGGGAAGTAGCCGTAGACGACGGCCGCCTCCAGCAGGTTCTCCGTCTGGAGCCGGTCCAGCAGCCCGCGCAGCCGGGGCCGGCCCTCGGTCTCGACCAGTTCCTCGTACGAGGGTCCCTCGCCGGTGCGGGCCTGCTTCAGGCCCCACTGGCCCTTGAAGAGCGCGCCCTCGTCGAGCCAGGACGCGTACTCCTTGAGCTGGATGCCCTTGATCACCCGGGTGCCCCGGAACGGCGGCTCGGGGATCGGGTTGTCGGTGGCGACGTCGGAGCGGACGTGGCCCTCCTCCGGGCGCTCCTCCACCTCGACGGCGGCCGCCGCCCGTACCCGCCGCTGGCGCAGCTCCGGCAGCTTCGCGCCCGGCAGGCCGCGCTTGACGCCGATCAGCGCGTCCATCAGGCGCAGGCCCTCGAAGGCGTCCCGGGCGTAGCGGACCTCGCCCTCGTAGACCTCGTGCAGGTCCTGCTCGACGTACGCCCGGGTGAGCGCGGCGCCGCCGAGGATGACCGGGTAGCTGGCGGCCAGGCCCCGGGCGTTGAGCTCCTCCAGGTTCTCCTTCATGATCACGGTGGACTTCACCAGGAGGCCCGACATGCCGATGACGTCGGCGCGGTGCTCCTCGGCGGCTTCCAGGATCGCGGAGACCGGCTGCTTGATGCCCAGGTTGACGACGTTGTAGCCGTTGTTGGACAGGATGATGTCGACCAGGTTCTTGCCGATGTCGTGCACGTCCCCGCGCACGGTGGCCAGCACGATCGTGCCCTTGCCGTCGTCGTCGGTCTTCTCCATGTGCGGCTCCAGATAGGCCACCGCGGTCTTCATCACCTCGGCGGACTGGAGCACGAACGGCAGCTGCATCTGGCCGGAGCCGAACAGCTCGCCGACGACCTTCATGCCCTCCAGGAGGGTGTCGTTGACGATGTCCAGGGCGGGCCGGTCCTGGAGGGCCGCGTCGAGGTCCTGCTCCAGGCCGTTGCGCTCGCCGTCGATGATGCGCCGCTGGAGGCGCTCCTCCAGGGGCAGGGCGGCCAGTTCCTCGGCCTTGCCCGCCTTCAGCGACTTCGCCGTGGCGCCCTCGAACAGCTCCATCAGCTTCTGCAGCGGGTCGTAGCCCTCGCTGCGGCGGTCGTGGATCAGGTCGAGGGCGGTGTTGACCTGCTCGTCGTCGAAGCGGGCGATCGGCAGGATCTTCGAGGCGTGCACGATCGCCGAGTCCAGGCCCGCCTTGACGCACTCGTCGAGGAAGACGGAGTTGAGCAGGATGCGGGCGGCCGGGTTGAGGCCGAAGGAGATGTTCGACAGGCCCAGCGTGGTCTGCACGGCGGGGTGGCGGCGCTTGAGCTCGCGGATCGCCTCGATGGTGGCGACACCGTCCCCCCGCGACTCCTCCTGGCCGGTGCAGATCGTGAAGGTGAGGCAGTCGATGAGGATGTCCTCCTCGCGGATGCCCCAGTTGCCGGTCAGATCGTCGATGATCCGTTCGGCGATGCCGACCTTCTTCTCGACCGTGCGGGCCTGGCCCTCCTCGTCGATGGTCAGCGCGATCAGCGCGGCGCCGTGCTCCTGGGCCAGCCGGGTGACCTTGGCGAAGCGGGACTCGGGGCCGTCGCCGTCCTCGTAGTTGACGGAGTTGATCACCGCGCGGCCGCCGAGCTTCTCCAGGCCCGCCCGGATGACGTCGACCTCGGTGGAGTCGAGGACGATCGGCAGGGTGGAGGCGGTGGCGAAGCGGCCGGCCAGCTCCTCCATGTCGGCGACGCCGTCCCGGCCGACGTAGTCCACGCACAGGTCGAGCAGGTGCGCGCCCTCGCGGATCTGCTCGCGGGCCATCTCCACGCAGTCGTCCCAGCGGGCGTCCAGCATGGCCTCGCGGAACTTCTTCGAGCCGTTGGCGTTGGTGCGCTCGCCGATCGCCAGGTACGAGGTGTCCTGGCGGAACGGGACCGACTGGTAGAGGGAGGCGGCGCCCGGCTCCGGGCGGGGGGCGCGCTCGCCGGGGGCGAGGTCGCGGACCCGCTCGACGACCTGGCGCAGGTGCTCCGGCGTCGTGCCGCAGCAGCCGCCGACCAGGGAGAGGCCGTAGTCGCGGACGAAGTTCTCCTGGGCGTCGGCCAGCTCCGGCGCGGTCAGCGGGTAGTGGGCCCCGGCCGAGGTCAGCACGGGCAGGCCGGCGTTGGGCATGCAGGACAGGCGGACGCGCGAGTGCCGGGCGAGGAAGCGCAGGTGCTCGCTCATCTCGGCCGGGCCGGTCGCGCAGTTCAGGCCGATCATGTCGATGCCGAGCGGCTCCAGCGCGGTCAGCGCCGCGCCGATCTCGGAGCCGAGCAGCATGGTGCCGGTGGTCTCGACGGTCACCGAGACGATCAGGGGCACGTCGTACCCGGCCGTCTCCATGGCCCGGCGGGCGGCGACGACCGACGCCTTGGTCTGGAGCAGGTCCTGGGTGGTCTCGACGAGGAGGGCGTCGGCGCCGCCCGCGAGCAGGCCCTCGGCGTTGCGCTGATAGGCGTCGCGGATCGCGGCGAAGGTGGTGTGGCCGAGGGTGGGCAGCTTGGTGCCGGGGCCCATCGAGCCGAGCACCCAGCGCTGCTGTCCGGTGCGCAGCGTGTAGTCGTCGGCCGTCTCGCGGGCGATGCGCGCGCCCGCCTCGGACAGCTCGACGATCCGGTCGGCGATCTCGTACTCGCCGAGGGCGGAGAGGTTGGCGCCGAAGGTGTTGGTCTCGACGCAGTCGACACCCACGTCGAAGTACTCGGCGTGCACCGAGCGGACGATGTCCGGGCGGGTGACGTTCAGCACCTCGTTGCAGCCTTCGAGGTTCTGAAAGTCCTCCAGTGTGGGGTCCTGCGCCTGGAGCATGGTGCCCATCGCTCCGTCGGCCACCACCACACGGGTGGCGAGTGCCTCACGGAGGGCGGACGCACGGGTCCGGCTGTCGGTGACGGGGGTCTGCGGCGACGAGGCCATGTAAGGGGCTCCCTGGAATGCGACGGCTGTCGGCTTTGCGCCTTCCCGGGATGCTCCGGTGGAACGTCCCGTGGGAGGGCGCACGCGGCCAGCGTAGCCGGGACCGGGCGCCTAGGGTCAGGGGCGTCCACGGGACGGACCGGCGTGGCGTCCCCGCCGGCTCCGGTGTACCGGCGACAGGACAACTGTCGACCGCCCATTGGCGGGAGGTCGGCATGGACCGGTAGTGTTCGGCATTGCCGAACAGTGGACATTGCCGTACGGCGGCAGCGACGTCGCAGCTCGACGGTCGAAGGGGACGGAGGCAGGACGGCGATGGCACGGAACATCCAGTCGCTCGAACGGGCGGCCGCGATGCTGCGCCTGCTCGCGGGCGGTGAACGGCGGCTGGGCCTGTCGGACATCGCCTCGGCGCTGGGTCTCGCCAAGGGCACGGCCCACGGCATCCTGCGCACCCTCCAGCAGGAGGGCTTCGTCGAGCAGGACGACGCCTCCGGCCGCTACCAGCTGGGCGCCGAGCTGCTGCGGCTGGGCACCACCTACCTCGACGTGCACGAACTGCGCGCGCGTGCGCTGGTGTGGACGGACGACCTGGCCCGCTCCAGCGGCGAGAGCGTCTACCTGGGGGTGCTGCACCAGCAGGGCGTGCTGATCGTGCACCACGTCTTCCGGCCCGACGACAGCCGGCAGGTGCTGGAGATCGGCGCCATGCAGCCGCTGCACTCCACCGCCCTGGGCAAGGTCCTGTCGGCCTACGACCCGGTCGCGCACAGCGAGGCGCTGGAATCCGACCGCAAGGCCTTCACGGATCGCACGGTGTGCGACCTCAGCGCCTTCGAGCACGTCCTGGACCTCACCCGCGCGCGGGGGTACGCCGCGGACGTCGAGGAGACCTGGGAGGGCGTCGCGTCCGTCGCCGCGCCCATCCACGACCGGCGGCGCATGCCCGTCGGCGCGGTCGGCATCACCGGCGCCGTGGAGCGGCTGGGCCGGGACGGGGAGCTGCGGCCCGAGCTGATCGCCGCCGTGCGGGACTGCGCCCGCGCGGTCTCGCGCGATCTGGGCGCCGGCCGGTTCTGACCGCCATGGGGCACTGACCAGCACATACGCGATATCGCGCAGGACAGACCGGGACGCCGGGAGGCGTTCCGGCTGCCGGTCTGCCCAAAACAGAACATATTGGTCATAGATCGACCTACCGTGTCGATGGGTTCATAACTCAACACAACCCACCACCATCGCGCTTTCGTCAGGAGACCTCTTGACGGCGCGTAACGCCGAGGCAAGACTCCCGTCCATCGGTCGGCATTGTCGAACACCTACCGGCAATACGCGTTAGAGTGTGATGACGCCAAGGGCCGACGGACCCCGGAAGGGACGCGGGGTTCAACTCCCCTGGACAGGACAAAGGAGTCGCGGGTGTCCAGCTCCGACATCTTCATCGGCGAGACCATAGGTACCGCCATACTCATCCTCCTCGGCGGAGGCGTCGTCGCCGCCGTGGTGCTCAAGGCCTCCAAGGCCCGAAACGCCGGCTGGCTCGCGATCGCCTTCGGGTGGGGTTTCGCGGTCATGACGGCCGTCTACATCTCCGCGCCGCTGTCGGGCGCCCACCTCAATCCGGCCGTCACCCTCGGCCTCGCCATCGCCAACGACGACTGGGCGAACGTCTGGGTCTACTGGGGCGGTCAGCTGCTCGGCGCCATGATCGGCGCGGCCCTCGTCTGGATCGCCTACTACGGCCAGTTCCACGCGCACCTCACCGACAGCGAGATCGTCGGCTCGACGGACGCGGGCGACGCCAAGGCGGTGGAGGCCCGGGAGAAGGGCGCCGGCCCGGTCCTCGGCATCTTCTCCACCGGACCGGAGATCCGGAACGTGGCGATGAACCTCGCCACCGAGATCATCGGCACGTTCGTGCTGGTCATCGCCATCCTCACGCAGGGTCTCAACGACGCGGGCAACGGTCTTGGCACCCTCGGCGGTCTGCTCGTCGCCCTCGTCGTGGTCGGCATCGGCCTCTCGCTCGGCGGCCCGACCGGTTACGCCATCAACCCGGCACGTGACCTCGGTCCGCGCATCGTGCACGCCCTGCTGCCCCTGCCCAACAAGGGCGGTTCCGACTGGAGCTACGCCTGGATCCCGGTGGTCGGCCCGCTGATCGGCGGTGCGGCGGCCGCGGGCCTCTACAACCTCGCCTTCGTCTAGAGCGGGTCGCCCTCGCAGCGGCCACTCCCCCGGCCGCAGGAACCACGCCGTACACAGCCCCAGACACACGGACCTCCAGGAGCACACAGTGACCGACGCCCACACGGCCGGCCCCTTCATCGCAGCCATCGACCAGGGCACGACCTCCAGCCGCTGCATCGTCTTCGACCGGGACGGACGGATCGTCTCCGTCGACCAGAAGGAGCACGAGCAGATCTTCCCCAAGCCGGGCTGGGTCGAGCACGACGCCACCGAGATCTGGACCAACGTCCAGGAGGTCGTCGCCGGAGCCGTCGAGAAGGCCGGCATCACCCGCGACGACATCAAGGCCATCGGCATCACCAACCAGCGCGAGACCACCGTGCTGTGGGACAAGAACACCGGTGAGCCCGTCCACAACGCCATCGTCTGGCAGGACACCCGCACCGACGCCCTGTGCCGGGAGCTCGGCCGCAACGTCGGCCAGGACCGTTTCCGCCGCGAGACGGGCCTCCCCCTCGCCTCCTACTTCGCCGGCCCCAAGGCCCGCTGGCTGCTCGACAACGTCGAGGGCCTCAAGGAGCGCGCCGAGGCCGGCGACATCCTCTTCGGCACCATGGACACCTGGGTCATCTGGAACCTGACCGGCGGCGTCAACGGCGGCCACCACGTCACGGACGTCACCAACGCCTCGCGCACCCTGCTCATGAACCTGCACACCATGCAGTGGGACGAGAAGATCGCCGAGTCCATCGGCGTCCCGGTGGCGATGCTGCCGGAGATCCGCTCCTCCGCCGAGGTCTACGGCGAGATCACCGGCGGCAAGCTGGGCGACCTGCTCGGCGGCATCCCGGTCGCCTCGGCGCTGGGCGACCAGCAGGCGGCCCTGTTCGGGCAGACCTGTTTCTCCGAGGGCGAGACCAAGTCGACGTACGGCACCGGCACCTTCATGGTGATGAACACCGGTGACAAGATCATCAACTCCTACAGCGGCCTGCTGACCACCGTCGGGTACCAGATCGGCGACCAGAAGCCGGTCTACGCCCTCGAGGGCTCCATCGCGGTCACCGGTGCGCTGGTGCAGTGGATGCGCGACCAGATGGGCCTGATCTCCACGGCCGCCGAGATCGAGACGCTCGCGCTGACCGTCGAGGACAACGGCGGCGCCTACTTCGTCCCGGCCTTCTCCGGCCTGTTCGCCCCGTACTGGCGCTCCGACGCCCGCGGTGTGATCGCCGGCCTGACCCGGTACGTCACCAAGGCACACCTCGCGCGTGCCGTGCTGGAGGCCACCGCCTGGCAGACGCGGGAGATCGCCGACGCCATGACGAAGGACTCCGGCGTGGAGCTGACGGCCCTCAAGGTCGACGGCGGCATGACCTCCAACAACCTGCTGATGCAGACGCTCTCGGACTTCGTGGACGCCCCCGTGGTGCGCCCGATGGTCGCGGAGACGACCTGCCTCGGCGCCGCCTACGCCGCCGGTCTCGCCGTCGGCTTCTGGAACAGCACCGACGACCTGCGCGCCAACTGGCGCCGGGCCGCCGAGTGGACCCCCCGCATGGACGCGGCCGACCGCGACCGTGAGTACAAGAACTGGCTCAAGGCCGTCGAGCGGACCATGGGCTGGCTCGACGAAGACGAGAGCTGATCCGACGAGCGCCGACGCACCGTCGGCCGACGAGGAGTAAGAACCCCACATGACCAGCCAGTCCACCCTGCAGTCCGTGCCTGCCCTGGGTACGCACCCGGCCTCCGGCTCGAACCCGAGCCGCGCCGAGACCCGGGAGCAGCTCTCCAAGGCGTCGTACGACCTTCTCGTGATCGGCGGCGGCATCCTGGGCATCTCCACCGCCTGGCACGCCGCGCAGTCCGGCCTCAGGGTGGCCCTGGTCGACGCCGGCGACTTCGCCGGAGCCACCTCCTCCGCCTCCTCCAAGCTGCTCCACGGCGGTCTGCGCTACCTGCAGACCGGCGCGGTGAAGCTGGTGGCGGAGAACCATTTCGAGCGCCGTGCGGTCTCCCGCCAGGTGGCCCCCCACCTGGCGAACCCGCTCACCTTCTACCTCCCCGTGTACAAGGGCGGCCCGCACGGCGCCGCGAAGCTCGGCGCGGGTGTGTTCGCGTACTCGATGCTGTCCGCCTTCGGCGACGGTGTCGGCCACCTGCTCTCCCCCGCCAAGGCGCAGGCGGACGTGCCCGAGCTGCGCACCGAGAACCTCAAGGCCGTGGCCGTGTACGGCGACGACCAGATGAACGACGCCCGCATGGCGCTGATGACGGTCCGCGCGGCCGTCGAGTCGGGCGCCGTCGTCCTCAACCACGCCGAGGTCACCGGCCTGCGCTTCACCCAGGGCCGGGTGACCGGCGCCGAGCTGCGCGACCGCCTCTCCGGCGACGAGTTCGGCGTCGACGCCCGCCTGGTACTGAACGCGACCGGTCCCTGGGTGGACCACCTGCGCCGGATGGAGAACCCGAATGCCGCCCCGTCGATCCGTCTGTCGAAGGGCGCGCATCTGGTCCTGAAGCGCACCGCCCCCTGGAAGGCCGCGCTCGCCACCCCGATCGACAAGTACCGCATCACCTTCGCCCTCCCCTGGGAGGACATGCTGCTGCTGGGCACCACCGACGAGATGTACGACGGCGACCCGGCGGACGTCTCGGTCACCGAGCGGGACATATCCCAGATCCTGGACGAGGCGGCCTTCTCCATCCGCGACCAGCAGCTCGACCGGGACCTCATCACCTACGCCTTCGCGGGTCTGCGGGTGCTGCCGGGCGGCCCCGGCGACACCGCCAAGGCCAAGCGCGAGACGGTGGTCACCGAGGGGCGCGGCGGGATGCTGTCGGTGGCGGGCGGCAAGTGGACGACCTTCCGCCACATCGGCCGCACGATCATGAAGAAGCTGGAGTCACTGCCCGGACACCCGCTCGGCGAGGACTTCGAGCCGATCTCCTCGCTGCCGAAGAAGCTGCCGCTGCCGGGCGTCGCCAACCCGCGCGCGGTCGCCCACCGGCTCCTGGTCGACGGCCCGGCCCCCGGCCCGCGGATGGCGGCCGACACCGCCAGGCACCTGGCCACGCACTACGGTTCGCTGGCCTTCGACATCGCCCGTATCGCCAACGACGACCCGGAGCTCGCCCGGCGGGTGCACCCGGACGCGCCGGAGATCTGGGCGCAGGTCGTCTGGGCCCGCGACCACGAGTGGGCGCAGACCGCCGACGACGTGCTGCGCCGCCGTACGACCCTGACGATCCGCGGCCTCGCCACCGACGACGTCCGCGCGAAGGTCCAGGGCCTGCTCGACAAGAAGTAGCCGCTGCGACGCAGGGGGCGGCTCCCCGCCGAGGGAGCCGCCCCCTGCGCGTGCCCGTCGCGGGAAGCCGCGGAGCGGGCCGTCGCCGCTGGTGAGGCCGCATAATGTGGCGAAGACCTCGGAGGTCTGGGCGACAGGGAGGCCGGCCATGGCAGTGACGGACGAGGCGATCGAGAAGATCAAGGGCATGATCGTCTCGGGCGCGCTGCGGCCCGGCGACCGGCTGCCCAAGGAGAGCGAGCTCGCCGCCGACCTGGGCCTGTCGCGCAACTCGCTGCGGGAGGCCGTACGCGCGCTGTCGCTGATCCGGATCCTGGACGTGCGCCAGGGCGACGGCACCTACGTGACCAGCCTGGACCCCCAACTGCTGCTGGAGGCGCTGAGCTTCGTCGTCGACTTCCACCGCGACGACACGGTGCTGGAGTTCCTCGCCGTGCGGCGCATCCTGGAGCCGGCCGCGACGGCGATGGCGGCCGCGCGCATCGGCGAGCGGGAACTGGACGTGCTCACCGCCCAGTTGGACGCGCTCGGCGGTGCGCCCTCGGTCGAGGAACTCGTCGCCTGCGATCTGGAGTTCCACCGCAGCATCGTGCAGGCGTCGGGCAACTCGGTGCTGTGCTCCCTGCTCGACGGCCTGTCCGGGCCCACCACCCGGGCCCGGATCTGGCGTGGCCTGACCCAGCGCGACGCGGTCAGCCGCACCCTGCACGAGCACCGGGCGATCCTCGCCGCGCTGCGCGACCGGGACGCGGAGGCGGCCCGCTCCTGGGCCACGGTGCACATCGCGAGCGTGGAGCAGTGGCTGCGCGATTCGCTGTGAGCACAGGTGTACGAAAGGGGAACAGCTCGGATGAATCGTGGGGTGTCCGGGGCAGGTGAACGGGGCAGTGATCCGTTCACTCCCCCGTGCAAGGGGGCTGCGGGCGCCCCCGCCGCACGCCGTAAGGTTGGGACGTCAGGCGAGGGCACGTCGGAAGGAGGCGCTGGGTGATCGAGCTCGAGGGGGTTCCCGAGCTGATCGACCCGGTCATGGTGGCCGCGTTCGAGGGCTGGAACGATGCCGGCGACGCCGCCTCCACCGCGGTCGCGCATCTGGAGAGGGAGTGGAAGGGCGAGGTGTTCGCGGCGCTCGACGCCGAGGACTACTACGACTTCCAGGTGAACCGGCCCACGGTGTGGATGGACGCCGGTGTGCGCAAGATCACCTGGCCGACGACCAGACTGTCGGTGGTCCGGGTCGGCGGCGAGAAGCCCCGCGACCTGGTCCTGGTCCGCGGCATCGAACCGTCCATGCGGTGGCGCTCGTTCTGCAACGAGCTGCTCGGCTTCGCGCACGAGCTGGGCGTGGAGCTGGTGGTGATCCTGGGCGCCCTGCTCGGTGACACCCCGCACACGCGTCCGGTCCCGATCAGCGGGACCACGTCCGACGCGGACCTGGCGCAGCGCATGAACCTGGAGGAGACCAAGTACGAGGGCCCCACGGGCATCGTCGGCGTCCTCCAGGAGGCGTGCACGCACGCGGGCGTGCCGGCGGTCTCGCTCTGGGCGGCCGTACCGCACTACGTCTCGCAACCGCCCAACCCGAAGGCCACGCTCGCCCTGCTCAACCGCCTGGAGGACCTGATCGACGTGCGCATCCCACTGGGCGAGCTGCCCGAGGACGCGCGGGCCTGGCAGGTGGGGGTGGACCAGCTCGCCGCCGAGGACAGCGAGGTCGCGGAGTACGTGCAGACGCTGGAGGAGGCCCGCGACACCGCGGAGCTGCCGGAGGCGTCGGGCGAGGCGATCGCCCGGGAGTTCGAGCGGTATCTGCGGCGCCGGGACGGCGGCGGCACCCCGCCCGGCGGACACGCCACGGACGGCGGGGACGGCCCTCCGTACCTGCGGGACAAGCGCCCGCCGCGGCCGAGCAACGAGGACGACGACTCGTCCGACGAGTGAGCACGACGGACTGAGTACGACGGACTAGTACGCCGCACCGAGCACGACCGGGTGCGCACGACGGTGGGCCGCCGCCTCCGCGGGGAGGCGGCGGCCCACCGTCGTCGCTACAGCGCCACGCCGAGCAGCGCGTCCACCGCACGGGAGACGACGCCGGGGGCGCCCGGGTCCGTGCCGCCCCGTTCCTGCTGCTCGGCCGCCCAGCGGTCGACGGCGGCCAGCGCGGCCGGGGAGTCCAGGTCGTCGGCGAGGGCCTCGCGCAGCTCCTCCACGAGCCGGTCCCCGTCCGGCCCGTCGGGCCGGGAGACGGCGGCACGCCAGCGGCCGAGCCGCTCCACGGCGTCCTGGAGCACCTGGTCGGTCCACTCCCAGTCGGTCCGGTAGTGGTGGGCGAGCAGCGAGAGCCGGATGGCGGCGGGGTCGACGCCGTCCCGGCGCAGCTGGGAGACGAAGACGAGGTTGCCCTTGGACTTGGACATCTTCTCGCCGTCCAGGGCGACCATCCCGGCGTGCACGTACGCCTTGGCCATGGGGAACTCGCCGGTCAGCACCTGGGCGTGCGAGGCGCCCATCTCGTGGTGCGGGAAGGCGAGGTCGGAGCCGCCGCCCTGGACGTCGAAGCCCATCCCGAGGTGGTCGAGGGCGATGGCGACGCACTCGATGTGCCAGCCGGGCCGGCCACGGCCCAGCGAGCCGCCGTCCCAGCTCGGCTCGCCCTCGCGGGCCGCCATCCAGAGCATCGGGTCGACGGGGTCCTTCTTGCCCGGGCGCTCCGGGTCGCCGCCCCGCTCGGCGCAGAGCAGCCGCATCGCCGCGGCGTCCAGGTGGGACACCTCACCGAAGTGCGGGTCGGCGTCGACGGAGAAGTAGATGTCGCCGTCGAGTTCGTAGGCGGCGCCCATGTCGCGCAGCCGTTCCACCAGCGGCACGATGCCGGGTATCGCCTCGACGGCACCGATGTAGTGGCGCGGGGGCAGCATCCGCAGGGCGGTCATGTCCTCGCGGAACAGCGTGGTCTCGCGCTCGGCCAGGGCGGCCCAGTCGAGGCCGTCACGGTCGGCGCGCTGCAGGAGTGGGTCGTCGACGTCCGTCACGTTCTGGACGTAGTGGACCTGCCGCTTCGTGTCGAGCCACACGCGCTGCACGAGGTCGAACGCGTTGTAGGTCGCCGCGTGACCCATGTGGGTCGCGTCGTACGGCGTGATGCCGCAGACGTAGATACGGGCGACGGGGCCGGGAGCGAGGGTCACGAGGCCCCCGGTCGCGGTGTCGTGGATCCTCAGGTCGCGGCCCTTGCCAGGCAGGGCGGGGACCTCGGAAGCGGGCCAGGCATGCATGTCCTGAGCCTAACCGGACTGAAGTTCCGTATACGAACCGGACCAGGCCGGATGGCCGGTAAGGCCCTCTTGCGCGATCTCCCGGGTTGTGCGGTGGGCGCCGCGGCCGGGCCTTCACACGGGCGGCCACGGGATCGCCGGCCACTGCCCGTTCGGCTCCGGGTGCACCCCGGTGGCCAGCAGTGCGGCGACCCGCGCGCGGGTGGCCTCGATCTCGGCGCCGGTGATCAGCGCGCCCAGCCGCTCGGCGAGCGCCCCGCCCTCCTTCAGCTCTCCCTCGAGCCTCCGCAGCACCTCCACGGCCTCGGCGGTGAGCGGCTCGCCCGCCCAGCCCCACAGGAGCGTGCGCAGCTTGTTCTCGACGTTGAAGGTGACCCCGTGGTCGATGCCGTACAACTGCCCGCCGGAGGTCGGGAGCAGGTGGCCGCCCTTGCGGTCGGCGTTGTTGATCACGGCGTCGAGCACGGCGAGCCGTCGCAGCCGCTCGTCGTCGGCGTGCACGAGCAGCGCCGTCTTCCCGTCGCCGACCTCGGCGAACCCGATCGCCTTCCAGCCCGGTGCGGGCTCCTCGGCGTCGACCAGGGCGAGCAGTTCGGCGTCCGGCAGTGCCTCGACCCACAACTGGCACATGCCCTCGCCGTACGGCCCGTCGCGCAGCACCGTCGGCGGGACCAGGCCCCAGCCGGTGGCCTCGGACAGGACGTACGCGGCGACCTCGCGCCCGGCGAGGGTCCCGTCGGGGAAGTCCCACAGGGGACGCTCCCCCGCCACCGGCTTGTAGACGCAGGTCGCCTCCTGCCCGTCGAGCGTGAGGGTGCAGTACAGCGCCGCGTTGGAGGCTTCACGGATGCGTCCGCGCACCGTCAGCTCACCGGTGGTGAGCAGTTCCTCGGAGGTCAGGCTCCGCGGCGGTATCCGTTCTGGCGCGGGCATACGTGTCCTTCCGGGTCGAGCGGCAGACTGCACAGCGGGCACGGCGGCCGGCCGGCGTTGACGACGTCGAGGGCGCGCTTGGCGAAGGCGCGGGCCTGCGCGCCGGTGAGGCGGACCCGCAGCATCGGGGGCCCGTTCTCCTCGTCCTGAAGGAGCCGCTCCTCGGCCTCGGCGAGGTCCTCGTCGGTGTCGGCGTCGAGCTCCACCAGCGCCTGCGCCTCGACGATCATGCGCTGCTCGTCGCCGTCCCAGGCGAGAGCCATCGTGCCGACGCGGAACTCCTCCTCGATGGGGGTCTCCAGCGGGGCGCTGTCGGCGACCTCGCTGGGTGCCATGGCCGGTACCGCGGCGCTTCCGCCGCTGCGCCGCACCACCTCGTCGAGCAGTTCGTCCATGCGCTCGGCGAGCGCTGCGACCTGTGTCTTCTCCAGGGCCACGCTGGTCACCCGGGGGCCGGCGGTGGCTTGGAGGAAGAAGGTACGGCGCCCGGGCAGTCCGACCGTGCCGGCCACGAAGCGCTCCGGGGGGTCGTAGAGGAACACCTGACGGGACACGTCCTGTCTCCATTGATCGTGGGTCGACATCGACTTCGTTGACCGACCGGCCGCCGTGCGGACGCTCGGCTGCGGACAAGTGCGGCGTTACTGCGACCGCTTCACCCTACTGCGGCCGACGATCACGGTGCGCCCGCACCGCCTCCCACCGGTGCGTCCCCGCCCGCGGGCTCCTCGCGGGGCGCCAGCGACGCGAAGTCGCCGGTGTCTCCGAGGCGTACGAGAAACGGCCTGAGACGGGTGTAACGGATCGCGGTGATGGAACACGGTTCTACGGAGATCCGCTGGAAGAGGTCGAGATGAAGTCCGAGTGCGTCGGCGACGAGAGACTTGATGACGTCCCCGTGCGAACACATGAGGTACACGGCGTCGGCGCCGTGATCGCGCTCCACGCGCGCGTTCCACTCCCGCACCGCCTCGGCGGCGCGGTGCTGCATCTGCCGCATCGACTCGCCGCCCGGGAACGCGGCCGCCGTCGGGTGGGCCTGGACCACCTCCATCAACGGCTCGTCCTTGAGTTCGGCGAGCTTGCGTCCGGACCAGTCGCCGTAGTCGCACTCCCCGATCCGCTCGTCGGTGTGGACGCGCAGCCCGGGGCGGGCGTCGAGCAGCGGCCGGACGGTCTCCTCGCACCGCTGCAGCGGGCTGGTGACGATCTCGCAGAGGGGCAGTTCGGCGAGCCGGCCGGGCAGTGCGGCGGCCTGCGCGGTGCCGCGCTCGTCGAGGGCGATGCCGGGGGTCCGGCCGGCGAGCAGTCCCTCGGTGTTGGCGGTGGAACGTCCGTGCCGGACGAGGATCAGCGTGGGCATGCGGCCCAGGGTAGGCGCAGGTCCGGGTGCGACGTCCCGGCGGCGACGGGAGAATACGCTCCGTGATCGTCGACTGTGCCATCTACCGTGACGGACACCGGACGGAGGGACCCGAGGACCTGTCGGACGCCCTCGCCGAGGCGCGATCGGTCGGCGGATTCGTCTGGATCGGTCTGCACGAGCCGAGCGAGCGGGAGTTCTCGCTGGTCACCGAGGAGTTCGCGCTGCATCCGCTGTCCGTGGAGGACGCCCTGAAGGCGCACCAGCGGCCCAAGCTGGAGGTGTACGACGACTCCCTGTTCATGGTCCTCAAGCCGGTGGTCTACGAGCCCGAGAGCGACGCGGTCTCCACCGGCGAGGTCATGATCTTCATCGGGGACGGCTTCGTGGTGACCGTCCGTCACGGCGTGGGCTCTCCGCTGGCCGCCGTGCGCCGTCGGCTGGAACAGGAGCCGGAACTGCTCGCCAAGGGCCCCACCTCGGTGCTGTACGCCATCGCCGACGCGACCGTGGACCACTATCTGGAGGTGTCGGCCGAACTGCAGACCGACCTGGAGGAGCTGGAGTCGGAGGTCTTCTCGCCGGACAGCGGCGGCTCGCGGTACTCGGCGTCGCGGATCTACGGCTTCAAGCGGCAGATCATGGAGTTCCGCCGGGCCACCGGGCCGTTGACCGTGCCGCTGAACCGGCTGGCGGCGGTGGGCACCCTGGGGAGTGCCGTGCCGTTCGTCGACGCGAAGGCGCGGCCGTTCTTCCGTGACGTGAACGACCACCTCACGCGCGTGAACGAGTCGGTGGAGGGCCTGGACCGGCTGGTGTCGGACGTCCTGTCGGCGCATCTGGCGCAGATGAGCGTCCGGCAGAACGACGACATGCGGAAGATCTCCGCCTGGGCGGCCATGGCCGCGATCCCGACGATGATCGCCGGGATCTACGGGATGAACTTCGAGCACATGCCGGAGCTGCACTGGGTGTGGGCCTATCCGGCGGTGATCGCGGTCATGGCCGTCCTGGAGGTCCTCCTCTACCGGACGTTCAAGCAGCGGGGCTGGATGTGAGGGCCGGGACGTCAGGCGAACTCGGGGGTGCTCGTGGCCGGGCCGCCGAGGGCGTCGCGGCGTTCCGGCATCCTCAGGCTCACCATCCGCCGCCAGCCGCCGAGCCGCTCGTACCCGTACACGGCGTGGATGCCGAACGCGAGCAAGGCGGCCTTGGGGCGGGACCAGCCGAGGATGCGGCCCATGTGGGCCATGACCGCGAGGCTGACGTCCCGGTAGACGCGGATCTCCGCGAGCGCGCTCACGCGCAGGACGTGCTGGATCTCCCGGCCGTGCCCGGCGGCCGCGAGGCGCAGCAGTTCCTCGTGGGTGTAGGCGAGGTGGTTGTCCTCGTCCTGGGAGATCATCCGGACCGCCCTGCCGAGCACCGGGTGGTCCGTGAAGTGCTTCCCGAGCATCATCATCTGTTCCGCGGCGCGCTGTTCGGTGACCCGGCTGTGGGCGAGGTAGGTGATGATGTCCCGCACGGTGAGCGGCCGGTCCGCCTTGAGCTTCTCGTGGGCGAGGCCGATGCCCTGCTTCTCCAGCAGCATCGTGTAGTCGGTCTCGGGCGGGACCTCGACGGGTTCGAGGCCGCGCTTCCTCAGCAGCGCGTTGAAGATCCGCCCGTGCTTGTCCTCGTCCGCGCCGTGGCGGGTGATCTTGGGAGCGAGGGCGCGCTCGCTCGCGGGCACGAGCGCGGCGATACGGGCGTTCTCCCAGCCGCCCTGCGCCTCACCGCTGGCCGCGATGGAGCAGAACAGCCGGAACGACTGGTCGTGGTCGAGGATCTCCTGGAACAGACTCTTGGCCGACAGCATCTGAGAGCACCTCTCTGCAGAATTCCGCAAAGAACGAGTCAAATGCCCACGAGGGCCCACGGCAACAGCTGTGCGGGACAACTCCGCCGAAAGACGGACCGACGACCGCGCGTCGGGAGCGTAACCGGGCGCGGGCGAACGCGTTGTTCTCCGTGACGGCCGTGGCGGGGAAGACCCCCGAGCCCCCACCACGGCCGTAGGGAATTCCTCGGCGGCGTACGGCCGCCCTACGCGAGTCCGGCCCGCTCCAGCGCCTCGGAACCCGCCCGCAGCGAGGTGAGCCGCTCCTCCAGCGTGAAGCCCGCGGGCGCCAGCGACAGCGTCGTGACGCCGGCCGCCGCGTACGCCTTCATCCGGTCGGCGATGCGCTCCACGGAGCCGAGCAGCGTGGTCCGGTCGATCAGCTCGTGCGGTACGGCGGCCGCGGCGCCCTGCTTGTCGCCGGAGAGGTACTTCTCCTGGATCTCGGCGGCCGCCTGCTCGTAGCCCATGCGACGGGCGAGCTGGTTGTAGAAGTTCTGCTTGGGGCTGCCCATGCCGCCGACGTACAGGGCGGTGTAGGGACGGAACGTGTCGGCGAGGGCGCTCACGTCCTTGTCGTCGCCGACGGCGAGGGGCAGCGTCGGGCAGACGTCGAAGCCGTCCATCGTCTTCCCGGCCTTCTCACGCCCCGCGCGCAGGTGCCTGATCGCGGTGTCCTCCAGATGGTCGGCGGACGGGAAGATCAGCAGGGCGCCGTCGGCGATCTCACCGGTCTGCTCGAGGTTCTTGGGGCCGATCGCGGCGATGTACAGCGGGATGTGCTCGCGCTGCGGGTGGACGGTGAGCTTGATCGGCTTGCCGGGGCCACCGGGCAGGGGCAGGGTCCAGTGCTCGCCGTCGTAGCTGAGACGTTCGCGGGTCATGGCCTTGCGGACGATCTCGACGTACTCGCGCGTGCGGGCCAGCGGCTTGTCGAACTTGACGCCGTACCAGCCCTCGGAGACCTGCGGGCCGGAGACGCCGAGGCCGAGGCGGAAGCGGCCGCCGGACAGCGAGTCGAGGGTCGCGGCGGTCATCGCGGTCATCGCGGGCTGGCGCGCCGGGATCTGGAAGATGGCCGAGCCGACGTCGATGCGCTCCGTCTGGGCCGCGACCCAGCTGAGCACGGTGGCGGCGTCGGAGCCGTACGCCTCCGCGGCCCAGCAGACGGCGTATCCGAGGCGGTCGGCCTCCTGGGCCACGGCGAGGTTGTCCGCGTCCATTCCGGCGCCCCAGTAGCCGAGGTTGATCCCGAGCTGCATGGCCTTCCCCTTACTCATCAGTAACGTCCCTTGTGGCCTCGACACTAGCGTGGGGCACGGTGATCGCCCAGGGCACGGGTGGCCGCGCGGGCGCGCCGGTCGGGAACTCGGGCCCGGATCATGTGAATCGGTTGTCCACAGGCAACCCACGGCACCAGTTCTGGCCAGTAATCTCGGCGGACATGGAGCAGAGGCATCTCGGCCGTACCGGCCTGCGTGTGTCCCGGATCGGACTCGGCACCCTGACCTGGGGGCGGGACACCGACGAACATGATGCCGCGGACCTGCTGAAGACGTTCTGGGAGGCCGGCGGGACCCTCGTCGACACCGCGGACGTATACGGGAACGGTGAGTCGGAGTACCTGCTCGGCCGGCTCATGGAAGGACTCGTGCCGCGCCGGGACCTGGTGCTGTCGACCAAGGCGGGGAGCGTGCCGGACCCGGACCGGCGGTTCGACGGGTCGCGGGGCCATCTGCTGGCCGCGCTGGACGCCTCGCTCGCCCGGCTCGGCACGGACTACGTCGACGTGTGGCACATCCACGCCTTCGACCCGCAGACCCCGCTGGAGGAGACGCTCCAGGCGCTGGACCTGGCGGTGAGCAGCGGCCGGGTCCGCTACGCGGGCGTCTCCAACTTCTGCGGCTGGCAGCTGGCCAAGGCGGGAACCTGGCAGCTGGCCGCGCCCGGGACCCGGACCCGGCTGGCGAGCACGCAGATGGAGTACTCGCTGCTCCAGCGCGGCGTCGAGCGGGAGGTGCTGCCGGCCGCCCTCGACCTCGGCATCGGGATGCTGCCGTCGTCACCGCTGGGGCGCGGGGTGCTGACCGGCAAGTACCGGGGCAACGCGCTGCCGCCGGACTCCCGGGGCGCCTCGGACCATCTGTCGCCGTTCGTCGAGCCGTATCTCGACGACACCGCGAGCCGCATCGTGGACGCCGTGTCGACGGCGGCGGACGGGCTGGCGGTCACGCCGCTCCAGGTGGCCCTCGCCTGGGTGCGGGACAGACCGGGGGTGGCGGCGCCGGTCGTCGGCGCGCGCACCGCGCAGCAGCTCACGGCGGCGTTGTCAGTGGAGGCCCTTAGTCTTCCTGACGAGATCTGCCGGGCGCTCGACGACGTGTCGGCGCCCGTGCACCGCTATCCCGATCACGACTGGAGCACGCTGTGAGCACGGAGCCGGAGACCGCCGGGGACGCCGAGGGCACCGAGCCGAGGAAGCCCGACGCCACGGAGACCGGAGCCACCGAGGGCGCGGGAGCGGAGGCCGGCGCCGCGGACGCGGGGACCGGTGAGGCGGCGGCCGGCGACGCCGAGGCCGGGCGGACCGGCGGCGGGCACTCGGAGGCCGAGGCGGAGCTGGCGGCCCAGCGGGTGGAGCGGGAGCGGATCGCGCGGCGCAAGGCCGAGAAGCAGGCACCCGTGGACGCCGGTGCGAAGCTCAGCGGTCAGGCGGCCGAACTGCTCGCGGCGGTACGCGCGGTGGAGAGCGGGGCGAAGCCGCCCGCGACGGTGTTCGAGGAGCCGCAGGCCCGGCGGCAGGCCCCCGAGCCGGTACGGCGGACGCAGCCCGTGGCGCCCGTGGCCGTGGGCGTGCCCGCGCCCGAGGCCGTCGAGGGGGTGCGGCGCGTACTGGGCGAGGGGGGTGCTCCCGAAGCGCTCGCCGCGCAGGTCGCGTCGGTCCTCGGTGAGGGGGCGGACGAGCGGTTGCGCGCCGATCCCTGGCAGTTGCTGCGCGTCGGCGGGGTGCGTCCCGAGCAGGCCGACGGTTTCGCGCGGGCCCTGCTGGGGCCGGAGTGCGGGCCCGGCGACGAGCGGCGCGGGCGCGCGGTCACCGTGTGGCTCCTGGAGCAGGCGGCGCTCGCCGGGCACACCGCGCTGGAGATGCCCGCGCTGACCGCCGCGCTCACCCAGCGCGGGGTGCCGGACCCCGCGCAGGCCGTGCAGGGCGCGCTCGCCGAGGGGGACGCCCTGGCCTTCCAGGACGGGCTGGACGAGGACGAGACCGACGACGCGGCCGAGGACGAGGGCGCGGCCGGGAACGAGACCGCCGCGGACGGGGACGCGGAGCGTCCCGTCCGGGTCCTGGTCGGGCTGGAGCGGTACGCGCTCGCCGAGGAGAGCCTGGCCGACGGTCTGGCCCGGTTGATCAACTCCGTGCCCAAGGAGGACGGTTCGCGCGAGGCGTGGGAGCGGGCGGCCGGCGGTGCGCGGGGCGCCGCGGCCGAGCTGATCCGGGCCGTGGCCGGGCACGGGCTGGTGCTGCACACCGGCGGGGAGGCGTCCCGGAGCGAGGTCGCGGACCTCGTGCGGGCGGCGCGGGGGCTCGGCCTGCGCGTCTGGACCGCCGCGCACGGCCCCGTCGGCCGCGATCGGTTCGCGGCGCTGCTGGAGGGGGCCGAGGCCGGTGTGACGACCGTCGCGGGGCTGTCGGCCGGGACGGAGGGGCCGGGACGGGACGCCGACGGCGCGCTCGACCTCGATCTGCTCGTCGTCCTCGACGCGCCGCAGCTCGACGTGGAGGCGGCGGCGCTGCTGGTCGAGTCGCTGCCGGACGGGGCCCGCCTGGTGCTCGCCGGGGATCCCGGGGTGCTGTGGTCGACCGGCCCCGGACGGGTCTTCGCGGATCTGCTGGCGGTGCGCGGCTGTCCCTCCGTCGCCTCACGGCAGCCGGATCCCGGGCCGCTCGGGGAACTGGTCTCGGGCATCGGCGTGGGTGAGCTGCTCGCCGTCGAGGCGCCCGGCAAGGAGGTCGTGATCGTTCCGGTGCGGGACGCGGGCGAGGCGGTGCACCGGACGGTGCAGCTCGTCGCCGACTCGGTGCCGCGGGCGATCGGCGTGCCCCCGGAGCAGACGGTGGTCCTCACGCCCGGGCACGGGGGCGCCGCGGGGACGCGGGCGCTGAACGTCGCGCTGAAGGAACGCCTCAACCCCGGCCCCGGGCGCTTCGGCGGCTTCGACCCCGGGGACCGTGTCGCCTACTCCCCCGCGCCGGGCCGTACGCTCCCGGGCCAAGTCGTCGGGGCCGACGCCGAGGGACTGCACCTGTCGTGCGCCGGGGACGCCGTGGTCGTACCGCAGGAGCGGGTGGAGCAGTCCGTACGGCACGGCTGGGCCCTGACCGCGCACCAGGCGGTGGGGACGCGCTGGCCGGCGGTGGTCGCGGTGCTGCCCGGCGACGCCGCCCAGGCCCTGAGCCGCCCGTGGGTGTACACGGCGTTCGGCCGCGCGGAACGCCATCTGTCCGTGGTCCACGGAGTCGACCAGGCCCTGCCGAGGGCGGTCGCGGAGGTCCTGCCCAGACCCCGGACGACCCGCCTGGCCGAACTGCTTCAGGCACAGGTCCCGGCGGAGGGCTGACGAGCCGCGGCGGCCCTCCGCACGCGGCCGTGGGCGGCATGACATGAAGCGGCGGCCACGGGGAGGCACCCCGCGGCCGCCGCTCGCCGTCTGCCGCGCGGCCCCTCAGCGGCGGTCCGCGTCCAGGGGTTCCAGGTCCTCGTCCTCGTCCAGGTCCAGCTCGTCCTCGAGAACCTCGAGATCCTCGGGATCGTCCGGGTCGTCGGGCTCGTCGTCGTCGAAGACCGCGCTGACGTCGAAGCGGCACACCACGCTCTGCGGGTCGACGCCCTCGAACGGGGCCTCCAGCCACTCGCCGGGTTCCGCGGGCTCGTCCGCCGCCGTCACCCAGAGCGTGGAGTCACCCTCCTCCAGGCCGAACTCCTTGTGCCGGGAGGCGATCTCGTCCGGCTCGAACTCCCCGAAGAGGATGCCCAGCGCCCCGTGGATCGTGCTCGCGGCCTCCGCGTCCGTGCTGTCCTCGTCCGCCGCCTCGATCCGCTCGGCCTGCGCCAGCAGTCGCTGCGGCTCCGCCACCGCGTAGTCGCGGCGGATCAGCACACTCAAGGCGTTGGGTTCCTCGGGCCCCGTGTACGGCGGCAGCGTGTCCTCCGCGCCGGGGATCTCGAAGGGCGTGACCTCGTCGTAGCGGTCGTAGAGCAGCTCGTCGTACGCCTCCGCGGCAGCGGCCAGCTCGTTGAACGCCTCGTAGACGGCAGGGTCGTCCTCCCCCGACCTGCGTTCGACCGCCGCGAGATGACGGTCGAGCGCGGTCTTGACCGCCTCGGCGGCGGCGCGTACCTCGGCAGCGGTGGGCTGCGCAGCATCAGACATAGGGCAGACGCTATCCGTACCGGGCCGTTGCCCGCACAATAGATGCGATGCCGGAATACGAATTTGTCGACGTGTACGTGCCGCGCGGGGTCTCCCGCAAGGACGCCACACGCCTGCTGACGGACCATGCCGAGTACGGGAACTGGGAGTTGCACCGCCTGAGCCTGATGCGCGACGGCAGCCGCAGGGTGCGGCTGCGCCGCCGGATCATCCGCCAGGTACGGGCCACGTGGTGAGCTGAGGCGGCCGCCCGGACGTGACGGAGCGGGCCCCGCCTGCCGCGGGGCCCGCTCCGTCCGCTACGCCGCGGCGCGCGCCCTGCGGTAGAGCACGGCGCCCGCCAGCAGCGCCCCCGCGCTCAGCGAGGCGGCCGCGCCCATCGGCAGGCCGCTTCCGGTCTGCGCGAGCTGGGAGTCGCGGCCGAGCTGGGTGACGGCCGCGCCCTCGGCACGGTCGCCGTCCCGGGAACCGGTGTGGTCCCCGGTGCCCAAGCCGTCGTCCCTGGTGCCCGAGTCGGCGTCGACGCCGCGGTCGGGTCCGGTGCCGCCGTCGCCCGGCGAACCGGGGCCGCCGGGGTTACCGGGGTTGCCGGGGTTCCCAGGGTTACCGGGATCGTCCGGCGTCCCCGGCGGCGTGGTGTGGCCGGCGCCGTCCTGGGCGCAGTCGCCGCCCACGGCCGCGTTGCCGACGCCGACGACGCTGACGCTGTTGCCGCAGACGTTGACCGGCACGTGCACCGGCACTTGGACGTGGTTGCCGGAGCCGACGCCCGGGGAGCCCTCGCTGTGCCCGTCCGCCTGCGCCCCGCCGCCGGAGGAGCCGTGGTGGCCGGAGCCGCCGTGGTCGTCGCCGTAGCCGCCCGGCGTCCCGTGGCCCCCGCCCTCGGCGCACGAGTTGCCGACCGCCGGATTGAGGATGCCGACCACGCTGATGGTGTTGCCGCAGACGTTGACCGGTACGTGCACCGGCACCTGCACCGTGTTGCCGGACAGCACGCCCGGCGAGTTCGCGCTGGATCCGCTCGCGCCCGAGTCGGCGTGGGCGTGGCCGCTCGCGGCGGCGATCACGCCGGTGGCCGCCGCCACGGTCATCAGTCCCTTGCGGGTGCCCTGTCGCATTGCTGAATTCCTGCCTTCCCCCTGTGGACCTACGTGAAAAGACCGGTCGGTCCCGGAGCGCATGGCGCGCGCTCCGGGACCGACGGCGTGGACGAACCTAGAAAGGCAGCGTCACTTGTTGATGCAGGTGTTGCCGAAGGCGGGGTTCAGCACGCCGATCACCGAGATCGTGTTGCCGCAGACGTTCACGGGGACGTGCACGGGAACCTGAATCACGTTGCCGGACAGAACGCCCGGGGAACCCACGGCGGCACCCTGGGCACCCGAGTCGGCGACGGCGAGGCCCGCGCCCGCGAGAACCAGGCCACCGGTGGCAGCCGCAGCGGCGACGACCTTCTTGATCATTATTCCTCCTTGTTGGCAATGCGATCCCAAGTAGCTGATCGCATCACCAGTAACGAGGAGGAACTAATAGGGCTACGACCTGATGAGCGCATTCACCCTGGAAGGTCACGGCGGGCACACACGGGCGAATACTGAAGTGTCGTTTCAGTGGGCCATTTCAGGACGCGTCGATGAACCTGTCGAGCACCCGCACCCCGAACTTCAGCCCGTCCACCGGCACCCGCTCGTCGACGCCGTGGAACATCCCGGCGAAGTCCAGCTCCGGCGGCAGCTTCAGCGGCGCGAAGCCGAAGCAGCGGATGCCGAGGTCGTCGAAGGACTTGGCGTCGGTGCCGCCGGAGAGCATGTAGGGCACGGCCCGCGCGATCGGGTCCTCGGCGCTGAGCGCGCTCTGCATGGCGTCGACGAGGCTGCCGTCGAAGTCCGTCTCCAGCGCCTTGTCGGCGTGCACGTCCTCGCGCCGCACCCGGGGTCCGAGCAGCCGGTCGAGGTCGGCGAGGAACTCCTCCTCGTGCCCGGGCAGGAACCGCCCGTCGATGTGCGCGGTGGCCTGTCCCGGGATGACGTTGACCTTGTAGCCGGCGCCGAGCATGGTGGGCGCGGCCGAGTTGCGCAGGGTGGCGCCGATCATCTTGGCGATGCCGCCGAGCGTGGCGAGGGTCTCGTCCATGTTCTCGGGGTCGAGCTCGACCCCGAGGGCGTCGGAGAGCTCGTCGAGGAAGGACCGCACGGTCTTGGTGACCCGCACCGGCCAGGTGTGCCGGCCGAGCCGCCCGACGGCCTCGCACAGCTCGGTGATCGCGTTGTCGGTGTTGGTCATGGAGCCGTGCCCGGCCGTGCCGTCCACGGTGAGCCGCATCCAGTGCATGCCCTTCTGGGCGGTCTCGACGAGGTAGAGCCGCAGCTGCTCGTTGACGGTGAAGGAGAACCCGCCGACCTCGCCGATCCCCTCGCTCACGCCCTCGAACAGCTCGGGGTGCTTGTCGACCAGGTGGCGGGCGCCCCAGGTGCCGCCGGCCTCCTCGTCGGCGAGGAAGGCCAGCACGATGTCGCGCGGGGGCTTGCGCCCGCTGCGCAGCCGGTCGCGGACGACCGCGAGGGTCATCGCGTCCATGTCCTTCATGTCGACGGCCCCGCGGCCCCACACGCAGCCGTCCGCGATCTCGCCCGAGAAGGGGTGGTGGGTCCAGTCCGCCGCGTTGGCCGGAACCACGTCGAGGTGGCCGTGGATGAGGAGCGCGGGCCGGGACGGGTCCTCGCCCTCGATCCGGGCCACCGTGGAGGCCCGGCCCTTGTGGGACTCGATGATCCGTGGTGCGAGGCCCACCTCGGCGAGCTTGCCGGCGACGTACTCGGCCGCCTCGCGCTCACCCGGCCCCGAGTGGTCGCCGTAGTTGCTGGTGTCGATCTGGATCAGCTCGCGGCAGAGGTCGACGACCTCGTCCTCGCCGGTGACGCCTTCGGCCGTGCCCGTGTCGCTCACGCCGCTTCCTTCCGCAGTCGCCGCTGGTGGTCCCTCTCATCCTCCCCCGAGCCCGCTTCCTCCCCAAGACCGCTCCCGGCCCGTCACAGGCCGTTCACGGCGCTCGGGGCCCGCTCGGGGGTGTGATCAGCCACCCCCGAAAGCCTGGTAATGTTTACGTCGTCGCCGCGGGGGCAACCCAGCGCGACAGACACCTTGTCCGGGTGGCGGAATGGCAGACGCGCTAGCTTGAGGTGCTAGTGCCCTTTATCGGGCGTGGGGGTTCAAGTCCCCCCTCGGACACCAGCTCAGACCCCTGTTCACCAGGGGTCTTCTGCTTTTCCGGGACGGCCCGCCCGGCGCTGTGTGGGCCATCTCTCCCCGGCCTTGAGGATCCCGAGGTCAAGGCCCCCGGCACCCCGTGCCGAGCGGCCCCAACGGCCCCTCCAGGTGGCCGCGGGAAAACGACGAACTTACCGTCGTACTAAAATTTCCGGCTTGTTACGGAGCTGGAGCCGGACAACCCCAGGCAGACCTGCGGGCCCGCCAGCGCCCCGGAGGCTTCCGGGATGGAGACGCGAGGACCCGATGGCAGCCATACACGAGAGCAGTGCTCTCGGCCTGCTCGACGAAGAGATCCGCGAACGGTTCGGTGACAGGGCACGTTTCTCCGGGGGGCCGGCCGCCTCTTCGCGCACGCTCGTGGACGTCTTCGAGGCGTCCGTCCGCGCGTATCCCGACGAACTCGCCCTGGACGACGGGGCGGTCCGGCTCACCTATCGGGCGCTCGCCGTCGAGGTGGAGCGGCTGCGGGTGCGGCTCGCCGCGGCGGGGGTGGGGCTCGGGGACCGGGTGGGGGTGCGCGTCCCGTCGGGGACCAACGACCTGTACGTCGCGATTCTCGCCGTGCTCGCGGCCGGCGCCGCCTATGTGCCGGTGGATGCCGAGGACCCGGACGAGCGGGCCGAGCTGGTGTTCGGGGAGGCGGGGGTACGGGCCGTCGTCGGGGCCGGGCACCAGCTGAGCGCCGAGGCGGCGGTGGCCGGCGTGCCCGCCGGACGGCCCGGGGCCGAGCACGACGCCTGGATCATCTTCACCTCCGGGTCCACCGGCAGGCCCAAGGGTGTCGCCGTCAGCCACCGCAGCGCCGCCGCGTTCGTGGACGCCGAGGCCGCGCTCTTCCTTACCGAGGAGCCGATCGGACCCGGGGACCGGGTCATGGCGGGGCTGTCGGTCGCGTTCGACGCCTCCTGCGAGGAGATGTGGCTGGCCTGGCGGTACGGCGCCTGTCTGGTGCCGGTGCCGCGGGCGCAGGTGCGCAGCGGGGCCGATCTGGGGCCCTGGCTGGTCGAGCAGGAGATCACGGTCGTGTCGACCGTGCCCACGCTTGCCGCGCTGTGGGAGCCGGAGACGCTCAACGACGTGCGGCTGCTCATCTTCGGCGGTGAGGCGTGTCCGCCCGAGCTGGCCCAGCGGCTGGTGACCGAGGGCCGCGAGGTCTGGAACACGTACGGGCCGACCGAGGCGACCGTCGTGGCCTGTGCGTCGCTGATGGGCGGCGAGGGTCCGGTGCGGATCGGGCTGCCGCTGCGGGGCTGGGAGCTGGCCGTCGTGGACGAGGCCGGGGAGCCGGTCGCGATGGGGGCGAGCGGTCAGCTGGTGATCGGGGGTGTCGGCCTCGCCCGGTACCTGGACGCCGAGAAGGACGCGGAGAAGTACGCGCCGCTGCGCTCGCTGGGCTGGGAGCGGGCCTACCGCAGCGGTGACCTGGTGCGGGCCGAGCCCGAGGGGCTGGTCTTCCTCGGGCGGGCCGACGAGCAGATCAAGCTCGGCGGGCGGCGGATCGAACTGGGCGAGGTGGACGCCGCGTTGCAGGCGCTGCCCGGCGTCGCCGGTGCCGCCGCCGCCGTACGGACCGCGCGCAGCGGCAACCAGCTGCTGGTCGGCTATGTCGTCACCCAGGAGGGCTGGGACGCGGGGGCGGCGGTGGAGCGGCTGCGGGCCGAGCTGCCGGCCGCGCTGGTGCCGCTGCTCGCGCCGGTCGCCGAGCTGCCGACCCGCACGTCCGGGAAGGTGGACCGGAACGCCCTGCCCTGGCCCCTCGAGGGGGTCGGGACGGGTGCCGAGGCCGAACGGCTCCACGGCACCGAGGCCTGGCTCGCCGAGCAGTGGACCGCGGTGCTGGGGATTCCTGTCACCGCCGCCACCGACGACTTCTTCGCGATCGGCGGGGGCAGTCTGGCCGCCGCCCAGCTGACCACCCGGTTGCGCACCCGCTACCCGGACGCCGCCGTCCTCGACATCTACCAGCGGCCCACGCTGCGCAAGCTCGCCCGGCGGCTCACGGAGTCGGCGCGGGACGAGGGTGCGCGGCGCACGGTCGCCCCGGTGCCCCGGCGTGCCCAGGTGGTGCAGCTGCTCGCCCTGGTGCCGCTGTTCGCGCTGACCGGACTGCGGTGGACGGTCGTGCTGGCGGCCCTCGGGAACGTGCTGGGCGGGTACGCCTGGTTGCCGACCGCACCCTGGTGGGCCGTCGGCCTCCTGGCGGCGCTGCTGTTCACGCCGCCGGGACGGCTCGCCCTCGCCGCCGGTGGAGCCCGGCTCCTGCTGCGCGGCCTGCGGCCGGGCACGTATCCGCGCGGCGGCGGCGTGCACGTGCGGCTGTGGGCGGCGGAGCGGCTCGCCGAGGCCGCCGGGGCGACCTCGCTGACCGGCGCGTGGCTGGAGCGGTACGCGCGGGCGCTGGGTGCCAGGGTCGGGCAGGACGTCGATCTGCACTCGCTGCCGCCGGTCACCGGCATGCTCAAGCTGGGCCGGGGCGCGGCCGTCGAGTCCGAGGTCGATCTGTCGGGGTACTGGCTGGACGGGGACCGGCTGGAGATCGGGCCGGTGAAGGTGGGCGCGCACGCCGTGGTCGGTACGCGCAGCACGCTCCTGCCGGGGGCGCGGGTCGGCAAGCGGGCCGAGGTGGCCCCGGGGTCGGCCGTCGCGGGGCAGGTTCCCACCGGGCAGCGGTGGGCCGGGTCCCCCGCGGTCAAGCTCGGCAAGGCCAAGCGCAACTGGCCGAAGGAGCGGCCGGCGCGCGGGCTGTTCTGGCGGGTGATGTACGGGGCCTCCGGTCTGGCGCTGTCGGCCCTGCCGGTGCTGGCCGCGGGGGCCGCGTTCCTGGTGGCGAGCCGGTTCGTCGCGCCGGGTGAGGGGCTCGCGGGGGCCCTCGGGGGTGGCGCGCTCGCGCTGGTGCCGGCGACGCTCGCCTACGGGGCGGCGTACGCGCTGGCGATCCTCGTCGGGGTGCGGCTGCTGAGCCTGGGGCTGCGGGAGGGGACGTATCCGACGCACAGCCGGGCCGGTTGGCAGGCGTGGACCGTCACGCAGCTCATGGACCGGGCCCGGGACACGCTCTTCCCGCTGTACGCCGGGCTGGTGACGCCGGTGTGGCTGCGGCTGCTGGGGATGCGGATCGGACGCGGGGCCGAGGTCTCCACCGTGCTCGCGCTGCCCGGCCTGACGACGGTGGGCGAGGGGGCGTTCCTCGCCGACGACACACTCACCGCGCCCTACGAGCTCGGCGGCGGCTGGATGCGGATCGGGCGCGCGGAGATCGGGCGGCGGGCGTTCCTCGGCAACTCCGGGATGACCGCGCCGGGTCGCAGCGTGCCGGACGGCGGGCTGGTCGGGGTGCTCTCGGCCACGCCGAAGAAGGCGAAGAAGGGCAGCTCCTATCTGGGGCTGCCCCCGGTGAAGCTGCCGCGCAGCGCCGCCGACGGCGACCAGAGCCGGACGTACGATCCGCCGGCCCGGTTGCTGTGGGCGCGGGCGCTGGTGGAGCTGTGCCGGCTCGTGCCGGTGTTCTGCTCGGCGGGGTTCGCCCTGCTGACGGTGGCCGCGCTGTGCGCGCTGGGCGGCTGGGCGTGGCCGCTGGGCGGGGTCGTGCTGCTCGCGGTGGGGGTGCTCGCGGGTGCCGGGTCCGTGGTGGCCAAGTGGGTGCTCGTGGGGCGGCACCGCGCCGCGGAGCATCCGCTGTGGAGCGGGTTCGTGTGGCGCAACGAGCTGGCGGACACCTTCGTCGAGGTGCTGGCCGTGCCGTGGCTGGCCGGCGCGGTACCGGGTACTCCGGTGATGACCGCCTGGCTGCGCGCCCTGGGTGCGCGGATCGGGCGGGGCACATGGGTGGAGAGCTACTGGCTGCCGGAGGCGGACTTGGTGACCCTGGAGGACGCGAGCACCGTGAATCGGGGCTGTGTACTGCAGACACACCTCTTCCACGACCGGATCTTGCGGACGGATACTGTGGTTCTCCGTGAGGGCGCGACGCTCGGCCCTGGCGGGATCGTCCTGCCCGGCAGCACCGTGGGGGCCCGCACGACACTGGGTCCCGCGTCGCTCGTGATGGCGGCGGAGTCCGTCCCCGACGACACCCGGTGGCTGGGCAACCCGATCGAGGCATGGCGCCGCTAGCGCCCCCCGCCGCGGCGGGGGACGAGGGCGGTCGTACGAGCACGGCGCAGGGAGCAGACGCGGCAGTGGCGGTTCAGCAGGCGGCGGGTCCGGACCCGTACTTTCCGGCCAACGGCGATCACCGGTACCGGGTGCACCGCTACGAACTGGCGCTGGACTACCGGCCGGGGCCCAACCGGCTGTCGGGCACGGCGCGGATCAACGCCATCGCGGGGCGGGCCGCGCTCGCCGAGTTCCAGCTCAACCTGGCCGACTTCAAGATCGGGCGGGTGCGGGTGGACGGCCGGCAGGCGCACTACACGCATCGGGGCGGCCGGCTGCGGGTGCGGCCGGGCAAGGCGGTGCGGGCCGGGGCGGCCTTCACCGTCGAGGTGCACTGGTCGGGCAATCCCCGTCCGGTGAACAGCCCCTGGGGCGGGATCGGCTGGGAGGAACTGGTCGACGGGGCGCTGGTGGCGAGTCAGCCGGTCGGGGCGCCGTCGTGGTACCCGTGCAACGACCGGCCGGCCGACAAGGCGTCGTACCAGATCTCGGTCACCACGCCGTCCTCGTACACGGTGGTCGCCGGTGGGCGGCTGCTGACCCGGACGACGAAGGCCTCCACGACGACCTGGGTCTACGAGCAGCCCGCGCCGACGCCGAGCTATCTGGTGGGGCTGGCCATCGGGAAGTACCGGACGGTGCTGCTGGGCGACCCCGGCCCGGGCGGCGTGCCGCAGCACGGGCACATCCCCGCGCAGCTGCTGCCGGAGTTCTCGCGGGACTTCGCCCGGCAGCCGGCCATGATGGAGCTCTTCCAGGAGCTCTTCGGGCCCTACCCGTTCGAGGAGTACGCCGTCGTCGTGACGGAGGAGGAGCTCGACGTGCCGGTGGAGGCGCAGGGGCTGTCGCTCTTCGGCGCCAACCACGTGGACGGCGCGCGGGGCTGGGAGCGGCTGATAGCGCACGAACTGGCGCACCAGTGGTTCGGCAACAGCGTGTCCCTCGCCGACTGGCGGCACATCTGGCTGAACGAGGGGTTCGCCAAGTACGCCGAGTGGCTGTGGTCGGAGCGCTCGGGCGGACCCACCGCGCAGCAGCTCGCCGCCACCGCCCACCGGCTGCTCTCGGGGCAGGCGCAGGATCTGAGGCTCGCCGACCCGGGACGCAAGTCGATGTTCGACGACCGGCTGTACCAGCGGGGTGGGCTCGTGGTGCACGCCGTACGGTGCGCGCTCGGCGACGAGGCCTTCTTCCGGATGCTGCGGGGCTGGACCGGACAGCATCGGGGCGGCGCGGTCAGCACGGCGGCGTTCACCGCCCACGCGGCCCGGTTCGCGTCCGGGCCGCTGGACGAATTGTTCCGGGTGTGGCTGCACGAGCGGGCGCTGCCGCCGTTGCCGGAGCAGGACGTACGGATTCCGGTCCGGCCGTCCTTCCCGCCGAGCGGGGCCTGAGCCCGGCCGGCGGGCGTGCGGCTCCGCGCCCGGGAGCGCGGAGCCGGGGCCCGCTCAGGTGTTCGGCACCTTCAGCCTGTCCCAGCTGGACTTGCCCGGGATGCCGTCCGCGTCCTTGCCCTTGAAGCCCAGCTTCTGCTGCCAGGCCTGGTAGGAACGGCGGTCGGCCTCCGTCCATTCGGGGCTCGGCCCCTCCTGGTAGCGGTCGCAGCCCTCGGCGACCAGCCGGCGGCCCATCGCGGTGATGACCGGGGACTTCTGGCCGACGTGGAAGAAGCCGCTGCCGGGGAAGGGTTCGTACCTGGGCTTCGGCTGGGGCCGCGGCCCGGGGTCCGGCGGCTGGGGACGGCCGCCGAGCCGGTCGGCGATCCGTTCGCGCATGCCGTCCATCGTGAATCCGCGCGGGTCCACCTTGCCGGGCTGCCACTCCTTGTGGCCGATGACCGAGCGTTCCGACCAGCCGTGGTGGCGGCAGATCGCTGCCGACACCTTCTCGATGGCCTCCTTCTGCGCTTGTGGCCACGGGTCCTTGCCGTTGCCGAGGTTGACGCACTCGAAGCCGTAGAAGTGCCGGTTGCCGTCGGTGTCGGCCTCGTTGTCGGCCGGCAGCCTCGACTCGTCGATCACCGCGCGCAGGACGTCGCCGTCGCCGAGGCCCGCGTGGTTGGCGCGGCCGTTGCCGACGAGGTGGACATGGCCCTGCTTGTCGATGACGCCGTGGCAGAGCGGGCCGGGAAGGCCGGAGTAGCCGTCGTAGCAGATGTCGACGGAGGCGGCCGTCCCGGAGGTGACGGTGTGGTGGATCATCACGCCGTTGACCGGACCCCAGGGTCCCTTGCTGTTGCGGTTGTGGTTGCGCCAGTTGCGTACCTCATGGACCGTCAGGCCCTCGGCGCGGAGAATCTCCACCATCTTGGACGCGCTCAGTGGCTTGGCCATCAGTTGTCTCCTTCCGCGGCTGCGTCCGCCTCCGCTGTGGTCTGCGACCGGCTCTCGGCCGCCTGCTCCTCATGGCGGGCCCGCTCCTCGGCCGCGAGTGCCGCCTCGTCGGCGGCGGGCATGTCGGCGGCCAGCGGCCCGAAGGCGAGCCGCAGGTCGACGGCGCCGTGCTCGCCCTTGACCAGGGCCAGGGGCGCGAAGTGGCGGGCGATGCCGGCGGGCGCCTCGAGCAGCGGGCGGCGGGCCGGGTCGGTGGGCCACTCGACGCCGCCGGTGGCGGTGCGGGCGGGGACGATCCAGTGGTCGCCGGTGCGGTAGGTGCCGCCCGCGGCGAAGTAGACCTCCACGCCGTCCTCCAGGGGCAGCCATTCCCCCTCGACGACGGGCACGCCGCCCCCGCGCAGGTCGGTGGTGCGGCCCTTGCGCCGCGGGCCCGTCCGATGGTCCCAGCGGCGCAGGAACGGGTTCAGGTGCGGGAGCCGGCCGACGCCCGGCGCGGGTTCGGCAAAGAGGCGGACGCGGCGGCCGGGCAGGTCCAGTTCCTCCACCCGCAGCAGGGGCGAGGCCTCCAGGCGGGAGGCCTGGGCGGTGTCGACCAGCTCCACGTGGTCGCCGACGTCGAGGTCCAGCTTCTCGTCGTGTCCGAGGGTGGCCAACCGCACCCAGGTGCCGTCCAGTTCGTCGACCGGGAAGACCACCGAGCCGTTCTCGCGGGACCACTTGAAGGTGGCGTCCGGCGCCTCGCCGCCGGTGTGCACCTCGATACGGTAGAGCTGGTTCTCCGTCCCCCGGTACCGGGCGTCGGGCCGGACCAGGCAGGGGTCCTCGTCGGCGTGGTCGGGCCGCTCGGCGCGGGCGGCGAGCCGGGCCGAGGGCGCGGACTCACGCCGCGCCCAGCGGGCGAACGCGGCTTGGACGGCCTCCTTGGACGGATCGGGCTCCTCGATCTCCAGCGCGGCCAGCGACAGCGGCAGCACCTGCCAGACCACCTTGAGGCGGGCCGCGGTGTCGGGCATGGCCGCGCCCAGCGCGACCTCGCGCAGCGCCGGGTCCTCGGCGGCGGTGACCGAGCGCTCCCAGACGTGCAGGTAGACCACGAACGGCGACTGCGCGGGCGAGGGCAGGCGGTCGCCGGGCCTCTCCGGGTCGCGGTGTCCGTCGGGCTGGTCCCAGTACGTCCAGTGGCCGGGCGGCTCCGGGGCCTCCCGGTCGTGCTCGTCCGGGACCGGGACGCCGGGCGCCGGGCGGTCGGCCTCGCACAGGATGCCGTCGACGTAGTAGCGGCCGCCGTGGATGTGCAGGGTGTCCAGGTCGTGCCGGCCGCCGACGTACTCGACACGGAAGCCGGCTGCGTCGCGCGGGCCGCCGTGCGGGCCGATCAGGTCGGCGGCGAGGGTGCGCGCGCGGTGGAGCTGGATCGCCGTCTGCTCGTTGGTGTCGGCGTCGAGCTGCACCCGGCCCTGCTGGGCGAGGACCGCGGAGTAGCGCCGTTCCGGTCGGAACGTGTGGCGGGAGAGGTCAGCGTGCATGAAGGGGGTCCCCCTGGTTCAGGTTGGTGCGGTTCACGTCACGAAGATGAGCCCGGCGTCCGTGCCCGCCGGGGTGTACTCGGCGAGGCGGGCGCGCAGGCCGTCCTCGCGCTGCGGCCGGTAGAGGTCGTGGAAGGCGCCCGGCTCCGCGCCGTCGTCCGCGCCGCGCCGGATCTCCTCGGCGCAGGCGTCGGCGAGCAGCGCGTACCAGGGCGTCCCGTAGCGCTGGGAGACGAACAGCGGCCGTGCCCCGCCGGGCGAGTCGGGCAGGCAGCGGTACCTGCGGGGGGTGCGCGACCCGGCCGGGACGTACGAGTGGCGCAGGCAGCCGACGCCGCGTCGGGCCACGTGCAGTCGCCCCGTGAAGAGCGAGTTCTCGGCGACGCGGACGGCGTGGGTGTGGATCTCGCCGATGACGGTGGTGCGGTGCAGATGGAGCACCGCGTGGGCGTGGCGGCAGTCCGGGGCGGACAGGGCCTCGCGGTCGTCGGCGGTGGCGTCCAGGACGCTGTCGCGCAGATGGATGTCGAGGGGCTCCTCTCCGGCCTCGTCGCCGATGACCTCGATGGTGCCGAGGACGCTGTGCTCGACCTGGAGGCAGGCCGTCGTGCGCTCCAGGACGATGCTGGGCTCCTCGGGCGAGTGCGGATCGCACTCGGGTTCCAGCGACCATCCGGGGACGAGGGTGGAGTGCCGCAGGACGACGGCGCCGACGGGGCCGGTGACGTGGATGCCACGGCCGGCGACGAGCAGGCCGTCGAGCACGACGCGGGGGCGCTCGTGCGGGGCGCAGTCGTCGGACACGGCGCGGATGTTGAGGGCGTCGGGGCGGTTGCTGTACCAGTCGAGCAGGCGCACGACCGGGCGGGTGCCCTCGGCGGCGCGCAGTTCGAGGCGGTCGCCGGGGTCGAGGTCGAGGTCGAGCTGTTCCTGGTAGGCGCCGCTGTGCGTGATCTCGATGATGCCCTCGGGGCCGGTGCGGTCCGCCCGCCGGTCGTCCCGCCAGGCCCGGTAGGCGTCCATGATCCGCCGGTGGGGCTGTCCGGGCCCGACCCGGTAGAACGTCGCGTCGGGACGCGGGCCCCGGTCGTCCCGGGCGTACTCGCCGCCGCCCATGTCCGCGCCGGCGGCGTGGTGGTAGTCCACCCAGACGCCCTGGCGCGGAGCGGTGCGGGAGCCGAAGGCGATACGGCCCAGCTCCGGGTCGACCGCCACCTGGCCGCGCCGGGGGCGGTAACGCCAGTCGGACAGGTCGGCGACGACGACGTCGGACGGCGGCACGGGCCGGTCCTCGCCGTCGCGCCGGATGACGAAGCTCTTGCCGGGGCCGTAGTGGTCCAGCAGCCGGTCGTGGAGCTGACGGCGCCGGATGAACGCCGGGACGTTGTCGGCGGTGGCGATGTGGGTGGGCGACGGCTCCGGGAACGGCTTGGTGACCAGCGGGGTGTCGTTGCCGAGGATCGAGAAGGTGTAGAGGTTGCGGGCGCGGTCGACGCAGTACGCCGGGGACGACGTCAGCGAGTGCGCCTTCAGCCGCCAGACGAACAGCGCCACGCCGGCCGGGGTCAGCCCGCCCTGGCGCCGGCCGGAGTTCGCCCGGCGGACGTCGGCGGTGCGGGCCGTGCCGTCGAACGGGCCACCCGCCAGGTCCAGGGCCGCGCCGTCGCGCAGGTCGGCGAGGCGGCCGCGGCCGGCGCGGTGGGTGCCGGTGTCCCCGTACAGCTTCACGGGCTGTGTGTGGGCCACCAGCCGGGACAGTTCCACCGCGCGCGCCGGCCACCCGGCGACCCGCCCGGAGACCTCCTCCAGCAGGTGCAGGGTGCCCTTGCGGCGGCGGCCCGCGACCGTCGCGGCCACGTCGGCCCGCGGCGCGATGGCCTCGGCGAGCGCGGCGCGTCCGCCGTCGTGCAGGCCGGTGGTGAGGACGCGTTCGTAGCCGGGCAGGGTGCGGTAGCCGACCAGGTCGCCCAGATAGGGCAGCGCCCAGGGCGCCGCCGTCTCCACGAACAGGTCCTCGTAGCCCTGTGCCACGGAGTCGCGGACGCGGTCGAGTTGCTCGGTGACGACGGCGAGCAGCGCGCGCAGCGGCTCGCCCTCCTCGGCGTCGCGCAGCCGGTGCCGGCGGGGCAGCAGCGCGGCGAGCGCGTCCGGATCGCGGGAGCTGTCGAACGGGACGTCCCGGGACATCACTTGACCTCCGTCAGAATCAGGGTGTCGGCGGCGCGCGGCGACAGCAGGGCGAGCTGGGCCGGGCGGATGCCGCGGAAGACGTACACCGAACGGCCCTTGGGCAGGCGCCGGGTGTCGGTGATGTCGGGGTTGAGACGCAGCAGTTCGGCGAGCGGCACGCCGTGGCGGGCGCAGATCGAGGTGAGGGTCTCGCCCTCGTCGGCGCGGACGGTGTGGAGCTTCTCGTCGTACCTGGCCGGGTGCGCCCGTACCCGCGGCTCGGGCGTGCCGGGGCGGGCGGCCAGTTGCTCGGGGGTGGCCGAGGCGGACAGGCCGGTGAAGACGTCGACGTCCACGAAGTCGACGCCGGGCACGCCGTGGGCGGTCGCGAGCACCTCGGAGAGGCGGGCGGGCCGTCCCAGTTCCCTGCCCTCGAAGCCGAGCCGTCCCAGCAGTGCCCGGCGCAGGCGGGGCTCGACGACCTCCCAGGCGTGGTCCGGGGCGAGTCCGACCTTGGCGCCGATCAGCAGCAGGACCGGTTCGCGGACGTCCACACGGACGGGGAGATGCGGGTCGCCGTACTCGGTCAGGGCGGCGCGCAGGGCGCGCAGCGTGTCGGAGTCGTCGGCGATCGGCACGTCGTCCGTGCCGGCGACCGTGACGTGCAGCACGCGCCGCCTGCCGTCGAAGAGTTCGACGGCCGCCGCCCGGCCGATGCCGGCGCGGGAGCGGGCGAAGTCCTCGTAGTCGCCGGCCGAGACCAGCCGGTCCAGGGCGGAGACGGCGAGCGGGACGGTACGGCGGGTCAGGCCCGGCCCGTCGGCGTCCGAACCGCCCGTCGCGGGCAGCGGGTTGGTGACCGCGGAGACGCCGAGGGGACGCGTGAGCGCCTGGGTGACACGCCCGGCGGGCAGGTTGGCGGCCCTGCCGGTGCCGAAGCGGTAGCGGACGCGGACGTTCTCGTGGCCGGTGGGCAGCCGGGCGCCGCTCGCGCCGTCGCCGAAGGTCACCGTGGTGCGGCCGTCGGCGGTGCTGCCGGTGATGTGGACGCGCTCGCGCGGGCCGCGCCCGGCGAGGCTGTCGACCTGGTGCCAGAGCACGCCGTCCACCCGGACCTCCAGGACGGGCCTGGCACCCAGCGGGCTGGTGTCGGCGAGCCAGGTGAGCGGGGACTGCCAGAGCGCGAACGTCTGGTTCACCCGGTCGGAGTCGCCGCTGCCGATGGCCTCCTCGCGGCTCTCGCCGTGGGTGGCCTCCACGACGTTGCCGAGGATCCGGACGGTGTCGCGCCGGTAGCGGTGGGCGAGCCGGGCGGTCAGGGTGAGCCGGGTGTGCACGTGGTCGCCGGGGAGCCGGGGGTCGACGGCCGGTTCCGCGGTCGCGATCACGGCCACCTCGGTGGCGGGGACGCCGGGCACGTCGGAGCGCTCGCCGGTGACCATCAGGGTGCGGCCGGGACGCAGTCCGTCGTGCAGCCCGGCCAGTTCGATCTCGTCGCCGTGCACGTCCTCGCCGAGCGGTTCGTCGGCCAGGAGCAGCGGCTCGCCCGCCGCGTGCACGGTGGTGTCGCGGATGTGCGAGAGCAGCACGTCGAACTCGTCCAGCCACGGGTCGGCCAGGGTGAGTTCGGTGCCGCGGCCGGTGATGCCGTAGTTGGTGTACGCCGCCGTGCGCGCGGCCACGACCTGCGTGGTGACGAAGGCGAGCGCGGCGTCGCCGGGCACGCCGTCCGGGGCGCCCTTGGCGGGGCGCCGGATCGCCACCCAGCTGCCGGGCGTGATGCCGGTGTGCACGGTGTCGAGCTGGAGCACCTTGCGGTTGAGGGGCTCGGGCTTGCCCGCGACGACCACCTCGATGCCGGGCTCGGTGCTGCCCACGGTGTAGCGGACGCCGATCTCGTACTCGCCGTGCGTGAACTGCTCCGCCGTGCCCGGGCGCAGGGCGATCTGCTCGGAGGTGCCGTTGTTCACGCCGACGTGGACCAGGCCGTCCGCGTCCGGCCGGGACACGAACAGCGTGCGCTCGGGCAGGCCGGAGTGCAGCCGGACGGTGACGCCGGGGTCCTGGGAGTCGGTGGGGCGCCGGTTGAGCCAGCTGAGGTCGCGGTCCTGGCCGCTGCGGGTGGACAGCTCGACCTGGCCGGGGCCCAGCGGGAAGGTGAGCGGCTGGGACACCGGGAGGTTCTCGGCGCGCTGGTCCGAGCCGGGGCCCTCGACGTACTGGAACTCCGCCCGGACCGGCACCCTGCCCGCCGGGTCGTGGACGACGCGGACGGTGACCAGCACGGCCCCGGTCAGCGGCCAGTCGGCGGTGCGGATGACCCGGCCGCGGTCGTCCTGGACGGGCTTGAGCGGGGCGGTGGCGCCGAAGGGGGCCGCGGTGACGCGCAGGGCGAGCAGTTCGCGCAGGAGTTGCGGGGCGCCGGGTGCGGCGGCCGTGCGCCAGGCCGGGTAGAGGGCTCCGAGGCGAGGGTCGAGGACGGTCAGCAGGCGGGCCGGGTCGGTGGCGGGGCGCGGGACGCGGGCCGTGGTCCGCCCGGGCGCGGGGCGCAGGGCGGGGAGTACGGAGGCCAGCGTCTGCAGGGCGGTGCGCCGGGGGTCGGGCGCCGCGGAGGGGGACTCGGGGTGGTCCTCGGCGCGGCGGGGGCCGGTTTCCGTCGCCCGGGGCCCGGCGTGGCGGGAGGCGGGCGGCGTCGGGGCCTCGGTGGGGCCGGTCGACCGCGCCGGGGCCAGTTCCCGGGCCCGCTCGGCGAGTTCCGCGAGCACCGCCTCCAACTGCTCGCACCACGCGGCCACGTCCTCGTACGGCGTCGCCAGCACCTGGGCCTCGCCCAGCCGTTCGACCGGCTCGGCCAGGCGTGCCGCGAGCCGTTCGGGGGTGCTCACGGTGTCCAGGTCGGCCCGCAGCGGGGCGAGGACCTGGTCCTCGACGTCCTCGATCAGCCTGCTGACCGGGCGCGGGTTGGGCACCTCGGGGGTCGGCGGCTCGTCCCCGCGCTCGCCCGGGGCGGCCGGCACGGCGGTCCAGCGGCGCACCTCGTCGACGAGTTCCCGCAGCGTCGGCGGGGCCGACCGGGGCAGGGAGATCGCGGTGACGTCGTCCTCGCGGTCGACTCGGGCCCTGGCCACCGGCAGCAGCTTCCGCTCCCCGCCCGCCCGTTCACCGAAGACGAACAGCAACTGGTCGCCGGCCCGCAGCGAGTGGGCGGTGCCCTGGACGAACAGCTCCGAGCGGCGTTCCAGGTCCGCGGGGGTGACGAGGGTGGGGCGCCGACGGCGCACCTGGAGCTCGTTCCAGTCCCAGCGGGCCGTCAGGTCGCGCCCGGTCTCGAACGTCAGCGACTCCTCGGTGGCCGAGGCCGGCACGCTGTGGCTGCGGGCGCCGCGCGGGACGAGGACGGGCACCGTCTCGGCACGCGGGTCGCGTTCGAGGGTGTACGCCAGATGCGTGGAGGCGGCGACACCGGGGCGCGGCCGGTGACCGACCAGGCGGCCCAGCAGCACGAGGGAGCGGTGCTCGTTCGCGGTGCGGACGTAGGCCTCGTCGGCGATCCGCTCGGAGTGGAAGGTGAGCAGGTCGCCGAGGACCGCGGCGGCGTCGAGCAGACCGATCGCCGGGTCGTCCGGGGTGCGTACCGTCAGGCCGCGCAGCGCCGGGTACGCGGGGGAGGCGAGGCGGTCGCGCAGCGCGGCGAGGAAGGAGCCGTACTCGCCGACGCGGTGGTCGAGCGCGGTGCGGCCCGGCGGGTTGTGCGGCGCGGCCGGCGCGAGACGTTCGTCGTGGCCGCCGCGGGCGCGGCCGCAGGAGCAGTGGTCGTCACCGGTCGCGGGGACCGGGGTCCCCGCGGCCGTCGGGTTCTCGTGGCCCGCGTACGTCATCGGTCGCCTCCCAGGGAGATCGCCAGGCGGCCGTTCTCCGGCCGGTCGGGGTCGTTGTCGCAGGTGGCGATCTCCAGCCGGCCGAGCCGCAGCACGCCGTCCTCCCTCTCTCCCCGGTCCTGCTCGAACAGCCGCCGCAGCCGCGTCACGTGCGCGCTCTCGACGCCGGGGACGGCCGCGGCGACGGCGACCAGCCGGCTCAGCCGGACCGGTCCGCCGAAGGTCAGGGCGTCCGGGTGGAAGAAGCCGCCGCGGCCGGCGCCGAGCACGCGGTACAGCTCGGCGAGGATCTGCCCGTGCTGGTGGCCGGGCGCGGCGCACACGGTCAGGGCGATGTCGAGCGGCACCCGGCGCGCGGGTCCGACGACGAGGTCGTGGCCGATGCGCCGGTACGGCTCCAGGTCCTGCTCCACGGTCCTCAGCAGTCGCTGCGACGGGGCGGCGTCGCCGTACGCGTCGATCGCGAGGTGCGCCTCCTGGACGCTGCCGGTCCAGCGCAGCTCGGCGGCGGCGCGCTGCACGCCGGGCAGGGCGCAGGCGAGTGCGGCGTAGTCGTCGGCGGTGACCGCGCGCAGCCGGGTGCGGCGCAGGTCGAGCGGGGCCAGCTGGCGCACCTGCTCGACGGGTTCGGGTGCGGTGCCGCCGGTGGCGGGCAGCGGGTTGCGGACCGCGGCGGCGGGCGGGGCCTCGCAGTCGTCGGTGACGACCAGGTGGTTGATGGCCTCCGCGCCGACGTTGCCCTCCGTGCCCCCGCCGAGGCGGTAGTGGACGTGCAGGCGGGCGCCGGGGGTGGGGCGGGCGCCGTGCCGGCCGTCCCCGAAGCGCAGGGCCAGGCGGCCGTCGTCCTCCAGCTCGCCCACGAAGTGGCGCTCGCGCGGGCCGGAGGCGAGCAGGTCGCGCCGGGGCCGCCAGTCGCCCTCGGGGCCTTCGAGGCGTACGGCGGGCAGGGCGCGGCGCGGGTCCTGGGCGAGGGACGCGGCGGCCGGTCCCCGCAGCACGGGCTCGTCGGGGTGCAGGCCCTCGGCGTACGCCGGGCCCCAGCTGTGCGCGATCTCCCAGGCGACGGGACCGCCGAGGACGGTGCCCGCGTGGGCGCGGGCGGCGAGGACCTCGACGCGCCGGAGCTTGGCGTCGAGCAACTGGTCGCTGCGGTGCAGCAGTTCCCGCAGGGCGCGGACCGGGTGCAGGCGGAGTTCGAGGCGCTCCAGCACCTTGAGGCCGTAGAGGACGGCCAGTTCGGAGATCTCCCGGTCGCCGAGTCCGTCACGGTCGCGGGCGCTGCGCCACAGCTCCACGAGCCGCTGCCGGACCCGTCCCGGGATCGCCGCGATCCGCTCCGCCTGCCCGGCGGCCACGGTCGCGGGCTCGGGGAACGGCACGGTCTGGGCGACGGGCGCGTGCCCGAGGACCGGCCGGAAGCGGGGCCGGATGCCGGGGTACGCGGTCTGCGCGAGCAGGGTCCGCAGCGCCGCGGCCTGGGCGTACGCCGTCCCGGGCACGACCCTCTCGTGCCGCTGGCCGGCGCTTTCCAGCCCGAGGCCGGCGCGGGTGGTGGCGGCGAGTCCGACGACGTCGAACAGTGCGCGTACGTCTTCGGCGCCGAGGGCGTCGCCCGCCTCCGTGCGGTCCGTCAGGGCCTCGATGAGCCGTGCGGGCGCGTTGCCCTCGGAGCGGTCGGCGCAGCCGCAGGCCAGCGAAGAGCAAGGCCCGGGAGGGTCGCAGGGGGCGGTGACGGCCGGCTCGGGCGGCACGGTGACCGTCTCCGGGGCGGGCAGGGTGCGGCCGTGGTCGACGAGGACGACGTTGCCGCGGGCGAGGGTGACGTCCTCGACCGGCAGGCAGTCCCGGCCGGCGCGGACGGTGAGGCGGAACGGGCGGCGCAGGGCGTCCTCGACGGCCCAGGTGACCTCCAGGACCGGCTGGTCCTCGATGCGGTCGACGGCCGGGGTGACGGAGGTCAGGCGGACCGCCTGGCGGTGGCCCGGGTCGGCGTCGCCGGGGGTGCCGGTGCGCGCGCCCCGCACCTCCTCCAGCAGGAGCAGATCGCCCGGCCGCAGGTCGAGCCGGCGGTCCCGGCAGGTCTCCGGGTCGGTCCAGGCGTCGCGCAGGGTCGCCGAGGTGGCGCCCTCGGGCAGGGCGCAGACCTCGCCGCCCCACGTCCACAGCCGGATCGCGTTGTGCGCGACCCTCAGCTGGAGCGGGTCGGCGCCGACGACGGGCTCGAACACCTCGACGGAGCCTCGCTCGTCGAGGTCGGCCAGGTCCCCTTCCTCAATGACGGTGCCCGGCTCGGGGCGGTCGTGCGGGTCGAGGGTGCGGACGTCGACGGAGGCGAAACGGAACGTGCCGGGGGCGAGCGTGCGGTCACCGGTGGTCTCGACGGTGACGTACGCCCGGGCGGTGCAGCCGTCGTGCATGGCGTAGTCGATGAGGCGGACGTGGCGCCGTACGGAGACCCGGCGGCGGGCGGTGTCCAGGTACGCCTCGGTGGCGACCGCGTCCTGCTGGTGGCTGATCTGGTCGCCGGTGTGGGCGAGCAGTTCGACCAGGGTCGTGCCGAGGTCGGCGGGGCTGCGTTCACGCCAGTCGGGCGTGGTGAGCGCGAGCCGGTCGAGCAGGAGCTTGCGGATGGTGTCGTAGTCGCGGGCGGTGTAGTCGACGACCGGCGCCTCGGGGAAGTCCGGCCGCTCGTCGTGCCCGTCGGCGCAGTCGAACGGGGTCGGGCCGTCGGGCCGGAACACGAACGTCGCGCCGTGGTAGCGCTGGTCGAAACCGCGGAAGGGTTCCGTGCCGGGGCGGCCGTAGGGGTCGGTCTCGACCAGGGACAGGCGGTAGCGGGAGGTGTCGCCGGTGCGGTCGAGGGTGACGTGGAGCCGGTCGTCGAGCTCCGGGTCGTCCTCGCGTTCGACGGCGACGTCGAGCGCGGTGATGCCGGTGACGCGGCGGCCGCCGTCGATACGGACGTTCTCGGGTGTCAGGCCGTGCGGGGCCTTGCCGAGGAAGGTGACGGTGAGCAGCAGCCCGTCGTCGTCGGCCTCCACGGCGTCGATGCCGTTGAGCTGCGCGGCGCGCACCTTGGCCCGGCGGGGTGAGGTCGTCCCGGTCATGCGGTGGCCCTCCCCTCGAACACGTCCTCGCGCCGGGCGCCGGTGGCGCGCACGACGTAGGCGAGGTGGACGCGGACCACGTGGTCCTCGCTGATCACGTCGAGGGCCTCGACGTCGATGAGGTCACCGAGCCAGCGCTGGAGGGAGGCGTGCACGGAGAGTTCCAGGGTGTGGATCAGCTCGGGGCTGTTGGGGGCGAAGACCAGGTCGAGCAGGCCGCAGCCGAAGTCGGGGCGCATGACGCGTTCGCCGGGGCTGGTGAAGAGGAGTTGCTCGATCAGGTCGTGGACGTGCTCGGCCGGGGTGGCGTGGGCGGTGCGGCCGCGGCGGTCGGGGCGGAAGGGGAAGGCGATGTCGGTGCGGGGGCGGACGCTCATCGGGCGGCTCGTCAGGGATCGGGGGGCGGGCGGGGGGCTCTGCGGCCGCACGGGGCCGGACGTCGAACCGACGTGACGGGTCATCGGACGCCTCCCCTGGGCCGGGTCGGGGTGGGGGCCGGGCGACGGCTCGGGATGAGGGTCGGCCGACGGCTCGGGGTGCCTGCCGACGGCCGGATCGAGGCATCGACTGCCGGGCGGATCGGGGCGTCGCCTGTGGGGACGCTCCTCGGGGCGGCCGGGTGGCGGCTCGGAGCGTCGGCCGTGGCGACGTTCGTCGCGAGGACCGGGCGGCGGCTCGGGGCGCCCGGTGCCGGGCGGATCGGGGCGGCTGCCGGCGCGGCTGCCGGGAGGTGGGATGGGGTGGGGCTCATCGGAGCGTGACCTTTCGCTGCACGGCCTGGACGACGGGTGGTCCCTGGGGGACGAACGCCGCCGTGAAGCACTCGGCCGTGGAGGTGTCGAGCAGTACCGGCGTGCCGTCGACGGTGACGCCGGTGTCGGAGCCGGTCCAGCGGACCGCGACACAGGGCATGGGCACCTGGTCGACGGTGTGCGGGCAGCCGGTGACGACGTAGCTGTGCGCGGCGGTCGCCGCCGGCACCCCGTCGATGAACACGGTTGTCCCGGATGTGGTCGCGGCGGTGGCTCGGCCGCCGTGCGGACAGCTGATCACGGCGGCCGCGCCGAGCAGCCCCCCGGATGTCCCGGTCACTTCGCATCTCCCCCGTCTTCTGCTAACGCTTCGAGAGCACGGTCAACTGGCCCTCGTTGATGGTCACTTCACGTCCCCGCAGCACCACCTGCGCACCCGCGCCGGTCGCGATGACCACGGCCTCCTCGGTGATGCGGATGTACGCGCCGCCCTTGGCCTGCAGGAGGATCCCCTCCTCGGCACCGGGCGTGTCACTCATGACGAGCTTGTGCGCCAGCGGCGTCTGGACGACGACCGGCTTGTTCGGCACGTCGGCCCGCAGCTCGCGGCGGGCGTCGGGCGGCAGTTCCTCGGCCGCGCCCCACCAGCACCCGGTCCACACCGGGAAGCTCGGGTCCCCCTGCTCGAACTCCACCCACACACCCGTGCCGGGCGGCGGTACGACGAACTGCCCCGACTCGGGCCCGGTGAACGGCAGGCAGGGCAGCGCCCACGTCGACGGCTCGTCGCCGAGGACGTCCGGGACCTCGACGGTGATGCGGCCGATGCGCAGCGGGTCGTTGTTGTCCACGACCCGGCCGCGGTACTTGCCGAGGTAGCGATTGCTGGGTGCCGCCATGCTGAGGTGCTCCTGAGGGGTGTTAGGGCCTGACGTGGTCGCTGCGCGCTTCGAGGCCCTCGCGGGAGAGCGTGAAGTTCTGCTGGAAGGAGCCCGGCCGCAGGTTGTGCGTCACGGACTTGACGAAGTAGTCGCCGTCGTACGCCCGCCCCGCGCCGCGTACGCCGACGAGCTGACGGGGCTGGAGGATGTAGCCGTGCCGGTTGACGTCGAGCGAGCCGGAGCCGGAGACGACGTCGGCCGAGATCGCGGCCCGCGCGAGCAACTCCGCCTCGGCCTGCCCGCGTTGCTGCTTGGCGGTGCCGGCCAGGGTCCGCCGCTTCAGGGCCGGCGTGGGCCGCCTGCCCAGGGGCGGGCGGAGCGGGCTGATCGGCGGCTGCGGGAGCAGGGTGGACAGCCGGGTCCCCGGGTCCTGCCAGCGGGCCTGGGGCTCCTCGCGGGCCGTGCCGTCGTAGGCGAACGTCAGCTGGTCGACGGTGGAGTCGGCGTCCAGGTTCACGCTGAGGGCGTGCTGGCGGATGCCGAGGCGCACCTCGGGTCCCCAGCGTGCCGAGGAGCGGCCGGGGGTGGGGCCGGGTTCGAGGTAGAAGGTGTACCCGTTGGCGCGGGCCAGCTCGGTGACGTACTGCAGGTCGGTGCCGGTCTGGTAGTGCACCCGCAGGTCCTGGTGCGGGGGCTGGGCCACCTTCTCCGTGTAGACGTCGGGCCGGATGCCGTAGTCGGAGTACCGGCGCAGGATGGCCAGCACCCGCTCGGAGGGCGGCAGGTTGGGGTACCGGGCGGTGCGCTCCTCCAGGTCCATCAGAAGCGTGAGGTCCTCGCCGGTGACGGTGAGGGTGGAGTGGCCGGGCTGGTTGCTGGCGCCGACCTCCTGCCGTACGACCAGTCCGTCGAAGAGGACCTCGGTGGTGCCCCTGACGGTGACGGTGACGACCAGCCGGGTCTTGGGGTCGAAGAAGCCCTCGGGGAGCAGACGCCGGCTGATGACGCCGTTCTTGGTCATGTCGAAGGCCAGCTGGAAGCCGCTGCGCTCCCCCGCCGTCGCGGTGATCTGCGCGGACAGCAGGGCCTGGGTGACCTCGGCCGGGACGGGCCGGACGAGTTGCGGCCCCATCTGGAGCGTGACGTGGACGGGGCCCTGCCCCACGGGCAGGTCAAACACGTCGCTCCCCCCGCGGGGTCCCGTCGTCGAGCGGGATGTCGACGACCCGGCCGGCCTCGGCGGTCAGCTCCCTCGGGTCGAGCACGGGATTGGCGTCGGCGATCTGCCACCACTGGCCGGGGTCGCCGAAGTAGCGCTGCGCGAGCAGGTCGGGGCGGTCGCCGGCGGCGACGGTGTGCTCCCGGGTCGGCCGGTCGCCGTCCAGCGGGGGCAGCAACCGCCGCTTGGTGTAGCGCACTTCCGTGCCGTCGGGCCCCCGGTGGACCCCGATCTCCGCGTCGTGGTAGCGGCTGGTCCGGGGGTAGGGGTGGGCGCCCGGTATGGAGTCGAAGGCGTTCTCGTAGGGCTCGATGCCGGTCATGGTGGGTTCAGCTCCTTCCGCTCAGTACGCCGGTGCCGCTGAGGCCGAGGGCGCCGGGGCCGCCGCTGCGGGCGGCGGCGGCCAGCCGCTCCTTCTGCGCGAGGTGCGCCATGTACAGGTCCGCGCCGCGGTGCCCGGCGGGCAGGTCGCTGACGGTGAGGATCTTCATGCCGACGGCGAGCGAGGCCCGGATGGGGTTGAGGTTCACGTCGAAGGCGGACTCGTTGATGGACAGCTCCGTCAGGCGCACGGGCATGACCCGCTTGCTGCCCCAGGTGAACAGGGTCAGCGGCATCTCGATCGGGCTGATCTCGATGGTGCCCTGCTCCGCCAGCCGGCTCGCCGCGCGCAGTTGCCCGGTGGTCGGCTGCACGAGCATCTCCAGCGCCGCCAGCTGCGGATGGATGCCGTCGGGCGCGGCGATCTCCAACTGGTCGGTGGCGTCGATCTCGGCGGTGAACTTCCAGGTCTCCTGGGCGGGGCCCTTCAGCCGGAGCGCCTCGTTCCGGTCCCCGTTCCCGGTCCCCCCGCCCCCGGCGTCCCCACCGTCCCCGGCGGACTGCGGAGCGACGCTCCGCTCCAGGGTGTCCGGATTGAACTGCAGCACGATGACGCGCTGGGGCGCACCGGTGTCGGGGTTCACCACCACCAGGCCCGAGCGGATGGGTTTGGGGATGTCTGCGTAGCGGGTCACCGGCGGGCCTCCAGACGGTCACGCAGGTCGCTGTAATCGTGTTCCGGAAAGAGCTCGGGAAAGATCTCCAGCATCCGCTCCAGATACCGGACGGTGTTCCGGAAACCACTGCCGCCCAAGGAGATGTCGGTGAAGAGGTACTGCCATCCGTAGGTGCCCTTCGTGAGCAACAGGGCATCGAGGTACTGGCAGTAGGTGACGTCCATCTTCAGAAGACCCGGCGGATACGGATCGACGCCGATGTCGGCGATGTCCTGGTACCAGATCTCCAGCGGGGTGGTCCGCGGCTGCATCCGGATGTAGGACATCATTCCCGCCCCGGAACGGGGTGTGCGGTCGAAGCTGCGCAGTTCCGACAGGAAGCCCCGCTGGAAGTCGGTGGCGTCCGGCAGCGGCGACGGCCCTTCGGGCTGCTCGAACACATCATAGAAATGCAGGATGCGGAATTCACCGTAGAGCTCCGGAAGACCGTCCGTCGTCTCCCACTGCGCACCGAGATCGGTGAAGCGCAACGCGCAGGTCATGAGGTCGTCGTCGAGCCGGACCTCGTCCCAGTCCTCGTTGTGCTCGTACAGCGGAAGCAATTCCTCGACGGGCTCCGCGAGCTGAGCGAGGTCGCCGCACCGGGCGTTCAGTCGTGGGCTGTCACGGATCGCCGTGAGCGATGCGGCGTGCCGCTCTTCGTCGGCGGTCAGATGCGTCATGGACGTAGGCCTTTCCTGGGCGGTGCCTCTTGGTCAGAAGGTGAAGAACCCTTGGTTGAAGCGATCCTCTATGTCCTTCATGTTCTTCTCCAACGAGTAAAGGCCCTTCCCGCTGTCCGATCGGAACTTCGACAGCTTGTCGCGCATGTCGTTGATGTCGTGGAAAGCCTTGGTGCCGGGCGCGGCCCTTTCCCGCACCTTCATGACGGCTTGAATGAAAAGATTCGTCGGCCTGCCGAGCGCGCGCTTCACATCCTCTCGGGAATCCCTGTTGATGTTCACCGGGTTGAGGTCCTTGGCGGCCGATGACGGCGGCGGATTGAAAGTCTTCGTGGCCGTCCGCGTGGCAGGCAGCTTCATCCAGTCGGACCGGTTCCTGCCGCTGCCGGCGCCCCGCTTGCGGTACAGGCCCCACTCGACCTCGATCTTCTGCGGGAAGCCCTTCGGGTACTGCCCGTACGGATACTGCGGATTCACGGAGACGGGGCCGTCGTAGCGCGTCAGAAGAGTGCGATACCACCCCGGGATCGGCGGCTCGTCCTCGTTCTTCTCGCCGAACGCCTGGGCCGCGAACTTCTCGATCGTGTGGTAGAAGCCCGCGTTGTCGTCGTTCCTGGCCGGTACGAAGTTGGACGTCTTGGCCGGTCCGCCCACCTCACGCGGTATGAGGTGCATCCGGTCCCACTGCGGAGGGTTGCTGGTGTGCTTGTAGAGGTTCTCCAGATAGGGGAACCCGTAGGTGAACTGCTGGCTCGGCGGCCTTCCGAACGCCCGCGCGTACTCGGGGTTGATGTACCGCGCGTTGGTGTCCGGTCCGGGCGCCACGCCGTTCTCCGGTGTCGGGACGACCTCGGGGCGCGGGAGGTCCCATTTGTTGAGGTAGTCGTTGAGCTCCTGCGGGAAGCCCTCGATCACCCTCTCCTCGGGGTTCAGCTTCGCCCTGACCTCGAACGCGGTACGGCTGGGCTGCTGACGCTCCAGCGACTGCAGCCGGTACCACCTGCGCAGCGCCACGAGCGTGGCCTGGTGCGCGGGGCGTGGCAGGCCGGGACGGAGCAGCCGGGTGAGGATGGCCCTGATCCTGGCAACGGCCTTGGTCAGACGCTGCTGCTTCGGGCCGCTCCGCTTCTCCTCCTCGGTTCTCCTGTTCTCCTTGTCCTGCCGGGACTTCGGTCGCCTGCCGTCCCTCCTGTCGCGCTTGTCGCGTGTCGAGCCGGGCTTCCTGCCGTCGTCACGTGACTTCGGCCTGCGTCCGTCGTCGTCCCTCCTCGGTGCACGCCTCTCACGGTCCCGGCCGGATCCTCGCCGTGCGGGGGTGTCGCCGCTCCTGTCCCGCCCGGGCGAGTCCCGGTCCGGCTCGGCGGCGCCCTTCGGTTCGGTCGAGTTCCTGGGTTTGACCGGGTCCTTGGGCGCGTTCGGGTCCTTCGGCCTGGTCGTGTCCCGGGAGGTGGCGTCCGCAGCGTCCCTGTCGTCGTTCCTGGGCCTGGCGGGTTCCTTCCCGTCGCCCTTCGGCCGCTGACCCGTGTCCTTCGGCCTGTCCGGGGCGCTGCCGTCGGCTCCTTCGGGCCGCGCCGCGGGCTCGGGCTTCGGCCGGGGACGGGGTTCCGGCTTCGGTGCGGGCTTCGCGGCCGGAGTGGGTGCGCTGTCCGGCTTCCGCTCCTCCTGCCCCGACGCGCCGTCCCTGCCCTTCGGCGCCTTGGTGTCGGCGGGCGGCTTGGGCCTGCCCTGCGTGGCCTCGCCCGACTTCGGCTTCGTCGAGGTCGCGGGCGCGGTCCGGGACGGGGTTTCCGTGCCGGGCCTGTTCCTGACGGGTACCTGCTTCGGCGGGACCTCCCCGTCCGAGCCGGCCGCGCCAGGCCTGCCGCCGCCCGGCCTGCCCCTGCCGAGTCGTTCCGCCACGCTCTTGAGGCGGCGGCCCACCTTGGCGACGTACTTGCCTATGCCGGACAGGAGGGCCTCGTAGGCCAGTTCGAGGAGGGCCACGATGCCGGCCGCGACCGCCTTCGCGAAGAGGATGCCCGCGCCGCCGGAGCGGACGGCCTTGAGCCAGTCGAGGACCGCGCCGAACGCGCGCAGGATCTCGCCGAGGGCACCGATGGCCGTGCGCAGGGCGTCGATGACCGCCATCACCCAGCCGGCGCCGGGGATCAGCTTGGCGATGACCTTGGTGACGACGATCTCACCGATGATCACGGGGAGTTGCGGGACGATCGCGTCCCAGGTCTCCTTGACGATCCGTTCGAGGGTGATGCCGCCCTTGATCAGCTTGTCGAGGACTGCCCGCGGGATGCCCAGGATCTCCTCGATCTTGGACTGGAACCACTCCCTGACCGCCGACTTCACCTCCCGGAAGAGGTGGTTCTTCGCGCCGTCCACCGCGGAGTTCTTCGCGCCGCCCAGCCAGCCGCCCGGGTCCGAGAGGAAGTCGACCGCGATCAGCATGAAGTCGCCCAGCGCGCTCAGCAGCCCCGCCGCGAAGTCCATGATCGCCTTCACCGCGGCCACGACGGCCTGGACCGCGGCCAACAGCATCCTCTTCAGCAGGTCCAGGATGCCGCTGAGCAGCTTGCCGACGGCGTCGAGAAGGTCCGAGATCGCCTGCTTCAGCGCCTGCGCCAGGCGGTTGACCAGCGCGATCGCCGCCGCGATCAGATCGGTGATGAACTTGCGGACACGGCGGGCCAGTTCGACGACGGCGCGGACCATCGCCTTCGCGAACTCGATCAGGTCCGTGATGAACTTCTTGATCGCCTCGACGATCCCCTTGCGGGCCTCGTCGATCCAGCGCTCCACCGTCTCCTTGAACGTGCGGATGAAGCCGACGACGGCGTCCCGCGCCGCCCGGATCACCCGGACGATCGCGTTCTTGATCTCGATGACCTTCTGCTTGATCCAGTCGAAGGCCTTCGTGATCCAGTTGCCGGACTCCTGGACGGAGTCGTCCTTCTTCCGCTCCGCCTCCCGTTCCGCCTGCTCGCCCTCGTCCTTGATCTTCTTGTCGCTGCCCTCCTTCTCCTTCTCGACGTCGTCGTCGGTCTTCTTCTCCCGGTCCTCGACGTCCTTGCGGACCTGCTCGCGCCGTTCGCTCTTCTTGTCGCCGAGGCCCCGCAGCTCCTCGTCCTGCTGCGCACGCCAGTCCTCGCGCCGGGCGCCGACCTCGCCCCTCGCCTTCTCGCGCTCGTCCGCCTGCGTCCGCGTGTTCGCCGCGATCTCGGCGTCCACCTGCTGCCTGTGCCTGGCCTGAGCGCCCCGGAAGTCGCGGTCCTTGGCCTGCCGGCCCTCCGAGACGCCCTTCTGCCCGTCCGCGAACGCCGCCTGGAGCTGCGGCCCGCGATCGTGCTCCGCCACCTCGGACGCCGCCTCGGCCGGCACGGCACCGCCGGCGCCCGTCGCGCCGACGCCCTCACCGCCGCCGCCCCCGGCACCCGGCACCCGGGCCGTGAGCCGCTCCGCGGGCGCGTCCGGATAGACCTGGTCCTCGCCCATCGCACGGCCCGCGTCGTCCCGCGCCGTGGCCACGGTCTGCCGGCCCTTGGCGTCGACGTGCCCGCTCTGCTCCCCGGCCTTCCCGTCGGCCGCGCCCTGCATCTGCACGCCGGGGGCGTTGCCCGCCTGCGCCTGCTTGAGGGCCTCGTCCTTCGTCGGCAGCCCGGCGAACTTGGCCGCCAGTTCCTGCGCGTCCACCTCGAATCCGAGCCAGCTCGCCACCTTGCCGATGCCGAAGCCCAGCGCCATCTTGAAGGTGTCCCAGCCGCCCGGCTCCTCGGCCTCCTCCGCCTCGATCCGGCCCTCGGGTGCCTTCGCCCCGGTGACCTCGGCGTCCTCGCGTTCCGGTTCCTGGGCCTGCTGGGCCGGGTCCTGCGAGTACTGCGCCGGGGCGTCCGTCCTCGGCTTGCCCTGGAGGGTCCGGGGGGCGCCGGCCGGTCGTTCCATCGAGGGGGGCGCCGCCGCCAGCGTCCGGCGCTCGTCCCCGACCGAGCGGTCGACCGCGCCGCCCACCCCGCCCATGGCCTGAAGTGCCTTGTGCGGCTTGAGCCCGGCCGCGGAGGCCAGACCGGCTTCGGGGGAGACTCCGGAGAGGTCCGGTGCCGGCGCGGAGTCCTTCCTCCCCTTGCCGCGCCCGGCCGCGGCCCGGCCGCCGCCTCCGGCCCCTCCCCCGCCTCCGCCCGTCCGTGCCGGTGCGGGCCCCCCGGCGGCGGGCCCGCTCTCCGGGGCCCCCTTCGGGGCGGCGGACGCGGCGCCGGGTGCGGTCAAAGGTGCGGGTGCGGGGGACTCGCCACGGCCGGCGGGAGAGGCGGCGGGTTCGGCGGGGGTGTGCGACGCCGTGCGGGTCTCGGGTTCGGTACGTGGTGACGGGCCTGGTGCGGTACGCGCCTCAGGTCCCGGTTCGGTACGCGAAGCCGGTCCCGGTTCGGGACGTGCCGGCGGTTCCGTACGGGCCTCCTGAGCCGCCGGCGCAGGCGTAGCCGTACCCGCGGCGGATCCCGCCTCGGCCTCGGACTGCGCCGACCGGCCTCCCGCCGCCTGCGGGGACTCCTTCTCCGGAGCCGCCGGCGCGTTGTCGCCCGCCGCTGCGGTGCCCTTCTCCTCCTTGGCGGCGGACTCCCTGGCCTCGCCGCCGCCCTCGGACTTCGACTCCGCCCTGTTCGGCGCCTCCTGCACGGTGGTCTGGGCCGCGACCGGTCCCGCCTTGGGATCGTCGCCGTTCTTGGGGTCCCTGGCGCCGGTGGTGGGAACGGTCGGGGGCAGGGCGGTCCGCTCGACGGCGAGGGCGTCCGGCGCTCCCGTGCCCTGCGGGCCGCCCTCGGTCTCCGGGGCCGGGGATCCGGCGTCCCCCGCCGTAACGGTCTCCTCCTCCGGCTCCGCCTCCGCCGCCGCGTCCTCGGCGTCCTCCGCCTCCCGCTCGGCCCGCACCTGGTCGGCCCTGGTGGGCGGCGGTGCGGGGAAGAAGGGCAGGGAGGGGGACGCGGACGACGACGGGTCCAGCTCGTCGGCGGTCGGCACGCCGGAGACGTCCAGGTCGTCCTTCGGCAGGAAGTCCTCGGGCTGGAGCTTCACGTCCCAGGCGCTCGGTTCCCCCGCCCCGGCGTCGACCTCGGACTCGCTCCCGGCGTCGAGCGGCTCTTCGCCGGTCTCCTCCTCCAGGCCTTCGACGTCCTGGTTGCGCCGGCCGTCGAGGGTGCTGAGCGCGCCGGGCAGCCGGGTGTCCTTGCCGGACGCCTTCGGGGAACCGGTCGGCTGCCGTTGACCGCGCTTGTCCTGCGGCCTGACCTGTCCGCCCGCGACGGCGGCCTCGGCGGCACCGGGGCGGTTGCGTGCGGCCGACTCCTCCGCGCTCGCGGCCGGCGTCTCCTGCCGCTCGGTCGCCTCCTGACCTCCGGAGTCCTGCTCCTTGCCTCCGGGGTCCTGCTCCTTGCCGTAAGCGCCCTTCGCCCCGCCGCCGGCCTCCTGCTCCCCGCCGGTCCGCTGCTCCTCCTGACCGGACCCGGTCCGTCCCTCCCCGTCCTGCTGCCCCTGCCCCTGCCCCTGCCCCTGCCCCTGCTGATCCTGCTCCTGCTCCCGGGAACCCCTTGGGGAATCCTCCTGGCCGGGCGCCGTCTCCGGCTCCCGCTCCGGCGTCCGCCGGTCGCGCGCGGCCCGGTCCTCGCGGTCCCGTTCGGCCCGCACCTCCTCGGCGAGGTCCGGCGTGAGGGCGGGCGCCTCGTGGGCGTCCCGTTCCAGGCCGTCGTCGGCGAAGTCGTCGTACGCCTCGATCTCGTCGACGAGGTCGAGCACCCGGTCCTGCTCGGAACCGAGCAGCCTGCTCTCCAGGCGTATCAGGACTCCGTCGAGCAACTCCCCCGGCAGTCGCGCGAGTTGCTTGCGGGTGCGCTGGGACAGGTCCTCCGGGTCGCTGCGCAGCGACCGGATCACCGAGTTCGTGAGCCGGTCGAGGAGGGTCGCCGGGTCGACGGCCTCGGCGCGGCTGCGGTCGGCGTCGACGGTGGCGTAGCGCAGCCAGCCCGGGGTGGCCCGGCCCTCCTCGACCTCGGGGGCCTCCAGGCCGCGTACGACGTCCTGTGCCGCCGACTCCGCCTCCCGTTCGACGGCCTGCTGGGGCAGGCTGACGGCGCCGGGTTCGCGTCCGGCGCGCAGGGCGCCGAGGCCGTGCGGGTTCTGCACGGTGTGCAGCAACTCGTGGGCGAGCAGTCGGCGGCCCTCGTCCGTGCCGGGTTTGAAGGCCCCCTCGCGGAAGAAGACGTCCTGGCCGACCGCGACCGCGTCCGCGCCGAGCATTTCGGTCAGCTGCCCGGCGTCGCGGCCGGTGTGCAGCCGGACCCGGCCCAGGTCGTGACCGAGCCGCTCCTCCAGTTCGCGGCGTACGCCGGGGTCGAGGGGCTGACCGGCGCCGCTGACGATGTTCTTGGGCTCGGGCGCACGGGACGTGGCGGCCCGTTCCCTGCGCTTGCGGCGCCGCTGCTCGGCCGACTGCTCGGATGAGGTCCCTGGCGTGCGGGAGTCGCTCACCGCGTCACCTCCCCGCGGCCGCTCAGCCCGTGGTGGACCGCGCGCGCCAGTTCCTGTCCGAGGCGGCGGGCGGTGAGGCCGGCGGGCAGGGGCGGCAGCCCGGACACGGCGTCCAGGGTGACCGGGCCGTCCGTGGCCAGCGGCACGCCGCGTTCCCTCACCAGCCGGGTCAGCTCGTGCGCGAACTCCGCGCGGACCCGCTCCGCGTCCACGCGGAAGCCCTCCAGGGCGAGTTCGCCGATCTCCACGCGGATCGTCGAGGGCTCGCTTCCCGCACGCCCCTTCGGCGAAGGTCCTCCGGTCACACCCATCCCCGGACCTCCGTCGGCGTCAGGGACCGCTCCAGCTTCAGGTACTCGGTGCGGGCCGCCGCGAGCATGTGCCGCATCTGGAGGCGGTCGTCCTCCTCGGCGGCCAGGAACGCCCCGGACAGGGCGATGTTGCGGATCGAGCCGCCCGCGACCGTGAGCTGGGCGAGCAGCTCGCAGTCGATGTCCTTCACCGGTGCCTGCGGCGGCAGCACGCGGCGCCAGATCTCCGCGCGCTCGTGCTCGGCGGGGAAGGGGAAGTCGACGACGAAGCGGATGCGCCGCAGGAAGGCGGTGTCCAGTGCCTTCTTCATGTTGGTGGTGAGGACCGCCAGGCCGCGGTAGGCCTCCATCCGCATCAGCAGATAGCTGACTTCGAGGTTGGCGTACCGGTCGTGGCTGTCCTTGACCTCGCTGCGCTTGCCGAACAGCGCGTCCGCCTCGTCGAAGAGGAGCAGCGCGCCACCGCGTTCGGCCGCGTCGAAGACCCGGCGCAGGTTCTTCTCGGTCTCGCCGATGTACTTGCTGACCACCTGGGACAGGTCGATGACGAACAGGTCGAGGCCCAGTTCCCCGGCCATGACCTCGGCGGCAAGCGTCTTGCCGGTGCCCGAGCCTCCGGCGAACAGGGCGGTCACGCCGAGTCCCCGGCGCAGGGTGCCCGCGAAGCCCCACTCCTGGTGGACGGTGGGCCGCTGCCGTACGTGCGCGACGATCTCGCGCAGCACGGCCACCTGCCGCTCGTGCAGCACCAGGTCGTCCCAGCCGGCCTGCGGTTCGACGCGCCGGCCCAGCTCGTCCATCCCGATCCGGGCCTCCCGCATCCCGGCCCGCCAGGCGAGTCCCGCGGCGTCCAGGTCGTCCTCGCGGGGGAGGTCGCGCACCACCGTGGCGGCGGCGGACCGGACGACGTGCGGCGGAAGCTGGAACTGGGCGACCAGGGAGCGCAGTTCGCGTTCCTCCAGGTCGGTCTCCGCGAACGCCTCGGACCACAGGGCGAGTTGCTCGTCGTCGTCGAGCCGCGGGACCGTCACACGCGCGCCGTGCGGGCGGTCGGAGCGCAGCGGGTCCTCGCTGGAGACCACCACGGGCACGGCCGCCCCGGCCAGGAACGCCTCCAGGGCCGCCCGCTGCTCGCGGTCCAGGTCGCCCACCTCGACGAGGAGCGCGGCGGGCAGCAGGATCGCCTCGCGCTGCCACAGCCGGGCCAGCCGGTCCCGTGCGGCGGGGTCGGTGGGCAGGTCCTCGGCGCTCGTCGTGTACAGACCGAGCCCGCACCGGCCGGCGGCGGCCGCCGCGATGTCGGCCCGGCTGCGCGGGTCCCCGCCGGTCACCTCGACCAGGGGCGGTACGTCCGCTCCCGCCGTCGTCCAGCCCTCGGCGACCCGGTGCGCGGTCAGGTCGTAGGACGGCGGCAGCCGGTCCGGGGCGGGGGCGCGCCGCAACTGGCCGTGCAGCCGGGCGTCCAGGTAGGGCGAGCCCAGCAGGAAGTGCAGGATGCGTTCGTCCAGCCGGAGCCGGGACGTGGTGAGCCGGGTCTCGTCGTCGAGTTCGGCGATCCGCCAGCGTCGCAGGGGGGCCACCGGCGTGAGCGCGCTCCAGTGCGGCGCGTCGAGGGCCGCGAGCGCGAGGCCGAACGTGGGGTGGGCGCGCTCCGGATCACCGCCGGCGGCGGCACAGCGGGCGGCGGTGGTGGGCTCCAGTTCCTGGGCGGCGGTGAGCAGAACGAGGTCGCGCTCGAAGGAGGTCAGTCCGAAGCAGGCGACGAGTGCGTCGAGGGGTGCGGCGGACTGCCGTACGGGATCGAGGGAGCCGGCGGCCGCCGGTTCGGCGTCGGTGTCGGCGTTCGCGGCGTGGCTCGCCTCCGGCCGGGCGGCGCGCGCCGCGTGGGCGTCCACGCGGGCCAGGACGCGGCGGATCTCCGCCATGAGCACGGCGGCGTCATCGCCGGTGGCCGCCGTCCCGTGCGTCCCCATGTCCTCACCTGCCCCCGTGGTTCCCATGCCGCCTCAGTGCTCCGTCCTGTCCGTGCGCCGGGCCTTCGTGTCCGTCTCGGCCTTCCCGGCCCCGTCCGCCGCCTCGGCCTTCTCGGTGTTGTCCGTGTTGTCCGTCTTGTTCGTCTTCTCCGTCTTGCCGGAGCCGCTCGGCTCCCCGGCGGGGGCGGCGCCGCCCGCCCGGCCCCGGGTGGTCTGCCGCCGTGTGCGGGCCGGTGCCTTGGCGACCGCCTTCTCCGGCGCCTTCGAGCGCGCCGCGGACTTCGCGGGCGCCTTCGCGGGCGCCTTCGCGGCCTTCTTGGCGGGCTGCGGCGTCCCGTCCTTTGGCGTCGCGGTCCCGGCCGCGTCCCCCTTACCGCCCCCGGGCTCCGGCGCACCCGGCGCAGCGAACGGCAGCACCCGTACGTCCGCCCGCTCCACCGGCGGGCGCGGCACCGGGATCTCCCGTCCGTCGATGAGGACCAGCGACGCCTGGTAGACCACGGACAGCGCGTACGGCGTCTGGTGGAGCATCCCCCACAGCTTCGACGTCTCGTCGATGTCCATCACCGTCGGCGTGAACCGCACCCGCTGCGCCGACTCGCCGAGGTCGCTGGCCGCCAGATGGGCCTTCTCGCGGGCGAGTTCGATGATGTCCTTCGGCAGGATCGGGATCTCGTGCAGCGTGCGCACCACGGAGCCGATCAGCCGCTGCCCGACGAGTTCGTTCTCGTCGCCGTAGGCGCTGATCAGGTAGTGCAGGTCGAGCGCGGCGGCGGGTCGCCTGACGAGGGTGCCGTCGCCCGCGCGGGTCGGCAGGTCGTTGTTGCGCTGCGAGACGTTGGGCGTCACCTGGTACAGGAAGACCGAGATGGTGGGCTGGTCCAGGGTGGGCTCCGCGGGCGGCCTGCGCGCCTCGACCTTGACCGCCATGTCGGTCTCGGGCCCGATGTTGGTCTCGATCAGCAGGGCGAGGGCCTGGGTCACATGGGCGATGGCAAGTGCGTTGCTCATGGCGTGAGTTCCTCGGTCCCTGTCGTCCTGATGCCTGCCGTGCCGCTCATTCGCGCCCCCGGGCCAGATACTCGGCGAGGCTCACCGTCGTCCCCGGCCGGCGGTTCACCGGCGGGCGTTGCCGGTTGCCGTCGGACGGCCCCGGTGCCGCCGTCACTTCCAGCCTCCCGATCTGCACCTGCACCACCTGCTCGGGTGTCCGCCCCGCCCTCCGTGCGGCCGCCTGCCGTACGACGTCCCGGGCCGCCGCCGTGTCCGCGGCGCGGGGCCGCGCGAAGGCCGGCGGGGTGGGGCGGGCGGTGTCCGCGCCCCGGGGCACGGGCCCGGACGCCTCGGCCCGGCGCTCGGCCGGTTCCGGTCGCCCGGACAGGCGCCGCCCGGCGTCCGGCACCGGCCGGGGCCCGCTGACCGGCGGTGCGGCGGGACGCAGCAGCGGCAGCTCGGCCAGGCCGGGCCGTACCGCGCTCGGCGCCGTCCCACCGGTGAGGCGTTCGGTGTGTACGACGGTCCGCTCCCGCTCCGGGTGCGGGCGCGCGGCCTCGGCGGCGGGGCCGGGCCGCGGGACGCCGGCGCGGAGCGTGGCCGACGGCGCCGCGGTGGGCGGCAGCGGGCCGGTGTCCGCGTCGTCGTCCCGGGTCCGGTCCCGTACCGCCTCGACGCGTTCGAACGGGCCGGGCAGCCGGGGCTGCACCCGCACCACTCCCGGACGCGGACCGGCGGCGGCCGGGGCGTGCCGGGCGATCAGCCGGTCGAGGAAGTCGGCGGCGCCGGTACCTTCGGCCGGGGAGCCGGGCAGGGCACCGGATTCCCCGGAGCCGGACGTGGAGTCAGACATCGGCGCACAACTCCAGGTAGTAGCGGCGCCGCAGCGGGCTGAGCGCCAGGATCTCCGGCTCGCTCCAGCCGTAGGCCGTCGCGAGCAGATGGACGTCGAGCAGCAGGTCCCGCGCCCAGGAGTCCAGTTCGGTCCACAGGTACGAGGCGATGTCCAGCTCCGCCCGTGTGGCGTCCCCGCACTCGGGGCAGGCCACGTCGAGCGTCATGTCGGCAGCCGGGTCGGCGGCCTCGGCCGCCTCGGCGATCCGGCGCCGCACGGGCTCGGGCAGGTCGTCTGCGGTGGCCGCCGTACCCTCGTGCGCCGCCGCCACCAGGCACCGTGCCAGCAGCGCGGCGCGCGGGTCCGCGGCGCGCGCGGCCGCGGCCAGGTCGGCGATCCCGGGCAGCCGGAACTCGGCCTCCCAGCCGTCCTGCGCGACGCGCACCACGGACTCCCCGCGGCCGCTCACCGACCGGGCGAACTCCCCGGCGTCCAGGTCGAACTCCATGTCCTCGCCGCACGCCGCGCAGTCCAGCCGTACCTGCATGCGCTCGCCGAACAGCGCCCGGCGCAGCGCGAACAGGTCCGTCTCCCGCTCCCCCACCGGGAGCGCGGGCAGTGCCCGGGCGTCGAGGTCCGGGCGCGCGGTGCGGTGCAGCAGCAGCGCGCGCCCGGCGGGTGCCTCGGCGAGCCCCGCCTCCCAGGTGGCCAGCAGGCCGGCCGCCCCCGTGATCGCCATGACCGCGAACTCTCTCTGGGTCAGGCCGGGTTGAGGAAGGAGGGCTCGGTGGGCTCGGGCACCTCGTAGTCCCGCTCCCAGCCCTCGCACTCCAGCTTCAGCGACTGGATGGCCACCGCGTTGGCGTTGGCGTCCAGCTCACCGAGCACCTGGTACTCGCTGGGCCAGGTCCGGTACAGCTTGTGCGAGACGGCGACCTGGCCGGCCTCGTTCAGCACCTGGATGACGATGTCCTTGCGGAAGTCCGCGAGGGACACCTCGGAGCCGAGACCGGCGCCGACCTGCCAGACCTTGTTGGCCCAGCGGTCGAACTCGGGATCGTGGGTCACCCCGCGCTCCAGGGTGATGCCCTCGAACTCGGAGCGTCCCGGCGACTTGCGCGGGGAGGAGGGGTCGCCGCCGTGCCGGTGCTTGACGACCTCGGTGGTCCGCTTCAGTGGACTGATCTTGCTGATGCCCGCGACCGTCCGACCGTCCCACAGGACCAGGAACTTGAAGTTCTTGTACGGGTCGAAACGATGGGCGTTGACCGTGAACTCAGCCATCGGAGAATGTCCTCGGTATTCCTGGGGCCGCGACTAGAGCGCGAACTGCCCGGACGTCTGCTGGATCCTGACGATCACGAACTCGGCCGGCCGGACCGGCGCGATGCCCACCAGGACGTTGACGACGCCGTTCGCGACGTCCTCGGCGGTGGTGGTCTCGTGGTCGCACTTGACGAAGTAGGCCTCGCGCGGGGTGCTGCCCTTGAAGGCGCCCTGGCGGAAGAGGGTGTGCAGGTACGAGGAGGCGCTGAGCCTGATCTGCTGCCACAGCGACTCGTCGTTGGGCTCGAACACGACCCACTGCAGGCCCCGTTGCAGGCTCTCCTCCACGTGCAGCGCGAGCCGCCGCACCGGCACGTACTTCCACTCGCTGTCGAGGGCGTCCGAGCCGTGCAGCGTGCGCGCCCCCCAGACCAGCGGGCCGGTGAGCGGGAAGGTGCGCAGGCAGTTGACGCCGAGCGGGTTGAGCAGGCCGCTCTCGCGGTCGGTGAGGTCGACGGTGAGCGAGTGCACGCCCACCAGCCGGGCCTCGGTGCCGGCCGGGGCCTTCCACACGCCGCGCTCGGCGTCGGTGCGCGCGATGACGCCGGCGACCGCGCCGGACGGCGGGAAGGCGCGCAGCCGCCCGGTGAGCGGGTCGGTGAGCTGGATGTGCGGGAAGTACAGGCCCGCGTGGTCGCCGCGCACGGCGTCGAAGGCGGCGACGCCGGCCCGTGCCGTGTCGACGTTCAGCCAGGTGCCCGGCGCGTCGACGAGGAGGAAGATCCGCCGTTCCTGGCACAGCCGCTGGGCCGCCGAGACGACGGTGAGCATGTCCTCGGTCTTCTCGTACGAGGCCAGCTCGGGCAGCGAGAGCAGGTTGACGTCGGCCACCTGCCGCAGGGCGTGGATGCCGGTCTTGTCGCCCTCGGAACCGATGAGGTCGCGCGGACCGGGGGCCGCGCCGTCCTCGCCGCCCTCCAGCGGGAACACCGGCGGGTTGACGGAGGCCTCCAGGCCCAGGTCGTTGGCGCACTCGCCGAGGAAGCGCACGACGTCCTCGGGGTCGGTGGACCCGGCGACGACCTGGACGCGGCGGCCGAAGGCGGTGACCTCGGCGCCGGCGAAGGCGTGCCTGCCGGGCGCGTCGGGCAGCGCCCGCAGCTTGCGCTCCAGCAGGAGCGCCAACTCGGCGACGCTGCACGGGGTCTCGCCGTCGCAGTCGGGGTCGTGGAGCCGGAACTCGCGCTCGACGTCGCCGATCTTGACGGTGAGGTCGACCTCCAGGTTCGGCAGCTCGTCGCCGAACGGCTTGGAGACGGTGCCGGACGGGTCGGGGCGGCCCTCGCCGACGGCCTCGACGCGGATGAGGCGGGAGCCGGCGTTGATCACGGTCGGCGCGTGGCGGCCGTGGCCGGGGTCCATGGACAGGCCGGTGAAGCTCTCGCGGGCCTCGCCCTTGGCGTCGTGAACCCGCAGGTTGAAGGTCTCGCCGGGGTGCGGGGTGTCGTGGTCGACGGCCACGCGCAGGCCGTTGCCCCAGACGCCGTGCTCCTTGGCGTGGACCTCCAGGACGCGGCTCTCGCTGTGGCCCTCGGTGGACTCCAGGACGACGCAGGCGGCCTTGCCGCTGCCGGCCTTGGCGACCCGGACGATCACGGCGACACCGCCGCCGTTCGCGAAGAACTGGTGCACCGCGTAGGCGAGGGCGCTCTGCGAGCCGAGCCCTCCGAAGCGGCGCTCGAACTCCGTGAAGCCGGTGACGCGCACCGGTTCGTTCAGCGGACCGCGCCGGGTGTGACCGACGAAAGCGGTCACCGACGTGGTCACGGCGGAGATGGTGCGGGTGCTGCTGGGAAGCTCTTCGACGTAGACGCCGGGATACGTCGGCCGGGTGGGGCCCACTGCATGCGTCGGCATTCCCCCTCCAATCCCTTCTCGGGCACGAACGAAGGCACCAAGAGATGACAGAGGGAGACATTCCGGAGTCGTTCCGGATCGGCGCGCAAGGACGCCGCCCCCATGGGCGGCGGTGGTACGCGCACCGCATCAGTCCCCCGTCGGCACCCCGGGCGGTCGGTCACCCAGGGCAAGCACATGCTTGTGACTCCTGATGCTCAGGTGCTCAACCCACCTTGAAGAATGGGGAGTTGTGGGAACAAGGCGGGTTCACGCCAGGCCTGTGGGAGTTTCCATGAAGGGCGGCGAACACGACTCGCACACGATGTGCGCGTGTCGGGGCAGGTGATGCACACAATCCCCACACGCCGTGGTGCAGCACAATGGAGCGCATGTCCCGACGCACCGGCCGTTCCCGCGGTCCACACCACGCCGCACCGGTACACCACCCGGAATGTCCGTGCGGTCTTGCGGAGACATTCGAGATGTGCTGTGGCCGATTCCTTCGGGGTGAGGCCGCGGCACCGACCGCCGAGGCGCTGATGCGCTCGCGCTACACCGCTTTCGTCCGGGGTGACGAGGGGTACCTGCTGCGGACCTGGCACCCGCGCACCCGCCCGGCCCGGCTCGGCCTCGACGCCGGGACGCGGTGGACGGGGCTGGAGGTCCTGGCGACGAGCGAGGGGTCGGCGTTCCACGGCACGGGCACCGTGACCTTCCGGGCGTCCTTCCGGGGCGGCGCGCTGCACGAGCGCAGCCGCTTCGAGCGGGTCGACGGCGCCTGGGTGTACCTCGACGGGGAGTTCCTCGACTGAGCCGGCGCCTCGCGCTACGGGGCGAGGATGTCCAGCTCCTGGAGCGCTCCGACCGTGATCTCCCGGGTCAGCTCCTGCGCGCGCACCGCGTCGCCCGCCCGTACCGCCTCGGCGACCTGGACGTGCAGGGTGACGGCGGCCGGGTCGGGGTCCTCGAACATCACGTCGTGATGGGTACGGCCGGCCAGCACCTCGGCGACGACATCACCGAGGCGGGCGAACATCTCGTTGCCCGAGGCGTTCAGGATCACCCGGTGGAAGGCCACGTCGTGGATCAGATAGCCCTCCAGCTGGTGCCCGCGTGAGTGGGCGACCATGCCGAGGGCGCACTCGGTGAGCTCGGCGCACTGCTCGGCGGTGGCGTGGCGGGCGGCCAGCCCGGCGGCGACCGGTTCGACGGCGGAGCGCAGCACGGTGAGGGACCGGAGCTGGTGGGGGCGGTCGGCGCCGGCCAGCCGCCAGCGGATGACCTGCGGGTCGTAGACGTTCCACTCGGACCTGGCGCGGACCGTGACGCCCACCCGGCGGCGGGACTCGACGAGATGCATCGACTCCAGCACCCGCACGGCCTCGCGCATCACCGAGCGTGAGACGTCGAACCGCTGCGCCAGCTCGTCGGTGCGCAACACGCTGCCCGGGGGGTACTCGCCCGCCGTGATCTCGGGGCCGAGGGTGTCCAGTACACGGCCGTGCAGCCCCCGGCCCATCGTGCTCATGCACTCAGCGTACGGGGCGGATCACGCGTTTAAAAAGTCAGACTTATTCATCACAGACTCTTGAATTCGTCGTACCTAATGGGTTTCATTTGGCCGACGTCGGATGCGACGTCGTATGTCGAGGAAGACAGCGAGGCAGTCATGCGTACCCCCCACGTCGTCGTGGTGATGGGCGTCGCGGGCACGGGCAAGACCACGATCGGTCCGCTGCTCGCCGCCCGGCTCGGCGTCCCCTACGCCGAGGGCGACGACTTCCACCCGCCGGCCAACATCGCCAAGATGACGGCCGGTACCCCGCTCGACGACGCGGACCGGTGGCCGTGGCTGGACGCCATCGGCGCCTGGGCCCACGAGCGGTCCGGGCTGGGCGGGGTGGTCAGCAGCTCGGCGCTGAAACGGTCCTACCGCGACCGGCTCCGGGCCGCCGCGCCCGGGATCGTGTTCGTGCACCTCACGGGTGACCGGGAGCTGATCGAGGACCGGATGGCGCACCGGCAGGGCCACTTCATGCCGACCGCGCTGCTGGACTCCCAGTTCGCCACGCTCGAGCCGCTCCAGGCGGACGAGGCGGGAGTCGCGGTCGACGTCTCCGGTACCCCGGAGGACATCACCGCACGCGCGGTGGCCGCGCTGGACGCCCTCGACCCGACGTCGCCCGCGGCGCCGTAACACCCCCTCCCCCATCCCCCCATCCCCCCCATCCCCCCATCCCCGTATCTGCAAGGGAACCCCCCGTGACCAGACTCAGCGTCGAGATGCTGGCGGCGGACCCCGTCGAGCCGATCACCTCGGCGGGACACGCCCAACTGGGCATCGCGGTACTGGCGGGCATCGCCGTCATCGTCGTGCTCATCACCAAGTTCAAGCTGCACGCCTTCCTGGCGCTGACCATCGGGTCACTGGCGCTCGGAGCCTTCGCCGGCGCGCCCCTCGACAAGGTCATCACCACCTTCACCACCGGCCTGGGCACCACCGTCGCCGGCGTGGGCGTGCTGATCGCGCTGGGCGCGATCCTCGGCAAGATGCTCGCCGACTCCGGCGGCGCGGACGAGATCGTCGACACGATCCTCGCGAAGGCGAGCGGACGCTCGATGCCCTGGGCGATGGTGCTCATCGCCTCGGTGATCGGCCTCCCGCTCTTCTTCGAGGTCGGCGTCGTGCTGCTGATCCCGGTCGTCCTCATGGTCGCCAAGCGCGGCAACTACTCGCTGATGCGGATCGGCATCCCGGCGCTCGCGGGCCTGTCCGTGATGCACGGCCTGGTGCCCCCGCACCCCGGTCCGCTGGTCGCGATCGACGCGCTCAAGGCCGACCTCGGCGTGACGCTGGCGCTCGGTGTGCTGGTCGCCATCCCGACCGTGATCATCGCCGGACCGCTGTTCTCCCGGTACGCCGCCCGCTGGGTGGACGTCCCGGCGCCGGAGCGCATGATCCCGCAGCGGCCGTCCGAGGAGCTCGCCAAGCGCCCCGGATTCGGCGCCACGCTGCTCACGATCATGCTGCCGGTCATCCTGATGCTCTCCAAGGCGCTCGTCGACATCGTGATCGACGACCCCGAGAACACCACCCAGCGGATCTTCGACGTCGTCGGCTCCCCGCTGATCGCGCTGCTCGCCTCCGTCCTGCTGGGCATCTTCACGCTGCTGCGCCCCGCCGGGTTCGCCAAGGAGCGCGTCTCCGGGCTGGTGGAGAAGGGGCTCGCGCCCATCGCGGGCATCCTGCTGATCGTCGGTGCGGGCGGTGGCTTCAAGCAGACGCTGATCGACACCGGTGTCGGGCAGATGGTCCTGGACATCTCCAAGGACTGGTCGATCCCGGCGCTGCTGCTGGCCTGGCTGATCGCGGTGGCGATTCGGCTCGCGACCGGTTCGGCGACCGTGGCGACCGTCTCGGCGGCCGGTCTGGTCGCGCCGCTCGCGGTCGGCATGTCGACCGGGGAAACGGCCCTGCTGGTGCTCGCCATCGGCGCCGGTTCGCTTTTCTTCAGCCATGTCAACGACGCCGGCTTCTGGCTGGTGAAGGAGTACTTCGGGCTGACCGTCGGCCAGACGGTCAAGACCTGGTCGGTGATGGAGACCATCATCTCGGTGGTCGCGGGCGCCCTCGTCCTCCTGTTGTCCCTCTTCATATAGGCCTTCATAGAGGCGTACGACTAGGCCTTCATAGAGGCGTACGACTTCAGAGAGGCATACGACGATGACGGCACACCCTCTCTTCGACATCGGCGGCCGGATCGCCCTGGTCACCGGCTCCAGCCGGGGCATCGGGCACGCGCTGGCCCGCGGCCTGCTGGAGGCCGGGTGCACGGTCGTGCTGAACGGCCGCGACCCGGACCGGCTGGCCCGGGCGGCGGACGGTCTGCCCGGCGACGTCCGCACGGCGGCGTTCGACGTCACGGACGGTCCCTCGGTGGCCGCCGGGATCGCCGAGGTCGAGGAGCGGGTGGGCCCGCTCGACATCCTGGTCAACAACGCGGGCATGCAACTGCGCGCCCCGCTCCTCGAGTTCACGGACGCGGACTGGCACCGCATCCTGGACACCAACCTCACCAGCGCGTTCCTGGTCGGCCGCGAGGCGGCCCGGCGGATGACGGAACGCGGCCACGGCAAGATCATCAACATCTGCTCGCTCCAGAGCGAGGTGGCCCGCCCCGGCATCGCGCCCTACGCGGCCACCAAGGGCGCGCTGAAGATGCTCACCAAGGGCATGTGCGCCGACTGGGGCCCGCACGGCGTCCAGGTCAACGGCCTGGGCCCCGGCTACATCGCGACGGAGCTGACCCGGCCCCTCGTCGAGGACGAGGGGTTCAGCTCGTGGGTGCGCCGGCGTACCCCCGCCGGACGCTGGGGACGCACGGAGGACCTCGTCGGCGGCGTGCTCTTCCTCGCCTCGCCGGCGGCCGACTTCGTCGGCGGACAGGTGCTGTACGTCGACGGCGGCATGACCAGCGTGCTGTGACAGCTGTGAGAGGGGAACGCGGATGCTCGGTTGTGTGATCCACGGTCGGGGCGATCTCCGGGTCGAGGAGCTGGCCGCGCCCGAGGCCGGACCCGGCGACGTCCTCGTGGCGGTCAGGTACGGCGGGGTCTGCGGCTCCGACCTGCACTACTGGCGGCACGGCGGGGTCGGCGACTTCCGGCTGCGCGAACCCATGGTGCTCGGGCACGAGGTGGTCGGGACCGTGGTCTCCTACGGCGCCGGAGGGTCGGGCCCGCCGCCCGGCACCCTGGTCGCGGTGCATCCGGCCACCCCGTGCGGCACGTGCCCGGAGTGCCGGGACGGCCGCCGCAACGTCTGCCGGGACACCCGCTACCTGGGCAGCGCCGCCCGCATGCCGCACGTGCAGGGCGGCTTCGCCGGCCTCCTCGGGGTCCCCGCGGAACAGGCGCGGCCCCTGCCGCCCGGACTCGGGCCGCGTCAGGCCGCCCTCGCCGAGCCGCTGTCCGTCGCCCTGCACGCGGTGCGCCGGGCGGGCGACGTGGCCGGCAGGCATGTGCTCGTGACCGGTGCCGGGCCCATCGGCACCCTGGTGGTCGCCGCCGCCCGGGCGGCCGGGGCCGCCCACGTCACGGTGACCGACCTGCTGCCGGCGGCCCTGGCGTACGCGCGTACCGCCGGCGCCGGGACGGTCGTACGGGCGGACGATCCGGGCGATCCCGGGTGGCCGGCCGAGGCCGACGTGGCGATCGAGGCGTCCGGCGTGGCCGCGGGTCTGGACACCTGCCTGCGGCTCGTGCGGCGCGGCGGAGTCGTGGTGCAGCTGGGCATGCTGCCGCCGGGGCGCACGCCGATCGCCGGGAACCTGGTGGTGAGCCGGGAGATCGAACTGCGCGGGTCGTTCCGGTTCGACGTGGAGTTCGACGACGCCCTGGCGCTGCTGGCGGCGGAACCCTCCCTGGACGGGCTGATCAGCGCGGTGGTGCCGGTGCGGGAGGCGGAGTCGGCGTTCGCGCTGGCGGCCGAGCGGGGCCGGTCCTGCAAGGTGCTGCTGGACTTCGCCCCGGACGCCGGCGCGACTCCTGGTCCCTCAGTCCCCTGAGTGACGCCACAGGGAGTGCTCACGCTCCGCCCACTCCCGGCCCACCTCGCCGGTGCGCATCCCGCGCCGGGCCTCGGGGTCCGCGAGCGCCATGCCGATGTGGCCGGCGAGCACGATGCCGAGGGTGAGGGCCAGCCAGTCGTGGACGAAGGTCGCGCCGGTCCGCCAGACCAGCGGGGTGAGGTGGGTGAACCACATGATCAGACCGGTGCCCAGCATCACCAGCGTCGCCCCGGCGATCCAGGCGGCGTAGACCTTCTGCCCGGCGTTGAACTTCCCCGCCGGACGTGCCGAGTGCCGCTTGTCCCGGCGCAGCGCGGCCCGCAGCCAGACCCCGTCGTGCGGGCCGAAGCGGTTCAGCAGGCGCAGGTCGGAGCGGAAGGCCCGGGAGGCGAGGCCCAGCAGGACGGGCACCGGCAGGACGAGGCCCGCCCACTGGTGGATCGTGACGACGAGTGCGCGGCGCCCGACGAGCTGCGCGAGTTCGGGGACGTACAGGCAGGCCGCCGTCAGCACGCACACCCCCATCAGGGCGGCGGACGTGCGGTGCACCCACCGCTCGGCCCGGCTGAACCGGTGGACGCGGGTGGCGCGGGCGGGCGCGTCAGCTCGTAGGCTCATCGTCGCGTCCGTTCGAGCGGCCGACCCAGGCGTCGATGTCGTAGCCGCGCTCCTCCCAGTACCCGGGCTGCACGTCCTCTGTGACGGTGATGCCGGAGAGCCATTTCGCCGACTTGTAGAAGTACATCGGCGCGGCGTAGAGGCGGACCGGGCCGCCATGGGCGTGGCTGAGGTCCTCGTCGCGCATCCGCAGGGCGACCAGGACGTCGGCGCGGCGTGCCTGGCCGAGCGTGAGGCTCTCCGAGTAGGTGCCGTCGAAGCAGGTGAAGCGGATCGCCTTCGCGGTGGGGCGCACGCCGGCCGCGTCCAGCAGCCGGGACAGCCGGACGCCCTCGAAGGGGGTGTCCGGGACCCGCCAGCCGGTGACGCACTGCACGTCCCGGATCAGCCGGGTCTGCGGCAGGGCGCGCAGCTCGGGGAGTGTGTAGGTGCGCGGCCGGTCGACCAGGCCGTCGACGGTGAGGCGGTAGGTGGTGGCGTCCTTGCGCGGGACGGAGGCGGCGACGGAGTAGTAGCGGAAGCCGCCGCCGTTCGGGAGCAGGCCGGTCAGGCCGGTGGGGTCCTTGTCGGCGGCGCTGCCGAGGAAGGACTCCAGTCCGCGTTGCAGGTTGGGCGCGGCGATCACGCCGAGGGCGCCCAGGCCGAGGGTGCCGAGCAGCACACGGCGGCCTATCGGCCGGCCCTCCTGCTCGGGTTGTCCGGAGTTCACCCGTCCATTCGAGCACCGCGACGGGTGAACGGGCCAGCGATCGCACCGCCCGTCAGAATTCCGTAACCACACGATCCCGCCACCGAACCCCGAGCCCGACCGCGTCCAGGTGCCCGCACCGAACGTCACCGTGCCCGGCCGACGTGACGCTCCGGGACGCGAGACCCGCCACGACACCGACGGGCGCCGCGCCCCGACGGCCGGGACCGAACAGGCCCGCCGGGCGCCGGACCCACGAGACCCGCCAGAGCCCGAGACCCTACGGCCCGCGACCTGCGTGTACCGCGGCCCGCGGCCCGCGACCGGCACAGGTGTCCCGACGGCCACGGACCCGCAAGATCCGCCGGGCGTGAAGCCCGCTTCACCCCCACACCACCCGCACCCCGCCCGGGACGGGCGCGGGCGTCGCCCGGTGCGTCAGGTCATGCCGAGGGTGCGTTCGCGGGCCTGTCGGAACGCGGTGGCGGGGTCGCGTGACGGATAGGACCAGGGCTGGGGCGTCACGTGGTCGCCGATCCGCTCCAGAAGGGCGGCGGCCTCGGCGGCGCGCCCCACGCAGCACGTGGCGTGGGCCAGATAGTTGAGGTCGACCAGCCGGCGGGGGTGGCCGTCGTGCTCCCACTCCAGCCACCAGTCGTAGGCGGCTTCCAGGGTGCGCCGGGCCGGCCGTCCGCTCCAGTGCGCCGAGTCCGCCGGATCGGCGGCCTCGAACCCACCGGTGGCCAGGACCCGGTAGCGCTCGGCGTGCGCGACGACGGGCAGCACGGCGAGCGGCGAGTCGGCCGGCGCCCGCTCGGCGGCCCGGTGGGCGAAGTCGTACACCTCGTGCAGGGGGTCGGGCCCGGCCTCGGCACGGCGCTCCGCGAGCCGGGCGACCATGAGGTGGTGGGCGTGGTGGTGGTCGGCGTGCCGCGCCCGGACCTCCTCGAAGATCCGCACCATCTCCCGCCGGCCGCCCAGCGTCCGCTCCAGCATGAGCAGGCCCAGCCAGGGGGTCGGGTCGGCGGGGGCGAGCGCCGCGGCCCGGTGGCAGGCCTCGCGGGCCCGGCACGGCCCGTCCTTGCCGCGCAAGGCACGCCGCACCTCGGCCAGGGCGAGGAGGGTCGCGGCGTCGGCCGAGGCCGGTTCGGCGAGCAGCCACGTCGCGGCCCAGGCCGCGCTGTACGGTTCGAGCGCCAGGACCGTGATCCGGTGTCCACGCCGGTCCCAGTCGTCGCCGGTGCGCGCGAGCAGGGAACGGGCGGCCTGCCAGCGGCCCTGGGCCAGCGCGGCCCGTGCGGCGCCGAGCTCGGTGTCGTCGAGGGCCGCGTCGAAGGCCAGGTCCGCGGGCCCATGGGTAGGGCCGGGGGGTGGCGGCGGTAAGGACAACGCGGAACTTTCCTCGGGCTACGGCGCCGGTAGTCGGCCGAACTCGGACAGCCAACCCATAGCCAAGGCCTGTCGTCAAGCTTTGCCGGGCCGCCGCGGGCGCCAACCGCACGTCCCGCCGGGAGAGTTGACGCAGCGCAGAAGCGAGTGGATCATCCGCGGGCCAGGGTCTTGTGACGTACGTCATAGCGCCACGGCGACGGGCCCCTGACGATGGCACGAACGTCACGCCACCGTTCCGGCCCCACGCCGGCCGCCGTGACCCGACGCGACCGCCTTGAGGCGGTGCGCCGCACCGCCTCCGCCGCGGTCCCCCACCCCCCATGACGATCATCGAGGTAGGCAGCTTGTCGGTCCTGGTTCTGGTACTCGCCGTGAGCGCCGCCTGCTGCCTGGGCTTCGGCTTCGTCCTGCAGCAGAACGCGGCCCAGCACGCGCCCCGCGCCGACTTCCTCTCCCCCCGGCTGCTGCTGGACCTGATGAGGGTGCCGAGCTGGCTGGGCGGCATCGCGCTGATGGTTGCCGGCATGGGCCTCGGCGCCGCCGCGCTCGGTCAGGGGCAGCTCTCCCTGGTGGAGCCGCTGCTCGCGACCAACCTCCTCTTCGCCCTCGGCCTGTCCCGCCGCCGTACGGGGCGGCCGCTGGGCCGTCAGGGCTGGGCGGGCCTGGCACTGCTCGCGGGTGGCGTGATCACGTTCATCGTGGCCGGTGAGCCGCGTCCCGGAGCCGCCGTGGCCGATCCGCAGCGGATGTGGATGATCGTCGGCGCGATGGTGGGTCTCGCGATCCTGCTGACCGTGCGCGCCAAGCGCTCCCGGATGAGCTCGGCCCCGGTCCTGCTGGCCATGGCGGCCGGCCTGCTCTACGGCGTGCAGGACGCCCTGACGCGGGTCAGCGGCGACCGCTTCGCCGCGACCGGCCTGGGCGGGCTCCTCACCTCCTGGCAGCCGTACGCCGTGCTGCTGATCGGCGTCACCGGGCTGATCCTGGTGCAGAGCGCGTTCGAGACCGGGTCGCTGTGCAAGTCGCTGCCCGCCCTCACCGCCGCCCAGCCGCTCGCCGGCATCCTCTGCGGCGTCGGCTTCCTCGGTGACCGGCTGCACATGGACACCGGCGCGCTCGCCTGGCAGGCGTCGGGGCTCGCCGCCGTGGTGACGGGCATCGTGCTGCTCGGCATGCACCCGGCGATGCCGCGGGGCGCCGTGGTCCGGGCCGCCGTGCCGGTACCCGCGCTCCAGGGCGCCGCGACGCGCTGATCCACCGGGCCCCGGGGGCTGCTTGGATGGCCCCATGAGCGCTGCTGACGAGATCCTCGACGTCGTCGACGAGCACGACCACGTGATCGGGCAGGCCCCTCGCGGGGAGGTGTACGGGCGCGGTCTGCGCCACCGGTGCGTGTTCGTCCAGGCCCGGGACGCCGAGGGCCGGGTGTTCGTGCACCGCCGCACCGCGACGAAGCTGGTCTTCCCCTCCCTGCACGACATGTTCGTCGGCGGCGTGGTCGGGGCGGGCGAGTCCTACGACGACGCGGCGCTGCGCGAGGCGGAGGAGGAACTCGGCGTGCGCGGCCTGCCCCGCCCCACGTACCTCTTCAAGTTCCTGTACGCCGACGGCGCCGGCCTGAGCTGGTGGTCCGCGGTGTACGAGGTCCGCTGCGACCTGCCGGTCAGCCCGCAGGCCGAGGAGGTCGCCTGGCACGACTTCCTGCCCGAGGAAGAGGTACGGCGGCGGCTGGACGAGTGGGAGTGGGTGCCGGACGGTCTGGCGGCGTACCGCCGGCTGGAGGCGCACCGGCGCTGACGGCGTCCGGCGCGGCGATCCGGATAGGGTCGTGCGTGTGATCGAACTCGTGCGAAACGTCCGGCTCTGGTTCGGGCCCCGGCGGATCCGGGAGGAGGGCGACACGCCCGACTACCGGTTCTCGCTGGCGAACGAGCGTACGTTCCTGGCCTGGCTGCGCACCGCGCTCGCGCTGATCGGTGGCGGGTTCGCGGTGGACCAGTTCCTGCCGGACCTCCGTTGGGGCTGGCGGGTGGGGCTGGCGCTGGCCCTGCTCGGGGCGGGCGTGCTGTGCTCCCTGCGGGCGGTGAACCACTGGATGCGCTGCGAGCGCGCGATGCGCCGGGGCGAGGACCTGCCGGAGTCCCGCTTCCCGGCGCTGCTGAGCGTGGTCGTCGCCGTGGTGGCGCTGGCGATGGTCGTCGTGGTGCTCGCGGGATGGGACGGATGAGTGCCGCCGAAGCCGTGGAGCGGGACCCCGGACTCCAGCCGGAGCGGACCCGTCTCGCGTGGCGGCGCACGACGCTCTCCGCCACGGTCGCGGCGGTCCTCGCGGGCCGCTCGGCCCTGCACGAGGGCCCCTCGGCCTCCCGCGTGATCGTCTGCGCCCTGTGCTGCGCCCTGTGGCTCGGCCTCCTCCTGATCGCCCACGTCCGCATCCGCACCCTCACCGCCTCGGGCCACCCCCCGGCCCTCACCCCCCGGCACGCCGGCGCCGCCACCCTCTGCACCGTCGCCCTCGCCGCCTGCGCCTCGGCACTGCTCTTCTGACCCACCGCGACCGCCTCCGGCCCCAAAGGCCCTCAGAAGCGCTCGTGCGGGGAACTCGTGCGCCACGAAGGTACGGATGCCCGGATATACCCGATTTCCGTGGCAGCCTTTCGGTCGTCCACCACCCGCACCCGAAGGTGAGCGCCATGACCACCCTGCACGAGGAACACTCCGCCCACCCGCACACCCACGGCCCCGCCTGCGGGCACGACGAGGTCCCGCACGGCGACCACATCGACTACGCGCACGACGGCCATCTGCACCGCGCCCACGACGGCCACTGGGACGAGTGCGAGCCCGCGGGGCACCACGCCCACACCGGCCACGACCATCAGCACGGCGAGAACTGCGGCCATCTGCGCGTGCAGCACGGCGACCACGTGGACTACCTCCACGACGGCCACCGGCACGCCGAGCACGACGGGCACTGGGACGACCACTGAGACCGGCCGCCCGGCGCGCGACGCCCCACCGACAGCTCCCCGCCTCCCGCGCGGGGAGCTGTCGGCCTATCGTGGCGCCGATCACGTTGGCCCGGCGCTCTGGACGGCATACCGACCGGTCGGCATCATTGGACGCGTCACGTTCACACGTCCGTAGGAGCGACGATGGCTTCCGACCACCCGCCAGGCCTCGATCCCGTCCGGCTGCGGGGCCTGCTCGACCGTGAGCGGCCCGGTCTGGTGCGCGGCCCGCTGACCGGCCGGCTGATCGAGGGCGGACGGTCGAACCTCACCTACGCGGTCTCCGACGGCGAGTCCCGGTGGGTCGTGCGGCGCCCCCCGCTCGGCCACGTCCTCGCCACCGCGCACGACATGAGGCGCGAGCACCGGGTGATCAGCGCCCTCGGGCCGACGCACGTGCCGGTGCCGCGGACGCTGCTGCTGTGCGAGGACGAGGAGGTCCTCGGGGCGCCCTTCTACGTCATGGAGTTCGTGCCCGGCACGCCGTACCGCACCGCCGACCAGCTCGCCCCGCTCGGTCCCGAGCGCACCCGCGAGGTGGTCCTCTCCCTGGTGGACACCCTGGTCGAGCTGCACGCGGTGGATCCCGAGGAGGTCGGCCTCGGCGACTTCGGCCGTCCCGAGGGGTTCCTGGACCGCCAGCTGCGCCGCTGGGGCAAGCAGCTGGACGCCTCACGCAACCGCGACCTCGCCGGCATCGACGAGCTGCACGCGGCGCTCGGCCGTGCCCTGCCCGCCTCCCCCGCCCCGGCCGTGGTGCACGGCGACTTCCGCCTCGACAACGTCCTGGTGGGCGCCGACGACCGGATCAACGCGGTCCTCGACTGGGAGATGTCCACGCTCGGCGACCCGCTGACCGACCTCGGGCTGCTGGTGATGTACAGCATGCCGCTCGGCATGCCGAAGTCCCCGGTCTCCACCACCGCCGAGGCCCCAGGGCACCCGAGCCCGGCCGAGCTGATCGAGCGGTACGCGGCCCGCTCCGGCCGCGACGTCTGCGCCGTCGCCTGGTACACGGCGTTCGCCTGGTTCAAGCTCGCCGTGATCCTGGAGGGCATCCACTACCGCTACACCCTGGGCCAGACCGTCGGCCGCGGCTTCGACCGCATCGGCGACCTCGTCCCCGTCTTCATCGAGCACGGTCTCACCACACTTCAGGAAGGCTGACCGGCATGGACTTCGCGTTCGACGCCCGCACCGAGGAACTGCGCGCCAGGCTGCTCGCCTTCATGGACGAGCACGTGTACCCGGCCGAGGCCGTGGCCGAGGAGCAGCGGGCCGCGCTCGCCTCCCCGTGGGACACCCCGGCGGTCGTCGGGGAGCTGAAGGCCGAGGCACGCCGCCAGGGCCTGTGGAACCTCTTCCTGCCCGACGCCGAGCACGGCGCCGGGCTCACCAACCTGCAGTACGCCCCGCTGGCCGAGATCACCGGCCGCTCCCCGCACCTGGCGCCCACGGCGACGAACTGCGCCGCGCCGGACACCGGGAACATGGAGGTGCTCGCCCAGTTCGGCGACGACGCGCAGAAGAAGCAGTGGCTCGAACCGCTGCTCGCCGGGGAGATCCGGTCGGCGTTCGCGATGACCGAGCCCGATGTGGCCTCCTCGGACGCCACGAACATCACCACCCGCATCGAGCGGGACGGCGACGAGTACGTCGTGACCGGCCGCAAGTGGTACATCTCCGGGGCGATGAACCCGGACTGCAAGATCTTCATCGTGATGGGCAAGACCGACCCGGACGGGCCGGACATACGCCGCCAGCAGTCCATGGTCCTGGTCCCGCGCGACACCCCGGGAGTGCGGGTCGAGCGGGCGATGCGGGTCTTCGGCTACGAGGACCACTCCCACGGCGGCCACGCCGAGGTGATCTTCGACCACGCGCGCGTGCCGGTGTCGCACCTCGTCGGCGAGGAGGGCGGCGGCTTCGCCATCGCCCAGGCCCGGCTCGGTCCCGGCCGGATCCACCACTGCATGCGGCTGATCGGCATCGCGGAGCGGGCGATCGAGCTGATGTGCCGGCGCGCGGTGGCGCGCGAGGCGTTCGGCAAGCCGCTGGCCGCGCAGGGCGTGGTGCACAACTGGATCGCGGACGCCCGGGTGGCCGTCGAGCAGCTGCGCCTGCTGGTCCTGAAGACCGCCTGGATGATGGACACGGTCGGCAACAGGGGTGCCCACACCGAGATCCAGGCCATCAAGATCGCCACGCCGCGCACGGTCGTCGGCATCCTCGACAAGGCGATCCAGCTGCACGGCGCGGGCGGTGTCAGCCAGGACTTCCCGCTGGCCGAGCTGTACGCGAGCGCGCGCACGCTGATGATCGCGGACGGCCCGGACGAGGTGCACCAGCGCTCGCTGGCGCGGCGGGAGCTGAAGAAGTACCTCTGAGCCGGGGCTCGGGGGCGGAGCGCCGTCGGTGATCCGCCCCCGGCACGGACCGCGCTACGGCCGGAGCGCCCGCAGCAGCAGGTCGGCCAGGTGGTCGGCGACCTGCTGGGGGCTCATCGGCCCGTCGGGGCGGTACCAGGTGGACAGATGGTGGACGGACCCGAAGTGGTAGTCCACCACCAGGTCGGCCGGCGTCGCCGTGGAGAAGACGCCCTCCCGCTGCCCCTCCTCGATCAGCGCGCGGAACCGCTCGTGGTAGCGGCGGCGCTCGGCGCGGACCTGCTTGTTCTTCTCCGGGCTCAGATGGTGCATGGACCGGAAGAAGATCGACGCGTCGTCGAGGTTCTCGATGGTCGTCACCACGACGTCGGCGGCGGCGTCGCGCACCCGCTTCTCGACCGGCTCGTCGGCGTCCGCCAGCGCGTCCAGGCGCTCCTGCTGGACGCGCAGCACGCGCGCGTACACCTCGTGCAGCAGATCGTCCTTGGAGCCGAAGTAGTGGTACAGGGCTCCCTTGGTGACGCCCGCGGCCTCTACGATCTCCTGCACCGAGGTGCGGTCGTAGCCCTGCTCGGCGAAGAGCCGGGTGGCGGCGGCCAGCAGCCGCTGCGGCACGGGCGTCCCGTCCGTGTCCGTCGTCCTGGGCACTGCCGCCACCTGCCTTCCGTGATGTCCTACTGACTTTCTCGCGAACGGGATCGCAACTCCCGACGGAGGATCTTCCCACTCGCCGTCTTCGGCAAGTCCGGCAGGATCTCCACCTGCCGCGGGTACTTGTAGGCGGCCAGTCTCTCCCTGCAGTACCGCGCGAGTTCGTCCGGGTCCGGCGCGGCCCCCGGACGGAGGCTGATGTAGGCCTTGACGGTCTCTCCCCGGTACCCGTCGGGCACCCCGACGACGGCGGCCTCGCGCACCGCCGGATGGGTGTAGAGCACGTCCTCGACCTCGCGGGGCCAGACCTTGAAACCGGACGCGTTGATCATGTCCTTCTTGCGGTCGACCACGTACAGCCAGCCGTCGGCGTCCATGAACCCGATGTCCCCGGTGCGCAGCTCACCGCCGGGGAACGTCTCGTCGGTGGCGTCGGGCCGCCGCCAGTAGCCGGGCACGACCTGCGGACCCCGTACGACGATCTCACCCTGCTCCCCGAGCGGCACCTCCGCGCCCTGCTCGTCGACGATCCGCACGACGCCGTCGGGGCCGGGCACGCCCACCGCCAGCGTCCCCGAGGCCGGGTCCACGGGCGCCTCCCGGCCGGGCGGCACGGCGGCGCACGGGGCGGTGCACTCGGTGAGCCCGTACCCGTTGCGGATGTACGGCCCGAAGCCGGCCCGGAACTTCTCCACCAGCGCGGGCGGCAGCGGCGCGCCGCCGGAGGAGATGATCCGGAACGACGAGAAGTGGTCGCGGGTGACCGAGGGGTGGGCGGCGAGCGCCATGAAGGCGGTCGCCGGACCGACCGTGTAGTGCGGCCGGTGCTCGGCGAACGCGTCGAGGACGACGCCCGCCTCGAAGCGGTACGCGAGGACCAGCGTGCCCGCGCTGTTCAGGCACGCGCCGAGCTGGCAGACCATCCCGGTGATGTGGAAGAGCGGCGCCGTCGCGAAGTACACCGGTGCCTCGGGCAGCCCCAGCCCGGTCCGCTGCCGCTCGGCGTTGTACATGATGTTGCGGTGCGTGTTGGTGGCCCCCTTGGGGGTGCCGCTGGTACCGGAGGTGTAGCTGATCAGCGCGATGTCGTCCGGGGCCGGCAGGCGCCCCTCCGGCGCCTTGCCGCCGGCCCGCGCGACGGCGGTCAGGTCGTCGGTGTCCCCGGCCGGCGCGACCCGCTCGAAGGTCAGCACGCGCGCGTCGCCCCGCGTCTGGAAGTCGAGCTCGCACGCGGTGAGCACGACGCGCACCGGCGAGTCGGCCGCGGTCTCGCGCAGATACGACTCCCAGGCCCGGTCGGAGCAGATCAGTGCGGCGACCTCGCCGTCCCGCAGGACGTGCCCGACCTCGCCCGCCTTGTACATGGGGTTGACCGGCACGACCACCGCGCCCGCCTTCCAGGCGCCCAGCACGGCGAGCACGAAGTGCGGCGAGTTCTGCAGCAGCACGGCGACCCGGTCGCCGCGCGCGACGCCCCGCTCCGCGAGGTGCCCGGCGACGGAGTCGCTCAGCTCGTCCACCTCGCGGAAGCCGAGCCGTCCGTCGAAGTAGGCGAGGAAGGTCCGCTCCGGTGCCTCGCCCGTGACCCGGCGCAGGGCGTGCACCAGGGAGTCGTCGGGGCTGACGGGCGCCCGCTGGGCCTCGTCGAGCAGCGCCAGCCAGGGCTTGGCGGCGTAGGGGGAGCCGGTCACAGGGCCGCCTCCCACTTCTGCTGGATGTGGTTCATGCTGGTCAGCCAGCGGTCCGGCCGGGCGGCCCGGGCCTCGTAGTACGCGGCGACCTCGGGGTGCGGCAGGATCAGGAATCGGTCCTCCTCGATCCCCTCGAACAGCGCGTCCGCGACGTCCGCCGGCTCGATCGCGGTCGGCACCAGCACCAGGTCGCCGGCGCTGCCGGTGGCGGCCAGCATGTCGGTGCGCACGCCCTGCGGGCAGATGGCGTGCACCTTGACCCCTCGGTGGCGGTAGGTGAGGGACAGCCATTCGGCGAAGGCGTAGGCGCCGTGCTTGGTGACGCTGTAGGGAGCGGCGCCGATCATGGTGAGCAGTCCGGCGGCGGACACGGTGGACACGAATCGCCCCCCGCCGCGCTCCAGCCAGTCGGGCAGCAGCGCGTGGGCGGCGCGCACGTGCGCCATCACGTTGACGTCCCAGGCCAGTTGCCAGACCTCCTCGGGGGCCGCCTCGGATCCGCCGGAGCCGACTCCGGCGTTGGCGCAGTAGACGTCCACGGCGCCGCCGAGGGCGTCCTTGGCCTCGGCCACGATCGCCGAGGCGTCGCCCGGGAGGGCGATGCCGCCGATCTCGTCGGCGACGGCCTTGGCCTTGTCGGCGTCGAGGTCGTTGACCACGACCCGGCCGCCCTCGGCGGCGAACCGGCGGGCCAGCGCGGCCCCGATCCCGCCTCCTGCGCCGGTGACGACCACTCCGGCACCCTGCACGGCTCCCACCATCGGTTCGGCTCCTTCGACGCGCCTCGGCTCTGCCCCCGCGCCGGCCAGACTAACCGGTCGGTATGTCGTGGCGGAAGGGCGACGCGTAGGCCGAAGTCCGGCCCGGTTCGTTCCCGTGGGCGGCGGGTGCGCGCTAGCGTGCGTGAGCATGACACCCGCCGCGATCACGGAGGCCCTTCGCATGAAGCTGTCCAGACGCAGCCTGCTCGCCACCACCACCGCAGCGGTCGCGGCCTCGGGTGCCCCGGCGGCGGCCGCACCCCCCGCAGGCGGCGACCGCCGGATGCGAACGGGGTTCGAGCGCCTCGCCGCCGCCGGCTACGACCTCCTCGACGGCGACCGCGTCGGCATCGTCACCAACCCGACCGGCGTCACCAGGGACGTACGCCACATCGTCGACGTGATGCACGCCGACGACCGGGTGGACGTCACCGCCGTCTTCGGCCCGGAGCACGGTTTCCGCGGCACCGCGCAGGCCGGCGGCTCCGAGGGCCGCTACGACGACCCGGCGACCGGCCTGCCCGTCTACGACACCTACCAGAAGAGCGGTCAGCCGCTGGCCGACATCTTCACGGCCTCCGGCGTGGACACCGTCGTCTTCGACATCCAGGACGTGGGCGCGCGCTTCTACACGTACATCTGGACCCTGTACGACTGCATGGAGTCCGCCCGCCTCGCGGGCAAGCGCGTCGTCGTGCTGGACCGGCCGAACCCGGTGACCGGGGTGTCGGCCGAAGGGCCGGTGCTGCACAAGGAGTTCGCCACTTTCGTCGGGCGGCAGCCGATCTCGCAGTCGCACGGCATGACGGTCGCGGAACTGGCGCTGCTGTTCAACGAGGAGTTCCTGACCTCGCCGGTGCCCCTGGACACCGTCCGCATGAGCGGGTGGCGGCGGTCTGACTTCTACGACGCCTCCGGGCTGCCGTGGGTGCCGCCCAGCCCCAACATGCCGACGCCCGAGACCGCCGTGGTCTACGCGGGCACCTGTCTGTTCGAGGGCACGAACCTCTCCGAGGGCCGGGGCACCACCCGCCCCTTCGAACTGCTCGGGGCGGAGGGCGTCGACCGCTCCTGGGCGGCCGCCGTGAACGAACTCGGCCTGCCGGGCGTGCACTTCCGCGAGGCGTACTTCGCGCCGACCTTCTCCAAGTTCCAGGGCCGCACCGTCGGCGGCGTACAGCTGCACGTGCACGACCGGGCGGCGTTCGACCCCGTGCGCACCGGGATCGCCCTGCTGATCACCGCCAAGCGGACCTGGAGCGGATTCGCCTGGCGCTCGGACAACTGGATCGACAAGCTCACCGGCTCCACGCTCGTCCGCACCATGATCGACGCCGGGGCGGACACGGACGACGTGGTGGCGGGCTGGGAACAGGAGCTGACGGCGTTCCGGAAGACCAGGCGGGAGTACCTCCTGTACCGCTGAACCGCGCGCGGTGTCACACCCGCACCTGTGCCACCAGGCAGACGTCACGGCCCTCGGGGCAAAGCGAGGACAAAAGACCGGCAATCAGGACGCATACGGAAGCCGTCTTCAGGAACCCGTGGGATCTGCGGCGAGTTCTCAGTCTGTCGGGCGCGCCACCGCTTCGCGCGGGGCGCGACGACCGTCCGGGAGTGGCCGTCGTCACGCGGAGGAGAACGGATGGAGCCGAATCGCCGGTCGATACGTCTATTCGGCGACGTCCGTACGACGACGCCGAAGTGACCGAAGTACAGGTGCAGGTGTGACGGAGGTGCAGGGCGATGGCCGGTTTCCGGAGTCTGGCGAGACAGGTACGCGACCCTCGATGCGATCTGGCGCTACGGCGCTATTCGCTGCGCAAGTGCCTTGAGCGGTTCGCCCCCTACGGGCACAGGGCGACCTGGGACCACTTGTGCAACCGGGCCGGCTTCGGCCCGGAGGACCGTTCTCCCGACCCTGCGCGGCTCGTGGCCGCGTTGGAGGAGTTGGAGGCGGCCCGCGCGGTGTGGCTGGCCTACGAGGTCGATTTCGCCGAGCGCCGCAAGAAGGAGAAGCACGACGGGCTGCGCCGGCCGGGCACGGTGGACGACTGGCACCGGCTGACCTGGGGCGGTTTCGGTGTCGCCTGGTGCGACGACCCCGAGGTGCACCCGGCCGAGCCGCTGGCCGAGGTGTTGCGGCAGATCATCGCCGCGCTGGAGCGCGAGCCCGGATCGGCGTGCCCCGTCTGTGACGGGGAGCGCCTGCGCTGGAAGTACGACCTGGATCACGAGCCCTCGTCGGGCCCGGTCTGCACGGACTGCGGCATTCTCGTCCCGCGGCCCGTGCTCACGCCCGAGGCCCTGGCGTACGCGAGGCGCGAACGACTGCTGATGTCCGCCTGAGGACGCCGCGCGTGCCACGGCCACGGGGGAACGGCGAGTGCGCGGCGCGGCGGCTGCCGTCCGCCGCGGACCGGCCGGGGGTGCGAAGGGGATGCCGCACTCCCGGTACCGGTGACCCGGCCGCGGCGGATGCCGGCGGACGGCTCGGCACCCGCGGGGACGGGTGGCGTGCGGCACCATCGAGGCATGGTGAACGTGCAGGTCTGTCTCAACGGGACGCGTGCGGCCACGGACGGCACGAGGGTGCCGTTGACGCCCGAGGCGATGGCCGAGGACGCCGCGCGGGCCGTCGCGGCCGGGGCGGTGGACGTCCATGTCCACCCCAAGACCCCGTGCGGACACGACTCCGTGTCCCCTCGCGTGGTGGCCGCGACGCTTCAGGCGCTGCGCGGGCGGGTGCGGGTGCCGGTCGGGGTGACCACCGGCGCCTGGGCCGAGCCCGACCCGGCGGCCCGTCTGGAGCGCGTGCGCGGCTGGACCGTGCTGCCCGACCACGCGTCGGTCAACTGGCACGAGCCCGGCGCCGAGGAACTGGCCGCCGCGTTGCTCGACGCGGGGGTGGGCGTCGAGGCGGGCATCTGGTCCGGGACGGACGGCGCGGCAGGGTTCGCGCGCTCGCCGCTCGGGCCGAGGGTGCTGCGGGTGCTCGCGGAGGTGACGGATCCTTCGCCGGTGACGGCCGAGGACGGCGCGCGGGCGCTGCTGGCCGAGCTGGGCTCCGCGCACGGCCGCCCGGTGCTGCTGCACGGCACGGACGAGGGCGCGTGGCCCGTGCTGCGGCTGGCGGGCCGGCTGGGGCTCGCGACCCGCGTCGGCATGGAGGACGTGCTGGTCCTGCCGGACGGTCAGCCGGCCGACTCCAACGCGCGGTTGGTGACCGAGGCGCTGCGGGAGTACGCGCAAGCAGCGGACGCTAGCAGCCGGTAAACCGATCGCACCAGTGCTTTCGGATGCGGAGAGTTGGGGGCGATGAGACACCGCTGAGGACCGAGGAGTCCCCCATGTCGACGCTGCGCGTCACCGCCGAAGTGCTGACCGTCCATGAGCATCCGAACGCGGACGCGCTCGACCTGGCGCAGGTGGGCCTGTACCGGGCCGTCGTCGCCAAGGGCGCCTACCGCACCGGTGATGCCGCGCTCTACATCCCCGAGCAGGCCGTGCTGCCGGCCGGCCTGATCGAGGAGCTGGGGCTGACCGGGCGGCTGGCGGGCGGCAGGTCGGACCGGGTCAAGGCGGTGCGGCTGCGCGGTGAGCTGTCGCAGGGCATCGTGTGCCGCCCGAGGGCGCTGGCGGACGTCGACCTCGCGGCCGCGGCGGCCGAGGGCACGGACTTCGCGGAGCGGCTCGGCATCACCAAGTGGGTGCCGCCGGTGCCGCCCATGATGAACGGCGAGGTCGAGTCGGCGCCCGAGCTGCTGCCCTGGGTCGACATCGAGAACGTCCAGCGCCACCCGGACATCTTCACGCCGGGCGAGCCCGTCGTGCTGACGGAGAAGCTGCACGGTACGGCGTGCCTGGTGACCTATGTGGCCGGCGAGGACCGGGTGTACGTCTCCTCCAAGGGCTTCGGGTCGAAGTCGCTGGCGCTGAAGGAGGACCCGCGCAACCTGTACTGGCGCGCGGTGCACGGGCACGGCGTCGCCGGTGCCGCGGCACGGCTGGCGAAGCGGCTCGGGGCGCGACGGGTCGGGATCTTCGGCGAGGTGTACGGCGCGGGGGTGCAGGACCTGACCTATGGCGCGGACGGGCGGCGCGACACCCTGGGGTACGCCGTGTTCGACGTGTCCGCCGAGATCGACGGGCAGGTGCGCTGGCTGGACGCGGAGCAACTGCTCGACGGCGAGCTGCCGTTGGTGCCGCGCCTGTTCGCCGGGCCGTACGACATCGCGCGTGTGCTCGCGTTCGCCTCGGGCCGCGAGACGGTGTCCGGACGGGATCTGCACCTGCGCGAGGGCGTGGTCGTCCGCCCGGCGACGGAACGCCACAGCCCGGTGACCGGCGGCCGGGCGATCGCCAAGGCGGTGAGCCCGGCGTACCTGACCCGGAAGGGCGGAACCGAGTACGAGTGAGCGACAGGCGGGGTGCGCGAGAGCGGCCCCGCCTGTGGGCCGTCCGTCGCCAGGGCCTGTTGCGAAAGTGGCGTCTGCCGCGCGACGCCCGGTGCGTCCTCTCGTCGCACCGCCCGAAAGCCCGAGTACGCCCAGTACGAGGCGCTTCCGGACGGCATGCCGAGAGGACGCACCGGACCCCGCGCGGCCGTCCTCCGGGCGACGACGCCACTTTCACCACGAGGGCCCCTAGCAGCACTCCCCCGGCTCCGGGTGCAGGTCCCGCTCCCGATCCTGTTCGTGCTCCCGCTTCCGTGGGGCCCGTAGCCGTGCTCCGGCCGGGCCTTCCACCAGGAGGCGGGAGCCGGAGAGGTGTTCGCCGGAGATGTCGTCGGGGTTGGACAGGACGCAGGTGGCCAGGGAGAGGCAGCCGCAGCCGATGCAGTCCGTGAGGTGGTCGCGGAGCCGGTTGAGCTGCTTGATCCGCTGGTCCAGCTCGGAGCGCCAGGCCTCGGACAGACGGGCCCAGTCGTCCCGGGTCGGCGTGCGCTCCTCGGGCAGTTCGGCGAGCGCCTCGCGGATCGTGGCCAGCGGGATGCCGACCCGCTGGGCGGCGCGGACGAAGGCGACGCGGCGCAGCGTGTCCCGGGTGTAGCGGCGCTGGTTTCCCGCGGTGCGGCGGCTGCTGATCAGCCCCTTCGCCTCGTAGAAGTGCAGGGCGGAGACGGCGGCTCCGCTGCGCGCGGCGAGCTGGCCGACCGTGAGCTCGTGGATCTTCTCCGGAATCTGGGGCACCTCTCGAACCCTACCCAGTCACCGACGGCCCGGGTCCGTTGACAGCGGCCCGGGACGGCACCATGCTAAGCAGTTGCTTAGACATTGCAGTCGCCACGCGAGAGGCCGGGACATGGCAGAGCCGAGGATCTTCACGTCACCCGACGAGCTGAAGGCGGCGGTGGGCGAGCAACTGGGGTACACCGACTGGCTGGAGGTCGACCAGAAGCGGATCGACCTGTTCGCCGAGGCCACCGGCGACCACCAGTGGATCCACGTCGACCCGGAGAAGGCCGCCTCCGGCCCCTTCGGCACGACGATCGCGCACGGCTACCTCACGCTCTCCCTGCTGCCGCTCTTCGGCCCGCAGCTGATCGGCGTCGAGGGCGTGAAGATGGGCGTCAACTACGGGACGAACAAGGTCCGTTTCCCCGCCCCCGTCCCGGTCGGCTCCCGGCTGCGGGCCACCGCGAAGATCACCGGAGTCGAGGACGTGGCCGGCGGCATCCAGGTCAGCGTCGCCTTCAGCGTGGAGCGCGAGGGCGGGGACAAGCCGGTGTGCGTGGCCGAGTCGGTGTCGCGGTACTACCTCTGAGCCGCGGCCGCCCGCTCCGCGGAAGCTACCGCGCGGTCGGCGCCTTGCCCGCACCCACCATCCGCAGCACGAGGTCGGCGTAGAGCGCGCCGACCTCGTCGGGCGTCCAGGGCCCGTCGATGTTGAACCAGCGCGCCACGTCGATGCAGAGCGACAGCACCGCGAGGGTCGTGCCCTGCACGTCGAGCACCTCGAACTCGCCCGCGGCCACGCCGTCCTCGATGACGCCGCGCACCTCGGCGTCGCACTGCCGGCGCAGCGCGACGATCTCGGCGCGGGCCTCGGGGCCCAGCGAGTCCAGTTCGTACTGGACCACGCGCGCGGTGGTGCGCCCCCCGGCGTGCCAGCGCACGAAGGAGCTCACCGCGTCGGCGAGCCGCTCGCTCGCGGTGCCCTCGCGGTGCGCCGCGGTGCGCAGGATGTCGAGGGCCCGCTCGTGGCCGATCCTGCTGATGCGGTGCAGCAGCTCTTCCTTGGTCTTGTAGTGGATGTAGAGCGCGGCCGGGCTCATCCCGGCGCGGCCCGCGATGTCGCGGGTCGTCGTGGCGTGGTAGCCACGCTCGGCGAAGGCCTCCACGGCGGCGATCAGCAGTCGCCGGGCCGCCTCGGGGGTGACCTCGGCCCATGGCTGCGTCTCGCCGCCGGCCTTCTCCTCCGCCGTAGTCATCGCCCGTTCGCCCCTCTCGCCGACCAGAGGCACCACCATACCGCCGAAGCTGAGCGGGCGCTTAGCGAGGCCCCTCCGGGCGCCCGGACCCGCCGGGCGCTCAGAGCTTCTCGAACGGGTCGTGCTCGGCGAGCAGCTTCTCCAGCCGGGCCTGGTCCACCCGGCTCACGATCTGCCCGGCCTCCTGCCGGTCCCGGATGACCTTGGCGAGCGTGAAGGCGGACGTGACGAGGTAGAGGACGGCGATGGCGAGGAAGGCCCGCACCCACGGGTCGGCATCCATCCGGAAGATGCCGACGGCGGTGGCGCCGAGGGCGACCGCGAACGACGCGACGGCCTGCCCGTAGAAGGCGGCCGTGCTCTGCTGCTGCACCGGTGTGTCAGTCATGAGGTACAGGGTCGGCGGATGTGGCGCCCACCACATCCGCCGAAGTACTCAGAAGGTACTCAGAACGCGGAGACCCCCGTGAGCGCCCGCCCGATGAGCAGCTTCTGGATCTGGCTCGTGCCCTCGTAGAGGGTCATCACGCGGGCGTCGCGCAGCAGTTTGCCCGCCGGGTACTCGTCGATGTAGCCGTAGCCGCCGTGGACCTGGAGGGCGTTGTTGGCCGCGCGCACGGCCGCCTCCGAGGCGAAGAGCTTGGCCTTGGAGGCCTCGGTGGCGAAGGGGAGCCCGCGGTCGATCAGGTCGGCGACCCGCCAGGTGAGCAGCCGGGCGGCGTCGACGTCCACCGCGATGTCGCTGATCAGCTCCTGGACGAGCTGGTGATGGGCGATGGACCGGCCGAACTGCTCGCGCTCCCCCGCGTGGCGGACCGCCGCGTCGAGTGCGGCCTGGGCGATGCCGACGCATCCGGCCGCGACCGACATCCGCCCCTTCGCCAGGGCGGACATGGCCACGGAGAAGCCCTTGCCCTCGGGGCCCAGCATCGCGGAGGCGGGCACCCGCACGTCCTCCAGGACCAGTTCGGCGGTGGCCTGGCCGCGCAGGCCGAGCTTGCCGTGGAGGGTGCGGCGGGTCAGTCCGGGCGCGTCCGCCGGCACCAGGAACGCGGAGACACCCTTGTGACCGGGCGCGTCCGTGGACCGGGCGAAGAGCAGCACGACGTCGGCCCAGGTGCCGTTGGTGATGAACATCTTGGTGCCGTTGATGACGTAGTCCCCGCCGTCACGGACCGCGCGGGTGGTCAGGTTGCCGGCGTCGGAGCCGGTGCCCGGCTCGGTGAGGCCGAAGCAGCCGACGTACGCGCCGGAGGTGAGTCCAGGCAGCCAGCGCCGCTTCTGGTCCTCGTCGCCCCAGGCCGCGACGGTCTTGGCGACCAGGCCGAGGGAGACGGAGACGATGCCGCGCACGGAGGAGTCACCGCGGCCGAGTTCCTCGGTGACCAGGCAGTAGGTGAGATGGTCGCCGCCGCTGCCGCCGTACTCCTCGTCCACCGTCAGGCCGAGGAAGCCGACCTTGCCGAGCTTCTCGACGATCCCCCGGTCGACTTCTTCGGCGCGGTCCCAGGCGATGACGTGGGGGGCGATCTCGCGGTCCACGAAGTCCCGGGCGAGCCGCCGTACGGCGGTCTGCTCCTCGCTCAGTTCCAGGTTCATGACACGTCACCCCACAGGAAAGGCACACCTTGAAAGTCGTGCTTTAAATTAGCACTGCTAGTTTCTGGCTCAGCCCTACTATGTGCGCCATGGCCCGACCGCGCAAGCCCCTGCTCAGCACCGACCGGATCGTGGACGCGGCCCGGGCGCTCGTGGACACGGAGGGCCTCGCGGCCGTCTCGACCCGGCGGCTCGCCGCGGAGCTCGGAGTGAGCGGGCCCTCGCTCTACAACCACTTCCGCACCAAGGACGAGATCCTGGAGGCGGTCGCCGACTCGGTGAGCGCGCAAGTCGATCTGTCGATGTTCGAGGACGGAAGGGACTGGCGGACCGCGCTGCACGACTGGGCGGTCTCCTACCGGGCCGCGCTGCGCGCGCATCCGAACATCGTGCCCGTGCTGGCCCGGGGTCCCGGCCGCCGCCCGGCCGCGCTGCGGCTCGCCGACGCCGTCTACGGCGCGATGGTCGAGGCCGGCTGGCCGCCGGCGCAGGCCACGTCCATCGGCGCGCTGATGCGGTACTTCATCATGGGTTCCGCGCTCGGCTCGTTCGCCGGGGGCTTCGTGACCGACGAGAGCGCCTACGACCCGGCCGACTACCCCCATCTCGGGCAGGCGCACCTCCTCGCCGAGCGGCAGGAGAAGATCGACGAGCGGGCCTTCGAGACGGGGCTGGGCGCGCTGCTGGAGGGGCTGGCGCAGCAGTACGCCCAGGTCGCGCGGCTCGGGTAGGCATACTTCGGTGCCCGCCGAAAGGTGCGTGCCCCATGCTGGGTGGCATGACCTCCAAGGACTCCAGGGCACCCGCGCTCGCGCGGCTCGCCGGGCTGCTGGCCGACGAGACGCGGGCCGCCTGTCTGCTGGCGCTGCTCGACGGGCGGGCGTGGACCGCCGGTGAGCTGGCGCGGCACGCGGGGGTGGCCGCGTCGACGGCGAGCGAGCATCTCGGCAAGCTGGTCGCGGGCGGGGTGCTGGTGGAGGCGCGGCAGGGGCGGCACCGCTACGTCCGGCTGGCCGACGCGCGCACCGCGCAACTGGTGGAGGACCTCGCCGCCCAGGTCGCGCCGGGCACCTTGCCGCGGCGGCCGGGCGGGCTGCGCGCGGCGAGCGCCGGTTCCGCCATGGCGCGCGGGCGCACCTGCTACGACCATCTCGCCGGGCGGCTCGGCATCACGCTCACCGACGCGCTGACGGCGCGCGGCCTGCTGCGGGCGACGAGTGCGGTGCGGCAGGGGTCCGACGGCGGGACGTCTCCCCCGCCGCAGGCCAAGGATCCGCTCACCGCCGGGCACGACCACCACGACGGACGGGCCCCGGGGGCGGGGGGTCGGCGGGACACCGGTTTCGCGCTCACGGACGCGGGCGAGCGGTGGTTCGCGCGGACGGGTATCTCCCTGGACCACACCGGGCGCCGTCCGCTGGCCCGCGCCTGCCTGGACTGGACCGAGCGCCGGCCTCATCTCGCGGGCGTCGCGGGCGCGGCCCTGTGCCGGCACGCCCTGGACGCGGGCTGGTGCGTGCGCATCGGCTCGGAGCGGGCGGTCAAGGTGACACCGGCAGGCGAGCGTGCGCTGTCCGAACTGCTCGGCGTCGACGCGGACGCGCTGCTCTGAGCATCCCGCACGCGCCACCGCGCACCTCGGCCCGTTCCCCGTCCGAAATCCGCGAGCCCGCAGCACCCTCCCCCTTCTAGCCTCGGAGCATGATGAACGTCGCCCCTCGTACCCAGCTGCTGGCCGCCGGCGCCGCCACCGTCACGGTGGTGCTCTGGGCCTCCGCCTTCGTCTCGATCCGCAGCGCGGGAGCCGCGTACTCACCGGGCGCGCTGGCGCTCGGGCGGCTGCTCGCAGGAGCCCTCGTGCTGGGGGCGGTCCTTCTCGTCAGGGGGGAGGGCCGGCCCCCGCGGGAGGCCTGGCGCGGCATCGCGATATCGGGCGTGCTGTGGTTCGGCTTCTACATGGTCGCCCTCAACTGGGGCGAACAGCAGGTCGATGCCGGCACGGCGGCCCTGGTCGTGAACGTCGGGCCGATCCTCATCGCCCTGCTCGGCGCCCGGCTCCTCGGCGACCCCATGCCGCCGCGCCTGCTGGCCGGGATGGCGGTGTCGTTCGCCGGAGCGGTGACCGTGGGGCTGTCGATGTCCGGCGAGGGCGGCTCCTCGGTGCTCGGGGTGGTCCTGTGCCTGCTGGCCGCGATCGCGTACGCGGGCGGGGTCGTGGCCCAGAAGCCGGCCCTCGGCCGTGCGAGCGTGCTACAGGTGACGACCTACGGATGCCTGGTCGGCGCGGTGTGCTGCCTGCCGTTCTCCTGGCAGCTGGTGACGGAGGCCGCCCACGCCCCGGTCACGGCCACCCTCAACATGGTGTACCTGGGCGTCTTCCCGACCGCGCTGGCCTTCACCACCTGGGCGTACGCGCTGTCCCGTACGACCGCCAGCCGCATGGGCGCGACGACCTACGCCGTCCCCGCCCTGGTCGTGCTGATGTCGTGGCTGGCGCTGGGCGAGGTGCCGGGGCTGCTGACGATGGCGGGCGGCGCGCTGTGCCTGGCCGGTGTGGCGGTGTCGCGGTCCCGGCCGCGGTCCGCGGCGCCGGGGAGCGCACCGGCGTCGCGGACCGAGCGGACGGCCTCGAAGTCAGCGTGAACGCGCCCGGTCCGCCAGCACCTTGATGGACAGCAGCGCGATCACGGCGAGGCCGATGATGTAGGCGGACACCGCCATCGACGTGCCGGTCGCCTCCAGCAGCAGCACCATGACGAACGGCGCGAGACCGCCACCGGCGACCGCCGCGATCTGGTAGCCGAGGGAGGCGCCCGTGTAGCGCATCTCGGGCGTGAACAGCTCGGCGAACAGGGCGGCCTGGGGGCCGTACATGATGCTGAGGAAGCAGCTGGCGACGAAGGTGCCGACCGCCAGCCACAGCAGTGAACCGGTGTCGATCAGCAGGAACAGGGGGAGGGCCCACAGCCCGATGCCCACCGCGCCGAGTGCGTAGATCCTGATGCGGCCGACACGGTCGGAGAGCGCGGCCGAGGCGGGGATCAGGACGAGCTGGGTGAGGCTGACGCAGAGCGAGACGGTGAGCACCGCGCCGCGCCGCATGTCGAGTTCGCGGGTGGTGTAGTCGAGGACGCCGGTGATCAGGATGTAGAACGTCGCGGTGTTCACTGCGAAGGAGCCGCCGGCGAGCAGGACGGTGCCGAGGTGGTGGCGCAGGATCGTGCGCAGCGGGCTGTTCTGCTCGGACTCCTCCCGTGCGGCCAAGGCCTTCTCCGCGTCCCGGAACTCGGGGGTCTCCTCGACGCGGGTGTGGATGTACCAGGCGAGCGCGAGCACGAGGACGCCGACCAGGAACGGCAGGCGCCAGCCCCAGGACTCGAACGCCTGCTCCGAGGTGAGGGCGCCGGCCAGCAGGAACACGCTGTTGGCGGTCACCACGCCGATGGGGACGCCGAGTTGGACGACGCTGCCGTAGACGCCGCGCTTCCCCTCGGGGGCGTACTCCGTGGCCAGCAGCATCGCGCCGCCCCACTGGGCGCCGACCGCGACACCCTGCGCCACCCGCAGGAGGACCAGGAGGACCGGCGCGGCGACACCGATCGTCTCGTACGTCGGCAGCAGGCCGATGCCGGTGGTGGCGACGCCCATCAGCGTGAGCGCGAGGACCAGCATCGGCTTGCGGCCGCGCTTGTCGCCGAGATGACCGGCGACGACGCCCCCGAGCGGGCGGGCCAGGAACCCGACGGCGAAGGTGGCGAAGGCGGCGAGCACACCGGCGGTGGAGCTGCCGGAGGGGAAGTACAGGTCGCCGAGTATCAGGGCGGCGGCGATGCCGAAGACGAAGTAGTCGTACCACTCGACGGCCGAGGCGAGAGCGGCCGCCGTGGCGACCCGGCGGCGGTTGCCCGTGGGGCGGGCGGTGGTGGGGGTGGGGTGAGCGGAGGGGGGCGTGTCCATGCGTGCACACTCCGGTGGGTGCGGGGGGACGTGGGGGACGTGGGGGACGTTCCGGGGAACGTACTGACCGGACGGTATGGGGTCAACGGTCGTGCGTGAAGGTACCGGGGAGACAAGAGGGACCCGGGTGGTCCCCGGGTCCCCTGTGGCGGAACTGCTCGACGCACCGCGTCAGAAGCGCGTCAGAAGATCACCAGCGCCCGGCCGCCCTTGCCCGCCAGCATGTTCTCGAACGCGGCCGGGATGCCGTCCAGGGCGATCCGTTCCGTCACGAGGGCCGACAGGTCCAGCCGCCCCGCGCGGATGTGCTCGGCCAGGACCGGCAGGTCCCGTTCCGGGTCGCAGTTGCCGTAGACGCAGCCGGACAGGGTGCGGCCCCAGTGGAAGATCTCCAGGGCGTTGAAGGTGACCTGCTGGTCCTTGCCGCCGATGCCGACCACCGTGGTGCGCCCGCCGCGCCGGGTCGACTCCCAGGCCGTGCGGATGGTGACCGCCCGGCCCACGCACTCCACCGCCACGTCGACGCCCTGCTTGCCGGTCAGCGCGCGGATCTCGCGGGCCGTGGTGTCGGAGGCGACGACGTAGTCGGTGGCGCCGGCCGCGCGGGCCAGTTCCTCCTTCGCCGGCGAGACGTCCACCGCGACGATCCGGGACGCGCCCGCGATCCGCGCCGCCTGGAGGGCCGCCAGGCCCACCCCGCCGACGCCGAACACCGCGACCGTCTCACCGGGCCGGACCTGGGCCGAGTGGTGCACGGCGCCGTAGCCCGTGAGGACCGCGCAGCCCAGCAGCGCCGCGTCGGTCAGGGGCACCCCGGCCGGCGCGGGCAGCGCGCAGGACGTCGGTACCACCGTCTCCTCGGCGAACGCGGCCACGTTCAGCCCGGGGTGCAAGGCGGCACCGTCGGACGTCCGGTGGGCGTGGACGGCGGCGGAACCGTTCAGGGCGTTGGCGCACAGCCACACCTCCCCCCGCGCGCAGGCGGGGCAGTCGCCGCACGACGGAGCCCAGTTGAGGACCACGCCGTCGCCCGGTGCGAGCTGGTCGACCCCTTCGCCGACGGCGACCACCGTTCCCGCGCCCTCGTGGCCGAGCACGGCCGGGACCGGGACGCGCATGGTGCCGTCGGAGAGGGACAGGTCGGAGTGGCACACCCCGGCGGCGGCCAGGCGGACCCGGATCTGGCCCGGTCCTGGAGCGGGGAGGTCGATCTCCGTGACCTCCAGCGGGGCCCCGACGGCCGGAAGGACGGCGGCACGCACAGCCATGACAGTGAACTCCTCTAGAACTGGAGGGACTTGGTCTGGAGGTACTCGGTCAGGCCGTGCACGCCGAGTTCACGGCCGACGCCCGAGCGCTTGTAGCCGCCGAAGGGCGCGAGCGGGTTGAAGCGGCCGCCGTTGATGTCGACCTGGCCCGTCTCCATCCGGCGCGCGAAGGCCACCGCCTCCGCCTCCTCGCCCGCCCAGACCGCGCCGGCGAGCCCGTACACCGTGCCGTTGGCGATCCGCAGGGCGTCCGCCTCGTCCTCGTACCGCAGGATCGACAGGACCGGCCCGAAGATCTCCTCCTGGGCGATGGCCATCTCCGGCGTGACGTCGGCGAAGACGGTCGGGCTGACGAAGTAGCCGCGCTCCCGCGGGGCCTGCGTGCCGCCCGCGACCAGGCGGGCGCCCTCGGCGACGCCCTTGTCGATGTATCCGCGCACGCGGTCGCGCTGCCGGGCGCTGACGAGGGGACCGATGCGCTCGCCGTACTTGGCGGCCGCGGCGACGGCCAGTTCGACGGCGGCGGTGTACTGCGAGGTGTGCACGAGCATCCGGGTCCACGCGCTGCACGTCTGCCCGGAGTTGGACATCACGTTGGCCACACCGACGCCGACCGCCCTGGCCAGGTCGGCGCTCGGCAGGATGACGTTGGCGGACTTGCCGCCGAGTTCGAGGGCGACCTTCTTGACGGCGGCGCCCGCCGTGGCGGCGATCTTGCTGCCGACCGCCGTGGAGCCGGTGAAGGAGACCAGGTCGACGCCCGGGTGCTCGGCGAGTGCCTGCCCGGCCACCGGGCCGAGGCCGGTCACGAGGTTGAACACGCCGGCCGGGACGCCCGCCTCGTGCACCGCCTCCGCGAAGGCCTGGGCGGTCAGCGGGGTGTCCTCGGCAGGCTTGAGGACGACGGTGCAGCCCGCGGCGAGAGCCGGGGCGACCTTGGCGACGATCTGGTGCAGGGGGTAGTTCCAGGGGGTGATCGCGCCCACCACGCCGACGGGCTCCTGGTAGACGGTCGAGTTGCCGACCTTCTCCTCGAACGCGTAGGTCGCGGCCAGTCCGGCGTACGAGCCCGCGACGGCGATCGGGGCGCCCATGTGGACCGCCTGCGAGAAGGGCAGGGGCGAGCCGAGCTCGGCGGTGATCGTCTCCGCGATCTCCTCCTTGCGGGCGACCAGTTCGTCGCGCAGGGCGGCCAGGCGCGCGGCGCGGTCGGCGGGTGGCGTGGCCGACCAGCCCGGCAGCGCGGCGCGGGCGGCCCGCACGGCCCGGTCCACGTCCTCGGCGGTGCCGGCCGGGACCTGGCCGACGACCTCCTCGTCGGCCGGGTTCACCACCTCGATCACGTCCTGGCCTGCGGCGGGGCGCCAGGCACCGTCGATGTACATCCCGTCCCGGGCCTTCATGGCCTACCTCCCGAACAGCGGCGTCGTCGGCACCCAAACTAGCGGCGATAGTTTTTCGGCGCCAGGCCCGGCGGGGAGGGTACGACGGCGCCGCCGAGTGCTCAGAAGTCGACCCGCACCTGATCGTCCACGCGGCCGACCGACTCCTGGCCGAAGGCCTTCTCGTAGTCCCGGCGGATCTCCTCGACCTTGCGGTCCCTGAGCGCCGCCTCGCCCGCCGGGTACAGCAGGATCAGCTCGTAGGACCGCTCCTTCGCGACGGTGCCGCTCGCGTCGCGCCACTGCCCGTATCCGCTCTGCACGGTCAGGCCGTCGGGGAAGTCCGGGGTCACCTCCTTGTCGACGAAGGCCGTGAACTGCCGTTCGGTGACGGCCGGTCCGCCGTCGGGCCGCGCCGTGCCGAAGAGGAGCCGCGTCTCGGTGTAGGCCGCGCCGCGCACCGGGGTGGAGGCGGCAGGGGCCTCCTCGTCGAAGGCGGCGTAGGCGGCCGGCGCCCCGAGGGCGAGCAGGGCGGCGCCGGCCGCGACGGAGATCCGGGCACGAGTGAGCTGAACAGTCATGCCCCTTCCCTTACCGCCCCCGGCGGACCGCACCACGGTGCCCACGCCGCGGACCGACCAGGGCACGGGCCGCACGGAAGCACGAAGGGCGCGCACGAAGAAGGGGGCGCGTACGTCAACGCCCCTGACACCCCCGGCGTCCAATCCGCGCCGCGGAAGCCCGGTCTCCCGTCGCGCCCACACACCGGTGCAACGCCCCGCACGGCCCGGAGCGGGGCGGGCAACCGGACCGCAACGGCCGCTCCGCACCGCAGGACCGGGCGCCACCCAGCGCACCCACCGCTGTCGGGCCGCAACTCCCGCCCCGCGCCGCAGGACCGGCGGCACCCACCGCACGCGCGACTGCCGCACCGCAGACGCCGACGACACGCAGCCGACGACACGACCGCCGCACCTCGCCGCAGCAGACTGCGTCACGCAGCCCACGCACCCCGCCGCACCCCGGTCGTCCCCATAGCCGACATCCCGGCCGGGCCGGCCGCGAGCGACCCCTCGGCGCAGCCCACGCACCCCCGCCGCAGCACCGCGGTCGTCCCCATAGCCGACATCCCGGCCGGGCCGAGCGCGACAGCCCGGCGCAGCCCACGCACCCCCGCAGCACCCCGGTCGCCCCCGTAGCCGACATCCCAGCCGGCCGCGAGCGACCCCTCGGCGCAGCCCACGCACCCCCGCAGCACCGCGGTCGTGCCCATAGCCGACATCCCGGCCGGGCCGAGCGCGACGGCCCGGCGCAGCCCACGCACCCCCGCCGCACCCCGGTCGCCCCCATAGCCGACATCCCAGCCGGGCCGAGCGCGACAGCCCGCCGCAGCCCACGCACCCCCGCCGCACCGCGGTCGTCCCCGTGGGCGGTGTGCCGGCCGGGCCGCGTGCCTCGGGGAAAATCGTTCACGAACCGCTCTTCTCCCGGCCTCGTGCGGTCGGGTGGGCGGACGTCGGTCGGTCGGACGGTGTCGCGTCGCGCGGCGGGCGGGTCGGTGAGCGCATCGCAACTCCCGCCGACAGCAGCAGCAGACCGCCGAGCATCACGAACGGGGCCGCCACCCCCGCCACCCCCGCGATCAGACCCGCCGTCGCCGGGGCCGCGACCTGGCCCAGGCGGTTGCCCGTGAGGCGCAGCGCGAGGGCGGTGGAGCGGGCGTCGGGCGGGGCGGCCTGGACCACCGTCGTCATGGACAGCGGCTGCCCGACCCCGAGGCAGAAGCCCAGCGCCGCGAGGACCGGTGCCAGCGCCCACACCGGCACCGGCAGCGCGATCGCGGCGCACAGCAGCGCCGCCAGCAGACAGCTCAGGGTGAGCAGCAGGGTGCGGCCCAGCTTCAGCAGCGGGGTCAGCACGAGCCGGCACGCGATGGTCGCCGCCGCACGCAGACCGAGCAGCAGACCGACCACCGAGGGCGCGATGCCCCGGTGTTCGCCGACCACCGGCAGGTAGGCGGTGAGGACGTCGGTCGCGGAGAGCACGGAGAGACTGATCAGGATGCCCGCGGGGACGCCCCGGGCCCGCAGGATGCCCCGCACCGGGACGCGTTCGCCGCCTGCCGCACGGGACCCGTGCGGCGTACGGCGCTGCTCTGTGCGCCACAGCGACGTGCACGCCACCGCGGCGACCGCGCCCGCGACGAGCAGGGCGAGCGCGCTGCTGCCCGCCATGTCGTGGCCGCCGATCAGGGCGCCGGCCGCGACGGGTCCGACCAGTTGTCCGAGAGAGGCGCCGATGGTGAAGTGCCCGAAGTTGCGGTCCTGTTCGTGCGGCGCGGACTGGCGGGCGACCAGCGACTGGGCGCCGATGACGAAGCCGAGGTGCCCGAGGCCCATCACTCCGCTCCAGATCGCCATCCCCCACAGGGAGTCGACGAGGCCGCTGAGCGCGCAGCCGCCGGATATCAGGACGACACCGGCGGGCAGCAGGGGCGCGCAGCGGCCGTGGTCGGTACGGCGGCCCAGCGGCACCGCGGCGAACAGCGGGAGCAGGGCGTACACCCCCGCGATCACTCCGATCGCCCGTTCGTCGGCGCCGAGCGCGAGGGCCCGGTAGGAGACGGCGGGCCGGGCCATCGACACCGCCGCCTGCGCGAAGCTGAAGGCGATGACGAGGCGGAGCAGCCAGCCGCGGTTCCCAGCGGGCCCCATGGTCGTGTACCTCCGGGCTGATGTCGTCGGGTCGGTTACGTCAGATGATGCCGAACAGGATTCCGGCGCCCAGGATCACCAGGCACGTCATGGCCGCGTACTTCACGACGAACCGCGTGTGGTCGCCGAACTCGACCTTCGCCATGCCGACCAGCACGTACACGGCCGGCACCAGCGGGCTCGACATGTGCAGCGGCTGCCCGACCAGCGCGGCGCGGGCCATCTCCACCGGCGTCACCCCGTGCGCCGCGCCGGCCTCGGCGAGGACCGGCAGGACACCGAAGTAGAAGCCGTCGTTGGACATGAAGTAGGTGAGCGGGAGACTCAGCACGCCGGTGACCAGGGCCATGTGCGGGCCCATGCTGCCGGGGATGATGTCGACCAGCCAGGTGGCCATGCCGTCGACCATCCCGGTGCCCTGGAGGACGCCGGTGAAGACGGCGGCGGCGAAGACCATGCCGGAGACGTTGAGGACGTTGTCGGCGTGCGCGGCGAGCCGGGCCTTCTGGTCCGGGATGTTCGGGAAGTTGACGGTGAGCGCGAGGGCGGCGCCGATCAGGAACAGCACCGGGATCGGCAGCAGCTCCATGATCATGGCGGTGAGCAGGCCCGCCGTGAGCAGCGCGTTGAACCAGAGCAGCTTCGGACGCAGGGTGGCGCGGTCGGGGTCCAGGCCCTGGAAGTCGTCGTCGCCGGGGTTCTCGGCGTCGGTGCCGGAGCCGGAGCCGACGGTGTCCCGCCCGGCGCCCGCACCGGAGGCGCCGGAGCCACCGGCCGCACCGGCGCCGCCCGAGCCCACGAGCACGGTCTCCTTCTCCTCCTCCAGCACCTCGTCCAGCGTCAGCACGCCGAGCCGGCGGCGCTCGCGCAGACCGAGGACGTACGAGAGGGCGACGACGAAGACCAGACCGACGGCGAGGGCCGGGATCATGGGTACGAAGATGTCGCCGGCGTCCAGCTTCAGGGCGGTGGCGGCGCGGGCGGTCGGGCCGCCCCACGGCAGGGTGTTCATCACGCCGTTGGCGGTCGCCGCGACACCGGTCATCACGACCAGGCTCATCTTCAGCCGCTTGTAGAGCGGGTACATCGCCGAAACGGTGATCATGAACGTGGTCGAGCCGTCGCCGTCCAGCGACACGATCGCGGCGAGCAGCGCCGTCCCGACGACGATGCGCATCGGGTCGGCCTTGCAGAACTTGAGGATGCCCCGGACGATCGGGTCGAAGAGACCGACGTCGATCATCACCCCGAAGTAGACGATCGCGAACATGAGCATCGCCGCGGTGGGGGCGAGGCTGGAGACTCCGTCGATGACGTAGTCGCCGAGGTGGGCGCCCTTGCCCACGACCACACAGAAGAGCGCGGGGATGAGCACGAGCGCCGCGATCGGCGACATCTTCTTCAGCATGATCAGGACCAGGAAGGTCGCGATCATGGCGAAGCCGAGGATGGTCAGCATGAATGGATACCTAACGTTCGCCCTTGAACTCCCACCAGGGCCGGCGGTTCGACGACGTTAGGTCCCGCCAAACGGCGTTAACAAGACGTTGACGTGCGAGCAATAAGCGCAAAACTCCTGGTCACAGCTTTGCTCAGGTCAGCGCGGTGATCGTTTCGGTCACCGGCGCGAGCTCCACGGGCACGCCGTTGAGGACCGCGTTGCCAGAGAGCGGGTCGAGCCGGCTGCCGTCGAGGAGCTGGTTGACGTTGACGCCGGGGTCGGTGGCGGCGTGCGCGAGACGGGTGCCGGGGCGGTCGTGGCCCCAGCCGTGCGGGAGGCTGACCACGCCGGGCCGTACGCCGTCGGTGACCTCGGCGGGGGCCGTGACCTCTCCCCCGGCGCCCTTCACCCGGACCGGCGCCCCGTCGCGCACGCCGAGCCGGTCGGCGTCCTCGGGGTGGATCTGCAGGGTGCAGCGGTTGGTGCCGCCGGTCAGTGCGGGGACGTTGTGCATCCAGCTGTTGTTGGACCGCAGATGGCGGCGTCCGACGAGCACGAGGCCGGCGGCGCGCTCCGTCATGGCCCGGCGCAGCCGCGGCAGGTCGCCGGCGAGGGGCGCCGGCAGCAGCTCCACCTTGCCGCTCTTCGTCTTCAGCGGCTGCGGCAGCCGGGGGCGCAGCGGCCCGAGGTCGATGCCGTGCGGATGCGCGAGCAGTTCGGCCAGGCCCAGCCCGCCGGGACGTGCGCCGAAGCCTTCGCCGTACGGGCCGAGACGCAGCATCATGTCGAGTCGCCGCTCGGGGCCGTTGTCGCCGTGGAGCCGGGCGGCGAGTTCGCGCGGGTCCTGGCCGTGCACCGGTGAGTGGGGGTCGGTGACGGCCTTGCCGAGGGTCTGCTCGACGACCATCGCGTCGACGGCGCCGGGGTCGGCGCCGTGCATGCCGGAGACGGCCAGCACGAGCCGGGCGAGAATCTCGGTCTCGGCCATCCGGCCCGGCTCCAGCGGGACGGCGGGGCGGGTGTAGCGGACCTGGTTGCGCACGGCGAGGGAGTTGAAGGCGAAGTCGTGGTGGGCGCTCTGGGACGGCGGGGGCGGCGGCAGCACGACGTGGGCGTGGCGGGAGGTCTCGTTGAGGTAGGGGTCGACGCCGACCATGAAGTCCAGCGAGTCGAGGGCCTTGTCGAGCCGGTCGCCGTCGGGCGCGGACAGCACCGGATTGGCGGCGATCGCGATCAGTGCCCGCACCGGCTCGCCCTCGTCGGTGGCGGTGTCGATCTCCTCGGCGAGCGCGGAGAGCGGCATCTCGCCCTTCGCCTCGGGGTGCCCGCTCACCCGGGACCGCCAGCGCCCGAGCGCGAAGCCCCGGCCGGGTCCTGCCGGGCGGGGTGTGCGGTCGGTGGCGGCCTGCGGGAAGAGGGCGCCGCCCGGCCGGTCGAGGTTGCCGGTGAGGATGTTGAGGACGTCGACGAGCCAGCTGGCGAGCGTGCCGTGCGGGACCGTGCAGCTGCCGATGCGTCCGTAGACGGCGGCGGTGGGGGCGGCGGCCAGTTCCCGGGCGAGGGCGCGGGTGACGGCGGGCTCGACGTCGCAGGCACCGGCGACGGCCTCGGGGGTGAAGTCCCGCATCGCTTCCCGGAGTTCGGCGAGTCCCTCGACATGCGGGGCGAGGTCGCCGAGCGCGACCAGGTCCTCCTCGAAGAGGACGTGCGCCATCGCGGCGAGCAGCAGCGCGTCCGCGCCGGGCCGGATGGCGATGTGACGGTCGGCGAGCCTGGCGGTGCGGGTGCGGCGCGGGTCGATCACGGTCAGCGTGCCGCCGCGCGCCTTGAGCGCCTTGAGCTTGCCGGGGAAGTCGGGCGCGGTGCACAGACTCCCGTTGGACTCCAGGGGGTTGGCGCCGATCAGCAGGAGGTGGGCGGTGTGGTCGAGGTCGGGCACGGGGATCGCGTTCGCGTCGCCGTACAGGAGCCCGCTGGAGACGTGCTTGGGCATCTGGTCGACCGTGGAGGCGGTGAAGACGCTGCGGGTGCCGAGGGCGCCGAGCAGGACCGGCGGGTAGAGCGCGCCGGCCATGGTGTGCACGTTGGGGTTGCCGAGGACGACGCCGACGGAGTGCGCCCCGTACCGCTCGACGACCGGGCGGATCCCGGCGGCCACGGCGTCGAACGCCTCCTGCCAACTGGCCTCGCGCAGCTCGCCGTCCCGGCGCACGAGCGGCCCGCGCAGCCGGTCGGGGTCGCCGTCGACGGCTCCGAAGGAGGCACCCTTGGGACAGATGAACCCCTCGCTGAAGACGTCGTCGCGGTCCCCGCGGGCGCCGGTGACCCGGGTCCCCTCGATGGTGAGCGTCAGCCCGCAGGTGGCCTCGCACAGGGGGCAGATTCGCAGGGCGGTGCGGGACATGGGTCCTCCCGGGTCGGACGACGACGGCGACGCACGGACGCGATGAGCATACCGACCGGTTGGCATGTCGGGGACCCCCTCTACGAGAGCCCTTGTGCGGGAGCCGTCAGTCCAGCACCCCTCCCAGGTAGGCCCGCAGCATCGCCCGCATCTCCGCGACGATGTCCTCGTCCCCCTCCGGATCCACCCGGAACGCCAGTTGCACCAGGGCGTCCGCGGTCTCCACGGCGATCAGGAAGGTGCGCCGCAGTTCCGCGTCCGGTTCGCGGGTGAGATGGCCGCCGAGGAGCTCGGTGAGCCGGTCCGCCACACGGTGGTTGGGCTCGGTCTGGCGGCTGCCGACCGGGATCTGGTTGCCGAAGTCCACGAGGGAGAAGCCGGGCGCGGTGCGCTTCATGAGGAGGTACTCGTCCAGCACGGCGTCCATGGCGGCCCGCCAGTCGCCCCTCTCCGCGCCCTCCAGGCGCGCGGTGACCCGCTCGGCGTAACGGTCCAGGTTGCGCTGGGCGAGCGCGTGGGCCATCTGCCTCTTGTTGCCGAAGAAGCGGTAGACGGAGCCGATGGGCACGCCGGCCCGCTGGGCCACGGCGCGGGTGCTCAGGTCGTCGTAGCCGACCTCGTCGAGGAGGTCGGCGCAGGCGTCGAGGATGCGGGTCAGCCGTTCGGCACTGCGCCGCTGGACGGGCGCACGACGGAGCGTGGTCGGTTGGGGCACGGGCTTCATGATGCCGTTCCGCCGGGATCCGGTGAACCTCCGCCTCCGGTCCGCCCGTTCACTCCCGGCGCACCTGTGGTGGCCGTCGGCTCGCTGCCCGAGGCGGTGATGTCGGCCGTGCACTCGACGGGCTCGCCGTCGACCGCCCACACGGTGCCGTCGTCGGCGTACAGCCGCGCGGTCACCTGGTGCGTGCCGCGCGGGACGAGCGTCGCGGCCAGCCGGTGCTCGGGGTCGCGCAGTTCGGCCACCGGGCGGCCGTCCACGAAGAGGCGCGCGACGCCCCGGCCGGGGACCGCCCGGGGCGCCGTACCGGCCGGCGAGAAGCCGAAGTCGCGCAGGCGCAGACGCACGTCCCACCCGGCGCCGGAGGCGTCGGGCTGCACCTCTATGCCGATCTCGGGCGCGTCCTGCGCGCGCACCTCGCGGTAGGGGCGTCCGGCCTCGTCGGTGTCGTCGAGCAGCCGGCCCGCCGCCGGCGGCGAGTCCCCGTTCTTCGGCTCCCCGGCATCGCTCGTGCCGCAGCCCGCGGCCGCGACCACCATCAGGGCACAGACCGCGAGCGCGGCACGGGATCGGCGCGTCCACGACATGCGGGCGAGCGTAGAACACCGGTACGACGCCCCGAATCCCCCTGGAGTCTGGTTCTCGGCCGTCCTCCGTCGTCCGCCGAGAGGAGGGCGCACGTCCCCCTTGCGCCGGAGCAACCGCAATCCTACGGTGAACCATAGGAATCGGCGTGCAAGGGAGCAGCGATCATGAGCGATGGGGGTACCTCCCGCGCGAGCGTGTTCGAGCGTGGGGAAGCGCGGAAGACCGCCGAAGGGCTGGGCCACCTGTCCGGCTTCGGCAACGAGCACAGCTCACAGGCCCTTCCGGGCGCACTGCCCGAGGGCCGCAACTCACCCCAGCGCGCCCCCCTCGGCCTGTACGCGGAGCAGCTCAGCGGCACGGCGTTCACCGAGCCCCGCGCCCACAACCGCCGCTCGTGGCTCTACCGCATCCGTCCCTCGGCCGCGCACCCGGCGTTCACCCGCACCGACAACGGCGGCCTGCGCTCGGCCCCCTTCACCGAGACCGTCCCGGACCCCAACCGGCTGCGCTGGAACCCGCTGCCCGAACCGCCGCCCGGCACCGACTTCCTGGCGGGCCTGTGGACCCTCGGCGGCAACGGCGACGTCACCCAGCGCACCGGCATGGCCGTGCACCTCTACCACGCCACCGCCGACATGGACCGCGTCCTCAGCGACGCGGACGGCGAGCTGCTGATCGTGCCGGAGCGCGGCGGGCTGCTGCTGCGCACGGAGTTCGGGCTGCTGGCGGTGGAGCCCGGCCATGTCGCGTTGATCCCGCGCGGGGTCCGCTTCCGCGTGGAGCTCCTCGACGACGTCGCCCGCGGCTACGTCTGCGAGAACTACGGCGCCCCCTTCCGCCTTCCCGACCTCGGCCCGATCGGCGCCAACGGCCTCGCCAACCCCCGGGACTTCCGGGCGCCGGTGGCCGCGTACGAGGACGTCGAGGGCCCGGTGGAGGTGGTCAACAAGTTCTGCGGCAACCTCTGGACGGCGACGTACGACCACTCGCCGCTCGACGTGGTCGCCTGGCACGGCAACCATGTGCCCTACGTCTACGACCTGCGCCGCTTCAATGTGATCGGCACCATCTCCTACGACCACCCGGACCCGTCGATCTTCACGGTGCTCACCTCGCCGTCCGACACCCCCGGGCTCGCGGGCGTCGACTTCGTGGTCTTCGCGCCGCGCTGGCTGGTGGGTGAGGACACGTTCCGGCCGCCGTACTTCCACCGGAACGTGATGAGCGAGTACATGGGACTCGTCGAGGGCGCGTACGACGCGAAGGCCGAGGGCTTCGTGCCGGGCGGCGGCTCGCTGCACAACATGATGTCGGCGCACGGCCCGGACCGGGAGACGTTCGACCGGGCGAGCGCGGCCGAGCTGCGGCCCCAGCGGATCGACGACGGACTGGCGTTCATGTTCGAGACGCGCTGGCCGATGACCCTGACACCGCAGGCGGAGCACGCGGACCACCTGCAACAGCGCTACGACGACGTGTGGCAGGGCATGGAGCGGCACTTCCGCCCCTTGCACTGACCGGACCCTGCCGGTACGGATGGCCCCGTGACCTCCTTCGCCCCGGACTCGATCGTCCTGAACCGCAAGCTGCCGCTCTGGTACCAGGTCTCGCAGTCGCTGCGCGCCTCGATACTCGGCCGCTCGCCCCGGGATCCGCTGCGCCTGCCGACCGAGGAGCAGCTCGCGGGGCACTACGGCGTGAGCGTGCTGACCATGCGGCAGGCGCTGAAGGAACTGGAGGACGAGGGCCTGATCAGCCGGCACCGCAGGCGCGGCACCTTCATCGAGCCCAGCGCGCGGCGGGGCGCCCCGGTGCGGCTGCTGGGCTCGGTGGACGCGATCGTGGCCCAGCAGTCCGGCATGACCGCCGAGTTGCTGGACCACGGCCGCACGCCGGTGCCCGCGGAACTCGCCGAGTACTTCCCCGACCTCGGCGAGGTGGCGACGTACCACCGGCTGCGCAGCGACGAGAAGACGGGCGAGCCGACCAACCACGCCCACAACTACGTCCGCCCCGAGGTGGCCGCCCGGATCGACCTGGACGATCTGGGCCGCTGGCCGATGACCAAGGTGCTGCGGGACGTGGTCGGGGCGGACATCAGCCGCATCACGGACACGGTGGAGGCCCGGCTCGCGGACCCCGAGACGGCACGGCTGCTCAACGTGCCGCTGCTCAGCCCGATCCTGCACTACACCGGCGTGACGTACGACGCGGACGGGCGGGTGCTGGACGTCGCCGTCATCCACTACCGGGGCGACCGCTTCTCCTTCACGGTGACGCTGGACGCCACCTGACCCATGCGCCGGGGGGCCGACGTACGATGCCCAGCGTGACGCACGACGACGCTCCGCTGCTCGCGGACCTCATGCCGTGGTCCGTCGCACCGCCGCGCATCGGCCGGGGGTGGCCGACGGCCCCCGACCCGTCCTCACTGACGGCACGCTGGGACGCCCTGATGAAAGCCGAGGGCGCCGACCGCGAGGCCCTCTTCCAGCCGTCGCGCTCCCGCACCCTGCACTCGGCGGTCGGGCAGCTGCCGGGCCGCCCCACCGGCACGGAGAGGCTGCTGCGCGCCCAGGGGCCCTGCCCGGAGCCGGTGCGGGTGCTGCCGGCGCCCTTCGACGAGCAGTGGCTCATCCCGGACCACCGGCTGATCGACGTGGCCCGGCCGGAGTTGTGGCGGGTGGCCGACGAGCGGCAGGTCTTCGTGGTCGAGAACCCCGAGGGCGCCCCCCACCTGCTGGCCACCTCCTTGCTCCCGCTGCTCCGCCCCGGCCGGGTACGGCCCCTGTACCGCCGCCCCGGCGGCGCCGAGCCGAACCTGGCCCCGGGCCTGCTGGAGCATCTGGCCGTCCGCCTCGGCGAGGCCCCCGACCCGGTCGACGTCCTGGCGTGGATCCTGGGCGCGGTACGGGCGGACCTCACGGTCCCCCTCACCACGGACCCCGCGCTCTGGTCGCGGGGCGTGGCGAGGGGCCGCCGCATGCTCTGGCTGCTGCGCCGCGACGGCGACCGCCCCAAACTGCCCGGCGGCCGCCGCCCCTACGTCCGCGCCCCGCTGCCCGCTCGGCCGCGCGCGCTCCACTACGACCGCGACGAGGAGGCCCTGTACCTGGACGAGGGCCGCGTCTCCCCCGTGCCGTCCGAGGCCTGGGACTTCGAGGCGGGCGGGGTCCGCGTCCTGGAGCAGTGGTTCGCGGCCCGGACGGCCGAGGGCGAGCCCGGCACCCTCCTCGCGATCCGCCCGGCGACCTGGCCCCAGACGTGGACCTCAAAGCTGCTGGAGCTGATCACGGTCCTCACCCTGCTGGCCGAACTGCCCTCCCTGGAGACGGAGTCGACCCTCACCGCGACCGAGCTGCACAACGCGGGCGTCCTGCCGGTCCCGGCCCCGGCCCGCCGTCCCGCCTCGGTCCTGGACCACCACGAGGAGGGTCCGGAGGGCCAGTTCGCCCTGCTCTAGGGCCGGTCTGACAATTCGCGTCGTCGCCCGGAGGCCGGCCGGACGGCGTCAGGCGCGTGCTCTCGGTGCGCCGAGAGTGCGTGCATGGCGCCGTCCGGCAGACGGGAATTGTCAGACAGGCCCCAGCGCGGTGAGAAGGCCGGCGCCCGCTGACAGGAGGGGTGCGTCCGGGACATGATCCACCTCATGGACCGTCTCCCCCTGCCCCTGGAGGGCATCACCGTCGTCGCCGTCGAGCAGGCGGTCGCCGCACCCTTCGCCACCCGGCAGCTCGCCGACCTCGGTGCCCGGGTCGTCAAGGTCGAACGGGTCGACGGCGGCGACTTCGCCCGCGGCTACGACACCGCGGCTCGCGGCCTCGCCTCCCACTTCGTCTGGTGCAACCACGGCAAGGAGTCCATCGCGCTGGACCTGAAGGACCCGCGCGGACTGGACGCCGTACGGCGGCTGGTGGCGGAGGCGGACGTGTTCGTGCAGAACCTCGCGCACGGAGCGGCGGCGCGCCTCGGGCTCGACGCGGCCACCTTGTGCGCCGCGCACCCGCGGCTGATCGCCGTGGACATCTCCGGATACGGGGCGTCGGGGCCGTACGCGGACAAACGGGCGTACGACATGCTCGTGCAGTGCGAGGCCGGGCTGGTGTCCGTGACGGGGACGCCCGGGCAGCCCGTCAAGGCGGGGATCCCGGCGGCGGACATCGCGGCGGCCATGTACGCCTTCTCGGGCGTGCTGGCGGCGCTGGTGCGGCGCGGCACCACCGGGCGGGGCGGGCCGGTGGAGGTGTCGATGCTGGAGGCGCTCACCGAGTGGATGGGGCACCCGCTGCACCATTCGATGCACGACGGCGCACCACCGGCGCGCACGGGTCTCGCGCACGCCGTCATCGCCCCCTACGACGCCTATGCCACGGCGGACGGCGGGCGGGTGCTGCTGTCGGTGCAGAACGACCGGGAGTGGCGGCGGCTCGCCGAACAGGTTCTCGGCCGACCGGAGTTGGGGAGCGATCCGGAGTTCGCGACGAACGCGGCGCGGGTGGCGCACCGGGAACGCACGGACGCGCAGGTCGCGCGGGCCCTGGCGACGCTGACCGCCGACCAGGCACAGGACCTGCTGGAGGCCGCGGGGATCGCGTGCGCCCGGCTGCGGGACGTACGGGAGGTGGCGGAGCATCCGCAGCTGGCGGCCCGGGAGCGGTGGCGGGAGGTGGGTTCGCCCGCCGGGCCGCTCAGGGCGCCGCTGCCCCCGATCACCTGGCCGGGTGGGGAGCCGGCGCGGAGCGGGGACGTACCCGCGCTCGGACAGCACACCGAAGCTTTGCTGCGTGCCGTGGGGATGACGGACGGCGAGATCGCAGCGCTGCGCCGGGACGGTGTGGCCGCCTGAGCGCGGGCCCTCGAAGAATGCGTCGGGGGACGACCGTGCGGGTCAGTGGCCGCCGAACAGCGAACGGCGCAGGCGACGCAGGGGGGCGAAGAGCGAGACCCGACGCACCCGCGACACCCGGTCGCTGCGCTCGTGCGCGGTGTCACGTGCGGTTATCTCACGCATCAGCGAGGTCGCCTCGGCCGCCTCACGCTGCGGGACGGCGGGGCCGGCCAGCACCGAGAGATGGCGGTCGAGGCGCGAACTGGTCGCGCTGCTCCCGCAGGTGATCGCAGGGACCCTTGCCCTGCTGCGCACTGTTATCTGTTCCATGTCACTCCCCACCCGTACGAGTCCACCCGGCCCGGGCAGGGTAACCCTATCTCCCCCTTGGGGCACGCGTGTATCGCGGTCACAGGATTCACCTTCCCCGTAAGGGCGTTGACCATCCCTCTTCGATCACCCTCCGAATCCAACCGATTCCAGGGCGAGTTGGACAACCGGCTGAGTGGTGGGCCGGAGCGACCCCCCGTCGGGCTCGACGGTCACAGCGAGTGACGTCGCCCCTCTGTCCAGGCCGTTCGCCACGAAGGGCGTGTCGCCGTCCAGGAGACCGAGGGAGCGTGGTGGCGCCTGGGGGCGCATGACCCACAGTTGATGCACGCGGTCGTCCGGCAGGGTGTCGTACCCGTTCAGGGTGACGACCGCGCGCCCCTCCGATGCGGAGGCGATCACTCCGATCGTTCGTCCCTCGGCATCCCGTCCGGTGGCCGCACGGGCGTCCGGAGCGGCCAGGACGTGGGCGATCTCACGTGATCTGTCCCGCTCGGCGGCCAGTTGCTCACCGGTCCGGTTCGCCTGGACGGCGAACAGCGCGGCGACGACCAGCGCGGCGGCGGCGGTCGCGGTGGCGAAGGGGACGAACAGGGGGCGCGTCCGGGGCGCGCGGGCGCGTGCCGGTGGCGGCTGCGCGCCCCACACGTGCGGAGGCAGCACGGCCTCGCGCGCGCGGGGCGGCTCCTGCGGGGTCGTGCGCACGGCGGCCAGCACCCGCTCGCGCAGTGCCGCCGGAGCGGGGGCGGCCGTGGACCAGGCGAGCCGCACCGCGTCCTCGGACAGCTCCCGAACCTCGCGCGCACAGCGCTCGCAGGACGCGAGGTGCTTCTCGAAGCGCGCGCGTTCGTCCGGTTCCAGGGCGTCGAGCGCGTACGGCGCGGCGAGGCCGTGCAGGTCGGCGCGGCCGCGCAGCCGGTCGAGCAGGCTCATGCCGTACCCCCTCGGCCCTCGGGGAGCGGACGGTTCAGAAAGCTCACGCGACTCCTCCGAGGCACTCGCGCAGCCGGGTCAGTCCGTCGCGCATCCGGGTCTTGACCGTGCCGAGCGGCAACGAGAGCCGTTGCGCCACTTCACGGTAGGTGTAGCCGTCGTAGTAGGCGAGGGTGACGGACTCCCGCTGGAGCGCGGTGAGCCGGTTCAGGCACCGGCGCACCCACTCGCGTTCGAGCCCCGCCTCCACCTCCTCGGCGACCTGGTCGAAGGGGGGCGTCCCGGAGCGCATCGCCTCGCGCTGCTCCCGTTCGCCGGCCGCGCGGGCGCTGCGCACCCGGTCCACGGCACGGCGGTGGGCGAGCGTGAGGATCCAGGACAGGGCACTGCCGCGGGCGGGGTCGAAGCGTGCGGCGGACCGCCACAGTTCGAGCAGGACCTCCTGGGCCACCTCCTCGGACTGTGCCGCGTCCCGCACCACTCGCCTGACCAGCCCGAACACGGGCCCGGACACCAGTGCGTAGAGCTCCTCGAACGCCACCTGGTCCCCGCCCGCGACGCGGATCAGCAGTCTGTCCGCCTCCACGCGCTCCCCCTTTCCGCGGCCTCCGTGACCGCACCCCGGCCGCCCCGTCACACCAGACATTCGCAACGCACGCACCTCCGGATGGGGTTACGGATCAGCGCGCGGAAAACGCGGGTCGGGCGGCCGGGAAAAGAATTTCGCGTCCGACCAATCCGGTCCACCCCCGGTCCCGAATCCCCGGCATCAGGCAAGTCGGCACGGAGGACGGACGGCATGACAGCAATCTCCAAGCGCGGCGCGGGACTCCGGAGCGTCGCCACCCTCGTCTGTGGTGCGCTGGCCGCCGGGGGGCTCGCGGCCGCCGGCGTGACCACGCTGGAACCGGGGGCGGCCGCCGCCTCCAGTCACCGCGAGGCCCCGCTCATATCGGGGACCCCGCAGTACGACAACACCGACGTGTACGCGTTCGTGAGCCCGGACAAGCCGGACACCACGACGATCATCGCGAACTGGATCCCGTTCGAGGAGCCGGCCGGCGGACCGAACTTCTTCACGTTCGCCGAGGACGCCCAGTACGACCTGCACGTCGACAACGACGGTGACGGACAGGGCGAGCTGCTGTTCCGCTACACCTTCCGCACGCACGTCAAGAACAAGAAGACGTTCCTCTACAACACCGGTCCCGTCGAGACCCTGGACGACAAGGACCTCAACGTCACGCAGACCTACGACGTCGAGCTGCTGCGGCTGAAGAAGCAGCGGCTGCTGTCCCGCACGAAGATCGCGGACGACGTCCCGGTCGCGCCGTCGAACGTCGGCAAGGCGTCCATGCCCGACTACGCGGGGCTGCGCAAGGCGGCGGTGCACGAACTCGCGGGCGGCTCCACGACGTTCGCCGGTCAGGCCGACGATCCGTTCTTCCTCGACCTGCGGGTCTTCGACCTGCTCTACGGCGGGGACCTCTCCGAGGTCGGCAACGACACGCTCAAGGGCTACAACGTCAACTCCATCGCCCTCCAGGTGCCCAACCACCTGATCCAGGAGTCCGCCCGGCAGCCCGTCGTCGGTATCTGGTCGACGACCCAGCGCAAGAACGCCCAAGGGCACTTCCGGCAGGTCTCGCGCCTCGGCAACCCGCTGGTCAACGAGGTCGTCAACCCGATCGAGGACAAGGACACCTTCAACGCGTCCGGTCCCTGGGACGACGCCCAGTTCCTGGAGAACGTCACCCAGCCCGAACTGCCCAAGCTGATCGAGGCGATCTACAAGATCCCGGCGCCCGCCGAGCCGCGCGACGACCTGGTGGACGTCTTCCTCAAGGGTGTGAAGGACCTCAACCAGCCGCCCCATGTGACGCCGTCCGAGATGCTGCGCCTGAACACGTCCGTCAAGCCCACCGCCGCACCGAAGCGGCTCGGCGTGCTGGACGGCGACAACGCGGGCTTCCCCAACGGCCGCCGTCTCACGGACGACGTGATCGACGCCTCCCTCCAGGTCGTCGAGGGTGAACTGCTCGGTGCCAAGAACGATCTGGGCGACGCCGTGGACAAGAACGACAAGGAGTTCGAGAAGGCCTTCCCGTACGTGGCCCTGCCGACGGAGGGCTCGCGTGGCCCGCTCGCCAAGGGCACCTCGGGCGGCAACGACGTGCGCAGCCAGATCGGTGACGCGCTCCAGCCCGCCGGCTCGGACGACACGACCCTGATCGCCGCCTCCGCGGGCGCGGGCGCCGGCGGAATCCTGCTGATCGGCGCCGCCCTGCTGTGGTGGCGCCGGATGCGGGGCCGCGCGTACTGACGCCCCACCGAACGGCGCGGCCCGCACCCCACGGCGCGGGCCGCGCCTCCCCGCAGACGTCCCACGACCCGCCCGCACCCGAGGAGAGGCATGGTCCCGCGCCCCACCGACGAAGAGCCGCCCGCCGAGACCGCCCCCGGCCCGCCCCCCGAGAAGCCCACCCCCCCGGCCCCGTCCCACACCCCGGCCCCGTCCCACACCCCGGCCCTGTCCGACACCTCGGGCCTGTCCGACGCCCCGGAGACGTCCGACGTTCCGGGCCTGTCCGACACCCCGGCCCCGTCCGACACCCCGGGCCTGTCCGACGCCGCCTGTCCCGACGGCACCCGGGCCGGCGAGATCCCGCCGGGCAGCACGCCGGTTGGCGGCACGCCGCGCGACGACAACCAGTCCGACGACGTCCCGCCGGGCAGCGTCCCGGCCGGGGGCACCCCCTCCAGCAAGACCGCATCCGACGACTCCCCGTCCGACGTCACCCCGGTCGGCGACACCCGATCCGACGTCACCCCGGCCGAGGACACCCGGACCCGCACCGCCCCGACCGACCAGACCCCATCCGACGGCACCCCGGCTGACACGACCCGGACCCACGCCGCCCCATCCGACGACACCGAATCCGACGCCACCCCGTCCCCCAACACCCCGCCCGGCGGGACCGCATCCGGCGGTGGGCCCTCCGCGGCGGGCGACGACCCGCGGGTCGTCGCGGTGCGGCGGGTCGCGGCGGCCGGGCGGCGGCGGGCCCGGCTCGCCGGGTGCGTAGTCCTGCTGGCCGTGGCGCTCACCGGAGCGTCCATCGCGATCGGCCACACCCGCGCCGCCGACGAACCGGCCCTGTCGAGAACGGGCAGCGGGGTCTCCCCCGCCGCACTGCTCGGTGGCGGCGACCTCGACGCGACCGTCACCGGACTTCAGGCCCATCTCAGGGACCAGCCCCGCGACTTCGGCGCCTGGGCGACCCTCGGGCTCGGCTACGTCGAGCAGGCCAGGGTCGACGGCGACCCCTCGCGCTACCCGCAGGCCGACAAGGCGCTGGACCGCTCGCTCGGCCTGCGCCCCGGCAACGACCAGGCGCTGGCCGGCCGTGCCGCCCTCGCCGCCGCCCGCCACGACTTCACCGGCGCCCTGGACCACGCCGAGCGGGCCCTGGAGCAAAACCCCTACAACGAACGCGCCCTGTGCAGCCGCGTCGACGCACTGCTCGAACTGGGCCGGTACGAGGAGGCGGCGCAGGCCGCCCGCACCGCCGACGCCCGGCGGCCGGGCATCCCCGTCTTCACGCGGTACGCCTACGTGCGCGAGCTGCGCGGCGACATCCGCACCGCCCGCCGGGTCCTGGAACAGGCCCTCGCCGCCGCCGCGACACCCGCCGACACCGCCTACGTGGCCACCGCGCTCGGCCGGCTCGCCTGGAACCAGGGCGACCACGCCGGCGCCCTGCGCCACTACGCCCGCGCCCTCGCCGCCGACGACGGCTACCTCCCCGCCCTGGAGGGGCGGGCCCGCGCACAGGCGGCGGGCGGCGACCGTGCCGCGGCCGTGCGGGGCATGGAGGCGGTCGTCGCGCGTGCCCCGCTGCCCGGAGCGCTCGTGGCTCTCGGCGAGCTGTACGAGGCGGGCGGCGAGCGCGCCAAGGCCCGTGAGCAGTACGCCCTCGTCCACGCCTGGACCGCCCTCGCGCGCGCGGGCGGCGTCAACGCCGATCTCGACACGGCGCTGGCCGCCGCCGACCACGGTGACACGGGGCTCGCCCTGAAGGCCGCCCGCGCCGAGTGGGACCGGCGCCGGACCGTGCACACCGCGGACGCCCTCGCCTGGGCGCTGCACGTCAACGGCCGTGACGAGGAGGCCCTGCCGTACGCCCGCCGGGCCACCGCCGCCGGTTACCGCGACGCCGCCTTCCTGTACCACCGAGGCATGATCGAGCTGGCCACGGGCCGCCCGGAGGAGGCCCGCGCCTCCCTGACGGCGGCCCTGAGGCTGAACCCCGGCTTCTCACCGCTGGGCGCCCGCGAGGCCCGTACGGCCCTGAAGTCCCTGGAGGCGGCCGGGTGAAGCTCTCTCGTCCGCTCGCCGTCCTGGCCGCCGCCGGCGTCCTGCTGCTGCTCCCCGCCGGCGCCGCGTCCGCGCACCCGCTCGGCAACTTCACGGTCAACCGCTACGACGGCCTGGTCGTCGCCCCCGGCGAACTCCGCGTCGCCCACGTGGAGGACCTCGCCGAGATCCCCGCGACCCAGGCCGCTCCCGACGTCGAACGCCTCGGTCTGCGCGGGTGGGCCGAGCGGCGGTGCGCCGCCGCCGCCCGGGACAGCGAGGTCACCGTCGACGGGCGCGCGGTCCCCCTCCGGGTCACCACCGGCCACGCACAGGTGCGGCCCGGGCAGGCGGGGCTCGACACCCTCCGGCTGGAGTGCGGGCTCTCGGCGCCCCTTCCCGAGGACGCCCCGGCCGCTGTCGGGTTCCGCGGCGCCGGGGCCGGATCGGGGCCCGGCTGGCGGGAGATCACCGCACGCGGGGACCGTATGACGCTCTCCGCGTCGGACGTGCCTCGGGAGTCGGTGTCGAGGGAGCTGACGTCCTACCCGCAGGAGTTGCTGTCGTCCCCGGCCGACACGGGTGCGGCCGCCCTGCGGGTGAGGCCCGGCGGCCCGGCCCTGGCGGAGGGGCGGGACGACGCGCCCGCCGCGTCCGTCCTGCCACGCGGCGTCGACCGCTGGACCAGGGCCCTGGACTCGCTGGTCGCCCGCCAGGACCTCGACGCGGGCTTCGCCGCACTCGCGCTGCTCGTCGCGACCGGCCTGGGCGCCCTGCACGCCCTCGCGCCCGGGCACGGCAAGACGCTGATGGCCGCCACCGCGGCGGCACACGGCGGCCGGGCCCGTATGAAGGACGTGCTGCCCCTGGCCGCCTCCGTCACGGTCACCCACACCCTCGGCGTGGTCGCCCTCGGCCTCCTGGTCACGGGCGGCTCCGCGGCGGCGCCCTCGGTGGTCGCCTGGCTCGGCATCGCCAGCGGCGTCCTGGTGACGCTGGCGGGAGCGGGTCTGGTCCGCAGGGCGATCCGGAACCGGCGGGCCCCCGCACCCGAGCACGAGCACGGCGCGGAGCACACCCACGACGGCCACGAGCACACCCGCGCGGCCGACCACCGGGACCACGCTCACCACCACGGCGACCACCCGCACGCCCCGGCGGGACACGACCACCCGCACCCGCACCCGCACCCCCACACCCACACCCACACCCACGGAGGCCACACCCACTCGCACCCCGTCGCCCCGACCCTGCGCGGCACGATCCTCATGGGCTTCGCCGGCGGCATGGTCCCGAGCCCCTCCGCGGTCGTCGTGCTCGTGGGCGCCGCCGCCCTCGGGCACGCCTGGTTCGGACTCTTGCTCGTCGTCGCCTACGGCGCCGGCCTGGCGCTCACCCTGACCGCCGCCGGTTTCGCGGTGGTGAGGTTCGGTGCGGGTGTGACCCGTGCGCTGGCCCGGCGGCCGCGCTGGTCCGCCAACCCCCTGGCCGCGCTGGTCCGCCGCAGCGCACCGGTGGGTTCCGCCTTCGTCGTGGTGGCCCTGGGCGCCGGATTGGTGCTCAGGGGGGCGGCAACGGCATTCGGGTGAGCTACTTTTGGGGAGAAATCAGACGACGCATCACTCGCGGCTGCGAATGGGGGCGCCCGTGTCCGTGCAACCGGGCAGTGAACGCGTGATCGCCGGCCGGTACCGCCTGCTGTCCCCGCTCGGGGAGGGCGGCATGGGCACCGTGTGGCGCGCCCGCGACGAGGTGCTCAACCGCGAGGTCGCCGTCAAGGAGGTACGCGCCCCGGCCGGGCTGCCGTCCTCCGACGTGGAGCGGATGTACGCCCGGCTGGAGCGCGAGGCCTGGGCGACGGCGCGGGTCTCCGACCGCAATGTCGTGACGGTCTACGACGTGGCCATGGAGGAGGGCCGGCCCTGGATCGTGATGGAGCTGGTCCGCGGCATCTCGCTCGCGGACCTGCTGGACGCCGAGGGCCCGCTGCCGCCACGGCGCGCGGCGCAGATCGGCGCCGAGGTGCTGTCGGCGCTGCGCGCCGCGCACGAGGCCGGGGTGCTGCACCGGGACGTGAAGCCCGCCAACGTCCTGCTGTCGAACGACGGCCGGGTCGTCCTCACGGACTTCGGCATCGCCACGGTCGAGGGCAGCTCCGCGCTGACCATGACCGGCGAGGTCGTCGGCTCGCCCGAGTTCCTCGCGCCGGAGCGGGCGCTCGGCCGCACCCCGGGGCCGGAGTCCGACCTGTGGTCGCTGGGGGTGCTGCTGTACGCGGCGGTCGAGGGTCATTCGCCGTTCCGGCACGACACCCCGCTGAGCACCCTGCGCGCCATCGTGGACGAGGAGTTGCCGACGCCGCACCGGGCCGGCCCGCTGACCCCGGTCGTCGAAGGGCTGCTGCGCAAGGATCCGGCCGAGCGGGTGTCGGCCGAACGTGCCGAGCAGGACCTGCGGTTGGCCGCCGCCGGGGGCACCCCGCGCGCGGAGACCGCGCCGACGGTGCCGTACACCCCGTACCCGCCCACGGTCGCCGGGCATCAGCAGCCGCGCTCCCCCGGCCCGCCGCGACCGGTCCCGGCGTCCACCACGACGACCGCCGAGCCGCCGCGGCGCGACCGGCGCGCCGTCGCCGCGCTGGTGGCGGGCGTCGTGGCGCTCGCGCTGGCCGTCGGCGGGCTGACGTACGCCCTCCTGAACGACGACGGTGACGGCGGCGGCGGCGACGGGACGGCGGGGGGCACCGGCACGTCCGCCCCGCAGACGGCGGGACCGACCGTGTCGAGCCCCGAGGAGGAGACCGGCACCTCCGAGGCCGCCGGCCCCACGCCGAGCGGCAGCGCCTCGTCCACTCCCCCGCCCCAGACGGTGACCGTCGCCGTCGCCGGCACCCGCACCCACTACTCGGGACCGTGCCCGCCGCCGGGCGACCGGGCGCCCGCGTTCACGGCGACCTTCACCGTGGGCAGGCTCCCGGCCGAGGTGAAGTACCGGTGGGTGACCCGGGACGGCAAGGTGACCGACCCGGGCTGGCGGACGCTGTCCTTCCCGGAGGGCGGGGAACGGACCCGGCAGGACCGGGTGATCGTGACGACGTACGAGGAGAGCGGGACGTACGAGAACGCGCTCGGCGTGGAGGTCCGCGAGCCGGCACGGGTCACGTCCGACGCGGTGGGCTTCTCGGTGACCTGTGTGACGGAGACCCCGACGGGCGGGGCCTCCTCCTCACCTGTTTCGCCGTCCTCTTCCTGAGGGATCAGGCGGCGTTGTCGAACACCGGCAGATAGCCGCCGGACTGACCGTTCGCGGTCGGGTGGTACGAGTCGCCGATGTTGAGCCAGTTGACGCTGTGCAGCCAGGAGGAGCCGGAGCAGATCTCGTGGCCGGTGAAGGTGGTGCGGACGTCGGCGAAGGTGAAGCCGTGGTTCAGGGCGCGCTTCTCGATGGCGGTGTTCAGGAGGTCGGAGGCGTCGTTGATGGCCCTGCGCTTGGTCTCGGACAGACCGAGGCAGGCCTGGCCGAGCTTGTAGAAGCGGGGGTAGCCGACGACGACGACATGGGCGGAGGGGGCGCGGCTGCGGATCGTCGCGTAGACGTTGTCGAGCTTGCCGGGGAGCGTGGTGTCGACGTACGCACGCGCGGTGTTGATGCGGGAGATGCAGGCGCTGTCGGACTGGAGCACACACGTCGTCATGACGTCGGCGAAGCCGGCGTCGTTGCCGCCGACGGTGATCGAGACGAGGCCGGTGGTGGCGTTGACGGGCGCCAGTTGACCGGCGAGAACTTCATCCGTTCGGGCGCCGGAGCAGGCCGTGAAGTGGAACGTGGAGGGTGAGTTGGCGGCGGCCCAGAGGTAGGGGTACGCCCGCGTGCTGCGCTTGCAGTCGCCGCTGGAGCTGATGTAGCTGCCCGCGCCGACGCCGGAGGAGTAGGAGTCGCCGAGCGCCACATAGCTGGTGGCGGCGGCTTCCGACGCCTGCGCCGTGGCCGCGCCGGTGAAGGCGGCCGTGACGGCGAGGAGGAGTGAGCCGAGGAGAACGACAAGTCGGGAACGTCTCATGGAACCTCCCTTTAGCAGGATCTCTGCCTCAACCGTGGTACCAACTACGCGTGTTGAATGGAAGTGTCCATGCCAAAACTGTGTCCATGTCAGAACGTCGAAAGCGCATTCCGCGTCTTGACGGCCCCCCGAGGGCTGCGCGACATTGAAGCCCGGCATCCGGCGCTTCGGGGGGCAAAGTCGCCAATGCAGACCATCCGTGCGAAGACTGATGCATCAGACCCTTCCGACGGCGTCGAGCGGACTCGGCCCGGTGCGCGGAGGGACCTGGTCCTGGCGCTCGCCGGCGCCGCGACCGCCGTCGGCGGGATCGGCGCGGCACTCGCGCTCATCGAGTCGGACTCGCCACTGCGCGGTCCGTTCACGCTCTTCTTCCTGCTGGCCGCGCCGGCCACGGCCATCGCCGCGGCGCTCGACGGGCTCGATCCGCTCGGCCGCGCCATCGCGGCACTGGCGGGCGCCATCGCCGTGGACATGCTGGTGGCCCAGGGCATGCTGGCCCTGCACCTGTGGTCGGTACGCGGCGGTGTCGTGGCCGTGACCGTCCTCAGCGCCCTCACTCTCCTGCTGGTTCTGGTCCGGCGCCTCGGCGGCCGCACCGAGGAAAGACAGGGCTGGTGACGTGGACATCCGTGTGTACCGTCCGGGCGAGCTGACCGCCGCCGACCGGACGGCCTGGACGGCGCTGCAGGCCAAGGCCCATCTGCACGGCGCGCCCGACCTGGCCAACCCGTTCCTGTCCCCGGAGTTCGCGCTGGCCGTGGGGCGGTGCAGACGAGGCGTACGGATCGCGGTGGCCCGCGAGGACGGCGAGCCCGCCGCGTTCCTCCCCTTCCAGAGAACGGCCACCGGAGTCGGCCGGGCCGTCGGGCTCGGCGTCTCCGACGCCCAGGGCGTGGTGCACCGCCCCGGGTTCACCTGGGACGCCCGGGAGCTGCTGCGGGCCTGCGGGCTCGCCGTCTGGGAGTTCGACCATCTGGTGGAGGGCCAGCGGCCGTTCGAGGCGCACGCCTCCGGCACCTTCCCGTCCCCGGTCATCGACGTCGACCAGGGCTACGACGCGTATCTGGCCGGACTGCGCGACCGGTCGCCGAAGTTCACCAGGTCCACCCTCGCCAAGGAGCGCAAGCTCGGCCGGGACGCCGGGGAGGTCGTCTACGTCCACGACGAACGGGACCCCGCCGTGCTGCGCACGCTGATGGGGTGGAAGTCCGCGCAGTACCGCAGGACCGGGCGCAGCGACCGTTTCGCGCACGAGTGGATCACTCGGCTCGTGGAGCGGTTGTTCCACACCCGTTCGGATCAATTCGCGGGAATCCTGTCGGTGCTGTACGCGGGCGGCAGGCCGATCGCCGCGCATTTCGGGCTGCGGACCGAACGCGTGCTCGCCTGCTGGTTCCCGGCGTACGACCCGGCGTACGCGAAATACTCCCCCGGCCTCGTGCTGCATCTGCGGATGGCCGAAGGGGCCGCCGCTGACGGGATCGCCCATCTCGATCTCGGGCGGGGACCGAAGGAATACAAGGATTCCCTGAAGACACGGGAAATTCTCGTGTCCGAAGGATGGGTGACGCGACGTCACCCCGTGGCGTTCGGGTATCGCGCCCGGCGTGCGCCGGTGCGCGCACTGCGCAATGCCGTGGTCGCGAGACCGGAGTTGTTCGAACCGGCGGACAGACTGCTGAAGAAAATGGGCAAGATCCGCTCAGGTGACCGGTAACGGCCATACCAGCCAAAAAGCGAGGGGAGGTCGCAGGTCTTGCCATAAGGAGTGATTCGTCAATACCGTCTTACATCTCATCCGCACCGGACCATCGCCACAGCGGACCCAGGGGAGGGCTCAGGGGCCGTGGCGCTGTGCCGGAGCGGCGCGCGGTGGGGGGTGCCGTGCCCGGTGACGCCTGAGGTGTGACCGGGCCGTTCCGCGCAACCGGCTGCCGTTTTCCGGGGCTGGTGAGCTGTGCCAGTACAAACCCCCCTTTCGCACCGGACAAAGAGCCGGGCCGCCCGGGGGTGGGCGGTCCACCGGACGAGAGGGACCAACTCATGAGCGCTGTTCTGGGCTCGGCCGCGACAGAGCGGAAACCGTCGACGGCCGGCGCCTACCGGCCGATATCCACACACCTGGCCATCACACCGCCGGTGAGCGTGGTGATTCCCGCCATGAACGAGGCGGAGAATCTCCCGTACGTCTTCAAGACCCTTCCGGACTGGATCCATGAAGTGGTGCTGGTGGACGGCAACTCCACCGACGACACGGTCGAGGTCGCCCGCGGGCTGCGGCCGGACGTGAAGGTCGTCGAACAGCGCGGGAAGGGCAAGGGCGACGCGCTGATCACCGGATTCGAGGCGTGCACCGGAGACATCATCGTGATGGTCGACGCGGACGGCTCGGCCGACGGCAACGAGATCGTCAGCTATGTCTCCGCGCTGGTCTCCGGCGCGGACTTCGCCAAGGGGTCCCGGTTCGCCAACGGCGGCGGCACCGACGACATGACCTTCGTCCGCAAGCTGGGCAACCGCACCCTGTGCGCGGTCGTCAACCGCAAGTTCGGCGCCCGCTACACCGACCTGTGCTACGGCTACAACGCCTTCTGGCGGCACTGCCTCGACAAGATCGACCTCGACTGCACCGGCTTCGAGGTCGAGACGCTGATGAACATCCGGGTGGTCAAGGCCGGCCTGAGAGTGCAGGAGATCCCGAGCCACGAGTACCTCCGCATCCACGGCACCAGCAACCTCAGCGCGGTGCGCGACGGACTGCGGGTGCTGAGAGTGATCCTGCGGGAGCGCTCCAACCGGCGCGCGCTGCGCCGCCGCCACCACCCCTCGCCGATGATCGACGCGCCCCGGGGAGAGATCTCTTGAGCGATCCCGGCATCTCCGTCGTGATCTGCGCCTACACCGAGGACCGCTGGGAGGACATCCTCGCGGCCGTCGACTCCGTGCGGGCGCAGTCCCGGCCCGCCCTGGAGACGCTCCTGGTCGTGGACCACAACCAGGCCCTTCTGGACCGGCTCGCCCGGGAGTACAAGGAGTCGGGCGAGTCCGGGCGGTCCGGGGAGGACGCCGTCGTGCGGGTGCTCGCCAACGCGGGCCCCCGCGGCCTGTCCGCCGGCCGCAACACCGGCATCGCCGCAGCCCGCGGCGAGGTGATCGCCTTCCTCGACGACGACGCCGTCGCCGAACGCGACTGGCTGCGGCACTTCGCCGCCTCCTACGCCGACCCGCGCGTGATGGCGGTCGGCGGCCGTACGGTGCCCGTCTGGGCGTCGGGGCGCCGCCCGGCCTGGTTCCCGGAGGAGTTCGACTGGGTGGTCGGCTGCACCTATCGGGGCCTGCCGCCCGGCCTCGTCCGGGTCCGCAACGTACTGGGCGGCAACGCGTCCTTCCGCCGCGCGGCGTTCGAGGCGGCGGGCGGTTTCGCCACCGGCATCGGCCGGGACGGCGACAAGCGCCCGCTCGGCTGCGAGGAGACGGAGCTGTGCATCCGTCTGACCCGCGCCGTGCCCGAGGCGGTCCTGCTGATCGACGACCGCGCGGTGATCCACCACCGGGTGCCGTCGGGCCGCGAGCGGTTCGCCTACTTCCGCACCCGCACATACGCCGAGGGCCTGTCGAAGGCACTGGTGGCGCGGAGCGTGGGCGCGCACAAAGGGCTGGAGTCCGAACGCCGGTACACGACCCGGGTGCTGCCGGCCGGTGTGGCGCGCGGGCTGCGGGACGCGGTGCTGGCCCGGCCGGGCGGCGCGGGCAGGGCGGGGGCCATCGTCGCGGGCGTGTGCGCGGCGGCCGGCGGCTACGTGATCGGCAGCGTGCGGGCCCGCGGGCGCGGCCCGGCGTTCTCGGTGGCGCCGATCGGGGGCGGTGGACGTGACTGACATCCGCGTGCCGATCCTGATGTACCACGCGGTCGCGGCCGAGCCGAACGACGCGACCCGGGCCCTGTCGGTCGCTCCCGAGGCCTTCGCGCGGCAGATGGAGGTCGTCGGCGACCTGGGGCTCACCCCGCTGACCACGGCCGAGCTCACGGGGCGCTGGCGCTCGGGCCGTCCGCTGCCGCCGCGCCCGGTGCTGGTCACCTTCGACGACGGCTACGAGGGGGTCCACGGCCACGCCCTGCCCGTGCTCGCCGCGCACGGCTTCCCGGCCACGCTGTTCGTCACCACCGGCTGGATCAGGGGTGCCCATGACACCGGGGGCGGCCTGGACCGGATGCTCGACTGGGACCAGGTGCGCGAACTGGCGGAGTCGGGCGTCGAGATCGGCGGTCACAGCCACAGTCACCCGCAGCTCGACCAGCTGGGCGACGACGCCCTGCGCCGGGAGCTGAGCCGCTGCCGGGAGATCGTCGCCGAGGAACTGGGCGCGCCGCCCCCGTCGTTCGCCTACCCGTACGGCTACTCCAGCCGCCGGGTCCGGCGCGCGGTACGGGCGACGGGGTACGGCCAGGCGCTCGCCGTCGGCAACGACCTCGCCCGCCCCGCCCAGGGGCCGTACGCCCTGCGCCGGGTCACCGTGCGCCGCGGCACCGGGATCGAGGAGTTCGCGCGGCTCGTCGAGGGCCGCGCGATCACCCGCACCTTCGTCAGGGACCGCGCCCTCACCAAGGGCTACGCGCTGGTCCGCAGAGCACGTCAGGTTCGCCGGAAGGCCACCCGTACCCGTGTCTGACACGACCACCACCCCACCGGCCGCACCGACCGGGAAGGAACCCACCGACGAGCCCCGGCGCCGCCCGCTACTGCCCGGTTCGCGCCGGTCGCCGGGCGGTGGCCAGCTGCTGCGCAACGCCTACGCGTTGATGCTGAACACGGGCATCTCGGCCGTACTGGGCCTCGGCTACTGGCTGCTCGCGGCCCGCCACTACTCCGAGGCGGCGGTCGGGCAGGGGTCCGCCGCGATCGCCGCGATGAAGCTCCTCGCGGGGCTCACCGCGGTGACGCTCACCGGTGCCCTCGCCCGGTTCATCCCGGTCGCCGGCCGGAGCACCGGACGGCTGATCTTCCGGACGTACGCGGGCAGTTCGCTCGTGGTGGCGCTGGCGGCGGGGGTGTTCCTGCTGACGCTGGACGTGTGGGGGCCGTCGTACCGCTTCCTGCACTCGCCGCTGCTCGCCGCCGGTTTCGTGGTGGCGGTCGTCGCCTGGAACCTGCTCACGCTCCAGGACGGGGTGCTCACCGGGCTGCGCAGCGCGCTGTGGGTGCCGGTCGGGAACACCGTCTTCTCGGCGGTGAAGCTGGGGCTGCTGATCGCGTTCGCGGTGGCGATCCCGATGGCCGGCGTCTTCGTCTCCTGGGTCGCGGCCATCGCCACCTCGGTGCTGCCGCTGGGCTGGCTGGTGTTCCGGCGGCTGGTGCCCCGGCACGTACGGGCGACCGAGGAGCAGGCGCGGACGCCGACGCTGCGCGAGGTCGGGCGATTCCTCGCCGGTGACTGGACGGGCTCGCTGTTCTCGCTCGCCGTGGTTTATCTGGTGCCGGTGATCGTGGCCGCGCAGGTCGCCGCCGAGGACAACGCGTACTTCTACATCACCGCCACCATCGCGGGGACGGTCAACCTGCTCGCCATCAACATGGGCGCCTCGCTGACCGTCGAGGCCTCGCACGACCCGGACAGGCTCGCCGCGAACACCCGGGCCGCGCTGCGGCGGATGGCCCGCATCATGCTGCCGGTCGCCGCGGTGCTGTTCTTCGGCGCGCCCTGGATCCTCGGCGTCTTCGGCGCGGGGTACGCGGAGGCGGCCACGCCGCTGCTGCGCTGGCTGGCGGCCGGGGCGGTGCTGCGGGTGGTGATGGAGACGTACTTCGCGGTGCTGCGCGCCCAGAGCCGCACCGCGGGGCTGGCCTGGTTGCAGGGGCTGCTGTGCGCCCTGGTACTCGGCCTGACGCTGGTGCTGCTGCCGCGGATGGGCCTGACCGGGGCGGGCGTGGCCGAGATCGTCAGCCTCTCGGTGATCGTGGCGATCGCCGCGCCGCGGCTGTACCGCACCGTCCGGGGCGCCGCGTCCGACGTCCCGCCCGGCGCGGCTCCCGACGGGGACCTCGCCGACCTGGGGGCGCGCGAGGTCGCGGCGTCGCCCGGACCGGCGCGCGGGCGTGTCCCGGCCTGGGCGCGGGACAGCGACACCCTCGTGCTGGGCCTGCCGGTCGACTTCGACCACCAGGAACGGCGGCCGGACGTACGGCCGGGACCGGGCACGCCACCCACCGGGGTGGCGGTACGCGCGGAACAGCCGGAGCCCGCCGCGGGCGCAAACGCGGGCGGGGACGCGCGCGACGGAGGCCCCGGGGTCACCCGGTGGCAGCGGCTGCGGCCGACCCCGCTCGGTGCCGTCCTCGGTTCCCTGCTGACCGCCGCGCTGCTGCTCTACTGGGTCCCGGCGTCCCGTCTGGGCGAGGCCGACCTGGACCGCATGGGCGGGCTGGGCCTGGTCTCCGTCCTGCCCGTCCGGACGCTGATCGGCGCCGCGCTGCTGGTCGTGGTGTTCGCCGCGCTGCTGTGGCCGGGCCGCGAACGCCGGGCGCTGCTGCTGGTCACGCTGCTGGCGACCGTGGTGTCGCTGCACGCGCTGCCGGCCGTGATCGAGACCGAGCCCCGGTTCGCGACGGCCTGGCAGCATCTCGGCTTCCTCGACCACATCGACCGCACCGGCACGGCCGTACCCGACCTGGACGCGCGCTGGAGCTGGCCCGGGTTCTTCGCGGTGGCCGCGCTCGTCGCCCAGGCCTGCGGGGTCGGCGATCTCACCGAGGTCATCCGCTGGTGGCCGCTGACCGTGCAACTGCTCTATCTGGCACCGCTGTTCCTGCTGACCCGCGCGTTCCGGACGAGCTGGCGTGCCCGCTGGGCCGGCGTGTGGATCTTCGTGCTGAGCGGCTGGGTGGGTCAGGACTACTTCTCCCCGCAGGGCTTCACCTACCTGCTGTATCTCGCCCTGGTGGCGATCCTGCTGGTCTGGTTCCGCGCCCCGCGCGTGATCTGGACGAGGTCGCGCCCCGGCGAGGCGGAGGTGGAGCCCGCGGGCAGGCGGCAGCGTGGGGTGCTGCTGCTCGTCGTGATCGGGCTGTTCGCCGCGACCGTCCCGGCCCACCAGCTCACGCCGTTCGTGATGCTGGGCGTGGTCACCGCCCTGGTGCTGGCCGGCATGTGCGAACTGCGCGGGCTGCCGGTGCTGTTCGGCGTGACGGTGGTGGCGTGGATCGGCTTCATGGCCGAGCCGTACTGGTCGGGGCACTTCGACGAGCTGTTCGGCGGCGTCGGCGGTGTCGGCGGCAACGTGTCGTCCTCGGTGTCCGGGCGGATCGAGGGCGGCAGCTCGACCCACGCACTCGTGCTGTACGCGCGCGTGGCGCTCGCCGGCGCCGTGCTGGCCCTCGCCTGCTGCGGCTGGTGGCGGCGGCGCGCGCACAAGTACCGGGAGCGGTCGCTGCTCGTGCTGACCTTCGTACCGTTCCTCGGCTTCGGCATGCAGTCCTACGGCGGCGAGATGGCGCTGCGCGTCTTCCTGTTCGCGCTGCCCGGCGCCGCCCTGCTGGCCGGCCTCGCGCTCTTCCCGCGCGCCGGCGCGGGCGCCGGGGAACGGACCGTGTTCCGGGCGAGCCTCGCCCCGCTGGCCGCGCTGACTGCGGGGCTGGTGCTGATGGGCGGGTTCCTGGTGGCCCGGTGGGGCAACGAGCCGTTCGAGCGGGTGCGGCCCGGCGAGGTCGCGGCCATGGAGTTCGTGTACGCGCACGACGAGCCGAGCGTGCGGCTGCTGTGGCTCAGCGACGACCCGCTGGAGACCGTGACGCCCGCGATGCCGTGGGGCGCGCGGGACATGGAGAAGGTGCGGTACGTGCCGACGCAGGCACCGGTCGACCCGGAGCTGGTGTCGGGCCTGGTCAAGGCGTTGAGGGACGCCGGTCCGAACTCCTATCTGATGGTCAACGCCGGTCAGGTCGCCTCCCTGCGCCTGGATGCCGGCTACCCGACGGACTGGGAGCCCCGGCTGATCTCGAACCTCGACGGACGTCCGGAGCTGGGACGGGCGTTCGCCAACGCGGACGTGACGGTCTACGCCCTGGACAGGCAGCCGGCCGGCCCCGTCCCCGAGGCCGATCCCGGCCCACCGGGACCGCTGGTGACCTGGACGCCCTGGTCGGTGGTGGGCGGCCTCGCGGCGGTCGCGCTGGTCGTGCTGCTGTCGGGACGGGAGATGGTCCGCGTGGCGACGCGGCCGGGCGTGCGGCAACTGCGCCGGCTGCAGGGCGGTTTCTGGTTCTCGCTGCCGCTGCTGGCGGTGGTGTGCGCGGCGCTGGTGCAGCGGTTCGTGACGATGAGGTGACGCGCTAGCGCGCGACCCACTTCACCTCGTAGGGCCGCAGGTCCAGCCGTCTGCCGTCGACCTCGGCCGCCCCCGCCCGGTCGCGGGTGTTGACGACCAGCAGTGTCCGCGCGGTGGCGAGGACCCGTACGCCGGCCGGGGCGGCCACGCGCTCGTACGCCGTCCCGGGTGGGAACGCGGCGTCGAAGCGCGCGACCAGGTCGTACATGGGGAGCTCCGCGCCCCCGTCCTCGGTGTCCGTCGGCGACCACAGGCAGCCGGGACAGTCGGGGCCGGTCTTCTCCTGCGGGTTCCAGTAGAAGCCGGAGGACGCGCCGCCCCCGACCATGGCGATCATGGCGGCGGCGTGGACGGCACGACGGTGGGGCTCGGACCAGCCGTGCCGGTCGTCGTTCCCGTCGGCGGGCTCGACGTAGTACTCGGCCCACCACAGCGGCAGCTCGCCGCCGGTCTGCCGGCGCACCCACCGTCCCACGGCCGTGAACTTCTCCGTGGCGGCGAACTCGTCCGGCAGCAGTTCGTCGTCCTTGGTGTAGCTGGAGCCGTCCACGACGACGAAGTCGGCGCCCGCCTTGTGCGCGTTCCAGTAGGTGAAGGCGTCGAGGACCCGCTGGTCCAGGGCGCCCCAGGGGCCCTGGACGGTGGTGGAGGCGATCTCCGTCCGCCGTGGGTCGACGCTGTCCATCACCAGGTAGGGCCCGCCCACCATGATGTCCTCGTCGACGTCCTTCAGGGCCTTGTGGACCAGGTTGTACAGCGCGGTGTAGCCCTCCTGGTCCCAGCGCTGCTCGGCGTCGTTCCAGAAGCCCTTGAACTCGTTCCAGACGATGAAGTGGCGTACGTCCGGATAGCGCCGGGCGACGGTCGCGGCCAGGGCGGCGAAGTCGGCGTAGTGCTCGGGCCGCGGGGCCGTCTCCAGGGCCTTCTGGCTCCAGTCGGTGCGGCCGGCGCCGGTCTCCCCGCCCTTCATCCAGTCCGGGGCGCAGCACAGCGTGATGACCGGGGTGCCGCCGGAGGCGCGGGCCAGATCGACACGGCGGTCGAGGGCCGCGAAGTCGTAACGCCCCTTCAGCGGCTCGGGGTTGTCGGCGCCCCAGCCCATGATGTGCTGGTTCTGCGGCAGCCCCGACCGTCGCAGGCGGTCGCCGACCCTGCGCACGGCCGCGGCGGCGCCCTCGTCGGCGCTGTACTGGGTGTGGGTGAAGCCCCAGCCGACGTCGGGGCGCGGCTGCCCGGGCGGGACGACGGGCGTGCCGTGCACCTTGTCGCCGTCGGGTGAGGTGCCGGCCGTGCTCGCGCCGTCGCCGGGGAACGTGCCGAGCAGGGTCACCACCAGCGCCACGACGGCCGCCGACACGCCGAGCAGCGCGGTGAGCCGCCACCACCGTGCCCCCGTGTGCCACTCATGACGTCCCATCGGGGCAACAGTAGCCGCGGGGGCCGGGGTTGGGGCAGATGTCGCACATGTACGACCCCGGCAGGCGGATGTACCGGGGCACAGCGGAACGCGGCGCGCGCGGCCGACACTCCGTACGCACCACGGAAAGCGGGTGCACCGGGGGCCCTTGTGCCCGATCATGGCGGCATGTCTGCCAACCCACACGACGCTCTGCCGATCCGGCTCCACGTCGACGACAGCGACTCGCCGTCCGACGTCGTCGACGCGCTGTTCCTCGGGCGCTTCGCGACGGGCGAGCAGCCGTACTCGCACGCGGCCAACATCGATCGTGTCCGCTCCGGGGCGACGCTGCTGCCGTCGGGCGCGCGGGTGCTGCGCGTGGCCCGCGACGACGACCGCAGCGCCACGCTCGCGGAGGGCGACGGCTGGACGCTGCTGGTCTCCCGCTGGAACCGGGGCGCGGACGTCACGGTGACCGCGACCAGCGCCGACCTGGCCAAGAAGGTCCTCGACCAGGCGACGGACGGGGCGGCGGACGAGCCCGAGCCGCAGCCGGAGAATGTGACGATGGGCTTCTGGTACGTCTCCCCCCGGCGCGGTCCGCACCGTACGACGCGGCAGATCTCCGCGGGCACCTGGGACGAGGTGCGCCCCAACTACACCGAGCCGGTCGCGCAGGCCATGGACCGGCTGATGAAGACGACGCCGGAGGACATCGCGGGCCGGCTGCTGCTGCTGCACGGCCCGCCGGGCACCGGCAAGACGTCGGCGCTGCGCACGCTGGCGCGTTCGTGGCGGGACTGGTGCCAGGTGGACTGCGTCCTGGACCCGGAGCGGCTGTTCAGCGACGTCGGCTATCTCATGGACATCGCGATCGGCGAGGAGGACGCGGCCGGCAAGGCCCGCTGGCGGCTGCTGCTGCTGGAGGACTGCGACGAACTGATCCGCGGCGAGGCCAAGCACACGGCGGGACAGGCGCTGTCGCGGCTGCTGAACCTGACGGACGGGCTGCTGGGCCAGGGCCGCAACGTCCTGGTGGGCGTCACCACCAACGAGGACCTCGAACGCCTCCACCCGGCCGTCGTGCGCCCCGGCCGCTGCCTGGCCCGCATCGAGGTGGGGCCGCTGACCCGGCGTGAGTCGGTCAGCTGGCTCGGCACCGAGGAGGGAGTCGGCCGGGAGGGGGCGACGCTGGCCGAGCTGTACGCGCTGCGCCGGGGCACCTCCCCGACGGCGCTGCCGGAGCCGCGGGGCGGGTCGGAGGCGGGTCTGTACCTGTAGCCGGCCGCCCGGTCCGTACCGGTGCTTTGATGGGCTTATGACCCTGTTCGTCGGCACGTCGGGCTGGCAGTACAAGGACTGGCGAGGGCTGCTGTATCCGGGCGGGTGCCCGATGCGGCTGTGGCTGGAGGAGTACGCCAAGGGCTTCGCCACGGTCGAGATCAACAACGCGTTCTACCGGCTGCCGACCCGGGAGAACTTCGAGGCGTGGCGGGACCGGGTGCCGTCGGACTTCGTGGTCGCGGTCAAGGCCAGCCGCTATCTGACGCACATCAAGCGCCTGAAGGACCCCGAGGAGCCGGTGCGGCGCCTGATGACCCACGCGTCCGGGCTCGCCGGGCGGCTCGGCCCGGTGCTCGTGCAGCTCCCGCCGACGCTGCGCGCGGATCCCGGGCTGCTGGACGCCTGCCTGGCCTGCTTCCCCTCCGGCACCCGGATCGCGGTCGAACCACGGCACGACTCCTGGTGGACGCCGCAGGTGGAGGAGGTCCTGCGCTCGCGCGGGGCGGCCCTGTGCTGGGCCGACGTCCGCTCCCGTCCGGTGACGCCGCTGTGGCGGACCGCCGACTGGGGCTACGTCCGCTTCCACCAGGGCCGCGCCCGGCCCTGGCCCCACTACGGCCGGCAGTCTTTGCGGACCTGGCTCCACCGCGTCACGGCCGCGTTCCCCGACGACCGCGACGTGTACGTGTACTTCAACAACGACCCGGGCGGCGCGGCGGTGGAGGACGCCGTGACCTTCGCCGAGCTGGCGCGGCGCGCGGGACGCACGCCGACCCGCACCCCCGGCATACCGGCGAACCGGCGGTGAGACGCCCGAGCCCTCCGGGGCAAGGCGATCGGGTGCCCGGAGCACGGATGGCCGGTCAGGGTGTCGGCTCCCGCTCGCCGTACGCGGCCCGCAGCGCGTCCCGTACGGCGTCCAGCGCCTCCGCCTCGCCGAGGCCCAGCCTGCGCGCCCGTTCGGCGTAGGCCTGCGCGGCCCCCGCCGCCTCCCGTTGCGCCGCCCCTCCCGCGGCGGCGACGAACGTCCCGTTGCGCCCGCGGGTCTCGATCACGCCGTCCGTCTCCAGCGCCCGGTACGCCTTCGCCACGGTGTTCGCGGCCAGCCCCAGCGTCTCGGCCAGCCCGCGCACCGTGGGCAGCCGGTATCCCACCGGCAGCTCCCCGGACCGCGCCTGCGCCGAGATCTGCGCCCGCACCTGCTCGTACGGGGCAGCCGCGGCGCCCTCGTCAATGTGGATCTTCAAGGTCACGGCCCGATTCTCCCGTACCCGCGGGAAAATGAGAGGCATCCGTCGTGTTCCCCCGCGTAGCGTGCGCCCCCATGACAGTGATCGTGCGCGACCTCCGTCCCGAGGAGCGGGCCGACCTCGAGGGCTTCGCCCGGGTCCGCCGGCTGGCTCTGCCGTTCATCCTGGTCACGCCGGAGTCCGTCGTGCACCACCTCACGCGGACCCATCCCGACGCCCACTTCCGTTCCCTCGTCGCGGAGCGGGACGGGGAGGTGATCGGCACCGCGCAGGTCCACATGGCGTACGACAGCCCGGAGCCGGGCCAGGGCTCGCTCAACGTCTACGTGCACCCCGAGCGGACCCGAAGCGGCGCCGGTTCGTCGCTGGTCCGGACGGCCGAGGAGCATCTGGCCGCCCACGGGGCGACCAGGCTCTTCTCCTGGGTCCTGGACGCGCCCGCCCACCGCGCCTTCGCCGAACGCCACGGCTACCACGCGAGCCGCTCCGCGCACTTCCTCCGCCTGGACCTGGCCCACGGCACCCTGCCGCCGCTCCAGGACCCGCCGCCGGGCGTCGCGCTGCGCACGGCGGCCGACTACGCCGACGACCCGCGTCCGTTGTTCGCGCTGGACGCGGAGACGACGTCCGACGAACCCAGCGACATCGACACGGAGTTCACCGACTACGAGGCGTGGCTCCGCGGAACCTGGGAGCACCCGCTCCTCGACCGCTCCCTGACCTCGGTCGTGGTCGTGGACGGGCGCCCCGCCGCCTTCAGCGTCGCCTACACGGACGGCACCCGCTACAGCTCCGCGATGACCGGAACCGCCCGCGCCTTCCGCGGCCGGGGACTGGCCAAGCTCGCCAAGAACGCCTCCCTGCACCGGGCCCGCGCGGCCGGGTGCACGGAGGCGTTCACGGGCAACGACACCGGCAACGGCCCGATGCTCGCGATCAACAAGTGGTTCGGATACGACATCTGCGCGACGGAGGTGCGCCATGCCCGTCAACTCGGCCGTACCGAAGGCTGAGCCGAGCTCTGCCGTCGAGGTCGTCCTGCGCAAGGCCGGCCGGACGAAGATCCGCTACCCGGCCGAGCTGCTCCGGGACGACGGCACCCGGATCGTGGTCCGCGCCCCGTTCGCGGGCGCCGCCGTGCGCGACTTCGGCTTCGTGCGCTTCGAGCCCGGTGACGTCTTCACCGAGTACTACTGGCGGGACCGCTGGTACGCGGTGATGGAGGTCCGCGACCCGGCCGGCGTGCTCAAGGGCTGGTACTGCGACATCGCCCGCCCGGCGACGTTCTCCGGCACCGAGCTGGTCGTCGAGGACCTCGACCTGGACCTGTGGCGCTCGGCCGACGGCACGGACGTGCGCCGGCTGGACGAGGACGAGTTCGCCGAGAGCGGCCTGTCCGAGTCGGACCCGGCGGCGGCCGCCGCGGCCGTGGCGGCTCTGGACGCACTGGAGGCGCTGGCGCGCGGCGACGGCTTCGAGGCCCTGCTCGGCGACTGAAGGTCACGTCAGGGCGACGACCGCGTACCGCTCGTCGCCCACCGCCTTCCCCCACAGCGCCGTGTCCTGCGACAGCCGCTCCACCCGCACCGACCCCGCCACCGGCGCGAGCAGCTCCCGCAGCCGGTCGGCGGCCAGACCCACCGGCGCGACGGTCCCCCAGACGCCCTCGACCAGCACCAGCCGCCCTCCCGGCCGCAGCAGGTCCCGCCAGTGCCGCAGCGCCCCGCCCTGGTCCGGCAGCGTCCACAGCACATGGCGTACGAGCACGACGTCGAAGCGCCGCCCGCCCACCGGCGGTGCCGCCGCGTCACCGACCAGGAACACGGCGTCACGGCCGGCGAGCTTCGCGCGGGCCAGGTCCACCATGGCCGGGGAGAGGTCGACGCCGGTGACGCGGTGTCCCTGCTCGGCCGCGAGGAGCGAGAGGCTGCCGGTGCCGCAGCCGAGGTCGAGGACCTCGCAGGGGGCGCCGGGCAGCCAGGAGCGCAGCCGCCGCGCCCAGGCGTCCCGCACCCCGGGATCGCGCAGCCCGTGGTCCGGCTCGTCGTCGAAGGCGGCGGCCCGTGCGTCCCAGTCGTGATCCGCTGTCTGCTCCGTCATGCCACTCAGGGTGACAGGCGCCACTGACAGCCGAATGGTGACGGCGGCCACAGACATATCGGCAGCGATGAGGAACTCTCCCCGAAATGGTCTACCTCCGTGAGAACACGGAACTCGGTAGGCACTGAAGGAGGCAGCCATGCGCCGCATCACAGTGCACAAGCCCCCGCGGAAGACGGACTCCCGAAGACTCCGCGAGGAGACCGACGAGCCCACTTGCGAACGCCGGCCCGAGGTGCGCAAGGACATCGCGCACACCTGGTGGCCGGCCGACTGATCCGGACCTGGCACTCCTACCTCAGCGCAGTCTGAGCGGTCCCTTAAAGGGACCATAAGGATCTCCTCCCAACGCCCTCAGCAGGCGATTTCGCGGTCACCACGGGCTAGCTTCGAAGCGCCCCCCACGGGATCCCCCTTCGTCCATCCGATCCCGGGATCCGCCCACGTGACCGCTACGAGGAGTTCCCCCATGCCCGCACGCCGCAAGGCCGCCACCGTCGCCGCCGTCGGCCTCGTCCCGCTCGCCCTGACCGCGCTGTCCACCGCGCCGGCGTCCGCGCACGGCTCGATGGGCGACCCGGTCAGCCGGGTCTCCCAGTGCTACGCGGAGGGCCCGGAGAGCCCGAGGTCCGACGCGTGCAAGGCGGCGGTCGCGGCGGGCGGTACCCAGGCCCTGTACGACTGGAACGGCATCCGCATCGGCAACGCGGCCGGAGCGCACGAGACGCTCATACCGGACGGCAAGCTGTGCAGCGCGAACAACGAGGCCTTCAAGGGCCTCGACCTGGCCCGCGCCGACTGGCCGGCGACATCCGTCCGCAGCGGCTCGTACACGTTCAAGTACCGCGTGACCGCCCCGCACAAGGGCACCTTCAAGGTCTATGTCACCAAGCCCGGCTTCGACTCCGCGAAGGCGCTCGCCTGGGACGACCTGGATCTGGCGAACCCGGTGGCGACGGCCACCGACCCGGCCGCGTCGGGCGGTTTCTACACCTTCTCCGGCACCCTCCCGGAGCGCTCCGGCAAGCACGTCCTGTACGCGGTCTGGCAGCGCTCGGACAGCCCGGAGGCCTTCTACTCCTGCTCGGACGTCACCTTCGGCGGCGGCAGCGCGGGCGGCTCCGGGACCGACGCGGGCACCGGCAGCGACACCGGTGCCGGTGCCGGTGACGACGGCGCGGGCGGCGACGGCGGGGAGGGCGGCGCCGCGCCCGCGCCCGCCGCCTCCGCACCCAGCGACGAGCAGATCGAGGCCGGTGCCGAGCACTCCACCGTCGAGAACCACGGCCACGGCGACGACGACCCCCGCACGTCCGCCGAGCCGGCGGCACAGGAGGCCACCCCGGACGCCCCCACGGCCAACCAGCCGAAGGCCGCGGCCGCCGGAGCGACCGAGAACCTCGCCGAGACCGGCGGCGACAGCGGCACCCCGTACATCGCCGTCGGCGGCGCGGCCGCGCTCGCACTGGGCTCGGCGGCCCTGTTCGCCTCGGTCCGCCGGCGGGCGGTGGGCGGCGGCCGGCACGGCCGCTGACGAGGTACTCCGGGGCCCGACCGGCGGCTCAGGCCGGTCAGGCCCCGGCGTCGTGGTGCGGGCGTCAGCTGAACACCGACGCGCAGGTGGTCGGCCTGGCCCGCGCCGGATCGAGGGCGTTGGCCACCTCGTGGAAGGCGATCCGGTCGAACAGCCCGATCGCCAGGTGCTCGGAGAGGTCGACCGGGCACAGGTCCTGGAGCAGCACGTTGCGCACGTCCGGCCCGTCCAGGAACTGGCTGCGGTACGGCGTGACCACCTGGTCGTACCTGGTGGCGATGACCGTGTAGCGCACGCCGGGCACGGTGTCGCCGCCCGCGTTGAGCCGGGTGAGGAAGGCGGAGCCGGCGATCTGGTCGGCGAGCGCCGGGGTGGCGGTGGACAGCAGGTCCTCGGCGCCGGGGAAGTACGGCAGCAGCTGGGTGAGGCCGGACAGGGTGGTGCCGTGGTTGTCGGGGGCGATGCCGACGAGGGCGTTCACCTCGGCCGCTCCGCCGAGGAACTTGAGGTAGTGGCGGGGCATCATGCCGCCCTGGGAGTGGCCGACGAGGTCGACCTTCGCGGCGCCGGTCGCGGCGCGCACCTTGTCGACGAACACGTCGAGCTGTCCGGCCGACTTGTCGATGGGGCCGAGACCGTGGAAGAAGGGGACGCCGGGCAGCTGGCCGTAGTCGAGGGAGAAGACGCAGTAGCCGCGCGTGGTCAGGTACGGGGCGAGTCCGAGCCAGTTGTCGACCGAGTTGCCGAACGTGCCGTGGACCAGGACGACGGGGCGGGGGTGGGCGGTGGAGGGCTTGCAGGAGTAGTCGTTCCAGCCACTGCTGGTGGCGGCCTGGCCGGTGGCGGCGGCTTGCGCGGTGGCGGCGGGAAGGGTGGCGGCGACGGCGGTCAGCAGCAGCGCGACCACGGGTCTGAGCACGCGTTTCCAGGGCAGCATCGAGTGATCTCCTTGCGGCTCAAGGGAGTTGCGATGGCCTTACGCCCTGTGACCCGGATCACGAGGATGCTGTTCACTCGTCAAGTTACGGGCGAGTAGTACAAGGGGGAAGTTACGCGTCAGTAAAAACTTCCAGTGGTAACCGCTCGCCAGGAGGGGGTCATGCCGCCAGCGACCCCGGGATCACCGCCCGTGGCCCGAACTTCGCCCGCGCGCGGTCCGCGACCTCCTCGATCCGGCGGACCTTCTCGTCCACGGGGTCGAAGGTCAGCTGGTGGGAGGAGAGTTCGACGGACGTGAGCCCCTCCGCGCGCAGGGCGATCGCACGGACCCGGGCCCGCTGGAGGCCGAGCGCCTCGTACATCCCGTACGCCGCGCGTGCAAGCGCGGGCGAGTGCGCGGTGGGTTCCTGGAGGGTGCGGGTGCGGGTGGTCGAGGAGCGGTCCGCGTAGCGGACGGTGAGGGTCAGGGCGCGGCACACCTTCTCCACGGCACGCAGCCGGGTGCCGAGTTCCTCGGTCGCCGACAGCAGCGCACGGCGGTGCCGCTCGGGATCCAGTTCGTCGCGCGGGAAGAGGCGCTCGGCGGCCAGCGACCGCGACACGGCGTTCGGGACCACCCGCCCGCGGTCGAGGCCTTTCGCCTTCTCGTGCAGTTCCCGGCCCCCCTTCGCGCCGATCAGCCGCTGGAGCGTGGACAGCGGCGCGCCGGCCACCCGGCCGAGGGTGTCGAGGCCGTACTCGCACAGCGTGCGGGCGGTCGCGGTGCCGACCCCGGGCAGTACGGCGACGGGCTTGTCGGCGAGGAACTCCGCCACGGTGTCCGGCTCCTCGGGCGCCACACAGGTCACCCCGGGACGGGCGTACCGCAGCGCCACGCGGGCGAGCATCGGCCCCGGCCCGGCGCCGATCGCGCAGTCGACCCCGTGGTGGGCGAGCGCCCGCACCCGGATCACCGCCGCGAGCTCCACGGCGCTGCGCCCGAAGTACCGCTCGGCGCCCCGCAGGTCGGCGAGCGCCCCGTCCGGCGGCAACGCCTCGACGACCGGCGTGAACTCCTCCAGCAGCCCCAGCAGCCGGGGCAGGGCCGCCTCGTACATCGGCGGCAGCTGGAAACGTACGCAGAGGATGGTCATCCCGCACTCCCCGGGCTCTGGTGCCACAACTTCCTTCCCACCGCGGGCCCTTCGCCCGCGGGGCGCAGATCGGCCCAGGGGTGCATCTCGTACCCCGTGGACATCCGGATCTTCCGGTCCCCCGCGTTCCCCCGGTCCTCCGTCTCCCCCTCCCCCTCCCCCGCCGTCCCGGCCGCCCGCGGGCCCTCGCCGTCCCGGCCTGCGCCTCCGTCGCCGTCGCCGGACACGGGGCCGGTGCCGCGCGTGTCCGCGAGCCGGGCCGCGACGCCCTCCAGCCCCTCCTCCCGGCGCACCTCCTGGAGTTCGGCGAGGTTCCAGGCGGCGGCCCCCACCACGCTGATGCTGCGCGGGCCGCGCCGCTGCACCACTCCGCGCACCAGCAGCAGCCAGGAGTGGAAGACGGTGTACGCGCAGGCGTCGTGCGAGTCGTCGAAGAAGGCGAGGTCGACCAGGCCCGTCCCGTCGTCCAGCGTGGTGAAGACGACCCGCTTGCCGGACCGGATCGGCGGCGTCTGGGTGGCCGCCTTGGCTCCGGCGACCAGCACCGTCTCGCCGTGCCGGGCGTCGCGCAGCCGCCGCGCCGACACCACGCCGAGCTCGTCGAGGAACTCCCGGTGGTCGTCCATCAGGTTGTGCGAGGCGTCCATGGACAGCACCCCCAGTTCGGCGCTGAGCCGCTCCGCCGCGGACAGGTCGGGCAGCCCGGCCGGCGCGGTCCGCCGTCCGCCGGACAGCGGGAGCTGGGCCCCGCCCCGGCTCCGGGCGGACCGGTGCAGCTCGGTCAGATGCAGTTGCAGGTCACGGCGGTTGGCGCCGAACGAGTCCAACGCCCCGACCTGGGCCAGCCGCTGCGCCAGCGGCCTGCTGGGCCGGGCCCGCTCCCAGAAGTCCACCAGTGAGGCGTACGGCTGCCCGTCCGCGACCCGCGCCGCCTCGGCCTCGCTGATGCCGTGCACATCGCAGAGCGCCAACCGCAGTCCCCACGCTCCCGATTCGGACACCAGTTCGATCCTGTGTGCGACCCCGGACCTGTTCACGTCCAACGGCAGGATCGGCACCCCCCGTCGCCGCGCGTCCGCCAGCAGCAGCCGCTTGGGGTACATCCCCGGGTCGTGCGTGAGCAGCCCCGCGTAGAAGGCGGCGGGGTGATGCGCCTTCAGCCAGGCCGACTGGTACGTCGGCACGGCGAAGGCGACCGCGTGCGCCTTGCAGAAGCCGTACGAGCCGAACGCCTCGACGATCTCCCAGGTCCGCCCGATCGTCTCCGGGTCGTATCCGCGCGCCGCCGCGTGCTGGGCGAACCACACCTTGATCCGCCCCTGCGACTCCGGGTCCGACAGCCCGCGCCGCACCCGGTCCGCCTCGTCGCGCCCGCAGCCGGTCATGATGTCGACGATGTGGATGATCTGCTCGTGGAAGACGACGACCCCGTACGTCTCCTTCAGCGGCCCCTCCAGATCGGGGTGCGGGTAGCGGACCGGCGCCCGCCCGTGCCGCGCCTCGATGAACGGCCGCACCATGTCGGCGGCGACCGGCCCGGGCCGGAAGAGCGAGATGTCGACGACCAGATCGTGGAAGGTGGCCGGCTGCAGCCGGCCGACCAGGTCCCGCTGCCCCGGCGACTCGATCTGGAAGCAGCCCAGCGTCTCGGCGGTGCGGATCAGGCCGTACGTCGCCGGATCGCCGTCGCGGACCGCGTCGAGGTCGATCCGCTCCCCCGTCGCCCGCCGCACCTCGGCGACCGCGTGGGCCATCGCCGACTGCATCCGCACCCCGAGCACGTCCAGCTTGAGCAGCCCGAGGTCCTCGACGTCGTCCTTGTCGAACTGCGACATGGGCAGCCCCTCGCCGCTGGTCGGCATGACCGGCGTACGCGAGAGCAGGGAGGCGTCGGACAGGAGCACCCCGCACGGGTGCATCGCGACCCCGCGCGGGAGGGCGTCGAGTGCCTCGACCAGTTCCCACAGCCTCCCGTGACGCTCCTTCTCACCGGCCAGCCGCTTGAGCTCGGGCAGCTCGTCGAGGGCGGCACGGGCGTCCCGCGCGCGGATGTGCGGGAAGGACTTGGCGATGCGGTCGATGTCGGCGGGGTCCATGGACAGGGCCGCGCCCACGTCCCGCACTGCGTGGCGGACGCGGTACGTCTCCGGCATCGCGACCGTCGCGACCCGCTCGGCGCCGAACCGTTCGATGATCGCCCGGTAGACCTCGATCCGGCGGGCGGACTCCACGTCGATGTCGATGTCGGGCAGCACCGGGCGGCGCTTGGACAGGAAGCGCTCCATCAGCAGCCCGTGCTCGACCGGGTCGGCGTGGGCGATGCCGAGCAGATGGTTGACGAGGGAGCCCGCACCGGAACCGCGCGCGGCGACCCGGATGCCCATGTCCTTCACGTCGTCGACGACCTGGGCGACGGTCAGGAAGTAGGAGGCGAAGCCGTGGTGGGCGATGATGTCCAGCTCGTCGTGCATCCGCGCCCAGTAGTGGCGCCGGCCGGCGTAGCCGTGCCGCACCATCCCCGCCGCCGCCCGGGAGGCGAGCACGCGCTGGGCGCTGCGGCGGCCCGCGCCGACCAGGTGCGGCTCGGGGAAGTGGACGGTGCCGACGCCGAGGTCGTCCTCGGGGTCGACCAGGCACTCGGCGGCGGTCGCCCGCGTCTGCTCCAGCAGCCGGTGCGCGGTGTCCCGCCGGAAACCGGCGGCCTCCACGACCCGCTCCGCCACCCCGAGCATGGCACCGGCGTCCTTCAGCCAGGCCTCGCCGGAGTCCAGCTCCTTGGCGGGGTCGATCGGCACCAGGCGGCGGGCGGCGTCCAGGACGTCGGCGACCGGGCCCATACCGGGATCGGCGTACCGGACGGCGTTGCTGAGCACGGGCCGGACGCGCTGCTCGGCGGCGAAGCCGACGGTACGGGCGGCCAGGCGCAGGGAGCCCGGTCCGGTGCCCTTGCGGCCGTGCCAGACGGCCTCCAGACGCAGGGCGTCGCCGTAGATCTCCCGCCAGGGCACGAGAAGCCTCGCGGCGCGGTCCGGACGGCCCGCGGCGAGCGCGCGGCCGACGTCGGAGGCGGGGCCCAGCAGGACGGTGAGGCCGTCTGCGTGGTTGGCGGGCCAGGGCAGCAGGGGCGTGCCCTCGTCCTGCTGCGCCGCAGTGACGATTCTGCACAGGTCGGCCCAGCCGCGGGCGCCGTCCCGGGCGAGGAAGGTGACCCGCGGTGTCGACTCGTCGATGAAGGCACCACCGCGCACGGGGGCGCGGCGCCGCCGGTCCTGCCGCACGCGCGCGGGCTCGGGCTCCGCCACCGCCAGCTCCACCCCGAACAGCGGACGGACGCCCGCCTTCGCGCAGGCCTTGGCGAAGCGGACGGAGCCGGCGAGCGTGTCGCGGTCGGTGAGCGCGAGGGCGTCCATGCCCCGCTCGGAGGCGCGCTCCGCCAGCCGCTCCGGGTGCGAGGCGCCGTAGCGCAGGGAGAACCCGGAGACGGTGTGCAGATGCGTGAAACCCGGCACACGCACCTCCCGCACTCGCGAGCCCGACCCGGCTCTCGAACATCAGTTCCCAACTCTCCCACCCCCACCATAGACCAATTTCCCGAACATCTGTGCGACATCCGTTCGAGCGGGTCTCACCTGCGGATACGCGCTTCCGCCGGGCAGTGGGGACATGACGGGGAGGGGCGTTGTCAGACCCGTCTGCCAGCCTGGACGCATGATCCGCACCCTGGCCGTCGAGAACTACCGCTCCCTGCGCCGCCTGATCGTGCCCCTGGACGGGCTGAACGTGATCACGGGTGCGAACGGCACGGGCAAGTCCAGCCTGTACCGGTCGCTGCGCCTGCTCGCCGAGTCCGCGCGCGGCGGCGCGATCGCGGCGCTGGCCCAGGAGGGCGGCCTGCCCTCGGTGCTGTGGGCCGGCCCGGAGAGGATCAGCCGCGCGGTCCGCGAGGGCCACCACCCGCTGCAGGGCACGGTCCGCTCGGGCCCGGTCAGCCTGCGGCTGGGTTTCGCGGGCGACGAGTTCGGCTACGCGGTGGACTTCGGGCACCCGAGCCCCGCGGGCGGCCCCTCCTTGTTCGACCTCGACCCCGAGATCAAGCGCGAGTGCATCTGGAGCGGGCCGGTGCTGCGCCCCGCCGCCGTGCTCTCGGACCGTACGAACGCGGCCGTCAGGCTGCGCGGCGCGAGCGGCACGTGGTCCCGGGCGCACGGCGCCCTGCGGCCGTACGACAGCATGCTCGGCGAGCTGGCCGACCCCCAGCACGCGCTGGACGTGCTCGCGGTGCGGGAGTTCATCCGGTCCTGGCGGTTCTACGACCATGTCCGCACCGACGCCCACGCCCCCGCCCGCGCCGCCCGCATCGGCACCCGCACGCCGGTGCTCAGCGGCGACGGCTCGGACCTGGCCGCCGCGCTCCAGACGATCCGGGAGACCGGCGACGCCGACGCGCTGGACGCGGCGGTGGACGCGGCCTTCCCGGGCAGCAGCGTCACGATCGCGGGTCACGGCGGGCGTTTCGAGGTCGCCCTGCGCCAGCAGGGGCTGCTGCGCCCCCTGACCGCCGCCGAACTCTCCGACGGCACTCTGCGCTATCTGCTCTGGGCGGCCGCCCTGCTCACCCCGCGTCCCCCGTCCCTGCTCGTCCTCAACGAGCCGGAGACCAGCCTCCACCCCGACCTGGTCCCCCACCTCGCCGACCTGATCCTCACCGCCGCCCGGGACACCCAGATCGTCGTGGTCACCCACGCCCGCCCGCTCGCCGAGGCGCTCGCCGAGGGCGCGGCGCGCCACCGCCTCGACGTCAACTCCGTCGAACTGGTCAAGGAGTTCGGGCAGACGGAGGTGGCGGGCCGGGAGGGCCCCCTGGACGAGCCGCAGTGGCACTGGCCCAAACGATGAGACGGGCGGGACAACACGCCGTCAAGGGGCGCGGGGAACTGCGCGACAAGCCCACGACGGCCCGCGGAGCCCCGAACAGAGCACCCCCCACGCCGAACACTGCCCCCGCGCATGCGGAAGTCCCGCCCCTCGCGCGCGGGACGGGACTTCACACAGGCACGGGCATCAGCACATGCCGTGCGACGGGATCAGCCGATCTGCGTACCGGTCGCCGACAGCGCCTCGGTCACCGGCTGGAAGAACGTCTCGCCGCCGGAGGTGCAGTCACCGCTGCCGCCGGAGGTGAGGCCGACCGCCTTGTCGCCCGAGAAGAGCGAGCCGCCGCTGTCACCGGGCTCGGCGCAGACGTCGGTCTGGATGAGGCCGTTGACGATGTCGCCGTTGCCGTAGTTCACGGTGGCGTCCAGGCCGGTGACCGCGCCGGAGTGCACCTGCGTGGTCGAACCGCTGCGGGTGACCTGCATACCGACGGTCGCCTCGGCCGCGCCGGAGATCTGCTGCGTCGAACCGTTGTAGAGGTTGACCTCGCTCGGGTGGTCGACCTCGGCGGTGTACTTCACCAGGCCGTAGTCGTTGTCCGGGAAGCTGGAGTCCGCGTTCTCGCCGATGACGGTGCCGGCCGAGTCGGACCACGTGGTGATGCCCTCGGTGCAGTGCCCGGCGGTCAGGAAGTGCGGCTCGCCGCCCTTGACCACGTTGAAGCCGAGCGAGCAGCGCCCGCTGCCGTCGGTGATCGCGTCACCACCGGCGATGAAGGGCTTGTACTCCCCCTTCGACCGCTGGAGTTCGGCCGTGCCGCCGAGCCCCTCGACGACCTGGCTCAGCTTCTTCCACTCCGCCGCGGACACGGTGCGGTCGGCGGTGACCACGACCTTGTTGGTGGTCGGGTCGGTCACCCAGGCGGTGCCGGGGATGGTCGCGTCCTGCCGGAGCGTGGTCCGCGCGCTCTTCAGCTCGGCGAGGGAGTTCTCGACGATTCTCGCCTTGGCGCCGGCCTCCTCGACCAGCTGGGCGGCGGCCTCGTCGAGCACGTTCACGACGAGGCTCTTGGCATCGGCGTCGTAGTACGTGCCCGCGGCGTCGGTGCCGAGGTCCTGGCCGAGCGTCGAGGCGAGCTTTCCGGCCGCGAGGACCGACAGCGTCTTGACCTCCGGAGTGGCCGGGGTCTCGCTGGCGTTCGCACTCTGGAAGGTCACTCCCGCGGCAACCAGCGCGGCGATGCCCGCACCTACCACGGCGGCCCGCCGCTTGGGTATGCGTCGGTGCTTCAACTCACGTCCTCCTGTGGGGGGTTGATCCGACGAGGCTGTGGGGGCCGCGCCGGATCAGAAGGTCTGTGGACTGGGCGACCACTATTCCTAGCCCCACAGGGAGCACACAAGGTCGACTTCAGGACGCGCGTACGACAACTGCCGTGCGCCCCCGACCCCTTGCCTCACCTTGACTGTTCACGGTCAGCACAGGATTTTTCACACTGCAAACACTACGTGCGAGTAACCTGTATGCGGTCCGTGAGGTCTAGTCCTGTCTTGAAATCGCCCCTCAGGCCGGATCCGGTCGGAGTCCGGACAGACGTGAGCCCCCGTACGCGGGTCGCGTACGGGGGCTCACTTGACGGCCGGCCGGACCGATGCCCTCACGGGGCGGTGGGAATCGCGTGACGGACCACGGACGGTTCAGGGCCGCCCGCGACCGTCATCGGCGGGGCGTTCAGTACACGCTCACGCCGTACGCGCTCAGCGCCTCGGTGACGGGCTGGAAGAACGTCGTACCGCCGGAGGAGCAGTTGCCGCTGCCGCCGGAGGTCAGACCGTACGCGGTGCCGTTGCTGCCGTAGAGCGCGCCGCCGGAGTCGCCGGGCTCGGCGCAGACCGTGGTCTGGATGAGGCCCGAGACGATGTCGCCGCCACCGTAGTTCACGGTCGCGTTGAGCGCGGTGACCCGGCCGCTGTGCGTACCCGTGGTGGAACCGTCACGGATGACGGTGGTGCCCACGCTCGGGGTGGCGGCACGGGTGATGTCGACGCCGTTGGCGGTGCCGGGCCGGGCCACGGAACCGGAGTAGCGCACGATGCCGTAGTCGTTGCCGGGGAAGCTGGAGCCGGCGGTCGAGCCGATGACCGTGGTGCGGCCGGAGTTGGAGTACCAGGTGCCCGCGCCGTCGGTGCAGTGACCGGCGGTCAGGAAGTACTCGGTGCCGTTGCTGGCACGGACGTTGAAGCCGAGGGAGCAGCGCCAGCTACTCGCATAGATGGCGTCGCCGCCCTGGATGAGCTTGCTGAACGTGCCCGGGGTGCGCTTGATGGTCAGCGCGTCCGCGTCGCCGCCGGCCTGCCGCTTGATCTCGGCTATCTCGGCCTGCGACACCGTGCTGTCCACGGTGACGACGACCCGGTTGGTCTTGCTGTCGACGGCCCAGGCGGTGCCCGGGACGTCGGCCTCCAGCACGGAGCCGCTGACGCCCTTGAGCTCGGCGGCGCTGAAGGTGGTGGGAGTGTCCGACGCGTTCGCGCTGGGGACCGTGAACGCGGCGGCGGCCACGAGGCCGGCGGAAACGGCGATCAGCCGGGTCCGTCTCGCGACCGAACTGCGGGGGGTGGTGCGCTTGATCCTCACTTTTCGTTCCTCCACGGGGGAAGTAGGGGGCCCGCGTGGGGTCGGGGCCCGGTGAGGCGCAGCCAGTGGCATCGGTGTCCGGATTCCGAACCCGTCGTGCCCCTGACAAGCGCTGAGGGGGAGTATTCGGCCGGTCGACCGACGGGCGCAAGGGCACCTTTCGGCCGTCAACATTTGAACGATGGATCAGAGCGGCCCGCCTGCCCCCGTCGCAGCGCCTTCCGCCGCCCGTGCCCGGGCCCGCGGTCCCGCGAGCGCCCGTCGGCGTTCTCCGCACGCGCGGCGCGAGGGCCGTCGACCGGGGGCGGCTCCCCCGCACCGAGCAGCGCGGATCGTACGGCGCGGCCTCGGTGCGGGCGCAACCGGCTCCGGGTGCCGGACGCCGGTGCGAAGTCACCTGCGCCCCGGCCCCCTTCGGCGCCGCGGGCGACCGGCCCGCCCGCGGCGAACGCCCCCGGGACGCCTGTCGCAGCCGCCCCGGGGGATGTCCGGAAGTCGCTGCTCCGGATGGTCGCCGGGCCGGTGGGGCCCGTGGGAGTGCGCGGCGGGATCAGCAGTTGCAGTCGCAGCAGCAGCCGTCGCAGCAGTTCCCGCAGCAGTCACAGCCTTCGCAGCAGTCGGAACAGTTGTCGCACCGTTGACAGAGGCCTTCCTTGGGCTCCCGTGTCCACGGATCCTCGTACTCGCCGCAGCACATCTGGCACGTGCACGCGAGGCCCGCCCAGACCAGACAGCCCGCGAGCAGTCCCCGCCGGTCCCGGCGCGGCGGCCCGGGCGGCAGCGGCCCGCCGGGTCCGCCGGGCGGCATGTAGGGACCGGCCAGTTCCGGCCGGTGCCCGCACGAGGCGGTACCGAAGGCGCGGTCGACCGAGGCGGGCAGCTCGTGCACGAGCAGCCGGTGCGCGAGCCGCCCGTCGGAGAACTCCACCTCGCGCAGCGCGAGCCGGATCCCGTGCACGGCGTCCCCGGCCAGGCGACGGGCCTCGGTCAGCGAGGTACCCGTGGCGGTGAGCGGGTTCCAGGCACCCGACGCCGCGTCAGTTTCCCGGTCCTCCACGGCGTCCAGCAGATGCGCCAGCCGCCCGAAGAGCCGCCCGGCCTCGGCGAGCGGCTCGGTGTTGCCCGGCCGTCCGGCCAGCACGGCGGTGTGGGCGAAGGCGGCGGCCGTCGCGGTCTCCGTCGGTTCGGTCACCGCCAGGATCGGCGTCCCGGGCCCGGCCAGCGCCTCGACGCCCGCCTGCCGGTCCACGGCGTCGACCAGCACCGCCGTGTCGAAGCCGACGCCGGCCCCGCCCCGGGCCCCGGCACGCCCCCACCGGTCCGCCACCCGGCGCGCGGCGACGGACACCGGCGCCCGGCCCAGCAGTCCGTCCCCGTCGGCCACGTGGTCACGCATCTTGGCCGAGGCGAGCACCAGAGAGACGGCGGCCGCCAGCCGTGCCCCGTCGCCCCGGGCGACGGACGCACTCCGCATCCCGCGCAACGGGCACGGTCCCGCCGTACGCCGCAGTCCCCCGCCGTCCGGCGCGAGCGCCTGAGCCTCCGTCAGAACGGAGACCAGCAGCCCGTCGTAATTGGTCACCACACGCGCGAACTGCCCGTGGTCGCTGCGCAGTGCGAGACACAGCCCGCACAAATGCGCCATCCACTCGGTCTTGAGCCGCTCTCCCAGCCGGTGCCGGCAGGGTCTGACGATTCCGAACATCCTGATCCCCCGTGATACGCGCGATGTTGAGCGGCGGCATCGTATCGGCGTCCGGCACTTCTTCGTATCGGCCGATTTTCACATCGGTTCGACCACTCCGGTTCACCCGTACGCCCCGCCGCTCACCCGTACGCCCGTAAGAATCATATTTCACTCACAGTCAGCAGCTGTGTATGGCAACACCCTTGGGGTATCCGGGCTCTCGACGTATCCGCCGTGCACCAGTACCGTCACAAACCCCCCGCGCGGCGTCTATCCACTTGGCGCGCCGTCCGCATCATGGATGACCATAGGGATGCGGAAAGCAAGAAGGATTGCTGTGAGAGGAGGCGTCCATGGGATCGGTGCGCAAGGCGAGTGCGTGGCTCGGCCTCGTCGACGACAACGATGACGAGCGTTACTACGACGACGAGTACTCCGAGGGGACCGAGTCCGGCGACGCCTGGGTCACGGACCCGCGGGTCAAGGTGGCCGCGGACACGGCCGAGCAGAAGGACCGTCGGATCGCCACGGTGACCCCGGACAGCTTCCGGGACGCCCGCACCGTCGGTGAGCTGTTCCGGGACGGCGTCCCGGTCATCATGAACCTCACGTCCATGGAAGCCGCCGACGCCAAGCGCGTCGTGGACTTCGCGGCCGGCCTGATCTTCGGGCTGCGCGGATCGATCGACCGGGTGTCCAACCGGGTCTTCCTGCTGACCCCCTCCGACACGGAGATCGTCAGCGGCGACCCGTCCGCCCACCGGACGGACGGGTTCTTCAACCAGAGCTGAGGCAGGGCCGCTCACCGGAGCCGCCCCCACGGGGGCTAGCGGAAGGCATCGAGACCGGTGAGCGCCTTGCCCAGCACGAGCTGGTGCATCTCGACGGTGCCCTCGTAGGTGAGCACCGACTCCAGATTGGTCGCGTGCCGCATCACCGGGTACTCCAGGGAGATCCCGTTGGCACCGAGGATCGTCCGGGCCGTGCGGCAGATGTCGATGGCCTCCCGCACGTTGTTGAGCTTGCCGAAGCTGACCTGCTCGGGACGCAGCCGCCCGGCGTCCATCCGCCGCCCCAGATGATGGGCGAGCAGAATCCCCTTGTGCAGTTCGACCGCCATGTCGGCGAGCTTGGCCTGGGTCAGCTGGAACCCCCCGATGGGCCGCCCGAACTGCTCCCGGGTCCTCGCGTAGTCGACGGCGGCCTCGAAACTGGCCCGCGCCGCCCCCATCGCCCCCCACACGATGCCGTACCGCGCGTGCGACAGACAGCTGAGCGGCCCCCGCAGCCCGGAGACCTCCGGCAGTACGGCGTCCGCGGGCAACCGCACGTCGTCGAGGACCAGCTCGCTCGTGACGCTCGCCCGCAACGACCACTTGTGCCTGATCTCGGGCGCCGAGAACCCGGGGACGTCCGTGGGCACGGCGAACCCGCGGATCCCGTCCTCGGTCTGCGCCCACACCACGGCCACGCCCGCGACGGACCCGTTGGTGATCCACATCTTGCGCCCGTCGAGCACCCAGTCGCCGCCGTCGCGCCGGGCGTACGTGCGCATGGAGGCCGGGTCGGACCCGTGGTCGGGCTCGGTCAGCCCGAAGCAGCCGATGACGTCACCGGCGGCCATCGCCGGCAGCCAGCGCTGCTTCTGCTCCTCGGAGCCGAACCGGTGGATGGCGTACATCGCGAGCGAGCCCTGCACGGACACCAACGACCGGATCCCGGAGTCGGCGGCCTCCAGCTCCAGGCAGGCGAGGCCGTACTGCACCGCGCTGGCCCCCGCGCACCCGTACCCGCTCAGCGACATGCCGAGGGCGCCGATCCCCCCGAGCTCCTTCGCCAGTTCCCGGATGCCGGGCAGTTCCCCCGCCTCGTACCACTCGGCGACGAACGGCAGGACGCGATCCGCGGCCCAGCTGCGCACGGTGTCCCGGACGGCCAGGTCCTCGGGCTCCAGCAGGTCGTCGAGCCCGAGCGGGTCCGACGGGTCGAAGGAGGGCGGTTTCGGGGACACGGGCATCCTCCGGGCAGCTCAAACTAGCAGCGCTAGTCACGGACTGGGGGTGACGTTACGGCGCGGGAAGTCGCGGGGCAACCACCCGTGAGCCGCCGGCGATCACCGCGACGGGCCACCCGGCGTCAACGCACCCGCACGGGGGGCGCATGGGTGGCGGCCCCGAGATCGGCACGGGGCGAGGGCACCTCCACGGCGACGTCGGCCTCGCACTGCATCACCCGCGGCAGCCGCAGCGCCATCACCGCCCCCAGCAGCAGCAACCCCGCGCTCACCAGCAAGGTCGCGTGCAGTCCGTGCACGAAGCTGTCCCGGGCCGCCCGTCGCAGGGCCGCCCCGGCCGAACCGCCCAGGTCCCCGGCCACGTCGTAGGCCTCGCCCAGGGAGTGCCCCGCCGCGGCCGACGCCGCCGCCGGGACACCCGGCACGGAGGACAGCCCGGGCGCGTACGCCACGTTCATCACCGTGCCGAGCAGCGCGATCCCGATCCCGGCCCCGAGCTGGTACGACGTCTCCCCTATCGCCGCCGCGCCACCCGCCTGCTCCGCCGGGGCCTCGCTCAGCATGGACTCGTACGCCCCGAACAGCGTGGTCTCCAGACCGAACCCCAGCAGCACGAACCCGGCAAGCATCAACGGGGCGTCGTCCTGCCGCCCCATCGCCGTGAGGAGCATGACCGCGAGCGCGGTGAGGCAGAACCCGGCGCAGACCATCCGGCGCGGTCCGAACCGCCGCAGCATCCGCGCCCCGACCAGTCCCGCCGCCATCGCCGCGACGGTCAGCGGCAGCAGCCTCAGACCGGTCTCCAGGGGCGAGAGCCCGAGCACGAGCTGCAGATACTGCGCCGCGATCAGCTCCAGCCCGACCAGGGCGAGCATCGCCAGCACGATGCACCCGACCGATGTGCTGAACGCCGGCCGCGCGAACATCCGCAGGTCCACCAGCGGATGCTTGCGGTGCCGCTGCCGTCGTACGAACAGCACCAGCAGGGCCGCGCCCACGAGCAGGGGCACCACGGTGAGCACGCTGCCGGCCGGCTCCCCGCCGCCCAGCCGCTTGACCCCGAACACCACGCCGAACAGTCCGGCCGCCGCCGTCAGCGCGCCGACCACGTCCCAGGGACCGTCCCCGCTGCCCGTCGACTCGGGCAGCAGAAGCCGCCCGACCGGGAGACTGACCAGCATCAGGGGGATGTTGACGAGGAAGACGGAGCCCCACCAGAAGTGCTCCAGGAGGAAGCCGCCGAGCAGCGGCCCCACGGCCGCGCCGACCGCGGCCACCGCGCTCCAGATGCCGATGGCGAGCGCCCGCTCGCGCCGGCCGGGGAAGACCTGCCGCAGGATCGACAGCGTCGCCGGCATGATCATCGCGCCGCCAACGCCGAGCAGCGCCCGGGCCAGGATCAGCACCTGCGGGTCCTGGGCGACGGCGGCCAGCGCGGAGGCGACGCCGAACAGGGCGTATCCGAGCAGCAGGATCCGTCTGCGGCCCACGCGGTCACCGAGGGTGCCGAAGAGGATCAGCAGCGAGGCGCAGACGAGGGGGTAGGTGTCGACGATCCAGAGCAGCTCCACCGCGCTGGGCCGGAGGTCCTCGGTGACGGCGGGCACCGCCACGTGCAGCACGGTCGCGTCGACCGCGACCAGCAGCAGGCTGGCGCAGAGGACCACGAGGACGACCCAGCGGTTGGCACCGGCCCCGGCCGCCCGACGGCGCAGCCCGGCGGCGGCCGTGGTCGTCCCGGACATGTACGTACCTCCCAGATGTTCCCTCGGGTTCGGCGGGCTCACGGGGGCGGGGACCTCCCGTGACTCGGCCGGAGAGGAGCGGTGGTCTCCGGCCCGCGCAACGAACGGCGAGTGACACGTCAGCGTACGCGAGTTCCCACCGGGGTCGCGTGGCGGACCTCTCATACATATGGCGTAAGGGTGTGGCGTGTGCCACTCCCTTCCTTCCTCCACCACGCGACGTCCGTCGGGCCGGTTCCGGCCGCGGTCGATAATCGAGCCCGTGACCGATCTTGAGACACGCGTGGCACCCCGAGGACTGGCCGCGGCGGCCCCGGCCCTGCTCGGGTACGCGGCCGTCCGCGCCCTGGGCCTGCTGGTGCTGGCCGTCTGGAGCGCCGCGCGCGACAAGAGCGCGTACACCCTGCTGACCGCCCGCTGGGACTCCCTCTGGTACACCCGGGTCGCGGAACTGGGGTACGGCTACGAGGTGCGGCTGCCGAACGGCGACGTGCACTCCAACCTCGCCTTCTTCCCGCTGCTGCCCTGGCTGGAGCGGCTGCTGCACGCGGTGTCCCCGCTGTCGTACGCCGGCGCCGGCCTGGTCGTGAGCCTGCTCGCCTCGCTCGCGGCGGCCTGGGGGATCCACGCGGTCGCCACCCATCTGTACGGACCGCGGGCGGGCGTCTGCGCGGTGCTGCTGTGGGCGGTGCTCCCGGTGGGGATCGTGCAGTCGATGGCGTACAGCGAGTCCCTGTTCACCGCGCTGGCCGCCTGGTCGCTGTACGCGGTCCTCACCGGGCGCTGGCTCACCGCGGGCACCTTGGCGATGCTGGCGGGTCTCACCCGGCCGGTGGGACTCGCGGTGGTCGCGGCGGTGTGGGCCGCCGGCATCACCGCCTTCCTCCGGGAGCGCGCGGCCATTGCTCCATCCGCGCATCTCCGGAGCACAGCGCCCGAACCCGGCGCGCACCGCCACGAACACGCCCCCTCCCCCGCCCGTCACCTGTCGCAGGACGGCGCACCGGCCTGGCGACGCGCCCTCGGCATGCTCCTCGCACCCCTCGGCGCCGCCGGGTACGTCCTGTGGGTCGGCCACCGCACCGGCGCCGGTCCGCTCGGCTATCTCGACGTCCAGGCGGGCTGGCGCAACGGCTTCGACGGCGGATACGCGTTCGCCCGCTTCGTCGCCGAGAAGTTCACCGCGTTCCCCTCGGCCCTGGCCGGCCTCGGGCTGCTGGTCGGCGTGGCCCTGCTGATCTGGCTGTACGTCGTCTGCGTACGGCAGCGCCAGCCGCTCCCGCTGCTGGTCTACGCCGGGGTCGTCACCCTCCTCGCCCTGTGCGCGTCGAGCTACTTCGGCTCCAAACCGCGCCTGTTGCTCCCGGCTTTCCCCCTGCTGCTGCCGCTCGCCCTCGCCCTGGCCCGGCTGCGCACCACCGCCTCCGCGCTGGTCGTGGGCGGTGTGGCGGTGGCCTCCGCGCTGTACGGAGCGTTCTGGCTGAACGGCTCCGGTCCGCCGTGACCCCGGAGGGCCGGTGAGCCCCAGGAGAATTCCTTCGGATGTTCGGGTGAACGATTACACAAGCGGCCTAATACACCCCCTCTGGAATGATCAAAGGAAATGAAGGGAACGGGACCGCACTATTGCCGGATTCCTTGGAAATAAACCCGTTCCTGAGAGCAATCCCACATCACATCGTCATTACAACCCCGGTGATTCGTCGGGGAACTGAGCTCACTCGCTGTAACGTCGATTGGGTGCGTACCGAACCAAAGCTGACCCGGCTCGACCGGATCTTCGCCCGGCTGGACCGTGAACCCGAGCGGCCGGCCCTCGACGTGCCGCGTATGACGCGGCACCGGGTGGTGCTCTTCGGCGCAACGCTCGCCTTCTACCTCACGATCGTCCTGGCCGTGGTGACCTCCTCGTGGCTGGTCCGGTTCGACTGGCAGGCGATGCTCTTCCGGCCGTACCAGCAGTGGCCCGAGATCCACGCGTTCCTCGACTACTGGGTGGTCCTCGGCCAGCGCGGCCCGACCGCCGTGATGGTCGCCGCGTGGCTCGGCTGGCGCTCCTGGCGGCAGCACACCGTGCGGCCGCTGCTGGCCTTCGGTGCGGCGCTGCTGCTGCTGAACGTGACGGTGGGCGCCGTGAAGTACGGCCTCGGCCGCTCGGGCCCGCACTACGCGACCGAGGTCGGCTCCAACGAGATGTGGCACTGGTTCCAAGCCGGCAGCGACATATTTCCCTCGGGTCACACGGCGAACGCCGTGGTGACCTGGGGCATCCTCGCCTACCTGGCAACCTCGCCGCGGGCCCGGCGCTGGCTGTCGGCCCTGTCGGCCGTGCTGTCGCTCAGCGTCGGCCTGACCACCGTCTACCTCGGTACGCACTGGCTGAGCGACGTGCTGCTCGGCTGGGCCGCGGGGCTGCTGATCCTGCTCGGCCTGCCGTGGTTCGAGCCGCCGATCGCCCAGGCCGAGGCCTGGCTGCTGGAGCTGCGCGACCGTCTGCTCGCGGGCGCGCGCCGCACGGAGCCGCGTCCCGCGCCGGTGCCGGCCACGGCGCCGGTGGCACTCACCCCGATCACGGCCGCCGACGAGGAGGCACCGCCGCGCGAGACCGTGTCGCAGACGACGGCTCGCACCCCCCGCGCGCCGGTCTTCCGGACGCCGAACGCGCACCTCACCCGCTCGGAGCGCACGCCGGTCACCCCGTCGGGCAGCCGCCGCCCGGCACACCCCGAGCGCGCCGCACGCGGCTCGGCACCGGCGGCCCGCCCGCTCACCGGCGGCGCCGCCTCGGGCGGCTGACCGGCCCGGGGGGGGGGCCCCGGGGGGGGGGGGGGCGCGGGCCGCCCCCCCCCCCCGCGGGCGGGCGCCCCGCCCGGGGGGGGGGGGGCGGCCCCCCCCCGACCAAAAAAAAGCCAAAAAAGAGCGGCC
>NZ_JBIVHU010000007.1:434417-477775 GCF_044749345.1 Streptomyces sp. NPDC089424
CGGGGGGGGCGCCCGGCCCGGGGCCCCCCCGGGGGGGCCCCCCCCCCCGGGCCCCCGGGGGGGGGCGGGGGCCCCCCCCCCGCCCGGGGCCCGCGCCGGGATCGACGCCGCTCAGCCCTTCCAGGACCGGGCCACGGTGCCGTCCCTCACCTCGAAGTTCAGCCGGCCCACCCGGTACTCCATGGTGATGATCGCCCCCGGCGGCAGCGAGCGCACCGTCGTCCAGCCGTGCCCACGCGCGCGTTCCTCGGCGTCGGCCTGGGCGAGGCCGACGTAGGTCTCGGGATCGTCATCGGGTTCGGATGTCGAGAACGGTGCCATGCCGCCACGCTAGGGCCTGCGGGACGGGCGGGGAAGTCCGAGCCGTGCACCGTCCGTCACTGATCCCCCTCCGGTCACGCTTCTGTCACAGGATCACGACACGCGTTTCGGTGCCCCTTCTTCCCGCGGACGGGCGGTTCCGTATGCCTTGCGCACGTATTCGAACGCAATTCCCGAGAGCCGGCACGGCACTCCGAATTGTCGGCGGAAAGCGCGCGGATGACCGCTCCTGGACGGTCCGGCGACCGCCATTCCTTTCCGATACGGACCCGGTCCGCGAGACGCCGGGACGACACGGGAAACACACGCATTCCCCACAGAATCCCCGTACACCCGCCACGACACGGCGCTGCCTGGCATCAGCATCACGTGGATCACCACCACGGTCCAGGCGCGGGTATCACGCGCCCGGGCGCCGGCTCAGATCCTCTCCGTACAGCCCCAGCAGGTAGTCCTCCACGACCGGGGTGAGCGCCTCGACGTAACCGTCCGCCAGGTGTCCGAAGTCGCGGTAGACCATGGTGTTGCCGACCACGGTCGGGCAGGTGCCGGACGGGGCGCAGATCCAGTCGTAGGGGTCGAGGACGGTCACGTCCTCGGCGGCGGCCGCCTCGCGGATGGCCTGGGTGACTGCGGGCTTGCGGTCGGCCTGCGAGCGGTGCCGGGCGCAGTCGCTGAGGCTGTCCGGGTGCGCCACCGCGCAGTCCACCGCGTTGTTCTTCGGCCACGGGGTGTCCAGCACGGTGAGCACCCGCGTGCCGCCCTCCTTGAGCATCCGGTACGTCTCGGCCTGGCCCTTGCCCCAGACCTCGGCCATGTCGCCCTCGCCGTACAGCTTCGCCGAGTTGGAGCTCGACGTGATGACGAGCTCTGGCTTCATCTCGCGGATCTTCTCGATGGTGACGGCCCGCCAGTCGTCACAGGTCGAGTACGGGCCGCCGTTCCATTCGATGGTGATCTGGGAGATCTTGCACGCGTTCTTGGTGAGCGAGTACAGCTTCCAGTGGTGCTTGCGCGCGATCGCGTCGAGCGCCGGGAACCACTGCGCGACGTGCGAGTCGCCGAAGAGGACCACGGTGCGTTCGGCGTCCTTGTCGCCGTACAGGCAGGGCTGGGTCTGCTCGGTCCCGGTCATGGTCAGCGCGCAGTCGTCGGTGTAGACCGCGGACCGCTTGTAGGCCGTGTCCCGCATGCTCGGGGTGAGGTTGGACGGCAGCTTCTCCACCGGCTGCCGCAGCAGTTCGGTCAGCGCGGCGCTCGGGTCGGACGCGGTGGCGATGGTCTCCTTGGTGTCCGGCCGTGCCACGCCTTCACTCAGGGTCGGCGGGAACTGCACGGCGAGCACGGCCGCCGCGGCCGCCGCGGCCGACAGGCCGAGGCCCAGCGTCAGACCCCGGCGGGCCCGGGCCTTGAACGCGCGGTGGAAGCGCATCGGGTTCTCCACCAAATGGAGGGTGGCCCAGGCGAGGACGATGCCGCCGAGCGCGGCGATCAGCCGCAGCGGCCCCTCGTGCTCGCCGAACCCGAGCGCGGCCGGGACGATGATGATGAGCGGCCAGTGCCAGAGGTACCAGGCGTAGGAGATCCCGCCGATCCAGACGGCCGGACGCAGCGCGAGGACCGCGCCGGCGCCCCAGCGGCCGGCCGCGGCGCCCCCGGCGAGGACGGCGGCGGCACCGGCGACCGGGATCACGGCGTTGTAGCCGGGGAAGGGCGTGCTCTCGTCGAAGGAGACGGCCGCGTAGGCGATGGCGGCCAGACCGGCCCAGCTGACGACGGCCGCGACGGGGCGCGGGATGTCGTCCAGGCGGTGTGCCGCGAGGGCCAGCAGGGCGCCCACCGCGAGTTCCCAGATCCGCGTCTGCGAACCGAAGTAGGCCCAGGACGGGGAGGTTTCGGTGAGGTGGAGGCTCAGGGCGAAGGAGGCGGCGGCCAAGGTGAGCAACGGGATCGCGAGCAGCACCCGGCGCCGGAACAGTTTGAGCCCGACGATCAGGACGATGGGCCAGATCAGATAGAACTGCTCCTCCACCGCCAGCGACCAGAAGTGCTGGAACGGCGAGGGAGGCACATCGGTGTTGAAGTAGTCCGTGCCGACCTCGGCGAGCCGGAAGTTGACCACGTACCAGGCGGAGGCGATGGCGTCCTTGGCGTAGTCCGCGAAGCGCAGCGGCCCGAGGAAGAGCCAGGAACCGGCGAGCGTCGCCAGCACCACCAGGGTGGAGGCGGGCAGCAGGCGCAGCGCGCGGCGGGCGTAGAAGCGGCCGAGCGATATCCGGCCGTCGCGGCCCCACTCGCGGAGCATCAGCGAGGTGATCAGGAATCCGGATATCACGAAGAAGACGTCGACGCCGACGAACCCGCCGGCCACCGAGGACACTCCTGAGTGCCCGAGCACCACGAGGGTCACGGCCACCGCGCGCAGGCCCTGGATGTCGAGTCTGAGTCCCGCGCCACCCGCCGCCGGAGCCGACGGCTTGCCATGGTCCCCGGGAGCACCGTCCCGTGGTCGCGCTACGGAGGGGACGTCGTCGGAACTGGGCCGCGGGGGATCGGCGAGGCGGCGGACGGGCACCGTGAGGATCTCCTTGCTCGTGGGGCGTCACCCGGCCGGCGCTGGCTGTCGCCCCGGAGCCGGTCGATCGAACTTACCCTCGACCGGGTCCGCGAATGATGACGTTGCCGTCACATCAGCACAACGGGCAGGTGAACCGGGTTTGAATCGAAACCGACGGCGTGGGACACCTTAGGCCTTCCGGTCCAGGTGAGGCACGTCGGCCGTTCGCCGCACCGCGCACAAGGGGTTCGAAGTGGCGTACGTCATCGCACGGGGAGCGGCGGGCCGAACACCGCGGGGGCATCCTGCGTGCGGGCCGCGCTGCCCGGGATGATCAGGGTGAGCCCGACCTCGATGCGGCCGGGACTCGGCCCGATGGTCTCCCTGTTGGCGTCGTAGAGGGCCTTCCAGCCGCCCCCGATCCGGTACTCGCGGGCGATCGAGGCCAGCGTGTCGCCGCGCTTGACGGTGTACCAGCGCCCCTGGAGGCCGTACCGCTTCGCACAGACCGGCCAGGCGCCCCAGCCCTGCTCGGCGACCACTTCCCGTGCGACGGTGATCTGCTCCGCCCGCGTGGCGAGGTCCGCGCGCGGGGCGTACTTCAGGCCACCGAACGCCCTCCAGGTGGGCTGCGAGAACTGCAGGCCGCCGTAGTAGCCGTTCCCGGTGTTGAGCTTCCAGCGCCCGCCGCTCTCGCACTTGGCGACGCAGCCCCAGGGCCACTGGTCGTCGGCGCACGCGAGGGCGGTGCGCGGGGCGGTCCGCGCGGTCGCCGGTTCTCCCGGGGCGGCCGCCTGGGCGACGACGGGGGCGAGGACGGTGAGGAGGGCCGCGGTGAGGCCGAGCGTGAGTGATTTTCTGTTCATCGGATCACGCTAGGCAGGGTGCCGCACCGGCCGGCCGAGCCGCGCCCGGCAGGCGTGCGGGCCCCACCCGGTCGGCGGACCGGGCGGGGCCGTGCTGCGTCAGCAGGGCGCGCGGCTCAGAGGACGAGACGCTGCCCGGGCACGATCACGTCGGGATCACCGCCGATGACCGCCTTGTTGGCGGCGAAGAGCCGCTGCCAGGTGGTGCCGTTGCGGGCCGCGATGGCACTCAGCGTGTCGCCCTGGCGGACGGTGTGGTCACCGCGGGACGCGTCCCGGCCGGTGTGCCCCGCCTCGCGCGCCGGCGCCTGCGACGAGGGCGACGACTGCGACGGGGACGGCTGAGACGGCTGGGTCCGCGTCGGGGCCGTGTTCCCGGCGGGCGCCTCGGGCGCGGCCGGCGCGCCGCCGTAGGCCCCGGCGCGTGTCGAGCAGGTCGGCCAGGCGCCCCAGCCCTGGGCGCTCTGGACCTTGGTGGCGACGGCGATCTGCTGTTCCCTGGACGCCTGGTCGGCGGTGGGCGCGTAGGCGGTGCCGCCGTAGGCGCGCCAGGTGTCGGCGGAGAACTGAAGTCCGCCGTAGTAGCCGTTGCCGGTGTTGATGTGCCAGTTGCCGCCGCTCTCGCACTGGGCGATGCGGTCCCACACCCCGCCGTCCGCCGCCGTGGCGGTGCCGCTCGCGGCCAGCAGCCCCAGCGGGGCCAGCAGTGCCGCCCCGGCGAGAGCCGCCGTCGTACGGGCCCTGCGCACGGTGTCGCGGGTGGTGTCGGCACAATCGGACATGTAATTCCCTCTCCACGTACCCGGGGTCCCCCAGGCCGGGCGCGCTCCCCACGCGAGGGCGTGGTCGTCGCGCCGGCCCCGTCCGCCGGCGGTGGTGGCGTGGACCGGCCTGCTGCGGCCGGTCCGGGCCGGTGGACGTACCCGAGCGGTGCTCGATGCACACGGCGCAGGAATGTACGGAGCTTGCCGAGCCGGGTTCAACCAACTGCCCGTCCCCCCAGGCCAGTTCATGGTTACCCCGGGTAGCGGAAATTTTCGGCCACCCACTTCATTCGCCGATTTCAGGATTTGTCGACCAGCGGCCTCCGATTTCTGTGACTCACCTCACCGAGCCAAGTCCCTTACGGTGACGACCACTTGACGCAGTGTGTTCGATTTCATGCCGGTCGTGACCGTGTGCGGTGGATGGTTCGATTCCGTTCGCCCTACTGCGTGACTACCGCCACAGCTCGGCCGTTGTCTTCTTCATGAGCCGGGGACCTGCCTCGGCCCACAGGCCGGGAGCCACCCGGCCTCGCCACGCACCGCATCCCGAGGGAGCCCCCCGTGCCGCGCATGCTCGACGTCAGCGACGAGGTACGCGCCGAGATCGGCGACGAAGAAGCCGACCGGCTGCTTGCCGGAGACAACGCCCCGGGCAGTTACGACTGCACGTCCTGCCGCACCCCGGGCGACTCCGAGCACGAGCGCACCAGCACCGTCCTGTTCATCGGCGACGAGACCGCCGTGCTCGCGTTCGCCCACGCCGGCTGCCTGCCCTCGCAGGTCGTCCAGGTCACCGAGGAGCAGCTCCAGGGCGCCGTGAGGTCCATCAGCGGCAACTCCACCGACCTGGAGCCCGCGAGGGTCGTGCCCGAGCAGGCCGTGCTCGGCGTGACCAGCGGGCTCGTCCTGATCGCCGGGGAGCTGCACCCGGCGCTGGTCGTCGAGCCCACCGGCCCCATCGTGCGCCCCGGCTCCATCGCCGCCGGGGACGACTTCCTGCCGCTGCTGATCGAGCAGGGCTTCATGCCGGTCACCGAGCTGAACTCCGTGCCGCCGGTGCTGCACGGCTGGTCCGTGCTGCTCGCCATGGGCCAGCTGCACGCGGTGCTCCAGCCCGGGATGAACGGCGGGCAGCCGGTGGCGTGGTGGCAGGCGCACCAGCCGCTGCAGGTCACCGAGGGCTGGCGGGCCGCCGCGAACAAGCACCAGCAGGTGCTGATGTTCGCCGCGCCGGTCGGGTCCATCGGACGCCAGCCCCGGGAGGACCTGCTGCGGGACGCGCTGGACAAGGCGGCGGCGGGCGGCAAGCTCGTCGCCAGCGTGCTGCCGCTCGCGGGGACCTGACGGCCCACGGCGTCCGGGTGGTGAGGGGCCCGGACGCGTGCGGGTCGTCCAGGGCCCGGCGGGCCGTTCGCCGCGCACCGTGAGGCGCCGCCGCGACCGCATCCCTTCCCGCTCGGGGTCGTTTGGACATACGTGCACGCATACGACGTTTCCCGCCGCCAGTCCTTGCAGCCGATTCCGTCCGCTCGGTCCGGTCAGGATCCCACCGGCGGGTCCTCGGCCACGCCGATCTACGACGCGCTCTACGCCGAGTACGTCAAGTCCTTCCGGGCGCTGCCGGGCGACCGGCGCGGCGAGGAGAACCTGGGATTCACCGCGTTCGGGATCCTCCCGCAGGGCCCGGACTCGCACAGCGGCTCCTACAGCGCCTACAGCGCGGGCGCGCAGACCACCCGGCACACCAGCGGGCAGCAGCCGACCTGGCAGCGGGTCGGCACGCTCGGGCAGCAGCACTCCACCGGGATGCATCACATCCCCGCGCTGCCACCCGGCCCCCGCCGGGGAATCTGAGAGGGCGGCCCCCGTCGGGGGCCGCCCTCTCGCTGTCGCTACTTCTTCTTCGCGCCGCGCTTCTCGCGCACCCGCACCGAGATGTGGATCGGCGTCCCCTCGAAGCCGAACTCCTCACGCAGCCGGCGCTCGATGAAGCGCCGGTAGCCCGCCTCGATGAAGCCGGAGGCGAAGAGCACGAACCGCGGGGGCTTCGTGCCGGCCTGGGTGCCGAACAGGATGCGCGGCTGCTTGCCGCCCCGGACCGGGTGCGGATGGGCGGAGACCAGCTCGCCCAGGAAGGCGTTCAGCCGTCCCGTCGGGACCCGGGTCTCCCAGCCCGCGAGCGCCGTCTCGATCGCCGGAACCAGCTTCTCCATGTGCCGGCCGGTGTGCGCCGAGACATTGACGCGCGGCGCCCAGGCGACCTGCGCCATCTCGGTCTCGATCTCCCGCTCCAGGTAGTAGCGGCGCTCCTCGTCGAGGGTGTCCCACTTGTTGTAGGCGAGGACGAGCGCACGCCCCGCCTCCACGGCCATGGTGACGATCCGCTGGTCCTGCACGGAGATGGAGTCGGCGCCGTCGATGAGGACGACGGCCACCTCGGCCTTCTCCACGGCGGCGGCCGTGCGCAGCGAGGCGTAGTAGTCGGCGCCCTGCTGCAGGTGGACCCGCTTGCGGATGCCCGCCGTGTCGACGAACTTCCAGATCTTGCCGCCGAGTTCGATCAGCTCGTCGACCGGGTCGCGGGTGGTGCCGGCGAGTTCGTTGACGACGACGCGCTCCTCGCCCGCGACCTTGTTCAGCAGCGAGGACTTGCCGACGTTCGGGCGGCCGATCAGGGCGACGCGGCGGGGGCCGCCGACGCCCGCGCCGCCGAAGCTCGCGCGCGGGGCTTCCGGCAGCGCCTCCAGGACCGCGTCCAGCATGTCGCCGGTGCCGCGGCCGTGCAGCGCCGAGACGGGATGCGGCTCACCGAGGCCGAGGGACCACAGGTAGGACGCGTCGGCCTCGCCGCTCGGGCCGTCCACCTTGTTGGCGCACAGGACGACGGGCTTGCCGGCCTTGCGCAGCAGGCGCACGACCGCCTCGTCGGTGTCGGTGGCGCCCACCTTGGCGTCGACCACGAAGACGACGGCGTCGGCCGCCTCGATGGCGAACTCGGCCTGTGCGGCCACGGAGGCGTCGATGCCGAAGACGTCCTGCTCCCAGCCGCCCGTGTCGACGACCTTGAAGCGGCGGCCGGCCCACTCGGCCTCGTAGGTGACGCGGTCGCGGGTGACGCCCGGCTTGTCCTCGACGACGGCCTCGCGGCGGCCGATGATGCGGTTCACCAGGGTCGACTTGCCGACATTCGGACGGCCCACGACGGCGAGGACGGGCAGGGGTCCGTGCCCCGCCTCCTCGAGGGCGCCCTCGACCTCCTCCAGGTCGAAGCCCTCTTCGGCGGCGAGCTCCATGAACTCCGCGTACTCGACGTCGCCGAGCGCCCCGTGATCGTGCTCGAACGCGTCCGAGCCGTCGGGCTGGATCTGGTCGTTCATGAAGTCCGTACCTCGTCGTTCATCGTGGTGATCGGTGGAGCACCCGGTTCAGGGTGATCCACTACTCAGTGTCGCCCAGCGCCCGGCCGGGCGCCTGACGTTTTCGGCCCGCTCCGGGCCTCAGGACCGGCCCCCGGGGGCGGACATCCGGCCGGTGAGCCGTCTGGCCAGCTCCAGGTGCTCGGTGAGCTGCTTCTGGATGCGCTCGGTCGCCTCGTCCAGCGCCGTGCGCGTCCGCCGTCCGCTGCCGTCGCCCGCCTCGAAGGGTTCGCCGAAGACGACGTCGATCCGCTGCCGCAGCGCCGGCAGCGCCTTGACCAGCCGGCCCCGCCGCTCCGCGCTGCCCAGCACGGCGACCGGGACGACCGGAGCGCCGCTGCGCACGGCGAAGTAGGCGAGCCCGGCGCGCAGCGAGGCGAAGTCGCCCTCGCCCCGGGTGCCCTCGGGGAATATCCCCAGCACCCCGCCGGCCGCCAGCACGTCCAGCGCCCGGGTGATCGCCGTGCGGTCGGCGCTCTGCCGGTCGACCTTGACCTGCCCGATCCGGGTCAGGAAGGGGTCGAGCGGGCCGACGAACGCCTCTTTCTTGATCAGGAAGTGCACCGGCCGGGGCGCGACGCCCATCACCATCGGGCCGTCGACGTTGTGGGAGTGGTTGACGGCCAGGATGACCGGACCGCTCGCCGGCACCTTCCAGGCACCGAGCACCCGGGGCCGCCACAGCGCGTGCATCAGCGGGAGGCCGATCCTTCTGCCGACCTCCGCGCCCCGCAGGGACGGTGCCTCGGTCACTTCGCCGCCCGCTTCTCCTCGACGAGGGTGACCACGCGCTCGATGACCTGCTGCAGCGTGAGGTCGGTGGTGTCCACCTCGACCGCGTCGCCCGCCTTCGCGAGCGGCGAGGTCTTCCGGCTGGAGTCGGCCTGGTCCCGCTTGACCAGGGCCTCGCGGGTGGCGTGCACGTCCGCGTTCTTCAGCTCACCGCTGCGCCGGGCGGCGCGGGCCTCCGGGGAGGCGGTGAGGAAGACCTTGAGGTCGGCGTCCGGCAGCACGGTCGTACCGATGTCGCGGCCCTCGACGACGATGCCCTGCTCCGCGTCGGTGGCGATCAGGCGCTGCAGCTCGGTGATCCGGGCACGCACCTCGGGCACCGCGCTGACCGCGCTGACCTTGGCGGTGACCTCCTGGGTGCGGATCGGACCGGCGACGTCCACGCCGTCGACCGTGATCGTCGGGTCGGCCGGGTCGGTGCCGGAGACGATGTGCGGCTTGCCGGCCACGGCGGCGATCTCCGAGGGGTCGGCGACGTCGATGCCGTTGGTCACCATCCACCAGGTGATCGCCCGGTACTGGGCGCCGGTGTCCAGGTAGCTCAGGCCGAGCCGCGCGGCCACCGCCTTCGACGTGCTGGACTTGCCCGTGCCGGAGGGGCCGTCGATGGCGACAATCACTGCCGGGACGCTTTCCACTGTGGGGACCTTCCTGGGCCGGGGTGGCGAGAGGGGGGCGAGACGGTGCCCCGCACAAGGTTACTGGGTGCGGGTCACTCGTCCGGCCCACCTGCCCGGCCTCCTAGCCCCGGATGCCCCAGCCCCGCTCCCGCAGTGCCGCCGTCAGGACGGGCACCGCCTTGGGCTCGACCATGAGCTGCACGAGACCGGCCTGCTGCCCCGTCGCGTGCTCGATCCGGACGTCCTCGATGTTGACGCCGGCCTGCCCCGCGTCGGCGAAGATGCGGGCCAGCTGGCCCGGCTGGTCGTCGATGAGGACGGCGACGACCTCGTACGCGCGCGGCGCGGAGCCGTGCTTGCCGGGGACGCGGACCTGCCCGGCGTTGCCCCGCCGCAGCACGTCCTCGATGCCGTCGGTGCCCGTACGGCGCTTGGCCTCGTCGGAGGACTGCAGGGCGCGCAGCGCCTGCACGGTCTCGTCGAGGTCGGCGGCGACGTCGCCGAGCAGGTCGGCGACCGGGCCGGGGTTGGCGGAGAGGATGTCGATCCACATCCGCGGGTCGGAGGCGGCGATCCGGGTCACGTCCCGGATGCCCTGCCCGCACAGCCGTACGGCCGCCTCCTCGGCGTTCTCCAGGCGGGCGGCGACCATGCTGGAGACCAGGTGGGGCATGTGCGAGACCAGCGCGACGGCGCGGTCGTGCGCGTCGGCGTCCATGACGACCGGCACGGCAAGGCAGTGCGAGACCAGTTCGAGGGCGAGGTTCAGCACCTCGGTGTCGGTGTCCCTCGTGGGGGTGAGCACCCAGGGGCGGCCCTCGAAGAGGTCGCCGCTGGCGGCCAGGGGGCCGGACCTCTCCCGGCCGGACATGGGGTGCGTGCCGAGGTACCGGGTCAGGTCCAGCCCCAGCGCCTCCAGCTCGCGGCGCGGGCCGCCCTTGATGCTCGCCACGTCGACGTAGCCGTGGGCGAGGCCGCGCCGCATCGCGTCGGCGAGCACCGCGGCGACGTGCGCCGGCGGGGCGGCGACGATCGCGAGGTCGACGGGCCCCTCGGGCGCCTCCTCGGTGCCGGCGCCGAGCGCGGCGGCCGTGCGGGCCTGCTCGGGGTCGTGGTCGGCGAGGTGGACGACGACACCGCGCTGCACGAGGGCGAGGGCGGCGGAGGTGCCGATCAGCCCGGTGCCGATGACGAGTGCGGTTCTCACTGGGCGATGTCCTTGCGCAGAGCGGCGGCGGCGCCGAGGTAGACGTGGTTGATGTCGGCGCGCGACCGCTCGGACTCGATGTGCGCCAGCAACCGGACCACCCGGGGCATGGCGCCCTCGATGTCCAGCTCCTGGGCGCAGATCAGCGGGACGTCCAGGATGCCGAGCTTGCGGGCCGCGGCGGCCGGGAAGTCGCAGTGCAGGTCGGGCGTGGCCGTGAACCAGATGCTGATCAGGTCGTCGGACGTCAGCCCGTTCCGCTCCAGGACCGCGGTGAGCAGGGCGCCCACCTGCTCGTCCATGTGACCCGCTTCGTCCCGCTCGAGTTGGACGGCGCCCCGGACCGCTCGTACCGCCACGGCTGCTCCTTGCTGGTGTGCGTCATCGGTTCCCTGTCCGTCAAGCCTAGTCAGCCCGCCACGGACGGGTGCGGGCCGCTCGCCCGCTGAGACGGCGCGCGCGGGGGCGGACCGGCGGCTCACTGGTCCCAGAGCGCGCCGAGCGTGACCAGCTCGCTCTGGTACTCGATCCGGTCCGCCCACTCCGTCGGCCAGGCCTCGGCCCCGAGGTGCGCTCCCGCGAAGGCCCCGGCGAGGCACGCGATCGAGTCGGAGTCGCCGGAGGTGCACGCGGCCCGGCGCAGGGCGGTCAGGGGCTCGTCCACGAACTGCAGGAAGCACAGCAGCCCGGTGGCCAGCGCCTCCTCGGCGATCCAGCCCTGCCCCGTGGCGAGGCAGGGGTCGTTCTCCCGGGAGAACGACCGTACGGCGTCGCGCAGCCGGTCGAGCACGCCCAGGCACTCGTCCCAGCCACGCGCGATGAACTCCTCCGCCGAGGCGTCCTGCGCCCGCGTCCACAGATCACCCAGCCACCGCTCGTGGTACCGGTCGCGGTTCTCGTAGGCGTACGACCGCAGCAGCCCGACCAGTCCGGTCGGCTCGGCGCCCTGCGCGAGCAGCCGTACGGCGTGCGCGGTGAGGTCGGAGGCGGCCAGGGCCGTCGGGTGCCCGTGGGTGAGGGCGGCCTGCAACTGGGCGGCGCCCGCGCGCTGTTCGTCGCTCAGCTGCGGGATCAGGCCGATCGGCGCGACGCGCATGTTGGCGCCGCAGCCCTTGGAGTGGATCTGGCTGGCGTCCTGCCAGGCACGGTCCGGCTGCTCCAGCAGGTCACAGGCCCGGAGGCAGGTGTTGCCGGGGGCCCGGTTGTTCTCCGGCGAGCGGTTCCAGGCGATGAACTCCTGCCGCACGGGCCCGGCCAGTTCGGCGGGCCCGAGCACTCCGCGGTCCGTCGCCGTGCGCAGCCCGCGCGCCAGCGCCAGCGTCATCTGGGTGTCGTCGGTGACGAGGGCGGGCGTGGGCAGTTCCATCCGCTGCCAGGGACCGAACTTGGCGAGGATCGACGGCACGTCGTTGAACTCGGTCGGGAAGCCGAGCGCGTCCCCGAGGGCGAGGCCGAGCAGGGAACCGGTGGCGGCGCGCTTGCGGACGGTGGTGGAGGTCATGCGGGGCGTCCTTCCCTGGACGGGCGGAGGAGGGGCGGGTGCAGGGCGGCGGCGCCGCCCGCGCGGTAGAGGGCGGCGGGTTTGCCGCGGCCCCCGGTCAGGCGCGCGGCGCCGGGCACCGGTTCGACGAATCCGGGGGTGGCGAGCACCTTGCGCCGGAAGTTGGGCCGGTCGAGCGGGGTGCCCCACACCGCCTCGTAGACCTGCTGGAGCTCGCCGAGGGTGAACTCGGGCGGGCAGAAGGCGGTGGCGAGGCCGGTGTACTCGAACCGGGCGCCGACCCGCTCGTGCGCGTCGGCCAGGATCCGGTCGTGGTCGAAGGCCAGCGGCCGGGCCGCGTCGTACGGCATCCAGCGGGCCTGTGCCGCGTCGCCGCCGCCGAGCGGCTCGGGCAGGTCGGGCAGCAGCGCCGTGAAGGCGACGGACACGACCCGCATGCGGGGGTCGCGGTCCGGCTCGCTGTAGGTCCGCAGCTGCTCCAGACGCAGGCCGGAGACGTCGGACAGGCCGGTCTCCTCGGCGAGTTCACGCCGGGCGGCGGTCTCGGCGGACTCGTGCGGCAGCACGAAGCCGCCGGGCAGGGCCCAGCGGCCGGCGTACGGCTCCTGTCCGCGCTCGACGAGCAGCACGTGCAGCGCGCCGGTGCGGATGGTGAGGACGGCCAGGTCGACGGTGACCGCGAACGGTTCGTACGCGTACTTGTCGTAGACCGGCATACAGCACCACCCCCCTTAATAGTCGTACTGACTATAAAGGGGGTGGCCGTCCCTCACAAGGGGCCGACTACAGGTCCACTTCCTGCATCAGCATGCCGACCTCGGTGTTGCTCAGCCGCCGCAGCCAGCCCGACTTCTGGTCGCCCAGCGTGATCGGCCCGAAGGCGACGCGCACCAGCTTGTCGACCGGGAATCCGGCTTCGGCCAGCATGCGGCGCACGATGTGCTTGCGGCCCTCGTGCAGGGTGACCTCGACGAGGTAGTTCTTCCCGGTCTGCTCGACCACCCGGAAGTGGTCCGCGCGCGCGTACCCGTCCTCCAGCTGGATGCCGTCCTTGAGCTGCTTGCCCAGGTCGCGCGGGATCGGGCCGACGATGTGCGCGAGGTAGGTCTTCTTCACGCCGTACTTGGGGTGGGTCAGCCGGTGGGCCAGCTCGCCGTGATTGGTGAGCAGGATGACGCCCTCGGTCTCGGTGTCCAGCCGCCCCACGTGGAAGAGGCGCGTCTCCCGGTTGGTGACGTAGTCGCCGAGGCACTGGCGCCCCTCGGGGTCCTCCATCGTGGAGACGACACCGGCGGGCTTGTTCAGCGAGAAGAACTGGTACGACTGCGTCGCGACGGTCAGGCCGTCGACCTTGACCTCGTCCTTCTCCGGGTCGACCCGCTTGCCCTGCTCCAGCACGATCTCGCCGTTGACCTCCACCCTGGCCTGCTCGATCAGCTCCTCGCAGGCGCGTCGGGAGCCGTAGCCGGCGCGGGCGAGCACCTTCTGGAGCCGCTCGCCCTCCTGCTCGGCACCGGGGAACGTCTTGGGCAGCTTCACGTCCTTGCGGCCCGCGTACCGCTCCCGGTTGCGCTCCTCGGTGCGCGCCTCGTACTCGCGCGAGCGTGCGGGGGCCGTACGGCCGTCCTGCTGGGGCCGCTTCGGGCCGCCCTTGGCGCCGCCCCGGGCCGCGCCGCCGCGTCCCGCCTTCGGGCCGTCCTTGGTCGCCCCGGGTCCCACGTCGTAGCGGCGCTCCTCGGGACGGGGCTTGCGGGGGCGGCCCTGCCCCTGCTGGTCCCGGTTGTCACCGGCGCCGCGGTAGTTGCCGCGTCCGCCGGTCCCGCCACTCTTGCCACTGCCGCTGCTTCGCATCAAAGTTCCGTCGTCTTGTCGTCTGCGTCCTCGGAATCCGGAGCGTCCGGATCGAACGACGGCACGCCTTCCTGCGTCTCGGCCTCGATCGCCTCCGCCTCGGGGAGGAAGGGCGCGAGCTCCGGGAGCTCGTCCAGGCCGCGCAGGCCCATCCGCTCCAGGAAGTAGTTCGTCGTCGTGTACAGGATCGCACCTGTTTCGGGTTCCGTGCCCTCCTCCTGGACGAGACCGCGCTGGAGCAGGGTGCGCATGACGCCGTCACAGTTGACTCCGCGCACCGCCGAGACCCGGCTGCGGCTGACCGGCTGGCGGTACGCCACCACCGCGAGCGTCTCCAGCGCCGCCTGCGTGAGCCGGGCGGTCTGGCCCTCCAGGGCGAGCCGCTCGACGGCCGGCGCGTACTCGGGCCGGGTGTAGAAACGCCAGCCCCCGGCGACGAGCCGCAGCTCGAAGCCTCGTCCCTGCGCGGTGTACTCGTCGGCCAGCTCGCGCAGCGCACGCTGGACCGCCCGCCGCGGCCGCTCCAGTATCTTCGCGAGATGCTCCACGGTCGCGGGCTCGTCCACGACCATGAGGACGGCCTCCAGCGCGGGCCTGAGTTCCAGATCGGCGACGGCGCGCAGCCCGGCAGGCAGCTCGGTGGTCTCCTCGCTCACGCGTTCTCCTCCTGCTCCTCGGGCCGCCCGGCCCGCTCGCTCGGTTCGGGCGGCGCGGGGGGCCGGTCGAACTCGTCGGTCACCATCGGACCGGTGTCCTGCTCGCCGCCGGTCCAGCGCACCAGCAGCTCACCGAGGGCGGTCTCCTGCTCCAGCGCCACCGCCTTCTCGCGGTACAGCTCCAGCAGCGCGAGGAACCTGGCGACGACGGTGAGGGTGTCGTCGGTGTCCTCGACCAGCACGCGGAAGCTGGCCTCGCCGAGTTCCCGCAGCCGTCCGACGACGATCCCGGCCTGCTCCTGCACGCTCACCAGCGGGGCGTGGATGTGGTCGACGTACACCTGCGGCTTGGGCTTCGGCTGCATCGCCTTGATGGCGAGCTTCGCGAAGCCCTCCGGGCCGATGCTGATGACGACCTCGGGCAGCAGTTCGGCGTGCTGCGGTTCCAGGCCGACGGTACGGGGGAAGCGGCGGGCCTCCTCGTCGAGGCGGTGGGTGAAGATGTCGGCGACGTGCTTGTAAGCGCGGTACTGGAGCAGCCGCGCGAACAGCAGGTCGCGGGCCTCCAGCAGCGCGAGGTCGGCCTCGTCCTCCACCTCGGCGGCGGGCAGCAGCCGCGCTGCCTTGAGGTCCAGCAGGGTGGCGGCGACGACCAGGAACTCGGTCGTCTCGTCCAGGTCCCACTCGGGTCCCATCGCCCGGATGTGCGCCATGAACTCGTCGGTCACCTTGGACAGGGCGACCTCGGTGACGTCGAGCTTGTGCTTGGAGATCAGCTGGAGCAGCAGATCGAAGGGCCCCTCGAAGTTCGCCAGCCGCACCTTGAACCCACCGGGCTCCCCCTCCCCGCCCGCCACGGCCTCCGGCGGCTCCGCGGCCCTCAGGGCCTCCGGCGCCTGCACGGCCGACGTGACCTCCGCGGCCCTCGACGCTTTTGGCGCCTGCGCGGTCTCCCCGGCATCCGCGCCCCGCACGGCCTCTGCGACGTGCGCGGCCACTGGGGCCTCTGCGCCCCGCGTGACCTCTGCACTCCTCGGAATCTCCGGAGCTTTCGCGGCTGGCTCGGTTTCCCGGGCATCCGCGAACTGCACGCTTTCCTCGGGATCCGCGGTCTGCGCAGCGTCCACCGCTTGCACGGTCCCCGAGACCTCCGCGGCCCCCTGGGCCTGCGTGGTCCTTCCGGCATCCGCGATCTGCACGGCCTCCGCGACGTGCCCGGTCATCGGGGCCCGCGTGGCCTCCGCGATCCCCAGGACGGCCGGCGCCTGCGCTGCCTCCGCCGCCTCCGCCGCGTGCGCGGTCACTGAGGTCTCCGCGGTCCCTGCGGCCTCCGGCCCATGCGTGGCCTTCGCGGCCTGCGCGGTCTCCCCCGCATCGGCGAACTGTGCGGCCTCCGCCGCATCCGCGGCCACTGGGGGCTCCGCCCGCACGGCCTGCGTGGTCTCCCCGGCGTCTGCGAACTGCGCCGCATCCGTGGCTTGCGCGGTCACCGGGGGCTGCGTGGGGTGTGCCGGAGCAGGGGGCTCCGGTGCGGGTGTCGGGCCCTCGGGTGGCGGCGTCGGGGTGGCCGCGGTCCCTGGGCCTCTCCCCAGTGCACGCCGACGGCCGGCGGGGCCGGAGGGCGGGACAGGGGAGCCGTTCGAGGTCATAGCCCCCGCAGGCTACCGCTACCGCCCACGAAGCCGTCGTACGAGGATGCTGGCGTCCCCACGGGTCTCCAGGTCGGCCAGCACCACGGCCACCGCCTCGCGCACGATGCGTCCCCGGTCGACGGCCAGGCCGTGCTCGCCGCGGAGCACGAGGCGCGCGTGCTCCAGATCCATCAGCTCCTCGGCGGAGACGTACACCGTGATCTTCTCGTCGTGCCGCTCACGCCCGCTGGGCCGCCGCGCGGCCGCCCGGCCGCGCTTGTTGCGCGGCGCAGCGGCGGCAGAACCTTCCTGCGCCGCCGGCTGGCCCTGACGCCGCGAGGAGCGCTCCGCGCCCCGGCTGCGCGATTCGGCGTCGGCCGGCTCGGCCTCGGCCGCGACATGCTCGGCGCCGTCCCCGTCGCCGCCCTGCGCGGGCACCGCCTGCGGCGCGTCCTCACCGGACGGAACGGCCGCGTCGCCCTCCCCCGCGGGGGCGGGCACCCGCGCCTCGCCGTTGGCGCCCCGCCGGGGAGTGGATGCCTGGAGCGCCATTCCCCCTGTCGTACGGAACAGTTCGTCGGCCCCCGGCAGACTCACTCGGCGTGACACCGGGCGAGCACCTCCCTGGCGAGCTGGCGATAGGCGGCGGCACCGACGGAGTTGGACGCGTACGTGGTGATCGGCTCTCCGGCGACCGTGGTCTCCGGGAAGCGGACCGTCCGCCCGATGACCGTGTGGTAGACGTGGTCGTCGAACGCCTCGACGACCCGCGCGAGCACCTCACGACTGTGCACCGTGCGCGAGTCGTACATCGTGGCCAGGATCCCGTCGAGCTCCAGATCCGGGTTGAGCCGCTCCTGGACCTTCTCGATGGTCTCGGTCAGCAGCGCCACACCGCGCAGGGCGAAGAACTCGCACTCCAGCGGCACGATCACCTTGTGAGCGGCCGTCAGGGCGTTCACCGTGAGCAGGCCGAGCGAGGGCTGACAGTCGATCACGATGTAGTCGTAGTCGGGCAGCAGCGGCTTCAGGGCGCGCTGGAGCGTCGACTCGCGGGCCACCTCGGAGACCAGCTGCACCTCGGCCGCCGACAAGTCGATGTTGCTGGGCAGCAGGTCCATGTTGGGGACCGCCGTCTTCAGCAGCACCTCGTCGGCCGCCATCCCCCGCTCCATGAGCAGGTTGTAGACGGTGAGGTCGAGTTCCATCGGGTTGACGCCGAGGCCGACCGACAGCGCGCCCTGCGGGTCGAAGTCGACGAGCAGCACCCGGCGCCCGTACTCCGCGAGCGCGGCACCCAGGTTGATGGTCGACGTGGTCTTGCCCACGCCGCCCTTCTGGTTGCACATCGCGATGATCTTCGCGGGGCCGTGATCGGTCAGCGGTCCCGGGATCGGGAAGTACGGCAGCGGGCGACCGGTCGGGCCGACGCGCTCTCGGCGCTGGCGGGCAGCGTCGGGCGCGAGCGTGGCCGCGTACTCGGGGTCGGGCTCGTACTCGGCGTCGGGGTCGTAGAAGTGCCCCTCGGGCAGTTCGTCGTAGTCGGCGAAGTGGTTGTGGGGCGCGCCACTTCCGTCGCCGGCCATGGCGTTCACGTGATGGCCATCCATGCTCTGGTGTGCTGAGTGAGTCACGCCTGACATCTGGTGACTCTGGTGGGCTGCGAAGGTGCGCACCGCGACGGAGCCGACAGCCTCGAACCCCGCGGGAGCCTGGCCCCGCGCAGGGCTTCCTGGTTGACCACCCCCGGGAGAAAATGTCGACTCATTCACAAGTCGTCTTACCTCCTTGGTGACCAGGAAACTTCTAGACAGGTCAGCGTGGCACCATGCCGACGGTTGGCGACTCTATGGCGTGTCGGCGGTCCGCAGCAACACAATCCGCCGGACCCGGCAGGATGTGTCGGCAATGAAACATCCCTCTGTCAAGGGCGTACGGCCGTCGCACGGCAGGTTTCACCGGTGTACGAATCGGCTCAAGGGTTACGTTCGAGGCGAGTTGACCGAGCGTCGCAAAGTGACCATACACACACCCGGCCGGACCTTGTCGGGCAAGGTCCGGCCGGGCGCTGACGGTTGACGAGTCGTGTTGACGTATCGCCTTTTCGCTTGTGACGACTTGGGAGCCGGCGGTCAGCCGAGCAGCGACTCCAGCTCGACGTGGTCCAGCCCGTGCGCTTCGGCGACCTCGCGGTAAACGACCTTGCCGTCATGCGTGTTGAGGCCCCTGGCCAGCGCGGCGTCACGGCGCAGCGCCTCGGCCCAGCCCCGGTTGGCCAGCTCCACGATGTACGGGAGCGTGGCGTTGGTGAGGGCGTTGGTGGAGGTGTTCGGCACGGCGCCCGGCATGTTGGCGACGCAGTAGAAGACCGACTGGTGGACCTCGAAGGTCGGCTCGGCGTGCGTGGTCGGACGGGAGTCCTCGAAGCAGCCGCCCTGGTCGATCGCGATGTCGACAAGGACACTTCCCGGCTTCATCCGGGAGACGAGCTCGTTGGTCACGAGCTTCGGGGCCTTGGCGCCGGGGATCAGCACCGCGCCGATGACGAGGTCGGCGTCGAGGACGGCCTTCTCCAGCTCGAAGGAGTTGGACATGATGGCCTTGACCTTGGTGCCGAAGATCCGGTCGGCCTCGCGCAGCTTGTTGATGTCGCGGTCCAGCAGGGTCACCTCGAAGCCCATGCCGACGGCGATCTGGGTGGCGTTCCAGCCGGAGACGCCGCCGCCGATGACGACGGCCTTGGCCGGGGTCACGCCGGGGACGCCGCCCGGCAGCACACCGCGGCCGCCGGCCGCGCGCATCAGGTGGTAGGCGCCGACCTGCGGGGCGAGCCGGCCCGCGACCTCGGACATCGGGGCGAGCAGCGGCAGCGCGCGGCTCGGCAGCTCGACCGTCTCGTAGGCGATGGCGGTGGTCCCGGACTCCAGCAGCGCGTCCGTGCACTCCTTGGACGCGGCCAGGTGTAGGTACGTGAAGAGGGTCTGGTCCTTGCGCAGGCGGTGGTACTCCTCGGCGATGGGCTCCTTGACCTTCAGCAGCAGGTCGGTGGAGGCCCACACCTCGTCGGCCGTCTCCAGGATCTGCGCCCCGGCGGCCACGAACTCGGCGTCCGTGATCGAGGAGCCGAGACCGGCGTTGCGCTCGATGACGACCTGGTGGCCGTTGCGCACCAGCTCGTGCACGCCGGCCGGGGTGATGGCCACCCGGAACTCGTTGTTCTTGACCTCGCGGGGGATGCCGACCTTCACGTCGATCACGGTCCTTGGCTCAGAGGGGGTGTTTTGCTCGACATACCCGGATGTTCAGGGCACACCGGGAGACACCGCAGGAGAAAGTGCGGCAGAGCCAGTCTAATGAAGGTGTTCCCGCTGTCTAGCCTTTCATTGCATCAATCTTCTTCGGATGGACTACGGATTTCGCAGGCGTTAGCGGGTTGTTCCATGGCTGGATCTGGCGTTTCGGCTTTTTGGATCTCCTCCCCCAGCATGCGCTCGGCGGCGCTGCGGTGCAGCAGGGCGGCCGCGGGATCGCCGAGCCGCTCCAGGGTGTCGGCCAGCCGCAGGTGCAGGGCGGCCTGGAGCCGCGCGTCCTGTGCGCGCCGCGCCCCCTCGACCGCCTCCTGGCAGGTGCGCAGCGATTCCTCGGGCCGTCCCGCGTACTCCTGGACCCGCGCCAGCTCGCTCAACGCCCGGGCGTGGGCGGCCACATCGCCCAGCCTGCGGTACCCGGCGATGGCCGCCTTCCAGCCGCGCTGCGCCTCGCCGTAGCGGCCCGCGTAGGTGTGCGCGGTCGCGATCCGGCCGTACAGCCGGGCGGCCTCCTCGCCCTCCCCGCGGGCCAGCCGCTCGGCCAGGGCCCGGCCGAACCAGTCGGCCGCCCGGTCGTGATCCCCGAGCTCCTGGTGCGCGCCCCCTACGGATTCCATCGCGCGCCCGGTCGCGTACGGGTCGTTCGCCCGGCGTCCGGCGTCCAGCGCGGCCCGGTAGCGGACCAGGGCGTCGGCCGTGCGGCCGGTTCTGGCGTCCAGATCGCCCAGATTCAGCAGCGCCGCCGCCTGCTCCCGGGGCAGGTCCTGGCGCTCGGCCACGTCGAGCACGAGCCGGTGGATGCCGTACAGGTCGGGCGCCGCGGCCTGCATGCCGAAATGGGCCACCATCGCCCGCACCAGCTGGGACATCAGCCGCCTCGCCAGCGTGTCCAGCTCCCCGTCGGCGACCGCGAGGCGGGCCGAGGCGAGCAGGGCCGGGCGGCGCATGCTCAGCCAGTCCGCGGCCGCCCGGGGAGTGGGAAAGCGCAGGGCGCGCGGTGTGCCGGCCAGCTTCTCGCGGGCCTGCGGGTTGTCCGTCTCGGTGATCGCCCGGCAGGACTGAAGCAGCCGAACGGTCCGCTCCAGCATCCGGGCGCGGGCCAGCTGGAGCTCGGCGGGGCGGTCGTCGGTCTCGGTGACGGAGCGCAGCAGGGGGTGCAGGCACCCGGGCACCTCGTACTCCGGCAGTGAGGAGTCGATCCTGCGCAGCAGGCCGAGGGCGGCGAAGTCGTCCAGGGTGTGCCGGGCGCCGTTGACGGAGCAGCCGGCGAGCGCGGACGCCGTGTGCTGGTCGATACGGCCCGCGGGCGCCAGCGAGAGCAGGCGCAGGATGCGGGCCGCGCTGCCCGGCAGCGAGGAGTGCACCAGCCGGAAGACCCGGCTCAGGGGCGTCCCGTCGTCGCCCTCGGCGTGCAGCTGCTTGGTGAGGTCGGCGACGGCCGCCTGGGGGCGGGCGGCGAGCCAGCCGCCGGCCAGCATCAACGCGGCGGGCTGGGCCTGGCACGCCTCGACCAGCCCTTCCGCCGCCCGTGGGTCGACGGTGATCCGGACGGAGCCGGTGTGCCGGGACAGCAGTTCGACTGCGGACTTGGTGTCGAGGCCGCCGAGCGTGCACGGGCGGACGTCGGAGATGCCGGTCAGGGGGCCCCGGGCGACCGCCACGACCAGGCACTCCGGGGTGTCCGGCAGCAGGGCGTCGACCTGCTCGGCGTCGGCCGCGTCGTCCAGCAGGAGCAGGGCCCGGCGGTCGCTCAGGGCCTCACGGAGCGTCGCCGACAGGTCGTCGTCGGCGGCGCCGGGCGGGGTCGGCAGGCCCAGCGCGGTGAGCAGGTCCCCCGCGGTGCGGGCGGTCGGCACGGCGGTGCCGTCGGGTTCGCTGAGCCGGGCGCGCAGCACTCCGTCGGGGTAGCGGGCGGCGACCTGCCGTACGAGTTCCTCGGCGAGGGCGGTGCGGCCGGATCCGGGCCGGCCCGCGATCAGCAGGACGCGCGCGCGGGGGGCCTTGCGGCCGGAGAGGGTGTCCAGTCCGGCACGCTCGATGTCGGCGCGCAGTTCCTTCAACTCCCGTGTGCGGCCCAGGAACTGGCTCTGCGCAGACGCGCCCGGCACCTGCACGCCGTCTCGGTCCACCGCCTGATCCGTCACGGGCCACACTCCCGTCCCACCGCACGCGCAAAAGCCCGCCGGGACTCCGGTTCGGGCGTTCCCGAGCCTAGTTCACGCTCTGCGACGAACCCGGTCGAGCACGGCGGGGACGTCCCCCGATCGGATCAGGCGATCGTCACACCGGAGGACACCCCCTACGCCACGCAGCCCTGGACCGGCAAACGCCGCCGACCCGGCACACCCACCGCGAACAGACGCGCTCCGGCCGAAGGAACGCACGACTGCCCGCACGCGCAGGCGCCCTCACGCCCGGAGGGCGGTGTGGTCAGGCTTGGAAGGGGCGGGCCGGCCAGGGGGCCTGTGCGGGGCGCAGGGCGTCGAGTCCGTCGCCCCGTTCCGCGGCGACCAGCGCGAGAACGCCCACGACGAGGCAGGTGTTGTGCAGCTCACCGGCCAGGACGCCTCGTACCAGCTCCTCCACCGGAACCCGCGCGAGCTCCAGGTCGATCTCCTCGTCCTCCGCCGCGAACCGATCGCCCTCGGCGTCGGAAAGGCCACGGGCGAGGAAGACGCGCACGGCCTCGTCGCAGCCGCCGGGCGTGGTGTAGACGTCGGTCAGCACCCGCCAGTCCTCCGCCTTGACGTGCGCCTCCTCGTACAGCTCGCGCTGGGCGGCGTGCAGCGGGTTCTCCCCGGGCACGTCGAGCAGGCCCGCCGGGATCTCCCACAGCTTCTGGCGCACCGGGTGCCGGTACTGGCGCAGCACCAGCACCCGGCCGGCGTCGTCGAGGGCGAGGACCGCCACGGAGCCGGGGTGGACCTGGTAGTCGCGGTGCACGACCGTGCCGTCGGGCATGACCACGTCGTCGGTACGGACCGAGGTCTTGTTGCCCACGAAGGGGGTCCGCGTCGCCCGGACCTCCCACTCCTCGTGGGTGTCCTTGATCGTCATGCCCTGTCCTTCCCGACGTGCCACCGGCGTGCAAGTGCCACGCCGGGGTGCCCACCTTCGAGGCCCGGCACCCCGGCAACCGTACAACCGCGGTGCTACTTCGCGATCTTCCGCTCGACCGCGGCCTTGACCAGCCCGGCGAAGAGCGGGTGCGGACGCGTCGGCCGGGAGCGCAGCTCCGGGTGCGCCTGCGTGGCGACCAGGTAGGGGTGCACCTCGCGCGGGTACTCCACGTACTCGACGAGCTTGCCGTCCGGGGAGGTGCCCGAGAAGAGGATGCCGGCCTTCTTCTCCAGCTCCGAGCGGTAGGCGTTGTTCACCTCGTAGCGGTGCCGGTGCCGCTCCTCGACGTACTCCTTGCCGTCGTACACCTCACGCACGATGGAGCCCTCGGCCAGCTTCGCCGGGTACATGCCGAGGCGCATGGTGCCGCCCATGTCGCCCTCGCCCGCGACGATGTCGAGCTGCTCGGCCATCGTGGAGATGACCGGGTGGGCGGTGGCCGGGTCGAACTCGGTGGAGTTGGCGTCGGCGATGCCGGCCAGGTTGCGCGCGGCGTCGATCACGATGCACTGCAGGCCGAGGCAGAGGCCGAGCAGCGGGATCCGGTGCTCCCGGGCGTACTGGATGGCGCCGACCTTGCCGGAGACACCGCGGTCGCCGAAGCCGCCCGGGATGCAGATGGCGTCCACGTCGGACAGCTGCGCCTCGGCGCCGGACGGGGTCCGGCAGTCGTCGGACGTGACCCACTTGATCTTCACGCGGGTCTTGTTGGCGAAGCCGCCCGCACGCAGCGCCTCGGTGACCGAGAGGTAGGCGTCGGGCAGGTCGATGTACTTGCCGACCAGCGCGAGGGTGATCTCGTGGTCCGGGTTGTGGACGCGGTCCAGCAGGTCGTCCCAGGTCGTCCAGTCGACGTCCCGGAACGGCAGGTCGAGGCGGCGGACGGCGTAGGCGTCCAGGCCCTCGGAGTGCACGACCTTCGGGATGTCGTAGATCGACGGCGCGTCCGGGCAGGCCACGACGGCGGCCTCGTCGACGTCGCACATCAGCGAGATCTTGCGCTTGATCGCGGTCGGCACCTCGCGGTCGCAGCGCAGCACGATGGCGTCCGGCTGGATACCGATGTTGCGCAGGGCGGCGACCGAGTGCTGGGTGGGCTTGGTCTTCAGCTCGCCGGAGGGGCCGATGTACGGCAGCAGCGAGATGTGCACCACGAAGACGTTGTCGCGGCCGACCTCGTGGCGGACCTGGCGGACGGTCTCCAGGAACGGCAGGGACTCGATGTCGCCGACCGTGCCGCCGACCTCGGTGATGACGACGTCCACGTCGTCCGTGGCCATACGGCGGATGCGGTGCTTGATCTCGTTGGTGATGTGCGGGATGACCTGCACGGTGTCGCCCAGGTACTCGCCGCGCCGCTCCTTGGCGATGACCGTCGAGTAGACCTGGCCGGTGGTGACGTTGGCGGTGCCGTCGAGGTCGCGGTCCAGGAAGCGCTCGTAGTGGCCGATGTCCAGGTCGGTCTCGGCGCCGTCGTTGGTGACGAACACCTCACCGTGCTGGAAGGGGTTCATCGTGCCCGGGTCGACGTTGATGTACGGGTCGAGCTTCTGCATCACGACGCGCAGACCCCGGGCCTTGAGCAGCATTCCCAGGCTGGACGCGGTCAGGCCCTTGCCGAGAGAGGAGGCGACACCCCCGGTGACGAAGATGTGCTTGGTCGTCGAAGATTTGGGCGTCATGGCCAAGAGGAGGCTCCCGTGGTCTCGGTCTGGGGGTGCGGGGCGGCTGCCGTGCCGGGCTTCGCCGGGGGTGCCGTCGCTGCGGTTCGGGGGTTTCGAGCCCACCGGTCCACGGGCTACCAGGGTATCAGCGCCTCGGGGCGATGGTGTCCGGCCACGCTCCGCGCACGTCCCGCCACGTACGCGTACTGCTCACCTGTTTCTCACCCTGTGCTCACTCGTTCGGCGCATGTGGGTTGCCCGGAGCGGCACGCAGATCATCTACGTGCGTCGTATCCTGCTCGGACACTCGCTGCCGAGCCCGCCGGCAACACGGCACCACCCCCGCCCGTAAGCACCGGAAGCACAAGAGCTCGTCAGATCGTTGGGCGACGACGGTCGTTTTGCCTCCGGGCACAGCGGCGGTTTTACTTCACAGCTCGACGACGCATTACAACGACCCCTTGACCGCACATAGCGAAAGCCCCGTCATGGGGCTACGTGGCCGTTCGACTGGAGTTGCACGTGGCCGGGCGCATCGAAGATTACGCACTCATCGGAGACATGCAGACCGCTGCCCTGGTCTGCCGGGACGGCACAGTCGACTGGCTGTGCCTGCCCCGCTTCGACTCGCATGCCATCTTCGCCGGTCTGCTGGGCACGGAGGAACACGGTTTCTGGCGGATCGGCCCGGCGCACGCCGCCGACGCCGAGCCACCCACCGCCGCCCGGCGCACCTACCGCGGTGACTCGCTGATCCTGGAGTCGGAGTGGGACACCCCCCGCGGCACGGTCCGCGTGACCGACTTCATGCCCCCGCGTGACGGGGCCCCGCAGCTGATCCGGATCGTCGAGGGCGTCTCGGGCCGGGTGCCGATGCGGTCCGCGCTGCGGATGCGGTTCTCCTACGGCCGGATCGTCCCGTGGGTGCACAAGCACGACGGCCGCACGGTCGCCGTGGCGGGCCCTGACTCGGTGTGGTTCGACACCTCCGCCGAGACCTACGGCAAGGCGCTGACGACGTACGCGGACTTCACGGTCGCGCCCGGCGACCGGATCGCCTTCACCATCTCGTGGCAGGCCTCGCACCGTGAGCCGCCGCCGCTGCCGGAGCCGGAGCAGTCGCTGGAGGCCACGGAGGACTTCTGGCGCGAGTGGGTGGAGCACTGCACGTACCACGGCCCCTACCGTGAGGCGGTGGTCCGCTCGCTGATCACGCTGAAGGCGCTGACGTACGCGCCCACGGGTGGCATCGTCGCCGCGCCCACCACCTCGCTGCCCGAGGAGATCGGGGGCGTGCGCAACTGGGACTACCGCTACACCTGGCTGCGCGACGCCGCGATCACCCTGTCCTCGCTGCTGCGCACCGGTTACCGCGAGGAGGCCCGCGCCTGGCGCGAGTGGCTGCTGCGCGCGGTCGCCGGCGACCCGGAGAACCTGCAGATCATGTACGGCATCGCCGGTGAGCGCGAGCTGGGCGAGGCGGAGCTGGACTGGCTGCCCGGCTACGAGAACTCGGCACCGGTGCGGGTCGGCAACGGCGCGGCCCACCAGCTCCAGCTCGACGTGTACGGCGAGGTCACCGAGGCCCTGCACCTGGCCCACATGACCGGCCTGGCCCGCAGCGACTACGCCTCGCTGCTCCAGCTGAAGCTGATCCGCTACCTGGAGGACCACTGGCAGGAGCCGGACGAGGGCATCTGGGAGGTGCGCGGCCCGCGCCGCCACTTCGTGCACTCCAAGGTCATGGCCTGGGTCGCCGTCGACCGCACGATCAAGCTGCTGGAGTCCGGTGACGCGGACGGACCGCTGGAGCGGTGGCGCGAGCTGCGCGACGACATCCACCGGGACGTGTGCGAGAAGGGCTTCGACAAGGAGCGCAACACGTTCACGCAGTCGTACGGCTCGAAGGAGCTGGACGCGTCGCTGCTGCTGATCCCGCAGATGGGCTTCCTGCCGCCGGACGACAAGCGGGTCATCGGCACCATCGAGGCCATCCAGCGCGAACTGTCCACGGCGGACGGCTTCATCCTGCGGTACCCGACCTCCGGCGAGGACGCCGGCGTCGACGGCCTCCCCGGCGACGAGGGCGCCTTCCTCGCCTGCTCGTTCTGGATGGCCGACGACCTGGCGATGATCGGCCGCGTCGACGAGGCCCGCAAGCTGTTCGAGAGGCTCCTGTCGCTGCGCAACGACCTCGGTCTGCTCGCCGAGGAGTGGGACCCCCGCCTCCAGCGCCAGGTGGGCAACTTCCCGCAGGCCTTCAGCCATGTCCCGCTCATCGACACCGCCCTGCGGCTGACCGCCTCGGGGGCCTACGGCGGCTGAGTAGGCTGGAATCGCACCTGATCCCGTTACGGGAAGGGGGCGGCCATGTCCTCCAAGGCCCACACGGCCCTCGTCGAGCTCCGCGAGGACCTCGACGGCGAGGTGTTCGCCCCGTGGGACCCGGGCTACGACACGGCCCGCGCCGTCTTCGACGCCCGGGTCGACCGGCGCCCCGCGGTGATCGCGCGATGCGCGCACGAGGCCGACGTGGTCCGGGCGGTGCGGTTCGCCCGGGACCTCGACCTCGCCGTCGCAGTGCGCGGCGGGGGCCACGGCATCGACGGCTCGGGCACCAACGACGCCGGTCTCGTCATCGACCTGCGCCGGATGCGGGGCGTGAGCGTCGACCCCGTGTCCGAGGCGGTCCGCGTCGAGGGCGGGGCCACGACGGGCGTGCTGGACCGGGCCACCCAGCCCTACGGTCTGGCCACCACCGGCGCCCGGGACTCCGCCGCCGGCGTCGCCGGTTCCGTCCTGGGCGGCGGGAGCGGCTGGCTGGAGCGCTCCTGCGGCCTCGGCGCCGACAACCTGCTCGGCGCCGAGCTGGTCACCGCGAACGGCGACCGGATCCGCGCCTGCGCCGACGAGAACCCGGAGCTGTTCTGGGCGCTGCACGGCGGCGGCGGCAACTTCGGCGTCGTCACCGCCCTCACCCTCAAGCTGTACGAGGTGCCGGAGTTCTCCCTTGCCCTGCTGACCTACCTCCCGGAGCACGCCCGTGCGGCGGTCCGCACCTACCGGGAGGTGATCGGCTCCGGCCCGCTGGAGGCCGGTGGCGCCGTCGTCTGCCGGTCCGGCCCGCCGGACGCGTTCGCGGCGCCGTCGCTCGCCGGCCGGCCGCTGTGCAGTGTGCTGCTGACGTACGCGGGATCCGAGGAGGACCTGCGCAAGCTGGCCGAGCCGCTGCTGGCGCTGCCGCACGTCTCGGAGGCCGTCCGCGCGCTGCCGTACGCCGACGCGCAGCGCCTGTTCGACGAGCCGCCCGGCCTGCGCCACCACTGCTCGGCGGAGTGCCTGTCCGGTGCGCCGGACGGTTTCGTGGACGTCTTCTGCGCCCTTTCGGACTCGCGGCCCGCGAGGGCGGGCTGCGGGCACCTGCTGTTCCCGCTGGGCGGCGCGGTCGCGGACGCCCCGGACGACCACCCCGTGCCGTACCGCGACGCCTCCTGGGTCGCGCACCCGAGCGCCGTCTGGACGGACCCGGCGGACGACGGACGGTACGTGGACTGGGTCCGGGAAGCGGGCGCCGCCGTCCGGCCGTGGAGCACCGGGGCGGTCCACCCCGACTTCGTCGGCGACGAGGGACGGGACCGCGTACGGGCCGGGCTCGGCCCGCGGAACATGTGGCGGCTGGGAGTCGTGAAGCGGCGCTTCGACCCGGACAACGTCTTCCGCTTCAACCACAACATCAAGCCCGTGTAGGCCCGTGGGCGACGCCGGTGGCGCGGTGATCGTTTCCGTGACCGCCCGGAGATGTCGTCGCAGCGTGCGCGCGGGTAGCGTCCGCTGCATGGACAGCCGATTCGACAGCACGGGCGCCGGGATCACCGTTCAGCGGGCGCTGGAGCTGCCCGGCCTGCGCAGCGGCCTCCCGGAGGTGCTCGCCGGCGCGGAGCGGCTGCAGCGGACCGTGCGGTGGGTGCACGCGGGCGAGGTGCCGCACATCGCCTCGCTGCTGAAGGGCGGCGAACTGCTGCTGACCACCGGCTACGGCCTCGGCACCCGCCCGGCCGAGCAGCGCGCGTTCGTGCGCACCCTGGCCGAGCGCGGTATCGCCGCGCTGGTCGTCGAACTCGGCCCGCGCTTCGCACGGCTGCCCTCGGCCCTCGTGGAGACGGCCCGCACGGCCGGGCTGCCGCTGGTCCAACTGCACCGCGAGGTGGCCTTCGTGACCGTCACGGAGGAGATCCACACCGAGATCGTCAACGGGCACTACGCGCTGCTCCAGCGCGCCGAGGAGGTGCACCGCCGCTGCACGGAGGCGCTGCTGGGCGGCGGCGGCATCCCGCAGGTCCTGTGCATCCTGGCCGACTTCAGCGGCAACCCGGTCTTCCTGGAGACCACCGACGGCCGGCTCCTCTACGCCGCCGGGGCCGGACCCGAGGGGGCGGACCCGCTCCAGGTCTGGGAGGGGCTGCGCGGCCAGCACAAGGACGCCCCGCCGGCGGGGTCGGTGCTGGTGGACGTGCCGGGAGGCGGGCCGGGAAAGGGCTCGGTGCGGGCGCGGCTGGCGCTGCTGCCGGTGCGCGCGCCGCTGGCGCCGGTGCACCGCATCGCCGCGGAGCGGACCGCGGGCGTCCTGGCGGTGGTGCTGATGCAGGCCCGCCAGGAGGAGGAGCTGGCGGCGCGCGGGCGCGGCGACTTCCTGACCGACCTCGCCGAGGGCCGGATCACGGCGGAGGACGCTCCGGCGCAGGCCCGCGTCCTGGGCTTCCGGCCGGGCGGCACACCGCTGCTGCCGGTGGTGATGCGGCTGGGCGACGCGCTGTCACCGGGCGGGGGCTGGGCGGTGCTGGCGCGTGCGGTCTCGGAGGAACTGGCCTCGGTGGGCATGCCGGTCCTGCTCGGCGTGCGGCCGGTGGAGGGCCGCGTCCTGGTGCTGCTCGGCCTGCGCTCGGAGTCGGAGCGCTCGGCGGTCGCCGACCGGGTCGCGGCGGCGCTGCGGGCCGGTGTGGAGCGTGCCGGGATGCAGCGCCCGGGGGCGCAGCCGCCGGTGGTGGTCGTGGGGGTGGCCGGCGGCTGGGCGGCGGCGTCGGCGGGGCTGCGGCACGCGGCGGAGACGGCGACCGCCGCGCAGGGGCTCACGGACCGGCCCTGGTACGACGCCCGGCGCCTGGACATCGACCTGCTGCTGTGGCGGCTGCGCGACCATCCCGACCTGGCCGCCTTCGTCGAGCGGGCGATCGGGCCGGTCCGGGACCACGACAGCCGTGCCAAGCCCCCGCTCCTGCCGACCCTGGAGACGTATCTCGCGCACGCGGGACGCAAGGCCGAGACGGCCCGCGAACTGCATCTCAACCGTCAGACGCTCTACAACCGGCTGGCCCGGATCGGCGAGTTGCTGGGCACCGACCTCGACGATCCGCAGACGGTGCTGGCGTTGAGCCTCGCGCTGCGGGCCCGCCGGCACACCGGGCGCAGCGGCGGTACGAGTTAGCGGGCGGCGGGTTCAGATCAGTGGCCGGGGCTGCGTCAACTCGTCGTACACGCTGAGCACTTGGGCGACCGTCTCGTCCTCGGTCGGCCAGGTCGCCGCCTGTCGCAGGCCCTTCTCCTGGAGCAGCTCCCGCTGCTCGGGGTCGTCCAGCAACCGGACGACGGCGGCGGCGAAGGCCCGCGCGTCCTCGGCGGGGACGAGTGCGGCCGCGTCGCCGACGAGTTCGGGGACGCCGCCGACGGACGTGGCGACCAGCGGCACGCGCGCGTGCAGGGCCTCCTGCGCCAGCACGGACCGCGACTCCGCGCGGCTCGGCAGCAGCGCCAGATCGGCGGCGGCGAGCAGGTCGCGCACGTCCTCGCGCCGACCGATGAGCCGCACCGGGAGTTCCTCGTCCTCGATCCGGCGTTGCAGCGCCGCCCGCAGCGGCCCCTCCCCCGCGATGGCGACCAGCGGCACCGGGTCGAGCCGGCGCCAGGCGCGGGCGGCGTCGAGCAGCATGTCGTAGCCGCGCTGGGGGTCGAGGGAGCCGACGGCCATCAGCAAGGGCCGTCCGATGGCGCCGAGTTCGGCGCGGACCTTGGGACTCTCGAGGTCGGTCTCGTCGCTCTCGACGGGCGGGCGGCGGCCGGGCAGGGTGACGGCGGCCAGCCGCGCGTCCCGGGCGCCCGCCTTCCGCGCCCGGTCGACGAGGTCGGAGGTGGTGCCGAGCACCACGGCGGCCGCCCGCACCACCCGGCGTTCCAGCATCCGCAGGAAGTGGGCGCGTGCGCCCTCGGAGGGGGTGTGGTTGTGCCAGGTGACGATCAGCGGGGTGCTCCGCCCGGCCAGGGCGAGCACGGCACGGAAGGAGGCGTGCAGCCCGTGCGCGTGTACCAGGTCGGCGCCGGTGCAGGCGGCCCGCAGCGCCGCCACCGACCCCGGATCGCTGCTGCGGGGCACGTGGACGTGCTCGGCGCCGGCCCCGCCGAAGTCGTAGGAGCGTTCGGCCTCGACCGGGGCGCACACCGTGACCCGCACGCCCCGCGCGACGAGCCCCGCGGCCAGCGAGCGCACGTGCGCGCTGCTGCCGGCGTTGCCTCCGCCCAGCACCTGCACGGTGCGCAGCGTCGACCGGCCGTGCGGAGAGTGGCTGCTCGCGGGGGTCACGTGGCCCGGGCTCCTGGGTTCGGCGTGGGACGGTCACGGCCGTCACGACGGTCTCGGAGAAACGTACAGAAGACGCCGCGGTGGGGGTGTACCGCGTGACGTCCTCCGCGTACACGCTCAAGGATGCCAGGACGTACGGCCGTTCCGGCAACGCCGGAGATCACACGCTCCCACACGCCGGGGCAACGCGCCGCTCCGCGTCACTCTCCCGGGTGACGACCGGGGTGATCCCGTGTGACGTGACCGGCCCCGGGCGGGGGCGGACGCTAGCCGTCCGCCCGCGCCGTCGCCAGCAGTTCCTCCGCGTGCGCCCGGGCCGTCTCCGAGTCCTCCTGGCCGGCCAGCATCCGGGACAGCTCGCGGATCCGGTCCTCGCCCTCCAGCACCTTGACCCCGGACCGGGTCACCGAGCCGTCGTTCGTCTTCTCGACCAGCAACTGCCGGTCGGCGAAGGCCGCGACCTGCGGCAGGTGCGTCACCACGACCACCTGCGCGCTCTTCGCCAGCCGGGCCAGCCGCCGCCCGATCTCCACCGCGGCCTTGCCGCCCACTCCGGCGTCCACCTCGTCGAAGAGGTACGTCGGCACCGGATCCGTCCCCGCGAACACGACCTCGACGGCCAGCATCACGCGCGACAGCTCACCGCCGGAGGCGCCCTTGGCGATCGGCCGGGGCGGCGCGCCCGGGTGGGGCGCCAGCAGCAGCTCGACCTCGTCGGCGCCGGACGGCCCGTACGCCACCGGCCGGCCGCCCACCTCGACGCCCTCGGGGTCCTCGGTCTGCCGGAGCGCGAACGACACACGCGCGTGCGGCATGGCGAGCGAGGCCAGCTCCGCCGTCACGGCCGCAGCGAACCGCTCGGCCGCCTCCGTCCGCGCGTCCGTCAGGGCCTGCGCAAGTCCGCCCAGTTCGGCCCGCAGCGCGTCCCGCTCGGCGGTCAGCTCGCCGATCCGCTCGTCGTCGCCGTCGAGTTCGGTGAGCCGTGCGGCGCTCTGCTCGGCCCAGGCGAGCACGGCGCCCACGTCCTCGCCGTACTTGCGGGTCAGCGCGGTCAGCGCGGCCCGCCGTTCCTCGACCGCCGCCAGCCGCAGCGGATCGGCGTCCAGATCGTCGGCGTACCCCGCCAGCTCGCCCGCCACATCGCCCAGCAGGATGCCGATCTCCCCGATCCGGTCGGCGAGCGCGGCCAGCGCGGGGTCGTGCGACCGTACGGCCTCCAGGGCCCGGTGCGCCCCCGCGACGAGCGTCGAGGCGTCGACGCCCTCGGGGTCCTCGGGATTGCCGGCCAGTGCGCCGTGCCCGGCCGTGGCGGCGGACGCGAGCGCTTCCGCGTGCCCGAGCCGCTCGGCCTCCTCGGCCAGCTCGACGTCCTCCCCGGCCCGCGGTTCCACGGCGGCGATCTCGTCGAGCCCGTACCGCAGCATGTCGGCTTCCTGGGCCCGCTCACGCGCGCGCGTGGTGATCTCGTCGAGCTCGGTGGAGACCGCCCGCAGCCGCCGGTAGGCCCCGGAGTACTTGGCGAGCGGCCCGGCGACGGCGTCTCCGGCGTACCGGTCGAGTGCCTGCCGCTGCCGCGTGAGCTTCAGGAGCCCCTGTTGGTCGGTCTGCCCGTGCACGGCCACCAGCTCGTCCGCGAGCTCGGCCAGTACCCCCACGGGCACGGACCGCCCGCCGACGTGCGCCCGGGACCGCCCCTCGGCGGAAACGGTACGGCTGATCAGCAGGGCCCCGTCGTCGAGCTCGGCGCCCGCCTCCTCGGCGCGTACGGCGACCGAGGCGTCCGCGGGCACGGTGATCCGCCCCTCCACGACCGCCTTGTCGGCGCCGATCCGCACGAGCGCGGGGTCCGCCCTGCCTCCGAGCAGCAGCCCCAGGCTGGTGACCACCATGGTCTTGCCCGCACCGGTCTCACCGGTGACGGCGGTGAACCCCGGCGACAACTCGACGACGGCATCGTCGATGACCCCGAGCGACCGTATCCGCATCTCCTCCAACACGGACACGACCATACGAGGTCCCGCCCCGAAAGCGCGACGCCGGTCCCCCTTGTCACCCAGCCGAGTGCAGCGCACACGAAGGGGCGCGGGGAACCGCGCGATCGACCACGACGGCCCAGCAGCCGCCCCCGCACCCGGACCCGAACGGCGAACCGCTAATGCGGAGCCCCCCGCCACCCGGACACGGGCAACGCGAACTTCGCCACCAGCCGGTCCGTGAACGAGGCGTGATGCAACCGAGCCAGCCGCACCGGCACCGCCCCCCGCCGCACCTCGACCCGCGCCCCCGGCGGCAGCTCCACGGTCCGCCGCCCGTCGCACCACAGCACTCCCGGCGGAATGTGCGGCAGCACCTCCACCGCCAGCACGGAGTCCGGCGAGGTCACCAACGGCTTGGCGAACAGCGCGTGGGCGGAGATCGGCACCATCAGCAGCGCCTCCACCTCGGGCCACACCACCGGCCCGCCGGCGGAGAACGCGTACGCCGTCGACCCGGTCGGCGTCGACAGCACGATCCCGTCGCACCCGAACCCGGTCACCGGCCGCCCGTCGATCTCCAGGACGACCTCCAGCAGCTTCTCGGCGCCCGCCTTCTGCACCGCCGCCTCGTTCAGCGCCCAGTCGGTGTGCACGATGTCGCCGTTGCTGTGCACGACGACGTCGACCGTCATCCGCTCCTCGACCTCGTACGCCCGGGTCACCACGCGGTCGACGACCTTGTCGAGGTCGTCGCGCTCGGCCTCGGCGAGGAACCCGACCCGCCCGAGGTTGACGCCGAGCATCGGCACCCCGGACGCCCGCGCGAACTCCGCGCCCCGCAGCAACGTCCCGTCACCGCCGAGCACGATCAGCAGCTCGCACCCGTCGAGGCACTGCGGGGTCGCCTCCTTGACCAGCTGCACCTCGCCGGGCAGCGGCAGGTCGGGCGCCTCCGCCTCCAGCACCCGCACGCCGATCCCGGACCGCAGCAGTCCCTTGACCACCAGCTCGGCGCTGCGCACGGCGGCGGGCCGTCCGGTGTGGGCGAGCAGGAAAACAGTACGAGCTCGGTTCGCTGTCAACGCGGCCCCTCCGCAACTGCACGGTCGACGTCGGCCGGGTCCAGTCGGGGAGCCCCGGCCCGAAGCCACAGAAAGTACTCGACATTGCCCGAGGGCCCGGGCAACGGGCTGGCCGTCACGCCCTTCACCCCGAGCCCCAGTTCCCCGGCGCGCCCGGCCACCGCGCACACGGCCTCGGCCCGCAGCTGCGGGCTGCGCACCACTCCCCCGCTGCCCAGCCGTTCCTTGCCCACCTCGAACTGCGGCTTGACCATCATCACCAGATCGGCGTCCGGTCGCGCACAGCGCACGAGGGCGGGCAGGACCAGCCCGAGCGGGATGAAGGACAGATCCCCCACGACAAGATCCACAGGCTCCCCATCGATCGCTTCAAGCGTCAACTCCCGTACGTTCGTACGGTCCTTGACGGTGACGCGTTCATCGCTCCGCAGGGTCCAGGCGAGTTGGCCGTATCCCACGTCGACGGCGACGACATGGGCGGCTCCCGACCGCAGCAGCACGTCGGTGAAGCCGCCGGTCGAGGCCCCGGCGTCCAGCGCCCGCCGGCCCTCGACGGCCAGCCCCTGCGGCACGAAGACCTCCAGGGCGCCGGCGAGCTTGTGCCCGCCGCGCGAGACGTACTCGGGATCGCCCTCGTCCGCCGTGACGACGATCGGCGCCGCGGTCTCCACCTGGGTGGCCGGCTTGGTCGCGACCGTCCTGCCGACGCTGACGCGTCCGGCGGCGATCAGCTGGCTGGCGTGCTCGCGCGAGCGCGCGAGCTTGCGGCGGACCAGCTCCGCGTCGAGACGGCGGCGTGCGACTCCTGCCACGTTCGGTTCAGCTCCCCTGTCGGTGCGGCGAAGGGGGCGCCGGAGGTCCCGGTCGGGCGTCGAGCGCGGTGAGCGCGTCGCGCAGCCCCCGGTGTACATCCTCGTACACCTCGACGTGTCCGTCGGTGTCCAGGTGGTCTGCGTCGGCCAGCCGCTCCAGCCGGGCGTCCACCTCCGCGTCACCCGTGGGGATGCGGGGCACGCCGAGCGGGGCCGGTGCGGCGGGGTCGTGATCGGGCGGCGCGGCCTGCTGGGGGGCCTGCGCCGGGGGAACCGCGTCGTTCATGCCCCGACGCTACCTCGTGAGCCTGCGGTACCGTCGACCGCGATGGCAACGATCGAGGAGTGCCGCGCCGCGCTCGAACAGTTCTCCCGGAACCTGCGGGACGCCGACGGCGACGCCCGTGCGGCCGCCGCCATGGACCGCTCCGTGAGCTGCCACGTCACCGATCTGGACGTCACCTTCGCGGGCCGCCTCCAGGACGGCCGGATCACGGTGCACGAGACGCTCCAGGGGCCGCCGCGCGAGAAGGCGGAGCTCCGGCTCGCGCTGACCGGCGACGACCTGCTGGCCCTCGTGGCCGGCGATCTGCACTTCGCCAAGGCCTGGGGGTCGGGGCGGGTGAAGCTGGAGGCGGGGCTGCGGGACCTGTTCCGCCTCAGGAAACTTCTGTAGCGGCGACCTTCCGGGCGTCCGCCCGCGCCCTGCGCGCCGCCGGCACCACCAGGGGCGTCCCCGTCTCCGGGTCCTCGACGACCTGGCAGCGCAGTCCGAAGACCTCCTCCACCAGCTCGGCGGTGACGATCTCGCCCGGGGCCCCCTCGGCGATCACCGAGCCGTCGCGCAGCGCGATGAGATGCGTGGCGTAGCGCGCGGCGTGGTTGAGGTCGTGCAGGACGGCGACGAGCGTCCGCCCCTGCTCCTCGTGCAGCTCCGCGCACAGGTCCAGCACGTCGATCTGGTGCTGGATGTCCAGGAACGTCGTGGGCTCGTCGAGCAGCAGCAACGGTGTCTGCTGCGCCAGCGCCATCGCGATCCACACCCGCTGCCGCTGGCCTCCGGACAGCTCGTCGACATAGCGGTCGGCGAGTTCGGCGACGCCGGTCTGCGCCATGGACTCGCGCACGACCCGCTCGTCCTCGGCCGACCACTGCCGCAGGATCCCCTGGTGCGGATACCGTCCGCGGCCCACCAGGTCGCCGACGGTGATCCCGTCGGGCGCGATCGAGGACTGGGGCAGCAGGCCGAGGGTGCGGGCGACCTTCTTGGCCGGCATCGACTGGATGACCTGCCCGTCCAGCAGCACCCGGCCCTCGTTCGGCCTGAGCATCCGTGACAGCGCGCGCAGCAGCGTCGACTTGCCGCAGGCGTTCGGGCCGACGATCACGGTGAACGAGTTGTCGGGTATCTCCACCGACAGCCGCTCGGCGATGACGCGCTGGTCGTAGGCGAGGGTGACGTTCTCGGCGGACAGGCGGTTCACGGTGCTCCTTTGGATGTTCCGGTGGGCGGCGGCGCTCATATCCGCCCCGCCCTGCGCTCGGCGACCAGCAGCCACAGCAGGTAGGCCCCGCCGAGCACACCGGTGACCACCCCCACCGGCAGCTGGTCGGCACCGAAGACGCGCTGCGAGACCCAGTCGGCGGTGACCAGCAGGGCCGCGCCCATGCACAGCGACGGCAGCAGGTTGGGGCCGGGCGAGCGGGTCAGCCGGCGGGCCAGCTGCGGGGCGGTGAGCGCCACGAAACTGACGGGACCGGCGGCGGCGGTGGCGGCGGCGGTCAGCAGCACCGCGGACACCAGCAGCACCAGCCGTACCCGCTCGACCCGCACCCCCAGGGAGTACGACACGTCGTCGCCCATCTCCAGCATCCGCAGCCCGCGCGCGTTGGCCAGGACGAGCGGCACGAGGACGGCGCACAGCGCGAGCAGCGGCCAGACCTGCGCCCAGTCACGGCCGCTGAGCGAGCCGGTCATCCAGACGACGGCCCGGGCCGCGTCGACGAGGTCGGCCTTGGTCAGCAGATAGCCGTTGACGGCGGTGACGACGGCGGAGACACCGATGCCGACCAGCACCAGCCGGTATCCGTGGACACCTTGCTTCCAGGCCAGCACGTAGATGGCGAGCCCCGTGCCCAGGCCGCCCACCAGCGCGCCGAGGGTGACGGCGCCCGCGTCGCCGGAGAACAGCACGATCACCACGAGCGCGCCGGCGGTCGCGCCCTGCCCGAGGCCCAGCACGTCCGGACTGCCCAGCGGGTTGCGGGAGATGGACTGGAACAGGGCGCCGCCGAGCCCCAGCGAGGCGCCGACCAGCAGCCCCACCAGGACCCGCGGCAGCCGCAGCTCCGTGACGATGAACTCCTGCCCGGGGTCCCCTTCGCCGAACAGCGTCCGCAGCACGTCGCCCGCGGGGATCGGGAAGTCGCCGGTGCCGATCAGCACCACGCTCGCGGCGAGCGCGGCGAGCAGCAGCAGGACGACGACGGTCAGGGCCCGGACGTCCAGGCGGACGGAGAGCCCGCCCGGCGTCCGCACGGCGCGGTTGGCGAGGTCGGTGCGGCTGGTGCGGCTGGTGCGATCGGCGCGGTCGGCGCGGTCGGTGGTCACGGCCGCCGGGCCGTCGGCTCGCCGGGCACGGTTGGTGGTCACAGCTGGGCCGTCCTCCGCCGTCGTACGAGAAAGATGAAGACCGGGCCGCCGAGGATCGCCGTCACGATGCCGACCTGGAGCTCCGCGGGCCGCGCGACGATCCGGCCGAGCACGTCGGCGCCGAGCAGCAGCACCGGCGACAGCACGGCCGCGTACGGCAGGATCCAGCGCAGGTCGGGCCCGGTGAAGGACCGCACGACGTGCGGCACCATCAGCCCGACGAACACGATCGGCCCACAGGCGGCGGTCGCCGCCCCGCACAGCACGGTGGCGGCCAGCATGGACAGCGCCCGGGTGCGGTTGAGGTGGGCGCCCAGGGCCTTGGCGGTGTCGTCGCCCATGGCCATCGCGTTCAGCGGGCGGGCCAGCGCGAGCGCGAGGAGCGAGCCGGCCACCAGGAACGGCAGCACCTGGGTGATGGTGCGGTCGGTCGCCGCGCTCAGCGAACCGACCGTCCAGAAGCGCATCCGGTCCAGTGCCGCGTCGTCCAGGATCATCAGGGCCTGGAGATAGCCGTAGAGCGCGGCGCTGATCGCCGTACCGGCGAGGGCGAGCCGTACCGGCGTCGCGCCCCGGCTGCCGCCGAGGAACCACACGAGCGCGCCGACCGCGGCGGCGCCGAAGAACGCGAACCACACGTAGCCGCTGACGCCGGTGACGCCGAAGAAGGTGATGGCGGTGACGACCGCCGCGGACGCGCCCGCGTTGATGCCGAGCAGCCCGGGGTCCGCCAGCGGGTTGCGGGTGAGCGCCTGGAGCACGGCTCCGGACAGGCCGAGCGCGGCGCCGGCGAGCAGCCCGAGCAGGGTCCGGGACAGACGCTCGCCGACCACGACGTCGCTGTACGTGCCCGATTCCTGGAACAGGCCGTGCCAGACCTCCCCGAGGGACAGCTCCTTCGCGCCGACGGCGATACTCGTCAACGCGACCAGCACCATGAGCGACACGGCGAGGAGCAGACCAAAGGCGCGTATCGCCCGACGGGTCGGGGGCGCGGGGACCGCGCCCGCGCGCTCTTCTGGGGGACTCTCGACCAACACGCAGTTAGGTTAGCCTACCCTCGCATCGGATCAAGATCCTGCTCCGCGGCCACGGCCCCACCCTCCGGCCGGGCGCCACCGCTACAGCGCCAGCCGCGTCAGCGCCTTCCCGCCGTCCAGCTCGCAAACCCCTTCTCCGGCCGCCGTCCAGGCAGCCGCGCACAAGGCCCGCAACCCGTCCAGGGCGTCGCCCTCGCCGTCCAGTTCCAGCCGCTCCTCCCCGGCCGTCGCCGTCCAGCCGCCGCAACGGAAGCCCGCACCGGCCTCGACGACCTCCGGCTGACCCGTGAGCATCCCCCGCAGATCCGCGTCCACATACGTCGGCCGGTGCCGCGGCGGCGCCGCCAGCAACTGGGGTCCGTCGGTCACTCCGGTCAGCACCAGGAGCGAATCGACTCCGCCGTTGAACGCGCCCTCGATGTCCGTGTCCAGCCGGTCGCCCACCACCAGCGGCCGCTCCGCGCCCGTCCGCAGGATCGTCTCCCGGTGCATCGGCGGCAACGGCTTGCCCGCCACCCGCGGCTCGGCGCCGGTCGCGATCCGCACCACCTCCACCGCCGCCCCGTTGCCCGGCGCGATACCGCGCGCGCTGGGAATCGTCAGATCCGTGTTGGACGCGAACCAGGGCACCCCGCGCGCGATCGCGTAACACGCCTCGGCGAACCGCGCCCACCGCAACTCCGGCCCGCCGTACCCCTGTACGACCGCCGCCGGGTCGTCTTCCGCGGACTCCACCGGCTCGAGCCCCCGCTCCCGCAGCGCGACCCGCAGCCCCTCACCGCCCACGACCAGCACCCGCGCCCCCGCGGGCACCTCCTCGGCGATCAGCCGCGCGACCGCCTGCGCCGAGGTGATGACGTCATCTGCCCGCGCCGGTATCCCCAGCTCCGTCAGGTGCGCGGCCACGGCGTCCGGAGTCCGCAACGCGTTGTTCGTGACGTACGCCAGGTGCATGCCGCCCGCGCGGGCGGTGCCCAGCGAGTCGACCGCGTGCGCGATCGCCTCCCCGCCCGCGTACACCACCCCGTCGAGGTCGAGCAGCGCCGTGTCGTACGCCTCGCTCAGCGCCCGCCCACTGGCGTCGGGCCTGGTCCTGACCTGCTGGCTCATTTGGCACCGCTCCTCGGTCCACCGGCTTTCCCCCCGATCATGCCCCATGCCACCGACAGGCGCGGCGCACGTACGATGCCGAGATGAACACAGCAGGTCACCCGGAAGCAACGAGGCGCCGAGGCCTGGAACTCACCCCGTTCCGAGGCCTTCGCTACGACCCCGACCGGGTCGGCAGCCTGGCGGCCGTGACGTCCCCTCCGTACGACGTCGTCGTACGGCCCGACGGCGTGCACCACCTGCAGTCCGCGGACCCGCACAACATCGTCCGGCTGATCCTCCCCGAGGCCGCCACGCCCACCGCGCGCAACGCCCAGGCCGCCGACACGCTGCACGACTGGCTCACCGAGGGCGTGCTGGCCGCCGACGCCGAACCCGGCCTGTACGTCTACGAGCAGCGCCACGGCGACGGCATGCTCCAGCGCGGCATCATCGGCGCCCTGCGGGTCTCGGATCCCTCCGACGGCGTGGTCCTGCCGCACGAGGACGTCATGCCGCACATCGTCGCCGACCGCGCCGGCCTGATGCGGGCCACCTCCGCGAACCTCGAACCCCTGCTGCTGACCTACCGCGGCGACGGCCATGCCTGTGCCGAGGTCGTGGAACGCACCGCCGAGAAGCCGCCGCTGCTCGCCACCACCACCGAGGACGGCTACCGCCACCGCCTGTGGTCCGTCACCGACCCGGACGACGTGGCCCGCGTCCAGTCCGGCCTGGCCCACCAGGTGGCCCTCATCGCCGACGGCCACCACCGCTGGGCGACCTACCGCCGGCTGCGCGCCGAGCACCCCTCTCCCAGCCCCTGGGACTACGGCCTGGTCCTCCTCGTCGACACCGCGCGCTACCCCCTGCGGGTCCGCGCCATCCACCGCCTCCTGCACGGCCTCGCGGTGCCCGACGCGCTGAGCGCGCTCGACGGCCGCTTCCGCGTACGCCGCCTGGACGCCCCGCTCCCCGAGGCCCTCACGGCCCTCGCCGAGGCCGCGGCCGCCGGCAACGCCTTCCTGCTCGCCGGTGACGGCGGGTTCCACCTGGTCGACCGTCCCGACCCCGACCTGCTGGCCCGCACGGTCCCCACCGACCGCCCCGAGGCATGGCGCACCCTCGACGCCACGGTCCTGCACGCCACCCTGCTCGACCACGTCTGGCACGTGCCCGAGGACTCCCCCGCCCACATCGCCTACATCCACGACGCGGCGGCCACGGTCCGCAAGGCGGAACGGCAGGGCGGTACGGCGGTCCTGCTGCACCCGGTCCACGAGGACGTCGTCCGCGACCTCGCCCGCCAAGGCGTCACCATGCCCCGCAAGTCGACGTCGTTCGGGCCCAAGCCGGCCTCGGGGCTGGTGCTCCGCGCGCTGGACCTCTGACGCACAAGGTCACGCGGACAGGAACACGAAGTGGGCGGGACCCTTGATCTCAGGTCCCGCCCACCACTGGTCACTCCCGGACGTCAGTTCCGGTCGTCGTCCTCGTCGTCCTCGTCGTCCTCGTCGAACTCGTCGAACTCGTCGATGCCGTCGATCTCGTCGTCCTCGTGGGCCTTCGAGTCGGCCTTGGGCTCGGCGACGTGGGTCGCCACGACGGCGTCGTCCGCCCGGGTCTCGTCGAGGGCGTCGACGAACTCCACGCCGTCCAGCTCGGCCAGCCGGTCCGAGGCGTCCGTGCTGCCGTCCCGGTCGGCCTCCACGGCCTTGGCGAACCACTCGCGGGCCTCACCGTCCCGCCCGGCCGCGAGCAGCGCGTCGGCGTACGCGTAGCGCAGCCGCGCGGTCCACGGCTGGACCGAACTGGAGGCCAGCTCCGGGCTCTGCAGCGTCACGATGGCCGCGTCCAGCTGCTCCATGTCACGCCGGGCGCCTGCCGCGACGAGCCGCATCTCCACCTGACCGGCCTTGTCGAGCTTCTGGACCTCCGGTGCCCCGGCCATGTCCAGCGCCTTCTCGGGCCGCCCGAGTCCCCGCTCGCAGTCCGCCATGACGGGCCACAGTTCCACGCCGCCGGTCATCCGACGCGCCGCACGGAACTCGGCGAGCGCCTCCGCGTACTTCTGGTTCGCGTAGGCCGCGAACCCGGCCGCCTCGCGCACGGCGGCGACCCGCGACGCCAGCCGCAGCGCCACCCGGGAGTAGCCGTAGGCGCCCTCGGGGTCCTCGTCGATCAGGCGCGCGACCATGACGAGGTTCTTGGCCACGTCCTCCGCGAGCGTCTTCGGCAGGCTCTGCAGCTCCTGCCGCACGTCCTTGTCGATCTCGTCGCCGGTGACGTCCTCCGGAATCGGCAGCCGCTTGATCGGCTCACGGTCGCGCTCCCGCTCCTCGCGGAAACGGCCGCCGCCGGCGCCGCGCCGGTCGTCGCGTCCACGGTAGCCACCGTCGCGGCCGCCACGGTCGTCCCGACGCGGACCGCGGTCGTCCCGGCCCCGGAACCCGCCACGCTCACCCCGGTCGTCCCGCCGCACGAAGCCACCACGGTCCCCGCGATCGTCCCGCCGGAAGCCCCGGTCGCGGTCGTCCCGGCGGTCGTCACGCCGGTCGTCCCTACGGACATAGGCGCCACGGTCCCCGTCACGCCGGTCGTCGCGCCGGTCATCACGGCGGAAACCACCGCGGTCGTCGCCGCGGAAGCCACCACGGTCGTCGCGGCGGTAACCGCCCCGGTCGTCACCGCGCTGGTCGTCGCGACGGAATCCACCACGGTCATCACCACGACGGTCGTCCCGGCGGTCGTCGCGACGGAACCCGCCGCGGTCATCACCACGACGGTCGTCACGACGGAACCCACCACGGTCGTCACCACGACGCTCGTCACGGCGGTCATCCCGACGGAACCCACCACGGTCATCACCACGACGGTCATCCCGACGGTCGTCGCGACGGAACCCACCACGGTCGTCACCACGGCGGTCATCTCGACGGAACCCACCGCGGTCGTCACCACGGCGCTCGTCACGGCGGTCGTCACGGCGGAAGCCACCGCGGTCGTCACCACGACGATCATCGCGGCGGTCGTCACGGCGGAAGCCACCGCGGTCGTCACCACGGCGGTCGTCGCGGCGGTAACCGCCACGGTCGTCACCGCGCTGGTCGTCACGGCGGAAGCCACCCCGGTCATCGCCACGGCGGTCGTCACGACGGAACCCACCACGGTCGTCACCACGACGGTCGTCCCGGCGGTCATCACGGCGGAAGCCACCACGGTCATCACCGCGACGGTCGTCGCGACGGAACCCGCCACGGTCATCCCCACGGCGGTCGTCACGCCGGTCCCCGCGGTCGTCACGGCGGAAGGCGGGGCGGTCGCCGCGGTCGTCCCTGCGGAACCCGCCGCCGGGCCGGCCACCATCCCGTCCCTCGCGGTCGTCGCGACGCGGCCCACGATCACGGTCGTCGCGCTGAAACGACGGCCGCGACCCGCGCTCGCCGTCCCGACGGCCGGAGCCACCACGGCTGTTGTCACGCCGGAAGCCGCCGCGTTCGCCGCGTTCCCCACCGTCCCGTCGCCGCTGGTCGCGCTCCGGTCGGTCCTCGGGAGAGTTGGTGGACATCGGTGACTCCTGTCTTTGCTACCGCAGTCATTCTCGCGCACCCGGCAACCCGGCGCGCTCCGTAAAAACAAAAAAGGACCTCTGGTCCCAGCTGAACGCTGGGACCAGAGGTCCTTCCAAAGATTGTTCGGCGGCGTCCTACTCTCCCACAGGGTCCCCCCTGCAGTACCATCGGCGCTGAAAGGCTTAGCTTCCGGGTTCGGAATGTAACCGGGCGTTTCCCTCACGCT
>NZ_JBIVHU010000008.1:0-431559 GCF_044749345.1 Streptomyces sp. NPDC089424
GCCCGGTTACATTCCGAACCCGGAAGCTAAGCCTTTCAGCGCCGATGGTACTGCAGGGGGGACCCTGTGGGAGAGTAGGACGCCGCCGAACAATTCTTAGAAGAGTTGGACCCTGAACTTCGGTTCGGGGTCCAACTCTTTTTTGTTGTGCGTCACTTGAAGTTCACGTTGCGCAACCACGATCCGCAGCATGGGTACTGCTGCAATGCTCAGGGCCGCCGGCGTAGGAGTCGGTGACGAGGTCATCGTGTCGGCGTTCGGGAACGTCGAGGTCTGCGAAGCGGTGACCATGGCGGGCGCGCGCCCGGTGTTCGCCGACATAGACCCCCTGTCGTACGGCCTCGACGCGTCCGCGGTCGAGGCGGCCGTAAGTCCGCGGACATCGGCAGTCGTTGTGGTCCATCGGTTCGGCAGGCCCGCGGATGTCGCGGCGCTGCGTGGGGTGGGGCAGCGGCACGGGCTTCTGGTGCTGGAGCAGGGCGAGTCCGAGGCGCCGTGCGACGAGGTCGCGCAGCGCCGGCAGCGAGCCGCCTACCTGGACGCCAAGTTGCGCGGGGTGCACACGCCGGACGGCGGTGTCGGGCACACCTATCAGCAGTACGTGGTGCGGGTGCCCGGGAACGGGCGGCCCGACCGGGACGCGTTCGCGCGGTCCCTCCGGGCCAGGGGAGTCGAGTGCTGGGTGCCGGTGAAGACGCCGGTGCACCGACTGCCGGCCTTCCGTGAGTGTGTGGCGCTGCCGGAGACCGAGCGGGCCGCCGAGGAGACGCTCGCGCTGCCCGTGGACGGCGCTCTGACGAAGCGTGACATGCAGCGGACGGTGTCCGCGTGCAATGCGCTGGGCGGGCTGTTGCAGCCGGCTTTCTGATCGTCCCCTGGGCGGGACGGCGGTGGTTGGGAGCAGCGGTCTGTTCGGGGTATGATCTATTCCGTCGCCGCGAGGGAGACCTCAAGACGGTGACCGGCCCCTATAGCTCAGTCGGTAGAGCGTCTCCATGGTAAGGAGAAGGTCAACGGTTCGATTCCGTTTGGGGGCTCCGACGCAGAAGGCCCCCGCCCATTCGGGCGGGGGCCTTCTTGCTTTTCAGGCGTTGCTCAGGCCGTTGTGGAGGCCCGGGACACGCATCGCCAGGATCGCCATGTCGTCGGACGGGGCGTCCGAGGCGAAGCGCTCCACCGCGCGCATGATGCGTGCCGCCACCGCGCCCGCTGTGAGGCCGGTGCAGGTGGTGAGGACGTCGGCGAGGCCGTCGTCGCCCAGCATGCGGTTGCCCTCGCGGCGCTCGGTGACGCCGTCCGTGACGCACAGCAGGACGTCCCCGGGGTCGAGGGTGACGGTCTGCTCGTAGAGGTCCAGGTCCTCCAGGACGCCGAGGAGCGGCTGGGGTTCGGCCGCGGCTTCCACCGTGCCGTCCTGGCGCAGACGCAGGGGGAGCGGGTGGCCCGCGCAGACGACCTTCAGCTCGGCGCTGCCGTCCTCCTGCGGGCGCATCTCGCCGTAGAGGAGGGTGAGGAAGCGGCTGCGGGCGCCCTCGTCGAGGATGGCGGAGTTGAGGCGCTGGAGGACCGCAGGGCCGCTGAGGCCCTCGCGGGCCAGCAGGCGCAGGGCGTGCCGGGCGAGGCCCGTGACGGCCGCCGCGTTCGGGCCGGTGCCGCAGACGTCACCGATGGCGAAGCCGTAGGCGCCGTCGCGGATGGGGAACAGGTCGTAGAAGTCGCCGCCGACCTCGTTGCCCTCGCCGGCCGCGCGGTAGATGACCTCGACCTCGACGCCGTCGATCACGGGGAGTTCGGGCGGCAGGAGGCTGCGCTGGAGGGCCTGGCTGATGGCCGTGCGCTCGGAGTAGAGGCGGGCGTTGTCCAGGGCCAGGGCGGCTCGGCGGGAGAGGTCCTCCGCCAGCTCCAGAATCTCCTGGCGGAAGTGCTCGTCGGTGGGTTTGCCGAGGGTGAGCATGCCGATGACGCGGTTGCGGGCGACCAGGGGCAGGACGACGGTCTCGCCGCCGACCGCGGACGCCGTCGCGAGCGTCGTACCGATGCCGGAGCTGACCGTGGCGGGTTCGCCGAGGCCCAGGCTGCGCATGGAGGTGCGCAGGGCGGCCTGGTGGGCGGCGTCCGCCGGCGCGGACCAGACGCGCGCGCCGGGCGTCGGTACCGGGTCGGGCGGGTCGATCTTGGACAGCAGGGACTTGATGCCGTCGATCAGTTCCTCGTCCTCGTGCAGGACGTACGAGAGGTAGGGCTCCGAGGCCTGGTCGGCGATCGTGTAGACCGCGCACCAGGTGGCCAGCGTCGGGACCGTCATCTGCGCCATGAGGGCGAGTGTCTGGTCCCGGTCCAGGGTGCCGGCGAGCAGGTCGGAGGCCTCGACGAGGAAGCTGAGCGAGCCGCGGCGCAGGCGTTCGAGCTCGCCGAGGCGGGCGGACTCGACGGCCAGGGCGATGCGGTCGGCGGCGAACTGGAGGCGCAGGGCCTCCTCGTTGGAGTACCTGCCGGCGCCCTCCGCGGCGACGCCGAGGGAGCCGGTGAGGCGGCCCTCGACCTTGAGCGGGACGGTGACGACCGAGCGCATGCCGGTGCCGTTGAGGAGGGGCACGGCGCCGGGGACGGCGGTGAGGTCGTCGTGGACGGCCGGCATGCGGGCCGAGCCGTAGCGGCCGGGGCCCGCCTCGACGGGGACGCGGGCGAAGCGCTGGCGGGCGGAGGGCAGGCCCGTGGAGGCGCGGACCTCCAGCTCCGTCTCGTCGTCGGTGGCGAGGAGGAGGAACGCGGAGTCGCCGTCGAGCATGTCGCGGGCGCGTTCGACCGTGCGCTGGAGCAGGCCGTCGAGGTCGTCCGGGGCCGGGGAGCCGATGAAGACCTCGAAGGGGTCGGTGCTCTGGCCCTCGGAGGAGGTGGCCGCGTCGGACGCCGCGATGCGCATGGGCGTCTGCAGGACGGCTCGTTCGTGGTCACGGACGAGGAGGCAGACGGTGGAGGGCTCGCCGTCGGTGTCGCGGACGCGGAGGTGGGAGGCGTACACCGGGACGACCCGGCCGCCGGCGTCGCGGATGCCGTAGCTGCCCTCCCAGCGGGAGAGTTGCAGCGCCTCGGCGATGCCGGTGCTGGTGCCCGGGGTGTGCGGCCAGGCGGCGAGGTCGGTGAGGGGCTTTCCGGTGACCTGTTCGCCCTGGTAGCCGAAGAGTTCCTCGGCGTCCTCGTTCCAGGCGGTGATGGCGCCGCTCCGGTCGATCTGGACGACGGCGACGCGGACCCGGCCGTCGGCCAGGGGGAGCAGGTCGGCGGGGAGGGACGGGCCGGCGGTGCGGGTGCCCACGGCGCGTTCGGGGAGGTCGAGTTGGAACCAGACCTGCTTGTGCGTGGGTGTGTAGTCGACGCCCCAGCGGCCGGCGAGGGCCGCGCACAGCTGGAGGCCCCGGCCGCCCTCGCGGTCGGGGCTGCCCATGTTGACGGCGGAGCCCTGAAGGGGGACTTCGCGTTCCGGGTAGTGGTCGGCGACCTCGATGCGGACGCCGCCGTCGAGGCGCAGGCACAGCACGTCGGCGGTGGTGCCCGCGTGGACGACGGCGTTGGTGACCAGTTCGCTGGTGAGCACCACGGCGTCGTCGACGACGTCGGCGTACCCCCAGCCCTGGAGCGTGTCGCGGACGAAGGAGCGTGCGGAGGCGACCGAGCGTCCGACGGGCTCGAAACTGGCGGCCGCGCGCGCGGTGATCACAAAACTCCTCGATCTGCTCTCGATGTGCTGGGCTGCCGTGCCGGCCGGCTCGCCGCGCGTCTGTGTCGGCAGGCCGCTCGTCGGCCCGGGGTCCGGGGGCTGTCCCCCGGGGATCAGTCCGGTGGTCATGTGTGCGGCCGCCCCTCCGATGCCCGCTCGTTCTCGTGCCACCGCCCAGGCCGGACGGAACCGGTGCGGCTGGACAGCCGCATGCAAGGTTACTTACCTTCGCGGTTCATGCGGATGCCGGTCTGCAGTGTTTCCGTCCGGAGGGTGTGCGGACGATGTGCGAAGCTGCCGAACTGTTATGGCCTGGTTCAGCCGGGGTGAAACACTGGGCAGGCTTGTGATGGAGGTACGGCCAGGGCGAGTGCGGTGCGCCTTCGGTGGGCAGCAGCCCCTGGTGCGGTCCGTCACCTCCTGGTGGGATCGACGGCTGGTGCCACCGGGTGCAGATACGCAGTAGTGATCGATACGTCGAGCAGCAGTGCACAGCAGTAATGGTCGACCCCTGCGGGAGGGACACAGTGGAGTCTGGCGCAGCGACGCGGGGCACGAAGCCGCGCGCCAAGGGCGGACAGTCCCCGAGCAGCCGGAACGGGACCACTGAGGTGGACACGGCTGCCCTGAACCGGCTGAAAGCGGCCCTGGTGTCGATGCGGGACGGCAACTTCCGCAAGCGGCTGACGGTGTCCGGGGACGGCGTGATGGCGGAGATCGCCGCCATCTTCAACGAGGTCGCCGACCGGAATCTGCACCTTACGGGTGAGCTGTCGCGGGTGCGGCGTGTCGTGGGGCGCGAGGGCAAGCTCACGGAGCGGCTGGAGACGGGCGCCTGTGAGGGGTCGTGGGCGGCCGCGATCGACGCGTCGAACGCGCTGGTCGACGATCTGGTGTGGCCGGTGTCCGAGGTCAGCCGGGTGCTGTTCGCGGTGGCCGAGGGTGATCTGGCGCCGCGGATGGAGCTGCGGACGAACGCGCCCGACGGGAGCGGGCACCCGCTGCGGGGCGAGTTCCTGAAGGTGGGGCGGACCGTCAACAACCTGGTCGACCAGCTGTCGACGTTCACCGACGAGGTCACGCGCGTGGCCGGTGAGGTGGGCACCGAGGGCAAGCTGGGCGGGCAGGCCCAGGTGCGCGGAATGTCCGGTTCGTGGAAGGATCTGACGGAGTCCGTCAACACGATGGCGGACCGGCTGACCGCGCAGGTGCGGGACATCGCGCTGGTGACGACCGCGGTCGCGAAGGGTGATCTGTCCCGGAAGGTCACGGTTCATGTGGCCGGCGAGATGCTGGAGCTGAAGGAAACCGTCAACACGATGGTGGACCAGCTCTCGGCGTTCTCCTCCGAGGTGACCAGGGTCGCGCGTGAGGTGGGCACGGAGGGCGAGCTGGGCGGACAGGCCCAGGTGCCCGGGGTGGCCGGGGTGTGGAAGGAGCTCACCGACTCCGTCAACACCATGGCAGGCAACCTCACCGCGCAGGTGCGCGGTATCGCCGAGGTGACGACGGCCGTGGCCAACGGTGATCTGTCCCGCAAGGTGACCGTGCAGGCGCGCGGCGAGGTGGCGCAGCTGGCCGAGACGATCAACCAGATGACCGAGACGCTGCGGATCTTCGCGGACGAGGTCACCCGCGTGGCCAACGAGGTCGGCGGGGAGGGGCGGCTCGGCGGGCAGGCGAACGTGCCGGGCGCGGCGGGGACCTGGAAGGACCTGACGGACTCCGTCAACACGGTGTTCCGGAACCTGACGACCCAGGTACGGGACATCGCCGCGGTGACGACGGCGGTCGCCAGCGGTGACCTGTCGCAGAAGGTCACGGTCGACGTGGCCGGCGAGATGCTGGAGCTGAAGAACACCGTCAACGGCATGGTGGACCAGCTGTCCGCCTTCGGTTCCGAGGTCACGCGCGTGGCTCGGGAGATCGGCGACGAGGGTGAGCTGGGCGGCCAGGCGCAGGTGCCGGGGGCGGCGGGGACCTGGAAGGACCTGACGGACTCCGTCAACACGGCGTTCCGCAACCTCACCGGACAGGTGAGGAACATCGCGCAGGTGACGACGGCGGTCGCCAACGGTGACCTCTCGCAGAAGGTCACCGTGGACGTCTCCGGCGAGATGCTCGCGCTGAAGAACACCGTGAACACGATGGTGGACCAGCTGTCGTCGTTCGCCGACCAGGTCACGACGATGGCCCGGGAGGTCGGCACCGAGGGACGGCTCGGCGGCCAGGCGCGCGTGGACGGCGTGTCGGGCACGTGGAAGGAGCTGACCGACTCCGTCAACTCCATCACCGGCAACCTGACTGCTCAGGTGCGCCAGATCGCCCAGGTGACGACGGCGGTGGCGCGGGGTGACCTGTCGCAGAAGATCACCGTGGACGCGCGCGGGGAGATCCTGGAGCTGAAGAACACCGTCAACACGATGGTCGACCAGCTCTCCGCCTTCGCCGACCAGGTGACACGGGTGGCCCGTGAGGTGGGTACGGAGGGCCGGCTGGGCGGTCAGGCGCAGGTGCCCGGCGTCGCCGGTGTGTGGCGCGACCTGACCGACTCCGTGAACGGCATGGCCGGCAACCTGACGGCTCAGGTGCGCCAGATCGCGCAGGTCGCGACGGCGGTGGCGCGGGGTGACCTGTCGCAGAAGATCACCGTGGACGCGCGGGGGGAGATCCTGGAGCTGAAGAACACCCTGAACACGATGGTGGACCAGCTGTCCTCGTTCGCCGAGGAGGTCACCAGGGTGGCCCGAGAGGTGGGCACCGAGGGCAAGCTGGGCGGCCAGGCCGAGGTGCAGGGCGTCTCCGGCACCTGGAAGGACCTCACGCAGTCCGTCAACTTCATGGCGAACAACCTCACCGTGCAGGTGCGCAGCATCGCCCACGTCACCACCGCCGTCGCCAAGGGCGATCTCTCGAAGAAGATCACCGTCGACGCCAAGGGCGAGATCCTCGAACTCGTCACCACCGTGAACACGATGGTCGACCAGCTGTCGTCGTTCGCCGACCAGGTGACGCGGGTGGCGCGCGAGGTGGGCACCGAGGGCATCCTGGGCGGTCAGGCGCATGTGCCGGGTGTCACCGGCATCTGGAAGGACCTCAGCGACAACGTCAACCTGATGGCCAAGAACCTGACCGTCCAGGTGCGCAACATCTCGCAGGTGGCGGCGGCGGTCGCCAACGGCGACCTGACGCGCACGGTGACGATCGAGGCGCGCGGCGAGGTGGCGCAGCTCGCCGACACCTTCAACACCATGGTGAAGACGCTGAGTTCGTTCGCCGAACAGGTCACCAAGGTGGCCCGCGAGGTGGGCACGGACGGCATCCTGGGCGGTCAAGCGCATGTGCCGGGTGTGGCCGGTACGTGGAAGGACCTCACCGAGTCGGTGAACCAGATGGCGTCCAACCTGACCGGCCAGGTGCGCAACATCGCGATGGTGACGACGGCCATCGCCAAGGGTGACCTGACGAAGAAGATCGACATCGATGCCCGCGGTGAGATCCTCGAACTGAAGACGACCATCAACACGATGGTCGACCAGCTGTCCTCCTTCGCCGAGGAGGTCACGCGGGTGGCCCGCGAGGTGGGCACGGAGGGGCAGCTGGGCGGTCAGGCGCGGGTGCGCGACGTCGACGGCACCTGGCGGGACCTGACGGAGTCCGTGAACGAGATGGCCGGGAACCTGACCCGGCAGGTGCGCGCCATCGCGCGCGTGGCGACCGCGGTGACCCGCGGCGACCTGAACCTGAAGATCGACGTGGACGCCTCCGGCGAGATCCAGGAGCTTCAGGACTACATCAACAAGATGATCGCCAACCTGCGCGACACCACGATCGCCAACAAGGAGCAGGACTGGCTCAAGGGCAACCTCGCACGTATCTCCGCGCTGATGCAGGGCCGCCGGGACCTGGAGGACGTCGCCTCGCTGATCATGAGCGAGCTGACGCCGGTGGTCTCCGCGCAGCACGGCGCGTTCTTCCTGGCGCTGCCGCCGGCCGACACCACCGGCAAGGACGACCAGTACGAGCTGCGGATGCTGGGCTCGTACGGCTACTCGATGGGCTCCATGCCGACGTCGTTCCGGCCCGGTGAGGCGCTGGTCGGCACGGCCGCGCAGGAGAAGCGCACGATCCTCGTGGAGAACGCGCCCAGCGGCTATCTGAAGATCTCCTCCGGGCTCGGGGAGGCGCCGCCCGCCCAGGTGATCGTGTTGCCGGTGCTGTTCGAGGGCAAGGTGCTCGGCGTTATCGAACTGGCCTCGTTCACACCGTTCACGCAGATCCAGAAGGACTTCCTCAACCAGATCGCCGAGATGATCGCGACCAGCGTCAACACCATCTCCGTCAACACCAAGACGGAGGTGCTGCTGAAGCAGTCGCAGGAGCTGACCGAGCAACTGCGCGAGCGCTCCGCCGAGTTGGAGAACCGGCAGAAGGCCCTCCAGGCGTCCAACGCCGAACTGGAGGAGAAGGCCGAGCTGCTGGCCCAGCAGAACCGGGACATCGAGGTGAAGAACACCGAGATCGAGGAGGCGCGCCAGGTCCTGGAGGAGCGCGCCGAGCAGCTCGCGGTGTCGATGCGCTACAAGAGCGAGTTCCTCGCCAACATGTCGCACGAGCTGCGTACGCCGCTGAACTCGCTGCTCATCCTGGCCAAGCTGCTCGCCGACAACGCGGACGGCAACCTCACCCCGAAGCAGGTCGAGTTCGCCGAGACGATCCACGGGGCCGGCTCCGACCTGCTCCAGCTGATCAACGACATCCTGGACCTGTCGAAGGTCGAGGCGGGCAAGATGGACGTCTCCCCGACGCGGATCGCGCTCGTCCAGCTCGTCGACTACGTGGAGGCCACCTTCCGGCCGCTGACGGCGGAGAAGGGCCTGGACCTGTCCGTGCGGGTCTCCCCGGAGCTGCCGGCCACGCTGCACACCGATGAGCAGCGGCTGCTCCAGGTGCTGCGCAACCTGCTCTCGAACGCGGTGAAGTTCACCGACTCGGGCTCGGTGGAGCTGGTCATCCGCCCCGCGCGCGACGACGTGCCGAAGGCGATCCGGGAGCAGTTGCTGGAGGCCGGGTCGCTGACCGGTCCGGAGGCCGGGCTGATCGCGTTCTCGGTGACCGACACCGGCATCGGGATCGCGGCGAGCAAGATGCGGGTGATCTTCGAGGCGTTCAAGCAGGCGGACGGCACGACCAGCCGCAAGTACGGCGGCACGGGCCTCGGCCTGTCGATCTCCCGCGAGATCGCGCAGTTGCTCGGCGGTGAGATCCACGCGCAGAGCGAGCCGGGCCGCGGCTCGACGTTCACGCTGTACCTGCCGCTGTACCCGAGCGAACTGCCCCCGAACGGCTACCAGCAGCTGCCGCCCGCCCCGCCCGTGGCGGAGCTCACCGAGTGGCCGGAGCCGGCCGAGGTGGCGGTCGAGAGGCCGGCCGAGACGCCGGCCGAGGTGAAGTCGTACCGCGAGACCCAGAACGGCGCCGCGGCGCTCTTCCGGCGGCGCCGCCGGAGCATGCCGGGGATCGAGCGGCGGGCGCTGCCGCAGGAGCCGTGGCAGGGCGGTGAGACGGTGGCGGAGGCGCACCCGCGCGCGGGCATCCGGTTCGGGGGTGAGAAGGTACTCATCGTCGACGACGACATCCGTAACGTGTTCGCGCTCACCAGCGTCCTGGAGCAGCACGGGCTGTCGGTGCTGTACGCCGAGAACGGCCGTGAGGGCATCGAGGTGCTGGAGCAGCACGACGACGTGGCGGTCGTCCTGATGGACATCATGATGCCCGAGATGGACGGCTATGCGACGACGACGGCGATTCGCCGGATGCCGCAGTTCGCCGGGCTGCCGATCATCGCGCTGACGGCGAAGGCGATGAAGGGTGACCGGGAGAAGGCGATCGAATCGGGTGCGTCGGACTATGTGACGAAGCCGGTCGACCCCGATCATCTGCTGGCGGTGATGGAGCAGTGGATGCAGGGCGAATGAACGGTGGATGTCGTTGGGGAGTTGCTGACTCAGAGTGCGCGTAGCCGTGTACGAGCGCGGGATTCGGGGAACCTTCTGGTCCCTTGCTGCGTTTCTGCTACGTGCACAGTGACATCGCGGTGACAGGGTGTGGCGACAAGCGGGGTGCGGCTACGATGACCGGCACGAGGATGGGCGGCGCAACGGAGTCGTCCCACGGGGCGGCGCCCGGTGCACTGCCGGGGCGAGGAGGGCGGGCCATGGTGCAGAAGGCCAAGATCCTCCTGGTCGATGACCGGCCGGAGAATCTGCTGGCGCTGGAGGCGATCCTCTCTGCGCTCGATCAGACGCTGGTGCGGGCATCGTCCGGGGAGGAAGCGCTCAAAGCACTACTCACGGACGACTTCGCGGTCATTCTGCTGGACGTCCAGATGCCGGGAATGGACGGTTTCGAAACCGCCGCGCACATCAAGCGGCGCGAGCGGACCAGAGACATCCCGATCATCTTCCTCACCGCGATCAACCACGGGCCCCATCACACCTTCCGGGGCTACGCGGCCGGCGCGGTGGACTACATCTCCAAGCCGTTCGACCCGTGGGTGCTGCGCGCGAAGGTCTCCGTCTTCGTCGAGCTCTACATGAAGAACTGCCAGCTGCGCGAGCAGGCCGCGCTGCTGCGCCTCCAGTTGGAGGGCGGCGGCAAGGGCGCGGTCGGCGGCAAGGAGGCCGCCGGGCTGCTCGCCGAGCTGTCGGCGCGCCTCGCGGCCGTCGAGGAGCAGGCCGAGGCGCTCTCCAAGCAGCTCGACGACGAGGCCGCGGACGCGGCGGCGGTGGCCACGGCCGCCCATCTCGAACGCAAGCTCACCGGACTGCGGCGGGCGCTGGACGCGCTGGAGCCGGGTACCGGCGGGTCTCCTTCCGTGCCCTCGCAGAACTGACGGCGGGCCGGGCAGAGTTGCCCGCCCGCCCACCGGAGTTCACGTCACCGTCCCGCCGTGGCTCTTCCAGGTCCCCCGCTCGTGAGCCCGCGTCAGTTTCGTGCCTGCGCAAGGGCGACACGAACGGGTGAACCGGTAGGCGCGCGTGTCCACCGGCGACTCCACCGGTAATCTCACACCTATGGCCTCACGTCCCTCCGCAGCCAAGAAGCAGCCCGTCAAGAAGGCTGCCGCTTCCGCGAAGGCCCCGGCGAAGAAGGCCGCTGCGAAAAGGCCCCCCGCGAAGAAGGCGCCCGCGAGGAAGGCACCGGCCAAGAAGGTCGCGCCCAAGCCCGCGCCGAGCCCGACCGGGGGCGTCTACCGGCTGGTGCGGGCCCTCTGGCTCGGCCTCGCGCACGCCGTGGGAGCCGTCTTCCGCGGCATAGGGCAGGGCGCCAAGAACCTCGACCCCGCCCACCGCAAGGACGGCGTCGCGCTGCTGCTGCTCGCGCTCGCGCTGATCGTCGCCGCCGGCACCTGGTCCAACCTGCGCGGTCCCGTCGGCGACCTCGTCGAGATCCTGGTCACCGGTGCCTTCGGCAGGCTGGACCTGCTCACCCCGATCCTGCTCGCGGTCGTCGCCGTGCGCTTCATCCGCCACCCCGAGCAGCCCGAGGCCAACGGCCGCATCGTCATCGGGCTGTCCGCGCTGCTCATCGGCGTGCTCGGCCAGGTCCACATCGCCTGCGGCTCCCCCGCGCGCAGCGCCGGCATGCAGGCCATACGGGACGCCGGCGGCCTGATCGGCTGGGGCACGGCGACCCCGCTGACGTACGCCCTGGGCGAGGTGCTCGCCGTACCGCTGCTGGTGCTGCTCACGGTCTTCGGGCTGCTGGTCGTCACGGCCACACCCGTCAACGCCATCCCGCAGCGGCTGCGGCTGCTCGGCGTGAAGCTCGGTGTCGTCCGTGACGCCGAGGCCTACGAGGACGAGTACTCCGACGACGACGAGCGCTACGACGAGCAGTGGCGGGAGGCGATCCCCGCCCGCCCGCGCGGACGCGCGCAGGCCCCGGCGGCCTACGACCCCGACGGTGCCGAGCAGGAGGCCCTGTCCCGACGCCGGGGCCGCACCAGGCGCTCGTCGGTGCCGCAGCCCGAGGGGGAGCGGCAGCCGGACGCCGTGGACGTCGCGGCGGCGGCCGCCGCCGCGCTCGACGGCGCGGTGCTGCACGGCATGCCGCCGTCGCCGATCGTCGCCGACCTCACCCAGGGCGTCAGCGTGGGCGACCGCGCGGAGACCACCCCGACCCCCACGCCGGTACCGGCCGCGCGTCCCCAGCGGGAGAAGATCGACACCGGCGTCCCCGACCTCACCAAGTCGCCGCCCGCGCAGACCCGCGACCTGCCACCGCGCGCCGAGCAGCTCCAGCTGTCCGGCGACATCACCTACGCGCTGCCCCAGCTCGACCTCCTCACGCGCGGGGGCCCCGGCAAGGCGCGCAGCGCCGCGAACGACGCCGTGGTGGCCTCGCTGACCACGGTGTTCACCGAGTTCAAGGTCGACGCGGCCGTCACCGGCTTCACGCGCGGTCCGACGGTGACGCGCTACGAGGTCGAGCTCGGCCCCGCCGTGAAGGTCGAGCGGATCACCGCGCTCACCAAGAACATCGCGTACGCCGTCGCCAGCCCCGACGTGCGGATCATCAGCCCCATCCCCGGCAAGTCCGCGGTCGGCATCGAGATCCCGAACACGGACCGCGAGATGGTCAACCTCGGCGACGTGCTGCGGCTCGCGGAGTCCGCCGAGGACGACGACCCGATGCTGGTGGCGTTCGGCAAGGACGTCGAGGGCGGGTACGTCATGCACTCGCTGGCGAAGATGCCGCACATGCTGGTCGCCGGAGCCACCGGTTCCGGCAAGTCGTCCTGCATCAACTGCCTGATCACCTCGATCATGATGCGGGCGACCCCGGAGGACGTCCGGATGATCCTGGTAGACCCCAAGCGCGTCGAGCTGACCGCCTACGAGGGCATCCCGCACCTGATCACGCCGATCATCACCAACCCGAAGCGGGCCGCCGAGGCGCTCCAGTGGGTCGTGCGGGAGATGGACCTGCGCTACGACGACCTGGCCGCGTACGGATACCGGCACATCGACGACTTCAACCGTGCCGTGCGCGAGGGCAAGGTCAAATCGCCCGAGGGCAGCGAGCGGGAACTCCAGCCGTACCCCTATCTGCTGGTGATCGTCGACGAGCTCGCCGACCTGATGATGGTGGCGCCGCGGGACGTCGAGGACTCGATCGTGCGTATCACGCAGCTCGCGCGCGCGGCCGGCATCCACCTGGTGCTGGCGACGCAGCGGCCCTCCGTGGACGTGGTCACGGGTCTGATCAAGGCCAACGTGCCCTCACGGCTGGCGTTCGCCACGTCGTCGCTCGCGGACTCGCGCGTCATCCTCGACCAGCCCGGCGCCGAGAAGCTGATCGGCAAGGGTGACGGGCTCTTCCTGCCCATGGGCGCGAACAAGCCGACGCGTATGCAGGGCGCGTTCGTGACCGAGGAGGAGGTCGCGCTCGTCGTCCAGCACTGCAAGGACCAGATGGCGCCGGTCTTCCGGGACGACGTCACCGTGGGGACCAAGCAGAAGAAGGAGATCGACGAGGACATCGGCGACGACCTCGACCTGCTGTGCCAGGCGGCCGAGCTGGTCGTCTCCACGCAGTTCGGGTCGACCTCCATGCTCCAGCGCAAGCTGCGGGTCGGTTTCGCCAAGGCGGGGCGCCTGATGGACCTGATGGAGTCGCGGAACATCGTCGGGCCGAGTGAGGGGTCCAAGGCACGTGATGTTCTTGTGAAAGCCGATGAGCTGGATGGCGTGCTCGCCGTCATCCGTGGGGAGTCTGAAGGGTAGGCAAGTGGGTCACGCTCGTCGGCTCGCCGCACATGGTTGTTCGATCGTGACTCACCCGTAAGGGATCATTGAGCAACCGTTTCCCCGCCCCGCACGTCAAGTTGAGGGAAGCGACAAGCACCCGCCCCATCATTCGTCAAGCACCACCCCCGTCATCGGGACGTAAGGCCATTCGGATGGCGTACAAAGTCCCTCCGCCGGGTTGCCCCACCCTTTTGCACCCCCCCTAGACTGAACCTCCAGCACAGGTGGCTACACGCTCGAAAGGCGCCCCCGTGTCCATCGGCAACTCCCCTGAAGACGAGCGTCCGTTCGAAGACGTTTCCGAGGAAGCCCGCACCTCCATCGGCCGTGCCCTGCAGCAGGCGCGTATCGCCGCAGGGCTGACCGTCGATGACGTCAGTACCGCCACCCGGGTCCGCATCGGCATCGTGCACGCCATCGAGTCGGACGACTTCGCGCCCTGCGGCGGCGACGTCTACGCGCGCGGGCACATCAGGACCCTGGCCAAGCACGTCCACCTGGATCCTGGTCCCCTTCTCGCGCAGTACGACGCCGAGCGCGGCGGGAGCCCGGCGCCGACGCCGGCGGCGCCGCTGTTCGAGGCAGAGCGCATCCGTCCGGAGCGGCGGGGGCCCAACTGGACCGCCGCGATGGTCGCCGCCATCGTCGCCGTGATCGGCTTCGTCGGCTTCACCCTGTTCAAGGGCGACTCCGAGGACGGCTCCAAGGCGCCGGTCGCGGAAGGCGCCAAGCCCTCCGACGGCAAGACCGCCTCGCCGTCCGCGGACGCGCCGAAGCCCACCGACCCCAAGCCCGACCCCACCGAGAGCGCCATCGCGGCCGCGCCCCGGGACAAGGTCACCGTCCAGGTCAGCGCCACCGACGGCCGCAGCTGGATCTCCGCCAAGGACCACAACGGCCGGCTCCTGTTCGACGGTCTGCTCAAGCAGGGCCAGTCCAAGACCTTCCAGGACAGCTCCAAGATCAACCTGGTGCTCGGTGACGCGGGCGCCATCCAGCTCTACGTGAACGGCAAGAAGATCGACGACGACTTCCAGCCCGGCGCCGTGGAGCGTCTCACCTACACGAAGGGCGACCCGCAGGCCGGCTGACGGCCCATGCGGGGGCGCGGTGCGTACGGGGTTGGCCGTGATCGGCCAACCCCGTCGACATGGGGTGTCCGCGGGACGAAGTAGTCTAGAGCCCATGCCTGAACGCCGTACCGTCGCACTTGTCACCCTTGGCTGCGCCCGTAACGAGGTGGACTCGGAGGAGCTCGCAGGCCGCTTGGAGGCGGACGGCTGGGAACTCGTCGAGGACGCCGGGGACGCGGACGTCGCCGTCGTGAACACGTGCGGCTTCGTCGACGCCGCCAAGAAGGACTCCGTCGACGCCCTCCTGGAGGCCAACGACCTCAAGGGACACGGCAGAACCCAGGCCGTCGTGGCGGTGGGCTGCATGGCCGAGCGGTACGGCAAGGAACTCGCCGAGGCCCTCCCCGAGGCCGACGGCGTGCTCGGCTTCGACGACTACTCGAACATCTCCGACCGCCTGCAGACCATCCTGAACGGCGGCATCCACGCCGCGCACACCCCCCGCGACCGGCGCAAACTGCTGCCGATCAGCCCCGCCGAGCGGCAGTCCGCGCCCGACGTGGCGCTGCCCGGTCACGGCGCCCCCTCGGACCTCCCGCAGGGCCTCGCCCCGGCCTCGGGCCCCCGCGCGCCGCTGCGGCGCCGGCTCGACGGCAGCCCCGTCGCCTCGGTGAAGCTCGCCTCCGGCTGCGACCGGCGCTGCACCTTCTGCGCCATCCCGTCCTTCCGCGGCTCCTTCATCTCCCGCCGCCCCAGCGACGTGCTGAACGAGACGCGGTGGCTGGCCGAGCAGGGCGTCAAGGAGATCATGCTGGTCTCCGAGAACAACACCTCCTACGGCAAGGACCTGGGCGACATCCGCCTCCTGGAGTCGCTGCTGCCGGAGCTGGCGGACGTCGACGGCATCGAGCGGGTGCGGGTCAGCTACCTCCAGCCCGCGGAGATGCGGCCCGGCCTGATCGACGTGCTCACCTCGACGCCCAAGGTCGCGCCCTACTTCGACCTGTCCTTCCAGCACTCCGCGCCCGCCGTGCTGCGCTCCATGCGCCGGTTCGGTGACACCGACCGCTTCCTGGAGCTGCTCGACACCATCCGCGGCAAGGCGCCGGAGGCCGGCGTGCGCTCCAACTTCATCGTGGGCTTCCCCGGCGAGACCGAGGCGGACCTGGCCGAGCTGAAGCGTTTCCTGAACGGCGCGCGGCTCGACGCGATCGGCGTCTTCGGCTACTCCGACGAGGAGGGGACCGAGGCGGCGACCTACGACGGCAAGCTCGACCAGGACGTCGTCGCCGAGCGGCTCGCCCACATCTCCCAGCTCGCCGAGGAGCTCGTCTCCCAGCGGGCCGAGGACCGCGTCGGGCAGACCCTGAGCGTCCTCGTGGAGTCGGTCGGCGGTGAGGACGGCACCTACGGCCGTGCCGCGCACCAGGCGCCCGAGACCGACGGACAGGTGCTGCTCAGCGGCGGCGAGACGCTGAGCGTCGGTCGTATGGTCGAGGCGAAGGTGGTCGGCACGGAAGGTGTCGACCTGGTGGCCGAGCCGCTGATGTTCGCCGCGACCGGCGCCGACGGCAGGGCCGGCAGTGAGGAGGCGGGCAGATGACCGGAGTACCGGCGTCCGCCGCGGGTGGCCCCGCCCCGGCGAACGGCACCGCCGCGGCCTCGAAAGGGACCACCTCGCAGCGCGCACCCCTGAAGGGCTCCGCACCGGGCCCGGAGAGCATGGGCGGGCCCGGCCCGGTCGGCGCGGTCGGTGCGGAGGCGGGTGTCACGGGGGCGGGTGTCACGGGGGCCGGCGCGACCAGCGCGCAGCCGGAGACCAGGCCGGCCCGCGGCGGGAAGATCGCGGCCGCCGCGGTCAACCAGGCCAGCGTCTGGAACGTCGCCAATCTCCTGACCATGCTCCGGCTGCTCCTGGTCCCCGGCTTCGTCGCGCTGATGCTGGCCGACGGCGGATACGACCCCGCCTGGCGCTCGCTCGCCTGGGCGGCGTTCGCCATCGCCATGATCACCGACCTGTTCGACGGCCATCTGGCCCGCACGTACAACCTCGTCACCGACTTCGGGAAGATCGCCGACCCCATCGCCGACAAGGCGATCATGGGTGCGGCGCTGATCTGTCTCTCGGCGCTGGGCGATCTGCCCTGGTGGGTGACGGCGGTGATCCTCGGGCGGGAACTGGGGATCACCCTGCTGCGTTTCCTGGTCATCCGCTACGGCGTCATCCCCGCCAGCCGCGGCGGAAAGCTGAAGACGCTCACCCAGGGCGTGGCCGTGGGAATGTACGTGCTGGCGCTCACGGGCTGGCTGGCCACCCTGCGGTTCTGGGTCATGGCCGCGGCGGTCGTCCTGACCGTGGTGACCGGGCTGGACTATGTGAGACAGGCCATGGTGCTGCGCAGGCAGGGAATCGCCGAGCGCAAGGCCGCGTTGGAGGAGACGCAAGGGTGAGTGTCCCGGCCGGTTCGTCGGCCACCGAAGTCGTACGGCTACTCACGGTGAGGGGCGAGACCGTCGCCGTCGCCGAGTCGCTGACGGGCGGACTGGTCGCCGCGGAGCTGACGGCGGTGCCCGGGGCCTCGAAGGCCTTCCGGGGATCGGTGACGGCGTACGCGACCGAGCTCAAGCACGAGGTGCTGGGCGTCGACGCCACCCTGCTGGCTCAGCGTGGAGCGGTGGATCCGCAGGTGGCGGCCCAGATGGCGGCCGGAGTGCGGAAGGTGCTGGGCGCCGACTGGGGTCTCGCGACCACCGGTGTCGCAGGCCCGGACCCACAGGACGGACAGCCCGTCGGAACCGTTTTCGTCGCCCTGGACGGCCCGTTCGGGGCGGGTGCGGGTTCTGCCGGTGGCGGAAAAGTGGAGGCCCTGAGGTTGAACGGCCGGCGGGCGGAAATTCGTATGGAGAGTGTACGGAGCGTACTCGCGCTTCTTCTGAGGGAGCTTGCGAGCGAACAGACTGGGAATGAGCGGGCACAGGATACGGAACGGAACGGGGGGTTTTGATGTTTGCAGCCCTGAGTGAACACGACATCGCTCCCCGCACGGCCGCAGCGCAAGGCGGTACGGTGGGGCGTGAAGGATGCGGCTACGCGGTCCGAGGAGGGAGCCACCGATGATTCTGCTCCGTCGCCTGCTGGGTGACGTGCTGCGTCGGCAGCGCCAGCGCCAGGGCCGTACTCTGCGCGAAGTCTCCTCGTCCGCCCGAGTCTCGCTCGGCTATCTCTCCGAGGTGGAGCGGGGGCAGAAGGAGGCTTCCTCCGAGCTGCTCTCCGCCATCTGCGACGCGTTGGACGTACGGATGTCCGAGCTCATGCGGGAAGTGAGCGACGAGCTCGCCCTCGCCGAGCTGGCACAGTCTGCAGCGGCCACCCCCAGTGAGCCTGTTCCCACGCCGGTTCGCCCGATGCTGGGTTCCGTGTCGGTGGCCGGTGTGCCACCGGAACGGGTCACCATCAAGGCGCCCGCCGAGGCGGTGGACGTGGTTGCCGCCTGAGGCGAGGCTCGCGTGCGCGGCACACCGCCGCGTCGCACGGGCTTTGTGACAGTCAGGAACGTGTGAGGCCCCGGCCGGGGCTTTTCCGGGGAGACCCGGGGGAGCGGTCGGGGTTTTCGCGTGTTGGGGAATCCTTTACGTTCCGTTTGGGTGCGTTTGCCGGTCCGGGGTGTCGCGGTCATCGTGGAGGGAGATGACGGGGCCAGCCAACGGAGGTGCGATGTACGTCGTGAAAAGTCCGCTGTCCGACGCGGATCTGAAGACCGTCGCCGAGGCGCTCCAGGGCGCCCTCGTCGATCTCATCGACCTCGCGCTCGTGGCCAAGCAGGTCCACTGGAACGTCGTCGGCCCCCGCTTCCGCAGCGTGCACCTCCAGCTCGACGACGTGGTGACCAGCGCGCGCACCCATTCCGACACGGTCGCCGAGCGCGCCTCGGCGCTGGGTGTCTCACCCGACGGGCGTGCCTCGACGGTGGCCGTGGGCAGCGGCATCGCGGCGACGGCCGGCGGCTGGATCAGGGACGCGGAGGCGGTCGGGGTGCTCGTGGACGCGCTGGGCGCGGTGATCGGGCGCATGCGTGAGCGGGTGGCGGCCACCGAGGCGCCGGATCCCGTCTCGCAGGACCTCCTGATCGGGATCACCGCGGATCTGGAGAAGCACCACTGGATGTTCCAGGCCGAGAACGGCTGACGTGGTGCGACACGGCTGACGGACGTTCTGAGGAACGGCCGGCGGGCGTGGTGAGGAACGGATGACCTGGCGTGCACGCCGGTCGCGCGTGCGCCTGGTCGGTCAGTGGCTGCCGCGCCTGTGCGCCCCTGTGCCGTTGGTGCGCCCTCCCGTGGCGCGAGGGCACGCGACTAGCGTCGTCGGCGTCGCCCCGGAGATGAGGACGGCGTTTCTGGCGCCGAGCTGGAGGTGACGGCCATGGCGGGGCGAATAGTGCGCTGGGGGGCCGTACTGGGGCTCGGCGTGGTCTGGTGGTGGGCCGTGCTGCGACTGGCGACGGCGCCCGACGCGGGGGCGCTGGAGGGGGCGGTCGTGGCCGGGGGGTGGGGGCTGAGCCTGCTGCCGGTGCACTGTGTGCCCGGGGGGCGTGCGGCAGGCTCGCTCGGGGCGGCGGCCTGGCGGATGGTCCGGGGGGCCGCTACCAGGGCATTGCCACACCCCCGTTCGGACGCAGGATCTGGCCCGTCGTGAAGGCCGACGCGTCCGAGGCCAGGTACAGGACCGCGTGAGCGACCTCCTCCGCCTCTCCGACCCGGCCCAGTGGGGACATCCGCGCCATCAGTGACTCCGTGTGCGCCTGGGCCGCGCTGTCGTGGCGGTCCGTCATCGGCGTGCGGATCCAGCCCGGTGCGACGGCGTTCACCCGGATGCCGTACCGGCCCATCTCGGTGGCCAGCGTCTTCGTCAGCTGTACGACGGCCGCCTTGGCCGCGCCGTAGCACAGCAGTCCCGGGCCGCCGGTGTCGACGGCTCCGGAGGCCATCGTCACGATGCTGCCCCGCACGCCGTGCGCGAGCATCAGGCGGGCGGCTTCCTGGCAGGCGTGCAGGACACCCTTGAAGTTGACGTCCAGGACCCGGTCGAGATCCTCGTCGCGGGTCTCCAGGACCGGGCTGCTGTGCATGATGCCGGCGATCGCGGCCAGTACGTCCAGACGTTCGCAGGACTCGACGGCTCGCCTGACCTGGTCGCGGTCGGTGACGTCGAGGTGGTGGGTGCGGGCGGCGCCGCCCCGGTCCTTGATGAGCGTGGCCGTCTCGTGCAGGCCTGGGGCGTCGCGGTCCGCGCAGTGCACGGTGGCGCCCGCCTGGGCGAGCAGGACCGCCGAGGCGCGGCCGATGCCGCCCGCGGCGCCGGTGATGAACGCGGTGCGACCGGTGAGGTCGTATGCCGGTACGGCCATGCAGGGACGGTACGAGATTTTCTGACGGGTCGTCAATTGTGCGGGCGTCACTGGGCCTTGTCGGGCGGTACGGGGGCCTTGCCGGGAGGTGTGGGGGCCTGCCCCGGGTGCCGCCGCGCGGCGGGGCTGCCCGGTGCCGGGGCAGGGCCCGTCTGGCAATGGGGGCACCAGTAGGTGGGGCGTTCGCGGGAGCCGTCGCCCTGGTCGGCCACGCGGATGGAGGTGCGGCAGCGCAGACAGGGCCGGGGCGCGCGGCCGTACACGAACAGGTCCTGGCCGCGGCGGCCCGTCGTGCTGCGGATCGGGCGGTCGCGGTTGGCCTCCAGGAGCTTCTTCGCGACGGCGGGCAGCTTGGCGGCGCGGTCGGCCGGCAGGGCGCCCATCGGGAGCCAGGGGGTCGCGCCGAGCAGGAAGCAGAGCTCGCTCTTGTAGACGTTGCCGATGCCGGCGAGATTGCGCTGGTCCAGGAGCGCCTCGCCGAGCGGGCGTGCCGGGTCGCCGAGGAGGTTGGCGAGGGCCTGGTCGGGGTCCCAGTCCGGGCCCAGGAGATCGGGGCCGAGGTGGCCCACCACTCGGTCCTCGTCGGCGGTGCGGAGCAGTTCGAGGACCGGGAGGCGGTAGCCGACGGCGGTGTGCTCGGGGTTGCCGAGGATGGCGCGGATCTGGTGGGCGGGGCCGCCGGTCCAGCGCGCGCCGGCCGCGAACACCCTCCAGGAGCCGTCCATCCTGAGATGGGAGTGCAGCGTGAGGCCGCCTTCGATGCGGGTCAGGAAGTGCTTGCCGCGGGGGGTGACGTCCAGGACGGCGCGGCCGGTGAGGTCGGCCGTCGCGAACTTCGGTACGCGCAGGTCGGAGCGGGTCAGGACCTTGCCCGCGAGCGCCGCGTGCAGGCGTTTCGCGGACTGCCAGACCGTGTCTCCTTCGGGCATGGGTTCAGGGTGGCACGTTCCGCCGGGGGACACTCGTGGGGCGTCGGGTGGCGGCGAATCCTGAGTGTCGGGAGCCGGGAGCCGGGGGCCGGGGGCCGGGGGCCGGGAGCCGTGAGCCGGGGTTGGGCGTCGGGTCGGCGGTCTTGGTTCACGCCCGGAGGCGCAGGCCTCTCGGGGTGGCGATGAAGCCGGCCGATTCCAGGAGTGTGCCCACGGGGGACGTGAGGGCGGCCGCGCCGTTGATGCGTTCCACCGTGACCGTGCCGAGGGAGCCCGCGCGCGCGGCAGCCGCGAGGGCCTCGGCGGCGGCACCCAGGCGGGGGTCGTCGGTGGGGGTGGCGTCCTGGTCGGTGGGCCAGGCCAGCAGGGTCTTGCCGCCGCGTTCCATGTACAGCGCCGGTTCGCCGTCGACCAGGACGATCAGTGAACCCGCCTTGCGTCCCGGCTTGTGTCCGGCACCCGTCGGGGGCTCGGGCCAGGGCAGGGCGGCGCCGTACGCGTTCGCCGGGTCGGCGGCGGCGAGGACGACCGCGCGGGAGGCGGCGGTCGCGCGACCACCCCGTGCGGGGGAGCCGCGGTCGTACGGCGAGGGGCCGCCGTTGTGCCAGGGGGGTGCCTGGGCGGCTGCCGCCGCGGCGTAGTCCTTGGGCGACACGTACTCGCCCGGCGCGGGGTGGGCCAGCGGGGGCTCGCCGTCCGGGCCGCCGTACGCCCCGTCGCCCTGGTAGGCGTGGTCGTCGAAGGGGCCGAGAGCGTCAGCCGGGGAGAAGAAGCCGTCGGGGGCGCTGCCGAAGGCGGCGGCGCCGGGCATGCCGTCGCCGTGGGGGGAGCCGAGCGCGTGCGCGGCATCCGGGCCGGGCGGGGCTTCGCCCCGGTCGCGGGCGTTGGCCACGGCGCGCAGGCGGTCGACCGCGCCGTCCATCGCGAACTGCGCGGCCCCGAGGCCCTCCACGACATAGCCGCGCCGGGCCTGTCCGCTGTCCTCGAAGGCGGACAGGATGCGGTACGTCGCCGAGAAGCCGCCCTCGACGCCTTCCGCGGCGACCGCGCCGCGGGTGACCACGCCGTGCCGGTCGAGCAGGGTGCGGGCCAGGGCGTGCGCACGGACCGTGGGGTCGGGTTCATGGGCCGGCAGCAGGGACCAGCGACCGGCCACGGTCGGCGGGCCGCTGCGGGACGCCGTACGCGCGGCGGCGGTCAGCGAACCGTAGCGGCCGCGCGGGACCGTGCGCTTGGCGCGGTGGGCCGTGGAGCCTGCGGTCCGGCCCGAGCCGAGCACGGACCGCAGCGGGGTGAGGGTGTCGTTGGTCAGCCGCCCGGACCACGCCAGGTCCCAGAGGGCGTCGGCCAGTTGGGGATCGGTGGCCTCGGGGTGCGTGGTGGCGCGCACCTGGTCGGCGATCTGGCGGAAGAACAGTCCGTAGCCCCCGGACAGGGTGGCGAGCACGGACTCGTGGAGGGCCGTCGACTCCAGGGGGTGCGGGGGCGGCAGCAGCAGTGGGGCGGCGTCGGCCATGTACAGGGAGACCCAGCCGTCCTTGCCGGGGAGCGCGCCCGCCCCGGCCCACACCACCTCGCCGGCGGCCGTGAGCTCGTCGAGCATGGCGGGGCTGTAGTTGGCGACTCGGGACGGCAGAACGAGCTTCTCCAGGGCGGACGCGGGCACCGAGGCGCCCTGCAACTGCTCGACGGCGCGCACCAGTCCGTCGACGCCCCGCAGTGTGTGGCCCCGGCCGATGTGCTGCCACTGCGGGAGGAACTGGGCCAGGGCCGCGGGCGGCACCGGCTCCAGCTCGTGCCGCAGGGCGGCCAGGGAACGGCGGCGCAGCCGGCGCAGGACCGCCGCGTCGCACCACTCCTGGCCGATGCCGGCCGGATGGAACTCGCCCTGGACGACCCTTCCGGACGCCCCGAGCCGCTGGAGCGCGCCCTCGGTGACCGCCACGCCCAGGCCGAACCGGGCGGCGGCCGTGGCCGACGTGAAGGGGCCGTGGGTGCGGGCGTAGCGCGCGAGGAGGTCGCCGAGCGGGTCCTTCACCGGTTCCATGAAGGCTTCCGGGACGCCGACCGGCAGGGCCGTGCCCAGCGCGTCGCGCAGGCGGCCGGCGTCCTCGATCGCCGCCCAGTGGTCGGCGCCCGCGATACGGACCCGGATCGCGCGACGGGCCCGGGCCAGCTCCTCGGCCCACTGCGGCTCGGCGCCCCGCTCGGCCAGCTCGGCGGCCGTGAGCGGGCCGAGGAGGCGGAGCAGGTCGGCGACGCCTTCGGCGTCCTTGACGCGGCGGTCCTCGGTGAGCCACTGAAGCTCCTGCTCCAGCTCGGTCAGCACCTCCGCGTCGAGCAGTTCGCGCAGCTCCGCCTGGCCGAGCAGCTCGGCCAGGAGGCGCGAGTCCAGGGACAGCGCGGCGGCGCGGCGCTCGGCGAGCGGGGAGTCCCCCTCGTACAGGAACTGGGCGACGTATCCGAAGAGGAGGGAGCGGGCGAAGGGGGACGGCTCGGGGGTGGTGACCTCGACCAGGCGGACCTTGCGGGACTCCAGGTCGCCCATCAGCTCGACCAGGCCCGGGACGTCGAAGACGTCCTGCAGGCATTCGCGGACCGCCTCAAGGACGATCGGGAACGAGCCGAACTCGCCCGCCACCTGGAGCAGTTGCGAGGCCCGCTGGCGCTGCTGCCACAGCGGCGTGCGCCTGCCCGGGTTGCGGCGGGGCAGCAGCAGCGCGCGGGCGGCGCATTCGCGGAAGCGGGACGCGAACAGGGCCGATCCGCCGACCTGGTCGGTGACGACCTGGTCGACCTCGCCCTTGTCGAAGACCACGTCCCCGGCGCCGACGGGAGCCTGCTCGGCGTCGTACTCCGTGCCCAGCTTCACCGGCTCCTGGTCCAGCAGGTCCAGGCCCATGAGGTCGGCGTCGGGCAGGCGCAGCACGATGCCGTCGTCGGCGTGCATGACCTGGGCGTCCATGCCGTACCGCTCGGACAGGCGGGCGCCGAGCGCCAGCGCCCACGGGGCGTGCACCTGGGCGCCGAAGGGCGAGTGGACGACGACGCGCCAGTCGCCGAGCTCGTCGCGGAAGCGCTCGACGACGATGGTGCGGTCGTCCGGGATGTGGCCGCACGCCTCGCGCTGCTCGTCGAGGTAGGACAGCACGTTGTCGGCGGCCCAGGCGTCGAGGCCCGCGGCGAGCAGCCGCAGGCGGGCGTCCTCCTTGCCGAGGGAGCCGACCTCGCGCAGGAACGCGCCCACCGCGCGGCCCAGTTCGAGCGGGCGGCCGAGCTGGTCGCCCTTCCAGAAGGGCAGGCGGCCCGGGACGCCCGGGGCCGGCGAGACCAGCACCCGGTCGCGGGTGATGTCCTCGATCCGCCAGGAGCTGGTGCCGAGCGTGAAGACGTCCCCGACGCGGGACTCGTAGACCATCTCCTCGTCGAGCTCGCCGACCCGGCCGCCGCCCTTCTTCGGGTCGGCGCCGGCCAGGAAGACGCCGAAGAGGCCGCGGTCGGGGATGGTGCCGCCGGAGGTGACGGCGAGGCGCTGGGCGCCGGGGCGGCCCGTGACGGTGCCCGTGACGCGGTCCCACACCACGCGCGGGCGCAGCTCCGCGAAGGCGTCGGACGGGTAGCGGCCGGCCAGCATGTCGAGGACCGCGGTGAACGCCGACTCGGGGAGCGAGGCGAAGGGTGCGGCCCGGCGGACCGTGGTGAGCAGGTCGTCGACCTGCCAGGTGTCCATCGACGTCATCGCGACGAGCTGCTGGGCCAGGACGTCGAGGGGGTTGGCGGGCACCCTCAGGGACTCGATCTCGCCGGTGCGCATCCGCTCGGTGACCACCGCCGCCTGGACCAGGTCGCCGCGGTACTTGGGGAAGACCACGCCGGTCGAGATCGCGCCGACCTGGTGTCCCGCGCGGCCGACGCGCTGGAGGCCGGAGGCGACCGAGGGCGGGGACTCGACCTGGACGACGAGGTCGACCGCGCCCATGTCGATGCCGAGTTCCAGACTGGACGTGGCGACGACGGCCGGGAGCCGGCCGGCCTTCAGGTCCTCCTCGACCAGGGAGCGCTGCTCCTTGGAGACCGAGCCGTGGTGGGCGCGGGCGATGACGGCCGGGGCGCCCTGGGCGGCGCCGGAGCCGCCCATGAGCTCGGCCGGGGAGTGGTGCTCGTCCAGGGACTCGCCGGTCGCGCGCTCGTACGCGATCTCGTTGAGCCGGTTGCAGAGGCGCTCCGCGAGACGGCGGGAGTTCGCGAAGACGATGGTGGAGCGGTGGGACTGGACGAGGTCCGCGATGCGCTCCTCCACGTGCGGCCAGATCGAGGGGCGGTCGCCGCCCTCTGGACCGCTGTCGGTGGCCGGGGAGCCGCCCAGCTCGCCCATGTCCTCGACCGGGACCACGACGGAGAGGTCGAACTCCTTGCCGGACTTCGGCTGGACGATCTCCACCTTGCGGCGCGGCGAGAGGAAGCGGGCGATCTCGTCGACCGGGCGGACGGTGGCGGAGAGGCCGATGCGGCGGGCCGGCTTCGGCAGCAGCTCGTCCAGGCGCTCCAGGGAGAGGGCGAGGTGGGCGCCGCGCTTGGTGCCGGCGACCGCGTGCACCTCGTCGAGGATCACCGTCTCCACGCCGGTCAGGGCCTCACGGGTGGCCGACGTGAGCATCAGGAAGAGGGACTCGGGGGTGGTGATCAGGATGTCCGGCGGACGGGTGGACAGGGCCCGGCGCTCCGCGGCCGGGGTGTCGCCGGAGCGGATGCCCACCTTGACGTCGGGCTCGGGCATGCCGAGGCGGACCGATTCCTGGCGGATGCCGGTGAGGGGGCTGCGGAGGTTGCGCTCCACGTCGACGGCCAGGGCCTTGAGCGGCGAGACGTACAGGACACGGCAGCGCTTCTTGGGGTCGGCCGGGTGGGGGGTGGAGGCGAGCTGGTCGAGGGCCGCGAGGAAGGCGGCCAGCGTCTTGCCCGAGCCGGTGGGGGCCACGACCAGGACGTCCGACCCCTCGCCGATGGCCTGCCACGCGCCGGCCTGGGCCGCCGTGGGCGCGGAAAAGGCCCCCGTGAACCAGCCGCGGGTCGCGGGGGAGAAGCCGTCGAGGGCTCGGTGCGTGGAGCTCGCCATGCGTCCATCCTGCACCTCGGCACTGACAATGGGGCTGAGCTGCGGATCTGGGCGGATGTGCGAGGTGCCGGCGGCCGTGACGGAGAATGAGGGCATGGGGTCGGGTGAGCGTGCGCGGCACTGGCAGTACCCGGAGCTGCCCGGTGTGGACCTGCTCCGGGCGCGCTACGTGCGCAAGACGTTCGTGCGGCACACCCACGAGCACTTCGTGATCGCGGCCATCGCGGACGGGGTGGAGGTCTTTCACCACGGCGGGGCCGATCAGTACGCGGGGGCCGGGGCGCTGGCGCTGGTCAATCCCGACACGCCGCACACCGGGCGGGCCGGGGTGCCCGAGGGGTGGCGCTACGGGGCCGTCTATCCCTCGCCCGACCTGGTGGCGGAGATCGCCGCCGAGACGACGGTGATTCGTGGGACGCCTGGCTTCGTGCGGCCGGTGCTGGAGGATCCGTACGCGGTGGGACTGGTGCACCAGGTGCTGCGTGCCGCCGACGAGGGGAACGCCCTCGCCGCCGACACGCTCCTGCGGGTCGCCGTGACGCGGCTGCTGCGGCTCAACGGCGGGGTGCTGCCGCGGCGCGAGGTGCGGACGGCGGGAGCGCGCGTCGCGGCACGCGCGCGGGAGGTCCTTGAGGTGCGGATGGCCGAGCCGCCGAGTCTGGAGAGGCTCGCCGAGGAGCTCGGGACGGGTCCGTTCGCCTTGCTGCGCGCGTTCCGGGAGTCGTACGGGATGCCGCCCCACACCTGGCTGACCGATGCCCGGGTGCGGCGGGTGCGGCAGCTGCTGGACGGCGGGACGGCGCCCGCGGAGGCCGCGGCGCTGGTGGGGTTCACCGATCAGCCGCACCTCAATCGTCACTTCAGCCGGATCGTGGGGGTCCCGCCGGGGGCGTACCAGCGCGAGCGCAAGAACGTACAAGACGAGGGCCGGGGAGTGCGCCTACCGTCCGGGGCGTGGCAGATCGGACAGCACTCGCAGACATACGAACCGACGGACGGCCGGATGCCGCCGTCGTACGGGACGCCCTCGGCGTCGGAGTAGCCGTAGGACTGTCGGGGTTCGCCTTCGGGGTGACCTCGGCGGGCAGCGGGCTCACCTTGTGGCAGACGTGTGCGCTCAGTCTGCTGGTGTTCACCGGCGCCTCCCAGTTCGCGCTGGTGGGCGCCCTCGCCGCGGGCGGCAATCCGTTCACCGCGGCGGCCGGCGCCTTCTTCCTGGGCGTGCGCAACGCCTTCTACGGGCTGCGGCTGTCGCAGTTGCTGGCCCTCCCGCGCGCGGTGCGCCCGTTCGCCGCGCAGTGGGTGATCGACGAGACGGCGGCGGTCGCGCTGGCCCAGCCCACGCGGCGCGGCGTCCGGATCGGGTTCACGGTGACCGGGCTCAGCCTCTACGTGCTGTGGAACCTGACCACGCTGCTCGGCGCGCTGGGGGCGGAAGCCATCGGCGACACCGCCGCATGGGGGCTCGACGCGGCCGGCCCGGCGGTCTTCCTGGCGCTGCTGGCGCCGATGCTGACGAGCGGCACCGAGCGGGCGGTCGCCGGGCTCGCGGTCCTTCTGGGGCTGGGGCTGCTGCCGGTGCTGCCCGCGGGGCTGCCGGTGCTGGTGGCCGCGCTCGCGGCACCGGCGGTGCTGTGGGCGCGTGGGCGCCGAGCCGGATCGGAGGAGAGCCGGTGAACGTCTGGATCGCGATCGGTGTCACCGCCGTCAGCTGTTACGCCGTGAAGCTCGCCGGGCTGCTGGTGCCGGCCGGCGTACTGGAGCGACCTCTCGTCAAGCGCCTCGCCGCGTTGCTCCCCGTCGCCCTGCTCGCCGCGCTCACGGCCCAGCAGACGTTCGCGGACGGGCGGGTCCTGGCGCTGGACGCCCGGGCCGCGGGCGTCGCCGCGGCCGCCGTGGCACTGCTCCTGCGCGCACCCTTCCTGCTGGTCGTCGCGGCGGCCGTGGTGGTGACGGCGGGGGTGCGGGCGATCAGCGGCTGACGCGCGAGGTCGGCCGACGGCGTGGAGTCGGCCCTCGTTACGGAGCCAACCGGTCGCGCGGAGTCAGCCGATGGCGCGGGCGTAGGACCTGAGGGTGCGCAGGGCCTGGATCGTCACCAGCGGGCGGGCCTCCAGTGCGGGGGCGGGGGCCCACCGGCGCCAGCGGATCGGCCAGCCGCCGTCCTCCTCCTGTTCGGCCGCCAGGAAGTCCAGGGAACGTTCCATCTCGTCATCGGTGAACCACCCGCGCGCGAGGGAGCGCGGCGTTCTGGCGTAGTCGTGCGGGAAGTGGTGCTCGCCCGGGGCGTACCCGGGAGCGACGGGCTGGGTGTTTCGACCGGCGGGATCGAGGGCGACGAGACGGTGCTCGCGCACCAGGCGGCCCAGACGCGCGGCGGCCGCCTCCGCGCGCGGGCGGTCGGGTGCGGAGTCGAGGAACGTCACCGCCGCCTGGATCTCGTAGGGATGGGACCGCTCCAGCGACTCGATCGCCTGCCAGCAGAAGTCGGTCGCCCTGAACAGCCAGGCGTGCCATACCTCGTTGCGGTGCAGGACGCCCACCACCGGCCCGGTGGCGAGGAGTTCGCTGGGCGGTTCCTCGACGACGGGCACGAACGGGGCCGTCGGATAACCGAGCTGACTGGGATGGACCGCGGGCAGAGCACCGTCCGGCGTGGAGACGGCGGTCAGATAGCGGCACACCCGCTCCACGCGCTGGCCGCCGCAGCGCCCGATGGCGTCCAGCACATGCAGGGCGTGCGCGGTGTGCAGCGGCTGGCTGACCGGACCGCGCAGATCGGGCTCCAGGGCGTGGCCGTATCCGCCGTCCTGGTTGCGGTACGCGTCCAGCGCCGTCTCCACAGGGTCGGCGCCGCCGTGGAGGAAGTGGTACGCGAAGAGGCGCTGCTCCAGCACGCGCGCGGTGAGCCAGACGAACTGCTCGGCGCGGAACAGCGGGGAGTGCGCCGGGGGCGTCGGGGGGAGTGATGAAGCTCCTGTTTCGGCCATGGCTCAGACCGTAGGACGGAAAGCGGTCTCGGCACGTGCTCCCGGCTCGGGCCCACTCTCAGGGGCGGGATACTGATGTCATGAGGTTGACGGTCTTCTGGGAGCGGATGGCGGAGCACTTCGGCACGGGGTACGCCGACACCTTCGCGCGCGATCACGTGATGTCGGAGCTCGGTGAACGCACCGTGTACCAGGCGCTCGACGCAGGCTGGGAGGCCAAGGACGTGTGGCGTGTGGTCTGCGCGGTCATGAACGTGCCGCAGGAAAGGCGCTGACCGGACAGGAAGATCGCACGACGTCACCCGATTGTCGGTGACGTGGGCGAGACTTGCATCGTGGCAGACGAGACAGGGCAGGCAGCAGCACCGCACGCATCCCCCACCGGCACGACGCCGCCGCCCCGGCCCCCGGCCGGCGGTCGCGTCACGGCCGGCGGGCGCATGCCGCGTTGGCTGCCGCGCGCCATGGTGCTGGCGCTCACCCTGGTCGCCGTCTTCCAGCTGGGCAGTTGGGCCTTCCACCAGCTCACCGGCCTGCTGATCAACATCCTGATCGCCTTCTTCCTCGCCCTCGCGATCGAGCCCGCCGTGAGCTGGATGGCCTCGCGTGGAATGCGCCGGGGGCTGGGCACCGGCCTGGTCTTCCTCGCCGTGATGATCGCCTCGGCGGGGTTCGTCACCCTGCTCGGCTCGATGCTCGCGGGGCAGATCATCACGATGGTCGAGGGCTTCCCCGGCTACCTCGACTCCGTCATCAACTGGATCAACGCCCACTTCAAGACCGAACTGCGGCGCGTGGACATCCAGGAGGGCGTGCTCCGCTCCGACTGGCTGCGCAACTACGTGCAGAACAGCGCGACCGGCGTCCTCGACGTGTCCGCGCAGGTCCTCGGGGGCCTGTTCCAGCTGCTGACGATCACCCTGTTCGCGTTCTACTTCGCCGCCGACGGCCCGAGGCTGCGCCGCGCGCTGTGCTCGGTGCTGCCGCCCGCCCGGCAGGCCGAGGTGCTGCGCGCGTGGGAGATCGCGGTCGACAAGACCGGCGGCTATCTGTACTCCCGCGGTCTGATGGCGCTCATCTCCGGGGTGGCGCACTACATATTGCTGGAGTTCCTGGGCGTGCCGTACGCGCCCGTGCTGGCCGTCTGGGTGGGGCTGGTCTCGCAGTTCATCCCCACCATCGGCACGTATCTCGCCGGCGCCCTGCCCATGCTGATCGCGTTCACGGTCGATCCCTGGTACGCGCTGTGGGTGCTGATCTTCGTCGTGATCTACCAGCAGTTCGAGAACTACGTGCTGCAGCCCAAGCTCACCGCCAAGACCGTGGACATCCACCCGGCCGTCGCGTTCGGGTCGGTCGTCGCGGGGACCGCCCTGCTCGGTGCGGTCGGCGCGCTGATCGCCATCCCGGCGGTCGCGACGCTCCAGGCGTTCCTCGGCGCGTATGTGAGGCGGTACGACGTGACGGACGACCCTCGGGTGCACGGGCACCGGAGGCAGGCCCCGGGAACGGGGCTGATCACGCGTGCGCGGCAGGTGTGGGGGCGGCTGCGGGAGGCGGAGTCCGGGGACACGCGGGGCCTGGGTGAGTGGGACGGCTCGGGCGAGTCGGGGGAAGGCTCCGCGGGCGGGCGTTCGTGACCTGAGTGCCCTTCCCGTACGGCCGGGGAGGCCGTCGCACCCCCGGGAAGCGGGGTGGGTTTCGGGGCGGTGGGGTGGAAACCGAGCCCGGTGTCGGTGCGCGGTCGTAGTCTCGGAGGTGCCGCGTGGTGAGCTTGACACCAAAATCGAACATCCATTCTTATGGAGGCTCCGGTGAGGCTCTCGGCGGGGATTTCCCCAGGGATTTGACACAGAAGTGCCCGAGTTATCCACAGGCCGGACCGGCGTCGGGGCGCATTGTCAGTGGCAGGCGTTAGCGTCTTTGACGTGAAGCGATCGACTCAAGCAAACCGGGTGGAACCCATGGCAGGTACCGACCGCGAGAAGGCACTCGATGCCGCCCTCGCACAGATTGAACGGCAATTCGGCAAGGGCGCGGTCATGCGCATGGGCGACCGGACGAAGGAGCCCATCGAGGTCATCTCGACCGGGTCGACCGCGCTCGACGTGGCCCTCGGTGTGGGCGGCCTGCCGCGCGGCCGAGTCGTGGAGATCTACGGCCCGGAGTCCTCGGGCAAGACGACCCTGACCCTGCACGCCGTGGCGAACGCGCAGAAGGCCGGCGGTCAGGTCGCCTTCGTGGACGCGGAGCACGCCCTCGACCCCGAGTACGCGCAGAAGCTCGGCGTCGACATCGACAACCTGATCCTCTCCCAGCCGGACAACGGCGAGCAGGCCCTGGAGATCGTGGACATGCTGGTCCGCTCCGGTGCCCTCGACCTCATCGTCATCGACTCCGTCGCCGCGCTCGTCCCGCGTGCGGAGATCGAGGGCGAGATGGGCGACAGCCACGTGGGTCTGCAGGCCCGGCTGATGAGTCAGGCTCTGCGGAAGATCACCAGCGCGCTCAACCAGTCCAAGACCACCGCGATCTTCATCAACCAGCTCCGCGAGAAGATCGGCGTGATGTTCGGCTCGCCGGAGACCACGACCGGTGGCCGCGCGCTGAAGTTCTACGCCTCGGTGCGACTCGACATCCGCCGCATCGAGACCCTGAAGGACGGCACGGACGCGGTCGGCAACCGCACGCGCGTCAAGGTCGTCAAGAACAAGGTTGCCCCGCCCTTCAAGCAGGCCGAGTTCGACATCCTCTACGGCCAGGGCATCAGCCGCGAGGGCGGCCTGATCGACATGGGCGTGGAGCACGGCTTCGTCCGCAAGGCCGGCGCCTGGTACACCTACGAGGGCGACCAGCTCGGCCAGGGCAAGGAGAACGCGCGCAACTTCCTGAAGGACAACCCCGACCTGGCCAACGAGATCGAGAAGAAGATCAAGGAGAAGCTGGGCGTGGGCGTTCGGCCGGAACAGCCGGCGGTCGAGCCGGGCACGGACGCCGCCGTCTCCGCCCCCGCGGACGACCCGGCCAAGGCGGTGCCTGCCCCGGCGGCGGCGAAGACCGCCAAGACCAAGGCCGCGGCTGCCAAGAGCTGATCCGTGACACGGCGAACCGACTGGGCCGAGTACGCATACCCCGACCCCGGCGTCCCGAGGGAGCCGGATCCGGGAAGCGCGGACGAGGGGGGCTTTGCCGGGGCCGGGCACGGTGAGGACGGGCAGGACGGCGGCTCGCGCGCCGCTGGGGGTGCGAGCGGTGGCGGTCGCTCTCGCGGGGGACGTGGCGAGGCCGGCGCACGGCGGGGGCGGGGGCGTCGCCGACGGGGCTTCGCGGAGTCGTCCGCAGAGGACGGGGGCACCTCCTCCTTGTCGAGGGCCGAGCAGGAGGAGTCCTCAGGGGACCCGGCTGAGCGGGCACGGGCGATCTGCCTGCGCCTGCTCACCGGGACCCCGCGTACCCGCAAGCAGCTGGCGGACGCCCTGCGCAAGCGGGAGATCCCGGACGACGTGGCCGAGGAGGTGCTGTCGCGGTTCGAGGAGGTCGGGCTGATCAACGACAGTGCCTTCGCCGACGCCTGGGTGGAGTCCCGGCATCACGGCCGTGGGCTGGCCCGGCGGGCGTTGGCGCAGGAGCTGCGGACCAAGGGGGTCGACTCCACGCTGATCGAGGAGGCCGTCGCCCAGCTCGACACCGAGCAGGAGGAGGCCACCGCGCGCGAGCTGGTCGCCCGCAAGCTGCGCTCCACGCGTGGCCTGGACCGCGACAAACGGCTCCGGCGGCTGGCGGGGATGCTCGCGCGGAAGGGGTATCCCGAGGGGATGGCCTTGCGGGTGGTCAGACGGGCGTTGGAGGAAGAGGGGGAGGACACGGAGTTCTTGGGCGAGGACGGGTTCTAGGCGCGCAGGACTCCCGGGTGTTGCGCGCACCGCGCGCCCCCGCCGCCTGCTGCCCAGTGGACCACCGGGTCTTGGTCGTGAGTCATGGGCGGGCGGTCGCGGGTGTGCCGGTCACGGAGGGCGGTCGCGGGTGTGCCGGTCATGGGTATGCCGGTCACGGGTGTGCCGTCACGGGGAGCCCCGCACTCCGCCAAGCCTGGAAGCCCCCCGTCAGGTCGGTCGCCCGCTTCAACCCCAGGCGGTGCAGGGACTCCACCGCGAGGCTGGACGCGTACCCCTCGTTGCAGACGACCACGACACGCAGGTCGTGGCCGGTGGCCTCGGGTACGCGATGGCTGCCGAGCGGGTCGAGGCGCCACTCGAGTTCGTTGCGCTCGACCACCAGGGCACCGGGGATCAGACCGTCGCGTTCGCGGAGGGCTTCGTACCGGATGTCCACGAGGAGGGCCTCGCCGGCCCGGGCGGCCTCGTAGGCCTCCCGCGCTTCGATCCGTACGTACCCCTCGCGCACCCGCTCCAGCAACTCGTCGATGCCGACCGGCACTTCACGCTCGCCGCTCATCGTTCCTCCTCAACGCCCTTGTGTGGCCCGCGCGTCCAGCGGTGCCCTGACGCACCGGCCGAGATCTCACTGCCAGTCCTCCGGCCGTTCGACCTGCTCCAGCCGCAGCACGTTCCCGGACCGGCTGTACCGGCGGATGCGTGGCAGCGGCGGGTAGTAGGCGTGCACGGAGACGGCGTGCCGGTCGGAGGACTCGTTGAGCACCTCGTGGACGTGGTGGTGACCGAAGGAGCGGCCCCGGCCCGCCGGCAGGTGGCGCGACCGGTCGACGTCCTCGGTGAGTTCGAGGGTCTTCCAGCCGTCGGTGGGCAGCCGGGCGGCGAGGGAGTTCTCCTGGAGTGCGCCGCGGGCGGTGAGGAAGGCGCCGACCGAGTCGGCGTGGTCGTGCCAGCCGGTGCCGGTGCCGGGCGGCCAGCCGATGAGCCAGGCCTCGCTGCCGCCGGGCCCTTCCAGCCGTACCCAGGTACGGCCCTGCGGGTCGAGCGGAAGCGAGTCGATCAGCGCGTCGTCCGCGGCCGTGCGGCGGACGAAGTCGAGAAGGTCGGCCTGCGTCGGCGCGCCGACGGATCCCGCGGCGGAGGCGATTGCGGTGGAGGCAGTTGCGGTGGAGCCGGACACGGCGATGGACTCCGCGGCGGAAGCGGATGCGGAAGCGGAAGGGGAGACAGACAACGTGCACCGTCCTGATGAGCGTTCGCGTGAGCGCGCGGCGAGGAGTCAGCGGCGCGCGGAGAGAGGCGAGGTCAGCAGGAGGGGCGACACACGCAGCCCGCATAGCGGACGAGGTCCATATGGACCCTCCGCCACAGGCGCACACAGGTGTCGGTCACGATCCGGAGTACACCACGCCGGTCCGGACCGGTCAACTCTCCGCCACCCTGTGGACAAGGAGGCGGGCGGCGGAGAGGACATGGCGGGTGCGGTGCCCGGCAGGAGCGGCGTCAGCGTGATCCCGCCGTGGCTTCCGCCGTCGCCTGGGCCGGGCCGCCCAGCGCCGCCTCGGCGGCCGCGTACAGGTCGGCCGGTCGAACGCCGTTCAGGGCGGTGACCAGATGTCCGTCGGGACGGATCAGGAGCACGGTGTGGGCGGAGGCGCCCGGGTAGCGCTCGGCGACCAGCAGCTCGGCCGGGTGCGGCAGCGCCATGACGGCGGCCGCGAGCCGGGGCATGATCCCGGCGGTCACCCAGTGCTTGCGCTCCCAGACGCCGGTGCCCGGGGCGATCAGCACGACGAGGAGCGCACCGCGTCCGAGCCGGTCGCGCAGTCGTACGAAGGAACCATCCTCCGCAGTGACCCGCACATCCGTCACCGGCGCCCCCGGGGGTGTCTCGACGGGGACCTCCGCCTCGATGGGCGGGGGCGCGAGGGGCGAGTCGGCGTAGGCGGCCGTCTGGCCCAGCGGCCCGCGCCCCAGGTGGCCGTCGGTGAGCAGCGCGTCGTGGCCGCGGCTCGTGCCGGGGACGTAGGCGCGCAGGGCGCCGCCGCCGCGGAGCAGGGGCAGCACCTGGTCGGCGGCGCGCAGCCGGGCGGCGACGATGGCGCGGCGCTCGGCCTGGTAGCTGTCGAGAAGCGCTTCGCGAGGTCCGTGGTGCCAGGACAGGGACAGTTTCCAGGCGAGGTTGTCGGCGTCCTTGAGCCCCTCCTCCAGTCCCTGGGTGCCGAGCGCGCCGAGCAGGTGGGCGGCGTCCCCGGCGAGGAAGACCCGGCCGACGCGCCAACGGCGGGCGAGGCGATGGTGGACGGTGTGGACGCCGGTGTCCAGCAGTTCGTACGGCGGGGTGGAGCCGCCCTTCCAGCCGGCGAGGGTCTCCCGGATGCGGGTCACCAGCAGCTCGGGCGTGACCAGGTCCTTGCCGGGGGGCAGCAGCCAGTCGATGCGCCAGACGCTGTCGGGGAGCGGGCGGGCGGTGATCTCGCCGACCGAGGGGCCCGACGTCCGCCACGGAGGCGTGCGATGGAGCAACGCCTGGCCGGGCCAGGGGAGTTCCGTGCGCAGTGCGGCGACGGCGTATCGTTCCACCGCCGTACGGCCGGGGAAGCGGATGTCCTGGAGCTTGCGCACGGTCGAGCGGGGGCCGTCGCAGCCGACCAGATAACTGCCGCGCCACCAGGTGCCGTTGGGGCCGCGGGTGTGTGCGGTGACGCCGGAGGCCTCCTGCTCGACGGTGTCGAGCCTGCTGTCCACGGCGATCCTGGTGAGGGGCTCGTGCTCGACGGCCGCGCGCAGGGCGTCGGTGAGGACGTGCTGGGCGAGGTGCAAGGGCGGCTGCTCGGGGGCGGCGCCGGTGGTCACGGCGTAGTCCGAGCCGAGTTGGCGTGCCGGGTCCGCAGGGCGCGGGCGGTCGGGCTCGGTGGTGTTCGGGCGGGGGCCCGCGCCGACGACGCCGCCGGAGGCACCGGCGTGGCCGGGGTCCTCGAAAGTGACCTCGCGAACCACCTGCTTGCGCCGCATCGACCGCCATCCGGCCCAACGGGTTCCGACCTCGTCGAGCGGCACGCCGGTCAGTCGTTCCATGAGCGCGGCGGTGTCCTCGCGCAGGACGAGGGTGCGGGCGAGCCGTGGTTCGTCCTTGCCCGGGCCCTCGTCGAGGACGACGGAGGGCACTTCCTGGCGTGCCAGCGCCAGGGCGAGCGTGAGCCCGACGGGCCCCGCTCCGACGATGATCACCGGATCCACGCGGCGCTCCCTGTCCGCGGCGGTGCCTTCGGAGACGTGTGTGAACAGGAGGTTGGAGCAGGGTGCACGATCACAGAACGTATGCAACCCATTGCCGGTGCTTGCGTCAAGTGACGAGGGGCAGTGGCGATCATGCCACTGCCCCTCATGTCACGGAAGGCCCTGACGTGCCCTCAGGTGTGAGCCCCGGAACCAGCCCTCAGGTGGTGCCTCCGGTGTCGACGCGGGAGGCACCGCCGACCTCGCCCGCGTTGAGCTCTTCCACCTGTTCGGCTCCGAGCACCGTGCCGGTGCTCTTCTTGCTGCGCCTGAGCCTGGCCTCGAGCCACGCCGCGAAGCTGGTCAGGGCGAAGTTCAGGACGATGAAGAGGATCGCCACGACGATGAAGCTCGGGATGACGTTCGCGTAGTTGGCCGCGAGCGTGCCGCGCGCGCTGACCAGTTCGCTGAAGTTCAGCAGCACGCCGCCGAGCGCGGTGTCCTTCACGATGACGACCAGCTGGCTGACGATGGCCGGGAGCATCACCGTGACGGCCTGCGGCAGCAGGATGGTCCTCATCGTCTGGCTCTTGCGCAGCCCGATGGCCTGGGCCGCCTCCGTCTGCCCCTTGGGCAGGGCGAGGATGCCGGCCCGGACGACCTCGGCGAGGACCGAGGCGTTGTAGAGCACCAGGCCGGTGACGACCGCGTACAGGGGCCGGTCATCGCTGCTGACGTCCGTGGAACGGGCGTAGAACTCGTTGGCGAACAGCATCAGCAGCAGCACCGGGATGGCCCGGAAGAACTCCACGACCGCGCCGGCCGGAACGCGCACCCACCGGTGGTCGGACATGCGTGCTATGCCGAATATGGCGCCCAGCGGCAATGCGATCACCATGGCCAGCGCCGCGGCCTTCAGGGTGCTGCCGAGCCCCGGCAGCAGATACGTCGTCCAGGCCTCGCCCTCGGTGAAGGGCTTCCACAGGGCCCATTCCAACTGGCCCTTCTCGTCCAGGACCTGCCAGACCCACCACGCGAGCAGCGCGAGCAGGACGATGAAGACCACCGTGAAGATGAGGTTGCGCCGCTTGGCCTTGGGGCCGGGGGCGTCGTACAGAACCGAGGTCACCGCTTCACCGCCAGTCGCTTGCTCAGCCAGCCGAGGAACAGGCCGGTGGGCAGGGTCAGTACCACGAAACCGAAGGCGAAGACCGCGCCGATGAGCAGGGTTTGGGCCTCGTTCTCGATCATTTCCTTCATCAGCAGCGCGGCTTCCCCGACGCCGATCGCCGCCGCCACGGTCGTGTTCTTGGTCAGCGCGATGAGGACGTTGGCCAGCGGGCCGATGACCGCGCGGAACGCCTGGGGCAGCACGATCAGCCGCAGCACCTGGCTGAAGCTCAGCCCGAGTGCGCGGGCCGCTTCGGCCTGCCCGACGGGCACGGTGTTGATGCCGGACCGCAGCGCCTCACAGACGAAGGCGGCGGTGTAGGCGACCAGGCCGAGGATCGCCAGCCGGAAGCCCTGGAGGTCGAAGTTGTCCGGCGCCCCCATCGTCACCCCGAAGATGTCGGCGAGGCCGAGCGAGGTGAAGATGATGATGACCGTGAGGGGGATGTTCCGGACGATGTTCACATAGGCGGTGGCGAAACCGCGCATCAGCGGGACCGGGCTGACCCGCATCGCGGTCAGCAAGGTGCCCCAGACCAGCGAGCCGATGCCGGAGAACACGGTGAGCTGCACCGTCACCCAGAAGGCGCCCAACAGGCTCGGGTCGTCATAGTCAGAAAGAAAGTCGAACACGATCTCCCGCGCTTCCGGGTGGTGTGTGACGAACGTTGCGGGCAGGGCACGCCACCGCCGCCGGGACGGCGGCCGGCGGCGACGCGCCCGCGTAGCACTCCGCTAGATGCGGAATCCCGCGTTACGAAACGATGGTGCCGATCTTCGGCGCGGGCTCGTTCTGGTAGTTGGCCGGGCCGAAGTTGTCCGCGACGGCCTTGTCCCAGGCCTTCTCGCTGACCATCTTCTCGAGCGCTTCGTTGATCTTGTTCAGGGTCTCGGAGTCGCCCTTCTTGATGCCGATCCCGTAGTTCTCGTTGCTCAGCTTCAGGCCCGCGAGCTTGAACTTGCCCTTGTACTGGTCCTGCGCGGCGAAGCCCGCAAGGATCGAGTCGTCGGTGGTGACCGCGTCGACGGCGCCGCTCTGCAGGCCGGCGATGCACTCCGAGTAGGTGCCGTTCTGCTTCAGCTGGGCGTCGGGGGCGATCTCGTCCTTGACGTTCTGCGCGGAGGTGGAGCCGGTCACCGAGCACAGCTTCTTGCCGTTGAGGTCGGTGCCCTCCTTGATGTCGGAGTCCGCCTTGACCAGCAGGTCCTGATGGGCCAGCAGGTACGGGCCGGCGAAGTCGACCTTCTCCTTGCGCTCGTCCGTGATCGAGTAGGTGGCGGTGATGAACTTCACGTCGCCGCGGGCAAGGGCGTTCTCACGGTCGGCGCTCTTGGTCTCGACCCACTCGATCTGGTCGGCCTCGTAGCCCAGCTCCTTGGCCACGTAGGTGGCCACGTCCACGTCGAAGCCGGAGAACGAGCCGCCCGGCTCCTTCAGGCCGAGACCCGGCTGGTCGTACTTGATGCCGATCTTGATCTTGTCGCCGCCACCCGAGCCCGAGTCCGAGTCGCCGTCGCCGCCGCCGCACGCGGTGGCGGTCAGGGACAGGACAAGTGCGGTGGTCGCCGCGGCGGTGGCCTTGCGGAGCTTCATGTGAACATCCTTTGCGTGGTGAAGTGGAGGGCCGTCCGGTGCTGGAATCGCGGCTCGTCGCGAAAGTGCGAAAAGGCGCGACGAGTGACGGTCAGTGGTGGAGGATCTTCGACAGGAAGTCCTTGGCGCGGTCACTGCGCGGGTTGCTGAAGAACTGGTCCGGCACCGCCTCTTCGACGATGCGGCCGTCCGCCATGAACACCACGCGGTTCGCCGCGGATCGGGCGAAGCCCATCTCGTGCGTCACGACGATCATGGTCATGCCGTCGCGGGCGAGCTGCTGCATGACCTCCAGCACCTCGTTGATCATCTCCGGGTCGAGGGCCGAGGTCGGCTCGTCGAAGAGCATCACCTTCGGGTCCATGGCCAGCGCCCGCGCGATCGCGACGCGCTGCTGCTGGCCACCGGAGAGCTGTGCGGGGTACTTGTCCGCCTGCGAGGCCACGCCGACGCGGTCGAGCAGGGCCCGGGCCTTGGCCTCGGCCTGCTGCTTGTCGGTCCTGCGGACCTTGATCTGGCCCAGCATCACGTTCTCGAGCACGGTCTTGTGCGCGAAGAGGTTGAACGACTGGAAAACCATGCCGACATCGGCGCGCAGCCGCGCCAGCGCCTTGCCCTCCGCGGGCAGCGGCTTGCCGTCGATGGCGATCGAGCCGGAGTCGATCGTCTCCAGCCGGTTGATGGTGCGGCACAAGGTGGACTTTCCGGACCCGGAGGGTCCGATGACCACGACGACCTCGCCGCGTGCGATCGTCAGATCGATGTCCTGGAGTACGTGCAACGCGCCGAAGTGCTTGTTGACGCTCTTCAGGACGACCAGTTCGCCGGTCGCGGCCACATCTTCCTTGGCCACCGATACTTCGGTCATCGCTCTCGGGCTCCGTCCTCCTCGGTTTCGGAGGACAGTAGCTACCCTTTGCGACCTGCGTCATTACATCTGAGGCGAATTTGAGTATCACGATCCGGTAGCAGCTGGACACGGGTGGTAGTACGGAGGCCCGAGCGCGTATCGGCCGGATAACGGAAGGCCCGCGCAACCGGAACCCTCTTGACGCCGTCCTCTTCCATCAGCGTGACTGCCTTGGTGCACGCGCGCGCGTGCACACCTTTTTGTGCCCAGCGACCTGTGTACCCGCCGAGTCCGTACCGCCGATGAACCGAAGGAGGCCGGGATGAGACTGCTCCTCGTCGAGGACGACAACCACGTCGCCGCCGCCCTGTCCGCGGTTCTCGCGCGGCACGGGTTCGACGTCACGCACGCGCGCAGCGGCGAGGAGGCCCTGCAGGCGCTGGTCCCGGAAGGCGCGGGCTTCGGCGTCGTCCTGCTCGACCTCGGCCTGCCGGACCAGGACGGCTACGAGGTGTGCAGCAAGATACGCAAGCGCACCAGCATCCCGGTGATCATGGTCACCGCGCGTTCCGACGTCCGCTCCCGCATACACGGCCTCAACCTCGGCGCCGACGACTACGTCGTGAAGCCGTACGACACGGGGGAACTGCTCGCCCGGATCCACGCCGTCAGCCGGCGCACCGTCCACGAGGACCCCGCGTCCGGCGGGGAGAGCGCGCTGCTCCTGGGCGCAGTACGTATCGAACTGCACACCCGGCAGGTCACGGTGGACGGATCGGCCGTCCAGCTGACCCGCAAGGAGTTCGATCTGCTCGCCCTGCTCGCGCAGCGCCCCGGGGTGGTGTTCCGGCGGGAGCAGATCATCAGTGAGGTGTGGCGCACCAGCTGGGAGGGGACCGGACGCACCCTGGAGGTGCATGTCGCGTCCCTGCGCGCCAAGCTGCGCATGCCCGCCCTGATCGAGACCGTGCGCGGCGTCGGCTACCGGCTCGTCGCCCCGGCCACCTAGCGGGGCAGGGTGCACACACGTCTGCTGCCGCTGCTCATCGTCCTGATGGCGGCCGTACTGCTGGCGCTCGGCGTCCCGCTGGCCGTCAGCGTGGCCGCCGCCCAGCAGCAGAAGGTGGTCGTCGACCGCATCGACGACACGGCGTTCTTCGCGGCCCTCGCCCAGTTCGTCACCGCCTCGCCCACCGGATCCCGCCGCACCGAGCCGGACGAGCGCCTGGAGACGCTCAGCCGCGAACTCGACAGCTACTACGAGGTCTACGGCATCCGCGTCGGCGTCTTCTACGCCGACGACACCCCGATGGCTCATGCGCCGGCGGAGTGGTTCCTCCCCCGGGAGGGCGAGGTGCGCGCAGCCGTCGACGAGGCTCTGCTGAGCCGCCGCAGCGACGACCCGAAACAGGTGTGGCCCTGGCAGGACGGGCGCCTCGTCGTGGCCTCACCGGTCATCCGGGACGGCGACGTCGTCGCGGCCGTGGTCACCGACTCGCCCACGGACCAGATGCGTTCGAAGATCATGTACGGCTGGCTGGTCATCGCCGCGGGGGAGACGGCCGCCATGCTGCTCGCCGTCGGCGCCGCGCTGCGCCTGACCGGCTGGGTGCTGCGACCCGTTCGCGTCCTGGACGCCACCACGCACGAGATCGCGACCGGACGGCTCAAGTCCCGGGTCGCGGTGGCCAGCGGACCCCCGGAACTGCGACGCCTGGCCCGGTCGTTCAACGAGATGGTGGACAACGTCGAGGACGTGCTGGAGCAGCAGCGCGCCTTCGTCGCCGACGCCTCGCACCAGTTGCGCAACCCGCTCGCCGCGCTGCTGTTGCGCATCGAGCTGCTCGCCCTGGAACTGCCCGAGGGCAACGAGGAGATCGCCTCGGTCCAGGCCGAGGGCAAGCGCCTGGCCCGGGTGCTGGACGACCTGCTCGACCTGGCGCTCGCCGAACACGCCGGGGCCGACCTCCGGCTCACCGACGTGGGCGCGCTGACCGCCGAGCGGGTCGCCGCATGGTCACCGACCGCCGAGGCCAAGGGCGTACGGCTGGTGGCGGACTGCCCGGCGACGACGGCCTGGGCCGACCCGGTGACCCTGTCCAGCGCGCTGGACGCGGTGATCGACAACGCGGTGAAGTTCACGCCCGAGGGCGAGTGCGTGCAGGTCACCGTCGCCTCCAACGGCGCCACCTCCACCGTGGTGGTCGCCGACCGGGGTCCCGGCCTGACCGACGAGGAGCTGACCCGGGTCGGTGACCGCTTCTGGCGCAGCGGACGGCACCAGAACGTGAAGGGTTCGGGGCTCGGGCTGTCCATCACGCGCGCGCTGCTCGCGGCGGCCGACGGCTCGATCGCCTACGAGCACCACGCGCCGCACGGGCTGAAGGTGACGCTGACCGTGCCCCGCAACAGCCCTACGGCTTGACGGACCGGTAGTAGCGCCGGGCGCCGTCGTGCAGGGGAAGCGGGTCGGTGTAGATGGCGGTGCGCAGATCGACCAGCTGGGCGGAGTGGACGTGCGCCCCGATCTCGTCACGGCTCTTGATCACCGTGCGGGTCACCCACTCGGTGAGCTCGGGATCCATGTCCTTGCGGGTGATCAGCACGTTCGACACCGCCATCGTCGGCACGGTGCCGCCACCGCGGGCCCCGTAGGCCGACTCGGGCAGGTTGGTCGCGCGGTAGTGGTGGGTCGCCGGGCCCTGCCGGTGCAGTGCGGAGACGAAGTCCGCGTCGATCGGCACGAAGCGGAACTTGAACTTCTTGGCCAGCTGGAGCAGCCCGTCCGTGGGCAGCCCGCCGGACCAGAAGAACGCCTCGATCTCGCCCCGCCTGAGCCGGGCCGGGCCGGTGTCTATCCCGTCGGACAGCGGCGTGATGTCCTCCCGCGCGTCGATGCCCGCCGCCTTCAGGACCCGGGTCGCGATCAGCCGCACGCCCGAGTGGGGCAGCCCTATGGCGACCCGCCTGCCGCGCAGGTCCTCGACCGACTGGACGTCCGAGTCGCGCGGGACGACCAGGTGCACGTAGTCGTCGTACAGCCGTGCGACGCCGCGCAGCCGGTCCGCGCCCGGCCCCTTGTTCAGCTCGTACGTCTCCACCGCGTCGGCCGCCGCGATGGTGAAGTCGGCCTCGCCGGTCGCCACGCGCGCGACGTTCTCCTGGGAGCCGTCACTGGTCAGCAGCCGCACCTTGAGGTTCGGCATGTCCCGGGACAACTCGGTGCGCAGCAGGGTGCCGTACTCCTGGTAGACACCGCGCGGGGTGCCGGTGCTGAACGTGATCGAGCCCTTCGGCGGCTCCTCGCCCAGCGGCAGCAGCCACCACAGCAGCAGGCCGAGGGCGACGGCACCGGCTGCCGTGCTCTGCAGGGCACGGCGGGTGCCGATACGGGGGAGCGCTCTGGACATGCGCGCGATCCTGCCAGTCCGTACGGCTGCTGACCAGGGCGGGAATCACAGGGGGCTGTCAGTGGGGGCGGCTAGGGTTCCCGGTATGAGTTCCTCGCCCGCCGACCTGGTCCGTGCGTTCCACCTCGCCTTCGGTCTGGACGCCCGCAGCGTTCCGAGCGAGGTGTCGCCGAGGCTTGCGGGCCACCGGGGCGAGTTGCTGGCCGAGGAGGCCGCGGAGGTCGCCGAGGTGTCGGTGACGGGCCCCCTCGACAAGCTGGCGCACGAACTGGCCGACGTCGTCTATGTGGCGTACGGCACGGCCCTGGTGCACGGCATCGACCTCGACGCGGTGATCGCCGAGATCCACCGCTCCAACATGACCAAGCTGGGCCCCGACGGCCAGGTGATGCGGCGGGCGGACGGCAAGGTGCTGAAGGGGGAGCACTACGAGGCTCCGGACGTGGCGGCGGTGCTGCGCCGGCAGGGGTGGCGGCCGGACGGGGTGTGAAGCGGTTGTCCCGGTAGTGGGCGACCCCGCCCGACCTGCCTCGTGTGTGCGGGGGCGTCTCAGTCGCCTACCGGCGCCTCCGTCACCGGTGCCTCCGCCCGGGCGTCCTCCTCGCGTCGGACCGGTCCGGACGACTTCTTGGAGCGGTGGCGCATCCAGCGCATCGCGATCGGCTCGGTGTAACGGGCCGTGAGAGGGCCGATGATGACGAGGATCAGGACGTACGCGGTGGCCAAGGGGCCCAGGGACGGTTCGATGCCCGCCGTCACCGCCAGGCCCGCGATCACGATCGAGAACTCGCCGCGAGCCACCAGCGCCCCGCCCGTACGCCAGCGGCCCTTGAGGGAGATCCCGGCGCGCCGCGCCGCCCAGTAGCCGGTGGCGATCTTGGTGAGGGCGGTGACGAAGGCCAGGCCGAGGGCGGGCAGCAGGACCGGCGGGATGCTCGCCGGGTCGGTGTGCAGACCGAAGAAGACGAAGAACACCGCGGCGAACAGGTCACGCAAGGGGCTCAGCAGCGTGTGCGCGCCCTCCGCGACCTCCCCCGACAGCGCGATGCCGACCAGGAACGCGCCCACCGCCGCCGACACCTGGAGCTGCTGGGCGATGCCCGCGACCAGGATGGTCAGCCCGAGGACGACCAGCAGCAGCTTCTCCGGGTCGTCGCTGGAGACGAACCGCGAGATGACCCGGCCGTAGCGGACCGCCGCGAAGAGGACGAGGCCCGCCACGCCCAGGGCGATCGCCAGCGTCACGCTGCCCGCCGCCAGGCTGACCCCCGCGAGCAGCGCGGTGATGATGGGCAGGTACACGGCCATCGCGAGGTCCTCCAGGACCAGCACGCTGAGGATCACGGGTGTCTCGCGGTTGCCGATCCGGCCCAGTTCGCCGAGTACCTTCGCGATGACACCGGAGGACGAGATCCAGGTGACGCCGGCCAGGACCACGGCGGCCACCGGGCCCCAGCCGAGGAGCAGCGCGACGGCCGCGCCCGGCAGCGCGTTGAGCGCGCAGTCGACCAGGCCCGCCGGGTAGTGGGCCTTGAGGTTGGTGACGAGGTCGCTGGCCGTGTACTCCAGTCCGAGCATGAGCAGCAGCAGGATGACGCCGATCTCGGCGCCGATGGCGACGAACTCCTCGCTCGCGCCGAGGGGCAGCAGACCGCCCTCGCCGAAGGCCAGTCCGGCGAGCAGATAGAGGGGAATGGGGGAGAAGCCCAGCCGGCCGGCCATCCGGCCGAGCAGGCCGAGGCCGAGGAGGATCGAACCGAACTCGATCAGCAGAACAGCGGAGTGCACCGGCTCACTCCCGCCCGAGTATCGCCGCGGCGGCGTCGACGCCCTCGCGGGTGCCGATGACGATCAGTGTGTCGCCGCCCGCGAGCCGGAAGTCGGGGGTCGGGGACGGAATGGCCTCGGCCCGCCGCAGCACGGCCACGACGGACGCGCCGGTCTCGGTCCGCAGCCGGGTGTCGCCGAGCACGCGGCCGTTCCAGCGCGAGGTCGCGCCCACCTCGATCCGCTCGGCGACCAGGCCGAGGTCGGTGGTGGAGAGCAGGTTGTTGCTGTGGTGCGAGGGCTGCAGCGCGTCGATCAGCGCGCCGGCCTCGGCGGTGGTCAGGTGCAGCGACTGGGCGCAGGAGTCGGGGTCGTCGGTCCGGTAGACGTTGACCGTCCGGGTGCCGTCGCGGTGGGCAACCACGGACAGGTGGCGGTGTTCCCGGGTGACGAGGTCGTACTGGACCCCGATGCCCGGCAGCGGCGTCGCCCTGAGGCGTGGAGCGGACACGATGGTTCCCCTTGCTGATCGTCGTGCGGATGCCGTGTGGTGTCGTACGGATGCGTGGATGCCGTGCGGTGTCGTACGCATGCCGTGTCGTGCGCATGCCGTGTGGTGCGGTGCGGTGCAGTGCAGGGCAGTGCACGGTGCCGTGCGGAAAGCGGTGCTGATCCCGGTGGCGCCGGAAGCGCTGCCTGCCTGCCGACGGTCGCGCGGAGGCCGTCGGCCCCGCCATGCTGCCATCCGCCCGTACCGTGGCGACATGGGTGTCAGCACGGATGGACAGCGGCGGCGGGGAGCGGAGAGGCTGGTCAGGGCGGTGCTGTCGGCCAGGGCAGGGAGAGGAGTCGGTACAGGCGTGTCGTTGTTCTGGCGGATCTTCTCCCTGAACGCCCTCGGCCTGCTCGTGGCCACCGCCCTGCTGCTCGGCCCGGTCACGGTGTCGACCCCGGTGCTGCCGGGCGAGGCGCTGGTCGTCGTCTGCGGCCTCGCGGCGCTGCTCGCGGTCAACGCCGCCGTCCTGCGCGTGGGTCTGGCCCCGCTGGGCCGTCTGGGCCGGGCCATGGCCACCGCGGATCTGCTGCGGCCCGGCGCCCGTGCCGAGGTCTCCGGGCCGGTGGAGACCGCGGTGCTCATCACGACGTACAACACGATGCTGGACCGGCTGGAGACCGAACGCGCCGCCAGCGCGGCACGCGCCCTCTCCGCGCAGGAGCGGGAACGCCATCGCATCGCGCGCGAGCTCCACGACGAGGTCGGGCAGACCCTCACCGCCGTTCTGCTCCAGCTCAAGCGGGTCGCCGACCGCGCGCCACGGGAGTTGAGGGACGAGGTCGGCCAGGCGCAGGACGCGACCCGGGCCGGACTCGACGAGATCCGGCGTATCGCGCGCCGGCTGCGGCCCGGGGTGCTGGAGGAGCTGGGGCTGGCCAGTGCGCTGCGGGCGCTGGCCGGTGAGTTCACCGGCCATGGGCTGACGGTGCGCCACGACGTGCGGGGCGAGCTGCCCGCACTGGACCAGGAGACCGAACTGGTGGTCTACCGGGTGGCCCAGGAAGCGCTCACCAACACCGCGCGGCACTCCGGTGCCGACCGTGCGGAACTCCGGTTCGGACCGGTCGCGGGAGGCGTCGAGCTGTACGTCCGCGACAACGGCCGGGGTCTGGGAGAGGCGCCGGAAGGAGCCGGTATGGGCGGGATGCGGGAACGGGCGTTGCTGGTCGGGGCGGCGCTGACACTGGGGCGGGCACCGGGGCGGGGCGCGGAGGTACGGCTGCTCGTTCCCACGGCCGGCGGGGAACGGTGAGCTCACGTGGGGCGCGATCCGGGCAGGGCCGACCGCGTGTGTACCGGGAAGGCGCTGATCGGCGTTCTACCGTGTGCGGATGCGAACGGTTCCCAGGTGGGCCTTGGTCTCGTCGGGATGCCCGCCCGTCCTGCTGATCTCGGGCTGGACGGTCGCGGCACGGCTGGAGGGGCCGGCGTACGACCCCGTCACCCAGACGATCAGCGTCCTGGCGGCGTACGGGGCGGCGGGATTCTGGGTGATGACCGTCGCGATGCTCGCCCTCGGCGCCTGCCACCTGCTGACCGCCTGGGCACTGCGCGCGGCTGCGCTCGCCGGACGGCTGGCGCTGGCGGCCGGGGGAGTGGCGGCGCTCATGGTTGCGCTGCTCCCGACCCCGAGCAGCGGGGGTTCCTTGCGTCACGGGTCCGTCGCCACGTTGGCCTTCACGCTCCTCGCGGTGTGGCCGGTGCTGGCCACCGAGCGCGGCGGGGGCGCTCCGTGGGCCCTGCGCCCCGCACCCTGCGTCGCGGCCACCGCCGTGATGTGCGCCGGCGCGGCCTGGTTCCTGGTCGAGGCGAGCCGGCAGGGCTCCGCCGGAGCCGTCGAGCGCCTGGTGACCGGCTTCCAGTCGGTGTGGCCCTTCGTGGTCGTCGTGTCCTGCGTCCTCGCCTCCCCACCGGCGACACCGCCGTCGTCACCGCGGACACCACCCCTGCCGCCGTCCGGCGGGTGACGTCCCCGTTTGCCCGTGTGACCCTGCGACGGGGGCCCGTCCTGGACCGGGAGGGCGCCCTTCCAGGACGGGGACGCCCCCCTCGCGGGACCGCCTACCCTTGACGCATGACCAGCAGCAGCGACCGGAGCCCGGCAGTGGACGTTCAAGCACCCAAGAGCTACGAGATCCGCACCTACGGGTGCCAGATGAACGTCCACGACTCCGAGCGATTGGCCGGCCTGCTGGAGGACGCCGGTTACGTCCGCGCCCCGGAAGGGGCGGACGGCGAGGCGGACGTCGTCGTCTTCAACACCTGCGCGGTACGGGAGAACGCCGACAACCGGCTCTACGGCAACCTCGGCCACCTCGCGCCGAAGAAGGCCCAGCGGCCCGGCATGCAGATCGCCGTCGGCGGCTGCCTCGCGCAGAAGGACCGCGACACCATCGTGAAGCGTGCGCCCTGGGTGGACGTCGTCTTCGGCACGCACAACATCGGCAAGCTGCCCGTCCTGCTGGAACGCGCGCGCGTGCAGGAAGAGGCCCAGGTCGAGATCGCCGAGTCGCTGGAGGCGTTCCCCTCGACGCTGCCGACGCGCCGCGAGAGCGCGTACGCGGCATGGGTGTCGATCTCGGTCGGCTGCAACAACACCTGCACCTTCTGCATCGTCCCGGCGCTGCGCGGCAAGGAGAAGGACCGCCGCCCCGGCGACATCCTCGCCGAGGTCGAGGCCCTGGTCGCCGAGGGCGTCTCCGAGATCACGCTGCTCGGCCAGAACGTCAACGCCTACGGCTCCGACATCGGTGACCGCGAGGCCTTCGGCAAGCTGCTGCGGGCCTGCGGCGGGATCGAGGGCCTGGAGCGCGTCCGCTTCACCTCGCCGCACCCGCGTGACTTCACGGACGACGTCATCGCCGCGATGGCGGAGACGCCGAACGCGATGCCGCAGCTGCACATGCCGCTCCAGTCCGGCTCGGACACGGTCCTGAAGGCCATGCGCCGCTCGTACCGCCAGGAGCGCTACCTCGGCATCATCGAGAAGGTCCGCGCCGCCATCCCGCACGCGGCGATCACCACGGACATCATCGTGGGCTTCCCCGGCGAGACCGAGGAGGACTTCGAGCAGACCCTGCACGTGGTGCGCGAGGCCCGATTCGCGCAGGCGTTCACGTTCCAGTACTCGAAGCGTCCCGGTACCCCGGCCGCCGAGATGGAGGGGCAGATCCCCAAGCAGGTCGTCCAGGCGCGCTACGAGCGTCTCGTCGCCCTCCAGGAGGAGATCTCCTGGGACGAGAACAAGAAGCAGGTCGGCCGCACCCTGGAGCTGATGGTCGCCGAGGGCGAGGGCCGCAAGGACGGCGCCACCCACCGCCTCTCGGGCCGCGCCCCCGACAACCGCCTGGTCCACTTCACCAAGCCGGACGAGGAGGTGCGCCCCGGCGACGTGGTCACGGTCGAGGTGACCTACGCCGCCCCGCACCACCTCCTCGCCGAGGGACCCGTCCTCGCCGTGCGCCGCACGCGCGCGGGCGACGCCTGGGAGAAGCGGAACACGGCGGAGGCCGCCAAGCCGGCGGGCGTGCTGCTGGGCCTGCCGTCGGTGGGCGTCCCGGAGCCGCTGCCGGTGGCCACGGGCGGCGGTTGCGCCCTCGACTGAGGCCGGGCCGACGTAGCGGGCGGCATCCGCGGGGTCGGCCTCCGCGGGGGCGGGCGCTTGAGCACGGGGGGCGGCGGAGCGGCTTCCGTGGATGACGTCCGCGGGGGCGACGACGGTGGGGGTTACGCTGCCGATCATGCTTGTCGCCGCCGCCGTGTGCCCCTGCCCGCCGCTCCTCGTCCCCGCGGTCGCCGCGGGTGCCGCTCCCGAGATGGACCTCGCCCGCACCGCGTGCACGGACGCGCTCGGCGTCCTCGCCGCCGCACGGCCCGACAGGCTGATCGTCGTCGGGCCCGCCCGCGAGGGCGGGACCGAGTCGTACCCGGAGGGCACGCACGGCTCGTTCCGCGGCTTCGGTGTCGACGTCGGCGTGCGGCTGGGCCGGGCCGGCGCGGCCGACGGTGCCGGGACGACCGTGCCGGCCACGCTGCCGCCCTCGCTCGCGGTCGCCGCGTGGCTGCTGGAGCGAACGGCCTGGGCGGACGCGCCGATCGAGGGGCTCGCCGTGGCGGAAGATCTCGCACCCGAGCGGTGCAGGGACATCGGCGGGGAGATCGCCGCCGGGGACGAGCGGGTCGCGCTGCTGGTGATGGGCGACGCGAGCGCGTGCCGCACGCTGAAGGCGCCGGGCTATCTCGACGAGCGGGCGGAGCCGTTCGACGCGGCGGTGGGCCGTGCGCTCGGGTCGGCGGACCTCGCGGCCCTGGCGGCGCTGGACGTGGAGCTCGCGCGTCAGCTCATGGTGTCGGGGCGTGCGCCGTGGCAGGTCCTCGCGGGCGCGGCCGAGGGCACGCTGCTCGGCGGGGCGCTGCTGTACGAGGACGCACCGTACGGAGTCGGGTACGTGGTGGCGTCCTGGTCGTAGGGCCCGATACGGCGGACGGCCGGGAGCGTGGTGCTCCGCGGCCGCCCGTCGGTCGTGCCGTATTACCGGTTACCGGTTCGCTGGTACGCGCTCGCCTCAGGAGGTCGGCGGCGGGCCGCTCGGCGGCGTGGTCGTACCGCCTCCCGTACCCCTGTCGTCCTTGTGCGCGAGCCGGTCCATGGCACCCTTCGCCTTGTCGGTGCCGTGGTGGATCTTGTCGCTGTACTTGCCCTTGGTCCGGTCGTCGACGGCCTTGGCGGCCTTGTCGATGCCGTGCTGGATCTTGCCCCCGTGCTGCTGCGCGAGGTCGGAGACCTTGCCCTTGGCCGGGCCCAGCCTGGCCTTCAGATTGTCCAAAAGACCCATGGGTTCACCTTCCCTCGCGGGACCGTCACGTGCGGGCGCCCTCGTCGGCCTCGCTGTCGGCCGCCTGGCCGGGCGACTGCTGCTGCGGGATCTCGACGGACTCCGGAGCGTCGCCCTCGCCGCCCGTCTTGGCCGCCGCGTCCGTCCCGGCCCCGGCTTCGGTCCCACCGGATGCCTTGGCCTCCGTGACCTCGTCCGTCGCCGGCCGGGCCGACGGCTGGTCGGTCCCCGCCTCGGCGGGCGACGTCTCGGCGGTCGACGTCTCCTCCGTGGTCTTCTCCTCCGTCGTCTTCGACTTGCGGAAAAGTCGCGCAAAAACGCCCATATCAACTCCATACGTTACTCGCGCGGGCAAAATCCCGCGTCGCCGTGGGGTCCCCCTGCCCGGGCGAGGCCGAGGAGGCCGGGAAGCGTCCGTGTGTCGCCCGGGTCGCCGCCCCGGTGAACCGGCGGCGCGAACCCCGCAACGGGCAACGACTCCGGGAAGCCTCCGTCACGTAACTCGTTCGAGAGCGGCCTCGAAGGTTTGCGAGACTGGTGCGGTGAGCAGCGCACTTCCCGCCCCCCGAGTCATCGCCGTCGTCGGACCGACCGCGGCCGGAAAGTCCGATCTGGGCGTCCACCTCGCCCAGCAGCTCGGTGGGGAGGTCGTCAACGCCGACTCCATGCAGCTCTACCAGGGGATGGACATCGGCACCGCCAAGCTGACGCCCGAGGAACGCGGCGGGGTCCCGCACCACCTCCTCGACATCTGGGACGTCACGGTCACGGCTTCCGTCGCCGAGTACCAGCGGCTGGCCCGCGAGCACATCGAGGGACTGCTGGCCGAGGGGCGCTGGCCGATCCTCGTCGGCGGCTCCGGCCTGTACATCCGCGGGGCGGTCGACAACCTGGAGTTCCCCGGCACCGACCCCGAGGTCAGGGCCCGGCTGGAGGAGGAGCTGACGCTGCGCGGCTCGGGAGCGCTGCACGCCCGACTGGCCGCCGCCGACCCCGACGCCGCGCGCGCGATCCTGCCGAGCAACGGCCGCCGTATCGTCCGGGCGCTCGAGGTGATCGAGATCACCGGGATGCCCTTCACGGCCAACCTGCCGGGTCACGACTCGGTGTACGACACCGTGCAGATCGGCGTCGACGTGGCGCGGCCCGAGCTCGACGAGCGCATCGCGCTGCGCGTCGACCGGATGTGGGAGTGCGGGCTCGTCGAGGAAGTGCGCGCACTGGAGGCGCGGGGCTTGCGCCAGGGGCGCACGGCGTCGCGCGCACTCGGCTACCAGCAGGTGCTCGCCGCGCTGGCCGGCGAGTGCACGGTGGAGGAGGCCCGGGCCGAGACCGTACGGGCCACCAAACGCTTCGCGCGCCGCCAGGATTCATGGTTCAGGCGCGACCCCCGGGTGCATTGGCTCAGTGGGGCCGCGGCGGATCGCGGGGAACTTCCACAGCGCGCCCTGGCGTTGGTCGAACGACCGGTCACAGCCTGATCACGTGATGGCATCGGGACGCCCCGGCCGTCATCCGGGCCTCCGGCGCCGTGCCATCATCGAGCTTCGATCGACCAAGTGGAGTCCTAGTTGGGAGGGCGCGTGGCGATGGAGGCCGGCCCTCGCAACACGGCACAAGCCGCCGAGCACGCCGCCACCGGGAGTGGTGAAGCGGAGCGCGACGACCACGGGCGTCCGGGCGTCGAGGTGGGGGGACTGACCGCGGGCGGGCATGTCCGTCCCGGCGCCGACCCGGACGGGCCGGCCGGCGCCCACGGGGACGATCCGCTCGGCATCGACGGTGAGGCACCCGGCTCCGGCGCCGAGGCCACCCCCGGACTCGGCGGTGAGAGCCCTCTCGCCTCGGACGAGGACGTCCGTCTCACTCCGGACGGCGACGTCCGCCTCGCCGGGGACGGGCTCGACGAGACGCCGGACGGTGTCAGCGACGACGGCCCCGAGCCGGACGAGCTGTTCGTGGGCGGTCCCGAGGTCGAGGTCGAGCTGCGCCCGCAGCGCCGCCTGCGCCTGTGGCAGCTCGCGCCGATCGTCGGCCTGGCCGCGGTGGGCTCCCTGATGTTCGCCTTCCCGCTCGCCTTCGACTTCGGCGACAGCGGCGCCGTGATCGCCATGCTGGGGCTGCTGATCTGCTCCTGCGCCGCCGGCTGGGGCATGATGGCCGCTCGCAAGGTCGGCCACACCTGGCCGGGGCTGCCGCAGCGCGGCTCCGGACGGCGACCGGACTGGCGGGTGGTGCTCGCGTACGTGGTCGTGGTGGCCGCGGTGGTGGTGCTCGCGGTCTGGCGGGTCGCGCGGCTGCGCTGAGCGGGCGCTCGACCGTGCCCCGGGCGCGACCGGGTGTCGTGGTCACCCCGTACGATCGAGGAATGAGCACGCGGATCGCCTTCCTCAAGGGGCACGGCACCGAGAACGACTTCGTGATCGTCCCGGACCCCGAGAACGCCCTCGACCTGGCGGCCACCGCCGTGGCCGCCCTGTGCGACCGCCGCGCGGGCGTCGGCGGCGACGGCCTGCTGCACGTCGTGCGGTCCGCGGCGCACCCCGAGGCCAAGGAGATGGCGGCCGAGGCGGAGTGGTTCATGGACTACCGCAACGGCGACGGCTCGATCGCGGAGATGTGCGGCAACGGCGTGCGCGTGTTCGCGCGCTACCTCCAGCGGGCCGGTCACGTGACCGAGGGTGACATCGCCGTCGCCACGCGCGGGGGCGTGAAGACCGTGCACCTCGCCAAGGACGGTGACGTGACCGTCGGCATGGGCAGCGCACGGCTCCCCGAGGGCGAGGTCACGGTGAGCGTGGGCGAGCGCAGCTGGCCCGCGCGGAACGTGAACATGGGCAACCCGCACGCCGTGGCGTTCGTGGACGACCTCACCGACGCCGGCGACCTGCTCTCCCCGCCGCCGTTCAGCCCGGCCGCCGCCTACCCGGACGGCGTGAACGTCGAATTCGTCGTCGACCGCGGCCCCCGGCACGTCGCCATGCGCGTGCACGAGCGCGGCTCCGGCGAGACCCGCTCCTGCGGCACCGGGGCGTGCGCCGTCGCCGTGGCGACCGCCCGCCGCGACGGCGCCGACCCCGCCGTCACCGGGACTCCGGTGACGTACACCGTCGACGTCCCCGGCGGACGCCTCGTCATCACCGAACAGCCGGACGGCGCGGTCGAGATGACGGGCCCGGCGGTGATCGTCGCCGAGGGCGAGATCGACATGGAGTGGCTCGCGGGCGCGACGGGCTGACGGGGCATCCGCTTCTCCGGGCCTTCGTGATCCGCTGACACCCCGCCAGGAAGCGGTCGCCGTACGGCGAATGGCCGCCGATCCTCCGCTCGGACGTTCGACACCTGGCAGCCCAGTTCATGCCGTGCCCGGCCATAAACATCCAAACCATCGCTCGAATGGGTGATCCGTTTCACGCTGGCCGAGAGGCGGTCAGGTGGGCGTGGTGGGCTCGATAGCATCAAGCACCGGCCCGGACGGGGGAGATGTCCGCCACCCCTGAGCCGTGTCCGCCATGGGGCACCCCGTCCGCCGGTCCACGCAGCCGGAGGTGCCCATGAGTGCGGAGGCCACGAACCCTGCGAGCCCAGGTGCCGTAGCGGGCCCGATGACAGGCCCCGTGCCCTCGCCGGCGCCCCGCAGAAGGTCGCTCCCGCGACTCGACCTGCGGCGCCTCGGCCGCGCCGCTCTGCTCGGGCCCGCCGCCCGCGACCGGTTGCCCGACGCGATCGGCCATGTCGTCGAGGCGCATCGCGCCCACCATCCCGACGCCGACCTCGAACCGCTGCGCCGCGCCTACCTCCTGGCCGAGTCCTCGCACCGCGGCCAGATGCGCAAGAGCGGTGAGCCCTACATCACGCACCCGCTCGCCGTCACCCTGATCCTCGCCGAACTCGGTGCCGAGACCACCACTTTGACGGCATCTCTGCTCCACGACACCGTCGAGGACACCGACGTGACCCTCGCTCAGGTGCGCGAGCAGTTCGGCGAGGAGGTGCGCTACCTCGTCGACGGCGTCACCAAACTCGAGAAGGTCGACTACGGTGCCGCCGCCGAACCCGAGACGTTCCGCAAGATGCTCGTCGCCACCGGCAGCGACGTCCGGGTGATGTCGATCAAACTCGCCGACCGGCTGCACAACATGCGCACCCTCGGCGTGATGCGTCCCGAGAAACAGGCCAGGATCGCCAAGGTCACCCGGGACGTCCTCATCCCGCTCGCCGAACGCCTCGGCGTCCAGGCCCTCAAGACCGAACTGGAGGACCTGGTCTTCGCGATCCTGCACCCCGAGGAGTACGAGCACACCCGCGCCCTGCTCGTCGAGAACGCCGCCCGCGGCGACGACCCGCTCGCCGAGATCGCCGCCGAGATGCGCACCGTGCTGAACGAGGCCGACATCGCCTCCGAAGTCCTCATCCGCCCCCGCCACTTCGTCTCCCTGCACCGCGTCTCCCGCAAACGCGGCCGGCTGCGCGGCTGCGACTTCGGCCGGCTGCTGGTGCTGGTGAACGAGGACGCGGACTGTTACGGCGTCCTCGGCGAACTGCACACCTGCATGAAGCCCGTGGTCTCGGAGTTCAAGGACTTCATCGCCGTACCGAAGTTCAACCTCTACCAGTCGCTGCACACCGCCCTCGCCCGCGCGGACGGCCAGGTCGCCGAGGTGCTCATCCGCACCCACCAGATGCACAAGGTCGCCGAGGCCGGCGTCATCGCGCTCGGCAACCCCTATGCGGCGCCCGCCTCCCCCGAGGACCCGGCCGACGGCGAGCGCGCCGACCCGACCCGCCCCGGCTGGCTCTCCCGCCTCCTCGAGTGGCAGCGGGCCGCACCCGACCCGGACACCTTCTGGTCCACCCTGCGCGAGGACCTCGCCCAGGACCGTGAGATCACCGTCTTCCGCCCCGACGGCGGCACCCTCGGACTGCCGGAGGGCGCCTCCTGCGTGGACGCCGCGTACGCCCAGTACGGCGAGGACGCGCACGCCTGCATCGGGGCCCGCGTCAACGGCCGCCTGGCGACGCTGAGCACCGTCCTGCGCGACGGCGACACGGTCCAGCTGCTCATGGGGCAGGACCCCGCTTCCGAGCCCTCCCGGGAGTGGCTGGACCACGCCCACACGCCGGCCGCCCGGATCGCCATCCAGCGGTGGCTGACCGCGCATCCCACACCCACGGACGCGGGCGGGACGGCGACGACGGAGACGAGCCGCGAGCCACGCGCCGACGAGACCGCCGTACGCCCCACGTCACCCGCGCCCGCCACGGTCGCGGCCGCGGTCGTCGACCGCCCGGGCGCGAGCGTCCGGCTCGCCCGCTGCTGCACCCCCGTACCGCCCGACGAGGTCACCGGCTTCGCCGTACGCGGCGGAGTCGTGACCGTCCACCGCGTCGGGTGCGCCGCGGTGGCGCGGATGAAGGGCACGGGACGTGCCGAGGTGGGCGTGAACTGGGGGGACGGCGCGGAGTGCCGGGTGACGCTGGTCGCCGAATCGTTCGGTCGCCCCCACCTCCTCGCGGACCTGACCGAGGCCATCGCCCTTCAGGGCGCCGAGATCGTCTCGGCCACCGTGGAACCCCCGACGCAGCAACGGGTCCGCCACACCTACACACTCCAACTGACCGACGCCGCCCACCTGCCCGGCCTGATGCGCGCGATGCGCAACGTGGCCGGTGTGTACGACGTGAGCCGGGCGCAGCACCCGGTGTCGACCTGGTGACCCGGGCCTGAACCGGGCATCAGCGTCCCGCGCGCACGCGGGACCCACTCGGTCCCCCTGCGCCGCCCCCGTCCGCACTGCGCGCCTTGGCCCCCACCCCGCACCCCGTTCGGGTGCGCCCGACGCGCGTCGCCGTGGCGCCGCAGGCGCGCGCTGATAGCCGTAGCCCATGCTGCTCACCCCCCGTGACAGGGCTCACCGGCCCGCCACCGACGGCGCCCGAGCCCGCACCCACCGCCCCAGGATCAACCGCCGGCTGAAGGCCGCCCTGACCGCCTCCGCCGCCTCCGTCTGTCTCGTCGCCGCGAGCGCCTCGCCCATCCCGCTGGGCGTCGGCGACCGCCTCTTCCCGTACCTCGGCAACCCGGGCTACGACGTGGCGGCCTACGACCTCTCCCTCACGTATCCCGGCAGCAACGACAAGCCGCTCCAGGGCGTCACCACCATCGACGCCCGCACCACCGCCCCCCTCTCGCGCGTCAACCTCGACTTCGCCCGCGGCAAGGTCTCCTCCGTGGAGATGGACGGTGAGCCGGTCTCCTTCGCCGCGGCGGGCGAGGACCTGGTGATCACGCCGGAGGAGTCGCTGCCCCAGGGGCAGCGGATGCGCATCACCGTGCGGCACACCAGCGACCCCGTGCCCGCAGGCGGCCGCGAGGGCGGCTGGGTCCGCACCTCCGACGGCCTGGCGATGGCCAACCAGGCCGACGCGGCCCACCTGGTGTTCCCCTGCAACGACCACCCCTCCGACAAGGCCGGCTTCACCTTCCGCATCACCGCCCCCGAGGGCTACACGGCCGTCGCCAACGGACTCCAGGCCGACGTACGCCGCGCCGGCACCGCGACCCAGTGGACGTACCGCACTCGGCACCCCATGGCCACCGAGCTCGCCCAGGTCTCGATCGGCCGCTCCACAGTGCTCCGCCGCACCGGGCCGCACGGGCTCCCGCTGCGGGACGTCGTTCCCACCCGGCACAAGGCCGCGCTCGAGCCGTGGCTCGCGAAGACGCCCGAGCAGATCTCCTGGATGGAGGGCAAGATCGGGCGGTACCCCCTGGAGACGTACGGCCTGCTCGTCGCGGACGCCTCCACCGGCTTCGAACTGGAGACGCAGACCCTCTCCCTCTTCGAGAGGGAGCTCTTCACCGACCGCGCGTTCCCCGAGTGGTACGTCGACTCGGTCATGGTCCACGAGCTGGCCCACCAGTGGTTCGGCAACAGCGTCAGCCCCCGCACCTGGTCCGACCTGTGGCTCAACGAGGGACACGCGACCTGGTACGAGGCGCTCTACGCGCAGGAGAAGTCCAACCGGTCCCTGGAGTCGCGGATGCGCGCCGCCTACGGCGCCTCCGACCGCTGGCGCGCCGCCGGCGGCCCGCCCGCCGCACCCAAGGTGCCCGAGTCCGACAGCCGCCTCGGCATCTTCCGCCCCAACGTCTACGACGGCGCCGCCCTGGTGCTGTACGCCCTGCGCCAGGAGATCGGGCAGCGGGTCTTCGAGGGCCTGGAGCGGGCCTGGGTGAGCCAGTACAGGGACGGCACGGCGACCACGGCCGACTTCGTCTCCCTCGCCTCCCAGCTGTCCGGACGCGACCTGGACAGCTTCTTCCAGGCCTGGCTGTACGGCGAGAAGACCCCGCCGATGCCCGGGCACCCCGACTGGAAGCCGGAGACGGCCCGCCGGACACCGGAGAAGCCGGCCACACCCGAGGTCAAGACGCCGAGGAAGGCTACGGCGGGGCACGGCGGGGAATAACACGGTGACGAGACGGGGCGTTGCGTGCGACCATTTTCAGGTCGGCGGCGCAGGCGACGGGAATCTCCCCGGAGCCTCGCGCGTTGAGAACAGTGACGGACCAGCTACGCACAGGGGTCCGACAGGCTCTTCCGGCGCGGCGCCCCGCCGCCGCACCACGGTATCCCCAACGACGTAAGGACCCAATGACCTCCTCTTCTTCCCCTTCCCAGGACACCAAGCGCCTCGCGCACGACTTTCCCGAAGGTCTTCGGGCCGATGCCCTGATGGAAGAGGACGTCGCCTGGAGCCACGAGATCGACGGAGAGCGGGACGGCGACCAGCTCGACCGTTCCGAGCGTGCGGCGCTGCGCCGCGTCGCCGGCCTCTCCACCGAGCTCGAGGACGTCACCGAGGTCGAGTACCGCCAGCTCCGTCTGGAGCGGGTCGTCCTCGTCGGCGTCTGGACCTCGGGGACCGTGCAGGACGCCGACAACTCCCTCGCGGAGCTCGCCGCCCTCGCGGAGACCGCGGGCGCACTCGTGCTCGACGGTGTGACGCAGCGCCGCGACAAGCCCGACGCCGCGACCTACATCGGCTCCGGCAAGGCCGAGGAGCTGCGCGACATCGTGGTCGACGTGGGCGCGGACACCGTCATCTGCGACGGTGAGCTCAGCCCCGGCCAGCTGATCCACCTCGAGGACGTCGTCAAGGTCAAGGTCATCGACCGTACGGCGCTGATCCTGGACATCTTCGCTCAGCACGCCAAGTCCCGAGAGGGCAAGGCGCAGGTCGCCCTCGCGCAGATGCAGTACATGCTGCCGAGGCTGCGAGGCTGGGGTCAGTCGCTGTCCCGTCAGATGGGCGGCGGCAAGGGCGGCGGTCTCGCCACCCGTGGTCCCGGTGAGACCAAGATCGAGACGGACCGGCGCCGGATCCGCGAGAAGATGGCGAAGATGCGCCGGGAGATCGCGGAGATGAAGACCGGCCGCGACATCAAGCGCCAGGAGCGCAAGCGCCACAAGGTGCCCTCCGTCGCCATCGCCGGCTACACCAACGCGGGCAAGTCCTCCCTGCTCAACCGCCTCACGGGCGCCGGTGTCCTGGTCGAGAACGCCCTGTTCGCGACCCTGGACCCGACCGTCCGCCGGGCGGAGACCCCGAGCGGCCGGCTGTACACGCTGGCCGACACCGTCGGCTTCGTCCGGCACCTGCCGCACCACCTGGTCGAGGCGTTCCGCTCCACGATGGAGGAGGTCGGCGAGTCCGACCTGATCCTGCACGTGGTCGACGGTTCGCACCCGACCCCGGAGGAGCAGCTGGCCGCGGTGCGCGAGGTGATCCGGGACGTCGGCGCCACCGACGTACCCGAGATCGTCGTGATCAACAAGGCCGACGCCGCCGACCCGCTGGTCCTCCAGCGGCTGATGCGGATCGAGAAGCGTTCGATCGCCGTCTCGGCCCGTACCGGCCGCGGCATCGACGAACTGCTCGCGCTGATCGACAACGAGCTGCCCCGCCCCTCCGTCGAGGTCGAGGTGCTCGTGCCGTACACCCAGGGCAAGCTGGTCGCCCGCGCCCACGACGAGGGCGATGTCGTCTCCGAGGAGCACACCCCGGAGGGCACGCTGCTTAAGGTCCGGGTGCACGAGGAACTCGCGGCGGAACTGGCGCCGTACGTTCCGAGCCCGGCCGCCTAGCCGATCGACGGATCCGCCCGGCGCCTCCGACGGAAAAGGCCCGCCCCTGGTGTGAGGGGCGGGCCTTCGTCATCGGCGCGTCACCGACCGCCGTACGTCCGGCTCATGTTGTCGTACAGCGCCTGTGCGTCCTGCCCGAGCTGCGGCCCCGCGAGCCAGGTGCTGTCGGCCGGTCCGATCGAGGTGTTGGAGACCAGCACGGTCTCGCCGTCCACCACCCGGAACCAGCCGCCGCCCGACGAACCGCCCGTCATGGTGCAGCCGATCCGGTACATCGTCGGCAGCGCCGGGCTGAGCGAGAACCGCCCCGGCCGGTCGATGCACTTGAACATCTGCAACCCGTTGTACGGCGGACCCGCCGGATACCCCCACGCGCCCATCTCGCCGGACTCCGCCGCGGACGGTGCCGAGAAGTCCACGTCCAGCGCCGCGCCGACCGTCTCCTCCAGGGACTTGGCCCCCTGCTCGGGCTGCACGTGCAGCACGGCGTAGTCGTACGCCGCCCCCGCACCGCCGGTCGCCGAGCCGCCCTGCAGCCAGCCGCTGGAGGTGGAGGCCCAGTCCGCCCACCAGTTGCCGTACGGCGCCATCTCGCTGCTGGAGGCGTTGCCCAGCTCCGCCTGGGACTTGCCGAGGTCGTTGTAGGCCGGGGCGAACATGATGTTCCGGTACCAGCCGCCGCTCTGCCCCGCGTGCACGCAGTGGCCCGCCGTCCAGACGAGGTTGGACTTCCCCGGATGGTTCACGTCCTTGATGACCGTGCCCGAGCAGACCATCGAGCCCTCGGGGGAGTCGAAGAAGACCTTGCCGACCGGAGCGGCGTTGCGGTGGTACGGCGTCTTCTCCGCCTCGGCCCGGACCGGCGCCGGCTCCGGATCACTGACGCCCGGATCGGCCGACGCGTCCTTCGTCGACAGGGTCTTGTCGGCCACCTGCGCGGACTGCATCCGCTCCGGCTTCCACAGGCCCTCGATCACCGGATTGGCGAAGTCCTCGGCCTCGCTGAGCCACTTGTCCTTGTCCCAGTCCCGCCAGCCGCCGTCCTTCCAGGCGTCCACGTCGATGCCCGCCTCGGCGAGGCGGTCCGCGATGTCCGCCGGTATCCCGGCCTTGCCGTCACCGCCGTCGGCCTCCCGCGACGCCGTGGCGCCCGCCCGGTCGGCCCCCTCGTCCGCGCTGCCGCCGCCGCACGCGGTGGCGGTGAGGGCGAGGGCGATGAGCAGGGAGGAAGCGGCGAGGGAAGTGCGGGTGGCTTTGGTGGTGCGAGTGGCGATGGTGGTGCTGGTGGCTCTGGTCGTGCTGGTGGTGCGGCGCTCGAATAGGGAACGCATGGTGGTGTGACCCCCGTTGAGATGTCGTCAGAATGTGCTGGGCCGCGGTGTCACCTGTGCGTGGCGCGGCCCAGCATGATCACTGGCCGGCGAACTTGCCGCTCACGGCCTGGAACACACCCTCGGCCTCTTCACCCAGTCGCGGTCCCGCCAGCCAGCCCGAAGTCACCGGCCCTATCGAGGTGTTGGACACGAGCGCGGGCTTCCCGTCCGAGCCCGTCGAGACCCAGCCGCCCCCGGACGAGCCACCGGTCATCGTGCAGCCGATCCGGTACATCGTCGGGTCCGAGGCATTGATCGACAGACGACCCGGCTTGTCCTCGCACCGGTACAGCTTCTGCCCGTCGTACGGCGGCGCCGCCGGGTAGCCCGTCGCCGTCATGCTCTCCATCTCGGGCACGGCCGGAGCGGCGAAGTCGACCGGCAGCGCCGCGCCCACCATCTCCTCCAGCGACTTGCCCCCACTGCCGTCCTCCGGCGTCACATGCAGCACGGCGAAGTCGTACGCCGCCCCCTGGCCGCCGGTCGCACTGCCCTGCTCGATCCACTGGTCCGAGGTCTGCACCCAGTCGCCCCACCAGACGCCGTACGGAGCGACCTCCTCCTTGGTGGCGTTCTGCAACTCCGCAGCCGACATGCCCGCGTCGTTGTACGACGGCACGAACGCGATGTTGCGGTACCAGCCGCCGCTCTTGCCCGCGTGCACACAGTGCCCCGCCGTCCACACGAGGTTGGACTTGCCGGGGTTGGCCGGGTCCTTCACGACCGTTCCCGAGCAGACCATCGTGCCCTCGGGGGAGTCGAAGAGCACCTTGCCCGCCTCGGGGGCGTTGTCGTGGTACGACGCCGGCACGGCCTCCGCCTCCACCGGCTCGGGCGTCGGGTCGGTCACCCCCTGGTCACCGGAGATGTCACCCTCGTCGACCGCCTTGTCCGGCTCCTCGGCCTCCCGCATCCGGTCCGGGTCCCACAGGTCCTCGATGATCGGGTTGATGTAGTCCTCGGCCTCGCGCAGCCAGTCGTCCTTGTCCCAGTTCTTCCAGGCGCCGTTCCGCCAGTTGTCCAGATCGATCCCGTGCTCCTTGAGCTGGTCCTTGATGTCGTCCGGGATCTTGAACTCGCCGTCGGTCCCCGCAGTGGCCGAGGCCGACGCCTTGGCATCCACGGCGGAGTCACCCGAGTCGCACGCGGTGACGGTGAGCGCGAGCGTGGAGGCCAGCGCGACGGCGGCAAGCGCCGGGGAGGTTCCGCGGCGGGCGCGCCCCTCCCGGCGAGCGGTGAACGACGGCCGTATGGATCGCATGGTGTTACTCCCCCTGGTGGTGAAAGGACTCGGCGCCGCGGCCGCGATCCTGGCCGAACTCACCTGCGGTTCAGGCCGATCTCACGGCTTTCCGGGAACGGCACACCACACTATGCGCTCGCTGTGGGGGACTTCCGACGGAACGGCAACGGTTCCGTCACGGCAAGGATCTTGAAGCAACCCGTAACCCGGTGGCGGGACCGCGGTTGGTAGCGGTGGGGGCGGGGACCGGGGCCGGTCCTGTGTGCCCATGTACCACGTGGATCGCCTCGGGAGGTGTGCCGTCGACAGTGACCGTCCCGGGGTGCCGCGTGGGCGCGAGTCCTGCGACGGGCGCGTCGGATGTGTGGACGTCGTCGACGTCATCGAGGACACGCTTGGACGAGGCCCATCGGCATGGGTGACCCCATGGCCGTCTCGTGACGCTCCGGGCTCCGAGGGCGGCGTGCGCGCAGAGCACGTTCGGGCAAAGCACGTTCGGGCGGAGCAGTTGGGCGACGGGCGCGCGCATGCCGTGCGGCCCACCCGCACGTGAGCGCGCCGCCGGCGGAGGTGGGCGAGACGCCGCCGCCCGCCGGGAGCGTGAGACCAACTAGCCGCCCCACAGAGGCCGGAGGGTGCCCAAGAACGGGAGGACGAGGAGTCGTGCCAGTGACCGAGGGTGCCCCGCGCCGACAGCAGTCGCGCGAGACGGCGGCGCGGACCTACGCACGCGCCCTGCCGATCGTGCCGGTACGCGCACGCGGCATGACCGTCGAGGGCGCGGACGGACGCCGCTACCTGGACTGCCTCTCGGGCTCCGGAACCCTCGCTCTCGGCCACAACCACCCCGCCGTACTCGCAGCGATCCGCAAGGTCCTCGATTCGGGCGCCCCTCTCGACGTCCCCGACCTCGCCACCCCCGTCGAGGACTCCTTCGTCAGGGAGCTGAGGCGCACCCTGCCGCCCGGGCTCGCCGAACACGCCCGCGTGCAGTTCTGCGGCCCCTCGGCGACGGAAGCCGTCGAGACCGCCGTCGCGCTCGTACGCGCGGCCACCGGACGCTCCGGAATCGTCGCGCTGACGGGCACCGAGCGGGGACCGCTCGCGCCGGGCGGGTCGGGGAGCGGTTCTCGCTGCCCCTTCGGGGCCGCCGACGCGGGCCACGGCGAACTGGCGGCTCAACGGAGCGAGTCGGCTCAACGAGGCGAGTCGGCTCGTTCCGCCACGTCTGCGGCGACCGATCCCGCCGGAATCGTCGTCGAACCCGTCCACGGCGACTGTGGGGTCTTCCCCCTGTCCGACGCCTGGATGCGGGCGACACGGCGGTTCACCGCCGCCCGCTCCATCCCCCTGATCGCCGACGAGACGCGGACCGGCGTCGGCAGGACCGGTGCCTTCTGGGCCGTCGAGCACAGCGGGGTCACGCCCGACGTGATGATCCTCTCCGATGCCATCGGCGGCAGCCTTCCGCTGGCCGCGGTGATCCACCACGAAGCCCTCGCGCCTCCCCGGCCCATCGCCTCGTCCGGCCCCTTCCGCGGCAACCAACTCGCCCTCGCCGCGGGTGCCGCGACCCTCGCCCATGTCCGCGAACACCGACTCGCCCAACGAGCAGCGACCATCGGCTCTCGCCTCCTCTCCCAACTCGACTACCTGGCTGCTGAGTTCGCCTGCATCGGCGAGGTACGCGGACGTGGGTTGATGATCGGAGTCGAGTTGGTGGGGGATCGGGAAGCGGTTCATGACCGTGCGCCCCGCGATGAGTTCGGCACCGCGTGGACTGGCCGCGCTGCCGATTCGCCGGCGTCCGGGGAAGTACATGCCTACGGCGCGTATTCCGCCGCCCCCGGCCTGGCCGCCGCCGTGCAACGGGAGTGTCTCCGGCGCGGCTTGATCGTGGGCATCGCCCCTGGCCGACCGAGCGTCGTCCGGTTGCTTCCCCCGCTCACCATCACCGACGAACAGGCCTCGGCCGTGCTCGACCGGCTGGCCGACGCCCTGACGTCGGCCGCCCGAGCCCACCCCGCCTAGGGCCGCCAGACATCGCCACGCCCGCTTCGCCGCCCTTACGGCAACACCGCCCAGGGCGAACACTCCGGCGACACCGATCGACCCACCCCCTCCCACAGGTCGCGATAGCGGGAGCGCGGATGCAGATCTCCCCCACACCCCACGGCGCGCGCTGCCGCCCGAGCCGGATCGACCCCCCGAGGACCCGTCTTGACCACCGCCCCCACACCTGACGACTGTCTCCGCACCCCCGCGCAACGCCGCGACGGCTACGGGACCGAACCCGTACCCACGGCAGCGACGGTCCCCGGACAGCACAGAGATCGGCAGGAGCCGGCGCGCCTCGACGGCACCGTCACCGACCTCCTGGACCACCCCGACGCCCACACCGCCGCCGAGGCGGCCACCGTGGAGAACCTGCTGCGCTGCTGGGTACGCGAGACGAACCACCCCGCCCCCGCCCATGACACCCTCCTCATTCCGCTCCCCGCCACTGGCACCGCTCTCCTCGCCCCCGTGCGTTACTGGTCCCGCACGGGCTGGCACCGCTTCGGCCCACCCCGTCCGGCCGACGCCCCGGCGGACTCCCCGCCCCTCGACGCGGTCACCGTCGCCGCACTGCTCGCCCGGGAGACGCCCGGCGACTCGCACGCGAGCGCGCACGGACACCGCGACGATCGCGACGACCTCCACAACCGCGACGCCCGCGATGATCGCAACGACCACGACGACCACGACGACCACGACGACTACGACGACTACGACGATCGCGATGACCGTCGCGGCCGGGACGACCGATACGGCCACTGCAACACCGACCTCGTCGCGCGCGTGGCCGACTCCGTCCGCCGCGTCGCCACCTTCATCGGCGAGCGCGGACAGCCCCCCACCGACGAGGCGGACCTCTTCCTCGCAGCCGAGCAGGCACTGCTGCTCGGGCATCCCCTGCACCCGACCCCGAAGAGTCGCGAAGGCCTGACCGAGACGGAAGCGCGCCTCTGGTCACCCGAGCAGCACGGTGCCTTCTCCCTGCACTGGATGGCCGTGGCCCCCTCCCTGCTCGCCACCGACTCCGCCTGGACGGAACGCGGCCGCGTCGTCCCCGCAGCCCGGCTCGCCGCTCACCTGGCCGGGGCCGAGCTGCCCCTGCCCGACGGGTACACAGCCCTTCCCCTGCACCCCTGGCAGGCGCGCGAACTCCGGCACCGCGACGACGTCGGCACTCTGCTCGACGCCGGACTGCTCCGTGACCTCGGGGTACACGGGCCGGCCTGGCACCCCACCTCCTCCGTCCGCACCGTCTACCGGGGCCACGCCCCCGCCATGCTCAAGCTCTCCCTGGGCCTGCACATCACCAACTCCCGTCGTGAAAACCTCCGCAAGGAACTGCACCGTGGTGCCGAGGTCCACCGACTGTTGCGCACCGGGCTGGCCCAGCAGTGGCAAGCCGCGCACCCCGGCTTCGACGTGGTGCGGGACCCGGCCTGGCTCGCCGTCGACGGGCCGGACGGCAATCCGGTGAACGGTCTCGACGTCGTGATCCGGCACAACCCGTTCACGCCGACGGACGACGTCTCCTGCCTCGCCGGGCTCACGGCACCCCTTCCCCAGCCCTACCGCATGCCCCGATCCGACCGCCCGCAGCAGTCCGACCGGCTGTCCCACCGGTCCCGGCTGGCCGGGATCGTCACCGGACTCGCCGCCCGGACCGGTCGTCTGCGCGCGGCCGTCGCCGCCGAGTGGTTCCTGCGCTACCTCGAACACGTCGTCCGACCCGTGCTCTGGCTGGACGGCGAGGCCGGGATCGCCCTGGAGGCCCACCAGCAGAACACGCTGGTCCTGCTCGACAGCGACGGCTGGCCGGCAGGCGGCCGATACCGCGACAACCAGGGCTTCTACTTCCGCGAATCCCGGCGTGCCGAACTGGCTTCCCGGCTCCCGGGCATCGGCGAGCGCAGCGACACCTTCGTGGCCGACGAGGTCGCCGACGAGCGCTTCGCCTATTACCTGGCGATCAACAACGTGTTCGGTCTCATCGGCGCGTTCGGATCGCAACGTCTGGCTGACGAGGGGCTGCTGCTCGCCGCCTTCCGCCGCTTCCTCGAACGCGCCGCCTCCGGCCCCGTCCGGCTGCGCACCTCGCTTCCCTCCCGTCTCCTCGACTCACCCGTCCTGCGCTGCAAGGCCAACCTCCTGACCCGGCTGCACGGCCTGGACGAACTCGCGGGCCCCGTGGACACCCAGTCCGTCTACGTCACCATCGCCAACCCCCTCCGTCCCTGACCGACATCAACTCCCGCCACCCACAAGGAAGACGCCCCGACGCCGCCTTCTGAGAGGAGCCTCAAGTGCCTCCGACCGACGCGAGCACCGACGCGAGCACCGACGCCGCTGCCGACACGCCCCAGGACACCGACGCCGAGGACACGCTGGACCTGCGTCTGCCCAAGGAGTTCCTCGCCTTCCTGGCCGAGCAGGAACAGGAGGCGGACCGGTCCGAGCCTGCCGCGGAGCAAGGTCCAGCACCGGAACCAGGTCCAGCACCGGCCCGGCGCGCCCCTGACGACCTCCTCGACCAGGTCGGCGACTGGGGCCCCACCGACACGTCCGCAGGCGTTTTCCAGCTCGTCCCCGTGCGTGTGGAACGGGATCTGCCCCTCCTCGGCCGGTGGATGAACGACCCGGCCGTGGCCGCGTTCTGGGAGCTGGACGGATCCCAGGAGAGGACCGAGGGCCACCTGCACGCCCAGTTGAGCGGCGACGGACGCAGCGTCCCCTGCCTCGGCGTCCTGGACGGCACTCCGATGAGCTACTGGGAGATCTACCGGGCCGACCTCGACCCACTGGCCCGTCACTACCCGGCCCGTCCGCACGACACCGGCCTCCACCTCCTGATCGGCGATATCGCCAGGCGAGGACGAGGACTCGGCAGTCTGCTCCTCAGAACCGTGGCGGACCTCGTCCTCGACAGACGCCCCGCCTGCGCCCGCGTCGTGGCCGAACCCGACATTCGCAACACCCCCTCCGTGGCCGCCTTCCTCAGCGCCGGTTTCCGGTTCGCCGCCGAGGTCGACCTGCCTGGTAAACGGTCCGCCCTCATGGTGCGAGACCGGTCCCTCCGTCATCTGCTGTAGCGCTGAGCGACAACGTCATCACTTTTGGTACACCGCTCACGGCGATCCGGTTCCCACTCAATTTCTTCGCGTCGGCGAGGGAGTTCGACGAGGAGGTTCGCGACCCGACCAATCGAGCCGCTCTCGATCACTCGTCGCTCCCATCCATCCAGGCCCGATCCTCAGTGGTCCGTACCGATCCTGTGCCGCACCCAACCGATCCACAGGCCGGCCGGACCCTCGGCCCGCACCCCGTCACCGCGGGTCTTGATCTCACCTCCGTCCCACCCCCCACCTCCCCGTGATCACCCCTTTGTCAGTGCAGCGCCGTAGGGTGGTCGGGCTATGACGAAGCCCTCACTCCCCGAACTCCTGCATGCCGCCGTCACAGCCGTCGGCGGCACGGAGCGCCCAGGCCAGGTGACCATGGCCGAATCCGTCGCGGAGGCGATCGACGACGGCTCCCATCTGCTGGTCCAGGCCGGCACCGGCACCGGCAAGTCGCTGGGCTATCTGGTGCCCGCGCTCGCGCACGGGGAGCGGGTCGTCGTAGCGACCGCCACGCTCGCCCTTCAGCGTCAGCTGGTGGAGCGGGACCTGCCCCGCACGGTCGAGGCGCTGCACCCGCTGCTGCGCCGGCGCCCGGAGTTCGCGATGCTGAAGGGCCGGTCCAACTACCTGTGCCTGCATCGCCTGCACGAAGGCGTTCCGCAGGACGAGGAGGAGGGCCTCTTCGACCAGTTCGAGGCGGCCGCGCCCACCAGCAAGCTGGGTCAGGACCTGCTGCGGCTGCGGGACTGGTCCGACGAGACCGAGACCGGCGACCGTGACGACCTGACGCCGGGCGTGTCGGACCGCGCGTGGGCCCAGGTGTCGGTCTCGTCGCGGGAGTGCCTGGGCGCGTCGAAGTGCGCGTACGGCGCCGAGTGCTTCGCGGAGATGGCACGGGAGCGCGCCAAGCTGTCCGAGGTCGTCGTCACCAACCACGCATTGCTCGCGATCGACGCCATCGAGGGTGCCCCGGTTCTTCCACAGCACGAGGTGCTGATCGTGGACGAGGCCCACGAGCTGGTCTCCCGGGTCACCGGCGTCGCCACCGGCGAGCTGACCCCCGGCCAGGTCAACCGCGCCGTCCGTCGCGCCGCGAAGCTCGTCAACGAGAAGGCCGCCGACCAGCTCCAGACCGCCGCCGAGGGCTTCGAGCGGCTGATGGAGCTGGCCCTGCCCGGCCGGCTGGAGGAGATTCCGGAGGATCTCGGCTACGCGCTGACGGCACTGCGCGACGCCTGTCGCACGGTTATTTCCGCGATCGGCGCGACCCGCGACAAGTCCGTCCAGGACGAGGACGCGGTCCGCAAGCAGGCGCTGGCGTCCGTGGAGTCGGTGCACGACGTGGCGGAGCGCATCACGCAGGGCTCGGAGTGGGACGTCGTCTGGTACGAGCGCCACGACCGCTTCGGCGCCTCTCTTCGCGTCGCCCCCATGTCGGTCTCGGGCCTGCTCCGGGAGAAGCTCTTCGCGGACCGGTCGGTGACCCTGACCTCGGCGACCTTGAAGCTCGGCGGCGACTTCAACGGCGTCGGTGCCTCCCTGGGGCTCGCACCCGAGGGCACCGAGGGCGACGACCTCCCGCAGTGGAAGGGGGTCGACGTCGGCTCGCCCTTCGACTACCCCCGGCAGGGCATCCTCTACGTCGCCAAGCACCTGTCGCGTCCCGCGCGTGACGGTGATCGCGCGGACATGCTCGACGAGCTGACGGAGCTGATCCAGGCTGCGGGCGGGCGCACCCTCGGGCTGTTCTCCTCGATGCGGGGCGCCCAACTGGCCGCCGAGGAGCTGCGCGCACGCATCCCCGAGTTCCCGATCCTCCTCCAGGGCGAGGAGACCCTCGGCGAGCTCATCAAGAACTTCGCGGCCGACCCCAGGACGTGCCTGTTCGGCACGCTGTCGCTGTGGCAGGGCGTGGACGTGCCCGGGCCCAGCTGCCAGCTGGTCGTCATGGACAAGATCCCGTTCCCGCGCCCCGACGACCCGCTGATGAGCGCGCGCCAGAAGGCGGTGGAGGACGCCGGAGGCAATGGCTTCATGGCGGTGGCCGCCACTCACGCGGCCCTGCTGATGGCCCAGGGCGCCGGTCGCCTGGTGCGGGCCTCGGGGGACCGCGGTGTGGTCGCCGTGCTCGACCAGCGTCTGGCCACCGCCCGCTACGGGAGTTATCTGAAGGCGTCACTGCCCGACTTCTGGTACACCACGGACCGTAACCAGGTCCGGAAGTCGCTGTCCGCCATCGACGCGGCGGCGAAGAAGGCGGAGGCCGAGGCGGCCCACTAGCGGAGCTCGCGTCGTGGGCGGGTTCCGGACCGGGCTCGGCGGTCATGGGCCGGACACCCGGCTTTCCGGCCCAACGGCTCGCAGGTCCCGGACGACTCGCCTTCGGGCCATCGGTCATCAGGTTCCGGACGATCTACCTTCGGGCCCATCGGTCCTCAGGTTCCGGACGATCTGCCTTCGGGCACGTCGGTCCTCAGGTTCCGGACGGTCGGTCTTCGGGGCATCGGCCATCGGGTCCGGGGCGACGCGCCTCCCGGGCCCATCCGCCCTCGGAGCCCGGACGGCGGCCCGCCCTCCGGCCCCCTCGGCATGTGCGCCGGACAGCACAGGACCCCGGAACCGGCGCAGAGGTCCCGGGGCCCGGTCAGGGAGGGCGGCGGTCTCGAAAGGGCCGCCCGCGGCGGGCGTCAGACTCGACGCAGAACTGCGACCACCTTGCCGAGGATCGTCGCGTCGTCGCCCGGAATCGGCTCGTAGGCCGCGTTGTGGGGCAGCAGCCAGACGTGGCCGTCCTCGCGCTTGAAGCGCTTGACGGTGGCCTCGCCGTCGAGCATCGCAGCCACGATGTCACCGTTCTCGGCGACCGGCTGACGGCGGACGGTGACCCAGTCGCCGTCACAGATCGCGGCCTCGATCATCGAGTCGCCCACGACCTTGAGCACGAACAGCTCACCGTCACCGACGAGCTGCCGGGGGAGCGGGAAGACGTCCTCGACCGACTCCTCGGCGAGGATCGGGCCACCGGCGGCGATGCGGCCGACCAGCGGAACGTAGGAAGCGGCCGGCTTGCCCGCGGTGTCCGTCGGCTGCACCGACGCGGCCTGGTCGGAGCCGCGCACCTCGTAGGCGCGGGGGCGGTGCGGGTCGCGGCGCAGGAAGCCCTTGCGCTCCAGTGCCATCAGCTGGTGGGCCACGGAGGACGTGCTGGACAGGCCGACCGCCTGGCCGATCTCCCGCATCGACGGCGGGTAGCCGCGGCGCTGCACCGAGTCCCTGATGACCTCGATCACCCGGCGTTGCCGGTCGGTCAGCCCGGAGCTGTCCGCCCGGATGCCTGGAGGTCGGCCCGGCAGGGAGCGCTTTTGCCCCTCTGGGTTCGTGGCTTCGTTCATCGCATGCACCGGCTCGAGTCGGCCCTGGGAGCGGTCCTGGGCAGTGATGGTGGCACTGTCTGCGGTGGTGGTCACGTCGGCCCCTCTCGATGGTCTCCCTGCTGGACAACGGTAGTTGCTTTCGAAAGGTTGCGCCAAACACACGTTCGAGTGAAAAAGCGCGAATCACGGGGTGTGATCGTGCGCCTGGGTGTATGGCTGACGCGGAGTCCCGCGGACAAAAGCGTCGATTGTTGTACCCTTCACCGCCGAGGTGATCCCTCGTGGAGCGCGGCCCAGTCTGCCATCCGGTGCCCTCCGGGCCGGGTATCGGCCCCCTCGGACGCGGGAAGTCGTACGTCTTCTCCGTGTGGCGCCCACGGTATCTCCCCACCTGCGACCTTGATACGGCCGTGCGCCCAGGTCACCCGAGCGCCGCACGTGCGCGGGGAGCCGGATGGTGCCGCCGTCGACACGCGAGTCTGGGTGGATGTGCGAGCCAATCCCCACATGTAGTGGTTGGATGGCTACAGCAGCCCAGAAGTTGTGGTCCCCCCGGTCTTGGCTCGCACGATCATCGCCTATGCTTGTGCTCGCTTCGAGGGGCCCAAGGGTCTGTTGAGGCTATTGAGTCTGCTTGTGAGGAGGGATGGGAATCCATGCACTGCCCCTTCTGCAGGCACCCCGACAGCCGTGTGGTCGACAGTCGTACGACCGACGACGGCACGTCGATCCGCAGGCGCCGCCAGTGCCCTGACTGCTCCCGTCGTTTCACGACCGTGGAGACGTGCTCGCTCATGGTGGTGAAGCGCTCCGGAGTCACCGAGCCCTTCAGTCGCACCAAGGTCATCAACGGGGTGCGCAAGGCGTGCCAGGGGCGACCCGTCACCGAGGACGCGCTCGCGCAGCTCGGCCAGCGGGTCGAGGAGGCGGTGCGGGCCACCGGGAGTGCCGAGCTGACCACCCATGACGTGGGGCTGGCCATACTCGGTCCGCTGCAGGAGCTGGACCTCGTCGCCTATCTGCGCTTCGCCTCCGTCTACCGGGCGTTCGAGTCGCTGGAGGACTTCGAGGCGGCCATCGCGGAACTCAGGCACCAGCGGGAACACCCCGCCGCGGACAACGGCGCCGGCGGCGTGGGGAGCCAGGAAGACGACCGCGGGTCCGGAGGGGCTGCTCAGCTCCCCGAGCCCGCGCGCTCCGCCGACTGACAGGTGGGCCGGGCCCGGGGGCGGCATCCGGACCGGCCGGTCGGCGGCGACAGAAGACCTGTTGCGGGTGGCAGTGGCAGGGCCCCGCAACACCAGACAGAACACGTGCCACGGGAACATCGTGGCACTTCAGGGCGTTTTCGCCCGTAGAGGGAGGCGGCATGACAGAGACGGCGAGCGGTCCGGCACGGAGTTCCCGCGCCAAGGGCACCAAGGCGACCAAGGGACTGCGTATCGAGCGCATCCACACCACCCCCGGCGTGCACCCGTACGACGAGGTGGCCTGGGAGCGCCGTGACGTCGTCATGACCAACTGGCGCGACGGCTCGGTCAATTTCGAGCAGCGTGGCGTCGAGTTCCCCGACTTCTGGTCGGTGAACGCGGTCAACATCGTCACCAGCAAGTACTTCCGCGGTGCCGTGGGCACCCCGCAGCGCGAGACCGGCCTCCGGCAGCTGATCGACCGCATCGTGAAGACGTACCGGAAGGCCGGCGAGGACTACAACTACTTCGCCTCGCCCGCCGACGCGGAGATCTTCGAGCACGAGCTGGCCTACGCCCTCCTGCACCAGATCTTCAGCTTCAACAGCCCCGTCTGGTTCAACGTCGGCACGCCCCAGCCCCAGCAGGTCTCCGCCTGCTTCATCCTGTCCGTCGACGACTCCATGGAGTCGATCCTCGACTGGTACAAGGAAGAGGGCATGATCTTCAAGGGCGGCTCCGGCGCCGGCCTGAACCTCTCCCGCATCCGCTCCTCCAAGGAGCTGCTCTCCTCCGGCGGCAACGCCTCCGGTCCGGTCTCCTTCATGCGTGGTGCCGACGCCTCCGCAGGAACGATCAAGTCCGGTGGCGCCACCCGCCGCGCCGCCAAGATGGTCATCCTCGACGTCGACCACCCCGACATCGAGGACTTCATCGAGACCAAGGTGAAGGAAGAGGAGAAGATCCGCGCCCTGCGCGACGCGGGCTTCGACATGGACCTGGGCGGCGACGACATCACGTCCGTCCAGTACCAGAACGCCAACAACTCGGTCCGCGTGAACGACGAGTTCATGAAGGCGGTCGAGCAGGGCGGGAAGTTCGGTCTGCGTGCGCGGATGACCGGCGAGGTCATCGAGGAGGTCGACGCCAAGGCCCTGTTCCGCAAGATGGCCGAGGCCGCGTGGGCCTGCGCCGACCCGGGCATCCAGTACGACGACACGATCAACCACTGGCACACCTGCCCGGAGTCCGGCCGCATCAACGGCTCGAACCCCTGCAGCGAGTACATGCACCTGGACAACACGTCCTGCAACCTCGCCTCGCTGAACCTGATGAAGTTCCTCAAGGACGACGGCAAGGGCAACCAGTCCTTCGACGTCGAGCGCTTCGCCAAGGTCGTCGAGCTCGTCATCACCGCGATGGACATCTCCATCTGCTTCGCGGACTTCCCGACGCAGAAGATCGGCGAGAACACGCGCGCGTTCCGCCAGCTCGGCATCGGCTACGCCAACCTCGGCGCCCTGCTGATGGCGACCGGCCACGCCTACGACTCCGACGGCGGCCGTGCCCTGGCCGGCGCCATCACCTCCCTGATGACCGGCACGTCGTACCGGCGCTCCGCCGAACTCGCCGCGGTCGTCGGCCCGTACGACGGCTACGCCCGCAACGCCCAGCCGCACCTGCGGGTCATGAAGCAGCACTCCGACGAGAACACCAAGGCCGTCCGCATGGACGACCTGGACACGCCGATCTGGGCCGCCGCCACGGAGGCCTGGCAGGACGTGCTGCGCCTCGGCGAGAAGAACGGTTTCCGTAACGCCCAGGCGTCCGTCATCGCCCCGACCGGCACCATCGGTCTGGCGATGTCCTGCGACACCACCGGCCTGGAGCCCGACCTCGCGCTGGTCAAGTTCAAGAAGCTGGTCGGCGGCGGCTCGATGCAGATCGTCAACGGCACCGTCCCGCAGGCCCTGCGCCGCCTGGGCTACCAGGAGGAGCAGATCGAGGCGATCGTCGCCCACATCGCCGACCACGGCAATGTCGTCGACGCCCCGGGCCTCAAGCACGAGCACTACGAGGTGTTCGACTGCGCCATGGGCGAGCGTTCCATCTCCGCGATGGGCCACGTCCGCATGATGGCCGCGATCCAGCCCTGGATCTCCGGCGCCCTGTCCAAGACGGTCAACATGCCGGAGTCGGCGACCGTCGAGGAGGTCGAGGAGATCTACTTCGAGGCCTGGAAGATGGGCGTCAAGGCGCTCGCCATCTACCGCGACAACTGCAAGGTCGGCCAGCCCCTCTCCGCCAAGACCAAGGAGAAGGAGAAGACGGAGATCACGGAGAAGGCCGAGGCCGCCATCCGTGAGACGGTCGAGAAGGTCGTCGAGTACCGCCCGGTCCGCAAGCGCCTCCCGAAGGGACGTCCCGGCATCACCACGTCCTTCACCGTCGGCGGAGCCGAGGGCTACATGACCGCCAACTCCTACCCGGACGACGGTCTCGGCGAGGTCTTCCTGAAGATGTCCAAGCAGGGCTCGACCCTCGCGGGCATGATGGACGCCTTCTCGATCGCCGTCTCGGTGGGCCTGCAGTACGGCGTGCCGCTGGAGACGTACGTCTCGAAGTTCACCAACATGCGCTTCGAGCCGGCCGGTATGACGGACGACCCGGACGTGCGGATGGCGCAGTCGATCGTCGACTACATCTTCCGCCGCTTGGCGCTGGACTTCCTGCCCTTCGAGACGCGCTCCGCGCTCGGCATCCACTCCGCCGACGAGCGTCAGCGTCACCTGGAGACGGGTTCGTACGAGCCGTCCGACGAGGACGTCGACGTCGAGGGCCTGGCCCAGTCGGCGCCGCGCGCCCAGGAGCTCAAGGCCGTCGTCACGCCGAAGGCCGAGGTCGAGGTGGCCGAGCCCGCCCCGAGGCAGGTGCACACCAGCGCCGAGCTGGTGGAGATGCAGCTGGGCATCCAGGCCGACGCCCCGCTGTGCTTCTCCTGCGGTACGAAGATGCAGCGCGCCGGCTCCTGCTACATCTGCGAGGGCTGCGGCTCGACGAGCGGTTGCAGCTGACGTCTGAGTGACACTCCCTGACGGCGAGGGGCGCCGGCTTCGTGCCGGCGCCCCTGGTCGTGTGCGCTCAGGTCCCGCTCGGTCGGCGGGATGTCGACATGTGGTCACGACATGTGGTCGCGACCCGTGATCACGCCATCTGGTCACGACATGTGCGGGCGGCCCATCGTGCTGGTGAAGGCGACGGGGTCGTCCTCGAAGCCGTGGACACCGGAGTGGAAGTCCCACGCCCCGGAATCGCCGCGGACGAACTCCGCGACCCTGGCGGCCGTAGAGCCGAGGACGCCGCCGAAGTCGTCCGTGGCGAGATCCGCGTAGCCCTCGCGGATCCGCAGGGACGGCTTGATCACGCTGACGAACGTGCGCCGGTCGGGCCTCTGCTGGATGACGACGCCGACCACCACGCGCCCGTAGCGGGCGTCCAGCCGGTCGAGTTCCACCGTCATGACCTCGTCCCACCCGAAGCCCTTGCCGTCCTTGCTGTCCCGGTTGAGCGTGATGGTGCCGTCAGGGGAGCGGCTGTCGAAGTGGACCGTGTAGGCGGGATCGCCGTACGGATCCTCCGCCAGGTAGGTGGCGGCCACTATGTCCAGATCGCTCGGCGGCTGCCCCGGTCCACTCGGGTCCCACTTGACCGCGATCTCGACCTTGCGGATCCCCTTGCTGATGCCGCTCATCGGACGTCGTCCCCCTTCTCCTGCGCCCGCAGCCCGAACTGCCGGGCGATTGAAGCCGGTTGTCCATCCTGCCACGCGCGTGGGCGGGTGTGCGCGGGTGCGCCTCGGCCGAACGTGACCGGCGCCACGCCCGTGGCCGTACGATGGCGCGGTGCTGGTCAAGTGGATTCGCTGCACCGTGGTGGACCGCCGCGGCTTCGAGCGGGGGCAGCGAAAATGGGCGGGGCTTCCGGGGGAGCCGGGATTTCGGGGACAGGGCGGAGGCTGGAGCCGGAGCCGGCCCTCGGTGGCGCACATCTTCGCCTTCTGGGAGAGCCGTGCGTTCTACGACTCCTTCATGGCCCGCTCCCATGACCGGCTGGCGGCGGCACAGGCCGGAACCTTCAAGGACGCCCAGGTCAGGCTGTTCGACTACCGCTTCGACGTGAAGACGGGCTTCGAACCGCGCTTCACGGACGCCGACCTCGTCCGCGTCGCGCTGTGCCGCGTCCACGAGCAGCGCGTCGACAACTTCACGCTGATGCAGGAGAAGGTCTGGAACCCCGCCATGGCGGGTTCTCCGGGGATGATCCGGGGCCTCTTCGCCGAGGCGCCGGGGCACGAGTTCATGGTCCTGTCGATGTGGCGGTCGGCCGCCGAGCACGGAAAGTACCGCACCGAACGCGTGGAGAGGCTGGCTCTGCGGGCCCAGACGGAGGCGGACGTCGCGGCGCTGACGGGCGACATCGTGGAGCTGGAACCCAGCTGGATCGTCTGAATCCCGGCTCCGCGGAGCGTGCGCCTTATGTGGCGTATGGTGCGGGAAGTGTGTGACCTACGCCGTATGGAGCCCGTACGAGTGCTCGATACGGCCTCGCCCGAACTAGGGTTTTGGCATGGCACGACCACGGCGCATCGTCCTTGTCCGGCACGGCGAGTCAACGGGCAATGTTGATGACTCCGTGTACGAACGCGAACCCGATCACTCACTGGCACTGACCGAACGCGGATGGCGACAGGCCGAGGAGGCCGGCAAGCGGCTCCGTGATCTCTTCGGACGCGAACAGGTGAGCGTCTACGTCTCGCCCTACCGCCGCACCCACGAGACGCTCCGCGCCTTCCACCTCGACCCCGACCTGATACGCGTACGCGAGGAGCCCCGGCTGCGCGAGCAGGACTGGGGGAACTGGCAGGACTGCGACGACGTCCGGCTGCAGAAGGCCTACCGCGACGCGTACGGGCACTTCTTCTACCGCTTCGCGCAGGGCGAGAGCGGCGCCGACGTGTACGACCGGGTCGGCGGCTTCCTGGAGAGCCTGTACCGCAGCTTCGAGGCGCCGGATCATCCGTCCAACGTGCTGCTGGTGACGCACGGCCTGGCCATGCGGCTGTTCTGCATGCGCTGGTTCCACTGGACGGTCGCCGAGTTCGAGTCGCTGTCGAACCCCGGGAACGGCGAGATACGGATGCTCGTTCTGGGGGAGGACGGCAAGTACACGCTGGACCGGCCGTTCGAACGCTGGCGAGACCCGGAACCGTACGGGATCACCGAATAGAGTGGCAGAGCAATGACTGACTCCTCTCCCGGCGGGCGCCTGGATCGCGCCTTGGCCAGCCTGCGCGGACTCGCCGTCGGTGACGCGCTCGGCTCCCAGTTCTTCGTGCCCGCGAACTATCCGCTGCTCAAGTGCCGCGAGCTGCCACCCGGCCCCTGGCAGTGGACCGACGACACGGAGATGGCCTGCTCCGTGGTCGCCGTCCTCGCCGCCCACCACCGGATCGACCAGGACGCCCTCGCCCGCTCCTTCGCCGAGCGTCACGACTTCGACCGCGGCTACGGCCCGGCGGTCAACCGGATGCTCCGGCTGATCCGCGAAGGCGGCGACTGGCGGGAGCTGTCCTCCGCGCTCTTCAACGGCCAGGGATCCTGGGGCAACGGCGCCGCGATGCGCATCGCCCCGCTGGGCGCCTGGTACGCCGACGACCCCGAGCAGGCCACGCACCAGGCGGAGATCTCCGCCTATCCGACGCATCAGCACCGTGAGGCGGTGGTCGGCGCCATGGCCGTCGCGGCGGCCGCCGCTCTGGTCGCGGCCCCCGGCGGACCGCCGAGCCCCGAGTCGCTGCTCGACGGCGTCGTCGCCCTCGTGCCGAAGAGTGCCGTCGGGGCGGGCCTGCGCCGCGCCCGGGACATGCTCGACTACGGCGACCCGGGAACGGTCGCGGCGGTACTGGGCTGCGGGCGGCGGACGTCCGCCCATGACACGGTGCCCTTCGCCCTCTGGTCGGCCGCCCGCTCCCTCGGCGCGTACGAGCAGGCCTTCTGGACGACCGCACAGGCCGGCGGCGACGTGGACACCACCTGCGCCATCGTGGGCGGCGTGCTCGCGGCGGGGGAGGCCGGGGCACCGCCCGCGGAGTGGTCGGAGCAGACGGAGGCGCTGCCCGACTGGACGGGGGTACGGGTCTAGAGCCGGCCGTCTTTCCGGTTCGGTTCACGAGTGCGACGGTGTCGGCGCGGAGCGCTTCCGTGACGGCATGCCGAACGACCTGTGCACGCGCCGTGCCCCTGGCGGCGTCTTGGGGGACCGGGGTGTCGGAGTCGGTCGCGGGCGGCGTAATCTAAGGGCGCCATGCCGTACGAACCACCTACTCACACCGTCGAGCGCTCCCTCCGCGCAACGACCGGAGCGAAGATCATTGCCGGTGTCGACGAGGTGGGGCGTGGCGCTTGGGCCGGCCCCGTGACCGTCTGCGCGGCGGTCACCGGACTCCGTCGGCCTCCCCTGGGTCTCACCGACTCCAAGCTGCTCACCGTGAAACGACGGACCGAGCTGGCCGAGTTGTTGCGGACCTGGGTGACGTCGTACGCCTTGGGGCATGCCTCTCCGGAGGAGATCGACGACCTCGGGATGACGGCGGCACTGCGGATCGCGGCCGTGCGTGCTCTGGACGCGCTGCCGATCCGTCCCGACGCGGTGATCCTCGACGGAAAGCACAACTACCTCGGGGCGCCCTGGCAGGTCCGCACGGTGATCAAGGGTGATCAGTCGTGCGTGGCCGTCGCGGCTGCCTCGGTGATCGCCAAGGTTCAGCGCGACAAAATGATGGCCGAACTGGGTATCGACCATGCAGACTTCGGTTTTGCGGACAACGCCGGGTATCCCTCACCCGTGCACAAGGCCGCACTGGCGGAGCGGGGCCCCACCCCCTACCACCGGTTGACGTGGGCGTATCTTGATGCGCTGCCGCAATGGCGGCACCTCAAGAAGGCCCGCAGCTGGGCGGACGGAAACGTTCCGGAGATCGACGGCCAGCTCGGCTTCGACTTCTGACGCTTCCGGTCGCACGTATGTGCCACCCGCTGGCGCGACCCGTACCAACGTTTGATAGACATCAACTCATGCCTCTCATCCCCGAGGAGCCTCAGATTCACGAGAGTGCCCAGGGTCCCCGCGCTGCTTCGGCCACCGGCCGTACCGCGCCGACCCCTCGTCCCGTACCCGGCCCCCGCCCCGCGGCCCCGCCGCGTCCTGGTCGTCCCGGCTCTCTCCGGCCCTCGCCGCCGGCGCAGCGTTCGGGTGCGGTCGGGTCTGCCAAGCCCGGCCCCGCGGGTCCGGCCGCAACTGTCACCCCTGCCGCGCCCGCTCCGGCCTCGGCCCCGGCGACCCCGCAGATCCAGCTGATCCCGGCCCCGGCCGAGGGCGCGCTGGACGCTGCCGAGGAAGCCGTGGACCTGCTGCTGGACTCCGGCCGCGCCCCCAGCGACGTGCTGGTGGTCACCACCGGCGAGCCGCACCCCTGGGCCGCTCACGAGCTGTCCTTCGGTGAGGCGTCGTACTGGGCGCAGCACGACGCGGGCGACGACGTCTTCTACACGGACGCCGCCGTGGCCGAGCGTGCCGCGTCCCGGCCTGTGGTCGTGGTCGCCGTCAACGGTGGGTCCGACACCGCTGCCGCCACCGCACTGCCCCTGGCTCTGGCCCGGGCCGGCGCCCTGCTGATCGTCTGCGGTGACCCGCAGCAGATCAACTCGGTGCTGGGCGCCGGCGTCTGAGCCGGTTCCAGCAGGTCGGGGGCGTCGGGTCGGCGTCAGCGTCGGACCGGCGGCAAGCGCACGGCGGGGTCTTCGGCGTGCTCGCCTGCAGGCCTTGCCGGGTGAGCTGCGGGCCGGCGTCCAGGCCGTACCGGGTAACCGGCGGGTCGGCGTCAAGGCCGTGCCGGGCAACCGGCGGACCGGCGCTCAGGTCGTGTGGGTGCCCGGTGTGCCGGCGTGCGGATCGCCGGGCTTGGGTGAACGGCGTGCTCGCGTGCGCAGCGCCGGGCCTGGGCGACCGGCGTGCCCGACGGCCGGGCGGGTGCGAGCTGGCGGTTCGTGCAGGCGTCCGGTGCCGTGCGGGTGCGTTGGTGCCGTCGCCTTGGCCCGTGGCCCTCAGCGGGCAGCCACGCGGCTCAGGATGTCGGAGGCGGCGCCTCCGGTGCGCGGCAGTGGGGGCGGAGCCTCCGACGTCGCGAACGGCTCGGGCGTCGACACGGAGCTCGGGCGGCGTCCGCCCCGGCCCTCACCGAGGACCTGCCAGCCGTCGCGGGTCAGCGTGATGTACGCCCCGCAGCGCAGTCCGTGCAGTGTGCAGGCGTCACGCAGGCCCCACATCCACGCGCCGTCCTCCTCCGTCCAACGCGCGTCGCCCTCCCGGCAGTAGAGCAGGACGGCGGTCCGTACCGGTGTGCGGCGGCGCAGGTCGTGCGGGATGACCCGGCGCAGTTGGTCGAGCAGCGCGTTACGGAACATCCAGCCGTCGGCGCCCGCGGGACGCCTGGTGAACGAGGCACTCGCGCACAGCCGATCGTCCATGTCGAGGACGGCCACGACCGCCGTCGAAGGGCCGGGGCGGTGCCGCGTGTGCAGCCCGCTGACGACTTCGCGAGGGTTGCGCAGCAGCGGGATGCCGGCGGCGGCCCACTCCGCGGGTTCCAGCAGTCGCGTCCCGGCGTTGACTGATGCGGCGGAAGTCGACGTGGATGCCGCGGAGGACGGAGCGAATCCGAAGGTCACGTTCCTCCCTTCGGCTACGCGCCCACACTGCGGGCGGGGTCTGGATCGGGGGAGCGCACGCCGCAGCAGAGCCCTACCTGGTCACGGGGTGAGCCGTGCGGGGAGCGGACCTCAATTCTTCCCGCCGAACTGGGATGCGGCAACGAGCAATTGGGGCGCCCGACCCTTATCGAATGGTCCGTGGCTTATATCCGTACCCGGCGGCGTGCCGAGTGATGCGAAGAGGGACGGCGCAGGTGGCCGCTTCGATCAGCCCTGTACGGCAAGGACGAGAGGCAACACCCCCTGCGCACCCGCGCGCCGGAGCAGGCGGGCCGTGACAGCGAGGGTCCAGCCCGTCTCCGTGAAGTCGTCGACCAGGAGCACGGCGCCGGGTGTCTCGGCCAGCGCGGCGCCCAGGGCGGGCGGGACGGTCAGGGCTCCGTCGAGCGCTTTGAGGCGCTGAGCGCTGTTGCTCCGCGAGACCGGTGGCACGTCGGCCGCGTACTCCAGCGACCCCAGCAACGGCAGCCGGCCGATCTCCGCGATGCGCGCGCCGAGTGAGCTGATCAGCCGCGGCCGGGTACGTGAGGCGACCGTGACCACGCCCACGGGACGTGGCTGGGCGTCCGCCGCGCCCGGAGCCCAGCCCCCGGGGCCCTTGGCCCAGTCGGCCAGGACGCCGACCACCGCCTTCGCCACGTCGTCCGGCACCTGACCGTCCGGGGCGTGCGGGGCGAGCATCGGCCGCAGCCGGTTGCCCCAGCCGATGTCCGACAAGCGTCCCAGCGCGCGGCCCGGCGAGGCCTGTTCACCGGCCGGAATGCGGCCCTTGAGGTCCACACCGATCGCCGGCAGGCCGGTCGGCCACATACGCCGGGGTTCCACCTCGACGCCCGCCCGGCCCAGATCGACGCGGGCGGCGTCCAGCGCGGCCATGGAGGTGTCCGCGGTGAAGCGCGCACCCGCGCAGTTGTCACAGCGACCGCAGGGCTTGGCGCCCTCGTCGTCCAACTGGCGTTGCAGGAACTCCATGCGGCATTCCGTGGTCGCCGCGTACTCCCGCATCGCCTGCTGCTCCGCCTTGCGCTGGCGGGCCACCCAGTCGTAACGCTCCGCGTCGTACGTCCACGGCTGTCCGGTCGCGATCCAGCCGCCCTTGACCCGGTGCACCGCACCGTCGACGTCCAGAACCTTGAGCATCGTCTCCAGCCGGGAGCGCCGCAGCTCCACCAGCGGTTCCAGGGCGGGCAGCGACATGGGTCGCTCGGCGCGTGCGAGCACGTCGAGCGTGCGGCGCACCAGCTCCTCCGACGGGAAGGCGAGGGAGGCGAAATACTCCCAGATCGCCTCGTCCTCCTTGCCCGGCAGCAGGAGGACCTCGGCGTGCTGGACGCCACGACCGGCGCGGCCGACCTGCTGGTAGTAGGCGATGGGGGACGAGGGCGAGCCGAGGTGGACCACGAAACCGAGGTCGGGCTTGTCGAAGCCCATTCCGAGTGCCGACGTGGCCACCAGGGCCTTGACCTTGTTCCCGAGCAGGTCGTCCTCGGCCTGCTGGCGGTCGGCGTTCTCCGTCTTCCCGGTGTACGACGCGACCACGTGCCCCCGATGGCGCAGGAACGCGGTGACCTCCTCGGCGGCGGCCACGGTCAGCGTGTAGATGATCCCGGAACCCGGCAGGCCGTCGAGGTGGTCGGCGAGCCAGGCCATGCGGTGCGCGGCGTCGGGCAGCGGCACCACAGCGAGGCTCAGGCTCTCCCGGTCCAGCGGGCCGCGCAGCACGAGGGCGTCCGACGTGCCGCCGGTACCGAGCTGCTCCGCGACGTCAGCGGTCACGCGCGCGTTGGCGGTGGCGGTGGTCGCGAGCACGGGCACGCCCGCGGGCAGATCGGTGAGCATCGTGCGCAGCCGCCGGTAGTCCGGGCGGAAGTCGTGGCCCCAGTCGGAGATGCAGTGGGCCTCGTCCACGACCAGGAGTCCGGTCGCGGCCGAGAGCGCGGGGAGCACCTGGTCGCGGAAGTCCGGGTTGTTGAGGCGCTCCGGGCTGACGAGCAGGACGTCTACCTCGCCCGCGGCGATCTCGGCCTGGACCGCGTCCCACTCCTCCGTGTTCGCGGAGTTGATCGTCCTGGCGTGGATCCCGGCGCGGGCAGCGGCCTCGACCTGGTTGCGCATCAGCGCGAGCAACGGGGAGACGATCACGGTGGGACCGCTGCCGCGGGCGCGCAGCAGCGAGGTCGCCACGAAGTACACCGCGGATTTGCCCCACCCCGTGCGCTGCACGACCAGGGCCCGGCGCTTCTCGGCGACCAGCGCCTCGATCGCGCGCCACTGGTCCTCGCGCAGCCGGGCCGTGCCCGTGGCGTCGCCGACCAGGCGGGCGAGGACGGCGTCGGCGTCCGCGCGGAGTTCCGCGTTGCTCGTGTGCTCCATGCGTCCATACAACAGGACGGCACTGACAGACGGGCGACTCGGCCGGGGTCGGCGCACCCGCCAGGAGCCCGCCACCACGAGGTGTCGTGTCCCTGATCGGACTTATCCACAGGTCTGAGCGGAGTTTTGGATTCCGCGAGATCGTCGGCGCATGACGCATCACGGCGAATCGACTGAATCCTTCGAAAACGACAACGCGTCCGGGAGGGGTCGGGGGCGGCGCCGACCCCGTGCCCGCGGACGCCGAATGAACGGTGAGGGGCTCCCCGCCACCCACCAGGTCACCTTGCGCACCCCGGCCGAACTGGCCGACGCCCTCCCATACCTGCTCGGTTACCGCCCGGAGGACAGCATCGTCCTCGTCGCCCTCCATGGCGGGCGCGGGCGGTTCGGCGGCCGGGCGCGACTGGGTATCCCGGCGAATCCGGACGACTGGGAGTCCGTAGCGGGACAGCTGGCGCACGGCCTGATCCGGGGAGGCGAGCGCAGGGGAGCACGACCGGAACAGATCGTGGCCTACGTCTGCCAGGAACCGGGTGTCGGCGAGACGGGCCGGCAGGTCATGGAGCGACTCCGTCCGCTGGCCCACCAGCTGCGCTACCAGTGCGGCCAGCTCGACGTGCCGGTGATCGAGGCCCTGTGCATCTCGGGCAGCCGCTTCTGGTCGTACTGCTGCGACATCAAGGGATGCTGCCCGGACGAGGGCGAGCCCATGGGGTTGCCGGGCACATCGGTACTGGCCGCCGCGGCCACCTACGCGGGTCTTCAGGTGCGCGGCACGCTGCGGGAGCTCAGGGCGCGGCTCCAGCCCTGGGAGACGGCCGCGGCACTGGAGCAGGAGGGCGCGCTGGACACCGCGAGCATGGCCCTGGTCCCCAGGATGCTCGACGGCACCCGTCGCGCGTGTGTGGCCGAGGAGACGGTGGACCTGGCCCGGCAGGTCATGAGCCGCCTGGCCGACGCACCGCCCGCTTCCGGCGCGTTCATGGCGGACCTGCAGGACGACGGCATTCTCCAGTGCGAGGAAGCGGCGACCCTGATTCTCGGCCTACAGGATCGCACCACCCGCGACCGGGTCGCCGAGTGGATGGAAGGCGACGAGGCCGCCCCCGCGCTCCGGCTCTGGCGCGCCCTGTCCCGCCGGTGCGTCGGTCCCTACGGCGAGCACGCGGCAGCGCCCCTCACTCTCGCGGGCTGGGTGGCCTGGTCGACCGGTGACGACCTCGAAGCACGGGAGGCGCTGGCCATGGCTTTGGGCGCCGATCCCAGCTATCTCTTCGCCCGCCTCCTCCACCAGGCGGTCAACGAGGGCCTCGATCCCGAATCGATCCGCCGCTGCCTGCGCGCCGAGCGGGACGACCGGGCCCGTATCACCTCCGGGGAGCCCACAGCGGCGCGGGGAGGAGAGGGCGTCGACACGACGCAGGGCACTGACGACGCCGATGGCCAGAGCAAGGGCAAGGGCAGTGGCGGTGAGGCAGGAGAGGAGTCGCGAGAGAAGTCGTTGCCGCGACGCAGGGTGTCCGCGGGAGGGACCGGTCCGGGGAGCGGGCGCAGCGGCGGTACGCGTCCGCCGGTGGCCGGGAAGGGCGGCGTGCGGCGTCGCACGTCCCGGCGCGGCGTTCTTCCTGCTCGCAGGCACGGCGAGGGGGACGCGGCAAGGGTGGTCGAGTGAGTTGCCGGATCACTCCGAGCCCTGGCGCCCGCCACCGTTCGATCGCCGGAAGGGTGTCCGCACGGCCGGCGGTGGCTCGCGTTCCGCCTCCCCATCCCCTGGGCGGGCCCGGTTAGTGCGTGACCCGAAGGAGCCCCGGTGCGTTCACCTGAGTGGCGGAACGCCTGGACGAGTGGCACCGCCGCGACGCCATGTCCCGACGGAGCTTCGCACCCGGTCCCGAACCAGTCCGAGGCGCACAGAGCGCAGAGGAAGCAGCCCGATGCAGCAGACGACTCCGCCCTTCGCCGATCGCGCGATCCGTGGCCGGCATGCGCCACGGCCCGGTCCCGGCACCGGCCCGCCGCAGCGGACCGACGGTCTCGGCCACCGGGAGTCCTCCATGAACGGCGGGGGACCCCTGTCTCGCGCGACGAGTCAGGACGCGGCACCTCCGGCCAGGCCGAAGGGGGAGGTCACGGCGGCACCACCGACCCGGCTCCGCCCCGCGTCCCCGCTCCCACCCCGCCCCGGCGACCTGCCGCCCACCCACAACGTCATGGTCTGCGTCGCCCTTCCGGGCCTCGTCATCTCCACCGGGCAGGGGCAGTTGACGGGGGAGGGGCTGGAGGGCTTCTACCGCGCGGGCCGGCGGCTGCTCTCCCGGTGCCAGGTCCGCGTGGCCGGACGCGAACCACTCGCGGTGCAGGCCCGGACGACGGGCGCCGATCGCGCGCGCTTCGTCGGCACGCTGCGCGCCTCGCCGCACACCGGACCGGACCCGGACGTCATGGTCGAGCGCACCCGGTGCGCGGACGGCACGGAGCGGATCACCCTGCGCAGCGCGGCCTCCCGCCCCCTGCGCCTGCCCGTGGAGGTCGCCCTGGGGACGGACCTCGCCACTTTGGGTGCCATCGCCTCCGGCAGCGCGGGGCCGGAGGTGCCCGCCAGCGTTCATGACGCGGGGCTGCGCTGGACCGACGGGAAGGAGACCTCGTCGGTCACGGCGGACCCGCCGCCCACCGACGCGCTGGCCTCGGCGGGCCTGCTGCGCTGGGAGGTCGAACTGGCCCCGGGCGGCAGCACGACCCTGGAGTTGAGGGTCCGCACGGCCGGCGCGGGACCCGTCCGGGCGGTCGGCCGTTCGGCGGCGAGTCCGTTCGCCCCGGCGTCGGTGTCGGGCGACGACCCCTGCGTGCAGCCGTTCCTGCGGACCTGCGTCGACGACCTGCACGCGCTGCTGCTGCGCGATCCCGCGCATCCGGCGGACGTGTATCTCGCCGCCGGGGCACCCTGGCGCTGCGGCCTCGCGCCGGCCGACGCCCTCGCGGCCGCGAGGATGGCACTCCCACTCGGAACGCGGCTCGCCACGGGCACCCTGCGCACGCTCGCCCGGAGCCAACTCGCCGGTCCCGGGCAGCAGTCCGGCATGATCCCCGGGCCACGCCGGGACGCCGGCGGTCATCTGCCGCCCGCCTGCACGGGCACCGAGGCCACGCTGCTGTTCCCGGTGCTCCTCGCGGAGGCCCGCCGTTGGGGGATGCCGGAGCACGAGGTGGAGGAACTGCTGCCGGCCGCCGAGCACTGCCTCACCTGGTTGCGGACGGCGGTGGGCGACGGCACGTACGTGTCCGACCCCCAGCCCGGCGGCCCCTTCCGGTGCGAGACGCAGGCCCATGCCCATCGCGCGGCGCTGCTCGGCGCCGATCTCCTCGACGCCTGCGGCAGGCCGGGGGGCGCCGGACTGAGGGAGTGGGCCGGGGAACTGAGGTCCGCGTTCAGGACCGCCTTCTGGATCGAGGACCCGGGAGGCGGACGACCGGCGGCGGCCCGTTCCCGCGAGGGCCGCCTCGTGCCGCAGCTCGGGGCGAGCGTCGTCCACCTGCTCGACACCGGACTGCTGGGCGGGGGCGAACTGGCGCCGGGGCTGCTCGACCGGACGCAGGCCGACCAGGTCGCCCGGCTTCTCGGCAGTCCGGCGATGGACTCGGGGTGGGGACTGCGCGGCCTGGGCGTCAAGGAGACGGGTTACAGCCCCTTCGGGCACCGCAGTGGTGCCGTACGGGTCCAGGAGACGGCGACAGCGGTCGCGGGCCTGGCCGCCGCCGGGTACGAGAAGGAGGCGAGTGCGCTGCTGCGGGGCGTCCTGGCGGCCGCCGTGGCATTCGAACACCGACTGCCCGAGATGTACGCGGGCGAGCCGCGTGGCGACGGGGGTGCCCCGCTTCCCCACCCGGCGGCCTGTCGTCCCGCCGCCACCACGGCCGCCGCCGGGATCCTGCTGCTCACCACCCTCGTCGGCATGCGTCCGGACGCCCCTGCCGGCACGGTCACGTTGCGTCCCGTGCGCAGCGCGCCCCTGGGAGAGATCACCCTGAACGGAATACGGGTCGCGGGCGCACCCTTCTCCGTACGGGTCAGCCGACTGGGCCTCGCCATGGTGGAGGAGGCCGCGGAGGGACTGCAGCTCGGGGTGTGACGCCACAGCGGGGCGAAGGCTCGGTCGAGCAGGTCCACGGCCGAGAGGCGACAGCCGGGAGCCGCAGGTGAAAGCCGCACCGCCAGGACGCGGAACGGCTGCCGACGGAGGCGACGAGGGGAGTGTTTATCGTCAGGCAGACGACTATGATCGCGGCATGCCCTACGACCCGTCAGCCTTCCCACCCTTCGCCGTGACCGTGGACCTGGTCGTGCTGACCGTGCGTCGCCATGCGCTGTGCGCGCTGGCCGTGCGCAGGGGCGAGCAGCCGTTCCAGGGGCGCTGGGCGCTCCCGGGCGGCTTCGTGCGGGACGACGAGGACCTCTCCCAGGCCGCGGCGCGCGAACTGGTCGAGGAGACCGGGCTCTGTGTGCACGACCCCGCTGCCCCCACCCAGGACAACGGCGCGCACCTGGAGCAGCTCGCCACCTACGGCGACCCCAAGCGGGACCCCCGCATGCGCGTCGTCAGCGTCGCGCATCTGGCCCTCGCCCCCGACCTGCCGGCCCCCCGCGCGGGCGGCGACGCCAGCAACGCGCGCTGGGCGCCGGTCGAGGAACTGCTGCAGCAGGGCGGCTACGGCCGGGACGGCGAGCCCGTGATGCCGCTGGCCTTCGACCACGCGCAGATCCTCGCGGACGGGGTGGAGCGCGCCCGCTCCAAGATCGAGTACTCCTCACTGGCCACGGCGTTCTGCCCGCAGGAGTTCACCGTGGGGGAGCTGCGCCGCGTCTACGAGGCGGTCTGGGGGGTGGCGCTGGACCCGCGGAACTTCCACCGCAAGGTGACGGGCACGCCGGGCTTCCTGGTGCCCACGGGTGGTACCACGACCCGGCAGGGCGGCCGTCCCGCACAGCTCTTTCGCGCGGGCGGGGCGACGCTCCTGAACCCGCCGATGCTGCGCCCGGAGGTGTGACCCCGCCCGCGTCGGGCACGGGGCGTCCGGTCGCGCTCCGCGGGGCCACGTGTTAGCTACCCGAAAAAACGGACATAGCACGCTATCTTGCTACGGGTGATCCAGGCCTTCGGACTGACCAGCAACTCCCGCAAGGACCTTCCGCCTGCCGTCGACGACGTCTCCTTCGAAGCGCCCGCGGGCCGCGTCACCGCGCTGCTCGGAGATCCGGGTGCAGGCAAGACGACGGCCCTCAGGCTGATGCTCGAACTCCAACCGGGCCGCGGCATTACTCACTTCAGGGGTCGCCCCCTGCACCGCATCGACCATCCGTCCCACGAGGTCGGCGTCCTGCTGGGCGACGTGCCGGGGCACCCCGGCCGGACGGTTCGGGGACATCTGCGCATGCTGTGCGCCGCCGCGGGCATCTCCGCCCGCCGGGCCGACGAGGTCCTGGAAGTGGTGGGCCTCGTCAGCCTCCGCGACGAGTGCCTCGGCACCCTCTCGCGCGGGATGGACCGGCGCATGGGTCTGGCCTGCGCACTGTTGCCCGACCCCCACACGCTCGTCCTGGACGAATCCGCGGCCGGGCTCTCGACCCGGGAGAGCCACTGGCTGTACGGCATGCTGCGCGCCCACGCCGCGCAGGGCGGCACGGTCCTGGTCACCACGTCGGACCCCAAGGAGGCAGCCCGCACCGCCGACCGCGTCGTCACCCTGGAACGGGGCAGGGTCGTCGCGGACCAGGAGGCCAAGGAGTTCGCCCGCACCCGGCTGCGGCCGCGCGTCGTCGTCCACAGCCCGCACGCCGCCCGCCTCGCGGCCGTCCTCACCAAGGAGGCGCGCACCGCGCACCGCTCCGTCGAGGTCGTCATGGAGAGCGGCAACCGGCTCTCCGTGTACGGCAGTAGTTGCGCCGACGTCGGCGAGGCGGCGTTCCGCCACAGCGTCCTCGTGCTCAAACTCGCCGACGAGGTGGGAGACATGGGGCCGGGGGCCGGGACGGGGAAGACGTCCCCGGAACCGCAGCACGCGGAGCGGACGCGGGCGCAACTCGAGCGGTCCCAGGCCGAGGAGGGACCCGAAGCGGACCCGCGTCGCACGGGAGCGGGGCTGCCGCGCCAGAGCGACAGCGGGTCGCACAAGGACGCGGCTCCCTCAGCGGGAGCGGTCGACAGGGAGACCGCCGGAGGGGCGGCAGTCGGCAAGGCCGCCACCGGCAGGCCCGCCAACGGCAAGGCGGCCACCGGCGGAGAGGCGGCCGACGAGGCCGCTGCCAGCAAACCCACCCCACGGCCGATGCCGGCCCCGCTCGACACCCCGCCCGCGGCCGCGCCACTCGCCTCGGAGCAGAACGTCCCCGCAGAGGCGGACGGCACGCGCCCCAGCACGCCGGGCAACTCCGTCACGGCCGGCAACCCTCAGGCCGCCCCGGCCCCCTTCCCGGACCGCGCCCCCCTGGCCGGTCGCATCGCCCTCGCGGAGCACGACACCCCCACCAGCCACACCACACCCGACGGCAAGAACTCCGACCGCACGGTCCCCGACCTCGAGACCTCCGACGGCAAGCCCCTCAACCGCAAGACCCCCGATCGCGCCCAGGCCCCTGATCGCGCCCCGGCCGCCGATCGCGTCACCCCCGACGACAGGACCCGCGCCACCGAATCCCTGCCCGCGCTCCCACCCCCCATCTCCGTCCACCCCGCACCCACCCCCCTCCGCCCCCTCCGCTACGAGCTGCGCCGGGCCACCGGCATCAGCACCGGATTCGTCACCAGCGCCGCCGTACTGGTCGTGTCCGCGCTCACCGCCCTCGTGCTCGCGCGGATCGGGCACACCCCGCAGGCGCGGCTGCTCGCCGCGTGGCCGCAGCAGCTGCCGTTGCCGCCCGCAGCGCTCGGCGCGGGCCTGCTGGGGGCGCTGGCCTTCGGGGAGGAGTTCCGCCACCCCGCCCTGGCGGCGGACCGGGGCACCGTCCCCCGTCGCCTCGGGCTGCTCACCGCCAAGCTCCTCGTCTCCGCGGCCACCGCGCTCGCCCTGGCCGTCCTCACGGTGGGCTGCGACGCCGAGGTGCTCTATCTCGTCTACGGGCAGGACCTCGCGCAGATCCCCGGCGACTGGCTGTCGCTGAGCGCGAGTTGGTTCGGGCTCATGGTCGGGTGCGCCTGGGCGGGCGTGCTGGCGGCCGGTGTCTTCCGGTCCACCACGGCCGGGCTGGCCGCCGTTCTCGCCGTACCGGTCCTCGTCGTACCGCTCGTACAGAAGGTCGTCGAGGGATCATCCGTGCGAGCCGCCGCGGGGCTGCCGATGCGGATGAGGCAGATGTTTCTGCTGCAGTGGCCGTTCGGCGGGGAGCGATATCTGGAGGCCGCGGCGCGGGTCGTCGCCCAACCCGTCGGCAGCGCGCTGACGTTGTCGCTCACCGCGCTGCTCTGCGCGTATCTGTTCACGACCCTGCGCAGCAGGGTCCGATGACAGGCTTCTGACTACCCTCCGTGCCCTTCCGATCCGGTGCTGCGCACAACTCCCTCGGGAAAGCCCATTTCTTTCCGATAAGGCGTCAATTGCGACGGGGTGAGCGATCACCCTTTCGTGTGCTTTTCACCAAAGACCTCAAGGGAGTTGGAGACAGCGCCGACAAAGGACTCGTGAGTACCCTTGCGCACACCATGATGACCTCCGCCCGTTCCACCGACTCCGGTCTCGTCGGTCCGGGCGAACTCGACCGCTACCCCTACGCCGAGGCCCACGGCCCCGACCGTGTGAGCGCCCCCGTCTGGGAGGGCGCGGACCCCGAGCTGGGCCGTGTGGGCCGCCGAGCCGCGGGCAGCCGCGGCCGCGGCCTGCACGGCCAACTCGTGCAGCAGCTGGGACAGATGATCGTCTCCGGCGACCTGGGGGCCGACCGCCCCCTGGTTCCCGAGGAGATCGGCCAGCGCTTCGAGGTCTCCCGCACCGTCGTCCGCGAGTCGCTTCGCGTTCTGGAGGCCAAGGGCCTGGTCAGTGCCCGCCCGAACGTCGGCACGCGCGTGCGTCCCGTCAGTGACTGGAACCTGCTCGACCCCGACATCATCGAATGGCGGGCGTTCGGTCCGCAGCGTGACGACCAGCGCCGCGAGCTGAGTGAGCTGCGCTGGACCATCGAACCGCTCGCCGCCCGCCTGGCGGCCGGCCACGGCCGTGAGGACGTCCAGCAGCGGCTGTCCGACATGGTCGAGATCATGGGGCACGCGATGGGGCAGGGCGACGCGATCACCTTCTCCCGCGCCGACGCCGAGTTCCACTCGCTGCTGATCCAGGTCGCGGGCAACCGCATGCTGGAGCACCTCTCCGGCATCGTCTCCGCCGCCCTCCAGGTCTCGGGTGGCCCGGTGACCGGTTGTGACCGGCCGAACGAGACGTCCCTCGCGCATCACGCCCGGATCGCCGACGCCCTCGCGGCCGGTGACGGCGGGGCCGCCGAGGCGGCCATGCGCCAACTGCTGACCGTCCACCCCGAGGTGGAGCGCGTGGTGCCCGCACCGCGCGAGCACTGACCGCGGACCGCGGTGTGCCGCGGCCGGTAGGTGTCCGAGGTGTCCTCCTCCCCGGTGCCGCTGGGCTTCCCCGGTAACGCTCGGCCGGACGTGCAGTGCGTCCCCCTCGGACCCCGCAGGTTTCCCCAAGATCTGCGGGGTCCGACGACGCGAGGCGCTGGACGGGCGCTGGACGGGCGCTGGACGGGCTCCGGACGGGCGGACGGGCGGACGGTGGGCGGATGGGCAGTCGGGCGAACGGATGGACGGACCGGCGGGGCGCACGGATGGCGGGGCGCACGGATGGCTGGGCGGACGGATGGTGGGTAGACGGACGGTGGGTCGACGTGGGCCCGCAGGACGTTCCGAACGGAACGAATCAGAGTTCCCGGTGACCCCCTCTGGCCGTGTCTGACCGTTTTTGAGCGCTTACGGGGTGTGACTCGGGCCACGCAGATTGGGCGTAACACTCGTGGAAACAGCGCGATGACCTAAGAGGTGACAGCCGAGAAGGGAACACGAACGCCGGACATGGCGTTGTGGTTCCTCCCGGCCCCCGCCCGCGCCGTCGGCCCATCCCCAAGCCGGCGGTCGGCTCCTGTCCGCCGTGGACGGGGCCGGAAGTCGTTTTCCAACGTTCCGAGAGGTTGTTCGTGTCGGCCAGCACATCCCGTACGCTCCCGCCGGAGATCGCCGAGTCCGTCTCTGTCATGGCGCTCATCGAGCGGGGAAAGGCTGAGGGGCAGATCGCCGGCGACGACGTGCGTCGGGCCTTCGAAGCTGACCAGATTCCGGCCACTCAGTGGAAGAACGTACTGCGCAGCCTCAACCAGATCCTCGAGGAAGAGGGTGTGACGCTGATGGTCAGTGCCGCAGAACCCAAGCGCACCCGCAAGAGCGTCGCAGCGAAGAGTCCGGCCAAGCGCACCGCCACCAAGACGGTCGCAGCGAAGACGGTGGAGGCCCGTAAGCCCTCCGCCGCCGGTGCTGCCCCGGCCGCGCCCGCCGTCGACGATCCGGCCGAGGAAACCGCGCCCACGAAGAAGGCCGCCGCCAAGAAGACTGCCGTCAAGAAGGCGACCGCGAAGAAGACGGTCGCGGCGAAGAAGACGGCCGCACCCAAGAAGTCCGCCGACGGCAAGAAGGACGACGCCGAGCTCCTCGAAGAGGAGACTCTGGAGGAGCCCAAGGGAGCCACCGAGGAGCCCGAGGGCACCGAGAGCGCCGGGTTCGTGCTGTCCGACGAGGACGAGGACGACGCGCCCGCTCAGCAGGTCGCCGCCGCCGGTGCCACGGCCGACCCGGTCAAGGACTACCTGAAGCAGATCGGCAAGGTCCCCCTGCTCAACGCCGAGCAGGAGGTGGAGCTGGCCAAGCGCATCGAGGCCGGTCTGTTCGCCGAGGACAAGCTCGCGAACTCCGACAAGCTGGCGCCGAAGCTCAAGCGCGAGCTGGAGATCATCGCCGAGGACGGCCGCCGCGCCAAGAACCACCTGCTGGAGGCCAACCTCCGTCTGGTGGTCTCCCTGGCCAAGCGCTACACGGGCCGCGGCATGCTCTTCCTGGACCTGATCCAGGAGGGCAACCTCGGTCTGATCCGCGCGGTCGAGAAGTTCGACTACACCAAGGGCTACAAGTTCTCCACGTACGCCACCTGGTGGATTCGTCAGGCGATCACCCGCGCGATGGCCGACCAGGCCCGCACCATCCGTATCCCGGTGCACATGGTCGAGGTCATCAACAAGCTCGCGCGCGTGCAGCGCCAGATGCTCCAGGACCTGGGCCGCGAGCCCACCCCGGAGGAGCTGGCCAAGGAACTCGACATGACCCCCGAGAAGGTCATCGAGGTCCAGAAGTACGGCCGTGAGCCGATCTCGCTGCACACCCCGCTGGGCGAGGACGGCGACAGCGAGTTCGGTGACCTCATCGAGGACTCCGAGGCCGTCGTCCCGGCCGACGCGGTCAGCTTCACGCTGCTCCAGGAGCAGCTGCACTCGGTGCTCGACACCCTGTCCGAGCGCGAGGCGGGCGTCGTCTCGATGCGCTTCGGTCTCACCGACGGTCAGCCGAAGACCCTCGACGAGATCGGCAAGGTGTACGGCGTCACGCGCGAGCGTATCCGCCAGATCGAGTCGAAGACCATGTCGAAGCTGCGCCACCCGTCGCGTTCGCAGGTGCTGCGCGACTACCTCGACTAGGTCGTCCGCGCGGGTTCCGAACGAAGAACGACAGGAAGGCCCGGCCACCCGAAGGGGTTGCCGGGCCTTCGTACTGGGCTGAGCGGGTGCGGGCCGTAGCGGCCTGAATCACTCTGGGTGTCTCACGAACCTCCCAGAGTGAGGAGCACACATGCGTCGTCCCACTGTCCGGGCCCTGACCCGGCCGCTGGTACTGGCGGCCGCGGCCACTGCGATACCCCTGGCCACCGCCGTTCCCGCGGCCTCGGACGGCATAGTCGTCGGCGGCTTCCCGATCGACGCCGCCGACAGTCCCTACACGGTCGCGCTGTCCAGCCGTGACCGGTTCGGAGGTACGCGGTCGGGCCAGTTCTGCGGTGCGGTCGCGGTGGGCCGGACCACCGTCCTCACGGCGGCGCACTGCCTGGGCGAGGACGTCCTGGGGAAGCCGCCGGGCAAGGTGCGCGACCTCAAGGTCATCGCTGGCCGCACCGACCTGCGCACGGACGAGGGGCAGGAGATCCCCGTCAGTGAGGCATGGGTGAATCCCGCGTACGACAACATCAGCAACGCCGGCGACTTCGCGGTCCTCACGCTCGCCGAGGAGCTTCCGGAGAAAGCGGTGATCCCGATGGCCGCGGCGGGTGACTCCGCCTACGCGGCCGAGACGAGCGCCACGGTCTACGGCTGGGGCGACATCACCGGCGCCGGCGACTACCCGTCCGGCCTGCGGGCCGCACGCGTGCGCGTACTGCCGGACGCGCTGTGCGAGAGGGCGTATCCGGGCAGTAGCGACGGCACGTATCGCGCGGACGCCATGCTGTGCGCGGGGCAGCGGGTGGGAGGCCGGGACGCCTGCCAGGGGGACAGCGGAGGGCCACTGGTCGCCGAGGGGCGGCTGGTCGGCCTGGTGTCATGGGGCAGCGGCTGCGGACGTCCGGGCAGCCCGGGTGTCTACACGCGGGTGTCGGACGTCCTCAAGAAACTGGGCTGGGACCGGCCTGCCGAGGAAGCGAAGCAGCGCGTGCCGGGCGAGGGCCGCGGCAAGGTGCCCGGGAAGCCCGTACGGCTTCCCTGAGGGGCCTTGAGGATCCTGGGCCTGGCCCTGGGCCGGGGAGGCCCGGACAGGGGTTCCGCCAGGACCGCCGAGAGTGAGTGGACGAGGACGGGCGGCCGCCCTGAGCAAGGGCGGCCGCCCGTTCACCGGTCTGAACCGGAGCTCGTCGTGGACGCTAGGCGTCAGCGCTCATCTTCGGGAGCGGTCGCAGGAGCGGCCGTGAGTCGCTCCGTCTCGTCCTGTATCTCAGCGGCGATCTTCTTGAGTTCCGGCTCGAACTTGCGGCCATGGTGCGCGCAGAAGAGCAGCTCTCCGCCGCTGAGCAGCACGACGCGCAGGTATGCCTGGGCGCCGCAGCGGTCGCAGCGATCAGCCGCCGTCAGCGGGCTCGCGGGGGTCAGAACAGTAGTCACGTCGCCTCTTCTCTAGCTCGACGAGCTGTCGTACCAGGGTCAACATCCAACCAGCCCGAAAACGTTCCCGCTCGTGGCGTTTCCTCGAAAAAAATCTTCGAGGTGGCTGTCTGCTGCCGGTTGGCGGCGAATGTGCCGTATTACGTGTCTATGTGTCTTACGGGTTCGCTCAGTCTGTCGGTGTCGGTGTCCTCCCCGGCCGGCTTGCCGGTTGTTCATGAGGACGTGCCCGGAGCCTAAATGGTTCATGCCTCGAAGGGAACGTGATATGTGCTTCACTCCAACGAGGGATCGAACACGCATGCGACCGTGGACTAGTCTGAGTTCCGGACGAGGGTGGCGTTACAACGGCTCTACCAGGCCTCGGTACCCTCTGAACGGCTACCGGAGCCGCGCCCTTACCCCAATGGGCCCCATATGAAATTCAGCGAGGAGCGAACCGCGTGACCGCCGAAACGTCCGTGCCGTCCACAGCGCTGCTGGCAGGAGCAGACCGGGACGGTTCCAACTACACCGCGCGGCACCTGCTCGTCCTGGAGGGACTCGAGGCCGTCCGCAAGCGCCCTGGCATGTACATCGGGTCGACGGACAGCCGTGGCCTGATGCACTGCCTCTGGGAGATCATCGACAACTCCGTGGACGAGGCCCTGGGCGGCTACTGCGACCACATCGACGTGATCCTGCACGACGACGGCTCGGTCGAGGTGCGGGACAACGGCCGCGGCATCCCGGTCGACGTCGAGCCCAAGACCGGTCTGTCCGGCGTCGAGGTCGTGATGACCAAGCTGCACGCCGGCGGCAAGTTCGGCGGTGGCTCCTACGCCGCGTCGGGCGGTCTGCACGGTGTGGGCGCCTCCGTGGTGAACGCCCTGTCCGCCCGGCTGGACGTCGAGGTCGACCGCGGCGGCCACACCCATGCCGTCAGCTTCCGCCGGGGCGTCCCCGGCGCCTTCGCCGCCCTCGGGCCCGACGCGAAGTTCGAGGCCGGCAGCGGCCTGCGCAAGGCCAAGAAGATCCCCAAGACCCGCACCGGCACGCGCGTGCGCTACTGGGCCGACCGCCAGATCTTCCTCAAGGACGCCAAGCTCTCCCTGGACAACCTGCACCAGCGGGCCCGCCAGACCGCGTTCCTCGTCCCCGGCCTGACCATCGTCGTCCGCGACGAGTACGGCCTCGGCGAGGGCGGCAGCAAGGGGGAGGAGTCCTTCCGCTTCGACGGCGGCATCAGCGAGTTCTGCGAGTTCCTGGCCACCGACAAGCCGGTCTGCGACGTCCTGAGGCTCTCCGGCCAGGGCACCTTCCGGGAGACCGTCCCGGTCCTGGACGAGCACGGCCAGATGACTCCCACCCAGGTCACCCGCGAACTCGACGTCGATGTCGCGCTGCGCTGGGGCACGGGCTACGACACGACCCTCAAGTCGTTCGTGAACATCATCGCCACCCCCAAGGGCGGCACCCATGTCGCGGGCTTCGAACAGGCCGTGACCAGCACGCTCAACGAGGTGCTCCGCACCAAGAAGATGCTGCGGGTCGCCGAGGACGACATCGTCAAGGACGACGCCCTGGAGGGGCTGACGGCGGTCGTGACCGTCCGTCTCGCCGAGCCGCAGTTCGAGGGCCAGACCAAGGAGGTCCTCGGCACCTCGGCCGCCCGGCGCATCGTGAGCACCGTGATCGCCAAGGAGCTCAAGGCGTTCCTGACCTCCGCGAAGCGGGACGCCGCCGCACAGGCCCGGGTCGTCCTGGAGAAGGCGGTCGCCGCGGCCCGTACGCGTATCGCGGCCCGCCAGCACAAGGACGCGCAGCGCCGGAAGACGGCCCTGGAGTCCTCGTCGCTGCCGGCCAAGCTCGCCGACTGCCGCAGTGACGACGTGGACCGCAGCGAGCTGTTCATCGTCGAGGGCGACTCCGCGCTCGGCACCGCCAAGCTCGCCCGGAACTCCGAGTTCCAGGCGCTGCTGCCGATCCGCGGCAAGATCCTCAACGTCCAGAAGTCGTCCGTCACGGACATGCTCAAGAACGCCGAGTGCGGCGCGATCATCCAGGTCATAGGGGCGGGCTCCGGCCGGACCTTCGACCTCGACGCGGCCCGCTACGGCAAGATCATCATGATGACCGACGCCGACGTCGACGGCTCCCACATCCGCTGCCTGCTCCTGACGCTCTTCCAGCGCTACATGCGCCCCATGGTCGAGGCCGGCCGGGTGTTCGCCGCGGTGCCGCCGCTGCACCGGATCGAGATCGTCCAGCCCAAGAAGGGCCAGGACAAGTACGTCTACACGTACTCGGACCGCGAGTTGCGCGACAAGCTCATGGAGTTCCAGAGCAAGGGCATCCGCTACAAGGACTCGATCCAGCGCTACAAGGGTCTCGGTGAGATGGACGCCGACCAGCTGGCCGAGACCACCATGGACCCGCGCCACCGCACCCTGCGCCGCATCAACCTCGCCGACCTGGAGGCCGCGGAGCAGGTCTTCGACCTCCTCATGGGCAACGACGTCGCGCCCCGCAAGGAGTTCATCTCCAACTCGGCGGCGACCCTGGACCGGTCCCGCATCGACGCATAGCGCAGACCGGGGCCACCAGCGGCCCCGGTCACCTGATGGGGTGAAGAGCGGGAAGAAGAATAGTCAGGGATCTTCCCGCTCTGTCCATGCTTGGGCATGCCCTCTAGCAACGGTCGCCCCGAGCACTACGACGACCCCTGGTACGACTCCCTGGCCTCCGGCTGGGGCGAGCAGGCCGGCCCCGCCGCATCCGTGCCCGCCGCGCGCGAAGAGGCCCCGGCCGCCGGTGACGTCTACCTCGAGGTGCAGCGCAGCGCGGCCTTCCAGGAGGTGCGCAGCCGCTACCTGAGGTTCGTCATCCCCGCGGTGACCGGATTCCTCCTCTGGTACGTGGCGTACGTCGTGGCCGCCACGACCGCGCCCGGGCTGATGGCGCGGCCCGTGGTCGGCGCGGTCAACGTGGCGATGCTGGCCGGGCTCGGCCAGTTCCTCAGCACTTTCCTGCTCACCTGGGCCTACGCGCGGCACGCCCGGCTGCGCCGGGACCGGGCCGCGCTCGAACTGCGCTGGGACACCCAGGAACTGACGCGTGGCATGCGTGGCGGTGCCCTGTGACGGGCGATCACCAGACGCTGGCCCTGCTGCTGTTCAGCGCGTTCGTCGCCGTCACCCTCGGGATCACGACCTGGGTGAGCCGTGACCGACAGGGTTCGGCGGAGGAGTTCTACGTCGGCGGGCGTCTCTTCTCGCCCATGGAGAATGGTTTTGCCATCGCCGGCGACTACATGTCCGCCGCCTCCTTCCTGGGCATCTCCGGACTCATCGCGCTGTTCGGGTACGACGGGATGCTCTACTCCGTGGGCTTCCTGGTGGCCTGGCTCGTCGTCCTGCTGCTGGTCGCCGAACTGGTCCGCAACTGCGGCCGGTTCACCCTCGCCGACGTGGTGGCTGCGCGGATGCGGGAGCGGCCGGTGCGGATCGCGGCGGGAACCTCCTCGGTGACCGTGTCCGTGCTCTACCTGGTGGCGCAGATGGTGGGGGCGGGCAGCCTGGTCGCGCTGCTGCTGGGCGGGACCAGCGAGGCGGCGCGGTCCTGGACGGTCATCGGCGTCGGCGCGCTGATGGTGATCTACGTGTCGTTGGGAGGGATGCGGGCCACCACCTGGATCCAGATCGTGAAGGCGGTCCTGCTGATGGGCGGCACGATCGCCCTGACCGTGCTCGTCCTGGCCCGCTTCCACGGGGACTTCGACCAACTGCTGCGCACCGCGGCCGCGCGCAGCGGCCACGGGGAGGCGTTCCTCGCTCCCGGGCTCAGGTACGGAGGGGACTGGACCGCCCGGTTCGACTTCATCAGCCTCGGGCTCGCCCTGGTGCTGGGCACGGCCGGGCTGCCGCACATCCTGTCCCGGTTCTACACCGTGCCCACCGCACGGGCGGCCCGGCGCTCGGTGGTGTGGGCGATCGGGCTGATCGGCGGCTTCTACCTGATGACGATCGTCCTCGGCTTCGGCGCGGCGGCCATCGTCGGGCCGGACGCCGTCCACGCGTCGAACGCCGCCGGGAACACGGCGGTTCCGCTGCTGGCCCTGGACCTGGGCGGCGGGGCGGGCTCCACCGGGGGGACGGTGCTCTTCGCGATCGTCGCCGCCATCGCGTTCGCGACCATCCTCGCGGTGGTCGCGGGCATCACCCTGGCCTCCTCGGCGTCCGTGGCGCACGACTTGTACGCGTCGTTGCGGCGCCACAGGTCCGTGCCGCGCAGCGAGGTGGCCGTGGCCCGCACGGCCGCGGTCGGCATCGGCGTCGTGGCCATCGCCCTCGGGCTGCTCGCGCGGGACCTCAACGTCGCCTTCCTGGTCGGCCTCGCCTTCGCCGTCGCCGCGTCGGCCAACCTTCCCGTGCTGCTCTACTCGCTGTTCTGGCGGGGCTTCACCACCCGCGGCGCCGTGTGGTCCGTGTACGGCGGGCTCATCCCGGCCGTGGTGCTGGTGGCGCTGTCGCCCGTCGTGTCGGGCAGTCCCGAATCACTGTTCCCCGGCGTCGACTTCCAGTACTTCCCGCTGCAGAACCCGGGCCTGGTCTCGATCCCCCTGGGCTTCCTGGCGGGCTGGCTCGGCACGGTCACCTCGCCGGAGACGCCGGACCCCGCGAAGCACGCGGAGACGCAGGTGCGGGCGCTGACGGGCGCGGGGGCCGCCTGAGGGGACGGGGCTCAGGTGCGGGTCGTCACCTGAGGAGCCGGGGCTCAGGTGCGGGTCGCCCACATGTAACGGTGTTCCGGGCGGCCCGCGTCGCCGTACTTGAGGGTCAGCGTGGCCCGCCCCGTGCGTTCCAGGAGCTTCAGATAGCGCTGGGCGGTCTGGCGGCTCACCCCGGTGCGTTCGGCGATCTCCTGGGCGGACAGGGGGCTTTCCGCGTGCATCAGGGCCTGCCGTACGAGCTCGGCGGTGGTGGGGGAGTGCCCCTTGGGCAGATCCGGCTCCGACGTCGCGGACAGCGCGCCGAAGATGCGGTCCACCTCGGCCTGTTCCGCCTCGCCGCCGCCGTCGAGGGTGCGGCGCAGCGCGGCGTAGGCCTCCAGCTTCGCCCGCAGACCCGCGAACGCGAACGGCTTCACGAGGTACTGCAGCGCGCCCTGGCGCATCGCCGCCCGCACCGTCGAGACGTCGCGTGCCGCCGTCACCATGATCACGTCGGTCTGATGGCCGCGCCGGCGCATCTCCTGCACCGCCGCGAGGCCCGTCCCGTCGGGCAGGTAGTGGTCCATCAGCACCAGGTCCACCCGCGGCAGCGCATCCAGCCGGCGCAGCGCCCCGGCAGCGCTGTGCGCCTCCCCGGCGACACGGAAGCCCGGCACCTTCCCGACGTACGCGGCGTTCACGCGCGCGACCCTGGTGTCGTCGTCCACGACCAGGACCTCGATCATCACGCCTCCTCGCCGTCGGCCCGCCGGGTGGACGGGACGGCGAGCGCGGGTTCCGCGCCCGGTTCGGACAGCGCCTCGGGCAGGACGACGGTGAACTCCGCGCCGCCGCCCGCGGCTTCGCCGGCCGTCGCGGAACCGCCCTGCCGCTCCGCCAGCCTGCGCACCATGGAGAGGCCTATGCCGCGCTCCCGGTGCGCGGGCGGCTCCTTGGTGGACCAGCCCTCCGTGAAGATCAACTCCCGTAGCTCCGCCGGGATTCCGGGACCGGTGTCCCGTACCACGAGCACGGCGGTACGGCCCTCGCTGTACACCTCGACCTCCACGCGCGCGTGCGGGGTGCCCGCCGCGGCGTCCAGCGCGTTGTCCACCAGGTTGCCGACGACCGTGACCAGCCCCCGGGCGTCGACCAGGCGGTCCGCGAGACGGGTACGGCCCGACAGCCGCAGGGCGACGCCCCGCTCCGCCGCCACGGTGGCCTTGCCGACCAGCAGCGCGGCGAGCAGCGGGTCCTCGATCCGCTCGGTGACCTGCTCCGCGGTGGCCCGGTGGTCACCGACCACCTCGCCCACGAACTCGACCGCGTCGTCGTACATCTCCAGCTCCAGCAGCCCCAGAAGCGTGTGCATCCGGTTGGCGTGCTCGTGGTCCTGCGCGCGCAGGGCGTCGATCAGGCCGCGGGTGGAGTCCAGTTCGCGGCCGAGCTGCTCCAGCTCCGTGCGGTCGCGCAGGGTGGCGACGGCGCCTCCGTCGCCGGTGGGCATCCGGTTGGCGACCAGGACACGCGGGCCGCGCACCGTGAGCAGATCGGTGCCGGGCACCCGGCCGGCCAGCACATCCGCCGTGCGTCCCTCGCCGAGGGCCTCGTCGGGGGAACGGCCCACGGACTCGTGCCCGATGCCCAGCAGGCGCTGCGCCTCGTCGTTGAGGAGCCGGACACGGCCCGTGCGGTCCAGCGCGACGACGCCCTCCCGGATGCCGTGCAGCATCGCCTCACGCTCCGCGAGCAGCCCCGCGATGTCGGAGAACGCCAGGTCCCGGGTCTGCCGCTGCACCCGCCGGGAGATCAGCCAGGCGGCCAGCGCGCCCACGGCCAGGGCGCCGCCCGCGTACGCCAGCAACTCCGGGATGGCGTGGACCAGCAGGGCCCGGACACTGTCGTAGGCGATCCCGACCGACACCGCGCCGACGATCTCCCCGTCCGCGTCCCGCAGCGGCACCTTCCCGCGCGCGGAGCGGCCCAGGGTGCCCTCGTCGATCTCCATGACCTCACGGCCGGCGAGCGCGTCGCCGGGATCCGTGGAGACGTGTCTGCCGATCTGCGAGGGCTCGGTGTGCGACCAGCGCACGCCCCGGCGGTCCAGCACCACGACGTACTCCGCCTGCGTGGCCCGGCGGATCCGCTCCGCCTCCCGCTGGACGGGCCCGTCGGGCGTCGCGGGCGTCGCACGGAGCTCCTCGGCGAGCCGCGGTTGCGCCGCGGTGGTCTGCGCGATGGCGAGCGCGCGCCGCATCGCCTGGTCGTCGAGCTGGTCACTGAGGGGCGCGAGGAACAGCCCGGTCGCGAGCACCGCGACTCCCGCCGCGATCGCCACCTGCATCATCAGCACCTGCGAGAACACCCGGCGGGGGAGTCCCAGGCGCAGGCGTCGGGTGGGGGGAGTGGGGCGCATACCCACGAAGGTACGTGGGGGAACGCGCGGTGCCGCAGAGGGGTGGCGCGGCTCACCTCGGGGCGGCAGGGAGCGCCGAAGGCCGCCGGTCAGCTCGCGAGTGCCGAGGCCTCGAGCGCGTGGACCGCGACCACGTCCATGCGTGCCGGGGAGCCCAGGACCGACGTACCGCAGCTCTCCGCGCGCGGGGGGAGCGAAGCGCCCTGGGCGACGATCACCCGCCACTGGCGTCCGTCCGTGTGGGCGACGACCACCTCCCAGCGCGCTGCCGCACCGTCCACACGTACCGCGTTCTCCGTCCGTACGACGCTCAGCGCGTCCGCCGCGTACTCGCCGGCGGACGTCCGCACGGCCAGCTCCGCCGCCTGGCCGGGCCGTTCCCAGGCCGAACGGCCACGGCAGCCCTCGGGGACCACGCGGCCCTCCTGGACGCCGTGCAGGACGTCCTTGACGGTGTGGGCCTCGACCCGGCCGTACGCGTAGCCGTGGGGCAGCACGAGCACGGTCGGGGAGAAGCGATGACCGCCCAGATGGGTGACCTCCCAGATGCCGTTCATGCCGGAGGCGACGAGTTCGTTGGCCAGGGGGCGGCCGAGGAGTGCGCAGCAGCGGTCGCGCTTGCCGTTGGTGCAGACGAGGGCGAGCGGGGCGCCGGTGTGGGGCCGGCCCTGCAGCGTGGCGTCGAAGGAGCGGTGGTCGCCCGCGCCGAGGGCGGTGAGGTCGAGGTCGAGCAGCCGCGCCGGGTCGTCGATGGTGGCGGCCCGCAGCCAGGCGTTGCCGGGCAGGGTGTGCGCCGCGTACACGTGGCGTACGGCGGGAGCGCCGAAGTCGGCGTGGCGGCCGGGGCGGCGGATGAGCGCGACCCGCACGCCGGTGCCTTTCGCGGCCGCTTCCAGGGCCCGGCCCAGCGCGGGATCCAGGTGGCTCGAAGTGAGCGCCCGCGCGCCCCAGGGACCCGGCTGTTCCACCAGGAGCCAGGTCCTGGCGGTCGCGGCGGTTCCGGAAACGGGCTCGTCGAAGTCCCGCGAGACGGTTGCACACCTACTCACACAGGTGAGCCTAACCTGACTTCGTCCAGGGTGACTTCCGGACCTCCCCGTGTCCTGTCCCGACGGCGACAGCGACGGCGGCTGCGGCAGCGACGTCGACTCCAGCAGCGGCAGTGACCGTGGTCCTCTCGGGCCGGCACCGCGGTCCTACTCGGGCAGGGGCTGCGGAGGGCGCGAGCCCACGTACTGGCCGCTGGGGCGCATCCGCAGGGGCCGTTCGCCGTACTCCTCCAGCGCGTGGGCGATCCAGCCCGCGGTCCGGGCCACCGCGAAGATCGTCTCGCCCGCGGTGGGCAGCATGCCGCCGGCCACGGTGAGCACGGCGAGGGCCAGGTCGACGTTCGCGTGCAACGGCGTGTGCCGTGCGGCGGTGGCCACGACGTCGCGGGCGGCGGCCAGGGCCGGCTCGGCGTCGGGCATCTGCTCCAGGGCGGCGAAGAGTGCCCGCGCCCGGGGGTCCTCGCCCGGGTACAACTGGTGGCCGAGCCCCGGGATGCGGCGGCCGGCCCGGAGTTCGTCCGCGACCACGGGCGCCGGGTCACCCTGGTCGAGGACCTCCACGAGCATCCGGTGGGCAAGGCCACTGGCCGCGCCGTGCAGGGGGCCCTCCAGCACGCCGAGCCCGGCGGAAACGGCCGCGTAGGCGTGCGCACGGGCCGACGCGGCGACCCGCACCGCGAGCGTCGAGGCGGCGAGATCGTGGTCGACGAGCAGGCCGAGCGCCATGTCCAGGGCGCGCAGCGAGGTCTCGTCCGGGTCGCGCGGGCTGAGCCGTCGCCACAGGCGCTGGGCCAGGGAGCCCTCGTCGCGCTGTGTGGGGCGGCGCGGCGGGAGGGCGGCGACGAGCGTGGGGATCAGCACGCGCGCGGTGCCGAGGACGGCGTCCTCGGACAGGTCGAACCGCAGCGGATCCGCGCAGGCGGCGGCGACGACGGCGACGCGCAGCCGGTCGGTCGGTCCGCTGTGCTCGGGCAGCGAGTCGACCGCGCGCCGGGCCACGGCGACGGAGGCCAGGGGCGCGGCGAAGGTGATCCCGGAGCGCAGTCGCCCCGTCCACAGCCACTCGGCGATCTCCTCGTAGCTGTGACGTGCGGCGAGCTCGGTCGCGTCGACTCCCCGGAAGTAGTACCGGTCGCCGTCGATCAACGTGATCCGGGTGCGGACGGACAGGTCGGTGGCGGTGCCGGGACTCCCGCTGCTCTCACGTCTGTTGCGCCGGGCGAGCGCCGCCACCTCCTCGGCGTCGAACGTGCTGCCCCGGCCGCCCGGCGTGCGGTGGCTGGTCAGCTGGCCGCGGCTCACGTAGGCGTACACCGTCTCCGCCTTCACGCCGAGCAGCTCGGCGGCCTCCTTGGTGCTCAGCCGCCGGCCCGGTGGGACGGGGCCGGGTTCTTGATCGCGCATGGGGGTCACCGTAGCGGCCTGGGCGACACATTGACTCCAGTATTGATTCAATCAATATTGACAGAGTTTGAGTCAACCATGGACAGTCGCATCAAGTCCAGGGAGGAAAACATGTCCGTCAACAGGTCCGCATCCAGTGCTGTCGACGTGCCGCGGGGGCTCGCGGGCGTCGTCGTGACCGACACCGAGATCGGTGACGTACGGGGTCTTGAGGGCTTCTACCACTACCGGCAGTACTCGGCCGTCGACCTCGCGCAGACCCGCTCGTTCGAGGACGTCTGGCATCTCCTGGTGCACGGAGAGTTGCCGGACGGCCCGGGCGCGGCGGCCTTCGCCGCCCGGACCGCGGCGCTGCGGCAGCTGCCCGACGAGGTGTCGGCGGCGCTGCCAGCCATCGCGGCGGCCGGTGGGCGCTCCGGTCCGCTCGCCGGCCTGCGCACCGCGTTGTCCCTGCTGGGCGCGGCGCACGGCTTCCGTCCGCTGTACGACATCGACGCGGACCGGCGGCGCGAGGACGCGCTCGTGGCGACGGCGGCCGTGCCGACCGTGCTCACGGCGCTGCATCGGCTCGGTCGAGGGCTCGCGCCGGTGCCGCCCCGGGAGGACCTGTCGTACGCGGCGAACTACCTGTACATGTTGACGGGCGAGGAACCGGATCGGCGGCGGGCCCGTGCGGTCGAGCAATACCTGATCTCAACCATTGATCACGGATTCAACGCGTCAACCTTCACCGCGCGGGTGATCGCGTCCACCGGTGCCGACGTGGGCGCGTGCCTGGTCGGCGCGGTCGGCGCGCTCTCGGGGCCACTGCACGGAGGTGCCCCGAGCCGGGCGCTGGACACCCTGGACGCCATCGGCACGGTGGATCGCATCGACCCCTGGATCCGGGAGCGGGTCCTCGCCGGCGACCGCATCATGGGCTTCGGGCACCCCGTCTACCGCACGGAGGACCCGCGTTCCCGCATGCTGCGGGGCATCGCGCAGGAGTTCGGCGGGCCGCTGGTCGACTTCGCGGTGGAGGTGGAACGCCGCGTCGAGGCGATCCTCGCCGAACTCAAACCCGGCCGTGAACTGCACACCAACGTCGAGTTCTACGCCGGAGTGGTCATGGAACTCTGCGGCCTGCCCCGCGAGATGTTCACCCCGACCTTCGCCGCGGCCCGCGTGGTCGGCTGGAGCGCCAACATCCTGGAACAGTCCCAGGACTCGAAGATCATCCGCCCGGCGGCACGCTACGTGGGGCCCGGGGCGCCGGTGAAGGTGCCACAGGCGGCGTGAGGCCGGGCCCGGGAACGAACGAGGTCCGGCACCGTTTTGGTGCCGGACCTGAAGGCGGTGGTCCCGGGTCGGGCCCGCAGCGGATTACTTACACATCAGGAATGTCGCGCTTTGCGCGAATAAGGGTTTCGCGGGTGATGACGACGATGCGCTCGTAATCCGCCCGCGAGGCGTCGGAGGGCAGATCCGGGTCGAGTGAGTCCGTGGCGTCCCTGCCGATGACGGCGAAGTTTCCGTCGGCCAATTCGAAGATGTCAGGGCAATTGCCTCCTCCAGTGCTTCCGCGCTGGCTTGGAGGTACACCGATCCGACGGATGATCTGACTCACTGTTTGTTCCCTTTGGTCCACGACTGAAGAGGGGTGCACGACGGCAGCTGGTGCGAAGGCGCCTTGTGGGTGCACTCGTCGTCCGGCAGCGTGAGCGACGCTTGTGGGGTCACTCGGCACGGTCAGGCGAGAGTCAACCCCAGTGGCGACTGGGACAACTGACGTATTCACCCGTTCGTTATGGCCCGAGGGTGTGATTTCTGCGCGAGCGTGTTCCTACTCGGCCGGCGGCTCGCCCACCACCCACCATTCCTCGGTGTCCGCCTCCTCCAACTGCCGAAGAAGGTCGTCCACCATGCGTCCCAACTCGGCCTCGTCGGAGTCCTCCGGAAGGGTGGCGCGCTGGCCGCGCGTAGCGATCCAGTACTCCCGGACGACCGGGTTCTGCAGCAGGCCGCGCATCCGCCCGAAGACCTCCTCACGGCTGAGGTTGCCGATCCGGTAGTAGAAGAGGAGGTTCGTGTAAAGGGCATTGGCGAAGAGGTACTGCCTGCGTTCCAGCGGTGACGCCGGTGCCTCGAAGATGTCCAGCACCTCCGCCAGTTCAGGACTGTCGATCGCCTTGCTGAGCAGCTCCCAGTGCAGATGCTGCTGATTGGCGAGGTTCGCGTGCCGGTGCGAATGGGCCACCTGTGCTTCCAGGCGGTCGAGTCGCGCTCGCATGGCGTGTGCCGTGCGGCGTTCCGCGGCCAGCGCGGCGAGGGCTCCTGTCAGCAGACCCAGGCCCGCTGCCGCAGCGGTGCCCAGCCCCCGTGTCCTTATTTTCCGTGTGGCCATGTCAACCCCCGATTCAGGCAGCCGCCCGCCGGTCGTCGGGGTGCGGGTCGACGGGTGGGGACCGGCGAGCGGTGGGCGGCGCTTGCCGTCTCCCAGGGTGCCGAGCGGCTCTGATCGGCGGGGAGGCGGAGAGGAGGCGCACGGAAGGAAGCGAGGGTCGCACAAACGGGCGCCATGCCCAACGTCTGCCCCGCCCGCGCTGCTAACAATCGTTCACTACGCGGAGATTCTGCGTGCTCGTATCCTGGCCCGGCATGCAAGTTCCGTAAGGTGCGCCCGGGTGTCAACCGGTGTGCGCGTCGGCGTGAGAGAGGTCGCACGGTGGGTCCGAGCCCGAGTTCCCGGCAGATCCCGGTCGTCGTACTCGCCGGATTCCTGGGTTCCGGCAAGACGACCTTGCTCAACCATCTCCTGCACCGCAGCAGGGGCAGCCGCATCGGCGCCCTCGTCAACGACTTCGGGTCCATCGAGATCGACGCCATGGCGGTGGCCGGCGCCCTCGGGGACTCCACCGTCTCCCTCGGCAACGGCTGCCTGTGCTGTGCCGTCGACGCCGGTGAGCTGGACGTCTACCTCGAACGGCTGGCGCACCCAGACGCCGGGATCGACGTCGTGGTCATCGAGGCCAGCGGACTCGCCGAACCCCAGGAACTGGTGCGGATGGTGCTGGCCAGCGAGCACCCGGGCATCGTCTACGGCGGGCTCGTGGAGGTCGTCGACGCCGCCGAGTTCGACGACACGCGCGCGAAGCACCCCGAGATCGACCGGCACCTCGCGCTCGCCGACCTCGTCGTCGTCAACAAGACCGACCGGGCGGCGGACTCCGAGCGCGTCCTCGCCCTCGTCCGTTCCCTCGCCGACCGTGCGGCCGTCGTCCCGGCGACCTACGGCCGTGTCGACCCCGAGTTCCTCTTCGACTGCCGGCCCTCGCGGGAGCGGGTGGGGCAGCTGTCCTTCGACGACCTGCGCGAGCACCACGGCGCGGGCGAGGAGCACGAGCACGCCGGGCATCTGCACGCCGCCTACGACAGCCTCTCCTTCGTCTCCGAAACGCCTCTGGACCCGCGCCGGTTGATGACGTTCCTCGACAGCAGGCCCGAGGGGCTCTACCGGATCAAGGGGTACGTCGACTTCGGCCCGCACGACCCGCGCAACCGGTACGCCGTGCACGCCGTCGGACGGTTCCTGCGGTTCTACCCGGAGCCGTGGGAGGCCGGCGCCGAGCGGCTCACCCAGCTCGTCCTCATCGGCTCCGGCATCGACGCCCCCGCCCTCGACAAGGAACTCTCGGCGTGCGGCAGCGACGCCCCGCACGCCGATGAGCACGGCATGTGGGGCGTCCTGCGCTACGTACCGGACGCACGGGATGCGGACCCTCGGGACCCCTACGCCATGAATCCCGAGGAGCCCCCGCTCTAGACCGGCCCCGCCACCGCCCCGACCGGCTTCGCCAGGGACACGCCCGAGCCGTCGCGGCGCGGGTCGATCTCGGGCAGCTCGGTGGGCGAGCCGTTCTTCTGCGCGGCGAGGGCCGGTGTGGCGCCCGCCCAGGCGAAGGACAGGCAGTCCTCGCCCTTCAGGAACCGCTGGCAGCGCACTCCGCCGGTGGCCCGGCCCTTGCGCGGGTACTGGTCGAACGGGGTCAGCTTGGCCGTCGTCTGCACGGAGTCGTCCAGCGTGCCGCGTGAACCCGCGACGGTGAAGACCACCGCGTCCACCGCCGGGTCCACGGCCGTGAAGGAGATGACCTTGGCGCCCTCGGTGAGCTTGATGCCCGTCATGCCGCCCGCCGGGCGTCCCTGCGGGCGCACCTGTGAGGCCTGGTAGCGCAGGAGCTGCGCGTCGTCCGTGACGAAGACCAGGTCCTCCTCGCCCGTGCGCAGCTCGATCGCGCCGACGATGCGGTCGCCCTCCTTGAGGGTGATGACCTCCAGCTCCTCCTTGTTGGCGGGGTAGTCCGGCACCACCCGCTTGACGACGCCCTGCTCCGTCCCGAGCGCGAGCCCCGGGGAGGACTCGTCGAGCGTGGCCAGGCAGACCACCGTCTCGTCGCCCTCCAGGGAGACGAACTCGGCGAGCGGCGCACCGCCGGAGACGTTCGGCGCCGCCGTCGCCTCCGGGAGCTGGGGGAGGTCGACCACGTTGATCCGCAGCAGCCGGCCCGCCGAGGTCACCGCGGCCACCTCGCCCCGGGCCGTGGCCGGGACCGCCGAGACGATCACGTCGTGCTTGGCGCGCTTGGCCGCGGCGGCCTCGGGGAACGGCTCGGCGTCGGCCGTACGGGCCAGCAGCCCCGTCGAGGACAGCAGGATGCGGCACGGGTCGTCGGCGACCTGGAGCGGAACCGCGGCCACCGCCGTGGCGTTCGAGTCCAGCAGGACCGTACGCCGGTCGGTGCCGAACTTCTTGGAGACGGCGGCCAGTTCGGTGGAGACCAGCTTGCGCAGCTCGGCGTCCGACTCCAGGATCCGGGTCAGCTCCTCGATCTCCGTGGTCAGCCGGTCCTTCTCGGCGTCCAGCTCGATGCGGTCGTACTTGGTCAGCCGGCGCAGCGGCGTGTCCAGGATGTACTGCGTCTGGATGTCGCTCAGCCCGAAGCGCTCGATCAGGCGCTCCTTGGCCTGCGCGGAGTTGTCGCTGGAGCGGATGAGGCGGATCACCTCGTCGATGTCCACCAGCGCCGTGAGCAGGCCCTCGACCAGGTGCAGGCGGTCGCGCCGCTTGCCGCGGCGGAACTCCGAGCGGCGGCGCACGACCTCGAAGCGGTGGTCGAGGTAGACCTCCAGGAGCTCCTTGAGGCCGAGCGTGAGGGGCTGGCCGTCGACCAGCGCGACGTTGTTGATGCCGAAGGACTCCTCCATCGGCGTGAGCTTGTAGAGCTGCTCCAGGACCGCCTCCGGCACGAAGCCGTTCTTGATCTCGATGACCAGGCGCAGCCCGTGCTCGCGGTCGGTGAGGTCCTTGACGTCGGCGATGCCCTGGAGCTTCTTGGAACCGACCAGGTCCTTGATTTTCGCAATCACCTTCTCCGGGCCGACCGCGAAGGGCAGCTCGGTGACGACCAGGCCCTTGCGGCGGGCCGTCACGTCCTCCACGGCGACCGTGGCGCGGATCTTGAACGTGCCGCGGCCCGTCTCGTAGGCGTCGTGGACCCCGGTGAGGCCGACGATCCGGCCGCCGGTGGGCAGGTCGGGGCCCGGGACGTGCCGCATCAGGGCGTCGAGGTCGGCGTTCGGATGCCTGATCAGGTGGCGGGCGGCCGCGATCACCTCGCGCAGGTTGTGCGGCGGCATGTTCGTGGCCATGCCGACCGCGATGCCGGAGGCGCCGTTGACCAGCAGGTTCGGGAAGGCGGCGGGCAGGGCCACCGGCTCCTGCTCCTGGCCGTCGTAGTTCGGCGCGAAGTCGACGGTGTCCTCTTCGATGGACTCCGTCATCAGGCTCGTGGCCTCGGCCATCCGGCACTCGGTGTACCGCATGGCGGCGGGCGGGTCGTCGTTGCCCAGCGAGCCGAAGTTGCCGTGGCCGTCCACCAGGGGCACCCGCATGGAGAACGGCTGGGCCATGCGCACCAGGGCGTCGTAGATCGACGCGTCGCCGTGCGGGTGCAGCTTGCCCATGACCTCGCCGACCACGCGGGCGCACTTCACGTACCCGCGGTCGGGGCGCACGCCCATCTCGTTCATCTGGTAGACGATGCGGCGGTGCACGGGCTTGAGACCGTCACGGGCGTCCGGCAGGGCCCGGGAGTAGATGACCGAGTACGCGTACTCGAGGAAGGAGCCCTGCATTTCGTCCACGACGTCGATGTCGAGGATCCGCTCCTCGTACGAGTCGTCGGGCGGCGGGGTCTTCGTGCTGCGGCGGGCCATCGCTGCCGGCTCCTCCTGTTTTCGGTCGTTCGCCCACGGGGCGCTCAGGTCCCTGCGGCTCACTCCAGCTGAGCGTGAACCACATCTGACGCGGACCATTGTGGACCGCGCCACTGACAGCGCGGACGCTGGACCCGACGTCGGCCACCCGGCCCCGCGCTGACCCGCAGGCTACGCCCTCGCGCCGCGCATCCGGATTCTCGCTGTGGGCGTACGCGCTCCGGGAACTTCACACCAGGTCCGCGCGCTTGCATACAGTGGCAGGACTGGCAGGAATTCCGCGGTTTCCCGACCGCACCGCGATCGAAGGGACGTACATGCCCATGGGTCACACGGCCACAGCCGAGGCAGGCTCCGGCGGGCTGACAGCGACAGAGCACCGCCTGGACAACGGCCTGCGTGTGGTGCTCTCCGAGGACCACCTGACCCCGGTCGCCGCGGTGTGCCTGTGGTACGACGTCGGCTCGCGCCACGAGGTCAAGGGGCGTACCGGCCTGGCTCACCTTTTCGAGCACCTGATGTTCCAGGGGTCCGCCCAGGTCAAGGGGAACGGCCACTTCGAGCTGGTGCAGGGTGCCGGTGGCTCCCTGAACGGCACGACCAGCTTCGAGCGCACCAACTACTTCGAGACCATGCCCACCCACCAGCTGGAGCTCGCCCTCTGGCTGGAGGCGGACCGCATGGGCTCGCTGCTCACCGCCCTGGACGACGAGTCCATGGAGAACCAGCGGGACGTCGTCAAGAACGAGCGCCGCCAGCGCTACGACAACGTCCCCTACGGGACCGCCTTCGAGCGGCTCACCGCCCTCGCCTACCCGGAGGGCCACCCGTACCACCACACGCCGATCGGCTCGATGGCCGACCTGGACGCGGCGACCCTGGAGGACGCGCGCCAGTTCTTCCGCACGTACTACGCGCCGAACAACGCGGTGCTGTCGGTCGTCGGCGACATCGATCCCGAGCGGACGCTCGAATGGATCAAGAAGTACTTCGGCTCCATCGCCGGCCACGACGGCAAGCCCGCCCCGCGTGACGGCTCGCTGCCCGAGGTCATGGGCAAGGAGTCGCGCGAGGTCATCGAGGAGGAGGTCCCGGCGCGTGCCCTGATGGGCGCCTACCGGCTCCCGCACGACGGCACGCGCGCGTGCGACGCGGCCGACGTCGCGCTCACCATCCTCGGCGGCGGCGAGTCGTCCCGCCTGTACAACCGGCTCGTCCGGCGCGACCGCACGGCGGTGGCGGCCGGGTTCGGCCTGTTGCGGCTGGCCGGAGCGCCTTCCCTCGGGTGGCTGGACGTGAAGACGTCCGGCGACGTCGAGGTGCCGGTCATCGAGGCCGCGATCGACGAGGAGCTCGCCCGGTTCGCCGAGGAGGGCCCCACGGCCGAGGAAATGGAGCGCGCGCAGGCCCTGTTGGAGCGCGAGTGGCTGGACCGGCTGGGCACGGTCGCCAGCCGCGCCGACGAACTCTGCCGCTACGCCGTGCTGTTCGGTGACCCGAAGCTCGCCTTCACCGCCGTGCAGCGGGTCCTGGAGGTGACGGCCGAGGAGGTCAGGGAGGTCGCCAAGGCCCGCCTGCGGCCCGACAACCGCGCGGTGCTCGTCTACGAGCCCACGGCTGCGGCAGACGCCGAGACCGACGCAGACGACGACACCGAGGAGGCGGCGAAGTGACCGAGCTCGCCACGATGGACTTCCACCCGCGGCCGCAGGCGGGCGCGGCTCGCCCCTGGGCGTTCCCGGCTCCCGCGCGCGGGACGCTCGACAACGGCCTCACGCTGCTGCGCTGCGACCGCCCCGGCCAGCAGGTCGTGGCCGTGGAGGTGCTGCTGGACGCGCCCCTGGAGGCCGAGCCGGCCGGACTCGACGGCGTCGCCACGATCATGGCGCGGGCCTTCTCCGAGGGCACCGACAAGCACTCCGCCGAGGAGTTCGCCGCCGAACTGGAGCGCTGCGGCGCCACCCTGGACTCGCACGCCGACCACCCCGGCGTGCGGCTGAGCCTGGAGGTGCCGGTCTCCCGCCTGCCCAAGGCGCTCGGGCTGCTGGCCGACGCGCTCAGGGCGCCCGCCTTCGCCGACAGCGAGGTGGAGCGGCTGGTCCGCAACCGCCTCGACGAGATCCCGCACGAGCTGGCCAACCCCGCCCGGCGGGCCGCCAAGGAGCTCTCCAAGGAGCTGTTCCCGGCCACCTCGCGCATGTCCCGCCCGCGTCAGGGCACCGAGGAGACGGTCGCGAAGATCGACTCCGCTGCCGTGCGCGCCTTCTACGAGCGGCACGTCCGCCCCGCCACCGCCACCGCCGTGGTCGTCGGCGACCTCACGGACATCGACGTGGAGGTGCTGCTCGGCGAGACCCTGGGCGCCTGGGCCGGCTCCCAGGCGCAGCCGCGCCCGGTGCCGCCGGTCACGGCCGACGACATGGGCCGCGTGGTGATCGTGGACCGTCCCGGCGCCGTCCAGACCCAGCTGCTCATCGGCCGCGTCGGCCCCGACCGGCACGACCGCGTGTGGGCGGCCCAGGTGCTCGGCACGTACTGCCTGGGCGGCACCCTCACCTCGCGTCTGGACCGCGTCCTGCGCGAGGAGAAGGGCTACACCTACGGGGTGCGCTCGTTCGGTCAGGTGCTGCGCTCCGCGCCCGACGGCAGCGGTGCCGCGATGCTCGCCATCAGCGGCTCCGTGGACACGCCGAACACCGGTCCCGCGCTCGAGGACCTCTGGACGGTGCTGCGCACGCTCGCCGCGGAGGGGCTCACGGACGCCGAGCGGGACGTCGCCGTGCAGAACCTCGTCGGGGTGGCACCGCTCAAGTACGAGACCGCCGCGGCCGTCGCGGGGACGCTGGCCGACCAGGTCGAGCAGCACCTCCCCGACGACTACCAGGCGACGCTGTACCAGCAGCTGGCGGCGACCGGCACCGTCGAGGCCACCGCGGCCGTCGTCAGCGCCTTCCCGGCGGACCGTCTGGTGACGATTCTTGTGGGCGACGCGGCGCAGATCAAGGAGCCCGTGGAGGCCCTCGGCATCGGCGAAGTCACGGTCGTGTCAGCCGAGTAGGGGCCTGCGCACGGCACGCGCGTGCAGGGGCCCTGGTGACGGATGCGTCACCAGGGCCCCTTTATGTCCCAATTGAGGGAGAGGTTGCCTGTCTGGCCTGTGGGATGCGCTACAAACGCCCGGTTGGGTTTGGGGATTGAAAGATGTCCCGCTTAGCGTCATCCGGGCTGTCCGTCAGGCAGTGCGCCGCACCCGCGGCACCGGACAGCCATCGCCGAGTCCCCGTACGGCGCGAGCCAGGGGAGCCGGGGACCCAACCATGAAGTCCCTGGGGTGAATCGGACGCCCGCGCACGGCGAGGGAGTCCGTAGGAGACCTTCCTGCTCCGAACCCGTCAGCTAACCCGGTAGGCGAGAGGGAAGGAAAGGACCAGCCACTACATGGCGTTCACGCGCGCCACCGGGAAGCACCGTCGTCCCAGCCGGATGAAGCGCACCACCGCCCGCGCGGCGGGGGTCGCGGCCCTGACCACCACCGGTGTCATCGGCACCCTGGCCGCTCCCGCGCTCGCCGCCGAGCCCGCGGCCGAGCAGACCGGCCTGCTCCCGGTCATCACCATCGGCGACTCGGTCGCCGAGCAGATCGACGCCCAGGCGGTCGCCCAGCAGCAGGCGGCCGCGGAGGCCGAGGCCGAGAAGAAGGCCGAGGCCGCCGCCAAGAAGCGCGCGGAGGAGCGGGCCGAGGAGGCCCGCGAGGCCAAGGAGCGCGCCGCCCGCGAGGCCGAGCGCAAGCGCCTCACCACCTATGTGTCGCCGATCAGCGGCTCCTACGTCTCCACCGGCTACCGGTCCGGCGGTGCCCTGTGGTCCTCCGGCAGCCACACCGGTGTCGACTTCCACGCGGCGAGCGGCACGCCCGTGTACGCGGTCGGGTCCGGCACCGTCGTCGAGGCCGGCTGGGGCGGGGCGTACGGCAATCAAGTGGTGATCAAGATGAACGACGGCACGTACACCCAGTACGGCCACCTGTCGTCGTTCTCGGTCTCGGTGGGCCAGACGGTCACCCCGGGGCAGCAGATCGCCCTGTCCGGTGCCACCGGCAACGTCACCGGAGCGCACCTCCACTTCGAGGCCCGGACGACGGCGGAGTACGGCACGGACATCGACCCGGTCGCCTACCTCCGCTCGCACGGCGTCGGCGTCTGACGGCGGATCGCCCGCTTCCCGTGGCCCCGGCTCCGTGAGCCGGGGCTTTCGGTGTTTCGCACGCCTGGTTTCGCACGCCTGTATGTCCAAAAAATATGCATGGATTCCGGCCCGCCATCGGAAATTCCGGCTCATTGCAATAGAGTCGCGGAACACACGTCAGTCGTCGGCGTTTCACGGGGATTAAGGCGGAGGTCGGTCATGCGTGTTCCGGCGCATTCGGTGTGCACGGCCATCCGGGACGACATCGTCGCGGGTGTCTACGAGCGTGGCGGCCGGCTCACCGAGGAACTCCTCGCGCGCCGCTACGGGGTCTCGCGCGTCCCCGTCCGCGAGGCCCTGCGCACGCTGGAGGCCGAGGGCTTCGTGGTGACCCGGCGGCACGCGGGCGCGTGCGTGGCGGAGCCCACCGAGCAGGAGGCCGCCGACCTGCTGGAGATGCGCCTGCTGCTGGAGCCGCTCGGTGCCGCGCGGGCCGCGCAGCGGCGTACCGAGGCCCATCTGAAGGTGTTGCGTGGCCTGGTCCGGCTGGGCCAGGACCGGGCCAGGCGGGGCGGCAGCGAGGATCTGCGCTCCCTGGGCGGCTGGTTCCACGAGACGCTCGCCCAGGCCTCCGGCAGCCCCGCGCTGATCGCGATGCTGACCCAGCTAAGGCACAAGATCGCCTGGATGTACTCCGTGGAGGCGCCGCTCAGCCCCGTCGAGTCCTGGTCGGAGCACGGCGCGATCGTGGACGCGGTGGCGCGCGGCGACGGTGAACGGGCGCGCGCGGTCACGGCGCTGCACGCCGAGCGCGCGACCGGCGCGCACCGGCTCCGATTTCCTGGCGTCGGAGACCGCGGGGACCGTGTGAGGACTTCGCAACATGCCGTAAACATGTCGGGCCTGCGGCATTAACACGAGCGCCGTATACAAAGAAGTGATATTCGGCGGCGGTGCAATTTCCGCTGTCCTTTTCGGCATGCCCTGAATTCGGGCGATCCGTGGTGCGAAAAACCGACCGGGTGCGCCGGAGAACGGCGAAGCCGCGCCGCCCGGAAAGAGGCGACGCGGCTTCGGAAATGCCGTGGGCGGGCTCAGACGGTCTCGGGGAGTTCCTCGAGGCCCTCCGCGACCAGCTTGGCCAGGCGGTCGAGCGCGGCGTCCGCGCCCTCGGCGTCGGAGGCCAGGACGACCTCCTCGCCACCCTGGGCGCCCAGACCCAGGACCGCCAGCATGGAGGCCGCGTTGACGGGGTTGCCGTCCGCCTTGGCGATCGTCACCGGGACGCCTGCGGCCGTGGCGGCTCGGACGAAGATGGATGCGGGGCGGGCGTGGAGACCCTCGGCCCAGCCGACGTTGACGCGGCGCTCAGCCATGTGATGCTGCCCTTCAGGTGTTCAGGGTTGTCTAGACCAGTTTCCCATATCGTGGAGCATGCCCCGACGGGCCCTGCGTCCCGCCCCGGGCGGCGCCGGAACGCGGCCTCGCTCCGGCTCGTGTCCCTCCACAGACTGCCTCGCGCCGTTGTCGTACGCGAGCCGTACTCTGGGCCCCATGCAGAGCCCGTCGGACCGGCACGAGTACCCCGCCCACTGGGAGGCCGACGTGGTGCTGCGCGACGGCGGCACCGCACGCATCCGGCCCATCACCGTCGACGACGCCGAGCGTCTGGTCAGCTTCTACGAGCAGGTCTCGGACGAGTCGAAGTACTACCGCTTCTTCGCGCCCTACCCGCGGCTGTCCGCGAAGGACGTCCACCGCTTCACGCACCACGACTTCGTGGACAGGGTGGGACTCGCGGCGACCATCGGCGGCGAGTTCATCGCCACCGTACGCTACGACCGCATCGGCGCCGACGGCATGGCCGCGTCCGCGCCCGCCGACGAGGCCGAGGTCGCCTTCCTGGTGCAGGACGCCCACCAGGGGCGCGGCGTCGCCTCCACCCTGCTGGAGCACATCGGCGCCGTCGCCCGCGAGCGCGGCATCCGGCGCTTCGCCGCCGAGGTGCTGCCCGCCAACAACAAGATGATCAAGGTGTTCACGGATGCCGGGTACACCCAGAAGCGCAGCTTCGAGGACGGCGTCGTACGCCTGGAGTTCGACCTCGAACCCACCGACCGCTCGCTCGCGGTGCAGCGCGCGCGGGAGCAGCGCGCCGAGGGGCGGTCGGTACGGCGGCTGCTGACGCCCGGTTCGATCGCCGTCGTCGGCGCCGGGCGCACGCCCGGGGGAGTGGGCCGCAGCGTGCTCGGCAACCTCCGGGCGGCCGGGTTCACCGGCCGCCTGTACGCCGTGAACAGGGCGCTGCCCGACGGGTGGAAGGAACTCGACGGGGTGCCGGCCCACCGGTCGGTGCGGGACATCGAGGAGACCGTCGACCTCGCGGTGGTGGCGGTGCCGGCGGAGCACGTCCCGGACGTGGTCGCGGAGTGCGGCGAGCACGGCGTGCAGGGGCTCGTCGTGATCTCCGCCGGGTACGCCGAGAGCGGGCCTGACGGACGCGAGCGCCAGCGTGAACTCGTGCGGCAGGCACGCGCGTACGGCATGCGGATCATCGGCCCGAACACCTTCGGGATCATCAACACCTCCCCGGCGGTGCGGCTCAACGCCTCGCTGGCCCCCGAGATGCCGCGGCCCGGGCGGATCGGGCTGTTCGCACAGTCCGGGGCGATCGGCATCGCCCTGCTGTCCCGGCTGCACCGGCGCGGTGGCGGGGTCACCGGGGACACGGGCGTGTCGACCTTCCTGTCCTCCGGCAACCGTGCCGACGTGTCCGGCAACGACGCCCTCCAGTACTGGTACGACGATCCGGACACCGACGTCGTCCTCATGTACCTGGAGTCCATCGGCAACCCGCGCAAGTTCACCCGGCTCGCGCGGCGGACCGCGGCGGCGAAACCGCTGGTCGTGGTCCAGGGCGCGCGGCACGGGGGCGCGGCGCCGCAGGGACACGCGGTACGGGCCACCCGGCTGCCGCACGCCACGGTGTCCGCGCTGCTGCGGCAGGCCGGGGTGATCCGGGTGGACACGATCACCGAACTGGTGGACGCCGGGCTGCTCCTCGCGCGCCAGCCGCTGCCGGCGGGGCCACGGGTGGCGATCCTCGGGAACTCCGAGTCGCTGGGGCTGCTGACGTACGACGCCTGCCTGGCCGAGGGGCTGCGACCGCAGGCGCCGCGTGACCTCACGACCGCCGCCTCGCCCGAGGACTTCCGGGCGGGGCTCGCGCGGGCGCTGGCCGACGAGACGTGCGACGCCGTCGTGGTGACCGCGATACCGATGGTGGGGGAGGGCAGGGCAGGGGACGCGGCGCTGGCCGAGGCCCTGCGCTCGGGCGCCGCGGCGGTGCCCTCCAAGCCGGTGCTGGTCGTCCACGTGGAGCTGGGCGGTCTCGCGGACGCGCTGTCGGCGGCGGCGAGCACGGCACCGCAGGCGGCACCGGCGAGCGAGGACACCGGCGCCGGCACGAGCCGGCCGGACGCCCTGGAGGAAGGCCCCGCCCGGTCACGGACACCGTGGCCCCCGCGCGCGGCTACGCCTCCGGAGCCCCCGAGGCCCCCGGGGCGACGAACGGCGCAGACCCCCGACGGCCAGGAGGCCGCGACCCCCACCCCCCTCCCCGTCGGCTCCCACCTCATCCCCGCCTACCCCGCCGCCGAGCGGGCCGTCCGCGCCCTCGCCCAGGCCGTCCAGTACGGGCAGTGGCGACGCGAGGCCGCCGACCCCGGGAAGGTGCCGGAGTACGACGACATCGACGAGAAGGGCGCGGCGGAGCTGATCGGAGGGCTGCTCGCGCGCGGGCAGGGCCTCACGCTCGGCATGGAGGAAACCTGCGAGCTGCTGCGCCGGTACGGCATCCATGTGCACCGCGCCCGCCCCGCCCCGACCCCGGACGACGCCGCCCAGGCCGCCCGCGCCCTCGGCTACCCCGTCGCGCTCAAGGCCACCGCCCCGCACCTGCGCCACCGCGCCGACCTCGGCGGTGTCCGGCTCGACCTCGCGGACGAGGAGCAACTGCGGCGGGCGTACACAGAGTTGGCAGAGCTGTTCGGGAAGCCGGAGGAGCTGCGGCCGGTCGTGCAGCGGATGGCGCCACGCGGAGTGGACACCGTCGTACGCGCCGTGATCGACCCGGCCGCCGGCGCCGTGCTCTCCTTCGGGCTCGCCGGGGCCGCCTCCCAGCTGCTCGGCGACACCGCGCACCGGCTGGTCCCGGTCACCGACCGTGAGGCGACCTCGCTGATCCGCTCGATCCGGACCGCCCCGCTCCTCTTCGGCTGGCGCGGCTCCACCCCCGTCGACACCCCCGCCCTCGAACAGCTGCTCCTGCGGGTGTCCCGCCTGGTCGACGACCACCCGGAGGTGGTGGCGGTCACCCTCGAACCGGTCGTCGTCGCCCCCCACGGCCTCAGCGTCCTCAGCGCCTCGGTCCGCCTGGCCCCACCCCCCGTCCGCGACGACCTGGGCCCGCGAACCCTGCCCACCTACTGAGCCCGGGGCCCGCACCACCCGAGCGGTGCCTCGCAGTCAGTGGGCCCCCGTAGGATGGACGGCATGGCCAAGACCAGTACGACGACCCAGGGGCTGCGAGCGGCGATCGAGCGCAGCGGCTACTACCCGGCTCTCGTGGCCGAGGCGGTGGAGGCCGCCGTGGGCGGCGAGCCCATCCGGTCGTACCTGGTCCACCAGGAGACGACGTTCGACCAGAACGAGGTGCGCCGGCACGTCACCGTGCTCGTCCTGACCGACCACCGCTTCGTCGTCAGCCACACCGACGAGCAGGCCGCCGACAGCACCTCGCCGACGCCCTACGCCACGACGTCCACGGAGTCGGTCAAGCTCGACCGGATCTCCTCGGTCGTGGTCAGCCGCGTCGTCGCGAACCCCGAGTCGTACACCCCGGGCACCCTCCCGCGCGAGGTGGTGCTCACCATCGGCTGGGGCGCCGTCGCCCGCATCGACCTGGAGCCCGCCGCCTGCGGCGACCCCAACTGCGAGGCCGACCACGGCTACACGGGCAGCTCGACGGCGGACGACCTCAGCCTGCGCGTCAGTGAGGCCGGGGACGGCCCGGAGACGGTCCGCCAGGCCCTCGTCTTCGCGCAGGCCGTCTCCGAGGCGACCGCGGACCCCACACGCTGATGGCACAGCCCGCCGCCTGGGACCACCCCGAGCCCCTCGCCGTCGACTCCGCCCCGCGCCCCGAGTACGGCACGGGCTCGCTCGCCGACCTGCTGCCCACCCTGGCCGCCGGCATGGGCGTACCCGACATGACCGCGGCGATCACCGAGCTCACCCCCGTCGACCGGGCCTGCGTGTTCCTGATCGACGGGCTCGGCTGGGAGCAGGTGAAGGCGCACCCGCAGGAGGCGCCCTTCCTGACCTCGCTCCTTCCCTCCTCGCGCGGCGGTACGGGCCGCCCCCTCACCGCCGGCTATCCGGCGACGACCGCGACCTCGCTGGCCTCGGTCGGCACCGGACTCCCGCCCGGCGCGCACGGCCTGCCCGGGTACACGGCGCGCAACCCGGACACCGGCGAGCTGATGAACCAGCTGCGCTGGCACCCCTGGACACCGCCGGCCGCCTGGCAGCCCTACCCCACCGTCTTCGAGCTCGCGGACCGCGCCGGAGTGCACGCCGCGCAGGTCTCGTCGCCCGCCTTCCAGAACACCCCGCTGACCAAGGTCGCGCTCAGCGGCGGAACGTTCCACGGGCGGCTGACCGGCGAGGAGCGCATGGACCTCGCCGCCGAGCAACTCGCGGCCGGCGACCGCAGCCTGGTCTACACGTACTACGCCGAACTCGACGGAGCAGGCCACCGCTACGGCGTCGCCTCGGACACCTGGGTCGGCCAGCTCATGTACGTCGACCGCCTCGTCCAGCGCCTGGCCGAGCAACTGCCCCCGCGCAGCGCGCTCTACGTCACCGCCGACCACGGCATGGTCGACGTGCCCTTCGACGAGCGGCACCGCATCGACTTTGACGAGGACTGGGAGCTGAGCGCGGGCGTCGCCCTGCTCGGCGGCGAGGGCCGCGCCCGCCACGTCTACGCGGTCCCGGGCGCCGCGAACGACGTACTGACCTGCTGGCGCGAGGTGCTCGGCGAGCAGTTCTGGGTGGCCTCACGGGACGAGGCGATCGCGGCCGGCTGGTTCGGGCCGCACATCGACGAGCGGGTGTACGCGCGCATCGGCGACGTGATCGCGGCCGCGCGCGACGACGTCCTGCTCATCGCCTCCCAGCGGGAGCCCAAGGAGTCCCTGATGGTGGGCAACCACGGCTCGATGACCCCCGCCGAGCAGCTGGTGCCGCTGCTCGAAGTGCGTTCCTGACCCCCACCCCGCCGACCTCCCGCCGAAAGGTGCTCAACTTCCCATGCCCGAGCTGGTGTTCTTCTCCGGAACGATGGACTGCGGGAAGTCGACGCTGGCTCTCCAGATCGAGCACAACCGTTCCGCGCGGGGCCTGCAGGGCGTGATCTTCACCCGCGACGACCGCGCCGGCGAGGGCAAGCTGTCCTCCCGGCTCGGCCTGGTCACGGACGCGGTCGAGGTCGCCGACGGCATGGACCTGTACGCGTACCTCGTCGACCAGCTCTCGCAGGGCGGTCGCGCGGACTACGTCATCGCGGACGAGGCGCAGTTCCTGGCGCCGGAGCAGATCGACCAACTCGCGCGCGTGGTCGACGACCTGGGCCTGGACGTCTACGCCTTCGGGATCACGACCGACTTCCGCACCAAGCTCTTCCCCGGCTCGCAGCGGCTCGTGGAGCTGGCCGACCGGGTCGAGGTGCTCCAGGTCGAGGCGCTGTGCTGGTGCGGGGCGCGCGCCACGCACAATGCCCGCACGGTCGGCGGCCAGATGGTCGTCGAGGGCGCCCAGGTGGTCGTCGGCGACGTCAACCAGGCGGACACCGTCGGCTACGAGGTGCTGTGCCGCCGGCACCACCGGCGCCGTATGACGGCGGCCTCCGCGCACGCGGCGGCGCTGTCGCCGGACGTGCTGCCGGTGTCACCCGCCTGAGGGCCCGCTCTGGATCAGCGCGAACCGCGCGCCCTCCGGATCGGCCACCGTGGCCACGCGCCCGTGGGCGCTCTCACGCGCCGGTCCGAGGACGTGCCCGCCCAGTCCGGCGACATGGTGCAGCGCCTCGTCCGTGTCGTCGACCTCGAAGTACGTCAGCCAGTGCGGGCCCCGGTCACGGGGCACCGACATGCCCAGTCCATGCACGCCGGCGACCGGGCGCCCGTCGAGCCGCAGGGTGAGGTAGTCGACGTCGGCGGAGACCACCGGCTCCTGCACATGGCCGAAGACGCTGCCGTAGAACTTGGCGACCCGCTCCGACTCGAACGTCAGCAACTCGTGCCAGGCCGGTGTCCCCGGCAACCCCGCGACGCCGGTGCCCTGATGGGCCGCCGCCTGCCAGACACCGAAGACGGCGCCCGAGGGGTCCGCGCAGATGGCGAGCCGCCCGGCGTCCTCCGCGTCGAGGGGGCCCACGCCGACCGTGCCACCGCACAGGCGAATCGTCTCGGCGGTCCGGTCGACGTCGTCGGAGGCCAGGTACGGCGTCCAGGCGACGGGGAGATGCCGGTCCGGCGGCAGTCTGCCGATGCCCGCCACCTCACGGCCGTCGAGCAGGGCCCGCACATAGGGGCCGAGCTGCTGGGGCCCGGGCCGGAACTCCCAGCCGAACAAGGTGCCGTAGAACTCCTCGGTCGCCGCCAGGCCGTGCACCATCAGGCTCACCCAGCAAGGTGCTCCGGGCCTGTACCGGGCGTGCTCCCCGCCCGCGCGGTCGGCCGGCCCCCGTGCCTCGGTCATCGTCACTCTCCCCTCGGCCCCCTCGCGGTGGCCGTGTCGCTTCCGCCCTCGGACCCCCGTGCCCGATGCTCGCACCGCCGTCGTCGTCCCGCTCTCCGGGCGCGCCGCCGCATTCCGCTGCCCGCCCGGCAGTTGCCCGGTGCGCGGTTGCTTGTTCGGTTCCGCCGGATTGCTCTCGGATGTCGCTCGGCTCTACGGGTTGTGCCCGATCCCGTACGCCTGGTGATCGAGCGTGCCCGGCCGAGCACAGTAGCCGTAGCTGGACGATGCGGCCACCCTGTGCGCAAGGATGGTGACCATGAACGCCATCATCACCGCATCCGAACTCGCCGGCGACCTGGCGGGTGGCCACCCGCCCGTCCTGCTCGACGTCCGCTGGCAGCTCAGCGTGGCCAAGGCGGCCGGTGAGCCGCCGTTCGACGGCCGCGCCGAGTACGCCGCCGGGCACATTCCGGGCGCCGTCTACGTCGACTTGGACCGTGAGCTGGCCTCCGCGGCCGGCGCGCACGGGCGTCATCCGCTGCCGGACCTCGCGGAGTTCGGCGCCGCGATGCGCCGCGCGGGAGTGTCCGCCGGTCGCCGGGTCGTCGTGTACGACGGCGGCCAGGGCTGGGCCGCGGCCCGCGCCTGGTGGCTGTTGCGCTGGACGGGCCACCCGGACGTCCGAGTCCTCGACGGGGGGTTGCCGGCGTGGGAGGGCGCGCTCTCGCGGGAGGAGCCGGTGCCGGCGGAGGGCGACTTCCGTCCCGAGCCCGGCGCGCGGGGGCACCTCGACGCGGACGGGGCGGCGGCATTGGCCCGTTCGGGTGTACTGCTCGACGCGCGGGCGGCGGAGCGGTACCGGGGCGACGTGGAGCCGATCGACCGGGTGGGCGGGCACATCCCCGGGGCGGTGTCGGCGCCCACGAACGAGAACGTGGGGGCGGACGGCCGCTTCCTGCCCGCCGGGGAACTCCGGGCGCGCTTCGAGGCGCTGGGGGCGCACGACGGGGAGCAGGTCGGCGTGTACTGCGGCTCCGGCGTCTCCGGAGCGCATGAGGTGCTGGCGCTGGCCGTGGCGGGGATCCCGGCCGCGCTGTACGTGGGCTCGTGGTCGGAGTGGTCGTCGGACCCGTCGCGACCGGTGGCGGTCGGTCCGGATCCCCAGTGACCCGGGCCCGGGCGGGGCGCGCCGCTCTCCCGAGCAGGCAGAGGGCCCGCCCCTGATCGATCAGGGGCGGGCCCTCGTGGCGACGACGGCCGTGCCGCCGGTACTACTCCTGCTTCTTGCGTCGCGTCCCGAACACGATCTCGTCCCAGCTCGGGACCGCCGCTCTGCGCCCGGGGCGGACGCCGTCCGCCTCAGCCTGCCGGTCGGTGGCGCCGACCAGGCGGTCACGGTGGCTGCCCACGGAGCGTGGCATGAGGACGTCCGCGTAGGCGGAACCGGCCGAGGCCGCGGGCGCCGGGGGCTCCTCCGCCTCGGGTTCGGGGGCGGGCTCCTCCACCGGTTCGGGCGCGGGACGCTCCGGGACCACCAGGTCGCCCCGGAAGCTCGGCACCGCCTCCAGGAGGCTGGTCAGCGAGTCCCGCTCGGCCACGCCCTCCTCGACCGGATCGACCGCGGGCGGCGGCAGGCTCGGCCGCTCCCGCTCCCGCTCCAGGGGACGGTCCACCGTCCGCTCGCGCGGCAGCCGTGCGATGCGCGGCACGAAGGGAAAGCTGGGCTCGGGCGTGCCGAGGTCGTCGGCCTCGCCGATCAGAGAACGGGCCTCGTCGTCGACGGCCTGGACGAGCCGCCGGGGCGGGTCGTACGTCCAGCTCGCCGAGTGCGGTTCGCCCGCGACGACATAGACCAGCAGCACTTCCCAGGTGCCGTCGTCACGGCGCCAGGAGTCCCACTGCACGGTGTCCTTCTCGGCGCCGCGCAGCACCAACCGCTCCTGCACGGCCTCGCCGAGCAAGGGACCGGAGTTCTCGCCGGGGCGTCGGACCGGGGTCTTGCGGGCCCGCTCGGCCATGAACGCGCGCTCGGCCAGCACGGGGCCCTCGAAGCGACGTACGCGATCGACGGGGATGCCCGCCATCTGGGCGACCTCTTCCGCGGTCGCGCCCGCACGTATCCGCGCCTGGATGTCTCGGGGGCGGAGATGGCTCTCCACCTCGATCTCGATCTGGCCGAGGCGGGGACGGTCGCCGCGCACGGCGGCGCGGAGCCGTTCGTCGATCGGAAGCGTGTACTCCGTGCTGTCCGCAGCCTTCAGCACCAGCCGTGTGCCGTCATTGGAGACGGCCACGACACGCAGTTCGGGCATGGGGACCTCCCGGGTGGTGCCTGCCGACGTCACGTGCGTCGCTGCTTCCGCTAGTCGAGTGTGGCCTGCCCGGGTGCAGCCTGCCACAACCTTGCCGAGTTGCCCGGCGTGTCGGGCACAGGGCCCCCGACGCCGTTATGGCACGGTTACCTATTCGCAACGCTAAGTGACCAACTCCGTCACCCTGTGCAACTTGCCCCCTCCCGGCGGTCCACCGAGGTCGCGGACGCCCAGGCGGGAGACCGGACCCAGGGCTCGCAACAGTACTCCATTTGGACCACGTGCGTGGATTGGCGCGCCGCTCAACTTCTCCCGAGGGACGGTACTTGGCCGCCGCTGACGGATTTTCCTGATCACGTACGTGGCGTACTTCACGGAATCAACGGATACGGAACTACCGCTTTCGGCCGTACGTCCCCCTCTCGTACCCCCAGTCGATCAAGTACGGGAAAGGCAGGCAAGGCACCGGAATGCGTGAAAGGCCCGAAGTCGTCCAGGAGTCGAGCACCGGGGAGGAGAAGGAACGACGGCGGATCGACCTGAGCGTGCCCCAGGTGGCGGGCGGCGCCGTGGCCGCCGTGGTGGCCGCCAAACTCGCCTCGTACTTCGGGGTGTACGGCACCATCCTCGGTGCCGGGCTCGTCAGCGTCGTCGCCACCTGCGGCGGTTCGCTGTTCCAGCACTTCTTCACCCGAACCGGCGAGCAGCTCCGTGACACCCGGGTGCCGGCCCCCACGGCGGAGCAAGCCCCGCGTGCGCCGGGCGAGTTCTCCGCGGGCACGGTCCACCGCGCGCGGGTCAGAGGCCCCAAGCGCCCCCTGCTGGCGGCCGCCCTGGTCTTCGGCGTCACGATGGCGGGCATCACCACGTTCGAACTGGCCTCCGGCAGCAGCTTCAGCGGCAAGGGCGACACGACGGTCGGCGACGCCCTCTCCCGCCAAGGCGGCTCGTCCCCGGACTCCGGGGACCCCGAGACCCCCGAGGGCTCCGGCGGTTCCGGCGACTCCGACTCCGGTTCCGTCGGGGGCGGTTTCACACCGGCGCCTTCCACGACTCCCGGCACCCCGGAGGGTGCCACTCCGTCCGACGGCGCCTCCTCGGGCGGTGACAACGGCGGTACGGCGGGGGATGCGACGGCCGAGCCCGGCCCGGGCGGGAGCGAAGAGGGCGAACAGGGCACCGGCGAGGAGCCGGCGGCGACCCCCACGCCCAGCGCGCCCGCTACGGACCCAGCACCCTCCGCAAGTAGTCGTTCTGGAAGCGGCGATCCGGATCCAGCCGATCCCGCAGCGCCGTGAACTCCCCGAAGCGCGGATAGACCCCGGCGAAGTACTCCGCGTCCCGCGTGTGCACCTTGCCCCAGTGCGGCCGCCCCTCGTACGCGGTGAAGATCCGTTCCGCGGCCGTGAAGTACGCCTGATGGGGGGTGCCCTGGAACATGTGGACGGCGATGTAGGCGGTGTCCCGGCCCGACGCCGTGGACAGCGTGATGTCGTCGGCCGGGGCGGTGCGCACCTCGACGGGGAAGCTCACCCGCAGCCGGGACCGGTCGACCGTCGCCTTCAGCTCGCGCAGCGCCTCCACGACCGCCTCGCGCGGGAGGGCGTACTCCATCTCCACGAACCGCACCCGGCGCGGGGAGGTGAAGACCTTGTACGGGATGTCCGTGTAGGTGCGGGCGGAGAGGGCCTTGCTGGAGATCCGGGCGATCGCCGGAATGCTCGCCGGCGCGGCGCGGCCGACCCAGTTGGCCACCTGGAAGACCCCGTTGGAGAGGAACTCGTCCTCGAACCAGCCCTTGACCGGCCCCACCGGGCGCTCCGGCCCGGCGCTGCGGTTGTTGCGCTTGGTGTTGGTGTTTCCGGTGTGCGGGAACCAGTAGAACTCGAAGTGCTCGTTCTCGGCCCAGAGTTCGTCGAACGAGCTGGTGACCCGGTCGAAGGTCATCGGCTCCTCGCGCGCGGTGAGCAGGAAGAGCGGCTCGACGGCGAAGGTGATCGCGGTGACGATGCCGAGGGCGCCGAGGCCGATCCGGGCGGCCGCGAAGAGAGCCCGCTCCTCCTCGGTCCCCGTGTCGGAGCAGGTGAGCACCGAGCCGTCGGCGGTGACCATCTCCAGGCCCCGGATCTGGGCGGCGATGGAGGCGGAGTCGCGGCCGGTGCCGTGCGTGCCGGTACTGGTGGCCCCGGAGACCGTCTGCTCCATGATGTCGCCCATGTTCGTCAGCGACAGCCCCTCCCGCGCGAGGGCCAGGTTGAGCCTCTTGAGCGGGGTGCCGGCCTCGACCGTGACGGTGCCTGCCTCCCGGTCGATGTCGCGGATGCCGGTCAACAGTTGAGGGCGGATCAACACACCGTCCGTCGCCGCTATGGACGTGAAGGAGTGCCCGCTGCCGACGGCCTTGACCGTGAGGCCTTCCTCCGCCGCCCGCCGTACCGCCTCGGTCAGCTCCTCCACGGAGGCGGGCGTGACCGCCCGTGCCGGGCGGGCGGCGACAGTGCCGCCCCAGTTACGCCACGTGCCGTTCTTCCCGTTCGCCGTGCTGCTCAACGGTGCCTCCCCGACCCGGAGCCGGCCGCTTGAGCCGGCGGTACCCGAGGAAACCGACCGCGACCGCGACGGCTCCGGACACCGCCGGAACCCCGTACCCGGCGCGCGCACCGGCGGCGTCGATCACCCAGCCGGCCACGGAGGAGCCGAGCGCGACCCCCACCGCGAGCCCGGTGCTCACCCAGGTCATGCCCTCGGTCAGTTGCGCGCGTGGTACGTGCTCCTCGATCAGGGACATCGTCGTGATCATCGTGGGAGCGATGGACAGGCCCGCGACGAAGAGCGCCACGGCCAGAAACGGCAAGTTTCCGACCAGTAGGAGGGGGATCATACTCACGCCCATCGCACACACACCCAGCAGCCACCGAGGTTCGGGCGCTCTCTTGAAGTGCACGAGCCCGAAAACGGCACCCGCCACGCAGGAGCCCAGCGCGTAGACGGCGAGGACCACGCTGGCCGCCGCCTTGTGGCCCTGCTCGTCGGCGAAGGCCACCGTGACCACGTCCACGGAACCGAAGATCGCGCCGGTGGCGGCGAAGGTGCTCACCAGGACCTGCAGGCCGGGGGAGCGCAGTGCGGAGCCACCGCCGCGCCGCTCGCGCGGGTGCGGGGCGGGCTCCGTGGCCCGTTGCGCGGTCAGCCAGAACACACCGGCCGCCAGGAAGCAGGCCGCCAGCAGCGGGCCCGCCTCCGGGAACCACGCGGTGGACAGGCCGATGGAGAAGATCGGCCCGAAGATGAAGCAGATCTCGTCCACCACGGACTCGAAGGAGTACGCGGTGTGCAGCTGCGGCGTACCCCGGTACAGCGCCGCCCAGCGGGCCCTGATCATCGCGCCGACGCTGGGCACGCACCCGATGCCCACGCACGACACGAACAGCACCCAGTCCGGCCACCCGTAGTGCGCGGCGAGCAGCAGCACGGCCGCCGCGCACAGCGCCAGCAGGGTCGCCGGACGCAGCACCCGCCGCTGTCCGTACTGGTCGACCAGACGCGAGACCTGGGGGCCCGCCGCCGCCGCCGACAGCGCGATGGTGGCCGACAGGGCGCCCGCCAGCCCGTACCGCCCGGTGAGCTGGGAGATCATCGTGACCACGCCGATGCCCATCATCGACAGCGGCATCCGGCCGAGGAACCCCGCGGCGGAGAAGCCCTTGGAGCCGGGTGCGGCGAACAGGGCGCGGTAGGGGCTGGGCACTGGGTCTCCGGGCGGTTCGGAAGGGGCGGCGAGGGGCCGGAACCGCCGCATGCGCGCGCGGCACGGCTCGTACCGGTGGGGTAAGGCGCGAAGTCGGCGGATACAGCTTACGAGTGCGGTGACCCCGATGCACCCACGGGTATGGCTCCGTGCGCGTGCGGCACCGCCGTTGCGGCAGTGTCGGTGCCGGGTGGCAGGATCGGAGGCATGCCAGACGCGCTCGATGCCACCCCCTACGACGCCCTGCTCCTGCTCTCCTTCGGCGGCCCGGAAGGGCCGGACGACGTGGTCCCGTTCATGGAGAACGTGACGCGCGGGCGCGGCATCCCCAAGGAACGCCTCAAGGAGGTCGGCGGGCACTACTTCCTCTTCGGCGGGGTCAGCCCGATCAACGACCAGAACCGCGCCCTGCTGGACGCCCTGCGCAAGGACTTCGCGGACCACGGCCTTCAGCTCCCGGTCTACTGGGGAAACCGCAACTGGGCGCCGTACCTCACGGACACCCTGCGCGACATGGTCCGCGACGGCCGCCGCCGCATCCTGGTCCTCGCCACCAGCGCCTACGCCTCGTACTCGGGCTGCCGGCAGTACCGCGAGAACCTCGCCGACGCGCTGGCCGCCCTTCAGGACGAGGGCCTGGAACTGCCGAAGATCGACAAGCTGCGGCACTACTTCAACCACCCCGGCTTCGTGGAGCCCATGGTGGAGGGCGTGCTCCGGTCCCTGGCCTCCCTGCCCGAGGACGTGCGCGACGGCGCGCACCTCGCCTTCACCACCCACTCCATCCCTCTCTCGGCCGCCGACACCTCCGGCCCGGTCGAGGAGCACGGGGACGGCGGGGCCTACGTCCGGCAGCACCTTGACGTCGCCGGGCTGATCGCCGACGCCGTACGCGAGCGCACCGGTGTCGACCACCCCTGGCAGCTCGTCTACCAGTCGCGCTCCGGCGCCCCGCACATCCCGTGGCTGGAGCCGGACATCTGCGACCACCTCGAGGAGCGGCACGCGGCGGGCGTCCCGGCCGTCGTGATGGCCCCCATCGGCTTCGTCTCCGACCACATGGAGGTCCTCTACGACCTCGACACGGAGGCCAAGGCCAAGGCCGAGGAGCTGGGTCTGCCGGTGCGCCGCTCGGCCACCGTGGGCGCCGACCCGAGGTTCGCCGCCGCGATCCGTGACCTCGTCCGGGAGCGGGCCGCCGCCGAGCGTGGCCAGGAGGTCACGCCGTGCGCCCTGGGCGCGCTGGGCGCGAGCCACGACCTCTGCCCGGTGGGTTGCTGCCCCGCCCGCGCACCGCGTCCCGCCGCCGCGGGCGCCGACAGCCCCTACGCATGAGGAGCGACGTGACCGACGCCCACCACCTCGAACTGCTGGCGCTCGCCCAGGAAGCCGCACGCCGCGCCGGAGAGCTGCTGCGCGACGGCCGCCCGGCCGATCTCGCGGTGGCGGCCACCAAGTCAAGCCCGATCGACGTGGTGACCGAGATGGACATCGCGGCGGAGAAGCTGATCACCGATCTGATCTCCACCCGCCGGCCCGACGACGGGTTCCTCGGCGAGGAGGGCGCATCCAGCGAGGGCAGCAGCGGCGTCCGCTGGGTGATCGACCCGCTGGACGGCACGGTGAACTACCTCTACGGGCTTCCCACCTGGGCCGTCTCCATCGCGGCGGAGCAGCACGGCGAGACAGTGGTCGGGGTGGTCGCGGCGCCGATGCGCGGGGAGACGTACCACGCGGTACGCGGCGCCGGGGCCTGGGCCACGGGGGCCTGGGAGGGCGCACGCGAGCTCGCCTGCCGGCCGTCCGCGCCCCTGGAGCAGGCGCTGGTGTCCACCGGCTTCAACTACGTCACCACCGTCCGCGCCCACCAGGCCGAGGTCGCCCAGCGGCTGATCCCGCTGGTCCGGGACATCCGGCGCGGCGGTTCCGCCGCCGTGGACCTGTGCGACGTCGCCGCGGGCCGCCTCGACGGCTACTACGAGCGGGGACTCAACGCGTGGGACTACGCGGCCGGTGACCTGATCGCCCGGGAGGCGGGCGCCCTGACCGGGGGACGCCCCTCGGAGCGCCTTTCACCCGATCTGACGGTCGCGGGGACCCCCGGCGTCTTCGAGCCCCTCCAGCGGCTCCTGGAGGATTTCGGCGCCTGGCACGACTGACGCCTTCGGCCGCGAGACCTCTCCCGCACGCCACAGCACAGCGGGCCCCCGGCGCTGGACTCGCCGGGGGCCCGCTGTCGTGCTGGGTCAGACGCTGGTCGCGCCTACTTCCACACCGTGCTCGGCCGCGAGGCGGCGCAGGTCGTCGAGCTCGCCCTGCTCCACGTCGACGAGGAAGTCGTCGCCCTCGTCACGCGCCCGCGTCAGATCGGACTCGGTAGCCCTTATGCGCTGCAGAAGTCCTGCGGTGAATGCGTCCATGCTGCGCCCCCTCGTCCTGGGTCGTGGGTCGATGGCACGGGGGTGTGCCGTTCGGAAGGGGCGATCACGGCTCCCATGAGTGCCCAGCGCTGCCCTGCCGGGCGGCGACGGTGCCGGACACCCACGCCCACTCTGCGGAAGCGGACCGCGGCGTACCGCATGGTGCTGCGGCACAAGCAGAGCGTGATCGCGGGGTGTAAACCGTCCTCCCCCCAGTCCCTCCCGCAGAAACCTCAACCGGAAGAGGAAATCTCGCATTCCCGGATCCGGCCCCCGGTTCTCGCGACGCCGGCGGACTCCTCGCCTTACTGCCGACTTATGGCCGAAAAGGGCAGGATGGAGGTCCACACACCCCCGAAGCCCCCTGCTCGCGTGCGCCCGCCGGCGTCCCGTGGGCGGACACAGGAAGGACAAGCCGTGCGCGTACTCGTCGTCGAGGACGAGCAGCTGCTCGCCGATGCGGTGGCCACCGGACTGCGCCGGGAGGCCATGGCCGTCGACGTCGTGTACGACGGTGCGGCCGCCCTGGAACGCATCGGCGTCAACGACTACGACGTGGTCGTCCTCGACCGCGACCTCCCGCTGGTGCACGGCGACGACGTCTGCCGCAAGATCGTCGAGCTCGGCATGCCCACGCGGGTGCTGATGCTCACGGCGTCGGGCGACGTAAGCGACCGGGTCGAGGGCCTGGAGATCGGCGCCGACGACTACCTTCCGAAGCCCTTCGCCTTCAGCGAGCTGACGGCACGGGTGCGTGCGCTGGGCCGCCGGACCAGCGTGCCGCTGCCGCCGGTCCTGGAGCGCGCCGGGATCAAGCTCGACCCGAACCGCCGCGAGGTCTTCCGGGACGGCAAGGAGGTGCAGCTCGCGCCGAAGGAGTTCGCCGTGCTGGAGGTCCTGATGCGCAGCGAGGGCGCGGTCGTCTCGGCCGAGCAGCTCCTGGAGAAGGCCTGGGACGAGAACACCGACCCGTTCACCAACGTGGTGCGCGTGACCGTCATGACCCTGCGCCGCAAGCTGGGCGAGCCGCCGGTCATCGTGACCGTGCCCGGCTCCGGCTACCGGATCTGACCCGCGGTGGCCGCGCACCCCGCGCCTCCCCAGGCGCCTCCGAAGCCGACCTGGGACCCCAGGAAGGCAGCCCCTCCGTTCCCGCTGCTGCGGCCGACGATCCGGATACGGCTCACGCTGCTCTACGGCGGCATGTTCCTCATCGCCGGGATCATGCTGCTGTCGATCATCTACCTGTTCGCCGCCAACGCCATGAACGTCGGCAGCGATCTGCCGTTCAAGATCCTCTCCGGGCAGGTGGCCAGCGAGACCTGCAACTTCCCGGCCTCGCCGAGCGCGTCCGAGCTCAACCAGGCCATGAACGCCTGCGTCAACGAGCAGCGCCAGCACGCCCTGGACAATCTGCTCAGCCGCTCCCTGCTCGCCCTCCTCGGCCTCGCCGTGATCGCCTTCGCCTTCGGCTACGCGATGGCCGGCCGCGTCCTGTCGCCCCTGGGCCGGATCACCCGCACCGCCCGCGCGGTCGCCGGTTCGGACCTGTCCCGGCGGATCGAGCTGGACGGCCCGGACGACGAGCTCAAGGAGCTGGCCGACACCTTCGACGACATGCTGGAGCGGCTGCAGCGGGCCTTCACCGCCCAGCAGCGCTTCGTCGGCAACGCCTCCCACGAGCTGAGAACGCCGCTCGCGATCAACCGCACGCTGCTGGAGGTGCACCTGTCGGACCCGGGGGCGCCCGTGGAGCTCCAGCAGCTCGGCAAGACGCTGCTGGCCACCAACGAGCGCAGCGAGCAGCTCGTGGAGGGCCTGCTGCTGCTCGCCCGCAGCGACAACCAGGTCGTCGAGCGCGGGCCCGTGGACCTCGCCGAGGTGGCCTCGCAGGCCATGGACCAGGTGCACGCGGAGGCGGACGCCAAGGGCGTGCAGATGCGCGGCACCCGCGAGCCCGCGGTCGTCCAGGGCAACGGCGTCCTGCTGGAGCGGATCGCCCTGAACCTCGTGCAGAACGCCGTGCGGTACAACGTCCCCGAGGGCGGCTGGGTGGAGGTCACCACCGAGATCCAGCACGGCCAGGCCGTCATGGTCGTCGCGAACACCGGGCCGGTGGTGCCGGCGTACGAGGTGGAGAATCTGTTCGAGCCCTTCCGCAGGCTCCGCACGGAGCGCACGGGCAGCGACAAGGGCGTCGGTCTCGGCCTGTCCATCGTGCGGTCCGTGGCCCGGGCGCACGGCGGGCACATCGCGGCACGGCCCCGAGAGGGGGGCGGTCTCGTGATGCGCGTCACGTTCCCGATCTGAGAATCTGGGACACACCCGAGGATGTTCGCTTTGCGCGGAATTTTTGGGGCACTCGTCCGAGGGTTGCTTGTGTGATCGATCACAAAGGCGATTTTCCGGCCATCTACTCAGCGTGATCATGATGGTCCCGTAAAGCCCGGAAAATCCGGGTTTTCCAGGGCCTTGATCACGGGAAGTACACGGTGGGACCCCTTTGAAGTGCGACATTCGGACCGTGTACGGTCCCGATCGCCATCCAAGCCGATCACTCGTGAGGAGTCCGGTTGGGTGTCGATTGAGTAACAGACCTTGATGTGAGGCAAAATCTCCGCCTCGGGTCGGGCACAAGTCCGGCCTCTCACGCGTTACGTGCGCTGGAGACACCGCAGACACCCGGAGGGGGAGAGCGACATGGCAACCGACTACGACACCCCACGCAAGACCGACGACGACGTCGACTCGGACAGCTTGGAAGAACTGAAGGCCCGGCGGAACGACAAGTCCGCCTCGGCCGTCGACGTCGACGAGTTCGAGGCCGCAGAGGGGCTGGAGCTCCCCGGCGCAGACCTCTCGAACGAAGAACTGGCGGTCCGCGTACTGCCCAAGCAGCAGGACGAGTTCACCTGCATGAGCTGCTTCCTGGTGCACCACCGCAGCCAGCTGGCCAGGGAGAAGAACGGTCAGCCGATCTGCCGCGACTGCGACTGAGGCGGGGTCGGCCGTGACTGGCTCGACCCCACCTCGGAAGCGCCGCTTCCCCTGGGGAGCGGACTCAGGGCCGTCCGACGGCCCTCACGGCGCGCGTGACGACGAGCGAGGCTCTTCCGGTACGGGGCAGTTCCCCGCCGGGTCGGCCTCGCTCGAACCCGCCGGTGACCGGGCTGACCTCCCGGTACCGGCGCAGGGTCCCGCACCCGTCGCCCGGCGGCGGGCGGCGGTGATCCGGGACAGAGCCCGGGACCTGGCGAGGGAAGGCGCCCGCAAGGGCGGCCGGCACGCCAGGGCCGGCCTCGGGTACCTCGCCGACCGGCTCATCGAGATCGCCCCGCGGATCCCCGTACGGGACCTCGCGACGCTGCGCGGGCAGTTCCCGGGCCTCGGTCCCGAGCAGCTCGCCGACAAGCTCGTGGCGGGCGCGGCGAACGCCTCGGCGACGGTCGGAGCGGGCGTGGGAGCGGCCGCGATGCTGCCCATTCCGCCCGCGATGCCCACGGAACTGGCCGCGGAGATCACCGGGGTCGCGGCGATCGAGCTGAAGCTGATCGCGGAGCTCCACGAGGTCTACGGCGTCCGGCCGCCCGGCAACCTCAAGGACCGCAGCGGCGCCTACCTCAGATCGTGGTCCGAGGAGCGCGGCATCGACCCCATGAAGCCGAACACGGTCAACGCCGCTCTCGGCGGGCAGATGAAGCGCGAGCTGCGCCAGCAGATCATGAAGCGCATGGTGCGCAACCTGCCGAACCTGATGCCGTTCATGGTGGGCGCCGCGGTCGGCGCGGTCATGAACCGGCGCGACACCAAGAAACTCGCCGCCCGGATCCGGGCGGACCTGCGCAAGACGCAGGTGCCCTGGGACCACCTGACGGAGCTGCCGCCCCTGGAGCGGCCCGCGGACGCGTTGCCGATGGAGAACGGCCGCTACGGCGAGCTCGGGCACTGAGCGGCCCGTGACGGGCCGCCTCGGCCGGGCTACGCGGCGGCGGCCGCTTCCCGCGCCACCCTGATCGCCTCCGCCAGCCGCTGCGGCTCACGCGTCGACAGGTACAGGTACGGCGTGGGGTCGGCGGGGTCGCTGACCTCGACGCGCAGGGCTGTCGGCACGTAGGCGCGCAGCAGCATGAAGGCACGGGTGTCGGCCTTGTGCGTCCGCCAGGCCCGGGCCTCCTCCGGGTCGAGGATCTCGCTCTCGCCGAGCGCCGTGACCGGGATCTTCGCCTCGCCCGCGATCAGGGCGCCGCCCACCACGCGGATGCGGACCGACCCGTACGAACTCGCCGCGACCGCCGCGGTCGCCGTGCCGCCGACGAGGCCGCCCAGCATCGGCAGCGTGCCGAAGGGGAGCAGGATCAGGGCCAGCGAGGCCCCGGCCAGGAAGCTGATCAGCCACCAGGAGCGGGGCGCGGTGAGGCGTTCTTCGTAAGGGGCGGCGGAGAGCTGCATGACGTCAAGCTTGGCACGGTGTCCGCGCGCCGCCGACGCGCGGGTAAGGTCTGCGGCTGTGAGTGGTACATCCCCAGCTCTGACGCCTCCCGCCGACGCCACGAAGCCCGTGCGGCACGCCGACGCACCCGCCCCCGGTGTGCTGCTGGGCGCGCACTACGGCCAGTGCTTCGGCTGCGGTGGCGAGCAGCCGCACGGGCTGCACCTGGAGGCGCGGGCCGGCGAAGGGGTGTCGATCACCGCGGAGTTCACCGTCCGGCCCGAACACCAGGGCGCTCCCGGCCTCGCGCACGGAGGGGTGCTCGCCACGGCCCTGGACGAGACGCTCGGCTCGCTGAACTGGCTGCTGCGCACCGTCGCCGTGACGGGCCGGCTGGAGACCGACTTCGTGCGGCCGGTGCCGGTGGGCACCACGCTGCACCTCGCCGCGGAGGTGACCGCCGTGGCCGGACGGAAGATCTACTCCTCGGCCACCGGACGCATAGGCGCCCCGGACGGCCCGGTCGCCGTCCGCGCCGACGCCCTCTTCGTCGAGGTCAAGGTCGATCACTTCATCGACCACGGCCGCGAGGCGGAGATCCAGGCCGCCATGAACGACCCCGACCAGATCAGGCGCGCCCGTGCCTTCGAGGTGAACCCGTGACCAGCGACCCCGTGAACGTGCTGATCCGGCGCGTCGACGCGGACGTACCGCTTCCGACGTACGCGCACCCCGGTGACGCGGGAGCCGATCTGCGGACCACCGAGGCGTGCGAACTGGCGCCCGGCGAGCGGGCCGTGCTGCCCACCGGGGTGTCTGTCGCCCTGCCTGAGGGGTACGCGGCCTTCGTGCACCCACGTTCCGGTCTGGCCGCCCGCTGCGGTGTCGCCCTGGTGAATGCCCCGGGGACGGTTGATGCCGGGTACCGTGGGGAGATCAAGGTGATCGTGGTGAATCTCGACCCGCGCGAGAGCGTGCGGTTCGAGCGCTTCGACCGGATTGCCCAACTGGTCGTCCAGCAGGTCGAGAGGGTCCGCTTCCAGGAGGTCGCGGAGCTTCCCGACTCGGTGCGGGCCGAGGGGGGCTTCGGGTCCACCGGCGGTCATGCCGCGGTGGGCGACGAGAGCGGCACAAACGGTCATGCCGCCGTCGGCGGCAAGGCGGGTGGGAATCGATACGCTTCGGTCGTATCCGACCGGGAAGGACAGTGACGTGTTCGGACGTCGCAACAAGAAGGGTGCCGCCGAGGACGCGGCCGGCGAGGCCGAGCAGGTCGTCGACAGCGTCGACACTGAGGCGGACGAAGAGGTCGGGCGCGAGCGGGTACGGCTGGAGCCGGAGCCGCGCCCCGACGGACCGTGGGACAGCACCGAGGTGCGGAACCCGGCCGAGGGCCGGGTCGACCTGGGCGGACTGCTCGTGCCGGGAGTCGAGGGCATGGAGCTGCGGGTGGAGGTCGCCGGTGACGCGATCGTCGCGGCGACCGTGGTCCTGCGCGACAGCGCCGTCCAGCTCCAGGCCTTCGCCGCTCCCAAGCGCGAGGGCATCTGGGGCGAGGTGCGCGAGGAGATCGCCGGCGGCATCACGCAGCAGGGCGGCATCGTCGACGAGGTCGAGGGCCCGCTCGGCTGGGAGCTGCGGGCCCAGGTGCCGGTGCAGCTGCCGGACGGCACGGGCGGCTTCCAGGTCGTCCGGTTCGTCGGTGTGGACGGCCCGCGCTGGTTCCTGCGCGGTGTGATCTCCGGCCAGGGCGCCGTGCAGCCGCAGGCGGCCGGGCTGCTGGAGAACATCTTCCGGGACACGGTCGTGGTCCGCGGCGAGGGCCCGATGGCCCCCCGCGACCCCATCGTCCTCAAGCTGCCGAACGACGCGCAGATGGTCCCCGAGGGCGTCCAGCAGGACGACCAGGGCAGCTCGCGCTTCTCCGGCGGCATGGGACAGCTCCAGCGCGGACCGGAGATCACCGAGGTCCGCTGAGCCGGTACGACAGAGCGAGGGCCGCATCCCGACGGGGTGCGGCCCTCGGTCTTCGGTGCGTTCTTCGGTGCGTCAGAGTTCCGTCAAAGGCGTCCCCTCGCGCTCTCTGTGTCCGTTTTGCCCTGAACGTTGGCCGTAAGGTCGTCGCTGCGTACGCAGTTTGCAAAAGACGGACAATGAGGCCATGGCACGCGGCAAGCTTCGGATCTACCTCGGCGCGGCACCGGGAGTGGGCAAGACGTACGCCATGCTGTCCGAGGCCCATCGCCGGCTGGAGCGCGGCACGGACTGCGTGGTGGCCTTCGTCGAGCACCACGACCGGCCCAGAACCGAGGTGATGCTGCACGGTCTGGAGCAGGTCCCGCGCAGGCGGCTGGAGTACCGCGGCGGGACCTTCACGGAGATGGACGTGGACGCCGTCCTGGCCCGGCACCCGCAGGTCGCACTGGTGGACGAACTCGCGCACACCAACGTCCCGGGCTCACGCAACGCCAAGCGCTGGCAGGACGTCGCGGAACTGCTCGCGGCGGGCATCGACGTGGTGTCGACCGTCAACATCCAGCACCTGGAATCGCTGGGTGACGTGGTCGAGTCGATCACCGGGGTGCGGCAGCAGGAGACGGTGCCCGACGAGGTGGTGCGGCGGGCGGACCAGATCGAACTCGTCGACATGTCGCCACAGGCGCTGCGCCGCCGGATGGCGCACGGGAACGTCTACCAGCCCGACAAGGTGGACGCGGCGCTGTCGAACTACTTCCGGCCGGGGAACCTGACCGCGCTGCGGGAGCTGGCCCTGCTGTGGGTGGCGGACCGGGTCGACGAGTATCTGAAGCAGTACCGCAGTGAGCACCGGGTCTCGAAGATCTGGGGCTCGCGGGAGCGGATCGTGGTCGGTCTGACGGGCGGTCCCGAGGGACGGACCCTGATCCGGCGGGCGGCGCGGCTGGCCGAGAAGGGCGCAGGCGGCGAGGTGCTCGCCGTGTACATAGCGCGCAGCGACGGGCTGACGGCGGCCTCGCCGAAGGAGCTGGCGGTGCAGCGCACGCTCGTGGAGGACCTCGGCGGAACGTTCCACCATGTCGTCGGGGACGACATACCGGCCGCGCTGCTGGACTTCGCGCGCGGGGTGAACGCCACGCAGATCGTGCTGGGTTCCTCGCGGCGCAAGGCCTGGCAGTACGTGTTCGGGCCGGGCGTCGGCGCGACCGTGGCCCGGGACTCCGGCCCCGACCTGGACGTGCACATCGTGACGCACGGCGAGGCGGGCAAGGGGCGGGGACTTCCCGTCGCCCGGGGCGCGCGGCTGGGACGGGCCAGGATCATCTGGGGCTGGGCCGTGGGCCTCGCCGGTCCGGCGATCCTCGCGGTGGTGCTGAACGCCGTCGATCTCGGCCTCGCCAACAACGTGCTGCTCTTCCTGGCACTGACGGTGGCGGCGGCGCTGCTCGGCGGGCTGTTCCCGGCCCTCGCCGCGGCGGCCTTCGGATCGTTCCTGCTGAACTACTTCTTCACTCCGCCCCTGCACCGGCTGACCATCTCCGACACCCGGAACATCGTCGCGTTGGTGATCTTCGTGGCGGTCGCGGTGTCGGTGGCCTCCGTGGTGGACCTCGCGGCACGGCGCACGCACCAGGCGGCCCGGCTGCGGGCGGAGTCGGAGATCCTGTCCTTCCTCGCGGGCAACGTGCTGCGCGGCGAGACCAGCCTGGAGGCCCTGCTGGAGCGGGTGCGCGAGACCTTCGGGATGGAATCGGCCGCGCTGCTGGAGCGCGAGAGCGACGTCGACCCATGGACCTGCGTGGGCCGGGTCGGCGTCGGCGAGCCGCCGGCCCGCCCGGAGGACGCGGACGTGGACATGCCGGTCGGGGACCACCTGGCGCTGGCACTGACCGGGCGGGTGCTGCCGGCCGAGGACCGCCGGGTGCTGGCCGCGTTCGCCGCCCAGGCCGTGGTCGTGCTGGACCGCCGCCGGCTCCAGCAGGAGGCCGAGCAGGCCCGCGCGCTGGCCGAGGGCAACCGGATCCGCACGGCGCTGCTGGCCGCCGTCAGCCACGACCTGCGCACCCCCCTGGCCGGGATCAAGGCGTCCGTCTCCAGCCTGCGCTCGGACGACGTGGCGTGGTCCGAGGAGGACCGGGCGGAACTCCTCGAAGGCATCGAGGCGGGTGCCGACCGGCTCGACCACCTGGTGGGCAACCTGCTCGACATGTCCCGCCTGCAGACCGGCACTGTCACGCCGATCGTCCGCGAGACCGACCTCGACGAGGTCGTGCCGATGGCGCTGGGCGGCGTACCCGAGGACAGCGTGACCCTGGACGTGCCGGAGACCCTGCCCATGGTCCGGGTCGACGCCGGGCTGCTGGAGCGCGCGGTGGCCAACGTCGTCGAGAACGCGGTCAAGTACAGCCCCGACGGCACGCCGGTGCTGGTCTCCGCCAGCGCCCTCGCCGACCGCGTCGAGGTGCGCGTCGTGGACCGCGGCCCCGGGGTCCCGGACGACGAGAAGGAACGCATCTTCGAGCCGTTCCAGCGCTTCGGCGACGCCCCGCGCGGCGCCGGGGTCGGCCTCGGCCTCGCGGTCGCCCGCGGCTTCACGGAGGCGATGGGCGGCACCCTGAACGCCGAGGACACCCCCGGCGGCGGCCTCACCATGGTCCTCACCCTGCGCGCGGGGGCGCGTCCCGAGTCCCTCTCCGTACCCTCAGAAAGGCAGGCCTCATGGTGAGTTCCACTGGGGGTGCTCCCCAGACCCCCAGAGTGCTCGTGGTCGACGACGAGCCGCAGATCGTGCGCGCCCTGGTGATCAACCTCAAGGCGCGCAAGTACGAGGTCGACGCGGCCCACGACGGGGCGTCCGCCCTCCAGCTCGCCGCCGCCCGCCACCCCGACGTCGTGGTCCTCGACCTGGGGCTGCCCGACATGGACGGCGTCGAGGTGATCAAGGGACTGCGTGGCTGGACCCGGGTGCCGATCATCGTGCTGTCCGCGCGGCACTCCTCCGACGAGAAGGTCGAGGCGCTCGACGCCGGGGCGGACGACTACGTCACGAAGCCGTTCGGCATGGACGAGCTGCTCGCCCGGCTGCGGGCCGCCGTGCGGCGTGCCGAGCCCACCGGGGCCGGTGAGGACGAGGTGGTCGTGGAGACCGACGAGTTCACCGTCGACCTCGCCGCGAAGAAGGTCAACCGCGACGGCCGGGACGTGCGGCTGACGCCCACCGAGTGGCATCTGCTGGAGGTGCTGGTGCGCAACGCCGGCCGGCTGGTCAGCCAGAAGCAGCTGCTCCAGGAGGTGTGGGGGCCGTCGTACGGGACGGAGACGAACTATCTGCGGGTCTACATGGCGCAGCTGCGGCGGAAGCTGGAGGCCGACCCGTCGCATCCCAGGCACTTCATCACCGAGCCCGGGATGGGCTACCGCTTCGAGAAATGAGCCGGGGCGCGCGTCGCGGCACGATCCCGGCACGAGTCGGGGCCGTGCGCTCGGTTCGGGCGGTGGGACCGGGGTAGGTGACTGGGGGTACGTTGCTGTCAGTCACCCCGGTAGGCTTCAGACATGAGTGCTGTTCCTCGTTCCGACAAGCCGGTGGGCCGGTTCCGGCGCATGCTCGACCGGCTCTCCTCCTCGCAGGAGGACCTGGAGTCCGAGGAGCTGCGGGAGGACACCGAGACCGCGGGCTGTACGCGCATCGGCGACTGTCACGACCGGCAGATCGTCACCGTTACTGGTACCTTGCGCACGGTCACGCTGCGTCCGCGCGCGGGAGTCCCGGCCCTGGAGGCCGAGCTGTTCGACGGTTCCGCCGCACTGGACGTGGTGTGGCTCGGCCGGCGCTCCATCGTCGGAATAGAACCGGGACGCAAGCTGATCGCATCGGGCCGGATCTCGATGAGCCGGGGCCGCCGGGTGCTGTTCAACCCCAAGTACGAACTGAGACCCCTCGGACGGGAGTAGCCGGTGACGTCGCTCGACAAGCCGACTGAACACACCGAAGACACGGAGCACGAAGCCAGGGCAGTGACGGAGGCCGCGCTGTTCGAGGCCTTCGGCGGCGTGCGAGGCATGGTCGAGACGGTGCTGCCGGGCCTCCTCTTCGTGACCATCTTCACGATCAACAAGGACCTGCACCTGTCGGCGCTGGCCGCCCTCGGTGTGTCCGTGCTGCTCGTGGTGGTCCGCCTGGCGACGAGGGACACCGTCAAGCACGCCTTCAGCGGTGTCTTCGGCGTGGCCTTCGGTGTCGTCTTCGCGATGATGACCGGCAACGCCAAGGACTTCTACCTGCCCGGCATGCTGTACACGCTGGGCCTGGCGCTCGCGTACATCATCACGACGCTGGCCGGTGTGCCGCTGATCGGACTGATGCTCGGCCCGGTCTTCAAGGAGAACCTCTCCTGGCGCACCCGGAACCCGGGCCGCAAGAAGGCGTACGCCAAGGCCAGCTGGGCATGGGGTCTGATCCTGCTCGCCAAGTGCGCGATCCTCTTCCCGCTGTACTGGTGGGCCGACACCACGCAGCTCGGCTGGGTGCTGGTGGCGCTGAAGATCCCGCCCTTCCTGCTGGCGGTATGGCTGACCTGGGTCTTCCTGGCGAAGGCGCCGCCGCCCATCGATGTCTTCGCCGAGATGGAGGCGGAGGAGAAGCGCCGTGAGGCGGAGGAGGAGCGGCGCGGGGCCGAGGCACGGTCCGGCGAGTAGGCCTCCGGCGGCAGCTGGGAATTCAACGAGTGAGGGCGCCCCGCGAGTCGCGGGGCGCCCTCGTCGCCGTGGTGAGCCGGGCGGCTAGTCCACCGGGGGTTCGCGGCGGACCGACAGCAGGTCCTCCAACTGCTCCTCGCGGGCCTGTGCGGCCACGAAGAGCAGTTCGTCGCCCGCCTCCAGGGAGTCCTCCCGGGAAGGGGTGAGGACGCGGGTGCCGCGGATGATGGTGACCAGCGACGTGTCCTCGGGCCACTCGACGTCGCCGACCTGGGTGCCGGCCAGGGCCGACTCCTCGGGCAGCGTCAGCTCGACGAGGTTGGCGTCACCGTGGCTGAAGCGCAGCAGGCGGACCAGGTCGCCGACGCTGACCGCCTCCTCGACCAGGGCGGACATGAGGCGGGGCGTGGAGACGGCGACGTCGACTCCCCAGGACTCGTTGAACAGCCACTCGTTCTTCGGGTTGTTGACGCGGGCGACGACGCGCGGGACGCCGTACTCCGTCTTGGCGAGCAGCGAGACGACCAGGTTCACCTTGTCGTCGCCCGTCGCGGCGATCACGACGTTGCAGCGCTGGAGCGCCGCCTCGTCCAGGGACGTGATCTCGCAGGCGTCGGCGAGCAGCCACTCGGCCTGCGGGACGCGCTCGACCGAGATGGCGGTCGGCGCCTTGTCGACGAGCAGGACCTCGTGGCCGTTCTCCAGCAGCTCACCGGCGATCGACCGGCCGACCGCGCCGGCTCCGGCAATGGCGACGCGCATCAGTGACCGCCCTCCACTTCGGGGCCCTCGGCGAACGACGCCTCGACCTTCTCGACATCGTCGCTGCGCATCATCACGTGCACGAGGTCGCCCTCCTGCAGCACGGTCTGCGACGTGGGCAGTATGGCCTCGCCGAGCCGGGTGAGGAACGCCACGCGGACGCCGGTCTCCTCCTGCAGCTTGCTGATCTTGTGGCCGACCCAGGCGCTGGAGGCGTGCACCTCGGCGAGCTGGACGCCGCCGGTGGGATCGCGCCACAGCGGCTCGGAACCGGACGGCAGCAGGCGCCGCAGCATCTGGTCCGCGGTCCAGCGGACCGTGGCGACCGTCGGGATGCCGAGGCGCTGGTAGACCTCGGCGCGGCGGGGGTCGTAGATACGGGCGGCGACGTTCTCGACACCGAACATCTCGCGGGCCACCCGGGCGGCGATGATGTTGGAGTTGTCGCCGCTGGAGACCGCGGCGAAGGCGCCGGCCTCCTCGATGCCGGCCTCGCGCAGGGTGTCCTGGTCGAAGCCGACGCCGGTGACCCTGCGGCCGCCGAACGAGGAGCCCAGTCGTCGGAAGGCGGTGGGGTCCTGGTCGATCACGGCGACCGTGTGCCCCTGTTGCTCCAGGGTCTGGGCGAGAGCGGAACCCACTCTGCCGCAGCCCATGATGACGATGTGCACGACCGTCCTTCCGAGGTCAGGGATGTTGACTTGGCTTGAAACAGGGTCTCAGACCGCCGACCAAGCTACACACGCGCGGTCCGCGGCGGGGACCCCTGTGCACGGTTCGCGCCGATCAGCGCCCTCTGATGCTCCAGACGCTGAGAACGGTGAGGATGCCGAGGACGACCAGCGAGGCGAGGGCACCGATGAGCTCTGCGGTCGCGGGCATGGGACCTCCGGGGGAGAGGGGCAGGGAGCGGGGCATGGGGGGGCAGGCATGGAGGGGGTACATTCGGGAAGACCGTACGAAAAGATGGTCGAAACGGTCGTACGGAAAGGTTTTGTCATATAGACATGTGGGCGGTCTCGTCGGCCGGATCCGTGCCCTGACCTGCCGGGTATTTCACCCGGGGGGCAGATGCGGGGAGGCCGGTAGGCGGCCTCCTGTTCGAAGGCTTACGATCCTCTGTTGTGTCCAAACTGACCGACGTGCCCAAACGGATCCTGATCGGGCGCGCACTGCGCAGTGATCGGCTGGGCGAAACGCTCCTGCCGAAGCGCGTCGCACTCCCCGTCTTCGCTTCCGACCCGCTCTCCTCCGTGGCCTACGCGCCAGGCGAGGTGCTGCTCGTCCTGTCCATCGCGGGTTTGTCGGCCTATCACTTCAGTCCCTGGATCGCCGCCGCGGTCGTCGTACTGATGTTCACGGTCGTGGCCTCCTACCGGCAGAACGTCCACGCCTACCCGAGCGGTGGCGGTGACTACGAGGTCGCGACCACCAACCTCGGCCCCAAGGCCGGTCTCACCGTCGCCAGCGCCCTGCTCGTCGACTACGTCCTGACCGTCGCGGTCTCCATCTCCTCCGGCATCGAGAACCTCGGCTCGGCCATTCCGTTCGTCGTCGAGCACAAGGTGTTCTGCGCCACGGCCGTGATCGTGCTGCTGACCCTGATGAACCTGCGGGGGGTCAAGGAGTCCGGCAAGCTCTTCGCGATTCCGACGTACGTCTTCGTCACGGGCGTGTTCATCATGATCGCCTGGGGCTCCTTCCGCGGCCTGGTGCTGGGCGACACGATGCGGGCCCCGACGGCCGACTTCGAGATCAAGCCCGAGCACCAGGGCCTCGCGGGCTTCGCGCTCGTCTTCCTGTTGCTGCGGGCCTTCTCCTCCGGCTGCGCCGCGCTCACCGGCGTGGAGGCGATCTCCAACGGCGTCCCCGCCTTTCGCAAGCCCAAGTCGCGCAACGCGGCCACCACGCTGGCGCTGATGGGCCTGCTGGCCGTCACCATGTTCTGCGGCATCATCGGCCTCGCCATGGCCTCCAACGTGCGGATGGCCGAGAACCCGTCCCACGACCTGCTCGTCAACGGCGTGCCGGTCGGCTCCGACTACGTCCAGAACCCGGTGATCTCGCAGGTCGCCGAGGCCGTGTTCGGCAAGGGCAGCTTCCTGTTCATCGTGCTGGCCGCGGCCACCGCCCTGGTGCTGTTCCTTGCGGCGAACACGGCGTACAACGGCTTCCCGGTGCTCGGCTCGATCCTCGCCCAGGACCGTTACCTCCCGCGCCAGCTGCACACGCGCGGGGACCGTCTCGCCTTCTCCAACGGCATCGTGCTGCTGGCCGGCGCCGCCGCGCTGCTGGTCTGGGTCTACGGCGCCGACTCCACGCGTCTGATCCAGCTGTACATCGTCGGGGTGTTCGTCTCCTTCACGCTCAGCCAGATCGGCATGGTCCGGCACTGGAACCGCCACCTGGCCACCGAGACCGACCTCGCCAAGCGCCGTCACATGGTCCGCTCCCGGGCGATCAACACCTTCGGCGCCTTCTTCACCGGACTCGTCCTGGTCGTCGTCCTGGTCACCAAGTTCACCCACGGCGCCTGGGTCGCGCTGCTCGGCATGGTGATCTTCTACGCGACCATGACCGCGATCCGCCGCCACTACGACCACGTGGCCAAGGAACTCGCCGCCCCCGACGGTCCCAGCGACGACAGCGTCCGGCCGGCGCGGATCCACTCCGTGGTGCTGATCTCCAAGATCCACCGCCCGGCGCTGCGGGCCCTGGCCTACGCCAAGCTGCTGCGCGCGGACACCTTGGAGGCGCTCAGCGTCAACGTCGACCCGGCGGACACCAAGGCGCTGCGCGACGAGTGGGAGCGGCGGGGCATCACCGTGCCGCTGAAGGTGCTGGACTCGCCGTACCGCGAGGTCACGCGGCCCGTCATCGAGTACGTGAAGAGCCTGCGGCGGGAGTCGCCGAGGGACGTGGTCTCCGTGATCATCCCCGAGTACGTGGTCGGGCATTGGTACGAGCACCTGCTGCACAACCAGAGCGCACTGCGCCTCAAGGGCCGGCTGCTGTTCACACCGGGCGTGATGGTGACGTCGGTGCCCTACCAGCTGGAGTCCTCGGAGGTCGCGAAGAAGCGGGCCGGCAAGCGCCAGGACTGGAACGCGCCGGGTGCGGTGCGGCGGGGACCGGCGCAGGACCACAGCAAGGAGCAGGCGAAGGAGCCCAGCGGCAGGGAGTGAGCCCGGCTTCTTCGGTTGCGAGCGGTTCGTTCAGCGGGGCTGTGGGCGGGCGTCGGTGCAGGGGTGGCGTGGGCGGGCTTCGGAGCCAGGGTCGTGTCGGATTCGGTGTCTCCGGGAGCACGTAGACTGGTGGGCTGTTGTCCGGTCGTACCCCCTCTCGTATCTGGAGCGCCCCCGCCATGCAGGCAGAACCGAAGAAACCGCAGGTGGGGTCGCTCGTCGGCGAGGAGTACGAGGTCGAGGTCGGCCCCGTCGCCCACGGCGGGCACTGCATCGCCCGCACCGAGGCGGGGCAGGTGCTGTTCGTCCGGCACACGCTGCCCGGGGAGCGGGTCGTCGCCCGGGTGACCGAGGGCGAGGAGGGCGCGCGGTTCCTGCGGGCGGACGCGGTGGAGGTGCTCACGGCGTCCAAGGACCGGATCGAGGCGCCCTGCCCCTACGCCGGCCCCGGCCGGTGCGGTGGTTGCGACTGGCAGCACGCCAAGCCGGGAGCGCAGCGGCGGCTGAAGGGCGAGGTCGTCGCCGAGCAGTTGCAGCGGCTCGCCGGACTCACGCCGGAGGAGGCGGGCTGGGACGGCACGGTGCTGCCGGCCGAGGGCGACAAGCTGCCGGCCGGTCAGGTGCCGCAGTGGCGGACGCGCGTGCAGTACGCGGTGGACGCCACGGGGCTCGCCGGTCTGCGCCGGCACCGCTCGCACGAGGTGGAGCCGATCGACCACTGCATGATCGCGGCCGAGGGGGTCAGCGAACTGGGTGTCGAGAAGCGTGAGTGGCCCGGGATGGCGTCGATCGAGGCGATCGCCGCGACGGGGTCGCAGGACCGGCAGGTGATCCTGACGCCGCGACCGGGAGCGCGGCTGCCGATCGTGGAGCTGGACCGGCCGGTGTCGGTGATGCGGGTCGAGGAGAAGGACGGCGGCGTGCACCGCGTCCACGGCCGGCCCTTCGTCCGGGAGCGGGCGGACGACCGCACGTACCGGGTGGGTTCGGGCGGCTTCTGGCAGGTGCACCCCAAGGCCGCGGACACCCTGGTCAAGGCCGTCATGCAGGGACTGCTGCCCCGCAAGGGCGACATGGCGCTCGACCTGTACTGCGGGGTCGGCCTGTTCGCCGGTGCGCTCGCCGACCGGGTGGGCGACAAGGGCGCGGTCCTCGGCATCGAGTCCGGCAAGCGGGCGGTGGAGGACGCGCGGCACAACCTCGCGGACTTCGACCGCGTGCGGGTCGAGCAGGGCAAGGTCGAGTCCGTCCTGCCGCGCACGGGCATCACGGAGGTCGACCTCATCGTCCTGGACCCGCCGCGCGCCGGCGCGGGACGCAGGACGGTGGAGCATCTGACGTCCCTGGGGGCACGGCGCATCGCGTACGTGGCATGCGATCCGGCGGCGCTGGCTCGGGACATCGGGTACTTCCGGGACGGGGGGTACCGGGTGCGGACGCTGCGGGCGTTCGATCTGTTTCCGATGACGCATCATGTGGAGTGCGTGGCGATTCTGGAGCCCGCGGCCAAGGGTGCCTGAGCTGCAGTTTTGCGTGGCGCTTCATGTGAGGTGCGGGCGATGTCCTGACGCGGGAACGACGTGCATGGCGCTCGCTCTGATGGGGCGTCAGGCAGGCAGTCGACTGTGCACCGGTCTGGACGAGTCGACTCTGGCGACGAACAGCCCTCCCTCGCTCACTCAGCACGCCTGACCCACGCAAAGGTCACCGGCAGGACGCAATGCTGTGCCCATGGAGTACGTGTCCAGAGTGCCGCGACCGCCGTTGGACGGGCTGATCGACGACCTCTACTACCTGGAGGGTACGTCGCCGTACGCCCGGCTGATGCTGCCGCCGATGCCGTCGGCGCTGCTCATCGTCAACCTCGGGGCGCAGTTCCGCATCCGCGGCGGCACCGACATCGAGACGGCCGGATACGCCGACGGGTGCGTGGTCACCATGCCCACCCGCGCGCTGGAGTTCGGCTACCCGCTGCGGACCCGGTCCGTCGGCGTGCACTTCAAGCCGTGGGGGCTGGCGTCGTTCCTGCCGATGCCCGCGGCCGAGCTGTGCGACCGGCCGGTGACGGTCGAGCAGGTTTGGGGCCGGCCCGCCGTTGCTGAGCTGCGAGACCGGCTGGCCACGGCGGACGGACCGCACGAGATGCTGACGCTGCTGGAGGAGGAGCTGATGCGACGCCTGCGCGAGACCACCGGTCTGGGGCTGGTCCGCCACACCAGCAGCATCATCGCGGCGACCAGCGGGTCGGTGGCGATCGGCGATCTGAGCGTGGCAGCCGGTGTCAGCAGCACTCATCTGGCACGCCGGTTCAAGGAGCTCATCGGCGTCACGCCGAAGCGGCTGGCCCGCACCTGCCGCTTCGCCGCCACCGTGTTTGCGATCGACCCGGCCGGGCCGATCGACTGGGGCGATCTCGCCAGTGGCGCAGGCTACTTCGACCAGGCCCACTTCGGCCACGAGTTCCGGGAGTTCACCGGGCTCACGCCCACCCGGTACGTCGAGGTCCGGCGGCGGTTCCTGCGCGAACACCCCGGCCACGTGCTGGACAGCTGGCCGCTGCCGGCCGATTGATTTCTTACAAGAGCGACAGCCGGCGACACGCTAATTTGGGGCACCCCAGAGCGGAGGAGGGCCCCGTGGGCAAAGTGGTCATGTACAGCTCGGTGTCGGTGGACGGCTTCGTCGCGGACGAGAACGACCAGCCCGGACCGCTGTTCGACTGGCTGTCCAGTGGTGACGTTCCGTTGGACGAGAGCGGCGTCCTGAAGGTGTCGCAGACGTCCTACGACTACACCCGGCCGTACTGGGACCGGATCGGGGTGACGGTCGTCGGCCGCCACGTCTTCGACCTGACGGACGGCTGGGAAGGCAAGCCCCCGAGCGGGATCGACCATGTGGTCGTCGTGACGCACCGGCCGGCGCCCGAGGGCTGGGACCCCGAGGCGCCGTTCCACTTCGTCGACGGCGTCGAGGCGGCCGTGGCCAAGGCGCAGGAGCTTGCGGGTGACCGCACGGTCGAGGTCGCCGCCGGCGACGTCGGTGGCCAGGTGCTTGCCGCGGGTCTGGTCGACGAGGTGCGCATGGACGTCGTACCCGTGGTGTTCGGGTCCGGCAAGCGCTACTTCGGGTCGGTCGACGCGCAACATCTGTTGGAGGATCCTGACGTGGTGATTCCGGGCAACCGGGTGCTTCACCTGCGCTATCAGGTCCGCCGTTGACGGTCTGAGCGACTCCACATCACTTCTTGCCGGTTTCCGTCGTATCGGGCCGGTCCATGACGCGACAGCCCGCAGGTGACGGTATCCCGGGATCTTCCTGGAGGTGCATGTCATCGGCCGGCGCGGATCATCACGGTGAGGACGGGCGAGGCCGGTGACGGCCGGCTCTGTCCGATGTCGCGTACCCCCACTCCTTGTGGAGCGCGTGACGAAGGGCTCGTCGCGTGTGGGGAGGAGCCCGTCGTGGATGCGGCGGGTCGTACCGGTGCTCTCCACGCCGGCCGGACGCCGATCTCGGACAGCGGCGAATCCCGGCTCGGTGCCGTGTCGGTCCAGCCGTTCGCCGAACGCGGTGACCGCATGGTTCGGCAGGTGGAGGAGCGGAGCGCACACGTCGGCGTACACGCCGAGAAGGTCGCCGCGGGCGGTGTCGAGGGTGGTGAAGGTGCGCAGTGGGATGCCGGGCGCCGTCATGCGGCCATCCTTCGGGCGGCGGCGTACGGGCATTCAGAGGATGGCGAGTTGGCCGGTTGGGCGGCGCCGGGCGCGCCGATGGTGGCTCGCGAGAGCGGGTTGTTGACGGTGCTTACATTGGAGGGTACGGTCATGTGATCAGTGTCAACATGTGAGCCAGGAGTCGTGTCGATGCCCTCGTCCCAGCAGGAAACAGTCAAGGTCGGCCTGGGCGGCCGTACCGTCATGGTCCCCAAGGGGGGTTTGTACGACCGCTATCGGATGGACACCGATCTGGACGAAGTCGCCCGTGATCCACGCGTCAGCGGGGTGGACTTCTTCCGGCGGCTGCCCAAGTCCAAGGTCGACTCCCCGATCGGTGCCACCCTCACCCCGAACTTCTACTACCGCATCGCGACCGCCCGCGTCACGATGCTGGCCCGCTCCCGTGCGATCCGTTCCCGGCTGCCCGAGGAACTGGCGCCGCTGGAGGTCGCGCCGGGGCTCGGGCTGATCTCGGTGATGTTCTTCCGCTACGACGTGTGCGACATCGACTTCTACACCGAGGCGGCCGTCGGGATCGCGGTGAAGCCGGCCCGGCACGGCAGGCTCGGCTTCTTCGACCTCGTCGCCGCCCTGAAGAACGAGCACCTCGACTCGTACGTGCTGTCCCTGCCGGTGAGCACGGAGATCGCCCAGGTGCGCGGCCACGACGGGTACGGCTTCCCCAAGTGGGTCACCGGCCTCGACGTCGACATCGACGCGCACCGGACGACCGCACGTGTCGCCAACGACGCCGGCGGCACCGACCTGGCGCTCTCGGCCTCCACGCCCGCCCAGACCGCCTACCCGAGCGGCAGGCGGGTCTCGACGCTCACCTCGTACACCTCGATCGACGACGCGTGGCACGCGACCCTGAGTCAGACCAACGTGCTGTCGGCCGGCGCCGAGCGGGTCCCGCGGCGGCTCGGGCTCCAGGTGGGGGAGGGGCGCATGGCCGACGACCTGCGTTCCCTCGCCCCGGTCAGGACGATCCAGTTCGACGTCGTCACCGAAGGGCAGCTCGCCCTGCACATGCCGGTCCCGACCTCGGTCCCCAGCCGGTAGCGAGGAGCCCGCCATGGCAACCGGACACGCCACCCTTCCCCCCTCTCCCGCCGACCGCGGCGTCGCGCTGCCCGCCTCGCTCACCCCGGCCCTGACCGGTCGGCTGGCCGCGCGCGTCGTCGCGTCGCCCGACGCCGCCCGGGTCACCACCCACGCCCCCTACACCGGTGCTCCGTTGGCCGACCTGCCGGTCTCCACGCCGGGAGACGTCGAGGACGCGTTCGCGCGCGCTCGCGTCGCCCAGCAGGCCTGGGCCGCCATGCCGCTGAGCCGGCGCAAGAAGATCCTTTTGCGCTTCCACGACCTCGTTCTCGCCCGCCGGGACGAGGCGCTGGACCTGATGCAGGCCGAGAACGGCAAGACCCGCCGTGACGCCGTCCTGGAGGTGGTCGACATCGCGATCACCTCGCGGTACTACGCGCGCAACGCCGCCAAGTACCTGGCGCCCAGGCGCCGTCGCGGCGCGATCCCGGTGCTGACCCACACCACCGAACTGCGGCACCCCAAGGGCGTCGTCACGGTCATCTCACCCTGGAACTACCCCCTGAGCATGGCCGCCGGCGACGCCGTCGCGGCGCTGATGGCCGGCAACGCGGTGGTGCAGAAGCCCGACACCCAGACCGCGTTGACCGCGCTGTGGTCCCTCGACCTGATGCACGAGGCCGGTCTGCCGGCCGGAGTGTGGCAGATGGTGGTGGGGCGGGGCAGTTCCCTCGGCGGCGCGCTGATGGACAACGCCGACTACGTGATGTTCACCGGCTCCACCGCCAGTGGACGCGGGATCGCGAGCGACGCCGGTCGGCGCCTCATCGGCGCGTCCCTCGAACTCGGCGGCAAGAACGCCATGATCGTCCTGGACGACGCGGACGTCGAGAAGGCGGCCGACGGCGCCGTCGCCGCGTGCTTCCCGTCGGCCGGCCAGCTCTGCGTCTCCATCGAGCGGCTGTACGTGGCCGAGTCGATCCGGGACCGGTTCGTCGACGCGTTCGTCGCCCGCACCGAGCGGCTCAGGATCGGCGCCGCCTACGACTACAGCGTCGACGTCGGCAGCCTCACCACCACCGCCCAACTGGCGACCGTCACCGCGCACGTCGACGACGCCGTCGCCAAGGGGGCGACCGTGCTCGCGGGCGGGAGGGCGCGACCGGACCTCGGCCCGCTGTTCTACGAGCCGACCATCCTCACCGATGTCACCCCTGACATGACGCTGTACGCCGACGAGACCTTCGGACCCGTCGTCTCGGTCCACTCCTACCGCAGTGTCGACGACGCGGTCGCCCAGGCCAACTCCACGCCGTACGGCCTCAACGCCAGTGTCTGGTCGGGCAACGGAGCCCGCGGGCGGGCCGTCGCGGCCCGCGTGCACGCCGGCACCGTCAACGTGAACGAGGCGTTCGCCGCCGCGTGGGGCAGCATCGACGCGCCGATGGGTGGCATGGGCGACTCGGGCCTCGGCCGCCGTCACGGAGCCGAGGGCATCCTCAAGTACACGGAGCCCCAGACCGTTGCCCACCAGCGCGTCCAGGGGTTCAGCCCGCCGGCCGGTATCGCGCCCGAGACCTGGGCCGCGCTGCTGACGGGCGCGATGAAGTTCCTCAAGGCGGCCGGCGTCCGCTGACCCGCCGAAGGCTGGACGGCGCGGTTCCTGTGGAGCCGCGCCGTTCGCGTTGCCGCCCGCCGATCGTGAGGCTCCCGCCGGGTGGGGGTCGGGTGGGGGAGGACGCGGCTCGGCATCGGCCCGGCCACGGTCCCCGTGATGAGCCGCGCGGCGAGGGAGCGAAAGCCTCCGGCGGACGGCGTCAACGAGGTGGGGGGGGGCTTTGGTAGGCGCGGTCAGTGAGGCGGGGGGCTTCCGTGGCCGCGGTCGGTGGGGCGGCGGCCTCGGCGATCGCGGTCCGTGCATGGGGAGGACCGGGCGGGCGTGGCCGGTGAAGCGGGACGCTCGGGCGTGCGCGGTGAGAGAGGCGGGAGCGCTGGCGTGCGTGGTCGGAGTGGCGGGACGATCGGGCGTGCGTGGTCGGCGAGGCGGGAGGACCTGGCGTGCTGGCCGGCGAAGCGCAATCCCCCGCGATCGTGGTCTGTGGGGCGGGTGTTTGGGCGGGTGTGGCCTGTGAGGTGGGTGGTTCGGGTGGGTGTGGCTGGTGAAGCGGGAGGCCGAGGCGTGCTGGCCGGGGAAGTGTGAGCCGTCGCGATCGTGGTCTGTGGGGCGGGTGTTTGGGCGGGCGTGGCCTGTGAGGCGGGTGGTTCGGGTGGGTGTGGCTGGTGAAGCGGGAGGCCGAGGCGTGCTGGCCGGGGAAGCGTGAGCCCTCGCGATCGTGATCAGTGGGGCGGGAGTTTGGGCGGGCGTGGCCCGTGAGGCGGGTGGTTCGGTGGGCGTGGCTGGTGAAGCGGGAGGCCGAGACGTGCTGGGCAGGGAAGCGTGAGCCCTCGCGATCTCGGTCCGTGCAGCGGGAGGCCCGCGCGGGCGGAGCCGCTGAAGCGGGGGTCCCGGGCGGGCGGGACCCGTGACGTGCGGGTTCCGGGCGGGCGGGACCCGTGGCGTGCGGGTTCCGGGCGGGCGGGACCCGTGGCGTGAGGGTTTCGGTGGTGGTGGGTGGTGATGTGGGAGGCCCCAGGTGGTCGCGGTGGCGACCGTGCCTGGGGCCTCCCCCTTGGTACGTCTACGCGGCGCTCTGCGATGCGGACAGCCAGGCGCGGTAGCGGCGCAGGGCCCGTCGCTGCCTGCGTCGCTCGGAGAGGAGGGCCAACGCCGGATGGGTGCCGGGCGTGGGGCGGCTTCCGCGGGCGATGCGGCGCATCTGGTGGCGGACCTGCGCCATGCCGGCGGCCGAGGCGAGCGCCTTGTCGGACCAGGTCACCGGCCGGAGCTGCCCGTCGGCCTCGCGGCCCTCGCGCCAGCGGTCGGGCAGGTCCGGCGTGACGGCGAGGGCGGTGCCCATCCCGACGAGCGCGACGCCGCTGTCCAGGACCTTCCGCGCGGTGTCGCGCCGGGTGATGCCGCCGGTGAGCATCAGCGGCAGCGGGCTGGTCGCGACCAGGTCCTTCGCCAGGTCGAGGAAGTACGCCTCGCGGGCCTGGGTGCGCGCGTCAGCGGGGCGGCCCGACATCGCCGGGCTCTCGTAGCTGCCGCCGGACAGTTCGACCAGGTCGACGCCGAGCGGGGCGAGCATCTCGATCACCTGGCGTGCGTCGTCGGCGTCGAACCCGCCGCGCTGGAAATCGGCGGAGTTGAGCTTCACCGCGACCGCGAAGGCCGGGGAGACGGCGGCGCGGACCGCGCGGACGACGTCGAGGAGCATCCGGGCCCGGTTCTCCAGCGAACCGCCCCATCGGTCGGTGCGCTTGTTGACCAGGGGGGACAGGAACTGCGACAGCAGGTAGCCGTGTGCGGCGTGGACCTCCACACCGTCGAAGCCCGCCTGTTCGGCGCGCCGTGCGGTGACCGCGTACCGGGTCACGGTGGCCTGGATCTGCTCGGGCGTCATGGCGACGGGGCGGCCGAATCGGCTGCTGTGCCTGCCGAGGTCGACGGCGACGGCGGACGGGCCCCACACGACTCCGGGCATGTCCGAACCGATCTGGCGGCCGGGGTGGTTGATCTGCATCCAGATCGCTCCACCGCCGGACTTGCCGGCCCTGGCCCACTCGGCGAACGGTTCGAGCGGGGCCGCCTCGTCGAGCACCACGCCGGCCGGGCCGGTCAGCGCCTCGGCATGGACCATGACGTTGCCGGTGATCAGCAGTCCGGTGCCACCGGCGGCCCAGCGCCGGTAGAGCCCGAACAGTTCCTTGTCCGGGAGCTGGCCGTCGCCGGCCATGTTCTCCTCCATGGCCGCCTTGGCGATCCGGTTCCTCAGTACGTGCCCGGAACGCAGGGACAGTGGCGAGAACAGCTCGCTGGTCATCCGAGTTCCCCTCTCGATCTCGATCGCTTAAGATGTGTGCAGCGTTCACATTAGGGCAACGATGTAAGCGTCGTAAACATGAGGGAGCGTGACCTATGTCGCAAGCGAGCGGCACGTATCACCACGGCGATCTGCGCGCCGCCTGTCTGCGTGCCGCGCGGGAACTGCTGGAGGAGGACGGCAGCGCCGGACTGTCCCTGCGGGCGGTGGCGCGGCGGGCCGGCGTGTCGGCGACGGCTCCCTACCGCCACTACGCGGACCGCGACGCGCTGGTCTCCGCGGTCGCCGCGCAGGGCTACCGCGAACTCGCCGAACATCTGGCCTCGGCGCATCCCGCGCCCGTCACCCCTGACGAACTCGCCGCGGTCGCCGTCGCCTACGTCCGTTTCGCACTGGACCGGCCGGCGTTGTTCCGGGTGATGTTCGCGGAGCCCTGCGATCCCGACAGCGAGGAACGGGTCAGCGCGACCGCCGCCATCTCGGAATACGTGCGCGGCATCGTCCGCGGCGCCTTCCCCGGCGCCGATCCGGACGTCCTCTCCACCACGGTGTGGGCGCTCGTCCACGGCCTGGCGTTCCTGCATCTCGACGGCAAGTTCGACGCCTCCCGCCCCGAGGCGGTCGCCGACCGGGTGCGCGCCACGGTGCGCGCGCTGTTCGCAGTACCGGCGGCGGCGTCCCCTGCCGGCACGGCTGTGCCGGGTGAACGGGCGCAGGCGTAGCGGATCGCGGGAGGGCGTGGTCCCCCGGCGCTGCTACTCCTCTTGTCGATGCCGGAGCCGGCGGGGGAGGCGGGCGGCGAGGAAGTCGACGATCCGGCTGACCCGCCGCGGGATGTGCGCGTCGTCCTCGATCAGCGCGTAGATGTCCGCCGTCGGCGTGGGCACCCCGGGAAGCACCTGGACGAGTTCGCCGCGCTCCAGATGCGGTCCCACATGCCACTCCGAGCGCATGACGATGCCCCGGCCCTCCAGCGCCCAACCGGTCACCACGTCACCGTCGTTGCTGGAGAGGCTGCCGTGGACGCGGATGTGCCGCGTACCGGTGGTGTCCCCGAACCGCCAGAGGGCGTAGTCGCTCTCGTTCTCGCGCAGCACGATGCAGTCGTGCTCGGCGAGGTCCTCGACGGTGGCCGGCGTGCCGTGCCTGGCGAGGTAGGACGGCGCCGCGCAGGGCACCCGCCGGTTCTCGGCGAGACGGCGCATACGCAGCGACGAGTCCGGTGGGGCCCCCACGTGCACGGCCACGTCGAACTCGCGCCGATGGGGCCGCAGCGGCAGGTCCGAGGTCTGGAGCCGGACGTGGAGGTCCGGGTGGGCCTCCGCGAACTCGCCGAGCAGCGGGGCGATGTGGGCCCGCCCGAGCCCGAGTGTGGCCTCGACGGTCAGCGAGCCGCGCAGCCCTCCCGACCGGTCGGTGAGCGAGTCCTCCAGCTCCCGCACCTGGTCGAGGATGGTCGACACCCGCGCCGCGTACAGCTCGCCCTCCGACGTCAGCACCAGGCGGCGGGCGCCGCGCTGCACGAGCCGTACGTCGAGCCGTCGCTCCAGCGCGCTGAGGCGCTTGCTGACGACGGGCAGGGAGCAGCCCAGTTCCCGTGACGCGGCCGTGAGGGTCTCGCTCGACGCGACGACCTGGAAGAACTCCAGGTCGTCCAGAGGGGAGCGGCCGGCGCCCGGCCGCCCGGGACGACGGAGGCTTTCCATGACGGAAAGCCTACCTTGACGGTCGGTGCCTTGTTGCGGGCATCGCGGCTGGCCAGGGTGGTCGGCAGGGCGCAACGGGGCCCGTGCGTCGTGGCCGGGCGCGCGGCCCCGGTGGCCGCGTCCACCGTGACCGTGCCGAGGAGTGAGTTTCGTGTCGCAGAGCTATCGCATCGCAGCGATCCCGGGCGACGGGATCGGCCACGAGGTCGTACCGGAGGGCCTCAGGAGCCTCCGGGCGGCCGCCGACGCGTACGGATTCACCCTCGACGTCACCGAGTTCGACTTCGCAGGCGCCGACTACTGGAAGCGCCACGGCGCCATGCTCCCCGAGAACTGGCGCGACATCCTCGGTGGCTTCGACGCGCTCTACTTCGGCGCCGTCGGATGGCCCGACGTCGTCCCGGACCACGTCTCGCTGTGGGGCAGCCTGCTGCAGTTCCGGCGCGGCTTCGACCAGTACGTCAACCTGCGCCCCGTCCGGCAGTTGCGCGGCGTCCGCAGCCCCCTGCGCGATCACGGCCCCGGCGACATCGACTTCTACGTGGTGCGCGAGAACACCGAGGGCGAGTACTCCAGCATCGGCGGCCGGATCTTCGAGGGCACCGACCGCGAGACGGTCCTCCAGGAGACCGTCATGACCCGCACCGGCGTCGACCGCGTCCTGCGCTACGCCTTCGAACTCGCCGCCGGCCGCCCTCGAAAGCACCTCACCTGGGCGACCAAGAGCAACGGCATCTCGATCTCCATGCCCTACTGGGACGAGCGGGCCGCCGCGATGGCCGAGCGGTATCCGCACGTGAGCGCGGACAAGGACCACATCGACATCCTGGCCGCCAAGTTCGTGCTCCAGCCCGACCGGTACGACGTGGTCGTCGCCAGCAACCTCTTCGGCGACATCCTCTCCGACCTCGGTCCCGCCTGCACCGGCACCATCGGCATCGCCCCCAGCGCCAACATCAACCCCGAACGCGCCTACCCCAGCCTGTTCGAGCCCGTGCACGGTTCGGCGCCGGACATCGCGGGCCGCGGCATCGCCAACCCCGTCGGCCAGATCTGGAGCGGCGCGATGATGCTCGACCACCTCGGCGAGACGCGGGCCGCGGCCGCCGTCGTCGCGGCCGTCGAGACCGTCCTCGACGAGCAGCCCGGCGTGCTCACCCCCGACCTCGGTGGCACGGGCACCACCGCCGGACTCGGCAAGGCCGTCGCCGCCGAGATCACGGCGGGCGCGAGCCGGGCCCCCGACCGGCCGGCCGGAAGGGCCGCGGCCACGCCCTGACCGCGGCAGTACGCCATGGCCAGGGCAGTACGCCCTGACCGCGGCAGTACGCCATGGCCAGGGCAGTACGCCATGACCGTGGCAGTACGTCATGACCATGGCGGTCGCCGACCGCTCCGGCGACCGCCTCGCCACCCGGCCACGCGGCGACCGCCGTACGGCCCGTGCCGATGAGGCCGCCTCCGCCGGCGCGTCGGCCCTCGTAGCGCCTGGCACCGCGTCCCCCGCGTCGTCGTCCGGGCGCGGTCGTCACCGCCCGGGCCCCTCCCGCCGCCCGCGCGCCCGCCGGCGACCTGCCCCACCTGCTCCAAGTGAACGCCCCGCAAGTCCGCACCCCGCACCTCATCCGACAGCCGCCGACCCGGCGGCGGCGCGAAGGGACGACCCGCATGACGACGACGTCGGCAGGGCAGCGCTCACGTACCCGCACCATCACCTTCCTCGTCGCGCTCGCGGTCTTCGCGCAGGAGTCGACCTGGAACTTCTACGAGTCCCAGGTCCCGCCCCTCCTGCGGGAGCACGTCGGCAGCGCGGCCGTCGTGGGGGTGCTGATGGGCATGGACAATCTGCTGGGCATCTTCATCCAGCCCTGGATCGGCAACCGTTCGGACCGCACCCGCACCGCCTGGGGCCGCCGTATCCCGTATCTGGTCGTCGGCATGCCGATCGCCGCCGCGCTGTTCGTGACCATCCCGCACACCGCGGCGTCCCTGCCGCTGCTGATCGCGGTGATGTTCACCTACGCGCTGGTCGCCAACACCTTCAAACCCGTCGCCGAGGCCCTGGTGCCCGACTTCATCGCGCCCGAGCGGCGCAGCCGCGCCAACGCGGCCGTCAAGATCGCGTCGAGTCTGACCGCCATCGTCGCCGCCCTGATCAGCATCTTCCTCGTCGACGACCATCCGCACATCGCCTTCGCGATCCCCGCCGCCATCATGCTGGTGTCGATCGTGGTGCTCGGCGTCACCGTCCGGGACAGCCGGTCCCCGGCCTACCAGGAGGTGGTCGCCGAGACGCGCGAAGAGCCTCCCGGCAGCCGGGCCCCACGGGTTCGCGACACCTTCGTCGAGATCGTCAAGGACCGGGACCGCAGCAGGCTGCTCCTGCTCGCCGCGATCCTCGTCTTCGGGAGCGCCTGGGCCGCCTCGCGGTCGCTGGTCACCCCGTACGGCATGGAGGCACTCGACCTGTCCCGTGGCGACGCGGGCGGTCTCACCCTCCCCAGCGGCGTCGCCTTCATCGTGGCCGCCTACCCGGCGGCGGTGCTCGCCGAGCGCTGGGGACGGCTGCGCGCCATGGCGGTCGGCATGTCCGTCTTCGCCGGCGCCATGCTGCTGGGGACCCTCGTGCAGACACCGGCGGCCGTCGTCGTCGCCCTGTGCGTGGCCGCCGCCGGCGCGAGCAGCTTCCTGGTCAACGCCGTCGTGGTCCTGTGGAACCTCGCGCCGTCGGCGAGGGTCTTCGGGACGTACGCGGGTTTGTACACCGTCAGTTGGGCGGGCGGCGGCTTCCTCGGACCGGCCCTGATCGGGGGGATGGTCGACCTCAACGGCTGGTCCCTGATGCTCGTCGACATCGCCGTCGTCGCCGTCCTGGCCATCGTCCTCATCAGCCGGATCGGCCTGATGCGGCGGCGCACCGTCCTGTCCCCCGCGAAGTGACGGGCCGCCACGCAGCGGCACAGCCAGAAACGAGGACCGCGTGCCCCGCATCCTGATCACCACGGACTATCTGCGCCCCGGCGACGAGGTCGACACCCACCTCCGCTCCCTCGGCCACACCACCGTCCACGCGCCCCTGGTCGGCAGGCGCGACCCCGAGGAACTGGTCGCCGCACTCGACGGCGTCGACGCCGCCCTCGTCGCGAACGAGCCGCTCACCGCCGACGTCCTCGCCCGCGCGCCCCGACTGCGCGTGGTCGTGCGGACCGGTGTCGGCCACGACTCCATCGACATCGCCGCCGCGGGCCGGCACGGGATCACGGTGAGCAACCTGCCCGGCGTCAACGCCAACGCCGTCGCCGAGTACACCCTCGGCCTGCTGCTGTCGGCCGCGCGGCGCCTCGTGCAGAGCGCGACCGCCGTCGCCGCCGGCCACTGGCCCCGGCAGGACGGCCGCGAACTGCGGGGCGCCACCCTCGGCCTGCTCGGGTACGGCGCATCGGCACGCGCCGTCGTACCGCTGGCGCGGGCGTTCGGGATGCGGGTGCTGTGCACCACGGGCGTCCCCGAGGACCTGCGGACCGATCCGGCGGTCACCTTCGTCGCACTGGACGAACTGCTGCGCTCCTGCGACTACCTCTCCGTGCACACCGCGCTGACCGACCGGACCCGAGGCCTCCTGGACGCCGCCGCGTTCCGCCGGATGAAGCCCACGGCGATCCTGGTCAACACGGCCCGTGGCGGCGTCGTGGACGAGGCCGACCTCGCCGCGGCGGTACGCGCGGGGGAGATCGCCGGGGCGGCGCTCGACGTGGTGTGCGACGAACCGCTGCCCGCCGACAGCCCGTTGCGCGGCGTCGACGGCATCGTCGTCCACTCCCATCTCGCGGGCCAGACCGCCGAGGCCCGCGCGGCCACCGGGAGGGAAGGAGCGGCCGAACTGGTGGCGGCACTCGCCGGGCGGCCCCGCCACGCGGTGAACGCCCACCTCCTGCCGGGCGCGGGCCGCAGCGCGTGAGCACGCCGGCCCCGTACCCCTGGAACGCGTGCCCCTGAAACCCGTGTCCCTGAAGCCCGTACCCCTGAAACCCGTACCCCTGAAACCCGTACCCCTGGAAGGGAAGAGGAACAAGAACATGGACAAGGAACAACCCGTGCGGTCCGTCCGGGTCCTGGCGCCCACCGGCATGCTGGGCGCCGGGTTCCCCGAGGCGACCGTCGAGCGGGGCCTCCGGCTCGGCGCCGACGTCATCTCCGTCGACGCGGGCAGCACCGACTCCGGGCCGTACTACCTCGGCGCGTCCCGGCCCAAGACCACCCGCGCCGCCGTCGCGCGCGACCTGCGCATCCTGTTGAAGGCCGCCGCGGGCGCCGGTATCCCGCTGATCGTCGGCTCGTGCGGGACCAGCGGCACCGACAGCGGCGTCGACTGGATCGCGGACATCGTCGCCGGCATCCAGCACGACGAGGGCCTGGACCTGCCGGTGGCCCGCATCTACAGCGAGCAGAACGCCGAGGACCTCAAGAGGCGGCTGGCCGCGGGACGCATCCGTCCGCTGCGCCCCGCCGCCGAATTGCAGGCGGAGACCCTGGACAACTGCACCCGCATCGTCGGCGTGATGGGGCACGAACCGATCGTCGCCGCCCTGGAGGCCGGTGCCCGGGTCGTGCTCGCCGGCCGGGCCACGGACACCGCCATCGCCGCCGCCTACCCCCTGATGAAGGGCATGCCGGCCGGCCCCACCTGGCACGCCTCGAAGATCATTGAGTGCGGTGGGCAGTGCACCACCGACCCGCGCCTGGGAGGAGTGCTGGCCACCATCGACGCGGGCGGCTTCACCGTCGAGCCGCTGGACCCCGCGGCGGCCTGCACCCCGATCCTGGTCGCCGCCCACATGCTGTACGAGACCGCGAACCCCTTCGAGATGCGCGAGCCCGACGGGACACTGGACGTCCGCGAGGCCACGTACACCGCGCTGGACGACGTCACCGTCCGGGTCGAGGGCTCGCGGTTCCATGTCGCCGACCAGCACACCGTCAAGCTGGAGGGTGCGCGGATCACCGGGTACGAGACCATGTCGTTCACCGCGATCCGCGACCCCCACATCCTCGCGCGCATCGACGACTGGGCCGCGCTGCTGAGGACGACGCTCAGGGAACGGGTGGAGCAGACGATCGGCCTGAGCGAGGACAAGTACGCTTTCGACGTCCGCCTCTACGGCCACAACGCCGTCCTCGGCGACCTCGAACCGGCGACGGGCGCTCCGCGCGAGGTCGGCGTGATGCTTCTGGTCAACGCCCCCGACCAGGCCACCGCCACCGCCGTGGCGAAGATCGCCAACCCGCTGATGCTGCACCTGCCGACGCCCGACATGCACCACCTGCCGAGCCTCGCGTTCGCCACCTCGCCCGCCGAGACCGAGCGCGGCCCGGCGTACGAGTTCGTCCTCAACCACGCCGTCGACACCACCGGACCCACCGACCTGTTCCGTATCGAGTGCGAAGAGGCCCCCGCGTCATGACCGACACCACCGCGACCACCCTCGCCGATCTGGCCCTGGAGATCCGCTCGAAGAACGCCGGCCCCTTCTGGGTCACGATGGAACTCTTCCTGCGTGACGCGGACGCCTACCGGGTCGCCGCCGACGAGACGTTCCTCGACGAGCGGGTCGTCGCCCGGCTCTACGGAGTCGACGAGAGCGAGATCCAGATGTTCCGCATCCCCTCGCTGAACGTCGTGAAGATCTCCTTCCCCCGGCCGGTGAGCCAGGCGTCCCTGTTCGACCGCGACATCCACTCGGGTCAGCACCATGTGCCGCTGGCGATGCTGCCCGTGCCGGTGACCCGGTAGGAGGGCGGGCCCGGCGACAATGGCCGGCGTGAGCGCTGACAGGTCTCGCGAGACGACCCCCGACGGGCATCACGTGGTCATCGGGGGGCGGCGATGGCGGGCCACCGATCCGTCCGTTCCCGAGGAGACGGCGGCCCGGCTCCGTCACCACCTCATGGCGGCCCGCCGTGCGGTGCGGGCGGCCCTTGCGGCGGGCGACGCGGAGGCGGAACGAGCGGCACGCGCACGCGTCGACGGCGCGAAAGTGGCGCTCGGTGAACGCGGTACGCCGTGGTGGGAGCAGTCCGAGGCCGTGCGCCGGCGGCGATGGGAGCGGGGGCTGGCCGCGCTGGACGACGACACGACGTCGTGAGGCGCGGGCGGCCGTCGCAACTGCCCGTCCGCCTCCACGGCCACAACGCCGTGGGCGAAACCGTCGGACCTTGCCCTCAGCCTCGATCCCGCGTGCCCGCCGGACGGCGTCCGTGCTGTTCATGGCGTCGCAACCCTGCTCGCGTATCGTCGCCCCGAATCGGGCGGCCCGTGGCCGGGATGAGGGAGTGGTCTTGAGCGAGACGTCGAACGGCGCCCGTACGCCGGACGAGCTGGACCGTCGGCTGGGCGTGCCGGACGCCGTGGTGATCGGGCTGGGCTCGATGATCGGCGCAGGGATCTTCGCCGCGCTCGCCCCCGCCGCGCAGGCCGCCGGCTCCGGGCTGCTGCTCGGTCTCGCGCTCGCCGCGGTGGTCGCCTACTGCAACGCCACCTCCTCGGCCCGGCTCGCCGCCCGCTACCCCGCCTCGGGCGGCACCTACGTCTACGGCCGGGAGCGGCTCGGCGACTTCTGGGGCTACCTGGCCGGCTGGGCCTTCGTGGTAGGCAAGACCGCCTCCTGCGCGGCGATGGCCCTGACCGTCGGCGCCTACGTCTGGCCGGGCCAGGCCCACGCGGTGGCCGTCGCGGCGGTCGTGGCGCTCACCGCCGTGAACTACGCCGGGGTGCAGAAGTCCGCCTGGCTGACCCGCGTGATCGTCGCCGTGGCGCTGGCGGTGCTCGCCGCGGTCGTGGTGGCCGCCCTCACCTCCGGCGCGGCCGACGCGGACCGGCTCGCGCTCGGCGACGACGCGACGTTCGGCGGCGTACTGCAGGCGGCGGGCCTGCTGTTCTTCGCGTTCGCCGGGTACGCCCGGATCGCCACCCTCGGGGAGGAGGTCCGCGACCCGCGGCGCACGATCCCCCGGGCCGTCCCGCTCGCGCTCGGTATCACCCTGTGCGTCTACGCCCTGGTCGCCGTGGCGGCCCTGACCGTCCTCGGCCCGGCCGGCCTCGCGGGCGCGGCGGCCCCGTTGTCGGACGCCGCCCGGGCGGCCGGCGCGGACTGGCTGGCGCCGCTCGTCCGGGTCGGCGCCGCGGTCGCCGCGCTCGGCTCGTTGCTTGCCCTGATCCTCGGCGTCTCGCGCACCACGCTCGCGATGGCCCGCGACCGGCACCTTCCGCACGTCCTCGCCACGGTCCACCCGAGGTTCAAGGTGCCGCACCACGCCGAACTCGCCGTCGGGGCCGTGGTGGCGGTGGTCGCCGCGACGGCGGACGTCCGCGGGGCCATCGGGTTCTCGTCGTTCGGCGTCCTCGCCTACTACGCCGTCGCCAACGCGTCGGCCTGGACCCTCGCCCCGGACGAGGGCCGCCCCCACCCCGCGATCCCCGTGGTCGGGCTGGCCGGCTGCCTCGTGCTGGCGTTCGCCCTGCCGCTCTCCTCGGTGATCTCCGGAGCCGCGGTGCTGGCCGTGGGCGCGGTGGCGTACGCGGTGCGCGCGGCCGTCCGGCAGCGCACCACCTGAGGAAACTCCCTCCGGCGCCGGGTTTCCGCGGCGTCCTGGCCCCGCCTCGCGGAATCGGGCATTCATTCGAGACCTTGACCACAGTTGCGCAGGTCGCCGTCGCTCGGGGTACCCGATACGAAACGGCAGCTCAGCCAACAGTTGCCGTTTGACAACTATGGCGTGAGGCAAGAAAGTAACCGTGTCGTGACGGGGCACGGGGAAGGGTCAAGGATGTGTTCCGGTGAACGGAGGGCGCCCGGTGCCGGGCGTCGGCGCGACGGGGCGCGACGGTCGTCGACGGATCGGCGGGCTCAGGCGGTCCGGCCGCGCGGGACGCCGGCGTCCTCGTCGTGTATCCGCGCCGCGGCCGCGTCGCAGAACGCCTCCAGTCCCTGCACCAGCGCGATCCGGTGGGCCGCGGGCATCTGGTCCAGCACCGCCTGCAAGGCCCGTTCCCGGCGCGTGCGCAGATCGGACAGGAAGGAACGCCCCCGGCCGCTGAGATACAGCCGTACCTCCCGCCGGTCCGTCGGGCTGACCACGCGCTCGACGAATCCGGCCGCCTGCAGCCGGTCGCACAGGCGGCTGGTGGACGGCGGGGTGGAGGCCAGCGAGTCGGCGAGGGTGCGCAGATTGATGCCCTCGTGGTGTTCGAGGATGAGCATCACGCGCAGCTGGGAGGCGGACGCGGGCGCGGTGGAGGCCCGGCCCCACAGGACCTCCAGCAACTCCGCGGCCGTGGCCGTCACGCGCGCGGCGACCTCGTGCGGCTCGGGGCGGGGGCGGAAGGCAGTCACAGTCACACTCTCGCAGCTACTGGGATGTCCGTCAGCGTACTAGGCGCGGCAACCGGCCGGAGATGCCCGTGAGGACCGGGCGGGCGGCCCGGGCGGCTCCGGCGCCCACATGAGGACCGTACGCATTCGGCGAAGGATTGGTGTGTTGTGAACATCGTGAACAGATTTGTGGCCGCTGAGCGCGCGTTGCGCACGGCGGCACCCCATGAGTTGCTCGATGCCGTCCGGCGCGTACTGGTCGAGCAGTCCACGGCGCAGTCCGTCGAGCTCTACATGGCCGACTACGGCCTGACGGTGCTGCAGCCGGTGTCCGTGCTGCCGCACACCCTGGAGCCGGTGTCGGTCCACAACAGCCCCGCGGGCCGGGCCTTCGGGGCGCAGGAGCCCTTCCTGGAGGACGTGCGGGACGGGGCCGTCCGCGTGCATCTGCCGGTCACCGTCCGCGGCGACCGGCTCGGCGTGCTGTCGGTGACGCTGTCGGACGGCGGCCAGGTCAAGGAGTGCCTGGGCGAACTGACGGAGATCGCGGAGGTGCTCGGGCACGAGGTGGTCGTGGCCGAGCGGGACACCGACGTCTACCTCCAGGCCCGCCGCAGGGACCGGCTCACGCTCGCCGCCGAGATGCAGTGGCAGCTGCTGCCCGGCCGCTCCTGCGCCCGCCGCGAGTACGAGCTGGGCGCCCAGCTGGAGCCCGCCTACGCGATCTTCGGGGACAACTTCGACTGGTCCGCGACGGCCGACCGGCTGACCTTGTACGTCACCAACGGCATGGGCGAGGGCATAGAGGCCTCGCTGCTGACGAACCTCGCGATCAACGCGCTGCGCAACGCGCGACGGGCCGGCATCCCCATCGCCGACCAGGCCGCGCTCGCCGACCAGGCGGTCTACGCCCACTACCGGGGCCGCAGCTATCTCTCCGTGCTGATGCTCGACTTCGAGCTCGCCACCGGCCGCGCCCGCGCGGTGGACGCCGGCTCCCCGCAGCTGCTGCGGTTGCGCGACGGCACGGTCGAACGGATCACCTTCGAGGCCCAGCTCCCGCTCGGCATGTTCGAGGAGACCGACTACGTGGCGCAGGAGTTCCGGGCCGAGCCGGGCGACCGCCTCATCTTCGTCAGCGACGGGGTCTACGACGTGGCCTCGCCGGGCGGGGAGGTGTACGGGGACGCCGCGCTCGCGCGGGCGATCCTGGCTACCCGCCTGCTTCCCGCGGCCGAGGTGCCGCGCGCCGTACTCCGCGAGCTGACCGGCCACCGGGGCCGGCCGGCACCGGACGACGACGCCCTCGTGGTGTGTCTCGACTGGCACGGACGATGACCACAGGCACACCGAGGCGCCGTCCGGGGTAGAGGGATCGCGTGTTGTTCGTCCCGCGCCGCCGGGGCTAATGTTTGTCATACGGCAATAAATGGCTGAAGCTGAGCCGCTCGCAAGGCCGCAGGAGCCTGTGGAGAAGGAGACGATGCAGGTGCAGGAGCACGACGCGGCGAACGAGTCGGCCGCACGGCAGGTAGCCGCCTTCCTCGACCGTTCCCGGGAGCAGATCGCCCAGCGCTGGGCCGACGCCGCCCTGTTCCGCACGGTCTTCACCGTCTCGCGCGACGAGGCGGTGGAGGCCGGCAAGGCCGTGGTCGACGCCCTTTCCACGGTCGCCGGGTCCGGCCGGCTGGAGGACATCGCGGCGCCCGGTTTCGAGGGCGTGCGCGACCAGTTGGGGCGGATGGCCTCCTCCCGGGCCCGAACCGGACTGAACCCGGCGCAGATCGCCGACGAGGTCGCCGCGTTGCGCGAACCGGCGGTCTCCCTGCTGCGCGAGGGCTTCGCCGACCCGGCCGACCGGCACGCGGACGGCGCCGTCCTGGCGCTGACCCTGCTGATGGGTACGCTGCGGCTGGTGGTGATGGAGCGGGCGCTCAGCGCGGGCGAGGAGCTGATCGAACGCCAGCGGCAGCAACTGCTGGAAGTGGCCACCCCGGTGGTGAAGTTGTGGGAGGGGACCGTCGCCGTGCCGCTGATCGGCACCCTGGACAGCGCGCGCAGCCAGGTCGTGATGGAGAACCTGCTGGACGCGATCGTCGCCCAGCGCGCCCGCTTCGCCATCCTCGACATCACCGGCGTGCCCACCGTCGACTCGCTCGTCGCGCAGCACCTGATGAAGACGGTGGCCGCCGCCCGGCTCATGGGCGCCGAGTGCATCGTCTCCGGCATCCGCCCCGCCATCGCGCAGACCATCGTCCACCTCGGTATCGACCTCGGCTCGGTGCTCACCCGCGCCACCCTCGCCGACGCGCTGGCCCACGCCATCGCCCAGCAGGACGCCGAGGTCTCGGCCCGCGCGGCGGCGGGAGCGAGCCCGCGGTGAACTCCTTTCCCGACCCCGCTGCCCCGGTGCCCGTACTGACACTGGGGGACGTCCTGCTCGTCAGTCTCCAGGGCGAGTTGCACGACGGCATGGCCGAGCAGCTCCAGCAGGACATCGCACGGCGCATCGCGGACAGCGGGGTGACCGGAGTCGTCATCGACATCTCCGGCGTGGACATCGTGGACTCCTTCCTCGGCCGCATCCTCGCCGAGATCGCCTCCAGCGCCAGTCTGCTGGCCGCCCGTACGGTGCTGGCCGGCATGCGGCCCGCCGTGGCCATCACCCTGGTCGAACTGGGGCTCACGCTGCCCGGTCTGCACACCGCGCTGGACACCGAGCGCGCGCTCGAACTCCTCGGCCACGCGGCGAGCGGAGGGCACACATGACGTCGACCTCCCGCCGGGCCGCCACGACCACCCTGCCGATCGGCTCGGACGCCGACCTGGCCTGGGTGCGGCAGCAGGTGCGCCAGGTCGGGTCCGAACTCGGCTTCGGACTGGTGCAGTTGACCAAGCTGGTCACGGCCGCCAGCGAGCTGGCCCGCAACACGCTGGTGCACGGCGGCGGAGGACATGTGGAGATCACCCCGCTGGACAACGGACAGGAGCGGGGGCTGCGGCTGTCGTTCGTCGACGCCGGCCCCGGCATCCGGGACGTCGAGAGGGCAATGACCGACGGCTACACCACCGGCGGCGGCCTGGGCCTCGGCCTCAGCGGGGCCAAGCGCCTCGTCCACGAACTCTCCATCGACACCGCGCCCGGCCGCGGCACCACCGTCACCGTCGTCGCCTGGGGCTCCGTGCTCCCCTCCGCCCGGCCGGGGTCCGTATGAGCAGGGTGTGGGACATCCCCGTGCACGACTCCACCCGGGTCCGGGACGTGCGGGTCGCCGCCGAGGCGGCCGGCGCGCGGGCCGGGCTGGACCCGCACCGCATCGCGGTGGCCTCGCTCGTGGCCACCGAACTCGCCACGAACCTCGTCAAGCACGCGGACGGCGGCCGCATCGTGATCAACCTCGTCGAACGCCCCACCGTGGACGGGCCCGTGCCCTCGGTGCAGCTCGTCTCCCTCGACCACGGTCCCGGCATCACCGACGTCGAGGCCGCGCTGCGCGACGGCCACACCACCGCCACCACCTCACTCGGCGCGGGCCTCGGCACGTGCCGGCGGATATCCAGTGACTTCGACCTCCACAGCATCCGCGGCCGGGGCACCGTGGCGATGGCCCGCGTCGACCGGACGCCCGCGGCCCGGCACGCGGTGCCCGCGTCCGGCCCGCGCGTGGGCGGCGTCAACATCCCCCTCGCCCAGGCCGATCACTCCGGCGACGCCTGGAGCTGGGTCCGCACCCCGACACTGCTGACACTGATGCTGGCCGACGGGCTCGGGCACGGCGACAAGGCCGCCCAGGCCTCCGGTGCCGCCGTCGAGGAGCTGCGCCGCTCGGAGCACCTGCCGCCGGTGGAGATCCTGCGCCACCTCAACACCGCGCTGCGGCCCACCCGGGGCGCCGCCATCGCCATAGCGCAGCTGGACCTCGACACCGACCAGCTCCGCTTCGCCGGGATCGGCAACATCGGCGCCCGGCTGCACAACGGCGGCGACTGGCAGGCCCTCGTCTCGCACCCCGGCATCGTCGGCTCGCACTTCCCGGCCACCGTCCCCGAGCAGCGACTGGCCTGGCGGCCGGACAGCCTGCTCGTCCTGCACAGCGACGGACTGCCCAGCCGCTGGACCCCGCCCGGCGACCCCGGCCTCCCGCACCACGACCCGGCGGTGGTGGCCGCCGCCATCCTGCGCGACGCCAGCAGTGCCGCCCGCCCCCTACGCGACGACACCAGTGTGGCCGTACTGGCCCCCGACAGCCGGACCCGCGCCCATGACCGCCGCTCCTGACACCTGGACCATCAGCTCGGCGGCCGACGCCGCCCGGGCCCGCAGCGCCGTGGCCCGACTCACCGAGCACGCCCCGGCCCTCGACCGCGCCCGCCTCCTGACCGACCTCACCGCCCAGCTGCGGCGCTGTCTCGACGAGGGCGGCGCCGAACTCGTCCTCAGCACCCGGCACACCGACCGGCTCCAGATCGACGTGCACCCCACCGGCCGGCCCACCCACCGGCTCACCCTCACCTGCCCCCAGCGCCCCGCCGGGAAGGGCACCGACGGCGCCGACCTCGCGGACGCGCTGCTCACCGCCGACGAGGACGCGGGCCGCCTGGTGGACCAACTCGACGGCGTCCGCGGGGAACTGGACGAACTCCAGGGCAAACTCGCCGGACTCCGCCGCCAGCAGGGCGCCCTCCAGGAGAAACTCGACGAGAAGGAAGCCCTGGTCCGTTTCCATCGCGAGGAGCTGCACGAGACCAACCAGGGCGTGCTCGCCCTGCACGCCGAACTGGACGCCGCCGCCCTCGCCCAGCGGGAACTGCTCGACGCCGAACGGGCCGCGCGCGCCGAGGCCGAGAGCGCGCGCCGGCTGCTGACGTTCCTCGCCGACGCCAGCGCCGTCGTCACCGCCTCGCTCGACCACGACGCCATCCTGCGCCGCCTGCCCGAGCTGCTGGTCCCCGAATACGCCCTCGACGTCGACGTCTGGCTCTTCGAGGACGAGCAGGTGCCCAGGGGCGGCACGCGCCCCGCCGCCGCCGTGAGCGCCGCCCGCACCGGCCGCCCCCAGCACGCCGCGGACCACCCCGGCGGGCTGCCCGGCGTCGACGACCTGCCCCCCTCCGTGCTGGCGCCGGACCGGCCGCTGCTGTGCATCCCGCTCACCGCGCACCGCATGCTGGGCGTGCTCACGCTGACCGCGCCCGGCCCCCGCTTCGACCCGGACACCTCCGTCATGCTGGTCGAGCTGGCCCGCCGGATCGGCACCGCGCTGGACCACGCCCGCCGTTACGAACAGCACCGCGACATCGCCGAAGCCCTGCAACGCGCCCAGCTCACCGACCTGCCCGAGGTCGAGGGCCTCAGCCTGGCCGCCCGCTATCTGCCCGCCACGCGCGGACTCAACATCGGCGGCGACTGGTACGACGCCTTTCCGCAGCCCGACGGAAGCCTGCTCGCGGTGATAGGGGACGTCACGGGGCACGGGCTGCGCGCGGCCGTCATGATGGGCCAGTTGCGCACCGCGCTGCGCGCCTACGCCGTCGAGGGCGACGGCCCCGCCCGGATCCTGACGCGGCTGCACCACATGCTCCGCCACCAGCAGCCCGACCTCTACGCCACCGCGGTCGTCGCCCGCTTCCGGCCCGGCGACCCGGCCCTCGTCTGGGCCTCCGCCGGGCACCCGCCTCCCGTGGTGCGCGAACCAGGGGGCGCGGTACGGGTGCTGGACGCCAAGCCGGGCATCATGCTGGGCGTCCCCATCGCCTACGAGTACCAGGAGCACTCCGTCGACCTGCCTCGCGGCTCGACGCTCGCGCTGTACACCGACGGCCTCGTCGAGCGGCGTGCCCTCGGCATCGACCCGGGCATCGAACGGCTCACCGCGACGCTGGCCGCGCTCGCCGGGCCGGAGTTGGAGCGCGACCTGGACGCCTCCGCCGAGTCCCTGCTCACACCGATGCTGCACGACTCCGAACGCGACGACGACGTCTGCATGCTGCTGTGCCACACCACCGGCACGCCGTCCCCGGTGCCCGTACCGTCTCCGAGGTCGGACCGGGGCGCCGTCGGCACCGACGCCGCGGGACGGCCGCTGCCGCGCTGACTCCCGGTCCGTCGGGGCGGTGCTCACATGTCGGAGGTTCCGTCGCCGGGCAGTGGCGTTTCGCTCCGTCCGGGTCGCGAGGGAGGCCCGCAGCCCTCGGCGGAGCGCTTCTCGTTCGTCGGGTTCCATCCCCGGCACGCCGTCCCCGGTGCCCGTGTCGTCTCCGAGGTCGGACCCGGGGCGCCGTCCGCACCGACGCCGCTGCCGCGTTGACCGCGGGGTCGTTCCCGGTCCGTCGGGGCGGTGCTCACATGTCGGAGGTTCCGTCGCCGGGCAGCGGCGTTCGCTCCGTCCGGGTCGCGAGGAAGGCCCGCAGCCCCCGGCCGAGCGCCTCCCGCTCCTCGGGTTCCATCCCCGCCAGCGCCGCCCCCAGTGCCCACGCCCGCCGCTCGGCCACGTCGTCGAGCACATTCCTGCCGTGGCCCGTCAGGCTCAGCCGCACCTCGCGCCGTTTGTGCGGGTGCAGCGTCCGCTCCAGCAGCCCCGCCGCCTCCAGCCGGTCGCACAGCCGGCTGGCGGTCGGCAGCCCTATGTCCAGCCGCTCGGCGAGACCCGTCAGATTCAGCCCCGGCGCGATCTCCAGCGCGCGCAACGCCCGCAGCTGGTGCAGCGACAGCCGCAGCACCGCGCCCTGCGCCGCCAGCGACCACAGGTTCGTCAGACGCTCCACGGCATCGGCGATCTCCGGCGCGACGGCCTGGGGACCGTCAGCCGATCTCTTCGCCCGATCGTCGCCGGGGCCGACGAGGTGGGTCACGAAAAACATCACTTCCAGTAAGCACCGCGCAGGTGAAATCACCCTCTCAGAGGCTGTACCCGAAGGACGCGAGGACATACAGCCCGGATGCGATGCGCGGCTCAGCCCCGCTGTTCGCTGATGTTGACCATCCAGGCGGTGCCGAAGCGGTCCTGGCACATGCCGAAGACGTCGCCCCACATCTGCTTGTCGAGCGGCACCGTCACCGTGCCGTCGGCGGACAACTTCTCCCAGTAGCCGCGCAGTTCGGCCTCGTCCTCGCCGCTGAGGCTGATCGAGTACGCGTTGCCACGGCTGTAGTCCTCGCCGGGCGGGGTGTCGGCGCACATCAGGGTGAACCCGCTCGGGGTCTCCAGCATGCCGTGCATGATCTTGTCGGCGTCGGCGGGGCTCGACTGGCCGCCGAGGTCGGCGTAGGTGTTGACCGCGAGGGTGCCGCCGAAGACCTCCTTGTAGAACTCCAGCGCCTGGCGCGCGTCGCCTTCGAAGACCAGATAGGGGTTGAGTCGCGAAGCCATGAGAACCTCCCGAGGGGAGCGGACGGTCGTTGCTTCCGCACCCTAGCCGGGGCCACCGACAACGGCCCGCCGCACACGACCGCCCCCGACCGGTCGCCCGTACGTTCGCCTCGGCACCCGCTTCCGGGCCACCGTCCGCTCCTGCGACCGTGTCGCTGTTCGGCCGAACGGGTGACATGGCGTAAGAATTGGTCGGTGCAGGCGATGAGTGCGAGGCAGATCGGGGGAGCGGTGAACAGCCACGACGTCACCGATGAACAATGGGAAGGGCTCGCCCAGGTCGTGCCGTTGCGGGGCCGCGACGCCTGGCCGTCCGCGGTGGGGCACCGGGCCCTGCCCGAAGCGCCCACCGAGGCGCGCCGCCGATTCGTGGTCCTGCGCGTCAACGTCTTCGCGGACGCCCGTGAGGTCGCCGAGACCCTGATGGCCGGCTTCCCGGTCCTCCTCGACCTCTCCGGCGCCGAGCCGGACGTCGCCAAGCGCGTCCTGGACTTCAGCACCGGCGTCGTTTTCGGCCGGGCCAGCGGAATGCACCGGGTGGACCGGAACGTGTTCCTGCTGACCCCGCCCGGCACCGAGGTCCAGGGGCTGATGGAGGGTGCGGTGGGCGGGCCGGGCAGGTGACCGGCCGCCGGGGGCGCGAGGTGCGGGCCGCGGTCGCCCGATCGTAGGAAGGTCCGTCGGGCGGAACGGTTCAGCCGTCCCGCCGTCTCCTACGGTCCGGACATGGCCGTGTCTCCCCCCAACTCGTCCCCCGCGTTCCCCGACCCGCCCGCCTCGGGCTGTCCCGAGCGTCCGTGCGTCACGGAATTGCGGCTGTCCGCGTTCGCCGGGCACCGGGGCGCCAGGTTCCCGTTCGGTCCGTGCACACTGCTCGCCGGGCCGAGTGGTTCCGGCAAGACGACCGCACTGCGGGCCTACGAGGCGCTGGCCCGGCTCGGCGGCGGAGCCGCGCTCCAGGAGGTGTTCCCGGACCCGGCCGCCTGCGTGCCGGAGCGGGCACGGCCGGACGCCCAGCGGCGGCGCGGTTTCCGGATCGGCTGCACGGCCGACGGTCCCGAGGGCCCGGTACGGCTCGACCTCGCCGTGCAGGCCGAGCCCGAACTGCGTGTCGTCGGCGAGCGGTTGACCTCCGGACGGCTGGTCCTGCTGGAGACCGCGCTGCGCGATCCGGGGCGGCGTGCCGTGCAGGCGGCCTGGCACAACGGGGGGTCGGTGCCGGTGACGCGGGCCCCGCTGCCCGACGACCGGCTCGGCACCGCGCTGCTGCCGTTGCGGGTGGCGGGCAAGACCGACGGGCAGCGGCAGGTGCTCGCCGCCGCGGAGCAGATGGTGGTCGCCCTGCGTTCGGTGTTCGTCTGCGACCCGGTGCCCGAGCGGATGCGCGTGCCCGCGCCGGCCGGTGCCGGGCGGCTGCTCGGCGGCTGCGGCAACCTCGCGGGCGTCCTGCGCCGCACCCGCGAGGAGTGCGCGCGGCGGCACGGGCTGTTCGTCGCGGCGGTACGGGCCGGCTGCGCCGGGAACGTCACGGACGTGCTCGCCGAGGCGGCCGCCGACGGCACGGTCCGGGGGAGCCTCGACCGGGGCGACGGCCACCGGACCGGCTTCGGGCGGCTGGGCGACGGGGAGTTGAGGTACCTGGCGCTCGCCCTGGTACTGCTCACCGGGCCCGGCGTCCTGGAGGTCGACCCGGCCGGCGAGGTGCCCGCGGCGCTCCAGACGCTGACGGTGCTCTCCGACGGCTTCGACCGCGCGCTGGACGTGCCGCAGCGCACCGAACTGGTGCGGCTGGCGGCCCGGATGGGGCAGCGCGGGCACATCCGCTGGGTCGGTGCGGTGAGCGACGCGTCCTGGGCGGAGCGGGAGGAGGGGATCACGGTGGTACACCTGGAGCCGTGACAGCATCGTCGGAGCATCCGCATCCCGAACCGCCGGATCTCGCCACCCTGCAGCGCCGGCTCGTCGCGTTCGCCGCGGCGCGCGACTGGCAGCCGTACCACACGCCCAAGAACCTGGTCGCCGCGCTCAGTGTCGAGGCCTCGGAACTCCAGGAGATCTTCCAGTGGTTGACGCCCGAGGAGTCCGCGCAGGTCATGGCCGACGCGGAGTCCGCCCATCGGGTCAGGGACGAGGTCGCGGACGTGCTCGCGTATCTGCTGCAGCTGTGCGACGCGCTCGGCGTCGACCCGCTGGCCGCGCTCGCGGCGAAGATCGACCGCAACGAGGAGAGGTTCCCGGCTCCCAAGGGTCCGTGAGCGCCCGGCGGAATGTGGCCGTCCACCCGCGGGAAGGTGACAGTCCGCTTTCACTCTACGTATATGAATTCCGAACTGAATCCGAATTGTTGTCCACAGATTTCGGTCGTCCCCTGGCTTTTCGTCTCAGCTGACCTCACGCTGGGTAGTGAACAACTGAGTTCGGTCAGACGTGCGGTGAGAGCGCGTCGGGACAGACGGGGGCAGCGCATGGACGCGGTGCGGCTCATCCTGACGAGCAGGCGTGCCCTGGCAGGAGGCGGTGAGGTCTCCGAGACGATGACGGAGGTGTGGCAGGCGCAGGCTCTCGCGCAGGCGATCGGCAGTCGTCTGGCCGTCTCCGGCCCGCCCGAACTACGCGGTGAGGCACTGGGGTTGACCGAGCTGGCGGGCCGCGGCTGCGGAGTGCTGGACACCCCCGAGCTGGCGCCGGGTGAGCTGCGCGCGGCCCAGCTCACCGAGCTGGGTGACGCCCGCCAGGCCCTGCTCCACCTGGGCGGCCTGCTCGGCGAGGTGGGCATCGCGCTGGTCGGCATCACCTGCGCCGCCCCCGACGAGGGGACGTACTGGCAGTGCATGGAAGCCATCGACGCGGCGGACGAGTCGAGGGACCGCGTCCGGGAGATGCTCCGCAAACTGGCCGACCGTGAACAGACGGTCCCGGCCCGAGAGGCCGGCTGACCCCGCACCGGGCGCGGTCCCGGCAGGCGGCTCCCGCTGACCCGGCCGCCGAGCGCGCCGTCGGCGGCGCCGCGCGACCGCTCACGGCGCGCGGCGCCGCCGCACGACGGTCAGCAGGCCCGGTGGCACCCGGCCGTCCGCCGCGCTCCGCTGCCGCGGGGCAGAACGCCGGCCCTGCCCGCCCGCCGGCAGGGCCTTTCCGATGCTCAGCGCCTCCCCATTCCCTCGGGTGGCTCGAACAGCCGGTCCCGGCGGGCCTGCGGGGTGGATCCGTTCGTGCCGGCGGACTGCAGCTCCGCGTCCAGGGCCGACAGGTCCGCGTTCAGTGCCGCCATCAGTTCCTCCATCTGCTGCAGCAGCCCCTTCGGGCGGGGCTCGTCCCCGGCCTGCTGCGGGGCGCTCTCCTCGGACATGACGGCCTCCTCGGCCCTGGCCCCCCGGGAGGGCCGACGCGCGTGTCGCGCCGGCGTCGACGGGCCGGTGCGGGCGCCGGGCGGTCCGGCTCCGCCCGAGCCAACGATCACCCAAGGGGCCGGTCACTGGCGTGGTCGCGCACCCGTGTGCGGCGTTGACGCATTTCACCCGGGGCGGGGACGCGGCCACACCCCGCGCGACGGCGGCCCGTCCGATGCGGTATCGGACCGCCCGAGCAGGCAGGATGGAGCCATGGATCTTCGAATCTTCACCGAGCCCCAGCAGGGGGCGACCTACGACACCCTGCTCACCGTCGCGAAGGCCACCGAGGACCTGGGCTTCGACGCCTTCTTCCGCTCCGACCACTATCTGAAGATGGGCTCCGTGGACGGCCTGCCGGGCCCCACCGACGCCTGGATCACCCTCGCCGGGCTGGCCCGTGAGACCAAGCGCATCCGGCTGGGCACCCTGATGACCGCCGGGACCTTCCGGCTCCCCGGCGTGCTCGCCATCCAGGTCGCGCAGGTCGACCAGATGTCCGGCGGCCGGGTCGAACTCGGCCTGGGCGCGGGCTGGTTCGAGGAGGAGCACGCGGCGTACGGCATCCCCTTCCCGAAGGAGAAGTTCGGCCGCCTGGAGGAGCAGCTGGAGATCGTCACCGGGCTGTGGGCCACGGAACCCGGCCGCACCTTCGACTTCCAGGGCACCTACTACGAGCTCAGCAACTCGCCCGCGCTGCCCAAGCCCACCCAGCCGAAGATCCCCGTGCTCGTCGGCGGCCACGGCGCGACCCGCACGCCCAGGCTGGCCGCGAAGTACGCCGACGAGTTCAACATGCCCTTCGCCTCCGTCGAGGACAGCGAGCGCCAGTTCGGCCGGGTCCGCGCCGCCGCCGAGGAGGCCGGCCGCAAGGGCGACGACCTCGTCTACTCCAACGCCCTCGTCGTCTGCGTCGGCAAGGACGACCAGGAGGTGGCCCGTCGCGCCGCGGCGATCGGCCGTGAGGTCGACGAGCTGAAGCTCAACGGCCTGGCGGGTTCCCCGGCCGAGGTCGTCGACAAGATCGGCCGCTACGCCGGGATCGGCTCCGCGCGCCTCTACCTGCAGGTCCTCGACCTCGCCGACCTGGACCACCTGGAGCTGATCTCCGCCCAGGTCCAGACGCAGCTGCCGTAGGCGGCGAGGCCGGCCGCGCCGCCGCCGCGTCCGTCACCCGTTCCGCTCCTGCTCGCGCGCCTTGTGTCCGGACGCGTACCCCGCGCCGACGGCGAGCAGGACGCCGGACAGGGCGAGGAACGCGGCGGTGGGGTTGATGTACCCGGGCATGCCGGTCGGGTAGCTCTCGCCCGTCCTGGTGTGGCAGATCAGCCGGATCGGGAGCACCTGGACGTCCGCGCTCATGGTCACGGCGGCCTTCTTCGGCCCTCCGGCCGCGAGGCAGGGCCGGAGGGGCGCGGACCCCGCACCGCTGTCCTCCACCTCCATCCAGTCGCTCAGCACATGCAGCGCCCCCCAGGTGTAAAGGGCGGCGGCCGCGGCCCCCGCCAGGGCGGCGAGCACGCGCAACCGCGTCACGCGGTCCGCCCGCCGCACGCCGTGCGTGGACAGGGTGCCGAAGCCGTAGCCGCACAGCCCGAACGCGGTGACCGCGCCGACGACCAGGACCAGCAGGAGAACGAGTCCGTCGCCCATCAGCCCTCCGGCCGTTCCGGCACTTGTCCCTGCTCGTCCTTCTGCCAGGCCCCGACCCCGAGCTTCCCCGTCGTCCCCAGATCCAGCTCCGGGACCACCGTCACGGGCGCCGCGCCGGGCCTCGCCCGGATCCGCGCGTACGGCGCGTTCACGGCCTCGCCGAACTGCGTGGTGTTGCGCCAGACCAGGCCGGCGCGGGCGCGCTCACCGGGCGCCAGGGTCAGCGGCCGCGGCGGGGCGTCGGCCCCCGTGCCGGTCGCGACGGCGTCCCCACCCTTGAGGATGCGCACCCCGTCGACGGCCTCGTGGTCCTCGTCCAGGATCTGGATCTCCGGATAACCGTTGAGGGCGTACGGCTTGCTGCCGCAGTTCTCCAGGTGCAGCCCGACGACCCGCAGCCCCATCGCGGCGTCGCCCTGATCGGCGTAGACCCGCACCCCGGACGCCGGGCACCGGCCCGCCTGGATGGGGGCCTCGTCCGCCGGGACGCTCCTGACCTGGGAGAGCGACACACGCTCCTGGCCGGTCATGGTGACGGTCCGCCGCACCGGGCGGCCCGGAGCGACCGACTCCACCGTCTCCTGCGCGCCGGACATCGCCGCACCCGACTCCGACGCGAAGGTGAAGGAGACGAAGTACGTGAAGGGCTCGGTGCCCTCGTTGCTCACCTCGAACTCCACGCGGTCGCAGGCGGGGCCGCTCAGGCCGGTGATCCGGACTCCGTCCCGCTCGGTCCAGGTGGGGTCGGCGGGGCAGGCGGAGGTCGCGCCGCCGCCCGGCGCACCGGCCTGCTGGGTTCCGCAGGCGGTGAGCAACAGCAGGGCGCAGACGGGAAGGAGGAGGGGGCGCATCAGGCGAGTCGACCAGCACCGGCCGCGCTGAGCTGTGACGGAAGCCACCCCTCCGGTCACAGCCCTGTCACAGCCGTCCGTCGGCCGGGCGGAAAAACCCCAGGAGTCCCGGCGGTGTTGTCGGTACGTTGACAGGGTCCCGCGGGCCCGCGAACCCGCACTTCAGACCCTTTCGAGGCAACCACCGTGTTCCTGACGATCAGTACCACCGGCACCCAAGAACGCCCCGCGACCGACCTCGGGTTCCTGCTGCACAAGCATCCCGACAAGGCGCAGGCGTTCTCCACCTCCTACGGCACGGCGCACGTCCTCTACCCCGAGGCCGGTCCCGAGCGCTGCACGGCGGCGCTGCTGCTGGAGGTGGACGCGGTGGCACTGGTCCGGCGCGGCAAGGGCAAGGGCCGGGGCGGCGCACCCGACGCGGCCCTGGCGCAGTACGTCAACGACCGCCCGTACGCGGCCTCCTCGCTGCTCGCCGTCGCGTTGAGCGGCGTCTTCTCCAGCGCGATGCGCGGGGTGTGCGACGCCCGCCCCGACCGCGCGGCCGAGCCGCTCCCGCTGCGCATCGAGGTGCCCGCGCTGCCGGCCCGCGGCGGAGCCGCCCTCGTCCGCGCGCTGTTCGAGCCGCTCGGGTGGACGGTGACGGCCGATCCGGTACCGCTGGATGCCGAGTTCCCGCAGTGGGGCGACTCGCGGTACGTGCGGCTCGTGCTGGAGTCGCGGGCGCTGACGCTGGCCGCCGCCCTGCGCCATCTGTACGTCCTGCTCCCCGTCCTCGACGACGCCAAGCACTACTGGGTCTCCTCAGACGAGGTCGACAAGCTGCTGCGGGCCGGTGAGGGCTGGCTGTCCGACCACCCCGAGCAGCACCTGATCACCAGCCGCTACCTCTCGCGCCGCTGGTCGCTGACCCGGCAGGCGCGCGAACGCCTCGAACTGGTGCGGCTGGCCGAGACCGACGACAGCGAGGTCGAGGCCATCGACAACGCGGTCGCGTCCGAGACGGAGGAGGCCGAGAGGCCGACGCCGCTCGCCGTGCTGCGGCGCGAGGCGATCCTGGCCGCGCTCGGGGAGTCGGGTGCTGCCCGGGTCCTGGACCTCGGCTGCGGGCAGGGCCAGTTGGTGCAGGCGCTGCTCAAGGACGTGCGGTTCACGGAGATCGTCGGCGTCGACGTGTCGATGCGGGCGCTGACGATCGCCTCCCGGCGGCTGAAGCTGGACCGCATGGGCGAGCGGCAGGCCGCGCGCGTGAAGCTGTTCCAGGGCTCGCTCGCCTACACCGACAACCGTCTGGCCGGCTACGACGCAGCCGTGCTCAGTGAGGTGATCGAGCACCTCGACCTGCCCCGGCTGCCCGCCCTGGAGTACGCCGTGTTCGGGGCGGCCCGTCCGCGCACGGTCGTCGTGACCACCCCGAACGTCGAGTACAACGTCCGCTGGGAGAGCCTGCCGGCCGGCCACGTCCGGCACGGTGACCACCGCTTCGAGTGGACCCGCGCCGAGTTCCAGCGGTGGTCCGGGGCGGTCGCCGCACGGTACGGGTACGGGGTCGGGTTCCGGCCCGTCGGGCCCGACGACCCCGAGGTGGGACCGCCCACCCAGATGGCCGTGTTCGCCCTGGACACAGCCGTCAGCGGCACCACGCAGAACATCGCGAAGGAGGAGAGGACCGCATGACCCTCGGCACCCCTGGGCGCACCCTGCCCGTCACCGATCTCTCCCTCGTGGTGCTCGTCGGTGCCTCCGGCTCCGGCAAGTCCACCTTCGCCCGCAAGCACTTCAAGCCCACCGAGGTCATCTCCTCGGACTTCTGCCGGGGTCTCGTCTCCGACGACGAGAACGACCAGGGCGCCACCCGCGACGCCTTCGACGTCCTGCACTACATAGCGGGCAAGCGGCTCGCCGCGGGCCGCCGCACGGTGGTCGACGCCACCAGCGTCCAGCCGGAGGCCCGGCGGCAACTGGTCGAACTGGCGCGCAAGTACGACGTGCTGCCCATCGCCGTCGTGCTGGACGTGCCCGAGGAGGTGTGCGCCGAGCGCAACGCGGCCCGCGCCGACCGGGCCGACATGCCACGACGGGTGATCCAGCGGCACATCCGCGAACTCCGCCGCTCCTTGCGCCACCTGGAGCGCGAGGGCTTCCGCAAGGTGCACGTCCTGCGCGGCGCGGCGGAGGTGGAGAGCGCCACGGTGGTCACCGAGAAGCGCTTCAACGACCTCACCCACCTCACCGGCCCCTTCGACATCATCGGCGACATCCACGGCTGCGCCGCCGAACTGGAGTCGCTGCTGGCCAAGTTGGGATACGCCGACGGCGTGCACCCCGAGGGCCGGACGGCTGTCTTCGTAGGCGACCTCGTGGACCGCGGCCCGGACAGCCCGGGTGTGCTGCGCCGTGTGATGGCGATGGTGAGGTCCGGCGACGCGCTGTGCGTGCCCGGCAACCACGAGAACAAGTACGGGCGGTTTCTGCGCGGCCGCAAGGTCCAGCAGACGCACGGGCTCGCGGAGACCGTCGCGCAGATGGAGGGCGAGAGCGAGGACTTCAAGCGGGAGGTACGGGAGTTCATCGACGGGCTGGTCAGCCACTACGTCCTCGACGGCGGCAGGCTGGTGGTCTGCCACGCGGGACTGCCGGAGAAGTACCACGGCCGCACCTCCGGCCGGGTCCGCAGCCACGCCCTGTACGGCGACACGACCGGCGAGACCGACGAGTTCGGGCTGCCGGTGCGCTACCCGTGGGCGGAGGACTACCGCGGCCGGGCGGCGGTGGTGTACGGCCACACCCCGGTCCCGGAGGCCACCTGGCTCAACAACACCATCTGCCTGGACACCGGCGCCGTCTTCGGCGGCAAGCTGACCGCGCTGCGCTGGCCGGAGCGGGAACTGGTCGACGTACCGGCCGAGCGGGTCTGGTACGAGCCGGCCAGGCCGCTGCGGAGCGAGGCGCCGGGCGGGCAGGACGGGCGACCGCTGGCGCTGTCGGACGTGCAGGGCAGGCGGGTCGTGGAGACCCGGCACGCCGGGCGGCTCTCGGTGCGTGAGGAGAACGCGGCGGCCGCGCTGGAGGTGATGAGCCGCTTCGCGGTCGACCCGCGGCTGCTGCCGTACCTCCCGCCGACGATGGCTCCGACGGCCACCTCTCGCGTGGACGGCTACCTGGAGCACCCGGCGGAGGCCTTCGCGCAGTACCGGGACGACGGTGTCGCGCGCGTCGTGTGCGAGGAGAAGCACATGGGCTCGCGTGCGGTGGCGCTGGTGTGCCGGGACGCGGAGGCGGCCCGCGGGCGTTTCGGGGTGGACGGTCCCACGGGGTCGCTCTACACCCGAACCGGCCGTCCGTTCTTCGACGACGGGCCGGTCACCGAGGAGATCCTCGGACGGCTCCGGGCGGCGGCCGAATCCGCGGGCCTGTTCGCGGAGTTCGGCACCGACTGGCTGCTGCTCGACGCGGAGCTCATGCCGTGGTCGCTGAAGGCGTCCGGGCTGCTGCGCAGTCAGTACGCGGCGGTCGGCGCGGCCTCCGGGGCGGTCTTCCCGGGCGCGGTGGCGGCCCTGGAGGGCGCGGCGGCGCGCGGCGTCGACGTCGGCGCGCTGCTCGCGCGCCAGCGGGAGCGGGCGGCCGACGCCGCGTCGTTCACCGAGGCGTACCGGCGCTACTGCTGGTCCACGGACGGACTGGACGGGGTACGCCTCGCCCCGTTCCAGGTCCTGGCCGTGCAGGGCCGCAGCCTGGCCGGCCTGCCGCACGACGAGCAACTCGCCCTGCTCGACCGCCTCGTGGAGCACGACGGCACCGGACTGCTGCAGACCACCCGGAGGCTGTACGTCGACACCGGTGACCCGGAGTCGGTGCGCGCGGGCGTCGACTGGTGGCTGGAGATGACCGGCCGCGGCGGTGAGGGCATGGTCGTCAAGCCCGTCGGCGCGCTGGTGCGCGACGGGCAGGGGCGCCTGGTGCAGCCCGGCATCAAGTGCCGGGGCCGTGAGTACCTGCGGATCATCTACGGTCCCGAGTACACGCGCCCGCACAACCTGGCCCGGCTGCGCTCGCGGTTCCTGAACCACAAGCGGTCGCTGGCGCTGCGCGAGTACGCGCTCGGCCTGGAGGCCCTGGACCGGCTGGCCGAGGGCGAACCGCTGTGGCGGGTGCACGAGGCGGTGTTCGGGGTGCTGGCGCTGGAGTCGGAGCCGGTGGACCCGCGGCTGTAGCCGCCCGTGACCGGCGGGCCGGACCGTGTCCTGGACGCGGTCCGGCCCCGTGGTGTCGGGCCGACCTGCCGAAAGAGGGGGTGAACAGGAGCGCGAATGGTCAGGATGGAGGCATGGGATTCCATGTCGACTCCGAGGCCGGGCGCCTGCGCCGCGTCATCCTGCACCGGCCGGATCTGGAGCTCAAAAGGCTCACCCCCAGCAACAAGGACGCCCTCCTGTTCGACGACGTCCTCTGGGTGCGCCGGGCGCGCGCCGAGCACGACGGGTTCGCCGACGTGCTGCGCGACCGCGGCGTCACCGTCCACCTGTTCGGCGATCTGCTCGTCGAGGCCCTGGAGATCCCGGCGGCCCGCGCGCTCGTCCTGGACCGGGTCTTCGACGAGAAGGAGTACGGCCCGCTGGCCACGGACCACCTCCGGGCGTCCTTCGAGGCGCTGCCCACCCGGGAGCTGGCGGAGGCGCTGGTCGGGGGGATGACCAAGCGGGAGTTCCTGGAGGCGCACGCGGAGCCGACCTCGGTGCGCTTCCACGTGATGGACCTGGACGACTTCCTGCTCGAACCGCTGCCGAACCACCTCTTCACCCGGGACACCTCCGCCTGGATCTACGACGGGGTCTCCATCAACGCCATGCGCTGGCCCGCCCGGCAGCGCGAGACCGTGCACTTCGAGGCGATCTACCGGCACCACCCGCTGTTCCGTGACGAAAGGTTCCACCTCTGGTCGGAGGGCCAGGCGGACTACCCCTCGACCATCGAGGGCGGGGACGTGCTGGTGATCGGCAACGGCGCCGTGCTCATCGGGATGAGCGAGCGGACCACCCCGCAGGCCGTCGAGATGCTGGCGCACAAGCTGTTCGCCGCGGGCTCCGCGGAGACGATCGTGGCCCTCGACATGCCCAAGCGGCGCGCGCTGATGCACCTCGACACGGTGATGACCATGGTCGACGGTGACGTGTTCACCCAGTACGCCGGACTCGGGATGCTGCGCTCGTACACCATCGAGCCGGGCGTCGGCGAGAAGGAGCTCAAGGTCACCGACCATCCGCCGGAGCACATGCACCGCGCGATCGCCGCCGCGCTCGGGCTCAGCGAGATCAGGGTCCTCACCGCCACCCAGGACGTGCACGCGGCCGAGCGGGAGCAGTGGGACGACGGCTGCAACGTGCTCGCCGTCGAACCGGGCGTGGTCGTCGCCTACGAACGGAACTCCACCACCAACACGCATCTGCGCAAGCAGGGCATCGAGGTGATCGAGATCCCGGGCAGCGAACTGGGACGGGGGAGAGGCGGACCGCGCTGCATGAGCTGCCCGGTGCAGCGGGACGCCGTATAGAAATTCTGAGGGTCGTATAGACTTCCAGAGTCCTGATCCCGTCCCTCTGCCTGGAGCGCCCCTCATGGCGACAGTCCCGACCGCCCTCGCGGGCCGCCACTTCCTCAAGGAGCTCGACTTCACCGAGGGGGAGTTCCTCGGCCTGATCGAGCTGGCAGCCGAGCTGAAGGCGGCCAAGAAGGCCAGGACCGAGCCCCGGTATCTGCGCGGCCGCAACATCGCGCTGATCTTCGAGAAGACGTCGACGCGCACCCGCTGCGCGTTCGAGGTGGCGGCGGCCGACCAGGGTGCCTCGACGACGTACCTCGACCCCTCCGGTTCGCAGATCGGGCACAAGGAGTCGGTGAAGGACACCGCCCGGGTGCTCGGCCGGATGTACGACGGGATCGAGTACCGCGGGGACAGCCAGGTCAAGGTGGAGGAGCTGGCCGCGTTCGCCGGGGTGCCCGTCTTCAACGGTCTCACCGACGACTGGCACCCCACGCAGATGCTCGCCGACGTCCTGACCATGACCGAGCACGGCAACCGGCCGCTGTCCGGGACCGCCTTCGCCTACCTCGGCGACGCCCGCTTCAACATGGGCAACTCCTACCTGGTCACCGGCGCCCTGCTCGGCATGGACGTGCGGATCGTCGCCCCGAGGTCCTACTGGCCCGCCCAGGAGGTCGTCGACCGCGCCCGCTCCCTGGCCCGGACCAGCGGCGCGCGGATCACGCTCACCGAGGACGTCGCGGAGGGCGTCCTCGGCGCCCACTTCGTCGCCACCGACGTCTGGGTCTCCATGGGCGAGCCCAAGGAGGTCTGGGACGAGCGGATCACCGCGCTCGCCCCCTACGCCGTGACCATGGACGTGCTGCGCGCCACCGGGGAACCGGACGTGAAGTTCCTGCACTGCCTGCCGGCCTTCCACGACCTCGGCACCGAGGTCGGCCGTGAGATCCACGAGCGGCACGGGCTGGACTCCCTGGAGGTCACCGACGAGGTCTTCGAGTCGGCCCACTCGGTCGTCTTCGACCAGGCCGAGAACCGGCTGCACACCATCAAGGCGGTCCTGGTCGCCACCCTGGCGTGAGCCGGCTCCTACGGAACGCCCCTGATCAGGCCTTATGCTGACCGGCGGCCCGGAGCCACCCATTCCGCGGCCGTCGCGCGCCCCATCCGGGCGCACCCGTCCCCCAGAAAGAGCACCACCCGCATGTCCCGCTTCAAATCCTCCGCCCTCCTGGTGGCCGAATCCGGCGCCGACCGCGAGGGCCACGGCCTCAAGCGCACGATGGGGCTGTTCCAGCTCATCTGCTTCGGCGTCGGCGCGATCGTCGGCACCGGCATCTTCGTCGGCCTGTCCGACTCGGTCGCCCAGGCCGGTCCCGCCGTCGTCGTCTCCTTCGTGCTGGCCGCGATCACCTGCGTGTTCACCGCGTTCGCCTTCGCCGAGCTGGGCGGCGCGATCCCGGTCTCCGGCTCCTCCTACTCCTTCGCCTACGCCGGGCTCGGCGAGACCACCGCCTTCCTGGTCGGCTGGTGCCTGCTCCTGGAGTACGGCGTCTCGGTCTCCGCCGTCGCGGTCGGCTGGAGCCAGTACGTCAACGAACTCCTCGACAGCCTCGTCGGCCTCCAGCTGCCCGCCGCGCTCTCCGCGAGCCCCGGCGACGGCGGCGTCGTCAACCTGCCGGCCGTCCTGGTCATCGCCATGGCCGCCGTGCTGCTGGTGCGCGGGGTGCGGGAGAGCGCCCGGGCCACCGCCGCGATGGCCGTGCTCAAGCTGGCCATCCTCGTCGCCTTCTGCGCGATCGGCTTCAGCGCGTTCAAGGACGGCAACCTGGTGCCGTTCGCCCCGGCCGGGCTGGCCGGCATCGGCGCGGGCACCACCGCCGCCTTCTTCTCCTACATCGGCTTCGACGCGATCACCACCGCCGGCGAGGAGGCCAAGAACCCCCGCCGGGACATCCCGGTGGCGATCCTCGTCTGCATCGGCGTGGTCACCCTGCTGTACTGCGCGGTCGCGCTCGCCGCGATCGGCGCCGTGGGCGGCGGCGCGGTCGGCGACCGGCCCGCCGCGCTGTCCTACGTCGTCGACCGGGTCACCGGTTCCGGCATCGGCGGCGGGATCATCGCCTTCGGCGCGGTCGTCGCGATCGCCTCGGTGGTGCTCGCGGTGATGTACGGCCAGAGCCGCATCCTGATGTCGATGTCCCGGGACGGACTCGTCCCGCGCGTCTTCCAGAAGGTCTCGCCGCGTACCGCCACGCCCGTCGCGGGCACTCTGATCATCGCGGTCGTCTTCGCGGTCCCGGCGGCCTTCTCGTCGCTGGACTCGGTGGTCAACCTGTGCACGATCGGCACGCTCGCGGTCATGGCCGTGGTCAACATCGCGGTGATCGCCCTGCGCCGCCGGGAGCCGGACCTGCCCCGCACCTTCCGGGTGCCGCTGTACCCCGTGGTGCCGCTGCTGGGCGTCGGCTTCTGCCTGTACCTGATGTACGAGACGGGCTGGACGACCTGGGCGCAGTTCGCGGTGTTCCTCGCGGTGGGGCTGCTCGTCTACCTCGGCTACGGGCGCCGGAACTCCCGGATGGCGCGGGTCACGACGCGGGACGCCGCCGGCAGTGAGGCTGCCGCTGACGCGGTACGACAGGGAGTCTGAACCACACCGCCTTGCCGGACTCGGTGGGGCGGTGACCGCACGACGCGCTCAGCGTGCGGATCAGCAGCAGGCCGCGGCCGTGCTCCTGCCAGGGGTCGGGCTCGCGCTCCGCGGGCCGCGTGAGGTTGCCGGGCGGCACGGGGTCGGGGTCGTGCACCTCGACCTTGCAGCCGCTCGGCAGCAGCTCCACGACCAGCTCTATCGGGGCGTCCCCGGTCGTGTGCTCCACGGCGTTGGCCACCAGCTCGGCGGTGAGCAGCTCGGCCGTGTCGCTGTCGGCGCCGTGCTGGAGCTCCGCGAGCGCCGTACGGACCAGCGCGCGGGCCACGGGCACGGCGGCCGTGGAATGCGGCAGCGCGATACGCCAGGAGGCGGGGGCTGAGGAGCGATCGTGCAAGGCGAGTCCGTTCATGGTGCAGGCATCCCCTGAATGCCGAGATCTTCGGGTTGTCCTGCGTTCAACCGTAGGAATGGTACGGCGCCCCCGGCGAAGTCTCACGACGGGCACCGCCCGGGACCGGACGGCCCCGTGTGTGCGACCTACCCCGCTGAACGGACGGGCTTGCACGGATGCTCCCGCTGTTACCCCGTTATCGATGTCCGGTGACTTCTGTGACCCGGCCAAGCCCCTGTGACCAGGCCGGACGCCCTGATTGCTGCTATCGCGCAGTCCTGACGACAGTCACGGATGAGTGATAACGTCGTGGGGTAGAGGTCAGTGAGGCAGTGCCCGCCCTAGGAGGCCGCACCCCATGAGTCCCTTCACCGGCTCCGCCGCTCCCACCTCGCCCTGGCGCCATCTGCGCGTCGACCGGGCCGACGGTGTGGCGACGGTCACACTGTCCCGCCCCGACAAGCTCAACGCCCTCACCTTCGGCGCCTACGCCGACCTGCGCGACCTGCTCGCCGAGCTGTCGCGGGAGCGGTCGGTGCGCGCGCTGGTGCTGGCCGGGGAAGGGCGCGGCTTCTGCTCGGGCGGCGACGTCGACGAGATCATCGGTGCCACCCTGGCCATGGATACCGCCCAGCTCCTGGACTTCAACCGGATGACGGGCCAAGTGGTCCGCGCCATCCGGGAGTGCCCGTTCCCGGTGATCGCGGCGGTGCACGGCGTGGCGGCGGGCGCCGGGGCGGTCCTGGCGCTCGCCGCGGACTTCCGGGTCGCCGACCCCACCTCCCGCTTCGCGTTCCTCTTCACCCGGGTCGGCCTGTCCGGCGGCGACATGGGCGCCGCCTACCTGCTGCCCCGGGTCGTCGGTCTCGGCCACGCGACCCGCCTGCTGATGCTGGGCGAACCGGTCCGGGCGCCCGAGGCGGAGCGCATCGGCCTGATCAGCGAGATGACCGACGAGGGCCGGGCCGACGAGGCCGCCCAGCGGCTGGCACGCCGGCTGGCCGACGGACCGGCCCTGGCCCACGCCCAGACCAAGGCCCTGCTGACGGCCGAACTCGACATGCCGCTGGCGGCCTCGGTCGAACTGGACGCCTCGACGCAGGCCCTCCTGATGAACGGCGAGGACTACGCGGAGTTCCACGCGGCCTTCACGGAGAAGCGCCCGCCCAAATGGCAGGGACGGTGAGCATGCCCACTCCCGGGGCGCGGGGAACCGCCCGAACGACCACGACGCGTCGGCGGCCCGCGACGACGAGCCACCCGCGGCGCATCGCCGTCATCGGCGGCGGCCCCGGCGGCCTCTACGCCGCCGCGCTCCTGAAACGCCTGGACCCTGATCGCGAGATCACCCTGTGGGAACGCAACGCCCCCGAGGACACCTTCGGCTTCGGCGTGGTCCTCTCCGACGAGACCCTCGGCGGCATCGAGCACGCCGACCCGGTCGTCCACGAGGCACTGCAACGGCACTTCGTCCGCTGGGACGACATCGACATCGTCCACCGGGGAGAACGCCACACCTCCTCGGGGCACGGCTTCGCGGCCCTCGGCCGCCGCACGCTCCTGGAGATCCTGCACGACCGCTGCCGTGAGCTCGGCGTCGACCTCCGCTTCCGCGCCGAGGCCCCGGACCCGGCCTCGCTCGCGGCCTCGTACGACCTCGTCGTCGCGGCCGACGGGGTGCACAGCGCCACACGCGAGGCGCACGCCGACGCGTTCCGGCCGCAGATCACCGCGCATCGCTGCCGGTACATCTGGCTCGCCGCCGACTTCGCGTTCGACGCCTTCCGGTTCGAGATCGCCGAGACCGAGCACGGCGTGATGCAGCTGCACGGCTACCCCTACGCCCCCGACGCCTCCACCGTGATCGTCGAGATGCGCGAGGAGGTCTGGGACGCGGCGGGCTTCGACGAACTCGGCGAGCCGGAATCCGTCGAGCGCTGCGCCAAGATCTTCGCGGACGCGCTCGGCGGCCGCCCGCTGCGGTCCAACAACTCCACCTGGACCACCTTCCGCACGGTGGTCAACGACCGCTGGTCGCACGCGAACGTCGTCCTGCTCGGCGACGCCGCGCACACCGCCCACTTCTCCATCGGCTCCGGCACCAAGCTCGCGGTCGAGGACGCCCTCGCCCTCGCGGCCTGCCTGGAGGAACGGCCCACCCTCGCCGAGGCACTGGCCGCCTACGAGGAGGAGCGCAGGCCCGTCGTCGCCTCCACCCAGCGCGCCGCCCGGGCCAGCCTGGAGTGGTTCGAGAACCTCGCGTCGTACCTCGGCCAGCGCCCCCGGCAGTTCGCGTTCAACCTGCTCACCCGCAGCCGCCGCGTCACCCACGACAACCTCCGGCTGCGCGACGCGCACTTCACCGAGGCCGTGGAGCGCGAGTTCGGCTGCCCGCCCGGCACGCCCCCGATGTTCACCCCGTTCCGGCTGCGCGGACTGACCCTGCGCAACCGGGTCGTGGTGTCCCCGATGGACATGTACTCGGCGGTCGACGGCGTCCCCGGCGACTTCCACCTCGTCCATCTCGGCGCCCGCGCGCTCGGCGGCGCCGGGCTGGTGATGACCGAGATGGTGTGCGTCAGCCCGGAGGGCCGGATCACCCCCGGCTGCGCGGGCCTGTACACCGGCAAGCAGGCCGAGGCCTGGCGGCGGATCACCGACTTCGTGCACCGTCAGGCACCCGGCACCGGGATCGGCGTGCAACTCGGTCACAGCGGGCGCAAGGGCTCGACCCGGCTGATGTGGGAGGGCATGGACGAGCCGCTGCCCGAGGGCAACTGGCCGCTCGTGGCCGCCTCCCCCCTGCCGTACGGGCCCGACAGCCAGACGCCGCGCGAGCTGTCACGTGCCCAGCTCACCGACATAAGGGAACATTTCACCGCCGCCGCCTGGCGGGCCGCGCGGGCCGGCTTCGACCTGCTCGAACTGCACTGCGCCCACGGCTATCTGCTCTCCGGTTTCCTCTCCCCCCTGACCAACCGCCGCACCGACGCCTACGGCGGTTCGCTCGCCCAGCGGCTCCGCTTCCCGCTGGAGGTGTTCGACGCCGTGCGGGCGGTGTGGCCGGAGGAGCGGCCCATGACGGTGCGGATCTCGGCGACCGACTGGGCCGAGGGCGGCACCACGCCCGAGGAGGCCGTCGCCGTCGCCCGTGCCTTCGCCGCGCACGGCGCCGACGCGATCGACGTGTCGACCGGACAGGTGGTGGCGCAGGAGCGGCCGGAGTTCGGGCGGTCGTACCAGACGCCGTTCGCGGACCGGATCCGGCACGAGGCGGGCGTCCCGGTGATCGCGGTCGGCGCGATCTCCTCCTGGGACGACGTCAACTCCCTGATCCTGGCGGGCCGTACGGACCTGTGCGCGCTGGGCCGCCCGCACCTGTACGACCCGCACTGGACGCTGCACGCCGCCGCCGAGCAGGACTACGACGGTCCGGGCGTGGTCTGGCCGGCCCCCTACCGGGCGGGCAGCCGCCCACCGCGCACCGGCCGCACCGACGCCCCCAAGCCGCGGCTGACGCTGAGCGGCTGAGGCCGACGGTCACCGGCGGCCGGCCCCCCGGCCGCCGGTGCGCTCCCGGGCGCTCTCCCCGTCGCGTCACAGGCCCGCGAAGACCGCGCCCGCGTCCCGCAGCCGTTCGTGCAGTCCCCGGAACACCGCCGCCGAGCGCACCCCCGGCCAGTTCCCGGGCAGCAGCGCGGCGGGCAGGCCGGGGTCGGTGTACGGCAGATGACGCCAGGAGTCCAGCGCCAGCAGATAGTCCCGGTAGGCCTCCTCGGGCGGGGTGTCCGCGCGCCGCTCCCAGGCGCGCAGCACGCGCGCGTGCCGGTCGAGGAACGCCTCGTGCTCCTTGGCGATGGCCGCCAGGTCCCACCAGCGGCCCACCGCCTCGACGGTGGGCGCGAAGCCCAGGTGCCGGCCGCGGAAGAGGTCGACGTAGGGGTCGAGGCGCAGCCGTTGCAGGGTGTGCCTGGTCTCCTCGTGCAGCCGGGCCGGGGCGATCCACACGCCGGGGGCGGCCGTGCCGAAGCCGAGCCCGGCCAGGCGGGAGCGCAGCACGTGCCGCTTCTGCCGCTCCGACTCCGGAACGGAGAACACCGCGAGCACCCAGCCCTCGTCCTCGGGCGGCACGGCGCCGTAGATGCGACGGTCGCCGTCGTCCAGCAACTGGCGGGCTTCCGGCGAGAGTTCGTACCCCGCCGCCCCCTGTGCGGTGCGGGCCGGCACGAGCAGGCCGCGGCGCTTGAGGCGGGACACCGACGAGCGCACCGAGGGCGCGTCCACGCCGACCGCGGCGAGCAGCCGGATCAGTTCGGCGACCGGAACCGGGCCGGGCATGAAGCGGCCGTACGCGCCGTACAGCGTGACGATGAGGGACCGGGGGGCGTGCTGGTCGGACACGTTGATCATCTTAAGTCGTGCGGATCACTGCCGGTCACCTCCGCTGCGCAGCCGGAACCGCTGGAGCTTTCCGGTCGCGGTGCGCGGCAGGGCGTCCAGGAAGACGATCTCGCGAGGGCATTTGTAGGGTGCCAGCTCGGATTTGACGAAGGCGCGCAACGCCTCCGCGTCCCGTTCGGCGCCCTCCTTGAGGACGGCGAACGCCATCACCGTCATGCCGCGCGCCTCGTCGGGACGGCCGACGACCGCCGCCTCCACCACGTCCGGGTGCCGCAGCAGCGCGTCCTCGACCTCGGGCCCGGCGATGTTGTACCCGGCCGAGATGATCATGTCGTCGGCGCGGGCCACGTACCGGAAGTAGCCGTCGGGCTCACGGACATAGGTGTCGCCGGTGACGTTCCAGCCGCCGCGCACGTACTCCCGCTGCCGTGGGTCGGCGAGGTAGCGGCAGCCGACCGGGCCGCGCACCGCCAGCAGGCCCGGCTCGCCGTCGGGCAGTTCGCGCCCGTCGGCGTCCACCACGCGGGCCTGCCAGCCCGGCACGGGCACGCCGGTCGCACCGGGTCTGATGTGCTCGTCGGCCGCGGAGATGAAGATGTGCAGCAACTCCGTGGCGCCGATGCCGTTGATGACGCGCAGCCCGGTCCGCTCGTGCCAGGCCCGCCAGGTGGCCGCGGGCAGGTTCTCACCGGCCGACACGCAGCGCCGCAGGGACGTCAGGTCGTGCCCGTCCAGCTCGCCGAGCATCGCCCGGTACGCGGTCGGCGCGGTGAACAGCACCGACACCCGGTGCTCGGCGATGGCCGGCAACAGCTGCTTCGGGCCCGCCTGTTCGAGCAGCAGGGCGCCGGCACCGGCCCGCAGCGGGAAGACCACCAGACCGCCGAGGCCGAAGGTGAAGCCGAGCGGGGGACTGCCCGCGAAGACGTCGTCGCCGCGTGGACGCAGCACGTGCCGCGAGAAGGTGTCCGCGATCGCCAGGACGTCCCGGTGGAAGTGCATGCACCCCTTGGGGCGTCCGGTGGTGCCGGAGGTGAACGCGATCAGCGCCACGTCGTCCGCGGCGGTGTCCGCCGCCGGGAACGGCTTGGCGGGCGCCGGGCGGTGGAGGAGGTCGTCCGGTGTGTCACCGCCGAACGTGGTGATCCGCAGGTCCGGTATCTCCGCCTTGGCGAGGTCGTCGACGGCCCGGATGTCGCACAGTGCGTGCCGCACGCGGGCGATCTCGCAGATCGTGCTCAGCTCGTGCGGACGCTGCTGGGCCAGCACGGTCACGGCGACCGCGCCGGCCTTGAGCACCGCCAGCCAGCAGGCCGCGAGCCACGGTGTGGTCGGGCCGCGCAGCAGGACGCGGTTGCCGGGGACGATCCCGAGGCCGGTGGTGAGCACGTGCGCGAGCCGGTCGACGCGGGCGCGCAGCTCGCCGTACGTCCAGGCGGGGCCCTGCGGGGTGTGGAAGACGGGCCGGTCGTCGGGCGGGCCGGCCAGGAGGTCGGCGGCGCAGTTCAGCCGTTCGGGGTAGCGCAGCTCCGGCAGGTCGAAGCGGAGTTCGGGCCACTGGTCGCGCGGCGGCAGATGGTCGCGCGCGAAGGTGTCGACGTGGCCGGAGCGGGTCGGACGGTCGTCCATGGCGGTTCGCCCCCTTGCCTGGTGGGCGTAGTGGTGGGCTCGCACGAGGAGCGTATCGTGTTGGTGACGGCAGTCAACGGGGCGCGATACCGTCGGGTGAGACCGCTCCGGAGGGAGGACCGGCAGGTGCCCGCATTCTCACTCGAACCGGACCAGGTGGCACGGTGCGCCGAGCTGCGCACCCTCGCCGCCGAACGGCTGCGTCCGCTCGCCGAGAAGGGCGAACCCGGCCACGTCAACCGCCCCCTCGTCGCCGAACTGGGCCGACTCGGCCTCCTGGACCGGCTGTTCAGCTCCGGTGCGCTGGACCTCTGCCTGATGCGCGAGTCCCTCGCCCATTCCTGCACGGAGGCCGAGACCGCCCTCGCCCTCCAGGGCCTGGGCGCCCACCCCGTCCACGCCCACGGCACCCCGGCCCAGCGCGACCGCTGGCTGCCGGGGGTGCGCGAGGGCGCGGTGATCGCCGCCTTCGCCCTCAGCGAGCCGGGCGCCGGGTCGGACGCGGCCGCGCTGTCGCTGCGCGCCGATCCGGACCACGACCCGGCCGGCGCGCCGTCCGCCGAGGCCGACGGCCCCGGCCGCTGGCGGCTCACCGGCGAGAAGTGCTGGATCTCCAACGCTCCCGAGGCCGACTTCTACACCGTCTTCGCACGGACCACCCCGGACGCGGGCGCCCGCGGCGTCACCGCCTTCCTGGTGCCGGCCGACCGGCCCGGCCTCACCGGCACCGGGCTCGACATGCTCTCCCCGCACCCCATCGGCGCCCTCCGCTTCGACGCCGTGCCCGTCACCGCCGACGACGTGCTCGGCGAGCCCGACCGGGGCTTCAAGGTCGCCATGGGCACGCTGAACCTGTTCCGCCCCAGCGTCGGCGCCTTCGCCCTCGGGATGGCCCAGGCGGCCCTGGACGCGACCCTCGCCCACACCGCACGGCGGGACGCCTTCGGCGGCAAGCTGAAGGACCTTCAGACCGTCGCCCACCAGGTCGCCGAGATGGCCCTGCGCACCGAGGCGGCCCGCCTGATGGTGTACGCCGCGGCGACGGCCTACGACGAGGGCGCGGACGGTGTCCCGAAACGCGCCGCGATGGCGAAGCTGCTCGCCACCGAGACGGCGCAGTACGTCGTCGACGCGGCGGTCCAGCTGCACGGCGCGCGGGCGCTGCACCGCGGCCACCTGCTCGAACACCTCTACCGCGAGGTGCGCGCCCCGCGTGTCTACGAAGGGGCGAGCGAGGTCCAACGCGGCATCATCGCCAAGGAGTTGTACGCCACCCTGGAGGCCCGACCGTGACCGCCGAGCGCATCGACCCGCCCGACCTCTCCCCGGCCACCGGCTTCTCGCACGCCGTCGTCGCCACCGGCTCCCGGGTGGTCTTCCTGGCCGGCCAGACCGCCCTCGACACCGACGGCAAGATCGTCGGCGACACCCTGCCCGAACAGTTCGAGCGGGCGCTCGGCAATCTGCTGACCGCCCTGCGCGCCGCCGGCGGCACCCCGGCCGACCTCGCCCGCGTCACCGTCTACGCCACGGACGTCGCCGCCTACCGCGCGCACGCCCCGGAGCTCGGCCGCGTCTGGCGGAGCCTGGCCGGACGGAACTACCCCGCGATGGCGGTGGTCGAGGTCGTGAGGCTGTGGGACGAGACGGCGACGGTGGAGCTCGACGGGTTCGCGGTGCTGCCCTGACGCCACGGCGCGACCACGCGCCCGTCGGGCAGCAGCGCGCCGGTGTCGTCGAAGACGATCGCACCGCTGCACAGCAGGCTCCACCCCTGCTCGGGGTGGGCGGCGACGACATGCGGGGCGCGGGCGTCGGGCCGGGAGCACGAAGGCTGGTGGGAACACATGGCGCACCTCAACGGTCGTAGGACCATCCGTACAGCTCACACCATCCTCCCGCCGTGAACGCCGGGGAACGGACCGCCGAGAAGCGTGACAAGACGGGGACAACACCCGGACGGTTCCCGTACGGCCGGGCGGACTCGCCACCGAAGGAGTGACGGTCACGCCCCCGGACGTGGGCGCCGGGTACCAGTGGAAGCCCCCACCTCAGGAGGTCCTCCCATGTCCCTGCGCCCCGCGCTCGGCGCCGCCGCCACGGTCGCGCTGGCCCTCGTCGCCGTCGCCCCCGCGACGTCGGCGGCGGCCGAGACCAAGGAGTCGATCACCGTCGACTCCGCGGGCCGGATCGGCCCCGACGGCTCGATCACCCTCACCGGCACCTACCGCTGCGCCGACGCCACCGGACCGGTCTTCATCAGCTCCTCCCTCACCCAGGCGGACCCCTCGGTCCGGTACGGCATCGGCGGCTCCCGCGCCGTGTGCGACGGCAAGGAACACCGCTGGCAGAACACCGGCAAGCCGCGCAACCAGGTCTTCAAGAAGGGCAAGGCCCAGGTCGAGGCCACGCTCATGGAGCTGCGCATGCAGGGCGGCCTGCCGCTGCCCGACTTCCACGCGGCACAGCAGCAGGGCGTCATGCTGGCCCAGAGCTGACCGCCGGCCGGCCCGCGCAGCTGCCGCCGGACCGTCCGGCGGCAGCGGCGCGGGCCGCGTCGTGCCCCGCGACGGACCCCCGCGCCGGGACGGCGGCCGTGCGGCCGGCGCGCTCTCACCCTCCGCCCCACGTGCCAAGATGGGAGCAGCCCGTCCCGCCGCCCACATCCGCCGAGGTTGCCGTGACCAAGCCCGCCCCCCGTGAGCCGATGCGGCGCAACTCGCGGTCCAACCGGGCGCGCATCCTGGCGACGGCCCGCCAGGAGCTGGGGCAGAACCCCGACATGACCTTGGAGGAGCTGGCGCGGGCCTCCGGCGTCGTACGGCGCACCCTCTTCGGGCACTTCCCGGGCCGCGCGGCCCTGCTGGAGGCGCTCGCCGAGGAGGCCGCCGAGACGCTGCGCGGCGCGGTGGCCGAGGGCAGACGGCCGGGCGAGCAGGCCGAACGGGCGCTCGCGTGGTTCACGCTCGCCCTGTGGCCGGTCGGCGACCGCTACCGCCTGCTGCTCGCCCTGGCCCGCCAGGACCTGGGCGTCGACCGGATCCCCGAGATCCTGGCCCCGGCCCGCGCGGAGGCCACGGCCATCCTGGAACGCGGGCAGCGCGAGGGCGTCTTCCAGACCCATCTGCCGCCCGCCGTCCTCAGCGCCGGTCTGGAGGCCCTCATCCTCGCCCTGCTGCAGAGCGTCAACGCGGGCGACCTGGACGACGACGGCACCCGCGTCGCCGTGGCCCTCCTCATCGCGGCCGGCGTGCCGGAGCAACGGGCGGCGACGGTGGTCGAGGAGACCGCCGCGGCACTCGGCACGACGTCCTAGCCGCCTCCGTCACCCCGGGGAGCACACCATGACGACCATCGCCATCATCGGAGCCGGCCCCGGACTCGGGGCCGCCGTCGCCCGCAGGTTCGGCAGCGAGGGCCACTCCGTCGCCCTCGTCGCCCGCGACCGGGCCCGGCTCGACAGGTTCGCCGCCGACCTTTCCGACGAGGGGATCGCCGCCCGCGGCTTCGCCGCAGACGTACGCGACACCGAGGCCCTGCGGGCGGCACTGGACGCGGCGGACGCGACGCTCGGCACGGTGGAGATCCTCCAGTACAGCCCGGTTCCGCACCCGGACTTCATGCGCCCGGTCCTGGAGACCGGCCCCGCGGACCTGCTCGGCCCGCTGGAGTTCTCCGTGCACGGCCCGGTCACCGCGGTCCGCCAGGTGCTGCCCGGTATGCGGGCCCTGGGGCGCGGCACCGTCCTGTTCGTCAACGGCGGCACCGCGGTGGTCCCGCACCCCGACCGGGCCGGCACGTCGATCGCCTTCGCCGCGGAGAGCGCCTACGGTCATCTGCTGCACGACACGCTGGCCGCCGAGGGCATCCACGTCGGGCAGCTGGTCATCCCCGGCGCGATCATCACCGGGCACGACCGCAAGGACCCGGCGGTGCTCGCCGAGGTGCTGTGGGGCATGCACACCGACCGGCACGGCTACCGTCACTTCGCCGACGACCTGGACGCCTGACGGGACCGCCGGGCGCGGCCGCGGCCCCGCCCGGCGTCGAGCATGTCTGCGCGGACCTGCACGCCGACGGGTGTCAGGTCGACCAGACGACCCGGCCGTCGTGCACGATGACCACCTTGGCGTCGGCCTGGAGGACGAGCTGCGCGCCGTCGTTGCCGTGGCTCTGCGAGGCCCAGATGGGGCGGTCGTCGCCGTTGTGGATGACGAGGTTGCCGTCCTGCTGGAAGATCGCGCGGTGGTTGCTGCCGAAGGTCATGGACGCCCACACGGGCTTGTCGTGCTCGTTGTAGACGACGAGGTTGCCGTCGGTCTGCATCACCATGCGGATGCGGTTGGTGGTCCAGGCCTGGTTGACCTCCAGCACGCTGGTCGCGTGGACGGTCTCCGTGCTCCAGTTCGGCTGCGGGCTCGGCTTCGGCTTCGGTTTCGGCTCGGGCGTGGGCTTCGCCTCGGGCGTCCTGCTCGGGCTGGGCTGCGGCGCGGGCGGGGCGGGCACGGGAGCGTCGGCCTTCGGGGGGTCGCTCCTTTTCGGCTTCTCCTTCTTCGGCGACGGATCCGGCTTCTGGGCCACGTAGTCGTCCAGGGCCGCGGGGGAGGAGTCCTGGTTCAGGACGGTGTCGGAACCGGCGGCGAGCCCCTTGGCGGAGTCACGCGGCTCGTCCCTCCCGCTCCCGGCCAGCAGCAGCGGTACGGCGACGAGAACGGCCCCGGCGATCGCGGCGCCCGCCAGGACCGGCTTCCTGGGGCGTCCACGGCCGACGGCGGTCTCCGTCCTGACGTCCGGCGGCACCGCCGTGACGGCCGCCGCCACGGCGACATCCTCGTCGGCGGCCGCGGCGGCCCCGTTCGTGGGTGAGGGGGCGGTGGTTGATGTGTCCGCGGGGGACGGGGCGGCGTCGGGCGCCGGTGGGGACGGCGTGGCGGTGTTCCGTTTCCCTGCCGGGGAAGCGGTGGCGTCGGTGTCCTGCGCGGGGGCCGGAGCCGTGGTCCCGGACGGGGTCGTGCCGGGCTCCGCCTCGGAGGACGCCGACGTGCTGGGCGCATCCTCGGCCGGAGCGGCGGGCGTGGACGGTAAGTCGGCCTCCCCTACGCGGGCGACGGCCGCCTCCCCGTTCTCGCCGGGTGGCTGGTGCTGGGGGGACATGCGGTACTCCTCCTCGGTGGCGGAGCTGACGGTGGTGGGGGCGGGACCCGCCGCGGTGGCGGCCGCGGGCCGATCCGGCGCCTCCGCGCGCTACGAGGTCTTCCCGTACACCTCAACTTAGCCCGTACCGGGGGTGATCAGCCGCCCCACCCGCCCCAACTGCCGCGCCGCTATGTCCCGCACGCCTTCCTGCTCCCGGAAAGTCCCCCACCCGGGCGGGAATCGGGCGCAGGGACGCCCGATACGGACCCTGCCCGACCCGTTACGGGCGGGGCTCGTGTGGCATCCTGTTGGCTCCCCGATCCGATCAGTGCCGACCCGCGCGCATGTCGTTCGGCACTCAAGTACTCGTACGGACCCAAGAGTTCAGGTGGAGATGCGGCCCGGACAACGGCAGGAGGGCGGGCAGGGAGCCCTGCCCGTGGGGTCCGACGACTCCGGCCCCGCGGACATACCCGAGGCCGTACGCGCCGCCGCCCGCCGGGCGCCGGGGCACTGGATCGGGATGGTGGACCCGGAGTGGACGCGGCGTCAGGCGCCGCCGTCGTGGGCCGTGGTGGGGGAGTGGCAGTCGGACGAGAGCGGCGGCGTCGGGGCCTACCGGGCAAACCCGGAGTACCGGCCCTCGGCCCGGGTGCTGGGCTGGCCGGACCCCACCGATCCGGTGGACGCGGCGGCACAGCGGGCCGCCACCGGCTACGGCTCGGTGGACGAGGCGCTCGCGGCGCTCGCCGAGGCGGACGTCACCGTGGTGCGCGGACCGGACGGCGGACCGCTCACGGCCGCCGGGCGGGACGGGGCGCCGGTGGTGCTGTTGTTCACCTCACCGGCGCACGCGTTCATGTCCGCGGCACTTCGGCATGACACCCTCCGGGCGCGGGAGTTGGCCCGCTCACTCAGTGGTTCGGGCACCCTGCTGATGGTCAACGCCGGAGCCGCGGCTCCTCTTGTCGTCCCGGCGGACAGCCTGCTCGATCCCCTACTGGCGCCGGACGCCGAGGGGACGCGCGTGGCGGAGGTGGACCCTAGCGGTCCGCCGGCCGCGGACCGCACCCCCAGCTCTTCTGAACCCTGGCCCCACATCACAGGGAGGACCCCGTGACGCGCTCGGTCCAGCACACCCCCACGTCCCGAAGGACGGAGTCGGGCTCCGACGGCGAGGAGACCGCGACGACCGCGGTGGCCGCCACCGCCGCCGAACCGGAGCCCGGTTCCGTAGCGGCGAGGACCGGTGCCGATGCCGGCACCGGGGAGGCCGGCACGGCGGAGACGGCCCCCGAGGCCCGGACCACCGAACCTGACACCAGCGGCCCCGAGAACGGCCCCGAGAACGGCTCGGAGAACGGCCACGAGAGCACTCCCGGCAGCGGGGCGGTCTCCGGCAGCCGGTCCGAGTCCGGGTCCCGGCCCGACTCCGAGACCAGGCCCGACTCCGAGACCAGGCCCGACTCCGGGCCCGACTCCGACTCCGGGCCCGACTCCGACTCCGAGACCGGGCCCGACTCCGAGACCGGGCCCGAGGCCGAGGCCGAACCCGGTGCCGCCGCGGCGGCCAAGAGCCGGCTGCCCGCACTCGTGCGGACCATGACCGCGACCGCCATCGACCGGCCGCAGCAGCAGGCCGGTCAGGTGGGTCGACCGGGCAAGGCGGCGCTCGCCGGTGCGGCGGTCGCGGGCGCGCTGCTCGTGTCGGTGCCGTTCCTGGTGCTCGCCGGGAACGACGACAAGCCCCCGAGGTCGGTGCCCGCCGGAGGGACCGTGCTCGGGGGCGGCTCCCAGGAGGCACCGGGCGAGTTCGTCGCCACCGAACCCGACGCGGGCTCCCGGGGCGACGGCAAGAAGGACTCCGCCGAGCCGGGCAAGCCGGTGCCGCAGGCCCCCGCGGGCACCGCCGCGCAGCCCCCCGCGGGCGGGACGGGCAAGGACGCCGACGAGGACGCGCCGCGGAAGGACACCCCGCGCCAGGAGCGCCCGAAGAGCGACACGGTCCAGGAGGACCGGCCCGCGAAGTCGAGCGGCGACACGGCCTCCGGCGGCGACGACAAGCCCGCCGGGTCCGGAGTGACGTTCAGTGCCCCCGTCTCCGTGCGCAGCCATCTCTCGGGCCGCTGCATCGACGTACCCAACAGCGACTTCGTCGACGGCAAGAGGCTGTGGGTCTGGGACTGCAACAACAGCAGTGCCCAGAAGCTGCAGTTCGCCTCCGACGGCACGGTGCGCATCAAGGACAAGTGCCTCGACGTGGCCAACGCGAACTTCGGCGACGGCACGCCCATCCAGCTCGCCTGGTGCAACGGCAACGCGGCCCAGAAGTTCGTCCTGAACGGCAGCCACGACCTGGTCAACACCGTCGTCGGCAAGTGCGTCGACATCGTGGACAACAACCGGGGCAACGGCGCCTGGCTGCAACTGTGGAGCTGCGCCGGCACCGACAACCAGAAGTGGAGCGTCTGACCGGACGCCCGCAGGCCGAAAGCATCGCTCCCGGCGAGGGCCCGCCCTCCGGCGCGGGGCATGATGGGCACCGTCGGCTCGCCGACACGAGCCCCCGGGCGACCGGGGGCGCGCCCGTTGAAGACGCCGCCCTAGCAAGGAGGTTGGTGCGTGTCGCGCCAGGTACTCACGGTCGGTCCGGGGGACCGGGACCGCTTCCGGACGATCGGTGAGGCACTCGCGGCCGCCCGTACCGGCGCGCTGATCAGCGTGCGGCCCGGGACGTACGCGGAGAACCTGGTGATCCACACCAGGGTCACCCTCACCGCCGCCGAGGGGCGCGGGACGGTCGAGATCCGGCCGCGCTCGGGCAGTGTGCTCACGCTGCGCGCCGACGCCGTGATGCTCTCCGAACTGACCCTGCGCGGCGGCGACGCCGAGCTGCCCGCCGTGGACGTGCGGCGCGGACAGGCCGCGCTCGACGGCTGCGAGGTCGTCGGCGCCGCCTGGACGGCGATGCTGGCCGGCGGCACCGGTTCCCTCGCGCTGCGCGACTGCCGGGTGAGCAACCCGCAGGGCGCCGGCATCGTGGTCACCTCGACCACGCCCACCACCGTGGAGTCCTGCACGCTGGAACACCTGGGCACCAGCGGTCTGGTCCTCGCCGAGCAGGGCGAGGCCCGCATGCGCGGCTGCACGGTGCGCGACGCCCGCGGCAACGGCCTGCTCGCCAACGGCGAGTCCCGCGGCACCGTCGAGGACTGCGACATCTCCTCCACCGACAAGCCCTCCATCGCCCTGGAGCAGAACTGCGCCCTCACGGTGATCCGCACCGTGGTGCACGACACCAGCACCGGCGTGCACCTGAGCAGCGGGGGCCGTACGACGCTGGAGGACGTCCGGGTCACCGGCGCCTCCGGCAACGGGATCGCGCTGGCCGGCGGCACCGACCCGGTGCTGCGCCGCTGCCGCGTCTCGCGCACCCGAGGGCACGGGGTGCTGGTCACCGACCGGGCCCGCGGCACCTTCGAGGACTGCTGGGTGGACGGCGCCCAGGGCGCGGCGCTACGGGTCGCCGGGGCCGCCTCCCCGGCGCTGACCGGCCTGACGGTCCGCGACTGCGAACAGACCGGGCTGCTCCTGGAGGAGGACTCGGCGCCGGAGCTGGACCGTCTTGAGGTGATCGGCGGCGCGCCAGCGGTCGCCGTGCGCGCGGGCGCCAACCCGCTGCTGCGCCGCGCCCGGCTGGTGGAGCCCGCCGGCGACGGCATAGCGGCCGGCAAGGACGCCCGGGGCCGTGCCGAGGACTGCGAGATCGTCCGCCCTCAGGGCGCCGGCGTGCGTGTGGCCTCCGGCAGCACCCTCTACCTGGCCGGTGGCGGGGTGTCCGACTCCGCGGGCAACGGACTGGTCGTGGAGGACGGCGGCAACGTCACCGTCCGCGACTTCCGCGTCGAGACGTCCGGCGAGGAGGGCGTGGTGGTGGCCTCCGGCGGCGAGTTGACCGCCAACCGCACCACGGTGCACGCCGCCCAGGGCCACGGCTTCCTGCTCCGCGAGGGCGCGCTGGCCTCGCTCAGCGGCTGCGAGGTCACCGGCGGCGCCCAGGACGGCTTCCGGGTGGAGTCCACCGCGCCGGTCTCGCTCGTGAACTGCCTCGCCCGGGAGAACGAGGGCGGCGGCCTGGTGCAGACCGTGCCCGGCGAGCGGCTGGCCGTGGACGGCCTGAACAGCACCGGCAACGGCAAGCGGGACGCCTGGGGCACCGGCAGCGCCGAGAACACCGACCCGGCCGGCTCCGGCGCTGCGGACGCGCCCCCGCCGGACCGCGCGGACGGCCCGCTCGGCGCCCTCAACGCGCTGATAGGCCTGGACAACGTCAAGCAGCAGGTGCGCACGCTGGTCAACCTCACCCAGCTCGCCCAGCGCCGCGAGCAACTCGGCATGTCCGCGCCGCCGATGAGCCGGCATCTGATCTTCGCCGGGCCGCCCGGCACCGGCAAGACCACCGTCGCCCGCCTCTACGGCTCGATCCTCGCCGAGCTCGGTTCCCTGCGCAGCGGCCACCTGGTGGAGGTCTCACGCGCCGACCTGGTCGCCCAGGTCGTCGGCGGTACGGCGATCAAGACCACCGAGACCTTCCAGCGGGCGCTCGGCGGCGTGCTGTTCATCGACGAGGCGTACACGCTCGCGGCGGACAGCGGCAACGGCGGCGCCGACTTCGGCCGGGAGGCGGTGGACACGCTCCTGAAGCTGATGGAGGACCACCGCGACGACGTGGTCGTGGTCGCGGCCGGCTACTCGCGCGAGATGGGCTCCTTCCTCGGCTCCAACCCGGGTCTGGCGTCCCGCTTCTCGCGCACCGTCGAGTTCGAGAACTACTCCGTGCCCGAACTGGTCGCCATCATGGAGAACATGTGCGCCCAGCACCAGTACGAGCTGGGGGAGGGCACCGCGGCGGCGCTTGCCGCGCACTTCGAGGCGATGCCGCGGGACGCGGGCTTCGGCAACGGCCGTGCCGCGCGCGGCGTGTTCGAGGAGATGGTGGACCGGCAGGCGGTCCGGCTCGCGACCCAGTCGCAGGTCGGCGAGCACGATCTGCGGCTGCTGCTGCCGGAGGACGTCTCCGCCACCGCCGCGAAGGCCGCGGAGTCCACCCCGCAGGACGACCCGCTGACCCGCCTCGGCGACATGATCGGCCTGGCCGAGGTGAAGCGCGACGTCGCGGACCTGGTCAATCTGATCACCACCGCCCGCCACCGTGCCGCGGCCGGGCTGCCGGTGCCCTCGCTCAGCCACCACCTGGTCTTCACCGGTCCGCCCGGCACCGGCAAGACCACCGTGGCCCGCCTCTACGGCGAGATCCTGACGCAGCTCGGCATCCTCGACCGCGGGCAGCTCGTCGAGGCGGCCCGCGCCGACCTGGTCGGCCGCTACATCGGTCACACCGCCCAGCTCACCCGCGAGGTCTTCGAACGGGCCCGGGGCGGCGTGCTGTTCATCGACGAGGCCTACACGCTCACCCCGCGCGGGGGCGGCGCCGACTTCGGCCAGGAGGCGGTGGACACGCTGCTGAAGCTGATGGAGGACCACCGCGACGAGGTGGTCGTCATCGTCGCCGGATACACCGACGAGATGGAGCGCTTCCTGGCCTCCAACCCGGGCCTGTCGTCCCGCTTCCCCCGCCGGATCGGCTTCGCCGACTACACCTCCGAGGAACTGGTCACCATCGTGCGCTCCCAGGCCACGAGCATGGGCTACGAGTGCGGACCCGGCACCGGCCCGCTGCTCAAGGAGTACTTCGACGCGGTGCCGCGGGACCGTTACTTCGGCAACGCCCGCCTCGCCCGCCAGGTGGTCGAGGCGATGGTCACCCGCCAGGCGGGACGGCTCGGTTCGCTGTCCGCGCCCACCCTGGACGACCTGCGCATCCTGATTCCCGAGGACGTGCCGGCCGCGGCCCCGAAGGCGGCACCCCGATGAGCCCGCGCGCTCTCGGGGCGGCCCGTCTGCTGTCCGGGGCCGGTCTGGCCGCGGCCCTGCTGCTGCCGGTTGCCGCGCCGGCCCTGGCGGTGCCCGCGGGCCCGCCCGTGGCCGACGGCAAGAAGGGCCAGGAACTGCCCGGCATGCCCTCCGCGCTCGATCCCGAGGCCGACCAGGTGGCGTGCACCGCCGCCTCACGCGCGCAGGCACAGAAGCAGGACTGGTCCCGCCAGCGCCTCGACCTGGACCGGCTGCGCGGGCACGGCACCGGCACGGGCGTGACCGTCGCGCTGATCGACACCGGTGTCGCCCCCGGCGCCGCCGGCCTCGACGGCCGGGTCACCGCCGAGGGCGAGGCGGCCGACGACTGCGTCGGACACGGCACCTTCCTGGCCGGCCTGATCGCCGGAACCGGCGGGGACAGCCCGAGCCTCGCCGGGATCGCGCCGGGCGCGAAGATCCTGGCCCTGCGCGGCACCGACCCGCGCGGCCGGGCCGACGCGGACCTGGTCGCCGACGCGCTGCGCGCGGCCACCGAGGCAGGGGCCGAGGTGATCGCGGTCACGGTGGCGCTGCCGGACCGGGACGCGGCGCTGACCGACGCGGTCGCGCAGGCGCGCCGCGCGGGCGCCGTCGTCCTCGCCGCGGCCACCCCTGACCCGCCGTCACGGGGCGGCACCGACGAGATCCCGTCCCGTGTCTACTGGCCGGCGGGCGAGCCCGGCGTCCTCTCCGTCGCCGACATGCTGCCGGGCGGCGTCCGCCCGGACGGCGCCTTGCCGACCACCGGTGTCGACCTGGCCGCGCCCGGCGCCGGCGTGGTCTCCGGGGGCCCGCGCGGCGACGGACACTACCTCGGGGCCGGTGCCTCGGTGGCGACGGCCTACGCCGCCGGCGCCGCCGCGGTGGTCCGGGCCGCCCACCCCGAGGACTCGCCCGAGACCGTGGCGCGCCGCCTGACCGCCACCGCCTACCCCGCCGACATCCCCCAGCTGGACGCCTACGCCGCGGTGACCACGGTCCTCGGCGACGCGGGCGGGCGCGCCGGTGCCGGGCGCGCCGCGGACCCGGTGGCCGTCCGCGACACCTCGGGCGCCGACCGTGCCACCGGCCGCGCCACCCTCTTCGTCCTCCTCGGGTCGGCGGCCGTACTCACCGTCCTCTGGGCCGCGTTCACGCTCCCGAGGGCCCGCTCCCGGGGCTGGCGTCCGGCGGGCGCGGGCGAGGACTGAGCCGCGTGGGGCGACGGTGACGTAGAAACAAACGGGCGGGGGCCACCTCAGGTGGCCCCCGCCCGGACTTTCCGCTCCGTCAGGCTCCCTGCGTGCCGTCCTCCACCAGCGCCGTCTGCATCAGGCGGGACTTGCGCCGGGCTATGTGCAGGGCGCGGCCGGGCGGGAGGTTGAGGGGCTTCGCGTTGCCGAACAGGCGGCCCTCGGTGGGCGGGCAGGACAGCAGCACGGCCGGGTTGTTCGCCTCGTCCATACGGCGGATCAGCGCGTCGCTGAGGCCCCGTCCCGCGCCCATGGCGCTGCGGGCGACGATCAGGTGCAGGCCCATCTCGAAGCCGAGCGTCAGATGCTCGAAGAGCGGCTCGAAGGGGCTCTGGAAGGAGTTGCCGGAGACCATGTCGTAGTCGTCGACCAGGATGAACAGCCGCGGGCCGGTCCACCAGTCGCACCGACGCATCCGGGCGGGGGCGATGTCCGCGCCGGGGACGCGGGTCTTGAGCGCGCGCGCCGCGCCCTCGACGGTCTCCTTGAGGTTGTCCAGGGAGATCACATGCCCGATGCGGTACTCCTCCGGGACGGCGTCGACCAGCGTGCGGCGGTAGTCCACCACGATGATCTTCGCCTCGTTCGGGGCGTAACGGGCGGTGACGCCCTCGGTGATGCGGCGCAGCAGGTTGGTCTTGCCGCTCTCGGTGTCGCCGACCACGATCAGGTGCGGGGTGCGGCTGAAGTCGTGCCACACCGGTTCGAGGGCGTCCTGGTCGATGCCGAGCGGCAGCCGCAGGCCGCCGCCCTCGGTGGCCTCGGGCGCGGGGAGCTCGGCGAGCGGGAGCCGGTGCGGCAGCATCCGTACCGGCGGTGCGGCCGGACCGGACCAGTGCTTGGCGATCTCGCCGACCAGATGGGCCACGCCCTCGCCGAGGTCGTCGAGGGAGCCGCTGCCGTCCAGGCGCGGCAGACCGGCCAGGAAGTGCATCTTGCTGTCGGCGGTGATGCCGCGACCGCCGCTGCGCGGCACCGAGCGGGCCTTGCGGGTGTCGATCTCGGAGTCCATCGGGTCACCCATCCGCAACTCCAGGCGGGTGGCGGCCTGGTCGCGGACCTGCGCGGACAGCTCCACCCAGCGGGTCGTGGTGATGAGCAGGTGGATGCCGTAGTTCAGGCCGCGGGCGGCGAGTTCGTTGAACTTCGGGACCAGGTCGTCGTAGTCCTGGCGGACCGTGGACCAGCCGTCGACCACCATGAACACGTCGCCGAAGGGCTCGTCGGGGAACTCCCCGGCGGCCCGGCGGCGGCGGTAGGACTGCATGGAGTCGAGGGTGTGGTCCACGAAGAACTGCTCACGGCGGGCGAGCAGCGTCATCACCTCGGCGACGGCCCGGTGCACCCGCTCCGGGTTGAGCCGCGCCGCGACACCGCCGACGTGCGGGAGCCCGGCGAGCTGCGAGAGGCCGCCGCCGCCGAAGTCGAGGCAGTAGAACTGGATCTCGGCCGGGGTGTGCGTGAGGGCCAGGGCGGCGATCAGCGTGCGGGCGAGGGTGGACTTGCCGCTCTGGGAGCCGCCCGCGATCGCGACATGGCCGCCGGCCCCGGAGAGATCCACGATCAGCGGGTCGCGGCGCTGCTCGAAGGGCTTGTCCACCAGGCCCACCGGGACTCGCAGCCTGCCGTTGCCGGCCCAGCCGGCCGCGGTGAGGCCACGCTCGGGGTCGGGGGCGATGCCGGGCAGCAGGGCGTCCAGCGGCGACGGCTCGTCCAGCGGCGGCAGCCACACCTGGTGGGCGGCCGGGCCCGAGTCGCGCAGCCGGTCGAGCGCCACGTCGAGCAGGGTCTCCTCGTCGCCGGTCTCTTCGGTCTTCTCCGGCTCCGGCTCCGGCTCGGACGACGGCTCCAGCGTCCGCGGCACCACCCAGCCGCTGGTCCACGGCACCACCTGGCTGGCCACCCGGGCCTGCACCACCGCGCCGGTGCGGCGCCGGTAGGTGCCCGAGGAGTACGCGGCGCGGAACCGGGTCAGGGCCTCCACGCCCGACTTCAGGTAGCCGCTGCCCGGCTGGGCCGGCAGTTCGTAGGCGTCCGGCACGCCGAGCACGCCGCGGCTCTCCATGGCGGAGAAGGTGCGCAGGCCGATGCGGTACGACAGATGGCTCTCCAACTGGTGCATGCGGCCCTCGTCCAGGCGCTGCGAGGCCAGCAGCAGATGCACGCCGAGGGAGCGGCCGAGGCGCCCGATCATCACGAACAGGTCCATGAACTCCCGGTGCGCGGAGAGGAGTTCGCTGAACTCGTCGACCACCACGAACAGGCTGGGCAGCGGGGTGAGGTCGGTGCCGGCGGCGCGGGCCCGCTCGTACTCCAGGGCGGAGGTGTAGTTGCCGGCGGCGCGCAGCAGTTCCTGGCGGCGGATGAGTTCGCCGTGCAGGGCGTCCTGCATGCGCTCCACCAGGGCGACCTCGTCGGCGAGGTTGGTGATGACGGCGGAGGTGTGCGGGAGCTCCTCCAGGCCGAGGAAGGTGGCGCCGCCCTTGAAGTCGACCAGGACGAAGTTGAGGGTCTCGGAGGAGTTGGTCAGGGCGAGGCCGAGGACGAGGGTGCGCAGCAGCTCGCTCTTGCCGGAGCCGGTGGCACCGATCAGCATGCCGTGCGGGCCCATGCCGCCCTGCGCGGACTCCTTGATGTCGAGTTCCATCGGGCGGCCGTCCACCCCGACCGCGATCGGCACCCGCAGCCGGGCCGAGCCGGTGTGCCGGGCGAAGAGGGTGGCCGGGTCGTGCCGGTGCAGGTCGGGGATGCCGAGCAGGGTGGTCAGCTCGACGTCGGTGTCCAGCGGCTGCGCGATGTCCGTGCCCAGGCTCATCCGGCGGGCGGTCAGCAGCCGGGCCAGCGACTCCGCGCCGAGCTTGCCGAACCGGTCCGGCCGGCCGAGCGGCACCGAGCGTTCCTTGCGGCTGCGGTCGGTACGCACCAGGTTCACCTGGTCCGCGCCGACGGTCAGCCGCAGCGTGTTGCGGCCGGGCCGCCAGCGCAGCGCACCCGAGACGTCGAGGACCAGGGCGTTGCGGTAGCCGTGGCCCTCCCATCGGTGCCCCTCGGGCACGGTCACGCCGTCCAGGACGACGACCGTGTACGGCTCGTCGCGGCCGGGCCGGGCGTCCGGGTCGAAGCCGGGACGCTCGGCGAACTCCGCGCCGAGCAGATCGTCCAGTTCGGTGAGGTCGGCGGTGATCCGGCGGACCTGACCGGCCCCGTCCTCCTCGTGCGGGTGCAGTGCGTGCGGCAGCCACTTGACCCACTCCCAGTCGGAGCGCCGCTCGTCGCTCACACACACGGCGAGCCACAGCTCCTCGGGCGCGTGGAACACCGCGAGCTGACCGAGCACGGCGCGCACCAGGGCACGTACGTTCTCGACGTCCTCGGGCCGGCCCTCCCCGCTGTCCCCGGACGACGGGGCGCCCGGCTCGGCGGGCTCCTCGCCCGACGTCTCCTCGGGGCGCAGCAGGACGCGGGCCGAGGAGCGCAGATAGAGGCCGAGGGGCTGCTCGGGGATGGTGGAGTAGGCGCGGATGAAGCGGCGCAGGGCGTGCGCGCAGAGCGGTTCGAGGTCCTCCACCGGGCGGGTGGAGACCGGGTTGAGGGTGAGCGCGAGCTGCTGCTCGCCCACGGCGAGCCGGACCTCGCCGAAGTCCTCGTCGGCCGGGCGGCGTTCCCACAGCCGCGAGGTGCGGGCCAGGGAGCGGAGCGAGGCGGGCTCCGGATGGCGCCAGGCGAGCGCCCGCTGCTGCTCCGTGATGGTGGCCCGGACCCGCTTACGGGTCTGCGCCAGGTAGCGCAGGTAGTCGCGGCGTTCACCCTTCAGGCGCTGCTTGCGCTCGCTGGAGCGCCGCATCAGCTGCCCCAGCAGCATGGCACCGGCGGAGAGCGCCATGACGCCCATCGCCAGATACATGAAGACGCCGTTCCCGCCCCCCGGGCGCAGGAACATCAGCATCATCGACACCGACATCAGGGCCATCGGCAGATAGGTCCATATCGCCGAGGTGTCGGGCACCGTCTCGGCGAGGACCGGCGGCTCCTGGAGGGTCAATTGCCCGTCGGGCATCTCGGGTCCGCGCCTGCGGGCCGGCCGGCGAAACAGCACCACACTCAAGGAACGAAACCTCCGGTTTCACTGGCTTTCCGGCCCGCGTCGAATACCGGCACACCCGGCAGCGGGAAAGACCGCACCGCGCCCATTCTGCGGGCCCCGGGCGTCGCGGTGAACGCCGGATGAATGTTGTGAGCGGAAAGCGGGGGACGGTCAACTCCCCCCGCACTCAACCGCATACCGGACGAGGAGTCCGGTCCGCAGCACGATCCGGCGGGCGTAGGCAGTAGTCTGCATTCACGTAACGCGACCTGTCCACGCGGGAGAGGTGGTTTCCGGGCACACGGACGCAATTCCCTTGTCCGAACGCCCGGTTCCAGGCCGCGCGGGTCTTCCGTACTCCGCGCACGGCCCCTCTCCCGGAGAAGTCCTCCTGTCAAAGCCCCCACCGAAGACGAGAGTTCAGCTGATGACCGACAGTGCGGTGGCCGAACTGTGCCGCCTGACCGTACGTGCGCCGAGCGTCTCCGTCGATCTGGCCGTACCCGCCGACGTGCCGGTCGCCGATCTGCTGCCCACGCTGCTGCGCTACGTCGGCGAGGAGGCCGAGGAGGCCGGGCTCGACCACGCCGGCTGGGTGCTCCAGCGGCTCGGTGACGCCCCGCTCGACGAGGAGAGCACCCTCGCGCACGCCGGGCTGGCCGACGGGGACGTGCTCTATCTGCGCCCGCACACCGAGGCGCTGCCCGAGGCACGGCTCGACGACCTGGTGGACGGGATAGCCGACACCGCGGGCCGCAAGCTGCACACCTGGCACCCCGAGGCGGCACGCGGCCTGCTGGTCGGGACCACGGTGGCGACCGTCGTGGCCGCGCTGGTCCTGGTGTTCCGGCCGGGCGCCGGGCCCGGCTCGACCCGGGCCGCCTGCGCGGCCGTGGCGGGGCTGCTGCTGCTCGCGGGCGCGGGCACCGCCAGCCGTGCCGTCGGCGACCGCCTCTCCGCGACCGCGCTCGGTCTGCTGGTCGCGCCCTGCCTCGCGCTGGCCGGCTGGGTACTGCCGGGCGGTGAGCTCACCGGACCGGACGCGGCACAGGTCGTGGGCGCGCGGCTGCTCGCGGCGGGCGCCGCGGGCGCCGGTGGCGCGGTCCTCGCGCTGGCCGCCACCGCGGTCGGCGCGCCCGCCCTGCTGGCCACCGCGGTCGTCTCGGTGGCCCTCGCGACCGCCGGGGCCCTGATCGGCTACTCGGGCCTGGACATGCCGGCCGCGGTGGCGCTGGTGGCGGCCGTGGTCGCGCTCGCGGCCGGCGCGGTCGCCCCCCTGGCCTTCAAGCTGGCCGGGATGCGGATGCCGTCGCTGCCCTCCTCCGCCGGCCAGCTCCAGGAGGGGATCGAGCCCTACGCGGGCGACGAGGTCGCCGAGCGGACCGAACTCGCCGGACGCTGGGTCACCGCGCTCTTCGCGGCCACCGGCACCGTCGCCGCGGGCGCGCTGGTCGTCCTCGCCGAACACCCGGACCTGGCCGAGGTGCTGACCGCGCTCGCGCTGAGCCTGCTGCTGCTTCTGCACTCCCGGGGCCTGGTGCACATCGGGCAGCGGCTGACCCTGGCCGTGCCCGGAGTCTGGGGGCTGCTGCTGCTCGCCCGCGCCTGGGCGGTGGACAGCGACGGCGACGGACGCCTCGTGGTCTTCGCGGTGCTGCTGGGCGCCGCGGCCGCCCTGGTCATCGCCGCCTGGACGGTGCCCGGCAGGCGGATGCTGCCGTACTGGGGCCGCGCGGCGGAGATCGCGCACACCGGCCTCGCCGTGGCGCTGCTGCCGCTGAGCCTGTGGGTGGCCGGGCTCTTCGGCTGGCTGCGCGGCCTGTTCGGCTGAGCCCGCCCGCACGCCGGCAAGAGGAACGGATCGAGGAGAGGCCGTGCAGTCCAAACGCGACCAGGTACACGCCCACAGCTTCATGATGGGCAGGCTCAGCTCGGGCCTGCTGATGGCCGACCCGGACGCACCGGAGAGCCCCCTCGGGCGCACCACCCGCGGTGTGGTCTTCGGTGTGCTGGTCACCGTCCTGATCGGCGCGGGCGCCACCGTCTACGGCCTGCTGCGGCCCGGCGGGAACGACAGCTGGCGCGACGGCAAGCACCTGGTGGTCAACCACGACACCGGCGCCCGCTACCTGTGGACCGACACCGACGGCGTCCTGCACCCGGTGCGCAACTACGCCTCGGCGCGGCTGATCGGCGGCCCGGACCTGAAGACCGTGGACGTCGGCACCGCCTCGCTGCGCGACGTCCCCGTGGGCGCCCCCGCGGGCATCCCCGGCGCCCCCGACACCGTGCCCGGCCCCGGCCAACTCGACGACGGCCCCTGGCACCTGTGCGTCACGGGTCCGGACGGCGCGCTGCCCGACACCTCCGGCGCCGTGGCGGACACCGGGGTCGACGAGCCGGGGGCCACCACCGTGGTCGCCGGCGCGCCCCTGGACTCCCGCGGCATCGGCGGCGACCGGGGACTCCTGGTGCGCGGGCCGGACGACACCGAGTACCTGGTGTGGCGGGGCAGCAGGCTGCCGCTGGACCGCGAGTCCGACGCCCGCAACGCCCTCGGCTACGGCTCCGAGCGGCCGATGCCGGTGTCGGCCGCCTTCCTCGACGCGCTCGCCCCCGGGCCCGCGCTGAAGCCGCCGGAGGTGGTGGGACGCGGTGAGGAAGGGCCCGAGATCGGCGGTGAGGCCAGCAGGATCGGGCAGCTCTTCGAGGTCAGCGTGCCCGGCGGCGGCAGCACCTACCATCTGCTGCGCAAGGACGGTCTGGTGCCGCTGACCCGGCTCGGCGCCGCCCTGGTGCTGGGGGACCCGGCCACCCAGAAGGACGCCTACGAGGGACGGTCGCCCACGGCACGCACGGTGGGCGCGGACGCGCTGCGCGAGCACCGGGCGGAGGGCTCGGGCCCCGCAGGTTCCGCCGAACTGCCGGACGCGCCGCCCCTGCCGCAGTCCGTGCCGCGCGGCACCGCGCTCTGCGCGCAGGTGGACGGCGACGACGGCGGCGCACGGATCAGGTCGGTGCTGGTGCCGCTGACCCGGCTCGCCCCGGTCGCGGTCGCGCAGGGCACGGCCGCGCCGGTGAAGCCGGCCTGCGTCCCGGTCGACGCCACGGTGGTACGGCCGGGACGTGGCGCCCTCGTCAGGGCCCTGCACGCCAGCGGCGCCGCGCACGCCGGGACCACCTATCTGGTCGCGGAGAACGGCGTCAAGTACCGCGTCCCCGCCAAGGATTCGCTGGCCGCGCTCGGGTACGGGGCCGAGGACATCGGCTCGGTCCCGGCACCGCTGCTCGCGGCCCTCCCGACCGGCGCGGACCTCGACCCCTCCGCCGCCTCGGGCGTCACGGAGCCCAAGGTCACGGCCCCTGAGTGCGGCGGCGCCGGACAGCCGGCGGGAGGCGCGCGGAGCACCGGGACCGCCGAGCTAAACAAAACGGACACCGTGCGCTGATCACGGCAAGGACCGCATACCGTGCCGAAGAAATGGAAAAGGACGGCAGCAGGAGAGTAATTCGGCCAAACTCGGAGTCGGCGGTGTGAAGTCCGCCGAGTGGCCAGAGGATCGGGCCCGGCGGAGAACCTCAAATAAAGCTCAGAATTCCCCGCCGGGCGCGGCGCCGTAATCCCGCCGAAGCGCCTGCAATGCCGGGCGGGCGCTCCTCGATGCCCGTTCTCCTGCCGCGCCTGCCCGTTTTCTGCCCGCCTCGCAGGGCCGCGCCGGACGGTTCGTGTCCCGGGGTCCGCCGGGCGGGCTCGGCTGTTCATACCGGGGAAACCTCCGCACAACTCCCTTGCCACGCACGAATTCTGGAGCGAGCTGACCGATGCTCAAATCTTCCCTGCACGCGTTGCGCGGAACGTCGGCTTCTCTTTAGCCTCAGCGAGCAACGGTGTGACGAGACATGCCCGAAGGAAGGGAGCGCGACATGGCGGACAGTGCCGCGAGGAAAGCGGACTATGCCAAGGGCTTGGGGGGCGTCTCCTCCCTGGAGTCGGCCCGTGACCAGGTCGAGAAGATCCAGAACAACGTCGGCGAGATCGCCGCGCGTTCGGGTGTCGGCGGCGACGAGGGCCAGGCCCTGCTGAAGCTCTTCCGCAGCTGGAACACCGAGGCCCAGAAGGTCGTCGTCCAGATCAGCAAGATGATCGACGCGCTCCAGGAGAACGTGACCTCCGCCAACCGCCTGGCGCAGGAGAACCAGGACCTGACCGAGGTCCTCAACAGCAAGACCAGCCAGGGCGTCTTCGAAGCGCTGCGCTGACCCGTCCCGCAGCACCGGCTCCGGCGACGCGGCCGGATCCCCGTGAGCTTCCCGGGCCCAGGCGCCCGGCCTTCCGAGAGGAGACGTCATGGCCGACGGCATCATCGACGTGCAGTACCCCGCGGTCCGCAACGCCATCGAGGAGTTGATGGCACAGACCCAGCAGATCATCACGACCCTCAACAACCTGGAGGACGAGCTGAAGCCGCTCGTCAGCTCCTGGGAGGGCGCGGACCAGGAGACGTACCGCCAGGTCCAGGCGGAGTGGGACCAGGCGACCAAGAACATGGCCCTGCTGCTCGGCGACAACGGCGAGCTGATCCAGACCATTCACGACAACCACTCCCGCGACGAACGCAGGAGCGCTGACAACTGGGGGAGCGTGCGGGCCCGCTAGGCATCGCCGGAGCGGCCCACCACCCCTGTGCGGGACGGAGCCCCCGGACCGCTCCTCGCGGAGGACGCGGCCGCGCGGCCGGGGACGACGCCTAAGCAGTCCCGTCCGACACCACGCCCGTCAAGTGCCTGCCGGGCTCACGCCCAGGGAAATACTCCCGGGCTCGCGCTTCGGGGTGTAACTTCCGGGCTCGCGCTTCGGGGAGTACCTTCCGCGCTCGCGCTTCGGGAGATGCGTCCGGCTTGCGCTTCGGGGGGTGCCTTCCGGGCTCGCGCTTGGGGAAGTGGCTTCGGGCTCGCGCTGGGGATCCGGGCTCACGCCCCGGAAAGTGGCTCCTGGGCTCGCGCTCCGGGGGGTACGTCCGGGCTTGCGCTTCGGGGAGTGGCTTCCGGGCTCGTGCTTCGGGGAGTGGCTCTCGGGCTCGTGCTTCGGGAGGTACGTCTGGGCTTGCGCTTCGGGGAGTGGCTTCCGGGCTCGTGCTTCGGGGAGTGGCTCTCGGGCTCGTGCTTCGGGGAGTGGCTCTCGGGCTTGCGCTTCGGGGAGTGGCTTCCGGGCTCGTGCTTCGGGGAGTGGCTTCCGGGCTCGTGCTTCGGGGAGTGGCTCTCGGGCTCGTGCTTCGGGGAGTGGCTCTCGGGCTTGCGCTTCGAGACGTGGCTTCCAGGCTCGTGCTTCGGGGAGTAGCTTCCGGGCTCGCGCTTGGGGAAGTGGCTCCTGGGCTCCGCTCCGGGGAGTGGCTCGCGGGAGCGCGCTGCGGGGAGTGGCCTCCAGGCTTGCGCTTCGGGAGGTACGTCCGGGCTTGCGCTTCGAGGAGTGGCTTCCGAGCTCGCGTTTCCGGGAGCGGCTTCCGGGCTCATGCCCCGGGAGACACCTTCCGGGCTCGCGCTTGGGGATGCGCCTTCCGGGCTCACGCCTAGGGGGAAGTGGCTCCTGGGCTCGCGCTTGGGGAAGTCGCTTCCGAGCTCGCGCTCCGGATAGTGGCCTTCGGGGGCTGTCGCTCCGGGAAGCACCGTCCGGCGCGGAGCTCCGGGCGTGTCCCCGGGGCCATGCCCCGAGAAGTACCTTCCGGGCCCACGCCGGAAGTACCGTGCGGCACCACCCCCGGAGTGGCTCCGTGCGGGTCGGCGTCCCAAGTGGTTCCGTGCGGGGCCCTGCGTCCCGAGCGGTGCCGTCCGGGTCGGCGACCTGAATGGTGCCGTTTGGGTCGGTGTCCCGAGCGGTGCTGTCCGGGTCGGCGTCCTGAGTGGTGCCGTCCGGGTCGGCGTCCTGAGCGGTGCTGTCCGGGTCGGCGTCCTGAGTGGTGCCGTCCGGGGCGGTGTTCCGAGCGGTGCCGTCCGGGTCGGCGACCCGAGCAGTTTCGTCCGGGGCCCGCGTGCCGAAGTCGTTCGGCGGCTCCGGCGTCGTGCCGGACGTCGGCGTGCGGGCGCGGGCTCCTGATCGACCCCGGTGTGCCGACCCGCGCACCGGTCCGGCCGTCGCCCCACCCCAGGGCGGCCGCCGGCCCCCCCGTAACCCGTCCGGCACCAAGCGGCAGGAGAGCGTCCCATGGCCGGTGAGAAGGCCGACGTCAAGCATTTCGACCTCAAGCAGATGGAGAACTTCCGGGACAACGAGGTACAGCCCGTCTACATCGCCGCGAAGAAGCACCGCGAGGAGGGCGACGGCACGCACATCCGCCCGCTCGGCCACCTCATCGACGGGCACACCACGCCCGAGAACCTCGCCCAGGACAAGCAACTCCTGCGCATCGGCCGGATGGTCACCGAACCCCTGGTCTCGGGTCCGAAGCTGATCGAGGACATCCGTGCCGCGGCCGAGGCCATCGACAAGCTGCTCGGTGACCAGATGGAGCTCTTCAAGGAGCTCAAGGAGGCCCTCACCGAGACCATCGAAGAGGCCAACAAGACCAAGGACAAGAATCTCGGCGCGATCGACGCGCAGACGCTCCTCCAGACCTTCGACGAGGTCGACACGCTCACCGCCGGCAGCACCGGCGACCCGGACGACGAGTCCTGACCCACCGACCAGAAAGGGAGCCCGGTGCCAGATCGGTACGATCCCAACTCCGCCGCAAACCTCGACAAGTTCGACAACGCAGGCGACCCGTCGACCGACACCTGGGCCACCCTGGTCACCCACATCACCGGCTATCCGGTGCCGGACCGCAACACCGTCTTCGACACGCTCCGCTCCGAACACGGCGGCAAGCTGTTCCGGATGGACATCCCCGAGCGCAGCCTCTCCCTGCTCGTCAAGGACTCCGGGTTCCTGACGAACAAGGGCGAGGACTACGACATCTGGTTCTTCGACAGCGGCAAGAAGCGCTCGATCATGCAGGCCCGCATCGTCTTCGAGGGCCGCGTGAAGGTCGGCGAGGAGATCATCTTCGCCGGTCCGGGCTCGGACAACGTCCACGACGCCCAGGTCCGTGAGGGCAACGAGTTCACGGACTACAACAAGGACAAGATGAGCACCATCCCGCTCGCCCGGTACATGAACGGGCCGCGGGCGGCGCTCCTGGCCCTGCTGGGCGGCAGCACGGCGGACGCCCGCTTCAGCAACCTCGGCGTGCCCGGGGCCGACGTGGTGGACCTGAAGTCCTTCACCACCACCGGCGAGTCCTTCGACTTCGCCGCCAAGTTCTTCAAGGACCACGCGGTGGTGCTGAAGGACTGGGAGGACCGCTTCGGACGGGACGACGCGAGCTGGAAGGGCGAGGCGGCGGAGGTCTTCCGGATCCTGCTGAAGAAGATCCGCGAGAACTACGACAGTTACGTCGAGACCTTCAACCAGAACCCCGGCTCCGGCAGCGAGACCGGCACCGGCAACACGGTCTACTCGCGCGCCCTCTCGCTGGGCCGCAAGTACCTGGAGGACTCCGCGACCAAGCTGCTGGAGGCCTGGCTGGCCTGGGCCAAGTCCCCCTACTACGACCCGCACCAGGTGCTGCGCTACGTCCTCGACGACCTCGCCCAGTGGGTGGACGCCAACAATGTCGCCAAGACCGACATCAAGTCGACCAGCACCCGCTACACCACGACCGTCAGCCACAGCCCGCAGGCCGGTTTCTCCCAGGTGCACCCCGAGTACGGCGACCTCACCGACATCGCGAACTGGGCGAAGGTCGGCGACAAGGCCGTGAAGATCTGGAGCCAGGGCGTCGACGAGTTCCTGGGCAAGCCCGCCGCCCAGGTGCAGTCGGCCCTGAACAACCACTTCCTCGACCTGGGTGACGACTTCTCCGACAACGTGCCCAAGCCGAAGTCGACCAGTACGGCCTCGGAGGAGTACGAGAAGAAGCAGCTGGAGGAGGAGAAGGAGGAGATCAACCGGCAGAACGAGGAGAACCGTAAGTACCAGGACGAGCTGCGCGCGGAGCAGGAGCGCCAGCGCGAGGAGGACCGCAAGTACCAGGAGGAGCTGCGCGAGGAGCAGAACCGCCAGCGCGAGGAGGACAAGAAGTACCAGGACGAGCTGCGTGAGGAACAGAACCAGCAGCGCGAGGAGGAGAAGCGACTCCAGGAGGACCTGCGCAACGAGCAGAACCAGCAGCGCGAGGAGGACCGGAAGTACCAGGACGAGCTGCGCGAGGAGCAGCGCCGTGAGCAGGAGGAGGCCCAGCGCGAGGCCGAGGAGCAGGCCAAGGCCATGCAGGAGAGCCTCGGCGGCATCAACGACCCCGACGCGGTCACCGAGCAGAACCTCGGGAGCCTCGACGACCTGCTGGGCTCGAACAACGTGGTCACCGAGAGCCCCGGCGACCTCGGCGACGGCCAGCAGTCTTTGACGGACCAGCCCCCGACCACCACGGACCTGGGCAACCTCGGTCCCCTGAACGTCGGCGGCGGCCCCCTGAGGACCCCGACCGGCGGCAGCACCCAGCTCAACGACGGCAAGCTCACCACCGACTTCCCGGACGGCAGCAGCACGAGCTTCGACCCCGACAGCGGGACGCTGACGACCACGCATCCGGACGGTTCGACCACGACGACGGATCTGGGTGACGGCGTCAAGGTGACCAACCCGGACGGGTCGGTGACCTCGCTCGGTGACGACGGGAAGCTGACCACGACGTTCCCCGACGGCACCACGCAGACCGTCGACCCGGCCACGGGGCAGACCACGACCACCGACCCGGACGGCACCACCACCACGACCGATCTGGGCAGCCTCGACGGCCTCAACAGCGGCCCGGCCAGTGACGGAGTGCTCGACACCCCGACCGGCGGCAGCACCCAGCTCACCAGCGGCGGCGACCTGACGACCGACTTCGCGGACGGCAGCCGTACCAGCTTCGACCCCGACAACGGGACGCTGACGACCACGCATCCGGACGGTTCGACCACGACGACGGATCTGGGTGACGGCGTCAAGGTGACCAACCCGGACGGGTCGGTGACCTCGCTGGGTGACGACGGCAAGCTGACCACGACGTTCCCCGACGGCACCACGCAGACCGTCGACCCGGCCACGGGGCAGACCACCACCACAGACCCGGACGGCACCACCACCACGGAGGACCTCGGGAGCCTCGGCGACCTCAACAGCCGCAACAGCTTCGGCGACCTGGGCGACCTCGACCTCGATCTGCCGACGCAGTCCGACGGCGACCTCGGCGACCTCGGGGATCTCAACAGCGACCAGGACGTGCTGGAGACCCCGACCGGTGGGCAGACCGAGCTGGTGGGCGACGACTTCGCCACCACCTTCGCGGACGGCAGCAGGGCCGTCTTCGACCCGGACACCGGGATGCTCACGACCACCGACGCCGACGGGTCGACCACGACGACGGACCTCACCCACGGCGCGAAGGTGACCAACGCGGACGGCTCCACCACCGTCCTCGACAACGGCCGGCTGACCACCACCTTCCCCGACGGCAGCACCCAGGTCATCGACCCGGACACCGGCATCGCCACCGTCACCGACCCGCAGGGCAACACGGAGACGGTGAACCTGCACGACCTCAACTCGTCCGGCGGCCGGGACGGTTCACCCGACCTCGACCTCGAGAGCCTCGGCGGCCTGGGCGGCCCGAGCGGCGACGGCGCCACCACCCGGGACCTGTCGCCGTCCGATCTGGGTCTCGGTGCGAGCGTCGGCACCGGTGCCACCGGCGGGGGGCTGTCCGGGACGGACGCCTTCTCCCCCGACGGCGTCGCGGGAGGCGGTGCCGCACCGCTCTCGGACGGTGCCTCCGGCGGCGCGGGCACCCCGCTCGCCCCCATGGCAGGGGCCCCCGGCGCGCCCGGCATGCCCGGCAGCCCCGGCATGCCGATGGGCGGCATGGGCGCGGGCGGCATGGGCGCCGGCGGCGACCGTGGCAACGGCGAACGGGTACGCGCCGTCCTGGTCGACGCGGCGGAGGAGAGCGAGCGTCGCAACCGCAGGCGGCGCAACCCGTGGAACCGCCAGGAGGACTCCGACACCTTCCTGACCCCGGCCTCCCGGGTGGCGACCACGGGCGGCGACTCCCCCGAGGAGGAGGCGGAGCCGGGCCGCAGGGCGACCAGTTCCGCGGACTACCTCGAGGAGGACGCGGACGTGTGGGGAACCGAGGAGGGCGGCACCCCGGCCGTCATCGGACGATGAGTGGCGCGCGGAGACGTATCCCACCCGGCCCCGGCTTTCGCGACCGTGCCCTCACCAGGCAGGATCAGCACGACAGTTGACGGAGATCTTCTGAGACCTGCAGAGACCGACGGAGAGGGGCGGGAGCGCCGTGACGGAACCGCTGGAGAAGCGCCTGGAGAAGGCCATGGCCGAGCTCCAGGCCGCCCAGGAAGCGGTCGCGCGCACCGAACGGGAGCTGCGGCAGGCGTCGTTCGCGGTGCTCTCCTCCGACCGCGCGGTCCGCGCCACCGTGGGCCCGCAGGGCGAACTGGCCGGCATCGAGTTCCTGGAGCACAAGTACCGCGACATGTCGCCCCAGGAGCTGGCCGCCAGTGTCCTGGAGGCGGCGAACGCGGCGCGCGTGAAGATGAACCGGCACGTGATGAAGGCGATGGCGCCCTTCACCGAGCCGAGCGCCGACGTGCCGGAGCTCAAGGGCTTCGAGCTGGACTGGGAGCGGATCTTCGGCCCCGAGGTGCTGCGCGAGGACGACGAGGACACGGAACGCGAGGACCAGGCGTCCCCCGCCTGGCGGGACGCGCTCGGCGAGGACGGGGAGGACTGACGATGGGCCAGCGCTACTACGTCGACCCACACCGCATCGAGGCCCTGGCGAGGCAGCTGGAGGAGATCGGCGACCTGGCCGGCAGCATCACCGAGGAGTTCCTCGACGAACTGGCGCCCACCGTCCGATGGCCGGGCACGGAGGGCGAGTTCGCCGAGAAGGCCAAGCCGCAGGAACAGAAGGAGCGGCAGACGACCAAGGAGACCATGATGTCCATCCGCGACGCGCTGGTGGGCATCACGGACGCCACGGTCGGCCAGGTCCGGATGATGAAGGACACCCGCGACCGCCACCTCGAGGAGATCGAGCGGGGCAACAACCGCATCGACACCCACGGCGTGAACGGTGACGGCGGCCCGGGCGGGCATGGCCGCCGCTGACCCGCGCACCGCCGGCCGCTCCCGCACCACGCCGGGAGCGGCCGCTCCGTCCTGCCCGCACGGTCTCCAGGACGGCCCCGGATGAGCATCCAGGCATCGCCCGAGGTCAACGCGATGATCTTCATCCTCACCGGGGAGAAGCTCATCGACGCCGACGAGGACCTCGCCTACGAGAGCCGCCGTCCCTACTCCGGCCTCGGTCGCAAGCTCGACCGGCTCTCCTCGCTGATCGACAAGTCGGTCCACGACATCGCCGAGGTGATGCCCGACGACCTCTCCAAGTCGTACGCCAGGGCGATGGGCATGCTCATCGACGACGCCGGCCGGAACTACCTGCGCGACTTCGCCGACCAGCTCGACAAGATCGCCGAAGGCCGGCGCAAGACCTCCATGGACATCATGGAGTCCAAGTGGCAGGTCATCGCCGAGGTCATCCGGCTGCTCATCGAGATCGCCATCTACCTGGCGATGTCCTTCTTCACCGGCGGTCTGTCGGCCAGCCAGATCATGATGGCCAAGCTGCGCAGCCGCTTCCTCATCCTCACCACGCTCAGCCATCTGCTCCAGCGGCTGCACATAGCGCCCTCGCTGACCGAGGCGTTCGCCGAGGCGTTCACCACCTTCGCGGTGCGCCTCGCGATGATGAACTTCGCCCCCGACGGCCGCCGCCCCGACGGCTTCGACTGGAACGACATCCTCAAGTCCGCCGCGTTCGGTGCCGCGGCCGGCTTCCTCACCAGCATCTTCGACAACTTCGCGAAGAACATCGTCAAGAGCTACGACCACAACTTCCTGAAGAACGGGCCGGACCTCGACTTCAAGAACAACCCCAACTGGCGGAACAACCCGGACCTCGACTTCAAGAGCGACGGCCCCACCCCCAAGCCGGACCCCGGCCCCGGACCCGGTCCCGGCCCGAACGACCGCCCCGGCCCCACCCCGAACGGCAATGGTCCCCACCTCACGAACAACACGCCACTGACGTTCCGCGACGGCCCGCTCTCCTTCCGGAACAACCCCGACCTGTGGCGCAACAACCAGATCCTGCGCAACAACGCCGACCGCCCGGGCGCGCTGGCCGGCCACTACGGGCTCAAGGGGACGGCCGACTTCCTCGCCGCCGGCGCCGGCGAGGCACTCGCGGAGATCCTGATCAAGGGCGCCTTCGACGGCGACTGGTCCACCAGCTGGTCCACCTTCGTCGGCGCGGGCATCAGCAGCCAGGTCGAGGCCACGCTCACCGACACCGCCCTGAACAGCGGGGCCGAACTGCGGCACGTCATCGACAGGTTGCGCAACCAGCCGCCGCCCACCGTCTCCGCCGACACGGACGGGGACACGGACTCGCGGGACACCGCCGGTTCCCCCCGCTCGCAGGACGGCGACGGCGCCGACCGCACCGGCGCTCCCTCGACCACGGGTTCCACCGGCGGCGCCACCCCCGCGGACACCGGCGCCGACTTCGCCCAGGACCCCCCGCCGTACACGCCGCAGGACCCGCCCGCCTACACCACCCAGGACCCGCCGCCGTACTCACCGGGCACGCTGCCCGTCACCGCCGCCGAGAACGCGCTGTGGCAGCAGGTCCACAACGGCCCCGCGGAGGTCCGCGAGCAGGCCCTGCGCGACCTCGCCGCCCTGCGCGGCGCCCAGCCGCCCGGCAGTACGGAGATCGGCGTCCGCGACGGCCTGCACACCGATCTGTCGCAGCTGCCCGAGGTCAGGGTCGTACCCGCCGGGAACGGCCCCGCCGCCGAGGTCGACGCCGACCAGGTCCGCCGCGCCCTCGACGCGTTCGGTACGCCGGTCACGGTGGAGACCCCGCTCACCTCGGACGTCGAGGTGCCCGGGCAGGACGAGCGCACGGACGTGTCCCCGGGCCCGGGGACCGGCGGCCCGGTCGCCTCCCAGAACCCCACCGGCGCCACCACGCCCGGCACGGGCACCAGTACGCCCGGCACGAGCACGGGCACGGGCACGGGCACCGGCGGTCGACCGGGTGCCTCCACGGAGTCCACGACCTCCACGTCCTCCGCTCCGGAGACCATCTCGTCCACGGAGGTCGACTCGTCCACGGCGAGCGCGACCTCCACGGACACCACCGCCCCGTCCGACCTCGCCGCCGCTCCGCCCAAGGTGGACACCACCGGCTCGTACACCGCGCCCGACGACGTGAACGTGACCGGCGACGTACGGGACAGCGACGACGCGCGTGACACCGGGCACGTGACCTCGGCGCCGCCGCTGACGATCGTGGTGTCCGAGGTGCCGCCGCCGGGGGAGGGGTCGCCGGAAGCCGCCGACCTGCTGGACCGGGCCGGCACGGACCGGGCCGTGGTGCTCGGGCCGGCGGGCGCGCCCGACGGTTCGGGACGCCCGGTGCGTGCCGCCGTGGAGCTGACCCGCGAGAGCCCCGGCGCCCCCGTCCGGGTCCGCCCGCTCACCGCTCCGCCGCTCCCGCCGGCGCCGGACGGCACCACGCAGGACACGCGCGGCGCCTTCCCCGGCGCCGACGTCCTGCTGCCGCTCGCCGATGCCCTCGGCACCGAGGTCCGCCCCGCCACCCTGAGCGACGCGACGACCGACGGCGAACCGGTGACCACCCCGCGGGCCGAGCCGCCGCCGAAGGCGCTCAAGGTGGTCACGGAGACCTCCACCCCGGTACCCGGCGACGGCACCGCGCAGGACTCCACCGTCCGCGCCGAACCTCCCGCCGCCAAGCTCGCCACCTTTTCCCGGCCCTGGACCGAACCGGCCGCCGACCTGCACCTGGAGTCGGGCCACGAGGACGGCGAGGACGACGGCGCTCCGCCGCCCCCGCCCACCACGCCGGACCGGTCCATGCCGGACCGGTTCACGCCGACCCCCCTCGTGGCGGCCCCGCCCCCGCCGCCGGCGCGGATCGTCGTACGGCCCGCGGACGGCACCGGCACCACCGACCAAGGGAACGGACCCGCCCGGACCGCGCACGAGCCCGCCGTCACCACCCTGGACGGCCTCACGGTGCCTCTCGCGCAGATACGGCGCTGGGTGCCGGACGCGGCCCACACGCCCCGGCCGGGGCGTGCCGTACAGATGTTGACCATCTCCCAGAGCCCGGCCCAGGACGACACGGCCCACGGCGCGGCCCGGCGGGCCCTGCTGGGCCAGGACACCTTCCGCGGTGTGCGCACGACCTCGGCGCCCCTCCCCACCGCTGCCACCACCACCGGTCCCACCGACCCCGATCCCCCCGCGCCCCGCACGGTGTTCACCGGCCCTCCGGCCCCACTGCCCGGCTCGGGCACCGAGCGCGGCGCCGACTACTTCGCCGGGCACGGCACCCCCCGTACCGTCACGCTCGGGACCGACGACGTGGCGCACCCGACCGTGAAGGTCAGCGGCGTGCAGCTCGGTGAGGTGCTCAAGTCCTGGGCGCGGGAAGGCGATCAGGACCGCCCACTGGTGCTGTTCTCCTGCGAGACGGGACGGCAGCCCGAGGTGGCGGGGCTCCCGGTGGCGCAGCACGTGGCCAACCGCACCGGTCGGCCCGTGTACGCGCCGACCACCGAGGTGGGCACCGCACGCGACCGGGACGGCGACGTCCGCGCCGTGCTCACGGAGGGACCGGACGGACCGGGCCGGTGGCGGCTGTTCACCCCGGAGCCCGGCGGCGCCGACCTGGACGGGCTGGCGCGCGACGCCGGCCTGCACGCGGGCCCCGAACCCGCCGACGCCTTCGCCCGGGCCCGTACCCTCCAGCAGATCCGCACCCTGCGTGACGCCCTCGGCCCGGACGCCGAACAGCGCCCCGAGAACCGGGAGTTGCTCGCGGCGCTCGCCTATGTGGACGGTCTGCGCTGGCTCAGCCCCGACACCGCGGCCCGCTACGGCGACGGACGGATGACCCCGGACCTGCTGCGCCGGATGGTCGTCGACCGGCGCGGCACCACGGCGGGCACCACCTCCGACCCGGCGGCCGCCCCCACCGCCGAGGAGTACACCGGATTCCTGCGCGCCGCGGCCGAGTTGCGAGGCACCGCCGGAGGCGGGACCACGCTCGACGCGCTGCTGCCCCCGCCGCCGCCCGCCCTCCCGCCGCACACCCTGGTCTCGCCGGAGGACGTGCGGGGCCTCGCCTACGCGCCCTCCGCCCGGGTCACCTGGTCGCTCTCCAGCACCCCCCTGCCGCTGTCCGAGCTGGCCCTGAGCCCCGAGGACACCGCCGAACTCGCCCGCCGCAGACCCGATCTGGCACCCGCACCGGGCCGCCCAGAGAGCCTCGCCGAGGACCTGGACCTGTTCAGCAAGGGTGCCGCCACGACCCCCGACCCGGCGGACACCGTGCACGCCGACGGCCTCGCCCTGCGGCGGCTGGAGACCCGCGCGGACGGGAACTGCCTCTTCCGCGCGCTGCTCGACAGCGCGCGCGGCCAGGACGTACCGCCCGCCTGGGCGGCGCGGAACGTCGCGGGGCTGCGCCGCCTGCTGCGGGACCGGATCACCGGGTCCGAACTGGCCGCCGCCGCCGCGGAGGCGACCCCGGACCCGGTGCTCGCCGTGGTGGACGACCTGCGGATGACCGCCCTCGCCGGGGTACGGGACGCGGACGCGCGGCGCCGGATCACCGAGCGCTGGAACCGGATCGCGCGGACCGTCGTCACCGACGGCGACGCCCGCCAGTGGCGGCGCATCCTGCGCGACAGCGGCTACCCGCACCTCGCCGACGTGGCGCCCACACCCGCCGACGCGCGGCGGCTCGGCACCGAGGAACTCCTCGCCGCGGCGGCCGAACTCCCCGAGTTGTGGTCCTCCCCCTTCGCCGACCTCCTCCCGCAGGCGCTGGCGCACACCCTCGACCTCGACCTGCGGCTGGTCCAGCCCGACCCGCAGGCGCCCGGGAGCACCCTCGTCACCACCCTCCACCCGGGCGGACAGGGCGGCACTCTGCACCTCGCCTACAACGGCAGCGACCACTACGACGCCCTGGTCCCGGCCACGGCACCGCTCACCCCCGTGCCCGACACCGGCACCACCGGCCCCGAGCCGGTCACGCAGGAGACGGAGGACTCCGGCCCCTTCGGCGAGTGGCTGCGTGCCATGGGCGGGATCACCGACCTCGACAGTCCCGCGCCCGAGACCCCCGACCGGGGCGACCCGGTGCCGCTGGAGACCCAGCTCGAACGGCACCGTCCGGCACGGCTGCTGACCGGCCCGGACGCCCGGCCGCCGGGCCCGGCTCCGCGTACCGTCACCTTCGAGGACGGCAGCAGACTGCCCGCCGTACTGCTCAGCCCCGACTCCGAGCCGGGCGCCGGGAGTCCGGGCGGCCGTACCGGCACCACCCCGACCGGACTCCTCACCGGGCCCGGTGTCCTCACCCTGCGCTCGCCCGAGCAGGTGGCCGCGGAGATCCTCGGGAAGCTGCCGAAGAAGCTGCGCGCCCGGTTCGACGAGACGGAGCTGCTGCGCCTGCTGACCGACCAGCCCGGCGCGTTCACCGCGCCGCGCGGCGCGCGCCTCGTGGGCCGGGAGAAGTCCGGCGTCGGACTCGAGATGACCGTCGAGGCCGTCCCCTACCACCGCTGGGAACGCTTTGCCGACGTCGGCGGCGGCACCGTCCGGCTGGACACCATGCGGCGTGGCCAGGCCGGTACGGGCGGCGGGCGCAGCGTCGGCCACGGGCGCCGGATCGCCGCCGCGCTGAGCATGGGCCCGCCGCTCAGCTGGCTGCTGAAGATCGGCGTCTCGCTGGGCTGGACCCGCAGGACCGACTACACGCAGGGCACCCAGGCCTACCACCAGACCGAGTACCGCGCCGTGGAGGGCTCCCACCTGCACCTGGACGACGTCCACTACCGGGTGCGGGTGGACCGGGTCACCGAGGTCCCGAAGACCTCCGGGCCTGGCGACACCGCCCCCGACACCGTCCCCGCGACGGCCCCCCGCTGGCAGCGCACCCCGGCGCACACCGCGGAGTTCGCCATGCGGGACGGGCTGAGCTGGCGGCTGCCGGACGACCTCACCGTGCCCTTCAAGGGCCCCCGCAGGGCGCCCGAGACGCTCACCTTCCCCGACGGGGTCGAGCCGCGCGTCACCGACACCACCGCACTGCACCTGACGGACCCGCCGGAAGACCTCGCGCTCGCCGTCTCCGGCGCCCGGCCCGGCAGTTCGGCGCACCGCACGCTGGTCTCGTACGTCCGGCCGGGACGGCTGCTCGCCCTGTTCGGCCGGTTCTCCGGTCCCGTGAGCGGACCCGAACTGACCCGGGGGAGCGGACAGCACCCGCTCGGGCACCTGATCGTCGAGCGGTCGATACCGCACCGGGCCACCCTGGTCACCGAGTCCGTCAAGGCGGAACTGCGCGACCTCACCCAGACCACGTACCAGAACGAACGCGGCCACGCCCGCGACACCCGCTTCGGCATCCAGGTCACCTCCGGGCCCAACTACACCCTCGTCGGTCCGGAGACCGACGTACGTCTCCAGGGCGGCCCACTGGTCCGCGCGGACCTCAGCACCGGACGGGGCCACTACCTCGGCACCGACGCGGCCCGCAAGACCACCGGACGCGTCCGCAACCACCCGGTGGCGCTCTACCGGGTGGAGCGCACCCTGATGGTGCGCAAGGCGGGCGAACCGCCCTCCGCGGCCCGCCCCGTCCGGGTGGTCAGCCTGGACTGGATCTCCACCCAGGACGCCCGCCGGCTCGCGGGCTGGGACAGCCGTACGCCCGGCCGGACGGGCCCCGACCCGGACGCCGAGCCGCCCGTGCCGTGGTACCTCACCCGCGAGGACCCCGTCCACCTCAGCGGCCAGGTCCGCGCCGAGGGCTTCCGCCCCGACCGCACCCAGAACGCCGTACCGGGCCGTCCCGCCCCAGAAGGCCGTCCCGCCCCACCGGACCCCATGCGGGCCTTCGCCGACTCGGTACTGGACACCCTGCACCGCTCGTACCCGTCGCTGTTCGTCCCGCCGCTGATGCTGCGGCACCCGCGACTGGCGAAGTTCTGGTACGGCGACGGGCGGATGCGGACCGCGCTGCACAACGACCGCCAGGTGCGCGAGGCGCTCAACCGGCCCACCCTCGCGCAGAGTCTGGACGATCTCACCACCACCGGTGTGCCGGTCACCCTCACCGAGGACGGCAAGGTGCGCCGCGGCCACCACACCCTGATCCTGCGGGCGCGGCTCTCCGACCGGCGCTTCGAGACCACCATGAGCGAACGCTCGCTGCGCAACGCGGTGATCGGCACCGAGATCTCCGGCCAGGGCCAGCAGGCGTCCACGACCCTCTCCAGCGGCGTCGAACTGGGCATCTCGCCCCGGGACCACGACAAGGTGCCGGGGGCCGGGGTGCCCCGCCAGGCCGGCAACGTCTCCCTCGGCATCCGCTACGCCAAGACCGACCAGAAGGCCACCCGCAGCACGGTCGCCGTCACCCACGACCACCTGATGTTCCAGAACGGCGCCGACCTCTACAGCTACCAGGTGGAACTGGGTGCCTCCTTCGAGGGCCACCGGCGCCCCCGCGGGTGGGCCCGCCTCGCCTCCGTCGGGCTGCTCGGCGCCGGCGTCTTCGTCAGCAAGGTCGAGGAGCGCCCGCTGTTCACCCGGGGCAGCGAGACCGTGGGCCGGGTGGAGCTGGCCGTGCCCGCGGCGCACGGATCCGACCGCCACGCCCCCGCCGACCCGCCGCCCGGCGGCCCGGCACCGGCGACGCCCGCCCCCGCCCCCCGGCGGCTCTCCGCCACCGAGGCCGACCAACTCCTCGACGGCACCCGCCCGCTGCCGAGAACGGACGCGGCCGACCAGCAGCTCACCGGCAAGCTGCTCAGCGCCCCGCACGTGGTCCTCAGCACCGAGGGCGGCCCCGCCCGCCAGCAGCTCGCCCAGGACACCGCCGACCGCGCCTCGGGCACGTCCTGGCACGTCGGCGCGCCCGGCGCCCCGGTGCGCACCGCGCTGCGCCGGGCGATGGCCGACCTCAACGTGGCCGGGCAACTCGGCCAGTACCTGGGGCCGTTCGGTGCCCGCGTCACCGGACTCAACGGCGCCGGGCCGCTCCAGACCCACTACCTGAAGGCCGCCGTCCGCGGCGAACTGCACAACCTGCGCGTCAAGAGCGACCCGAAGCCCGCCACCCTCGAAGCGACCATCGGCAACGAGCACCGCGTCGCCGCCGGCGCCAGCACCGTCTCCCGCACCACCCTCGGCCTCCAGGGCGCCGACATGCCCCTCCAGCAGGCCCCCGGCGGGCCGCCGGTGGTCGGCTCCTACGCGACCGCCCTCCAGTACGCCTGGGGCAAGGGCCGCAGCGTCTCGCAGACCCTCACCCGGGGACGCAACACCACCCTCACCTACGCCGGGCGGATGTACCTGGTGGTCGCCGACGCGGCCGAGACCGTCGCCGTGCGGGACCGCTGGACGGCCGCCATGGGCGCGGTCGGCACCCGCGCCGGAGCCCGGATCAGCGGCGCGGCCGGCCGGCTCTCCGGGCGCCTGGGACGCGGCCTGTCCCCGCGCCGGGCCGCCGCCGCCCTCCACCGCGTCCGCGACGCGGTGATGTTCCACCTGCCGATGCAGGACGCCATCGAGACCGGGCTCGCCCCGGACGGCCTGGGCACCACCACGCCGCGCAACCTGGGCGGCGGCTACCGGCTGCCGCCCTTCCTGCGGGGCCGCCGCTTCCCCACCCACCCCAGCGGACGGCTCGACGCCGGCCAGGCGGCACGGCAGCTGATGGGGCGGCTGGAGAAGATCGGCGTACCCTCGCACGACCGGGAGCAGGTCCTCCAGCGGCTCTCCCCGGACTTCCTCCGCGCCCATCTGCACGAGCTGACGACGGACGGGATGACCCTGCCCGTCCGTCACCGCACCTGGTCGAGCCCGCTCCGGCTGCCGGTCGGCGGCAGCCCCGGACAGGTCCGGTTCAAACTGACCCCGGTCACCACCACCGTGGAACGGCTGCGCACCGGCATCGAGCTGGAGGACTACCGCACCACGGCCCGCGACGACTCCGCCGCCGGCTCCCAGGACCGCGGCGCCGACGTGACCCTCAGCGCCTCCGAACGCGCGGCGGGCGGCGGCGTCCTCGCCGCCGCCCCCTCGCTCCAGGGCACCGCCGCCAAGCAGCGGTCGAGCACCCGCACCGAGACCGCGGGCAGCACCGCGATGCCGAACATCGCCACCACCCAGGCGCACGCCGAGATCGTCACCAGCTACGTCCTGACCGTCACCATGACGGACGCCACCGGCCGGCCGCTCTCCCCACGCGCCTTCGCCCCGGTCGGCAGCCTCCACGAGATCCTCCCGGCCGGCCTGCTCACCCCGGACGGCGACGGCGCCGACGGCGCGCTCACCGAACAGGACGTGCCGGAACCCGAGCGCGCGGTAAGGATGCTGACGGCCGATCAGGCACGACCCGAGGGCATCTCCTCCTGGCGCGGCGCCGACGACCCGGACGTGCTGACCTTCGACGACCGCATCGGCTCCGGCATCCTCGCCGTGGACATCCGCGGCGCGGCCAACGTGCACGACGCCCTGACGCTGGCCACCGCCCGCGCCGACGGCCTCGGCGACGGCGACCTCGGCAAGCGGCACACCGGCAAGGTCCTCACCGAACGCGTCCGCATGGCCCGCCTCACCCCCCTCACCGGCCTCGGCACCGCCCCCGCCCAGGCCCAGCAGGAGGCCACCACCCAGGTCGGCCTGACCGCCGGCTTCCGCGAGGCGCTCGGCGCGAGCGGCACACCGCTGCCCACGCAGGCCTCAGCCCGCCTCTTCGGCCAGTCCCACACCGCCGACTCCCGCCTCTACGCGAAGATGCACCGCCGCGGCGCCCGGCTGCTCGCCGTGGAGAGCAAGCCGCGCATGGAGGCCATGCAGCGCACCAAGACCTCCGACGCCATGGAGGCCGGCATCACCGACAACGTCGAGGGCACCGTGGGCACCTCGCCGCTGGCGGGCAACAGCAACGCGGGCGTCACCAACCCGGGCGCGAGCGTCCCCATCGGCGGCGCCAACGACGGGACCGCCCTCAAGGGGACCGTGGACACCACCCTCGGCACCCACCTCAAGGTCGTCACCGACCGCAGCATGCTCTTCGCCGTGCCGGTGAGCTGGCTGACGGTGGCCGAGGTGGACCACCGGGTCACCGACAGCCGCCCGCTGCACGCCCTCGGCAAGGCCGAGCGCGGTCCGCGTGCCGCCGAGGCCGAGACCACCGCCCTGGTCTGGCTGCGCGAGGACATCGCACGCGACCACGGCCTCCTGGACGACACCACGTTCCCCGACGAGGCCGGCGCGGCCTGGGACGACATGGCCAAGGCGGCCGCCGACCTCGCCGCGGCCGACAAGGGGTACTACGACGCCCGGGCGCGGGCCCGCGAGACCTGGCTCGACCTCAGCGCGGAGGAACAGGCCGCGCTCGGCGACGACCACCCCGACCGCCCGACCGTCCTGCCGCGGGCCATGGCACAGTCCCCGGCCGTCGCCGCCTGGCAGGCCGCCCGTGAGGACGTACGCCGCTGGGAGGAGCGCGCCGGCGCGGCCGCCGCCGACCACCACCGCCTCCACCTCGCCGCCACCCGCCTCACCGCCCACCACCAGGGTTCGGCCACGGTCCAGGTACCGGACCGGCCGCAGGCGTACACGACGCCGGACTGGCGCTCCGAGGCACCCGAGCCGTACACCGTCACCGACGGCACCGGCCCCGGCCCGCGCACCCTCGCCTCACCCGACGGCACCACCGTGCGCGAGCTGCACGACATGCCCCACGATGGCGCCTCCTTCTTCCACGCGCTGCTCGCCGCCGCCGAGGCACGGGGCCGGCTGCCCCATCTGCTGGGCAGCGGTCCCGCCGACCGCTTCAGGGCCGCGCCGGGCGACCCGGCGGTCACCGAGCAGGCCGTCCGCGCCGCCCGCGACCGCCTCGCCTGGGCGCTGGGCGAGGACAGCAACACGGACCTGCTCGACGCCCTGGCCCTGGACGCCGCGGACACCTTCACCCAGGACGAACTGGACGTCGCCGGGGTGCGGCTGACGCCGCCGCAGCAGGCCGAGTTCGACGCGTTCGGCCGCCTCCCGCAGACCTTCTGGCCGACGCCCGCGCAGCGCGTGCGACTGGCCACCGCGGCGATGCTCCGCCCCTTCACGAGCGAGCCGCACCCGGACGCCGGGCGACCGGACGGCGAACCCGCCCCGCCCGAGCGCCGCGCGGGCGACCACGGCGGCGCCGACCTGCTGCCCGCCCTGGCCGCCCGGGTCCTGGGCACCCCGCTCACCGTGGTGACCGGCGAGGGCCACGCGCAGCTGTTCCTGCCGCACGGCACCGACCCGGCCGCCGTCGACCCGGCCGGCGATCCGGTCCTGTTCACCGCCGACGGCTACTTCCACGCCGCCCTCCCGCCCGGCACCGCGCCGCCGGTCGCCACCGCGCTTCCCGCTCCCACGGCCACGACGGACGCCGGCAGCAACGCGGTCACCACGCCCGCCACTTCGGGGCGGCCGCCCGCGCACCGCAGCCACGCCACCCCGCCCTGGCTGCCGCCCGCCGACGGCGAAGGACCGCGCTACCGCCTCGCCCGGGACGGGGTCCTCACCGCACCCGACGGCGCCACCTACACCCAGGGCACCCCCGCCGGCCGCGGGAACGGCTTCTTCGCCGCGCTCTCCACGGCCCTGCGCCAGGCCGCCGACCAGCCCGGCCCGGACAGCCACGAGGCGACGAGGCTGCGCATCCGCGCCGGATCCCCGCCCGCCCAACTGATGCGCCTGAACGGCCTTCCGGGCGACCCGGCCGAGCGGGACTCCCTCTTCACGCCCCCACCGCTCCGGCAGCGCCGCGGCGAGGCGGCGCCGACCAGCCAGGCCCGCGACGGCCACCTGCGCCGCCACCTCGCCGACGCCCCCTGGGGACCCGACGCCGACCGTGCCGTCGCCCGCTGGGCGGCAGCCGCGACGGGCACCACCGTCACCCTGGTCGAGGAGAACGGCACCGCACACACCTACCCCGGCCCGTCCGGCGAGAGCGGTCCGCACCTGCGCCTGCGCCGCCGCGGCGGCGACTTCGTCCCCCTGATCCCGCGTACCCCCGCACCTCGGCCGCCGGGGGACGAGCAGGACCCGGCCGCGGTCCCGCTGCCCCCGTCCCCGCCGGGCGGCGACACCCCCGGCTTCCCCGCCGAGGAGGAGGCGCTCGACCTGAGCACGCTGTCCGGGAACGCCCCCACCCCGGACGTGGGCGCGGAGTCGGACGCGGAGACGGACGCCGAGATGGACCTCGGCTCCGACGACGACCGGGACGACGGCGCCGACCCCGCGCCCGAGGAGACGGCCGTGCTCACCGGCCCGGAGATCGGGTTCGCGACCGAGTTCGCCGACCTGCTGACCGAGCCCGACCTCCGCGTGGACGCGCTGCTGGACGTGGTGCGACGGCGCAACGCCCGCCTCGGCGGCTACCCGGACGTCGCCTTCGACAGTGCCTTCCACGAGGTCACGGGCTTCGGCGTACCCGAGGCCCTGGACCTCGCCGAGCAGGACGGCAGGCTCCGGAGTGAGGAGTACGACGCCCTGCGGGAGGCGCTCGGACTCGGGACCGGCGGCCCCTTCACCCAGACCCGGCCCACCGGCACCTCGCCGCGCGACCGGGAGGTGACGCTGCGGATGCTCGACCGGGTGGCCCGCCTGGTGAAGGACGTCCTGCGCGAGGAGAACCGGCAGGTGGACGCCCAGGTCACCCCGCACATCGCCGTTGCCCTGCTGCCGGACGGCTCCCTCGGCATCGCGGGCAACACCGGCGCGAAGGCGCTCACCGGCGACCAGGCGGCGCTGGTGGAGCAGGAACTGCGGTGGTTCGTCACCGGTCAGCAGCCGGCGGGGACGGCGCAGCAGCGCAAGGTGGAGAAGTGGCAGCAGGACGAGCGCGCGCACCGCGAAGGGGCGGCCCGACTCGAACAGCGCCGGGCGGAACTCGACCAGCGGGACGAGGAACTGACACGGCTTCGGACGCTGCTCGACGAGCGGTACGAGGCCGGGGACTGGAACGACCGGCTCCAGCAGCAGTGGGAGGCCCTCCCCGAGGCCACCGAGGCGCTGCGTCAGGACCACGAGCGCCTGGCGGCCGACCAGCGGCAGTGGCGCCGGGACGAGGGCTGGCTGGCCCGCCGCCGCCCGGCGATGGCACGCGAGATGCGCGACCGCACCAAGCTGCGTGCCCTGGCCACCGGCTGGTACCGCCTCTACCACCCCGGCTCGCCCGAACTCGACCTCGTCAAGCGGGCGTTGGCCAACCCGGTAATCCTCAACGTCAGCGGGCGGGACGAGACGGAACCGGCCGTGTCCTACGGCTCCGAACACGGTGAACTGACGTTGCTCGGCCACTGGATGGAGCACTGGCGGCGCCACCCCGGCGACCCGGCCGCCCCGCGGACGCTCCCCCTGGGGGGCTTCAAGATGGCCTGCGCCGCCTGCGACCTCGCCTACCAGGCGGTCAACGAGCACATCGGGCGCCCGCTGGGCCACCGGGTACAGGCGTCCGGGACCCACGGCACCTTCTTCCCCGGCTGGCGCATGCCCCGGTGGATGCTTCAGCACGCGGGCCTGCGGGAGTACATCAGCGACCACGCGGAGAGCATCGGCGCGACCCTCGACCCCAACGGCGTCCTGCACGGCGACCGCTCCGGGACCGGGGACCCGCAGAACCCCGACGCCTCGTCCTCCGAGTACGAGTCCGGCGGCGAGGAGATGGAGCTGGACGCCGCGACGGACGACGCGGCGCCGAGCACGGCGGCGGTGGGCCCACGCCTGCCCCGGAACCGGTCCACCGAATCCCCGGCGGCGACCGCCCCGGCCCCCCGGGGCCCGCGGGACACCCGCCCGCGTTTCGTGGTGCGGTCCGGCTTCGACGCCCGCCGCTTCCCGTACCGGGGGGAGCGGGTCACCGACCTCACGGTGCGCCTGGCGATACGGGGCCCGGAGGGCCAGGCGGCGCACGTCCGCGACCAGCTCGACGCGGGTGTACGCGACCTCCTGAACGACCCCGCGTACCGGCTGCCGAACGGTGACCGTCTGCACGTGACGGTCGAACACGTCGATCCGTCCGAGAACCCCCATCTCACGGTGGATCTGGCAGGCCGGGACCGGGCGATGGACCAGCACACGTGGTGGGCGGACGCCGACCCGGTGCACCTGGTCCATGAACTCACCCACCAGTTGGGCCTGCGTGACGAGTACCGGGACGCCGACTCCCCGCACCGCCCGCACATCCCGGGCAGCCTTCTGGGCGACCTGGACGCGCCCCCCGAGGACTCCTCCCTCGCCACCGCCGGCCTGCGAGGCCGTCACCTGGCGCTGCTCGGCGCGCTGGTGGGCGAGATGACCCCGGCTCCTGAGCAGGAAGTGGAGCAGAGCTGGGCCGACGCCCGGGGAGCGACCTCCCCGATGCTCCGCGAGTCGGTGTGGGTGGACCCGGTCTCCTTGCCGCGGCCTGCCGACGGCACGGACACCGCAGAGGTCCCGGCGCACATGATGCAGACCCCGGCCCTGACGCCGTTCAGGTCGGGGAACTTCGAGTTCACCAACCTCAAGCACACGAACGACCGGTACCGCGACAAGGCGATCCGGATCATCGAACTGCTGCGCAAGCACGACACGATCCGGGACTACATCGGCACCCGCCCCTGCCGCATCACCCTGCACCTGCGCACGACCGAGACCCCGGCCGACGTGACCGACCTCGGTGACGAGGGCGTGCAGATCAACCTGGCCAGCTACTACTTCGAGAAGTACGACGTGGGTTACATCATGGGGATGCTGGCCCACGAGATCGGCCTGCACCCCCTCGCCTCCCGGGACACGAACATCCCCGACGAGGAATCCATGTTCGCGGGCGTCCCGCTGACGGTGCCGGGGCTGGCGGACCTCAAGAGCCCGCGCACCATGAACACCGAGGGCGCGGGCCAGGCCGACCACGTCATGGCGGCGTTCCCCAGCAGCACGAGACACCGCACGTACCGCGACATCGTCGCGAGGATGGCGCATCTCCTGGCGGAGGAGGCCGCGGCGGGCGAGGAGGGCGCGAGCACCAGGGACGTCACCGATCTGATCGACTGCTACCTGATGGACCTGGCCACGATCGCCGTCACCAACGACAACCGCAAGAGCGCGGCCTGGGAGCCCCGGTACACGGCGAGGGTCTACAACGCCTACAAGGAGATGTTCGCCGCCCAGCTCGCGCAGGACAGCCCGGTGCGGCCGCTGCTCCCCGTGGACAAGGGCATGTTCGGCGTCACGAACAACTTCCTCGGCCTCGGTACGAGCTTCACCTTCAACAACCAGGGTGACAGCATCCAGACCGTCGGCCCGCGACTGCCCCGGCCGGACTCCGGCACGGAACCGTCGTCGCGCGCGCCGAGGCCGCGGGGCCGCCGCGACAACCGCCCCCGTTTCTCCGTCCGTTCGGGATTCGACGCGCGCCGGTTCACCTTCGACGGCGAGCCGGTCACCGACCTCACCGTCCGTGTCGCGCTGCGCGGCACGGACGGACAGGCGGCCCAGGTGTTCGACCAGCTCGACGCGGGTGTCACCGAGTTCCTGAACGGGCGCCGCCATCGCCTCCCCAACGGTGACCGACTGCACGTCACCGTCGAGCACGTCGACCCGTCCGAGAACCCGCACCTGACCGTCGACCTGGTGGACCGGGACCGGACGATGGACCAGCACACCTGGTGGGCCGACGCCTCCCCGGTCCAGCTGGTCCACGAACTGAGTCACCAGCTGGGCCTGCGTGACGAGTACCGGGACGCCGACGCCCCGCACCGCCCGCACATCCCGGGCAGCCTCCTGGGTGACCTGGACGCGCCCCCCGAGGACTCCTCCCTCGCCGCCGCCGGGCTGCGCGGCCGTCATCTCGCCCTGCTCGGCGCACTCGTCGGCAACGTGCCCTCGCAGCCTGGGCGAAACGGGGAGCGGACCTGGGATGCGGCACGCACCGCCACCGCACCGGTCACCCGCGAGTCCGTCTGGGTCGACCCTGTCTCCCTGCCCCGACCCGCCGACGGCACGACGGCCTCCGAAGCGGCGGCCCGCATGCCGCAGACCGCGACCCTCACGCCGTTCAGGTCGGGGCGCTTCGAGTTCACCAACCTCAAGCACACGAACGAGCGGTACCGCGACAAGGCGGTCCGGATCATCGAACTGCTCGGGGACCACCCGACGATCCGGGACTACATCGGCACCCGCCCCTGCCGCATCACCCTGCACCTGCGCACGACCGAGACCCCGGCCGACGTGACCGACCTCGGTGACGAGGGCGTGCAGATCAACCTGGCCAGCTACTACTTCGAGAAGTACGACATCGGCTACATCATGGGCATGCTGGCCCACGAGATCGGCCTGCACCCCCTCGCCTCCCGCAACCGGGACATCCCCGACGAGGAGGCGATGTTCCGGGGCATCCCGCTTCCGGTGCCGGGGCTCGCCGACCTGCGGACGCCGCGCACCATGAACACGGACAGCGCCGGCCAGGCCGACCACATCATGGCCGCCTTCCCGAGCAGCACCCGGCACCGGATCTACCGCGACATCGTCCTGAAGACCGCCGACATGCTGGCCGAGGCCGCGCGGGACGGCGTGGAGGGGGCCAAGGCCAAGGACGTCACGGACCTGATCGACTGCTATCTGATGGACGTCGCCTCCATCGCGATCACCAGTGACTACCGGATGAACGCGGCGAAGGAGCCCGGCAACACCGCCAAGGTCTACAACGCCTACAAGGCCCTGCTCGCCCAGCACATGGCCGAGGACAGCCCCGCCCGCGCCCTGCTCCCGCCGGACAAGGGGCTGTTCGGCGTAGTACGGGACTTCGCCCAGCTCGCCACCAGCCTCGCGACCAACAACCGCGGCGACAGCATCCAGCAGCCCGCCCCGGCGGACGAGGCCACCCCACGGCTCCCGCGCCCCTCCGAGCCCCCCGCGCAACAGACCGCGTCGCCCACGTCCCCGTCCGTCCGTGACAGCCGCCCGCGTTTCGTGGTGCGGTCGGGCTTCGACGCCCGCCGCTTCTTGTACCGGGGAGACGGGATCACCGACCTCACCGTCCGCGTGGCGATGCGCGGTACGGACGGCCAGGTCGCACACGTCCGCCATCAACTCGACTCAGGCGTGAGGGAGTTCCTGAACTCTCCGGCATACCGCCTGCCCAGCGGCGACCGTCTGAACGTGACCGTCGAGTACGTTGACCCGTCCGAGAACCCCCACCTCACGGTGGATCTGGCGGGCCGGGACCGGGCGATGGACCAGCACACCTGGTGGACGGACGCCTCCCCGGTCCAGCTCGTCCACGAACTGAGTCACCAGCTGGGCCTGCGTGACGAGTACCGGGACGCCGACTCCCCGCACCGCCCGCACATCCCGGGGAGCCTGCTGGGCGACCTGGACGCGCCGCCCGAGGACCCCGCCCTCGCCGCCGCCGGGCTGCGCGGCCGTCATCTCGCGCTCCTCGGCGCGCTCGTCGGGCACGTGACTCCCGCCCCCGAGCCGGTCACGGAGGGGACCTGGGACGACACCCGCACGGCGAGCGCCCCCACCCTCCGTCAGTCGGTCTGGGTGGACCCGGTCTCACTGCCCCGCCCGGCCGACGGCGCGGCCGAGGTGCCGGCGCACATGATGCAGACGCCGGCCCTGACGCCGTTCAGGTCGGGGAATTTCGAGTTCACCAACCTCAAGCACACGAACGACCGGTACCGGGAGAAGGCGGTCCGGATCATCGAGCTGCTGCGCAAGCACGGCACGATCCGGGACTACATCGGCACCCGCCCGTGCCGTATCACCCTGCACCTGCGCACTACGGAGACCCCGGCCGACGTGATCGACCTGGGTGACGAGGGCGTGCAGATCAACCTGGCCAGCTACTACTTCGAGAAGTACGACATGGGTTACATCATGGGGATGCTGGCCCATGAGATCGGCCTGCACCCCCTCGCCTCGCGCCGGACGGACATCCCCGTCGAGGAGTCCATGTTCGACGGGGTCCCGCTGGTGGTGCCGGGCCTCACGGATCTCGCGAGCCCGCGCACGATGAGCACGGAGGGCGCGGGCCAGGCGGACCACATCATGGCGGCGTATCCGAGCAGTACCCGGCACGGCATCTACCGGGACATCGTGGTGGAGATGGCCGAGGTCCTCGCCGAGGACGCACGGGCGGGGGAGGAAGGGGCCCGGTCGCGGGACGTCACCGATCTGATCGACTGCTACCTGATGGACCTCGCGACCATCGCCGTCACCAACGACAACCGCCGGGGCGCCGCCTGGGAGCCGGGCAACACGGCGAAGGCCTACAACGCGTACAAGGAACTGCTCGCCGCCCGACTGCCGCAGGACAGTCCTTTGCGGCAGCTGCTCCCGCCGGACAAGGTCTGGTGGAAGGTCACGGGCAACTTCCTCGGTCTCGGCGCCAGCTTCACGTTCACCAACCGCGGCGACAGCATCCAGACCGCCGCCCCGCGCCTGCCCCGGCCCGGCACCACCCCGGACGCGTCGCCCACCGCCCCCACTCCGCGCGGGCAGCGTGACAGCCGCCCGCGTTTCGTGGTGCGGTCGGGCTTCGACGCCCGCCGGTTCACCTTCGAGGGCGAGCCGGTCACCGACCTCACTGTCCGTGTGGCGATGCGGGGAACGGACGGCGAGGTCGCGCACGTCCGCGAGCAACTCGACGTAGCTGTAATGGAGTTCCTGAACTCTCCGGCATACCGCCTGCCAAATGGTGACCGTCTGCACGTGACGGTGGAGTACGTCGACCCGTCCGAGAACCCCCACCTCACGGTGGATCTGGCGGGCCGGGACCGGGCGATGGACCAGCACACGTGGTGGGCGGACGCCGACCCGGTGCACCTGGTCCACGAACTCACCCACCAGTTGGGCCTGCGTGACGAGTACCGGGACGTCGACTCCCCGCACCGTCCGCACATCCCGGGCAGCCTTCTGGGCGACCTGGACGCGCCCCCCGAGGACTCCTCCCTCGCCACCGCCGGCCTCCGAGGCCGTCACCTGGCCCTGCTCGGGACGCTCGTCGGAGACCTGCCTGCGGCGCCCGGACCGGCCACGCGGGAGCAGACCTGGGACGACGCCCGCTCGGCGAGCGCCCCCACCCTCCGTGAGTCGGTCTGGGTGGACCCGGTCTCGCTGCCACGACCGGCCGACGACGCCGCACCGGAGGTCCCGGCACGCATGCCGCAGGCCCCGACCCCCTTCAAGTCGGGGAACTACGAGTTCACCAACCTCAAGTACACGGACGACCGCTACCTCGAGAAGGCCATCCGCATCATCGAACTGCTGGAGGCGCACCGGACGATCAAGGACTACATCGCCGGTCGCCCCTGCCGCATCACCCTCCACGTGCGGACGACGGAGACCCCGGCCGACGTGATCGACCTGGGCGACGAGGGCGTGCAGATCAACCTGGCCAGCTACTACTTCGAGAAGTACGACATCGGCTACGTGATGGGCATGCTGTCGCACGAGATCGGCCTGCATCCGCTGGCCTCCCGGAACGGGGACATCCCCGACGAGGAGACGATGTTCCAGGGCGTCCCGCTCACCGTTCCCGGGCTGGCGGACCTGAAGGCGCCGCGCACGATGAGCACGGAGGGCGCCGGGCAGGCCGACCACATCATGGCGGCCTACCCCAGCAGCACCCGGCACCGGATCTACCGCGAGATCGTCGTGGAGATGGCGCAGGTCCTCGCGCGAGGCGGGACCGGGACCGCCGCGGCCAAGGACGTCGCCGACCTGTTCGACTGCTACCTCATGGACGTCGCCTCCATCGCGGTCAGCAACGACCACCGGCTGAACGCGGCGACGGAACCCGGCTACACGGCACGGGTCTACAACGCGTACAAGGAGATGCTCGACGCCGCGCTGGCGGCCGACCCCGCCCTCCTGCCGCTGCTGCCGCTCGTGCCCTCGAACAAGACCATGTTCGGCGTCATGAACGACTTCCGCCGCATCGGCACCTCCGTCGCCCTCAGCAACCGGGGCGACAGCATCCAGCAGCCAGACACGCCCTGACCCCCCGGCCCCTGCCGCGGGGGCACCGGGCCCGGTTCCCGACGTGCAGGCGATGAGGGCCGCGGATAGGCTTTTGCGCAGCACGTCATGTTTCTCCGGGCGGCCACGGCCGCCGGTCGCCTCGCACGCGACGCCCCATAGGCCCTGTGGACACCCGATACCCGACACCCGACGAGCGCGGTGCGCCCTCGCCCCCTCAGTGCGCGAGAACCGGGACAGAGACTCCAGGGGCCGCAGTCCCGCAGCGGAGGTCGGGATGAGAGTTGTCGTTGATCTTTCCCGGTGCCAGGGCTACGCACAGTGCGCGTTCCTGGCTCCGGACGCGTTCCGGATGCACGGCGAAGAAGCGCTGATGTACGCCCCGAACCCCGACGACGCGGGCCGCGAGCAGGTGCTGCGCGCCGCGGCGGCCTGCCCGCTCCAGGCGATCCTGGTCGACCAGTTGGAGGGACACGACGCACCGACGGGAGGGGCGCCGTCATGACCAGCGCAGACAACCTGCGTGCGTTCCGGCGCGACGGCCGCATCGTGATCGTCGGGGCCTCCCTGGCCGGACTCCGGGCGGCGGAGGCCCTGCGCGACGAGGGCTTCACCGGATCGCTGACCCTGATCGGCGACGAACTGGGCGAGCCCTACGACCGGCCTCCCCTGTCCAAGCAGGTACTGACCGGGTGGGTTCCGGCCGACGGCACCACGCTCCCGCGACGTCGCGGGATCGACGCGGAGTGGCTGCTGGGCGTACCCGCGACCGGGCTCGACCTCGCGACCGACCACGTCCGGCTCGCCGACGGACGGCAGATCCCCTTCGACCGGGTGCTGATCGCCACCGGGGTGCGGGCCCGCCCCTGGTTCGTGGAGAGCGAGGCGGCCATGGACGGGGTGTTCGTCGTCCGGACACGCGAGGACGCCGAGGGCCTGCAACGGGCCCTCGCGGCCGGGCCGTCCCGCGTCCTGGTCATCGGCGCGGGATTCACCGGGTCCGAGATCGCCTCCATCTGCCGTGAACGGGACATCCCGGTGACCGTCGCGGAACTCGCGCCGGCTCCGCTGGTCGGGGCGCTGGGCGCCATGGTCGGGGACATCGCGGCGGACATGCAGCGCGCCCACGGCGTCGACCTGCGGTGCGGCGTCAAGGTGACGCGGCTGGAGGGCGACGCGCAGGGGCGGTTCCGGCGGGCCCACTTCGACGACGGCAGCGTGATCGACGCCGACGTGGCGGTGGTCGCGCTCGGCGGCATCCGCAACACCGACTGGCTGCGCGACTCGGGCCTCGCGGCGGGCGTGTGGGGAATAGCCTGCGACACGGGCTGCCGCGCCCTCGACCTCAACGGCCTGATCACCGACGACGTCTTCGTCGCGGGAGACGTGGCACGCTGCCCGAACCCGATCTACGAGTACCGGCTCATCTCCCTGGAGCACTGGGCCAACGCCGTGGAGCAGGCCGAGGTCGCGGCGCACAACATGGTCAGCGGCCAGGCCGACCGCTGGCCCCACCTGTCCCTCCCGGTGTTCTGGTCGATCCAGTTCGGCGTCAACATCAAGACCGTCGGCGTACCGACGTTCGCCGACGAGGTGGTCGTCACCCAGGGCTCGGTCGCCGACCGCCGCTTCGTCGCGGCCTACGGCTACCAGGGCCGCGTCACCGCCGCGGTGAGCTTCAACAACGCCAAGTGGCTCGACCACTACCGGGAGTTGATAGAGACGGCCGCGCCCTTCCCGCCGCCCTGCCCCACGCCCGACCAGCCCGCCGACACGAAACCGGTGCCGGTGGACTTCCCCGGCCCCACCCTGCTCGCCCAGGGCGCCACGGTGGTCGTCACCGGCCACGACCCGGGCGAGCGACGCGTCACGTCCGCGCAGCAGCACCACCGGTAGGGAGCGGAGTTGAGATGACCACGACCGAGACGCCCGGCACCCTGCAGCGGATACTCGACTACTCCTCGCGGCCCGACCCGTACCCCCTCTACGCCGAACTGCGCCGCACGCCGGTCGCCCTCCAGGAGGACGGCAGTTACGTCGTCAGCACCTACCGCGAACTCACGGACCTCCTGCACAACCCGCACCTCAGCTCCGACGTCCGCAACCTGGCGCGTCCGATGGAAGCGGCCGAGGGACGCAGCTCGCCGGCGTTCATCAACCTCGACCCGCCCGAGCACGACCGTCTGCGGCGCATGGCGATGCGCCACTTCGGCCCGCCGCACACCCCGGGGCTGGTGAACGGCCTGGAACCGCACCTGACCAGCACGGTCGCCGGCCTGATCGACGACTTCGCCGGCAAGGAGCGGATCGACGTCGTCGACGACTTCGCCTACCCGTTCCCCGTCACGGTGATCTGCCGCCTGCTCGGCGTGCCACGCGAGGACGAACCGCGGTTCCGGCTGTGGGTGAACGACATCATCGAGTCGATCGACTACAACCCGAGGACGGATCCCCCGGAGAAACTGGAGAACGGCCGGCGGGCCACCAAGGACCTGCGCGGGTACCTCGGCGGCCTGGTGGAGGCACGCCACGGCCGGCCCGCCGACGACCTGCTGTCCCGGATGGTCAACGACGACGGGCCCGACGGGCGGATGACGGACGAGGAAATCGTCTCCACCGCCAACCTGTTGCTGATCGCCGGTCACGAGACCACCGTCAACCTCATCACCAACGGCATGCTGACGCTCCTGCGCCACCCGCAGGTGCTGCGGCGGCTGCGCGACGAACCCGGCCTGGTCGTACCGCTGGTGGAGGAACTGCTGCGCTACGAGCCCCCCGTGCACATCATTCCCTGGCGGGCGGCGTACAGCGACATCACCGTCGCCGGCACGGTCATCCCGAAGGGATCCCAGATCATGCTCATGCTGGCCTCGGGCAGTCGCGACCCGGACCGGTTCCACGACGCCGACCGTTTCGTCCCCGACCGGCGGGACAACCAGCACCTCGGCTTCGGCAGCGGCATCCATCTGTGCTTCGGCGGCCCGCTGGCCCGGCGGGAGACCCAGATCGCGCTGACCGAGCTGGTGCGGCGCCTCGACCGGCCCCGTCTGGTCGCCGACCCGCCGCCCTACCGGCGCAGCCCCGTCCTGCGCGGCCCGATCCATCTGCCCGTCGAGCAGGGCGACGGGTGACGCGGCTGCCGGGCGGCGGCCGAACGGAGTGTCCGACGGTCCGGCCCGGCGTCCCCGCATGCTCCCGGAGGCACCATGGGCAACGCTCTCGGCGACGTCCTGGGGCTCGCGGCCGGTGTCGCCGTGAGCCCTCTGCCGGTCGTCGCGATCATCCTCGTGCTGGCCACGCCCCGGGGACGACCCAACGGCTTGCTGTTCGCGGTCGGCTGGATGCTGGGCCTGTCCACGCTGGGCGCGGCGATGCTCGCGATCGGGGGATCCTCCGGCGCCGCCACGAACAAGCAGCCGGCCACCTGGGTGGGCATCCTCCAACTGGTGCTGGGCGCGGCGCTGCTCGTGTTCGCCGCGAGGCTGTGGCGCAAGCGCCCCGCCGACGCCGCCGAGGCCCGGCTGCCGAAGTGGATGGCCGCGATCGACCGCCTCGCCCCGGTGAAGGTCTTCGGACTGGGAGTGGCCCTGTCGGCGGCCAACCTCAAGAACGCTCCGCTGACCATCGCCGCGGGAGCCTCGATCAGCTCCAGCGGGCTGCCGCCGGGTCAGCAGATCGCCACCCTCGCGGTCTTCGTGGTCATCGCCTCGCTGGGCATCGTCGTCCCGCTCGGTGTCCTGCTGCTCATGGGCGAACGGGCCACCGGCCTGCTCGGCAGCTGGAAGGACTGGGCCGCCCGGCACAACATCGCCATCATGGCCGTCCTCTTCTTCGTCTTCGGCCTGAAACTACTGGGCGACGGCATCGGCAACCTCACCGCATGACGGGCCGCGTGGTTCGTTTGCCGGCCCTGTGCTGCGCCGGTCGGACGAAGGCCGCCCGGTGCGGGTGGCGCATCACGGCCGGTCGTTGACATGCCAGCGTTCCGCATCCTCGGGGCCGGGCACCTCGGCCCTCAGCGCCGCGTAGACCGGCGGGACGGCCGCTGCGGCGAGGTGGGCGAGTTCGCGGAGCCCGGTGTACTGATAGCCGTCCTGGGTGTCGCCGATGATCTCCTTGACCACTTCGGGATGCCGACCGTCCCAGCCGAAGATCGTCCGCGCGGCGGACCCCGGCAGTCCTTGCGAGCCGAGGAAGGCCGCGAAGACGTGCTCCACGTCGACGATCCGGTGGCGTGCGGCCCGGGCGATGGCCTCGGCAGCCGTCAGCAGGCTCATGACCTGCTCGTCGGGCAGTACGTCGGCCGCGCCGGGGCGGCGTCCGAGGACCGCACGGCGCGCCTCCGCAGCGAGCTCGTAGAGGTAGATGGGCGCCAGCCCGGCCCACCGACGCAGGGCGTGAGGCGTCTCGAAACCGTACAGCCCGAGCTGGACCAGGAGATCCCAGCGGGTGAGGGTGCGCCGTCCTGCCCGGGCCGCGTTTTCGGCGGCGTCGTCGAGGAGCCCCATCACGCTGTCGTGCACGTAGCGCCGTCGCAGCGGTGGCAGGGAGCGGGAGACGCCCAGTTCTCCGTAGGCGCCCATGGCCAGATGTCCGCCCCAGTGGATCGGTGCGCCGTCCCGGCCCGTCCTGCGCCAGCGTGCCAACTGCTCGCGCTGCACGGCGTGCAGCGCGTCGATCACGGGCTGCCGCCGTACGAGAGCCGTCAGCAGGCGCTGGTCGATCACGTCGCCCTCGCCGCCCGCGGCCTCGGACGCGACCTGGGACTCGGTCTCCGCCACCGAGTCGATGACCGGGAAGCTGGTGACGACGAGGCGGTCGGCTCCGGCCCACAACAGGGCGGGGCCCAGGACGAGCCACTCGCCGGCCGAGACGTTGCCCACGTCGCCGCTGTCACAGGCGAGCACAAGAATCTGACGAGGCATCGGATACCGGTCCGGCGCGTCGATGAGCATGTGCGAGGTCAGCACACGCGGGGGTACGGCGGGCGGGTCCTCGGGGCTCCCGGGCCTGAGCTGGACGCCCCGGTGCCCTGACGCGGCGTCCTCGGCGACATGGCAGACGAACACCGCGCTCGTCTCCGAGCCGACGGCGCGCAACCGAGCGGCGAACTCCGGCAGGGACAGGTCGGCGGCCGGAGTGATGGTCTCGACGTCTTCCGGGACCAGTCCGAGGAGCTGTCGGGCTGTCGGCAACTGCTCCGCCTCGTCCACCCAGGGCAGATCACCTCCCGGCTCCACCACGACGAGGCCGAGCGGTGGGGCGTCGTCCAACCGCGGGCGGTCGGCGAGCTGGGCGAGCAGTCCGGCCGGTGGCACGAGCACGGCGGTGCACCGCTCGACGAGCCGTACGTCCCGCTCGCCGCCCGGGACGCCGACGGCCGGCCACGGGACATGGCCGAACTGCGCCGCGGGCGCGATGGCGAGCCGCAGCCTGCCGCGGCCTTCCAGGAGCGCACGTGACAACGGGGGCGGAAGCAGTGCGCCCAGGCGACGTCCGAGCGACGACTCGGCGTGCGGCGGGCCCACCAGGAGCGGGCTGTTGAGCACCCGGTCCTCCCAGGCGAGAGCGTCCTCGCCCGGGTAGGTGCCGGGCAGCGCGTCCCTCAGGTCGGACAGGGCCCGAGCCGCTTCCGTCCCTTCGGCGAGCGAGAGCGTTCCGCCCGTCACCGGACCGCTCGGCGGCACGAGGGACCAGAACAGGGTGTCCTCGTGGACCCAGGTGCTCCACCACCAGGTGCCGGCTCCCAGTGCGATCTCGGCCATGTCCTCCAAGGCGAAGACGCGGGGCGGCTGCTCGGTCCGGTACCAGTGAGCCTGTTCCAGCCGGGAGGCGCCTCGCACCCGGATGAAGGGGGCGACGGTCCGGGGGGCGTCGAAGGCGCTGTCCTCCCTGTTCGGGCCGAGCTGGAGACGGGCCGACTCGATGAGTTCGGCGAGGGTCTGCCAGTCCGCGCCGGCCGCTGCCTGCCGCATGGCATGCTCGATCGTCTTGCCGAAGACCCCCCACCACTGTCGGCGTTCTTCCGTGCTGCGCAGCTCGTGCCGGGTGGCGTTGAGCACGGCCAGAGCCTCGATGCGGCTCGTCAGCGCGGCCAGCCGGTGCGTCGGATCCATGGCCAGCCGGTCGGCCAGGGCGTTCAGATAGGTCGCGGCTTCGATCGGCCGGTCGAGTCGCATCAGGAATCCGGCCGCTCCGTCGCCCGCGCTCAGCGCGGAGACGGTGTCACTGTCCACCTCACGCGGTGCCCGAAGGTCCGCCAGACCCGCGAGCGCGCCGCAACGGACCACCTCGAGTGCCACCGTCCTGCCTCGACCGGCGAGACCGAAGTCCCGCGCCAAAGAGTCCGGTTGGGCCGCACGGGCGAGGAGGAGCGCGGCGCCGGCCAGGTAGAAGGCGAGCGAGGGACGTGTCGGCAGTGCCGACTCGGCGGTCAGGCGCAGCAGGGCGACGGCCGTCGTCAGGTTGCGGCGGGTGACGCGCTCGGGCACCTCCCGGGCGATCGACTCGGTGAGTCCTTCGCCGGTACCGCGAAGTAGCGCGACCCTGAACCCGGCGACGAGGATGTCCCGACGCCTGCGCCGTGCCCACTCGTCCCGCGTGGGATCGAGCCCTTGGAGGGCGGCTTCGGCCGCGTCGGCGTTCCCGAGATCGAGTTCGGCGAGGCAGGTGATCAGCGCGGCCGGCCCAGTCGGCTCCCGGCCCAGGACGGCGACGGCGCTCTTGGCGTCGCCTGGATGCCCGTGCTCCAGTAGCGCCCATCCGCGCAGCAGAGCGGTCTCGGGGCGGTGAGCCGCGTGCTGGACGGCGTCGAGCCTGCGCAGCGCGGCCACCGGGCGCCCCAGGCGAAGCAGCCGGTGGGCCCGCAGGGCCGCGCGGCCTTCGGCTCCGAGCGCGCGGTGCACGGGCGGGCGGTCGAGGGGGACGCGGGCCAGCGGAGGACGCCGGTGCCAGGCTTCGACCGCACGAGCGGTCAGCCCCAGGGCTACGGCCGTCGGCAGGACCCAGGAGAAGTCCCCGGTGATGAGCGCGACCGCCGCGACCACGGCCGCGAGTCCGCCGAGGCCACGTGAGACGAAGACAGCGGTCAAGGTGTAGAGCGGCCACGGCACGTCGGCCACCGCTGCGAGAACACCTGCGGGAGCCGCGGCGAGCACCAGCACCAGTGCGTGCTCCCGGTATCGGCGTCGCACCGCATAGCTCTCCGCGACCGCTTGGCTGGTGGCCGTCCGCCGGCCGGTTCCTCGTATCTCCCGGCCCTCCATGCAGAGGTGGCGCGCCTCGCCGGCCTCCCCCCAGTGGGCGATCGACGGCAGTGCCAGATAGAGGACGGTGAGGACCGCGGCGGCGTCCACCAGGCCCGCGGCGGCGGCCACCACGGCGAGACACCCGTGCCACGGCCAGCGCAGGGGCAGTTCACCCACGGGCAAGTCGTCGGCCAGGTCCAGCGGTCTTCGGTGCACATCCTTGGATGACGGGACGGCCGCGAAGGCGACCAGCCAGGCGAGCCATCCGCCGTGCTGGGTGACGGCGAGGACCAGCAGGGCGACGAAAGCGGCACCGCGCGCCGTGTACAGGCAGGCGAGCGCCATGCGTTGACGTCGTCTGCCTTTCGGTGTGGGTCCCCAGGCGAGGCCATCCGTCGGCTCCAGGAGACCGCCGGTGGCCGGCTCGCCGCGCTCCCTCGCCAGCAAGTACTGGTTGAGCACCTCCGACGAGTTCTCCAGATGGCCGAGTCCGAAGGCCTCGCTGACGGCATCGACGTCCGTGGACTGCGAGCCGTTCCGCGCGGTGAGCACGAGTGCGACGGCGATCAGGCCCACGCCGACGTGCTCGAAGCCGTAGAGGCGAGCGGCGGTGCGGGCGACGGCGAAGACGTCGGCAAGTTCGGCGGAGGCGTCCGGCCGTGACAGGAGCAGGGAGTCGACGCGCTGCTGCGGCAGGGCGATCCGCACCCGGGTCCACTCCGTGGTGGCGACCATGTCCAAGGCGGCCACCACCCGTTCCCGTTCCGGCAGCCGCACCGGCATGCTGTCGATCACCGTCAGCAGGCGGCGGGCGTTTTCGTCCAGGGGTGGCTCCGCCATGGCTCCTCGCCGGTTCAGGAAGGATGAGTAGTGGAGGCCCAGCTGATCATTCAGGCCGGGGAGACGCTGTCCTGGGCGAAGTCCTCCCAGGACAGCGGAGCCAACTGCCACTTGTCCGACGTGGTGTTGCCCGCACCGGCGCCTGGGCCGCGGATCCGGAGCCTGGGCCGTGCGCTCAGTCCTTGGCGCATCGCGCTGAGTTCGAAGAGCGGGGTGAGCCCGCCGTCGAGGGTGACCGCCTCGGCGGCGAGGGCGGACCCGGTCGACGTACCGATGCCGGGGCCGGCCGACACGAGGGGCAGGGACATCGGGGCCAGATCGACGGAGGCCTGGAACTCCACGCGCGTACCTCCGCTGCTGGAGACCAGGATCACCGCGGGGCCGGTCTTGACCAGCTTCGTCACGATGACGTACTCACGGCGCCAGACGCCGGCCTCGCGCAGGTCCGCGACGGCGCGCTGGAGGCTCAGGTGGTCGCCGAGCACCTCCTCCGTGCACCCCACCGCGCGCAGGTACGTGGCGTGCGCCTTGTGAAAGGTCACGGTGACCGTCAACTGCGGTGCAAGTCCCAGGACTTCAGGCGTGCCCACCTCGCCGCTCACGGCGACGTCGACCTCCCCGGCGGACGAGTAGCTGTGGGCCATGGGGACCCCCGGGCCGACTGTCTCGAAGGCGATGCCGAGATCCGCGAGCGAGGTCATCCGGTGGAACCGCCGACCGCGCAGTACCCCGACGTCCCCGAGCGACACCGGGCTGTTCGGCATCCAGACCGCGAAGTAGCCGAGCCCGTCGTAGATCTCTTTCGTGTACCGCTCATGGATGGCTGTCGTCATCACGCCCCCGCACTTGCTCAGCCGATGAGGCATCGTAGCGTCACGGTCACACGTCGTCACCGAACTGGGGGAACGTCGCCCACCACGGCCCTCCTGCCTGCCGTGGACGGCTGCGTGCGGGATCGCCTCCTCCACCGAGGCCTCGCCGCTGCGGACCGATGCGATGGCGTTGCCGACAACCCACCGGAGCGCAGCGGCCTCACCGACGCGCGAGCACCCGGAACTCGTTGCCGTCGGGGTCGGCGAGCAGCACCGCGCCGTCCCCGCCGGGGGCAGGCCCGAGACGCTTGGCCCCGAGGGAGAGCAGGCGCTCGACCTCCGCTTGCTGATCGTCCTCCGGCGCGAGGTCCATGTGCAGGTCCTTGCCGGGGTCCGGCATGAGCGGCGGACCGCCCCACGTGAGCTTCGTACCGCCGTTCGGTGACTGGATGGCGGTCTCCTCGTCCTGGTCCCAGACCAGCGGCCAGCCCAGCGCCTCGCTCCAGAAGCAGCCCACGGCCTGCGAACCGTCGCAGGCGAGCGCTCCGAGGAAGCCGCAGCCGGCGAGGAAATCGACGCCCGGCTCGGAGACACAGAACTCGTTGCCCTCAGGGTCGGCGAGCACCACATGGGACGCGTCCGGTCCCTGGCCGACGTCGGCGTGCCGCGCGCCGAGGTCGAGCGCCCTGGCCACGGTCTCCCGCTGGTCCTCCAGCGAGGAACTGGTCAGGTCGAAGTGCAGCCGGTTCTGGGCGCCCTTCTGCGCCGGGGAGTAACAAAAGCCGAGGCGGTAGCCGGCATCATTCCCGGACAGCAGGGCGACGCCGTCGTAGGTGTCGTCGGCTCTCTCCAGGCCCAGGACGCCGGACCAGAAGTGCGCCAGGCGCTGGGGCTGGTGCGCGTCGAAGGAGATTGCGAAGAGTCGGCTGCTCATCGCGCCCCCCGTCCTCGGTCCGTTGCGTGCCGACGGTCGGCGGGGCGCCATGCCGGCGCCTCCAGCAGGGATCCTAGGGGCGGGCCTGCCTGAATCGCAGCCGAGTATTCCGCGGCCCCGGAGCCGGAGTTGCGCCCTTCGGCCGGGTCCCAGAACTGGGTGGTGAACGCCTGCGGAGCAAGACCGGCAGCCAGGGCTGCCACCGGCGGGTTCGGCCGGCATGCGGAGGCCTCGCCCGTCTCACCTCCGTCGTCAGGCCGACGTGCAGCGGCAGGCCGTGGTGCGGGGAGGCACGCCTGCGCGTGGCGGGAAGCGGTCGGCGATGTCGTCCCGGAGAAGTCGAAGAGATGCCGCCGCACCCTTCCTTCACTGCCGAGCAGCGGGTCGGACGAGATGCGGCGGCATCCGCCGGTCAGATGTCCCGGAAGATCTCGATCTGCGCCCCGATCGAGTTCAGCCGCTCCGCCAGATCCTCGTAACCCCGGTTGATGACATACACGTTGCGCAGCACCGACGTGCCGTCCGCCGCCATCATCGCCAGTAGCACGACCACGGCCGGCCGCAGGGCCGGCGGGCACATCATCTCGGCGGCGCGCCAGCGGGTCGGGCCCTCGACCAGGACGCGGTGCGGGTCGAGGAGCTGGAGCCGGCCGCCGAGGCGGTTCAGGTCTGTGAGGTAGATCGCGCGGTTGTCGTAGACCCAGTCGTGGATGAGCGTCTTGCCCTGCGCGACCGCCGCGATCGCCGCGAAGAACGGGACGTTGTCGATGTTCAGGCCGGGGAACGGCATCGGGTGGATCTTGTCGATCGGCGCCTCCAGCTTGGAGGGCCGCACGGTCAGGTCCACCAGCCGCGTACGGCCGTTGTCGGCGACGTACTCGGGGGTGCGGTCGTGGTCGAGGCCCATCTCCTCCAGGACCGCCAGCTCGATCTCCAGGAACTCGATCGGCACCCGGCGCACCGTCAGCTCCGACTCGGTGACCACCGCGGCGGCGACCAGGCTCATCGCCTCGACCGGGTCCTCGGAGGGGGAGTAGTCCACGTCGACGTCGATGGTCGGCATGCCGTGCACCGTGAGCGTGGTGGTGCCGATGCCCTCGACCTTGACGCCGAGCGCCTCCAGGAAGAAGCAGAGGTCCTGGACCATGTAGTTGGAAGAGGCGTTGCGGATGACGGTCACGCCGTCGTGGCGGGCGGCGGCGAGCAGCGCGTTCTCGGTCACCGTGTCGCCGCGCTCGGTCAGGACGATCGGGCGGTCCGGCCGCACCGACTGGTCGACCACGGCGTGGTACTGACCCTCCGTCGCCGTGATGTCCAGGCCGAACCGGCGCAGCGCGATCATGTGCGGCTCGATGGTGCGCGTGCCGAGGTCGCAGCCGCCGGCGTACGGCAGCTTGAAGCGGTCCATGCGGTGCAGCAGCGGGCCGAGGAACATGATGATGGAGCGGGTGCGGCGGGCCGCCTCGGCGTCGATGGACCCCAGGTCCAGATCGGCCGGCGGGACGATCTCCAGGTCGACGCCGTCGTTGATCCAGCGTGCCCGGACACCGATGGACCCCAGCACCTCCAGGAGGCGGTACACCTCCTCGATGCGGGCGACCCGACGCAGCACCGTGCGCCCCTTGTTGAGCAGCGAGGCGCACAGCAGCGCCACGCACGCGTTCTTGCTCGTCTTCACGTCGATGGCTCCGGAGAGCCGGCGACCGCCGACCACCCGCAGGTGCATCGGACCCGCGTAGCCCAGAGAGACGATCTCACTGTCGAGAGCTTCACCGATTCGGGCGATCATCTCAAGGCTGATGTTCTGATTGCCGCGCTCGATGCGATTGACGGCGCTCTGGCTGGTGCCGAGCGCCTCGGCAAGCTGCGACTGCGTCCAGCCCCGGTGCTGCCGGGCGTCACGGATGAGCTTGCCGATGCGTACGAGGTAGTCGTCTGCCATGAGGTTGAGGCTATCTCAGATATGAGATGCCGCCTCCTGGGGGGTCCGCCCGGGTGACGACCCGTCAACGCCGCCGCTTCGTACGGGTGCTGCGCCAACCGAAAGGTCCGGGCAAATCCATCGATGTCGTACGACGTCCGGTGCTGCTGTGGGTGTGCCGGGGGCCGTTCTTGCCGCCCGTGGTGATGGACCAGGAGCGCCGGTTGATGTTCAGCCGCACCCCGGGAAGGATCTGGAAACTCTTGCGGAACGTGAGTGGCATCTGCGCCTCCGTTTCAGTGCTCTCCGGCCTCGCCGGCTCACCTTCGCTTACCCCGCCTCGGCGCACTGATGACCGAAAGGGGGAGGAGTCGCGAAGTGGGCGGGGCGAAGGAGATCACACCGGGTCCGGGCATGACCATCCAGCCCCCATGTACTAGAGTTATCTCGACATCGAGATATCTGCCGAGGCGCACCGCGGTTGCACGCCCTCACCAGGTCTGGCACTAAGGGTTACCTAACTTAGCCTTACCTTAGCGGATCGGCCAGGACGGCGTGGCGGCAGGATGCGGTGGTACGCGCACATGAATGAAGGAGACCGTCGTGTCGGCGAACAGCTTCGACGCCCGCAGCACGTTGCAGGTGGGCGACGAGTCGTACGAGATCTTCCACCTGGACAAGGTGGAGGGCTCGGCCCGGCTCCCCTACAGCCTTAAGGTCCTGCTGGAGAACCTGCTCCGCACCGAGGACGGCGCGAACATCACCGCCGACCACATCCGCGCCCTCGGCGGCTGGGACTCGCAGGCCCAGCCGTCCCAGGAGATCCAGTTCACGCCGGCCCGCGTGATCATGCAGGACTTCACCGGCGTCCCCTGTGTCGTCGACCTCGCCACCATGCGCGAGGCCGTCAAGGAGCTCGGCGGCGACCCGGCGAAGATCAACCCGCTGGCCCCGGCCGAGCTGGTCATCGACCACTCCGTCATCGCCGACAAGTTCGGCACCAACGACGCCTTCAAGCAGAACGTCGACCTGGAGTACGGCCGCAACAAGGAGCGCTACCAGTTCCTGCGCTGGGGCCAGACCGCCTTCGACGAGTTCAAGGTCGTCCCGCCCGGCACCGGCATCGTCCACCAGGTGAACATCGAGCACCTGGCCCGCGTCGTCATGGTCCGCGACGGCAAGGCCTACCCCGACACCCTGGTCGGCACCGACTCCCACACCACCATGGTCAACGGCCTCGGTGTCCTCGGCTGGGGCGTCGGCGGCATCGAGGCCGAGGCCGCGATGCTCGGCCAGCCGGTCTCGATGCTCATCCCGCGCGTCGTCGGCTTCAAGCTCACCGGTGAGCTCAAGCCGGGCACCACCGCCACCGACCTCGTGCTGACCATCACGGAGATGCTCCGCAAGCACGGCGTCGTCGGCAAGTTCGTCGAGTTCTACGGCGAGGGCGTGGCCGCCACCAGCCTCGCCAACCGCGCCACCATCGGCAACATGTCGCCGGAGTTCGGCTCCACCGCCGCGATCTTCCCGATCGATGACGAGACGCTGAACTACCTGCGCCTGACCGGCCGCTCCGAGCAGCAGGTCGCGCTCGTCGAGGCGTACGCCAAGCAGCAGGGCCTGTGGCTGGACCCGGCCGCCGAGCCGGACTTCTCCGAGAAGCTGGAGCTCGACCTCTCCACGGTCGTCCCCTCCATCGCCGGCCCCAAGCGCCCGCAGGACCGCATCGTCCTCGCGAACGCCGCCGAGCAGTTCAAGCAGGACGTGCGCAACTACGTCGACGCCGTGGACGAGGCCGGCCAGGAGTCCTTCCCGGCCTCCGACGCCCCGGCCGTCGCCCCGAACGGCGCCCCGTCCAACCCGGTCACCGTGACCGCCCCCGACGGCTCGTCGTACGAGATCGACCACGGCGCGGTGACGGTCGCGGCCATCACCTCCTGCACCAACACCTCGAACCCGTACGTCATGGTCGCCGCCGCCCTGGTGGCCAAGAAGGCCGTCGAGAAGGGCCTGACCCGCAAGCCGTGGGTCAAGACCACCCTCGCCCCGGGCTCCAAGGTCGTCACCGACTACTTCGAGAAGGCGGGCCTGACGCCGTACCTCGACAAGGTCGGCTTCAACCTCGTCGGCTACGGCTGCACCACCTGCATCGGCAACTCCGGCCCGCTGCCGGAGGAGGTCTCCCAGGCCGTCAACGACCACGACCTCGCCGTCACCTCGGTCCTCTCCGGCAACCGGAACTTCGAGGGCCGTATCAACCCCGACGTCAAGATGAACTACCTGGCGTCCCCGCCGCTGGTCGTCGCCTACGCGCTGGCCGGTTCCATGAAGGTGGACATCACCAAGGACGCCCTGGGCACCGACCAGGACGGCAAGCCGGTCTACCTGCAGGACATCTGGCCGACCGAGGCCGAGGTCAACGACGTCGTCGCGGGCGCCATCGGCGAGGACATGTTCTCCAAGTCCTACAGCGACGTCTTCGCGGGCGACGCCCAGTGGCAGGCGCTGCCGATCCCGACCGGCAACACCTTCGAGTGGGACGCCGAGTCCACCTACGTGCGCAAGCCCCCGTACTTCGAGGGCATGCGGATGGAGCCGGACCCGGTCCAGGACATCGCCGGCGCCCGGGTGCTCGCCAAGCTGGGCGACTCGGTCACCACCGACCACATCTCCCCGGCCGGTGCCATCAAGGCCGACACCCCGGCCGGCCAGTACCTCACGGAGCACGGCGTCGAGCGCCGCGACTTCAACAGCTACGGCTCCCGCCGCGGCAACCACGAGGTCATGATCCGCGGCACGTTCGCCAACATCCGCCTGCGCAACCAGATCGCGCCGGGCACCGAGGGCGGCTACACCCGCGACTTCACCCAGGCCGACGGCCCGGTCTCCTTCATCTACGACGCCTCGCGCAACTACATCGAGCAGGGCATCCCGCTCGTCGTGCTCGCGGGCAAGGAGTACGGCTCCGGCTCGTCCCGTGACTGGGCCGCCAAGGGCACCGCGCTCCTCGGCGTCAAGGCCGTCATCGCCGAGTCCTACGAGCGCATCCACCGCTCGAACCTCATCGGCATGGGCGTCCTGCCGCTGCAGTTCCCGGAGGGCGAGTCCGCCGCCTCCCTCGGCCTGACCGGCGAGGAGACCTTCTCCTTCTCCGGCGTCACCGAGCTCAACGACGGCACCACGCCGCGCACGGTCAAGGTCACCACCGACACCGGCGTCGAGTTCGACGCGGTCGTCCGCATCGACACCCCCGGTGAGGCGGACTACTACCGCAACGGCGGCATCATGCAGTTCGTGCTGCGCAGCCTGATCCGCAAGTAGGGCCACAGGCACGGCGATCGGGCCGCATCCCCGGGCTTCGGGGATGCGGCCCTTCGTCGTGTCCGAGCAACCGTCAGGGGTGGCTCGTGAGCCGCTGGGCCGAGTGCTCGTAGGCCCGCAGCTTCTCGGGCGCCAGGACCCAGTAGACCCCGTCGATGCCGTCCGGCCCCACGGTGAGGCTCACCAGGGCGACGACGGCCCCGTCCTGGACCAGCAGCACGCTCGGCATGCCGTTGGCCTCCACCACGCTGTACTCCGCCCGGGGGAAGAACTTCTTCGCGGAGCCGCAGATCATCGCCACCCGCGCGGCGCCCATGACCTTCATCCGGGCCACGCCGCGCATGCCGTTGCCGTCGGCGTAGGCGACCGCGTCGGCCGACAGCACGTTCTCCAGCGCGGTGACGTCGCCGCCCCGCGCGGCGGCGACGAAGGCGTCGAGCAGCCGCCGGTGCTGCGCCGTGTCGACGGGGGCCCGGCGCTCGGTGGACAGGTGCTTGCGGGCCCGGCTGACGATCTGGCGCGTATTGGCCTGACTGAGCCGCAGCATGCCCGCGATCTCCTCGTAGGCGTAGTCGAACGCCTCCCGCAGCACGTAGGCGGCCCGCTCCACCGGGTTCAGCTTCTCCAGGACCAGCAGCACGGCCATCTCCAGCGCCTCACCGCGCTCCGCGCCGACCTGCGGATCCACGCTGGTGTCCACGGGCTCCGGCAGCCACGGCCCCACATAGGCCTCACGGCGGACCCGCGCCGACTGGGCCACGTTGATCGCCAGCCGGGTGGTGATCTTCGCCAGGAAGGCGGCGGGCTCCAGCACGACACTCCGGTCGGTGTCCTGCCAGCGCATCCACACGTCCTGCACCACGTCCTCCGCCTCGGAGGCGCTGCCCAGGATGCGGTAGGCGATGCCGAACAGCCGGGGACGCAGTTGCTCGAACACCTCCGCCGCCGCTTTGAGCGAGTCGTCGTCGGGGGAGTGTCCCTCGTCCATGGTGCCGGTGCCTCCGCTGTTCGACCGTCGTACCCCCCGGCAGGCGTACCTCCCCGCGTGGGAAGAGCCCGCTCCGAGTGATCCTACGGCGGCCCGGGCAGGAGACGCGTAAGGCGGTGGCTGCGCCTCTCGGAGAGGGGTGCGAGAGGCCGGGACAAGGAAGCGGCGCCCCCCGCGACACAACGCGCGGGGGGCGCCGCACCGGATCCCGGTGTCCTCACCGGCCGAGCAGTTCGACCTCCGAGAGGGTGGCCTCACCGTTCAGGACCAGGCGGTACCTGGTGTAGTCACCGGCCCGGGGCACGGAGAACGCCCGGGTCTGCCGGTCCCACCGGAAGGACTCGCCCGCCCGTTCGTCCAGCGTCCGCCACCGCGTGCCGTCCGTCGAACCCTGGAGCGTCCACCCGGTCGGGGCCTTCGTGTGGTCGCCGGACGTCAGCGTGTACTGGACGGCCTTGGACCGGCCGGACACCGGCACCTCCACGGACGTCACGCTCGCGTTCGTCGCCGAGGTGTTGTCGAAGAGGGCGCCCTCGCCGGTGCTCAGGTCCGAGCGGGGAGCCGGCACCTTGTCGTCCTGGGTGACGGAGACCGGCGCCGCGTTCCTGCCCGTGCCCCACTTGGACGGCTTCGGCCCCATGTCGAACTCCAGCACCCCGCCCTTGGCCAGCAGCGAGTGCGGCAGCGAGGTCGACGTCCAGGTACGGCCGTTGACCTTGAGCCCCTGCACGTAGACGTTCTTCGCGCTGTTCCTCGGCGCCTTGACCACCAGGTCCCGGCCGTTCTCCAGATGCACCGTGGCCTTGGTGAACAGGGGCGAGCCGACCGCGTAGTCGCCGCTGCCCATCACCAGCGGGTAGAAACCGAGCGCGGAGAAGAGGAACCAGGCCGACTGCTCGCCGTTGTCCTCGTCACCGTGGTAGCCCTGCCCGATCTCGCTGCCGGTGTAGAGGCGGGACAGCACCTCACGGACCTTCTCCTGCGCCTTCCAGGGCTGCCCGGCCGCGTCGTACATGTAGATCGCGTGGTGGGCCACCTGGTTGGAGTGCCCGTACATGCCCATCCGGACGTCGCGGGCCTCCGTCATCTCGTGGATGACACCGCCGTAGGAGCCGACGAACTCGGGCGAGGCCGTCTCCGGCGTGGCGAAGTACTCGTCCAGCTTGTCGCCGAGCCCGGCACGCCCGCCGTACAGGTTGGCGAGCCCCCGGCTGTCCTGCGGGGCGGTGAAGGCGTAGCCCCAGCCGTTGGTCTCGGTGTAGTCGTGGCCCCAGACCCGCGGGTCGTACTGGGAGGACTCCACCCGCCAGTCGCCCTGGGCGTCACGGCCCTGGAAGAACCCCGCCTCGGAGTCGAAGAGGTTCACGTACTCCTGGGCGCGGTTCAGGAAGTACTCCGACTCCTCCTTGTAGCGCTTCTCCCCGGTCTTCTCGTACAGCGTCCGGCCCATCCGGGAGATGCCGTAGTCGTTGAGGTAGCCCTCCAGCGCCCACGACAGGCCCTCGTGCGTCTCGGTGCTGGTGTAGCCGAGGAAGGGGGAGGTCGCCATGCCCTTGCGGCCCACGCCCGACGCGGGCGGCACGACCGTGGCGTTCTTCACCGCCGCGTCGTACGCCGCCTTCTCGTCGAAGTCGACGCCCTTGACGTACGCGTCCGCGAACGCGACGTCCGAGGAGGTGCCGGTCATCAGGTCCGCGTACCCGGGCGAGGACCAGCGCGAGGTCCAGCCGCCGTCCTTGTACTGCTGCACGAAGCCGTCGACCATCTCACCCGCCTGGCGGGGTGTCAGCAGCGAGTATGCCGGCCAGGTCGTGCGGTAGGTGTCCCAGAACCCGTTGTTGACGTACACCTTGCCGTCGACGATCTTCGCGCCGGTGTGGGTCGGGGTGTCCGGACCCGTCATCGGGGAGAACGGGGAGGCGTACTTGTAGGTGGAACCGACCTTTTCGAAGCCCGAGTTGGGGTACAGGTACAGCCGGTAGAGGCTGGAGTACAGCGTGGTCAGCTGGTCCGGCGTCGCGCCCTCGACCTCGACCTTGCCGAGCAGCAGGTCCCACATCCGCTGGGCCTTGGCCTTGACCGTCTCGAAGGAGGTGCCCTCCGGCATCTCCTGGCGCAGGTTGTCCTTGGCCTGGTCGATGCTGATCAGCGAGGTCGCCAGGCGCAGCGTGACCGTGCGGTCGGCGCCCGCGTCGAAGCGCAGGTAGCCCTTCACCCCGCTCGACGAGCCCTCCTTCACCGGCTTGTCGAAGGTGCCGTAGACGAAGAGCCGGGTCGCGCCCGTGGACAGGCCGGACTTCACGTCCGAGTAGCCGGTCACGACGCCGGTCTCCTGGTCCAGGGTCAGGCCGGCCTGGTCGGTGACGTTGTCGAACAGGACGCTCGCGTCGTCGCCCGGGTAGGTGAACCGGAGCATCGCCGCGTGGTCCGTCGGCGTCATCTCGGCCTTCAGGCCGTTCTCGAAGCGCACTCCGTAGTAGTGCGGCCGCGCGACCTCGTTCTCGTGCCGGAAGGGCAGCGCACGCGCCGTCCGGGCGATGTCCGGAGTGCCGGTGGCGGCGGACGGCATCACCTGGAAGGTCTGCCGGTCGCCCATCCAGGGGCTCGGCTCGTGGCTCGCGCTGAAGGCCTGGACCGTCGGCAGGTTGTCCGCGTTGTTCGCACGCGCGTAGTCGTACAGCCAGCTGAGCGAACCGGCGTTGGTCACCGGCGTCCAGAAGTTGAAGCCGTGCGGCACGGCGGTCGCCGGGAAGTTGTTGCCGCGCGAGAAGCCGCCGCTGGAGTTGGTGCCGCGCGTGGTGAGCGCGTAGTCGGACACGTGCGCCTTGGGCTTCTCGGGCGCCTTCACGGCCAGCGAGACGTCGTCCACCCAGCCGCGGAACTTCGCCGGTCCGGCGGGGGAGTCGTACGCCACCAGGATGCGGTCGACGGTCTTGCCGGCCGCCACCGAGCCGATCCGGGAGACGACGTTGTTCCACTGGTTGACGTAGAGCACCTTGGCATCGCCCTGCGCGCGCGGGGTGAGGCCGAAGCCGTGCTGGTCCTTCGCCCCGAGGCCGCTGAGGTGGGTGCCGTCGGTGAAGGCGAGGTCGACGGAGACGTTCGTGGCGTCGTAGTCCCGGTCGCCGTCCGCCATCGACGGGAAGATCCGGTACGAGAGCGCGGTGTCCCGGCCGACGGCCACGTCGACGTCGAAGATCTTGTTGTACGAGTAGGCGCGGCCGTCGGCGGTGTGCCGGCCGGCGTAGCGCAGCGCTCGCTTGCCGGTGAAGCCGGCGCCCGCCTTCGCGGTGGGCGAGCCGCTCGGGCCGCGGTCGACCAGCGACAGCATGTCCTGGGGCACGGGGCCGTCGCTGCCGCCGGTGGAGAACTGCACGTCCGCCAACTGGAGGATGGTCCCGCCGTTGTTCTTGGTGATGTCCAGCCGGTAGTGCTGGTACTCGGCGGCGGCGGTCTGCGCGAGGTCGTACGTCTTCGTCTGGAAACGCTCCGAGAAGGCCTCACCGGAGCGGCTGTCCAGGGTCTTCCAGTCCTTGCCGTCCGTGGACCCCTGGAGCGTCCAGTCCGCCGGATCGCGCTCGTCGTGGTCGTTGGCCGAAGTGAGGGCGTAACGCGCCAGTTTCACCGGCTTGTCGAGGTCGAACTCGACCCAGCCCGTGGGCGTGAAGGTCAGCCACTTGGTGGTGGGCTCGGTGTCGACCAGGCTCTCCTTCACCTCGCCGGCACCGGCGTTCTCGCCGTTCGCCCGCACATCGGTGACGTGGTCGGTCACATTGCCCGGAATGCCGCTGCTGTAGCCGCCGTCCACGCCGGCGGCGCGCTTGCTGCCGTCCGGCGCGGTGTCGACCGTGTTCAGCCAGTCCGGCGCCGGCTCCCCGGTCTCGAACGAGGACATGAACTCCCGGTCGGCGGCGGCGGGTGCCTCCGGCAGGGCGACGGCAACGCCCTGTGAACCGACGGCCATGACAAGGGCGGCCGTTGTCCCGACCGCCGTACTCCATCTGTGCCGAACTCTGTGGCGCATCCGCCAACCCACTCCCTGCGCGCTGTGGACAACGTTGTCAAATACTGTGCGCAAGGACCAGTAGTGGCCCAAGTGGACGAAGCTGTCAAGGGTGTTGACTGAGTCGTTCGAGGCGGCATGTCGGGAATTTTTCCGTCAAGGAACCCGCCGGGTACTCATATTTCCGCGAGGTCTCAACTCGGAAAAGACCGATGGCGAACCTTGCATTCGATCTTGCTCCGCTGGCGGGAAGTGGACTATACCTGTCGGCGATTCACCTGACGCGCACATCCCGCACGACCTGCTAGACCCGACCGCGGTGCCGGGGAGGATCCGGTTCACCGCCTGAGTCCTGTTCAGAAGGCGAGGACTTGAGCATGGGATCCCCAACAGCAGAGAACTCCGGCGCCGAAGGTGTCGGCCGCCGCGCACTGATCAAACGCTCCGCCGCGCTCGGCCTGGTCTCCGTGCCGACCATGAGCTTCCTGTCCGCCTGCGCGAGTGGCGGCGGGGGTGACGAATCGTCCGGCGACACCCAGGGCAAGACGTCGAAGGACAACCCCTTCGGTGTCAAGGAGGGCAGCAAGCTCGACGTCGTCATCTTCAAGGGCGGATATGGCGACGACTACGCGAAGGCGTGGGAGGCCGCGTTCCAGAAGAAATGGAGCGTCACCTCCACGCACACCGGAACCCAGGAGATCACCGGCAAGCTCCAGCCCCGCTTCAACGCGGGCAACCCGCCGGACATCGTGGACAACTCCGGCGCCCAGAAGATCAAGATCGATGTGCTGTACAAGAACGGCCAGCTGCTCGATCTCGCCGAGGTGCTGGACGCCCCGAGCGTCGACGACCCCGCGAAGAAGGTCCGCGACACCGTCATTCCCGGCACGCTGGACCCGGGTCTGCAGGGCGGCAAGGTCGTGGCCCTCAACTACATCTACACGGTGTGGGGCCTTTGGTACTCCGGAAAGCTCTTCAAGGAGAAGGGCTGGGAGGAGCCGAAGAGCTGGGACGACTTCCTCGCGGTCTGCAAGGACGCCAAGTCGCAGGGCATCGGCGGCCTCGCGCACCAGGGCAAGTACCCGTACTACATCAACGTCGCCATCATGGACCTGATCGCCAAGAAGGGCGGTCTGGACGCCATGAAGGCGATCGACAACCTGGACCCGAAGGCGTTCGTCGGCTCCGACGCGGCACAGGCCGCCGTCGAGGCCGTCTACGACGTCGTCGAAAAGGGCTACCTGATGCCCGGCACCAACGGGCTGACCCACACCGAGTCGCAGACCCGGTGGAACCAGTACAAGGCCGCGTTCATCACCAGCGGTTCCTGGCTGGAGAACGAGCAGCTCAAGCAGACGCCCCCCGACTTCGACATGAAGTTCCTGCCCATGCCGCTGCTGCCGGACAGCGTCATGCCGTTCGAGGCGATCCGCGCCGGCTCCGGTGAGCCGTTCATCATCCCGGCCAAGGCGAACAACCTGCCCGCGGCCAAGGAGTTCATGCGGATGATGCTCTCCAGGGAGTGGTCGACGCTGTTCGCCAAGGAGGCGAACTCGCTGACCATCCTTCAGGACGGCGTCGATCCCAGCGTCCAGCTGCGGCCCGGTACGCAGTCCACGGTCGAGGCGTCCAAGGCCGCCGGCGACAACACCTTCCGTTTCCTGTACACCGAGTGGTACAGCGAGATGGACACCGCGATCCAGAACGCGTCCAACGAGCTCATGGCGCGGCGAATTCAGCCCAAGGAGTGGCTGAAGCGGGCGCAGGCCGCGGTGGACAAGGCGGCGGAGGATCCCGCGTCCAAGAACAACCGTCGGGAATAGTTCTCCGGGGAGTGCCGTAGGGGTGCGGGGACCGCGCGGGGACAGGCCGTCTCCGGCTTGTCGCGCGGTTTCCCGCGCCTCTTTGGATCGGGACAGCAGGGGCAGGTTTCATGCGTAAAGGGCAGTACCGGTTCGTCGCGGGGTTTCTCCTGGTTCCCGTGGTGCTTTATCTGACGTTCGTGATCTGGCCGTACATCCAGACGTTCGGGTACTCCCTGACCGACTGGAAGGGCCAGTCGCAGACCTTCGACTTCGTCGGTCTCGACAACTACAAGGCGTTGTTCCAGGACGACATCTTCATGGGTGCGATCTGGCACAACATCCTGTTCCTGGTCTTCATCCCGGTGATCACCATTCTGCTCGCGCTGTTCTTCGCCTTCATGCTGAACGCGGGCGGGCGCAGCCGGGCCGGCGGGGTCTCGGGCGTGGCCGGATCCAGGTTCTACAAGGTGGTCTACTTCTTCCCGCAGGTGCTCTCGCTGGCGATTCTCGCGGTGCTGTTCGGCGCCGTGTACCGCAGTGACAGCGGCGGCATGCTCAACGGCTTCCTGGTGAAGCTGGGCCTGGTCGACGCGAACAATCCGGTCGAGTGGCTCAACGAACCCGATTTCGTGCTCTGGGCGCTGATCCTCGTCGTGGTCTGGCACGGGGTCGGCTTCTACCTGGTGCTGTTCTCCGCCGCGATGCAGTCCATCCCGCGGGACATCTACGAGGCCGCTCTGATCGACGGTGCCGGGCGGTCCCAGTCGTTCTTCCGCATCACCCTGCCGCTGCTGTGGGACTCCGTGCAGACCGCGTGGGTCTACCTCGGTATCGCGGCCATGGACATGTTCATCCTGGTGTCCACCATGACCTCGGGCGAGTTCGGCGGCGGACCGGACCACGCCAGCGAGGTCATGTCGACGGTGATGATGCGCAACTTCCTCTACTACGGGAAGAGCGGCTACGCCTGCGCCATGGGCGTCGTCATGCTGCTTCTCACCCTGATCCTGTCCGTGGTCATGCTGCGCGCCACCCGCCGCGAGCGCGTCGAGTTCTGAGCGGGAGAGACGACGATGAGCGCACCCATCAAGGAGAACGCCCCCACCCGCGCCGAGGAGCCCGCCTCCCGGCCCCCCGGCCGGGCCGGCGAGCGGCGCGGCGAGGGCGTGACGCTGAACGCGTTCTCGCACGGGTTCCTCGCCCTGTGGGCCCTGATGATCGTCCTGCCGCTGCTGTGGCTGATCCTCAGCTCCTTCAAGACCGACTCGCAGATCGCGGGCTCGGCCTTCGGCTGGCCGCAGAACTGGTCCCTCGACGTGTTCACGCGCGCGTGGGAGAAGGGCATCGGCGACTACTTCCTCAACACGGTCGTCGTGCTCGTCTTCTCGGTGCCGCTGACCATGCTGTTCGGCTCCATGGCGGCGTACGTGCTGGCGCGCTACCGGTTCTGGGGCAACCGGATGCTGTACTACTTCTTCGTCGCCGGCGCGATGTTCCCGGTGTTCCTGGCCCTGGTCCCGCTGTTCTTCATGGTGAAGCGGCTGGACATGCTGAACACGTACCAGGGGCTGATCCTGGTCTACGTCGCCTACTCGATGCCGTTCACGGTGTTCTTCATGCACGCCTTCTTCCGGACCCTGCCCACGGCGGTCTTCGAGGCGGCGATCCTGGACGGGGCCTCGCACACCAGGACGTTCTTCCAGGTCATGCTGCCGATGGCCAAGCCGGGTCTGATCAGCGTCGGGATCTTCAACACGCTCGGGCAGTGGAACCAGTTCATCCTGCCCACGGTGCTCATGCAGCCGCAGAGCGGTGACGATCCGGAGCGCTACGTGTTGACCCAGGGGCTGATCCAGCTCCAGCAGCAGCAGGGCTACGCCTCCGACCTGCCCGTGCTCTTCGCGGGCGTGACCATCGCGATGATCCCGATGCTGGTCGTGTACCTGTCCTTCCAGCGCCAGGTACAGGCGGGCCTGACTTCGGCAACCCTGAAGTAACGGGAGTAGCGCTTCGTAACCGCGCGCACGCACACCGCTTCCCGCCCAGGAAGGGGTGTGCGTGGCGTGTGCCGGGCCCCTCGAAACTGTTCAACCTCTTGACGGGAGGCAACCCGAACGGCTCAGCTTAGAGTTCACTAGTTGGACATAGACGGGGCCTCATCGATGCGGTCCCGCGCGCAGGAGGTCGTCGTGGAGACTCCGGGGTCGCAGTCGTCGCTGCACCGAGCCAACCTCGAGCGGGTGGTCCGCGCCGTACGGCTGGCCGGATCCCTCACCCAGGCGGAGATCGCGAGGACGACCGGACTGAGCGCGGCGACGGTCTCCAACATCGTCCGCGAACTCAAGGACGGCGGCACGGTCGAGGTCACGCCCACGTCGGCGGGTGGCCGCCGGGCCCGCAGCGTCTCGCTCAGCGGCGACGCCGGCATCGTCATCGGCGTCGACTTCGGCCACACCCATCTGCGCGTCGCGGTCGGGAACCTCGCCCACCAGGTGCTGGCCGAGGAGTCCGAGCCGCTGGACGTGGACGCCTCCGCCGCGCAGGGCTTCGACCGGGCCGAAGAGCTGATAAACCGGCTGATCGCGGCGACCGGGGTGGACCGTTCCAAGATCGCCGGGGTGGGCCTCGGCGTGCCCGGCCCGATCGACGTGGAGTCCGGGACGCTGGGCTCGACCTCCATCCTGCCCGGCTGGACCGGCGCACGGCCCGCCGAGGAGCTGCGGGGGCGGCTCGGCGTACCGGTGCACGTGGACAACGACGCCAACCTGGGCGCCCTCGGCGAGCTGGTCTGGGGCGGCGGCAAGGGTGTGCGCGACCTGGCCTACATCAAGGTGGCCAGCGGGGTCGGCTCGGGTCTGGTGATCGACGGGAAGATCTACCGGGGGCCGGGCGGCACCGCCGGTGAGATCGGACACATCACGCTCGACGAATCGGGGCCCGTCTGCCGCTGCGGGAACCGGGGCTGCCTGGAGACCTTCGCCGCCGCCCGCTACGTGCTCCCGCTCCTGCAGTCCAGCCACGGCAGCGACCTGACGATGGAGGGCGTGGTGCGCCTCGCGCGGGACGGGGACCCGGGATGCCGCCGGGTGATCGCCGACGTCGGCCGCCACATCGGCAGTGGGGTGGCCAACCTGTGCAACCTGCTGAATCCCAGCAGGGTGGTCCTGGGCGGCGATCTCGCCGAGGCGGGAGAGCTGGTCCTCGGGCCCATAAGGGAGTCCGTCGGCCGCTACGCGATCCCCAGTGCCGCACGCCAACTGTCGGTGCTTCCAGGGGCACTTGGCGGGCGTGCGGAGGTGCTCGGGGCGCTCGCCCTCGCGCTCAGCGAGATGGGTGATTCGACCCTTTTGGACGGCGGCGTCGGCGGCTCTCTTCCGGCCGTTGCACCTGCCTTCACTTAGAGAACGGATGGCACCGTTGCCAACCCGTTAAGGATTTACTTCTTGACGTCGCACGTGTGGCCGAGTTGACTTCCAGCCACCTCGGCCGCAACGACGCGGCCTCGTCAGGGAGGTTATGAAGTGAACACGCGTATGCGTCGTGCCGCCGTTGCCATTGCCGCGGGTGCGATGGCCGTCTCGCTTGCTGCCTGTGGCAGCGCTGAGGAAGCGGGCGGCGACAAGGACGCCAGCGGCTCCGCCGCCAAGGGCGACAACATCAAGGTCGGCCTGCTCCTGCCGGAGAACAAGACCGCGCGTTACGAGAAGTTCGACCGTCCGCTGATCGAGAAGAAGATCAAGGAGCTGACGGACAACAAGGCGGAGATCCAGTACAACAACGCCCGCCAGGACGCCAACCTCCAGGCCCAGCAGGTCGACACGATGATCACCAACAAGGTGGACGTGCTGATCCTGGACGCCGTGGACGCCAAGGCGATCAAGAACTCCGTGCAGAAGGCCGCCGACGCCGGCATCAAGGTCGTCGCCTACGACCGCCTCGCCGAGGGCCCGATCAGCGCCTACACCTCGTTCGACAACGAGGAGGTCGGCCGGACCCAGGGTGAGGCCCTCCTCGAGGCCCTGGGCGCCAAGGCCAAGGGCAGCCAGATCGTCATGATGAACGGTTCGGTCACCGACCCGAACGCCGCCATGTTCAAGAAGGGCGCGCACTCCGTTCTCGACGGCAAGGTGAAGATCGGCAAGGAGTACGACACCAAGGAGTGGTCGCCGGACAACGCCAACGCCAACATGGAGGCGGCGATCACGGCGCTCGGCAAGGGCAAGATCGCCGGTGTCTACTCCGCCAACGACGGCATGGCCGGTGGCATCATCACCGCCCTGAAGGCCGCGGGCATCGCCGACATCCCGGTCACCGGCCAGGACGCCGAGCTCGCCGCCGTGCAGCGCATCATCATGGACCAGCAGTTCATGAGCGTCTACAAGTCCTACCCGCAGGAGGCCGAGGTCGCCGCCGAGATGGCGGTCGCCCTGGCCAAGGGTGAGGACCTGGGCGCCATCGCCAAGGACAAGGTCTCCAGCGCCAGCGCCAAGGACGTCCCGTCGGTCCTGGTCCCGGTGATCTCCCTGACCAAGGAGAACATCAACGACACCGTGATCAAGGACGGCATCTACACCGCCGACGAGATCTGCGCCGGCAACTACAAGTCCGCCTGCGACAAGCTCGGCATCGGCGGCTGACACGGCCTCGTCCCACGCGTAAGGGAGCTCCGCAGCGGGCTCCCTTACGGGACGGCCGTACCCAAGGCTCCGCCGGCGCCCCTGGTCACACACAGCCCCGCAAGCTCGTCCCGGGGCGCCGGACGGAACATCCCCCCAGTCTTTCTGCACAACCTCCCGCCGGGTCAGGCGGCGAAGGAGATGGTTCACGTGTCCGCTACGCCCGTGCTGGCGTTGCGCGGGGTCTCCAAGCGTTTCGGTGCCGTCCAGGCGCTCACCGACGTAGAGCTTGAGGTCCACGCCGGTGAGGTGGTCGCCCTTGTCGGCGACAACGGCGCCGGAAAGTCCACGCTGGTCAAGACGATCGCCGGCGTGCACCCCATCGATGAGGGTGTCATCGAATGGGACGGCAAGGCCGTTTCGATCAACAGGCCGCACGACGCCCAGGCCCTGGGCATCGCGACCGTCTACCAGGACCTCGCGCTGTGCGACAACATCGACGTCGTCGGCAACCTCTTCCTCGGCCGTGAGCTGAAGAAGTGGGGCGTCCTCGACGAGGTCGAGATGGAGCGGCGCTCGCGCGAGCTGCTGCAGACGCTCTCGATCCGCATTCCCAGCGTGCGCATCCCGATCGCCTCGCTCTCCGGCGGTCAGCGCCAGACGGTGGCCATCGCGCGCTCGATGCTCGGCGAGCCCAAGCTCGTCATCCTCGACGAGCCGACCGCAGCGCTCGGCGTCGAGCAGACCGCCCAGGTCCTCGACCTGGTCGAGCGGCTGCGGGAGCGCGGCCACGCCGTGATCCTCATCAGCCACAACATGGCCGACGTCAAGGCCGTCGCCGACAAGGTGGCGGTGCTGCGCCTCGGCCGCAACAACGGCGTCTTCGAGGTCAAGACGACCTCGCAGGAGGAGATCATCTCCGCCATCACGGGCGCCACCGACAACGCCGTGACCCGCCGTGCGGCGCGCACGACCGGGGAGGTTTCCCAGTGAGCATCGACAAGACCTCCACGTCGGCGGCGGACGAGAGCGCCGTCGAGAACCCCGAGGCGGCCGCCGCCGCGGTGACCGCGGTCGACCCCAGGCTGCTCGTGCGCGAGCAGGGCCTGGCCGGCTACCTCGGCGAGTTCAAGCGCAAGCTGAAGGCGGGTGAGCTGGGCTCCCTCCCGGTCATCGTCGGCCTGATCATCATCTGCGTCGTCTTCCAGAGCCTGAACTCCGCGTTCCTGTCCGCGCAGAACATCAACGACATCACCGTCACGATGGTCGGCACCGGCATGATCTCGGTCGGCATCGTCTTCGTGCTGCTGCTCGGCGAGATCGACCTGTCGGTCGGCTCGGTCAGCGGCGCCTCCAGCGCGATCGCGGCCGTCCTCGCGGTGAACCAGGGCTGGCCCGAGTGGGCGGCCGTGCTGTTCGCCGTCGCCGCGGGTGCCGCCATCGGCGCGCTGCACGGCTTCTTCTTCGCGGTGCTCGGCGCCCCGGCCTTCGCCGTGACGCTGGCCGGTCTGCTCTTCTGGCTCGGCTTCATGCTCCAGACGCTGGGCGAGAACGGCACGATCAACCTCGACAGCGACGGCTTCATCGGCAAGCTGACGACGTACTTCTTCACGGACGTCGCCGCCGCGTACGGCCTGGCGGCGGTGGTGACCGCGGTCTTCCTGGTCACCTCCTTCCTCGGCAACCGGCGCCGTGAGGCCGCGGGCGTCCCGTCCCGGCCGCTCAGCGACACCCTGATGCGCACGGGCCTGCTCGCGGTGGTCTCCTTCGCCGCGGCGTTCATGTACAACCAGTACAAGGGCCTGCCGCTGGCGACCGTGATCTTCCTGGTCTTCCTGGTCGGCACGGACTTCGTCCTGCGCCGCACCTCCTACGGCCGGAAGGTCTTCGCCCTCGGTGGCAGCGTCGAGGCCTCGCGACGTGCCGGCATCAACGTCACCGCGGTCCGGATCTCGGTGTTCGCGATCTCCGGCGGCTTCGCCGCGATCGGTGGTCTCTTCCTGGCCTCGAAGATCGCCTCCGCCAACCAGAGCGCCGGCACCGGCGACCTGCTGATGAACGCGATCGCCGCGGCGGTCATCGGTGGCACCAGCCTCTTCGGTGGCCGTGGCCGCACCTGGAACGCGCTGCTCGGTGTGCTGGTGATCGTCTCCATCCAGTACGGCCTCCAGCTGGAGTCCATCGCCGAGCCGGTGAAGTACATGATCACGGCCGGTGTGCTGCTGACCACGGTGGTCATCGACTCGATCACCCGCAAGACGCAGAAGACGGCGGGCCGCGCCTAGCCACACGCCGCAACGGACAGTGCCCGGCACCGACGAGGTGCCGGGCACCGTCATGTCGTGGCAGCGGCTCTCGCCGGGTGGAGCCGAACGCGTGAGGTATGACCCACCGTCCTGGCGTCGGGCGCCCGGGCGGAACATTAGACTCGACAAGCCCGGCAACAGCTCGAACAGCTCTACTGCAAGGAGGCACGGGTGCCGCTGCTGACCCGCATCACGGGACCGCGCGATCTGGACCGGCTCAGCCTGGAGGAGCTGACCCAGCTGGCCGAGGAGATCCGGACCTTCCTTGTCGAGGCCGTCTCCAAGACCGGCGGCCACCTCGGACCCAACCTCGGCGTGGTCGAGCTGACCCTCGCCCTGCACCGGGTGTTCGACTCGCCGAAGGACAAGGTGCTCTGGGACACCGGCCACCAGGCCTACGTCCACAAGCTGCTGACCGGGCGGCAGGACTTCTCCCGGCTGAAGATGAAGGGCGGCCTGTCCGGCTACCCCTCGCAGGCCGAGTCCGAGCACGACGTGATCGAGAACAGCCACGCCTCCACGGTCCTCGGCTGGGCCGACGGCCTGGCCAAGGCCAACCAGCTGCGCAAGCGCGACGACCACGTGGTCGCCGTGATCGGCGACGGCGCGCTCACCGGCGGCATGGCCTGGGAGGCGCTGAACAACATCGCCGACGCCAAGGACCGCCCCCTGGTCATCGTCGTCAACGACAACGAGCGCTCCTACGCCCCGACCATCGGCGGCCTGGCCAACCACCTCGCGACGCTGCGCACCACGGACGGCTACGAGCGGTTCCTGGCCCGCACCAAGGAGGTCCTGGAGCGCACCCCGGTCGTCGGCCGCCCGCTCTACGACACCCTGCACGGCGCCAAGAAGGGCCTGAAGGACTTCATCGCGCCGCAGGGCATGTTCGAGGACCTGGGCCTGAAGTACGTCGGCCCGATCGACGGCCACGACATCGAGGCCCTGGAGTCCGCCCTGGCCCGCGCGAAGCGCTTCGGCGGCCCGGTGATCGTGCACTGCCTCACCGAGAAGGGCCGCGGCTACCAGCCCGCCCTCCAGGACGAGGCCGACCGCTTCCACGCCGTCGGCAAGATCCACCCCGACACGGGCCTGCCCATCGCCTCCTCGGGCGCCGACTGGACCTCCGTCTTCGGCGACGAGATGGTCAAGCTCGGCCAGGAGCGCGAGGACATCGTCGCCATCACCGCGGCGATGCTCCAGCCGGTCGGCCTCGACCGGTTCGCGAAGGTCTTCCCGGACCGGGTCTACGACGTCGGCATCGCCGAGCAGCACGGCGCCGTCTCCGCGGCCGGCCTCGCCACCGGCGGGGTGCACCCCGTCTTCGCCGTGTACGCCACCTTCCTCAACCGCGCCTTCGACCAGGTCCTCATGGACGTCGCCCTGCACAAGTGCGGTGTGACCTTCGTGCTGGACCGGGCCGGCGTCACCGGCACCGACGGCGCCTCCCACAACGGCATGTGGGACATGTCGATCCTCCAGGTCGTCCCGGGCCTGCGGCTCGCCGCCCCGCGCGACGCCGAGCAGGTGCGCGCCCAGCTGCGCGAGGCCGTCGACGTCGACGACGCGCCGACGGTGGTGCGCTTCTCCAAGGGCGCCGTCGGCCCCGCCGTCCCCGCGGTGGGCAGGGTCGGCGGCATGGACGTGCTGCGCGAGCCCGGCACGACCACCCCGGACGTGCTCCTGGTCTCGGTCGGCGCGCTCGCGCCGATGTGCCTGGAGATCGCCTCGCTCCTCGACAAGCAGGGCATCTCCACCACCGTCGTCGACCCGCGCTGGGTCAAGCCCGTCGACGAGGCCATGGCCCCGCTCGCCGAGCGCCACCGGGTGGTCGTCACCGTCGAGGACAACTCCCGCGTCGGCGGCGTCGGCTCGACGGTCGCCCAGGCGCTGCGGGACGCGGGCGTCGACGTACCGCTGCGCGACTTCGGCATCCCGCCGCGCTTCCTCGACCACGCCTCGCGCGCCGAGGTCATGGCCGAGATCGGGCTGACCGCCCCGGACATCGCCCGGCAGGTCACGGGCCTGGTCTCGCGGCTCGACGGGCGCTACGAGCGGGCGGCCGCCGACGAGATCGAGGCCGCGCGCGACTGACCCACGCGTCCCCGCGACCCCCTGAATGGGCCGGTTCCACCACTGCGAAGAGTGGTGGGACCGGCCTCTTCGCGTGAATTCGGCGGCCTCGGGGCATACGGACTACGCCCCCTCTCGATCATGTCGAGGACGGCAAGCGTGGGAGGTACGCCGTGAGCAGCACCCTCTTCCGGACGAAGAAGGTCGAGCAGTCCATCCTCGACACCGAGGAGCCCGAGCACGCGCTCAAGAAATCCCTGTCCGCCCTGGATCTGACGGTCTTCGGCGTCGGTGTGATCATCGGCACCGGCATCTTCGTCCTCACCGGAGCGGTCGCGAAGAACAACGCCGGACCGGCCGTCGCGCTGTCCTTCGTGGTGGCCGGCGTCGTCTGCGCCCTCGCCGCGCTCTGCTACGCCGAGTTCGCCTCCACCGTCCCGGTGGCCGGCTCCGCGTACACGTTCTCGTACGCCTCCCTGGGCGAGCTGCCCGCCTGGATCATCGGCTGGGACCTCGTCCTGGAGTTCGCCCTCGGCACGGCGGTGGTGGCCGTCGGCTGGTCGGGGTACATCGCCTCGCTGCTGGAGAACGCGGGCTGGCAACTGCCGGAGGCCCTCGGTACCCGGGAGGGCGCCGACGGCTTCGGCTTCGACATCCTCGCCGCCGCCCTGGTGCTCGTGCTCACCGCCATCCTCGTGGTCGGCATGAAGCTCTCCGCGCGGGTCACCTCGGTGGTCGTCGCCATCAAGGTGGCCGTCGTCCTGGTCGTGATCATCGCGGGCGCCTTCTTCATCACCAGCAGCAACTACGACCCGTTCATCCCCGACCCGCAGCCCGTCGCGGCCGGGCACAGCCTGGACGCACCACTCATCCAGGTGATGTTCGGCTGGGCACCGGCCAACTTCGGCGTGCTGGGCATCTTCACCGCAGCCTCCGTCGTCTTCTTCGCCTTCATCGGTTTCGACATCGTGGCCACCGCCGCCGAGGAGACCAAGAATCCGCAGCGCGACATGCCCCGCGGCATCCTCGGCTCGCTCCTCATCTGCACCACCCTGTACGTCGCGGTGTCGATCGTGGTCACCGGCATGCAGCACTACAGCGAACTGTCCGTGGACGCGCCGCTCGCCGACGCCTTCAAGGCCACCGGGCACCCCTGGTTCGCCGGATTCATCAGCTTCGGCGCAGCCGTCGGCCTGACCACCGTCTGCATGATCCTGCTGCTCGGCCAGACCCGTGTCTTCTTCGCGATGAGCCGCGACGGACTGCTGCCGCGCTTCTTCTCCCGGGTCCACCCGCGCTTCAGGACGCCGCACCGGCCGACCATCCTGCTCGGCGTGCTGATCGCGGTCCTCGCGGGCTTCACGCCCCTGCAGGAGCTGGCGGCGCTGGTGAACATCGGCACCCTGTTCGCCTTCGTGATCGTCGCCATCAGCGTGATCATCCTGCGCAGGACCCGCCCCGACCTGCCCCGTTCCTTCCGCACCCCCTGGGTGCCGGTGCTCCCGATCGTGTCCGTCCTGGCCTCGCTGTGGCTGATGCTGAACCTGCCCACCGAGACCTGGATCCGGTTCGCCGTCTGGATGGCGATCGGCATCGTCGTCTACTTCCTGTACGGCCGTTCCCACAGCCGTCTCGGCCGCCACGAGGAGACCACGGCCGAGGAGGTCGAGCACCCCCCGCACGGCGACACGGCGTGAGCGTCCCGCGCGGAGCGTCCGGCCTCGTATGTCCCGGTTAGTCGGGAGATGCGGGGCCGGATAGCGTACGGCCCATGCGCGTCGAGCCCCTCGCCCCACCACGATCCGTAGTCGGACGAGGGGCGGCGCACGGTTACTGGACCGGGCTGCTGCCCCTGCTGGCCGCCCTGGCCTGCCTCACCCGGGTGCCCTCCTTCACCCGCCCGCTGTGGAACCCCGACGAGGGCTATCTCGCCGTACAGGCACGTCTGCTGGCACACGGCGGGGAGCTGTACGAGACGGTCGTGGACCGCAAACCGCCGCTGGTGCCGTGGCTGTACGAGGGGGCCTTCGCCCTCGTCGGCTCGCAGTCGCTCACCCCGGTCCGGATCCTGGCGGTGCTCGCGCAGTTGCTCACCGCCGTCCTGCTCGCCTCGCTCGCACGACGGCGCTGGGGCGATCGCGCGGGCCGCACCGCCGGGGTGCTGTACCTGCTGGTGTCCGTCGGGCTCAACCCGCAGGACGCGCAGGCCGCCGGCTTCGAGGTGTTCATGCTGCCCTGCACCGCCGCCGCCATGTGGTGCGCGGACCGGGGCCGCTGGGCTGCCGCGGGCGCGGCCGTCGCCGCCGCCTTCCTCACCAAGCAGACCGGGGCGGCCGTGCTGCTGCCCGTGATCTGGCTGTGCCTGCGCACGGGCGGGGGAGCGCGGGGCCCACTGGCACGGCTCGTCGCGGGGGCCGTCCTGCCGGTGCTGGGCGCGGCCCTGGCCACCGATCCGGCCGGGTTCCTGTTCTGGACGGTGACCGGGTCGGCGGCGTACGCCTCCTTCACCGGCTCCGAACTGCACGTGCTGACCCGGGGCCTGGCCAACACCGCGCTCTGTGCGCTCGGCTGCGCGGGTCTGCTGCCGCCGGTGGCACGGGCCCTGCGGGTGATCCGCGCCGAGGCCGCGGACCTGTGGCTGTGGCTGGCCGCGTCGGCGGGGGCGGTGCTGGCCGGGCTCCACTTCTTCGGCCACTACTACCTGCAACTCCTGCCGCCGCTCGCCCTGCTGGCCACCGCCGCCCTGCGGGTGCTGCCCCGCGACCGCCTGGTGACCGCCGTCGTCACCTCGGCGCTGTGCTGCGGTCTCTTCCTCGCCTGGGGCCTGTTCGCGCCCCGGGCCGAACTCGCCCACGTCCAGCGTCTGGCGGAGGCCACGGCACGCCGCACCGAGCCCGGCGACCGCGTCCTCGTCTGGGGCATGCACCCCGAGACGTACTGGCTGGCCGACCGCGCCCCCGCCAGCCGCTTCCTGACGGCCGGTCTCCTCACCAACTACAGCGGCGGCCGCAACGGCCCCCAGGTCGGCGAGAAGTACGGCGTCGAGGGCGCCTGGCCTGCCTTCCGCGCCGAACTCGCCGCCCGTGCCCCCGCCCTCGTCGTGGACGACTCCCGGGGCAAGCCCTACGCCCCGCAGCGGGTGCCGACCCTGCGCAAGGTGCTGGTGGCGGACTACGAGGAGGTCGGGGAGGTGGACGGAGCGGTGCTGTACGCGCGGGTTTCGAGGGGTGCGGGGACGCCGTGAGCCACCGGTGCGCGGGAGGCCGTATGGGGGGAGCGTCGGAGAGCGCGGGAGCCCGCCCTAGCGGTTCACCGACCGCGGCCCCGCCACCCGCGCGCCGAGTTCCGTGACCCGGCGGCGGAGTTCACGGTCGGCCGTGACCACCAGGCACGGACGGTCGCCGGCCTCGCCGACCAGCTCGACCATGCGGTCGTCGCCGCTGCCGGGTGCCGCGTCCACGCGCACGCCCGGCACGGACTCCACCCCGCGGGCCGCGCCCTCCACCACCAGGACGATCTCCACCGGTTCGGTGTGCCCCGGCAGTCCGTCCGCCGCCAGCCGGTCGCGCAGGCGCTCGGCCGCGCCGCGCCGGTCACGCCACCAGCCGTCGGGCACCGAACCGACCACGTTCGCCGCGTCGACGATCACCAGGAGCGGGGCAGTCATGTCTGCCAGGGTCCCACGAGCCGTCGAGGGGAACCCGAGGGGCGCCCGATTAAGGTAGGAGCGTGCCAATGGTCCCTGCGGTGAACGGTGACTGGGTGATACGAGGCCGCGACGGGCGGCTCGGCGTCTACGCCCCGAGGGGCGAGGCCGTCCATTGCCGGGCCGAACGTCATCCGGGCGGCGCCTGGCTGCCACCGCGCAGGGCGGGCGGCGAGCAGCGGCTGCTGCCCGGCATCGCGGTCGGCCAGGGAGCCGACGGGTACGCGCATCTCGTCGCCTGGCGTCCCACGCCGAACGGCGAGGCGGGCCTCGTGCACTCCACGCACTTCCGCCCGCACCTCGCCCCGCTGGACTGGCTTCCGATCGGCCACCCCGACAGGAAGGGGGAGCGGACCGGGATGCCGGCGGTCGCCGTGGACGCCGAGGGGCGTGCCTATCTCTTCGTGCGCAGTGGGAACCAGGGCGTCCGGACCACCAACCAGAAGGAGCGCGGCGGCTGGAACGGCTGGCACGACCTGCCGGGCACCGGGGTGCACGAGGAACTCGTCGCCGTCACCGCGCAGTCGGGCCGGGTCGAGGTGTACGCCACCCACGCCGACGGCGTCCTGCGCTGGTACCAGCAGGAGCCGGGGGCGCGTCCGGTCGCCGCGGACCCGCTGGCGGTGCCGGTGGCGCCGGGCTCACTGAGCGCGCTGCCCACGTCCAAGGAGCACACCACGCTCTTCTTCGCGGATGACGGGGGCACGCTGTACGCCTGGCGTCCCGACGGCGACCCGGTCGCGCTGATCACCGCGGCCGGTCCGGGTCCGGTGGCGCTGCTGCGCTGTGCGCTGGACGGCCACGACTGCACGCTGCTCGCCCAGCGCTCCTCCTCGGGGCGGGTGGCCTTCGCGGCCTACCCCACCGAGCGGGAGGCGGCGGGCCTGTGGTGGACCGAGTCGGGGCCCGAGCTGCCCGCGGGCTCGCGGGTCGCGCTCGCGGAGGACGCCCAGGGCCGCGTCGTCGCCGTGACGGCCACGCCGGAGGGCGAACTGCGGGTGGCCCGCCAGAAGGACGAGCCGGGACTGGCGCTGGCGGCCTGGCGGCTGATCTGAGTCCCCCGGTACCGGCAGAGGGCCCCCGCCGTGGCGGGAGCCCTCTGTCCGTGTCAGGCGGTTACGCCGGGACGCTCGCGATGCCCTGCTCCAGGAACCGCTTGCCGGTCACCCGCTCGGAGACGCCCTCGCGGTCCAGGTACGGCGTGATGCCGCCCAGGTGGAAGGGCCAGCCGGCACCGGTGATCAGGCACAGGTCGATGTCCTGGGCCTCAGCGACGACGCCCTCGTCGAGCATCAGCCCGATCTCCTGCGCCACCGCGTCCAGCACCCGGGCCCGCACCTGCTCCTCGGTGAGCACCGAGTCGCCCTGCTTCAGCAGCGCGGCGACCTCCGGGTCCAGCTCGGGCCTGCCGCTGTCGTAGACGTAGAAGCCGCGCTTGCCCGCCTCGACGACCGCCTTGAGGTTGGGGGAGACGGTGAAGCGGTCCGGGAACGCCTTGTTGAGGGTCTCCGAGACGTGCAGCCCGATGGCCGGGCCGACCAGCTCCAGCAGCACCAGCGGCGACATCGGCAGCCCCAGCGGCTCGATCGCCTTCTCCGCCACCTCGACGGGCGTGCCCTCGTCGATGACGTTCTGGATCTCGCCCATGAAGCGGGTCAGGATGCGGTTCACGACGAACGCCGGGGCGTCCTTGACGAGGACCGCGGTCTTCTTCAGCTTCTTGGCGACGGCGAACGCCGTGGCCAGCGAGGCGTCGTCGGTCTGCTCGCCGCGGACGATCTCCAGCAGCGGCAGGATCGCGACCGGGTTGAAGAAGTGGAAGCCGACGACCCGCTCCGGGTGCTTCAGCTTCGACGCCATCTCCGAGACGGACAGCGAGGAGGTGTTGGTCGCGAAGATGGCGTGCGCCGGGGCGACGGCCTCGACCTCCGCGAACACCTTCTGCTTGACGCCCATCTCCTCGAACACGGCCTCGATGACGAAGTCCGCGTCCGCGAAACCCTCGGCCTTGTCCAGGACACCGGTCACCAGCGCCTTGAGGCGGTTGGCCTTGTCCTGGTGGATGCGGCCCTTGCCGAGCAGCTTGTCGATCTCGGCGTGGACGTAGCCCACACCCTTGTCGACGCGCTCCTGGTCGATGTCGGTCAGCACGACCGGCACCTCCAGGCGGCGCAGGAACAGCAGCGCGAGCTGGGAGGCCATCAGACCGGCGCCGACGACGCCGACCTTGGTGACCGGGCGCGCCAGGTTCTTGTCCGGGGCGCCGGCCGGGCGCTTGCCGCGCTTCTGCACCAGGTTGAAGGCGTAGATGCCGGCGCGCAGTTCGCCACCCATGATCAGGTCGGCGAGCGCCTTGTCCTCGGCGTCGTAGCCCTGCTGGAGGTCGCCGTTCTTGGCGGCGGCGATGATGTCGAGGGCGCGGTAGGCGGCCGGGGCGGCGCCGTGCACCTTGCCGTCGGCGAGGAAGCGGCCCTTGGCGACGGCCTGGTCCCAGGCCTCACCGCGGTCGATCACCGGGCGCTCGATGCGGATCTCGCCCTTGAGGACGGCGGCCGTCCAGATGAGCGACTGCTCCAGGAAGTCGGCACCCTCGAAGATCGCGTCGGCGATCCCGAGCTCGTAGACCTGCTTGCCCTTGAGCTGCTTGTTCTGGTTGAGGCTGTTCTCGATGATCACCGAGACGGCCTTCTCGGGGCCGATCAGGTTCGGCAGCAGGGTGCAGCCGCCCCAGCCGGGGACCAGGCCGAGGAAGACCTCGGGGAGCGAGAAGGCGGGGATGGCCGCGGACACCGTGCGGTAGGTGCAGTGCAGGCCGACCTCGACGCCGCCGCCCATCGCGGCGCCGTTGTAGTACGCGAACGTCGGCACGGCGAGGCCGGCGAGGCGCTTGAAGACGTCGTGGCCGCCCTTGCCGATGGCGAGCGCGTCCTTGTGCTCCTTCAGCAGCTCGACGCCCTTGAGGTCGGCGCCGACGGCGAAGATGAACGGCTTGCCGGTGATGCCGACGCCGACGACGTCGCCGTCCCCGGCCTCCTTCTCGACCTGGTCGATCGCGGCGTTCAGGTTCGCCAGCGACTGCGGTCCGAAGGTGGTCGGCTTGGTGTGGTCCAGGCCGTTGTCCAGGGTGATCAGGGCGAAGCGCCCGGCACCCAGGGGGAGGTCGAAGTGGCGTACGTGCGCACTCGTGACGACCTCGTCCGGGAACAGCGCCGAGGCCTGCTGCAGAAGCTCGGTGGTGGTGCTCACTTGTCCCCCTCGAAGTGCGGGTTCTCCCAGATGACCGTCGCGCCCATGCCGAAGCCGACGCACATGGTGGTCAGGCCGTAGCGGACGTGCGGCTGCTCCTCGAACTGGCGGGCCAGCTGCGTCATCAGACGGACGCCGGAGGAGGCCAGCGGGTGGCCGAAGGCGATGGCGCCGCCGTACTGGTTGACGCGCGCGTCGTCGTCGGCGATGCCGTAGTGGTCGAGGAAGGCCAGGACCTGGACGGCGAAGGCCTCGTTGATCTCGAAGAGGTTGATGTCCTCGATCGACAGGCCCGCCTTGGCGAGGGCCTTCTCGGTGGCCGGGATCGGGCCGTAGCCCATCACCTCCGGCTCGACGCCCGCGAAGGCGTAGGACACCAGGCGCATCTTGACCGGCAGGTCGTGCTCACGGGCGAAGTCCTCGCTCGCGATGATCGACGCGGTGGCACCGTCGTTCAGACCGGCCGCGTTGCCCGCGGTGACCCGCCCGTGCACACGGAACGGGGTCTTCAGACCGGCCAGGCTCTCCAGGGTCGTCCCCGGGCGCATCGGCTCGTCGGCGGTGACCAGGCCCCAGCCCGTCTCACCGGCCTCGGCGTTGGTGCGGCGCACCGAGACCGGCACCAGGTCGGCCTGGATCTTGCCGTTGGCGTACGCCTTGGCGGCCTTCTCCTGGGAGCGCACGGCGTACTCGTCGGCGCGCTGCTTGGTGATGTGCGGGTAGCGGTCGTGCAGGTTCTCCGCGGTCATGCCCATGAACAGGGCCGACTCGTCGACCAGCTTCTCGCTGACGAACCGCGGGTTGGGGTCGACGCCCTCGCCCATCGGGTGGCGGCCCATGTGCTCGACACCGCCGGCGATGACGGCGTCGTACGCGCCGAAGGCGATGGAACCGGCCGTGGTGGTCACGGCGGTCAGCGCGCCCGCGCACATGCGGTCGATCGAGTAGCCGGGCACCGACTGCGGCAGGCCCGCGAGGATGCCGGCCGTGCGGCCGATGGTCAGGCCCTGGTCACCGATCTGCGTGGTCGCGGCGATGGCGACCTCGTCGATCTGCTGGGGGTCCAGGCCGGGGTTGCGGCGCAGCAGCTCCCGGATCGCCTTCACGACGAGGTCGTCGGCGCGGGTCTCGTGGTAGATGCCCTTCGGGCCCGCCTTGCCGAACGGGGTGCGGACGCCGTCTACGAAGACGACGTCCCTGACGGTACGAGGCACGATGGCTCTCCTCCAGGGTGCGGGATGGCACTGCTGCGATGCGGCTCACTGAGCGCGCGCTCAGCCCCATGCTACTTATGGGTAACGTAGCTGCCCAGTCCCCCCGGGATGAGCGGCGAAGGTCACACCGCGCACCGGGGCACCCGGACGGGGGATGGCCGAATATCGACGCGGCGAGCGACGTCCTCCACGGGCGGGGGAGCTGCGCGCCGGCCCCCGACCGCCCGTGGTCACCGCTCGTCGGAGGGCCGAGGGGCGCTCAGGCGCCCTTCGCCTCCAGCGCGTCCACCAGCACCGGCGTCACCAGCTCCACCTGCCAGGGGCGCGCCCCGTGCCCGGCCAGTGCGGCGCGCACGGACTCCGGGTCGGCCACCGCCGGCGGCTCCCAGCACACCCGCCGCACGGTGTCCGGCGCGATCAGGTTCTCCTGGGGCAGCCCGAGCTCCTCGGCCAGCGCGGACACGCCCGCACGGGCCGCGGACAGCCGCGCCGCCGCCGCCGGATCCTTGTCCGCCCACGCCCGGGGCGGGGGAGGCCCCGCGACCGGCTGCCCCGGCTGCGGCAGCTGGGCCTCGGGCAGCGCCTTGGCGCGGTCCACCGCAACCTGCCACTGCTCCAGCTGTCTACGGCCCATCCGGTGCCCGAAGCCGTTCAGCGCGGAGAGCGCCTGCACCGTGGCCGGAAGCGCGAGCGCGGCCTCGACGATGGCCGCGTCCGAGAGCACCTTGCCGGGCGAGATGTCCCTGCGCTGCGCGATCCGGTCCCGGGTCTGCCACAGCTCACGCACCACGCCGAGCTGCCGCCGGCGGCGCACCTTGTGCATCCCGGACGTACGGCGCCAGGGGTCCTTGCGGGGCTCCGCCGGAGGCGCGGCCGCGATCGCGTCGAACTCCTGCCGGGCCCACTCCAGCTTGCCCTGCCGGTCCAGCTCCTTCTCCAGGGCGTCCCGCAGGTCGACGAGCAGCTCGACGTCGAGCGCCGCGTAGCGCAGCCAGGGCTCGGGGAGCGGCCGGGTGGACCAGTCGACGGCGGAGTGGCCCTTCTCCAGGACGAACCCGAGCACGCTCTCGACCATGGCGCCGAGGCCGACCCGGGGGAAACCGGAGATCCGCCCGGCCAGCTCGGTGTCGAACAGCCGCGTCGGCACCATGCCTATCTCCCGCAGGCACGGCAGGTCCTGGGTGGCGGCGTGCAGCACCCACTCCACCCCGGACAGCGCGTCGCCGAGCGCCGAGAGGTCGGGGCAGGCCACGGGGTCGATCAGCGCGGTGCCCGCGCCCTGACGGCGCAGCTGCACGAGGTAGGCGCGTTGTCCGTAGCGGTAGCCGGAGGCGCGCTCGGCGTCGACGGCGACGGGACCGGAGCCGGCGGCGAAGGCGGCGATCACCTCGGCGAGGGCGGCCTCGTCCGCGATCACGGGCGGAATGCCCTCACGCGGCTCCAGCAAAGGGATCGGCGCCTCCGTAACAGAAGCTCCGCCGTCTTCCGGAGGGGCGCCTCCGGTGGTTCGCAGTGAACTGTCTGCTGCGGTTTCTTGGGCGTCGGTCACCTGTCAAGGGTATCTGTGTATGCGCGGCGCCCGCCGACGGAACGTTACGTCGGCGGGCGCCGGAAGGTCGCAAACCAGTCAGGTCCCGGGGGTTCCCGGTCACGGCCGTCCGGCGAACGGGTGGCTCGGGACCGTGCTCGGGGAGGGACCGGCGGAGGGATCAAGGGAGCGTTCGGGGGGAGACCAGGCGAGGGACTGGGGGAGGGACAGTGGCATGCGGCGGGCGGGCGAGGCGGTGGTGGGCGGTGATCAGTGGATGATGCCGGTGCGCAGGGCCACGGCGACCATTCCGGCGCGGTCACCCGTGCCGAGCTTGCGGGCGATCCGGGCGAGGTGGCTCTTGACGGTGAGCGCGGACAGGCCCATCGAGACGCCGATCGCCTTGTTCGACTGGCCTTCGGCGACCAGGCGCAGCACCTCGACCTCGCGGCCGGAGAGCTCGCGGTAGCCACCCGGGTGACTCGGGGCACCCGGGGGGCGGCGGTGCAGACGGGCGGCGGCCGCGCCGATGGGGGCGGCACCCGGTCGGGTGGGGAGCCCGACGTTGGTACGGGTGCCGGTGACGACGTAGCCCTTCACACCGCCCGCGAGGGCGTTGCGCACGGCGCCGATGTCGTCGGCGGCCGACAGGGCGAGCCCGTTGGGCCAGCCCGCGGCGCGGGTCTCCGACAGCAGCGTCAGGCCGGAACCGTCCGGCAGGTGGACGTCGGCGACGCAGATGTCGCGGGGGTTGCCGATGCGGGGACGAGCCTCGGCGATGGAGGAGGCCTCGATGACATCGCGCACACCGAGCGCCCACAGGTGGCGGGTGACGGTGGAGCGGACGCGGGGGTCGGCCACGACCACCATCGCGGTCGGCTTGTTCGGGCGGTAGGCGACCAGGCTTGCGGGCTGCTCAAGGAGAACGGACACCAGGCCTCCTGGGTGCGGGGACGGAGTCGGCTCGTGGGGGGCGAAGCCGGGACGAACCGTGCTTTCAAGGTCACAGTCGTCTTCGGCACCAAACCGGTCTGCCTTTAGAGAATGATCACGATCTGGTGAGTAACAATCCGAGCAATTCGGACACGCGAGCGATCATCCGAAGATCGAACGGTTTCGGTTCGATTCGTTGTCAGGCCGAAAGTGGCCGTATCGACAAAGAGATCCGCCCGAATGGGTGCATGCGTGTGTGCCCGGCCCGAAATCGGCGAGCCGGGGTACGGGAAAGGGGTCCGACGGACCGGAATTGTCGGATTCCGGCCGGAGTCCGGCCGGAATCGCCAGAGGGGTTGCCCGGGAGAGGGTGAACTGCCGTTCGCGCGCCGCCGGTCAGCGGGCCTGCGGGTCGCGCCGCTGCGGCAGGGTCACCACCGAGGCGTCACCCGGGCCCGCCGGCGGCAGCCCCGCGATCTGGGCCAGCAGATCGCACCAGGAGGCGAGATGGGCGCCGGTGTCCGGTACGCCGCCCAGTCCCTCCCGGGGCGTCCAGGAGGCCCTGATCTCGATCTGGGAGGCGGCGGGACGCGCGGACAGCCCGCCGAAGTAGTGCGAACTCGCGCGGGTGACGGTCCCGCTGGGTTCGCCGTACGTCAGGCCGCGCGCCTGGAGCGCGCCGGTCAGCCAGCTCCAGCACACCTCGGGCAGCAGCGGGTCGGAGGCCATCTCCGGTTCCAGCTCGGCCCGCACCAGCGTCACCAGCCGGAAGGTCCCGTGCCAGGCCTCGTGCCCCGCCGGGTCGTGCAGCAGCACCAGCCGGCCGTCGGCCAGGTCCTGGTCGCCGTCGACGACGGTGGCCTCCAGCGCGTACGCGTGCGGGGCCAGCCGCTGGGGCGCCCGGGTGGGCTCGACCTCGATCTGCGGCCGCAGCCGCGCGCAGCGCAGTCCCTCGACGGCAGCCCGGAAGAGTGGCGGAGCAGTGTCGCCCGTATGCAGGTGCCCCTCCTTCGAGTCGTCCATTCCGCCAGCGTCGTCCGACAGTCGTCCCTGAGCCGCAGCCATGCGGTGCAGATTAAGGGGAACGGACGCCCGGTGCAGGCTAGACACCCCGCCCGGCGGTACCGGGACGCCGGGTCCTGCCACTAGAGCACCCGTCGCCGGCACCGGAGGCCCCGCCGTGCCCGTTCGGCCGCCGTGCGAAACTTTCCCCGTGAGTGCCAACGGAAGCCCCACGGGCCAGCAGCCGACAGCGACATACGACTCCGCCTTCCTGAAGGCGTGCAGGCGCGAGCCCGTGCCGCACACCCCGGTGTGGTTCATGCGGCAGGCCGGTCGCTCGCTGCCCGAGTACCGGAAGGTGCGCGAGGGCATCCCCATGCTGGAGTCGTGCATGCGGCCCGAGCTGGTCACCGAGATCACCCTCCAGCCGGTGCGCCGGCACCACGTGGACGCGGCGATCTACTTCAGCGACATCGTCGTCCCCCTCAAGGCCATCGGTGTCGACCTCGACATCAAGCCCGGCGTCGGCCCGGTCGTCGAGCGCCCGATCCGCTCCCGCGCCGACCTCGCGCAGCTGCGCGACCTGACCCCCGAGGACGTCTCCTACGTCACGGAGGCGATCGGCATGCTGACCGCCGAGCTCGGCGCGACGCCCCTGATCGGTTTCGCGGGCGCCCCGTTCACCCTCGCGAGCTACCTCGTCGAGGGCGGTCCGTCCCGCACGTACGAGAACGCCAAGGCGATGATGTACGGCGACCCGCAGCTGTGGGCCGACCTCCTCGACCGCCTCGCGGACATCACCGCCGCCTTCCTCAAGGTGCAGATCGAGGCGGGCGCGAGCGCGGTCCAGCTCTTCGACTCCTGGGCCGGTGCCCTCGCCCCCGCCGACTACCGGCGCTCCGTCCTGCCCGCCTCGGCGAAGGTGTTCCGCGCGGTCGAGGCCTACGGCGTCCCGCGCATCCACTTCGGCGTCGGCACCGGCGAGCTGCTCGGCCTGATGGGCGAGGCCGGCGCGGACGTCGTCGGCGTCGACTGGCGCGTCCCCCTCGACGAGGCCGCACGCCGCGTCGGCCCCGGCAAGGCGCTGCAGGGCAACATCGACCCCACGGTCCTCTTCGCCACCCAGGAGGCCGTCGAGACCAAGGCCCGCGAGGTCCTCGACACGGCGGCGGGCCTGGAGGGCCACGTGTTCAACCTCGGTCACGGCGTCATGCCGTCCACCGACCCGGACGCCCTGACCCGGCTCGTGGAGTACGTCCACACGCAGACCGCCCGCTGAGCGCTCACCACGTCTGCCGGGGCCGCGCCCGCCTGCCGAAGAGCAGGCCGCGTGGCTCCGGCGGTGGTGGTGTCCCCGGTTTGAGGGGCCAGGCGAGGAGCATGCCGGCCAGGAAGCCGACGATGTGGGCCGCGTACGCCACGGTGCCCGCGGCGGAGACCCCCTCGCCGGAGGAGTACACCGCCTGGAGCACGAACCAGAAGCCCAGCACCATCCAGGCCGGCAACCGCAGCGGCAGGAAGATCAGGAACGGGACGAGCACCCACACCCTGGCCTTCGGGAACAGCACCAGATAGGCGCCCAGCACACCGGCGATCGCTCCCGAGGCGCCGATCAACGGCTCCGCGGAGCCGGCGTTCAGGACCGCGAAGCCGTACGACGCCGCGTAGCCGCAGACGGCGTAGAACAGGGTGAAGCGCACATGCCCCATGCGGTCCTCGACGTTGTTGCCGAAGATCAGCAGGAAGAGCATGTTGCCCAGCAGGTGCAGCCAGCCGCCGTGCAGGAACATCGCCGTGAGCACGCTCAGTTCGGGCGACTTCTCGTACGTCGGCGGACCCACCACGCACCCGGGTCCCCGCGGGCCGACCGCGGTCTCGCCGGTGGGCACCAGCTGGGGCAGCTGATGGTGGATCAGCTCCTGGGGGACCGCCGCGTACCGGTCCAGGAACGCCTGGAGATGGCACAGTTGCGCCAGGCTGCTGTCGCCGGCCACCGAGCCGGCGAGGCCGGGCGTGAACAGGAACACGATCACGTTCGCCGCGATCAGCGCGTACGTCACCCAGGGCGTACGGCGCACCGGGTTGACGTCATGGACGGGGATCACCACAAGGAAGTACTGCCCTCGATGGGACCGTCGAACCGGTGAACGCCGCCCGGCGGGCGCGCGTATCTCCTCTCGACCGGCCGCGGCCCGGCGAGGCGCGTCGCGGGACGACGTGAGGAACAGGCGATGAACGACCGAGTTACTCCTCCGATGCAGGCCACCCCCGACGGCGAGGCGCAGCTCGCGCTGGTGGTGCACCTCCCCTGGGAGGACGTCGCGCGGCTCGGCCAGGAGGCCGGCCGGATGGCGGCGCAGTTGCAGCGGCCGGTGACCCTGGACGAGGCGGTCGGCAACCGGCTGCGGTCCGTCTCCCCGGGCGCCCACGCCAAGCCGTCGGGCGCCCAGCCCACGGCCATGCCGGCGGCGTCCGCCGGCTCGGTGTCCTCCCTGCCGTCCCGGCCGCCGGGGGAACAGGCCCGGCAGGCGATCGACCGCATCAACGGCACGGCCTGAGAGGCGCCCGGGCCCGCCCGGCGAGCAGGGGTCAGTCGACCGGCCGCTCCTGCGAGGCGTCCGCTCCCCAGCTGGCCAGCAGGCGCAGCGCCTCCGCGGAGGGCGAGCCGGGCCCGGCATGGTACGTCGTCAGTGACTGCTCCTGGTCGCCGGGTAGCGTGAGGGTCTCGTAGCGCAGGGTCAGTTCCCCGACCAGCGGATGTGACAGGCGCATGAGGCCGTGCGTCTTCCTCTTGACGTCGTGCGCGGCCCACAGCCTGCGGAAGTCCTCGCTCTTCATCGACAGTTCGCCGATCAGCGAGGCGAGCGGCCCGTCGTCCGGGTGCAGTCCGGCCCACAGCCGCAACTGCCCCACCACGTCGTACGCCTTGGCCTCCCAGTCCGCGAACAGCCTGCGGGACGCCGGGTCGAGGAAGGTGATCCGCGCCCAGTTCCGGTCCCGCGGCGCACGGGCCGCCCAGTCGCCGAACAGGGCCGACGCGGTCTGGTTCCACGCCAGCACGTCGGTGCGGCGACCCCACACATAGGCCGGCAGGCCCTCCATCGCCGTCAGCAGGTCCTGGACCTCGGGCCGCACCTGCCCGCGCGCCGGCTCGGGCCGGCGGTGCCGCTGCGGCCGCACCAGCCGCAGCAGGTGGGCGCGCTCGGCCTCGGAGAGCTGGAGCACCCGGGAGATCGCGTCCAGCACCTCCTGGGAGACGTTGCGCGCGTTGCCCTGCTCGATGCGCGTGTAGTACGCCGCGGAGACCCCCGCGAGCTGCGCCACCTCCTCCCGCCGCAGACCCGGCGCGCGGCGCCGCTTGCTGTGGTCGGTGAGCCCCGCTTCGGCCGGGGTACGGCGGGCGCGGCGGGTGCGCAGGAACTCGTTCAGCTCCGCCCGGGTGTCGAGGCCTTCCTGGGGGCCGGTCTCCGGGGCCGGTCGCGAGACGGCCGACGGTTCGGGACGGGCGGCTCGATGGGTTGCCATGTCCTCGAGTATCGCTCGGCACCACGAGCCGGAACTGTCCCTGCTGGTGATAGCTCTGCGAGACGTGGACGAAGTGGGTGTCTGGCCCGCCTCCGGCGTCCGGAGGAGGCTCGACGTGTCCCCGAGCCACGTCCGACCGGACCCGGCCCACGCCCAGGGCCGCGTCCGCGTCGACGTGTGCCCCGCACCGTTCCTGGAACAGGACCATGACCGACACCAGCACCACCTCCGCAGTCCCGTCCGGGGCGGCCTCCGCGCGGGGCCGCCTCCCGGGCAAGGCCCTGCTCGGCCTCTTCCTGGCCGGCTTCATCAGCATCCTCACCGAATGCCTCCCGGCCGGTCTGCTGCCGGAGATGAGCCGCACCCTCGGCACCAGCGTCTCGCTGACCGGCCAGACCGTCACGCTCTACGCCCTGGCCACCGCGCTGGGCGCCATCCCCCTCGCGCGGGCCACGGCCGGCTGGTCACGCAAGCACGTGCTGCAGCTCGCCCTCGCCGTGGTCGCCGTCGCCAACGTGCTCACCGCGCTGTCCGGCACCTACACGCTGACCCTGGTGCTGCGCTTCGTCGCCGGTCTGGCGACCGGCCTCATCTGGCCGCTGCTCGGCGGCTACGCGGCCCGGCTCGCGCCCGAGGGCCGGCAGGGGCGGGCCATCGCCGTCGCGCTGGCCGGAACCCCGGTCGGCCTGGCCCTCGGCGTCCCGCTCGGGACCTGGCTCAGCGGCCTCGGCGGCTGGCAGCTCGCCTTCCACGCCTCGGCCGCCGTGGCCGTCGCGACCATGGCCTGGGTCCTCGTCGCCCTTCCGGACCTGCCGGGACGGCCGGTCGACACACGGTTCCCGATCTCGCGGGTGCTGGTCATCCCCGGTCTGCGCCCCATCCTGTTCGCGCTGGCCACGTACATGATCGCGCACAACATCCTCTACACGTACATCACCGACCTGCTCGCCTACGCGGGCATGGCCGCCCAGACGGGCTGGGTGCTGTTCGCCTTCGGGGTCACCTCCATGCTCAGCGTGGTCGTGGTCGGCGCGCACATCGACCGGCACCTGCGCACGCTCACGGTCGGCAGCACCGTCGTCTTCGCGGCCTGTGTGCTCGTCCTGGCCCTTCTGACGGACACACCGGCGCTGGTCTACGTCGCCGTCGCGGCCTGGGGCTTCGCGTTCGGCAGCTCCCCCAGCCTGTTCGTCGGCGCCGCCATCGAGGCCACGGGCGAAGCCGCCGACGTCGCCCAGTCCGTCACCATCACGGTCTTCTCCGCCTCCATCGCCGTCGGCGGCCTCGTCGGCGGCCTGCTGCTCGCGAACCTCAGCACCGCCTCGATCACCTGGGCGGCACTGATCCTCCTGATCGCCGCCGCCGCGACCGTCGTCGGCGGCAGGAACCACGCCTTCCCGCGGAAGACCCGCTCCGCCGCGGCCACCCGGCCGAGCGCCTGAGCAAGCCGAGCGCTTCAGCAAGGAGAGAAAGCAAAGCAATGAACGAACAGACTGACGTCATCGCCGCCGACGGTCCCCGCACCGGACACTGCCTGTGCGGATCGGTCAGCTACCGCTTCGACGCGGAGCCCGAGACCGTCGTCCTGTGCCACTGCGCCCATTGCCAGCGGCACACCGGCGCCGCGTTCTCGGTCAATGTGCTGGTGGCCCGCGAGGCACTGGAGATCATCGGATCGCCCAAGTCCTACCGGACCGTCGGAGTCGAGAACGGAAACCCGCGGGACAGGCTTTTCTGCGGCGACTGCGGTACACCGATCTTCACGGTCCTGCACGAACGGCCCGACCTCGTGATCGTCAAGGCCGGCACCCTCGACGACCCGTCCGGGCTGAAGCCGGCCGCCGAGGTCTGGTGGCGCAGGGCCCAGGACTGGATCGAACCGGCGGCGGACAGGACGAGGTTCGCCGGGGACGCGCAGTAACCGCCGTCGCGCCCGCGCAGACCCCGACGCTCAACCGCCCCGCACCTTCCCCGCGGCCTTGCGCGCGGCCACCAGTACGGGATCCCACACCGGGGAGAACGGTGGGGCGTACCCCAGGTCCAGCGCCGTCATCTGCTCCACCGTCATCCCGGCCGTGAGCGCCACCGCCGCGATGTCGACCCGCTTGCCCGCTCCCTCCCGGCCGACGATCTGCACGCCGAGCAGCCGCCCCGTGCGGCGCTCGGCGAGCATCTTCACGGTCATCGCGGAGGCTCCGGGGTAGTACCCGGCCCGGCTGGTGGACTCGATCGTCACCGCCTCGAAGCGCAGACCCGCCCGCAGCGCGTCCTTCTCCCGCAGCCCGGTCCGGGCGATCTCCAGGTCGCACACCTTGCTCACCGCGGTGCCGACCACCCCGGGGAACGTCGCGTACCCGCCTCCCACGTTCATGCCGATGACCTGGCCGTGCTTGTTGGCGTGCGTGCCGAGGGCGATGTGCCGCTCCCGCCCGGCGACCAGGTCGAGGACCTCCACGCAGTCCCCGCCGGCCCAGATGTTCTCGTGGCCGCGCACCCGCATCGCGAGATCGGTCAGCAGCCCGCCGTGCTCCCCCAGGGGCAGGCCCGCCGCCCTCGCCAGCGTCGTCTCGGGGCGTACCCCGATGCCGAGCACGACCACGTCCGCCGGGTACTCGGCGTCCTCCGTGGCCACCGCCCGCACCTGACCGTCGTCCCCCGTGAGGATCTTGGTGACCTCGGCGTCGTTGACCATGGTGATGCCCATGCCCTCCATGGCCTCGTGCACCAGCCGTCCCATGTCCGCGTCGAGCGTGGACATGGGCTCCGCGCCCCGGTTGACGACCGTCACCTCGTAGCCGCGGTTGATCAGCGCCTCGGCCATCTCGACACCGATGTAGCCCGCGCCGACGACCACGGCGCGGTTGCCGCCCGCGCGGGTGAGGGTGTCCAGGAGCTCCTGGCCGTCGTCCAGGGTCTGCACCCCGTGCACTCCGGGCGCGCCGGCGCCGGGCATGTCGGGGCGGATCGGCCGGGCCCCGGTGGCGATCACGAGCTTGTCGTACGGCGTCCAGGACTCGGCCCCCGAATCCACGTCCCGCGCGCGTACCCGCGCCCCGGCGACGTCGATCTCCACGACCTCCGTGCGCAGCCGCAGGTCGATGTCGCGTGCGCGGTGCTCCTCGGGGCTGCGGGCGATGAGCTCGTCCCGCTCGGCGACCTGGCCGCCCACCCAGTACGGGATGCCGCACGCGGAGTACGAGGTGAAGTGGCCGCGTTCGAAGGCCACGATCTCCAGCTCGTCGGGGCCCCTCATCCGGCGGGCCTGGGACGCCGCGGACATCCCCGCGGCGTCCCCGCCGATCACGACCAGTCGTTCTCTCGTACCGCTCGCAGCGCTCATGCTCATGCGCACACGCTACGACCCGGACTCCTTTCGGTCCTGCCCGCCCCGCTCCGGCGCCGGGGCGGTCCGGTCCGCCCTGCGCGGCCGCACGAGGCGCAGCCAGACGAGGGCGAGCAGCGCCGCGAGCGCCGCGAACGGCAGGACAGCGCCCAGGGCGACCACGATCCAGCGCACCATCGTCACGAAGGCGTTCCAGCCGCCCGCCAGCGCGTCGCTGAACCCGGGGTCGCTGTCGTCGTCCGCCGCCTTCGCCGTCGGCCTCTCGGACAGCGACAGGGTGATGGTGGACAGGCTCGTGCGGTCCTTCAGGGACGCCTGCTGGGCGAGCAGCGACTCCAGGTCGGCCTGGCGGGCGCTCAGCTCCCCCTCCAGTTCCACCACGTCGCTCAGCCCGGTCGCCCGGTCCATCAGCTCGCGGATCCTCGCGACGCTGGCGCGCTGGGTCCTGATGCGGCTCTCGACGTCGACCACCTGGTCGGTGACGTCCGTCGCCTTCGCGGTGCGGTCGAGGAGCCTGCCCGCACCCTCCAGGTCGGCGAGCACGTCCTCGTACTCCGCGACGGGCACCCGCAGGACGACGCGGGTGCGCTCGTTGCCGTGCTCGTCCCGGGTGGTCGTCTCGCTGCCGACGAAGCCGCCCGCGGTCTCGGCGGTCGTCCGGGCCTCGTCGAGGGCTTCGGGCACATCCTTGACCTCCACCGTCAGGGAGGCGGTGCGGATGATGTGGCTCGTGGGCAGCCGGGGGGCGGCCGGGGGCTTCTCGGCGCCGGAGCGGCTGTCGCTGCCGTAGGCGCCCTCCTTGGCGCCGGGCTCCACGGCCGCGTGGTCCTGGGCGGCGGCCGCCTCGCCCGCGGAGTCGGACGAGACGTCGTCCCCGCCGCTGCACCCGGTCAACGCCAGGGCGGTGGCGAGCAGGAGCCCGGCCAGGGCCGGGGCGGGGCGGGCGGCGAAGAGGCGTGCGGTGCGTCGTGCGGGCATGTGGGCGAACCCCCGGGGGTCGTGGCAACGGACGCTCCTTGGACGCCGGGACCGGTACGGACGTTGGACAGGCCCGGTCCCGATGCGATCCCGATGCGGTCACGGCCGGGACTCGGTGGGGCCGCCGGGTCCGAGCCCGGCCGTCGGGATGACTGTCGGTGGCGTCTGAGAAGGTGGAGCCATGAACGCAGCACGCACCGACGCCGGGCAGGCCGTCGTGATCGGAGCCGGAATCGCCGGGCTGGCCGCCGCCCACCGGCTGCTGGACCGGGGGGCGCGGGTGACCGTGCTGGAGGCGTCCGGCCGGGTCGGCGGCAAGCTGCTGCCCGGCGAGATCGCGGGCGTGCGCGTGGACCTGGGCGCCGAGTCGATGCTGGCCCGGCGACCCGAGGCGGTCGCCCTCGCGCGCGAGGTGGGCCTCGCGGACCGGCTCCAGCCGCCGTCCACCGCGACGGCGGCCCTGTGGACCCGGGGCGCGCTGCGCCCGATGCCCAAGGGACACGTCATGGGCGTGCCCGGCACCGCCTCCGCGCTCGCGGGCGTCCTGTCCGAGGAGGGCCTCGCGCGCATCGAGCGCGAGGCCGCTCTGCCCCGCACGGAGATCGGCGACGACGTCGCGGTGGGCGAGTTCGTGGCCGCGCGGCTCGGCCGCGAGGTCGTCGACCGGCTCGTGGAGCCGCTGCTCGGCGGCGTCTACGCGGGCGACGCCTACCGCATCTCGATGCGCTCGGCCGTCCCCCAGCTGTTCCAGGCCGCCCAGGCGCACGACTCGCTCACCGCGGCGGTCCGGGAGATCCAGGCCAAGGCGGCCCCCGCCGCGCAGACCGGGCCGGTGTTCATGGGCATCGAGGGCGGCGTGGGCGGCCTGCCGCTCGCCGTGGCCGAGTCGGTGCGCGCCCGCGGCGGTGAGATCGTCACCGGGGCCCGGGTCACCGAGCTGCGCCGCGCGGGCCGCACGGGCTGGCGGGTCGTGGCCGGCGGCCGTGTCCTGCACGCCGACGCGGTGATCGTCGCCGCGCCCGCACCGGCCGCCGCCGAGCTGCTGCGCGCCGAGGCACCGGCGGCCGCGACCGACCTGGCCGCCGTGGAGTACGCGTCGATGGCGCTGGTCACCCTCGCCTACCGCAGGTCCGAGGCCAGCCTCCCCGAGGGCAGCGGCTTCCTGGTGCCGCCGGTCGACGGACGGACGATCAAGGCGTCCACGTTCGCCTCCCAGAAGTGGGGCTGGATCGCCGGTGACGACCCGGACCTGGTCGTGCTGCGCACCTCCGTCGGCCGGTACGGCGAGACGGAGATCCTCGGCCGTGACGACGACGGTCTGGTGGACGTGTCACGGCACGACCTCGAAGCGGCCACCGGCCTGGACGCCAAGCCCGTCAGGACGCGCGTCACCCGCTGGGACGGAGGCCTGCCGCAGTACCCCGTGGGCCACCACGCGCGCGTGGCCCGCGTCCGGGAGCAGGTCGGCAAGCTCCCGGGCCTCGCCGTGTGCGGAGCGGCCTACGACGGCGTGGGGATCCCGGCCTGCGTCGCCGGCGCGTACGCGGCCGTGGACCAGATCCACGGCGACCTGGCGGCGGTGCGCGAGCTCACCGCCCACCCGGTGCAGAGCCTGCACGGCGGAGCGGGAGAATAAGGGACATGAGCGACGACGCCTCCACCACCGCCCCCGACCGGATCCCGAACAAGGGCAAGCTGGCCAAGGACCTCAACGAGGTCATCCGCTACACCCTGTGGTCCGTGTTCAAGCTGAAGGACGTGCTGCCCGAGGACCGCGCGGGCTACGCCGAAGAGGTCCAGGAGCTGTTCGACCAGCTCGCCGCCAAGGACGTCACCGTCCGCGGCACCTACGACGTCTCCGGGCTGCGGGCCGACGCGGACCTCATGATCTGGTGGCACGCCGAGACCAGCGACCAGCTGCAGGAGGCGTACAACCTGTTCCGCCGCACCAGGCTGGGCCGCGCCCTCGAGCCGGTGTGGTCGAACATGGCGCTGCACCGCCCCGCCGAGTTCAACCGCAGCCACATCCCGGCGTTCCTCGCCGACGAGACGCCCCGCGCGTACGTCAGCGTCTACCCCTTCGTGCGCTCCTACGACTGGTACCTGCTGCCGGACGAGGACCGCCGCCGGATGCTCGCCGACCACGGCAAGATGGCCCGCGGCTACCCGGACGTGCGCGCCAACACGGTCGCCTCGTTCTCCCTCGGCGACTACGAGTGGATCCTCGCCTTCGAGGCCGACGAGCTGTACCGCATCGTCGACCTCATGCGTCATCTGCGCGCCTCGGAGGCGCGGATGCACGTCCGCGAGGAGGTGCCGTTCTACACCGGCCGCCGCAAGGAGATCGCGGAGCTGGTCGCGGGCCTCGCCTGAGCGGCGAAGGCCCGCGGCGGCGGCACGCTACCGGCCGGGGACGCTCCGACCGACGGCGTCCGTCGTCCCTTCGGCGTCCGTCGTCCCTTCGGCGCCCGGCTTCGGCTCCGGGTGCGGTGCGCAGTTCGCGCGGCGCGCCGGGAGCCGGCCCTCGATCAGATACGCCTCCAGGTAGGCGTTGACGCAGGCGTTGGGGCCGCCCGCGATGCCGTGCGTGCCGGCGTCCCGTTCGGTGACCAGCACCGAGCCGGACAGCCGGCGGTGGAGTTCGAGGGCGCCGTCGTAGGGGGCGGCGGCGTCCCGTTCGGCGGCCAGGATCAGCGTCGGCGGCAGCTCGCCCGGCCCGGTCCGCACGTCCAGCGGCCGCTGCCGCGGCACCTGCCAGTGCGCGCACGGCAGGTTCAGCCACACGTTGTTCCACGTCTCGAACGGCGCCACGCGCGCGAGCCGGGTGTTGTCCCGGTCCCACACCTTCCACTCCGTCGGCCAGGGCGCGTCGTTGCACTCGACGGCCGTGTAGACCGCACGCGAGTTCTCCGCCTGCGACGCCGACCCCTCCCGCGGCGCGGCGAGGTCGATCAGGGGCCGGGGATCACCCTTCAGATACGACGACAGCGCCTGGGCCCGCGAGGGCCAGTGGTCGTCGTAGTAGCCGGCGTCCAGGAACGCGCTCTGCAACTGGCCCGGCCCGACCTTCCCGCCCGCCGGTTCGTCCGCGAGCCGGGCACGCGCGGTGTCGTAGCCGTGCTGCACCTCCTCGGGAGTGGCCCCGAGGCCGTACACGGAGTGGTGCGCGGCGATCCACTCCTTTATGTCCGTCCAGCGGTCCTCGAACGCCGCCGACTGGGCGAGGTTGTTGCGGTACCAGACCTGCGCCGGGTCGGGGTCGACGGCCGAGTCGAAGACCATCCGCCGGACGTGCGAGGGGAACATGGTCGCGTACAGGGCCCCGAAGTAGGTGCCGTACGACGCCCCCAGGAACGTCAGCCGGTCCTCGTCCAGCGCGGCGCGCAGCACGTCGAGATCGCGGGCGTTGTTCAGGGAGTGGTAGTGCCGCAACGCCTCACCGGACCGCTCGGCGCAGCCGCGCGCGTAGGCGGCGGCCCGCGCGACGCGCTCCCGCTTGTACGACTCCGAGGGGTGCGTGGGCGCGGACGACGGTCCCGTGAAGTGCTGTGCGGGGTCCTCGCAGGAAAGCGGCGCGGAGTGGCCGACGCCGCGGGGGGCGTATCCGACCAGGTCGTAGGCGGCGGCCAGGCGCTGCCAATGCGGAAGGTGACCGATCATCGGGAACTGCAGCCCGGAGGCGCCCGGCCCGCCCGGGTTGTAGACCAGGGCGCCCTGACGGGGCACCTTGCGCTTGCTGTTGCCGGGGTCGCGCTGGGTGGCCGGCATCCGGCTGACCGTGAGACCGATCTGCTCGCCGTCGGGTCGCGCGTAGTCCAGGGGGACGGTGACGGTGCCGCACTCCATGCCCGGCGGGGTCTTCGCCCCGTCCAGCGCGTCGGCGCAGTCGCCGAAGTCGACGCCGGCGGCAGCGGCGCGGGCGGCGGCCACGGTGGTGCCGCGCACCTCGGCCGTCGCGTCCGGGCGGGCCGGGGCACTGCCGGCGGGGGCGGCGGCGAGGCCGGTGAGGAGCAGGGAACCGGCGGCCGTGTAGAGGGCGGCAGCTCTCATCGCGAATCCCTTCGAAGCGCGGCAGCGACAGAAGGGATGTTTCGTACGATTGTGAGGAAAGGCAAGCACAGGTGGCCGGTGTCGGCCCCAATGCGCCCATACGCCCCCGGGGGCGTTCCGGACCCGGTGAGACCCCGTCAGAAGCGGCGGTGGGGCCCGCGGTGCGCGAAAGCCGCCCGCAGGTCGGGCTCCCCGACCGCGCGGATGCCGCGTACGGCGACCGAGGTGAGGTAGGCGCGGTCGTCCCCGGTGTCGTCCGGGTGCCGGGCCAGCGTGCCGAGCAGGCGCTGCCCGGCCGGGGAGGCCCAGCGCGAGTAGGGATGCGCCTCGATCCGGGCCAGGACCAGGCAGCTCAGGCAGAGGATCTGCGGCAGGGCGAACCAGAGCGCGACCAGATGGCCGGGCACGCTTTCCTGAGCGGGCATCAGCAGCGCCGCCACCCCGAGCGCGAGGACCGCCAGAGAGGCGATCCGCACCTGGCGCACCCCGGACCCGACGGTGATCCCCGCACCGGCCGGCACGGCGAGACCGGCGCTGACGAGCCGGTCGGCCAGGCCGTGCACCGCGTCGGCGGACGCCGCGGCGGCCCGCACGGGGGCGATGGGGGACTGCCCTTCCGGCCCGATGGCGCCTATCACCGACCGCTCGATGTCGTCGCGCCCTCGCGGGTCCACGACGGTCGCCCAGCCCGTGTGCGCGAGGAGCAGGCGTCGCTGGCGGGCCATCGACACCAGTGTCAGGTCGGCGACCCGCGCCGGTCCGCCGGACAGGAAGGCGGCCTCGTACAGCGTCAGGTCGTGCTTCCCGCACGGCTCCGCCTCGGCGTCCGCCGCGCGTACGGCGGCCAGGCACAGCCGGGTGCACGCCAGACCGGCCACGGCCCATGCCAGCAACAGGAGGAGGACCCAGAACATGCCGTTTTTCTATGCCAACCGACTGGGAAACTCCATGCCTTGTTCACATTCCGGGACGGAGCGTTGTCGGTATGTGACGTTCCGCATGCCCGGCGGTCAACGGCGCAGCAGGACCCGCCGGGCCCGGGCCATCCGCGAGCGCGGACGCGGCGCCGGTCCGGAGCGGTCCAGCCACCATTCCCGCAACTCCCGCCGTGAACGGGCCTGCTGGGGCCGGCCGGCCAGCAGCAGCTCCTCGGCGAAGTCCAGGGCGTCCCGGCGGTACCCCCCGGTCATCGGGTGCCGTTGCGCGTACGCCAGGAAGGAGGCCCGGTAGGCGGCGCCCAGGATCACCGGCAACTCCGGGGCCACCTTGGCCACCACGTCCGCCCGCTTCCCGGCCAGCGCCCGCGCCTGCACCCCGAGCCGCGCCCGGTCGAACCCCTCGGGGACCGGGGTACCGGCCACCAGGGCGGAGAGCAGCGCGGCCTGCGTGAGAGCGAGTCGCTGCCGGGCGGGATCGGTGGGGGAGCCGGTGGACCCGGCGCCGGCCGACCCGGCCGTGGCGGCAGGGCCGGCAGCCTCCGCGCTCAGCGGTGGTCGCGTGCCCGCCCGCGCTCCCTGCGCCAGTGCCTCCCGGATCGCCGTCAGTTCGCCCTCCAGCTCGGCGGGTTCCGGGAAGTTCTCGTCGCGTTCCAGCAGGACGCCCGGCGGGGTGACCAGGGACGCGAGGTCGGTGAGGATGTCGAGGACCGGGCGGGGGACGGGGTGGGCGTGGCTGTCGTGCCAGACGCCGTCGCGTGCGAAGCCGCCGGCGACATGGACGTACGCGACGGCCTCCAGCGGGAGTTCGGCGAGCGCCTCGGCGGGGTCCTCGCCCCGGTTGACGTGGTTGGTGTGCAGGTTCGCCACGTCGATCAGGAGCCGTACGCCGGTGCGGTCGGCCAGTTCGTACAGGAACTGGCCCTCCGTCATCTCCTCGCCCGGCCAGGAGATGAGCGCGGCGATGTTCTCGACGGCGAGCGGCACCGGCAGCGCGTCCTGCGCGATGCGGACGTTCTCGCACAGCACGTCGAGGGCGTCCTTGGTGCGCGGCACGGGCAGCAGGTGCCCGGCCTCCAGGCGCGGGGACGCGGTGAGCGGGCCGCCCGCACGGACGAAGGCGATGTGCTCGGTGACCAGGGGCGCGCCGAGCGCCTCCGCCCGTTCGGCGAGCGCCGTCAGACGCCCGGGGTCGGGCCGTTCGGCGTCACCGAGGCCGAGGGAGACGCCGTGCGGCACGACGGTCACCCCGCGCTCGCGCAGCCGCAGCAGCGACGGCGGAAGATGTCCCGGGCAGAGGTTCTCGGCGACCGCCTCGACCCAGTCGACGCCGGGCATGTGCTCCACGGCGTCCGCGATCTCCGGCCGCCACCCGATTCCGGTTCCCAGCCGCTGCATGGCCCCCTCCTTCACCTCTGCCCTCCGGCACCTGATGCGCTGTGTCGTCCCCTTCGACGGACCGCTCTTCTCCGGCGTGAAGGGGGTATGGCCCCGCTCCCGGGGCCCGAACCCTGCCGCATCCGCCTTCAGAGCAACATTTGAGGTTGTCCGCGGGTCACCCGAGGACGCCGGCGGTGTCCTCCGGGTCCGGCCGCTTGGTGTTGACCGTGCCCGGCGCGCCCGGCGACGGCTGGGACGTCGTCTGGACGTTTCCGGTCGCCTCGGCGGCCGGCGCCGAGGGCACGATCTGGCCGGGGACCGGGGCGGGCGGACCGGTCGGGCTGGAGGTCGCGGCGTTCGCGGCGGCGTTGGCGATGGCGTCGAAGTCGACCCGGCCGGTCTTCTCCAGCACGGTGATGTGGTCGAGGACGGTCTGGTTGGCGTCCGAGGCGAGCTGGCGGACGAGCGTGTTGCGGGTGCTGTTGCGGACCGCGCCGATCGCCGGGAAGATCTTGCCGTGCGCGGAGCGCAGCAGGTTGGCGAACTTGTACTCGTACTCCACGCCGCTTGCCGCGGTCATCTCGTTCAGCCAGCCCTGCTGTTCCTCGGTCGGCTGGTTGGGCAGCTCGACGCCGAGCTGGGCGGCGACGATCCGGACCCGCTTGTCGAGGTCCGTGTGGCCGACGATCAAGTGGTCCGCGGCCTCCTTGACCGCCGCGCTGGTGGGGCGCTCCATCGCCTGCTGGCCCGCGGGCAGCTCCCACAGACCGGCCAGCCGCACCCGGACGATGAGATCACGGTCCTGCGCGGTCAACGGCCCCCACTGGGTGTTCACGGTTCCGGCGTCCATGTTCGCCTGGCCGGTGCCGGAGCGGTCGGCGTACGACCACACCGGGAAGGCGAGCGCGCCGACGGTGGCGGCGAGCGCCGCGATGATGAGGGCCGTACCGTTGATACGCCGCAAGGGATGCCTCCTGGGAGAAGCCAACTGGTCGTTGGTGCACGAGTCGCTAGGCCAGCGCCAGGAGATACGCGGTACGGACCCCGGATGTTCAAGGCTCCGTGAAACCGCGGCCCGAGAAGTTTCTCAGCGCAGCGCCGGGTGGTCGGCGACGACGGTGCAGCTGCCCGCCGGGATCTCGGTGAACCCGGCGTCGCGCACCAACGGCAGCCCGGACGCGGTGAGGTGGGGCCAGCGGTCCCGGGGCGCGGTCCGCACGGCGAGCGGGAACCCGGCGTCCCGCCAGGCCGTGCGCTCGGCGTCGGACAGCGCCCACCAGGCGAGTTGGGCGCCGTGACCGGCCTGGGCCATCGCCTTGCCCGCCGACATCACGATCTCCGGGTTCAGCCAGAGCACCGGTGCCCCCGGGTCGGCCTCGGCCGACGGCTCGGGGTCGTCGAGGTCCGTCCCGGAGACCTGCAGCCGCGCCAGGTCCTTCGGCCAGCCGTCCAGGGGGACCGGCGGGAAGACCCGCACCTCGGCCGCCTTGCCGGTCACCGTGATGCCGGGCAGCGCCTCGGCACGCCGCCACTCGGCGCCCCGGGCCCGCCGCACCACCTTCCGGATCCGCGCGTCCTCCCAGTCCCGCACGGCCTCGGCCCACTCCCCGTCGCCCAGCGAGCGCGCGTCGCTCAGCATCACGAGCACGGCACGGGCGGCCGTCTCCAGGGCGTCGGTCCGGGCGGGCGGGGCGTCCCGCTCCAGCCGCACGACCAGCGGCAGCACGAACTGGGGCGCGACGTCGCGCGGGCCGGGCTCGGGGCGGAAGGGGCCGACTGTCGGTTCGGTGGTCACGCGCTCCAGTCTGCCAACCCCGTCGGGCACCCGGGGACACGGGCATACGCTGGAGGCATGAGCGACGGTGACGACTACTGCCTGATCGACGCGAGCAGGCCGCCCAAGGCGGCGGGACCGCCCTACGCGGAGTGCGTCCTGTGCCGGAAGCCGACCGAGTATCCCGAGGCCTACAAGGGGATCACCCTGTGCCCCGAGTGCGAGTGGCTGGAGGCCCAGCGGACAGCCTGCTCGGGCTAGCGACCGTCCAGGGTGAGGGCGGCGGTCACGGTCGTCCGTCCGAGGCGGCCGTCCGGATCAGCTCGGACACCTTCACGAACCGGTACCCCTGCCGCCGCAGCTCGGGCACGATCGCGCGGATCGCCCGCTCAGTCGTAGGCGCAGCGCTGCGCGTGCAGTGCAGCACGACGACGGATCCCGGCCGCACCCCGTCCAGCACCTGCCGGGCCACCGCGTCCGCGTCCGTCGCGAAGGCGTCGCCGCCCACCACGTCCCACTGCACCGCCGTGACACCGGTGGCGCTCAGCGCGCGCAGGGCCCGCTGGTCGTAGCAGCCACCGGGGAACCGGAAGTACGGCTTGGCGTCCCGCACGCCGGCCCGGCGGAAGGCCGCGTAGGCCCGCTCCACCTCCGTGCGCATCCGCTCCGCCCCGATGGTGGGCAGGCCGTAGCAGTCGTCGGTGAAGGCGTAGTGGCTGTAGGAGTGGTTGGCCACCTCGAACAGGGGGTCGCGGCCGATGCCGCGGGCCTGGATCGGGTACTGCTCGGCCCATCGGCCCGTCATGAACACGGTCGCCGGCACCTTCAGCGACCGAAGTGTCGCGATCAGCTGCGGATTGTCGAAGTGCTCGCCCCCGGCGGCACGCGGCCCCTGGTCGGCGGTCATGTCGGCGTCGAAGGTGAGCGCCACGGTCCTGCCCCCGGTCCGCGGGCCGCTGGTGAAGACCGGTGTGAGGCCCTGGGGGCCGGGGGCGAGGGTGGGTGGTTTCGCCGGGGAGGCGGGCGCCGAGGGGGCGGCCGTCCGGCCGCCGTGCGGCGCCTGTGCGGTGCCGCAGGCGGCCAGGGCGGCGCCCAGGACGCAGACGGTGATGACTCTTCGTACGGAAGCGATCACCGTGTGAAAATATGACCTTTTGGGTCGGGGTCAGCGCCGACGCGGCGGACGCGTCACCCGGCCGGCGGCCTCCGCCACGGTCCGCGCACCGCGAAGGTCGTCCCCGGGTCGTAGCAGTTGACGTACATCGTCTCGCCGTCCGGCGAGAAGGTGACGCCCGCGAACTCGCCGTACTTCGGGGCCTCGGGCGTGCCCGTGTTCTGCCGGTTGCGAGCCAGTGCGTACATCTCACCCCGGCGCGTCACCCCGAAGACGTGCTGCGCGCCGTTGCCGTCCTCGCAGACCATGAGGCCGCCGCCGGGGGCGAGGCAGATGTTGTCCGGCCACTCGCCGGGCAGGTCGACGTCCTGGTCCGGGCCGAAGACGATCACCAGGGTGAGGCGGCGGGCCGCCGGGTCGTAGCGCCAGACCTGGCCGGAGTGGTCGCCCGCCGAACCGTCCGCGCTGCGGGCGAACGACGAGACGAAGTACACGCTCCGTCCGCCCCAGTAACAGCCCTCCAGCTTCTGCGCCCGCGTGATGCCCCGGGGGCCGTAGTCCTGGAGGCGCACAGAGGTGCTGGTGGCGAGGGGGTCCGGTACGTCGACCCACTCGACGCCGCCGAAGCTCGCGCCCGTCTCCTGGATCGACGACAGGTCGGGCACGCCGGGCACGCGCATCGCCTGGAGCCGGCCGCCCGCCCGCAGGGAGCCGGTGCCGCCGAGCGGCTTCCTGGGCAGGAAGCGGAAGAAGAGCCCGAAGGGCGGGACGAAGGCGTCCTCCGTCTCGTAGACGACACCCGAGCGCGGGTCGACGGCGATCGCCTCGTGCTGGAAGCGGCCCATCGCGGTGAGCGGAACCGCGCCGGTGCGGTGCGGGTCGGCCGGGTCGACCTCGAAGATGAAGCCGTGATCCTTGGTGTAGCCGGAGGTGCCCGCGCGGTCCTCGGTCTCCTCGCAGGTCAGCCAGGTGCGCCAAGGCGTGTGACCGCCCGCGCAGTTGACGGCCGTTCCGGCGACGGCGACCCGCTCCGAGCGGACGTGGACGCCGGCCTCCAGCGTCAGTGCCGTGCAGCCGCCCTTGGCCGCCGGGTCGTAGGTGAGGCCCTCGACCACCGGGACGGGACCCCGCGACGTGACGCGGTTCTCGTGGTTGCGCACGAGGTGGACGCGGCCGTGACGCCCGGGCAGGGCGGTCATGCCGTCCTGGTTGGAGGGGACGCGGCCCTCGCCGGAGAGCATCGGTTCGCCCTCGCGGGAGAGCACCCGGTAGCGGAATCCCTCCGGCAGGTCGAGCAGGCCGTTCGGATCGGGTACGAGGGGGCCGTAGCCGGTGTGGCCGAGGTCGCGGGCGGCGGCCGTGCCGGCGAAGAGCTCGGACAGGGCACCGGAGAACGCGATGCCCGCTCCCAGGGCACCGCCGCGGACGAGGGCATGACGACGCGTCACAGACATGGGGGAAACCTTCCTGCTGGCGGACAGGACAGTGACCCCGTCGTGTCTATCAGCTACCGCCGGTCGCTGGAACCACGCGCGAAGCATTCGTCACGGGGCGTCGCCGGGGCCGGGGGCGGAGCCGCGCCCCTCGGGCCCGTCCGGCTCGGGCTCGTCCGGCGCGCGGTCCGCGACCGGCGCCTCCAGCTCCTGGTCCGGGCCCATGCCCTGGTCCTGGCTCGTGCCCTGGTCCGGGCCCATGCCCTGGCCCTGGCGCACGCTCCGGTCCGGTGTCCGGGCGTGGCCCTGAGGGTGGTCGGTCGGCTGCGGCGGCCGTTCCAGGAAGCGGAGCAGCTCCACCGGGAAGGGCAGCACGAGCGTCGAGTTCTTCTCGGCGGCCACCGCCACGATCGTCTGGAGCAGGCGCAGCTGGAGCGCGGTCGGCGTGTCCTCCATCTGCTGGGCCGCCTCGGCCAGCTTCTTCGACGCCTGGTACTCGGCGTCGGCGTTGATGACCCGGGCACGCCGCTCCCGGTCGGCCTCGGCCTGGCGGGCCATGGAGCGCTTCATCGTCTCCGGCAGCGACACGTCCTTGATCTCGACCCGGTCGACCTGCACGCCCCAGCCGACCGCCGGGCTGTCGATCATCAGCTCCAGCCCCTGGTTGAGCTTTTCGCGATCGGAGAGCAGATCGTCCAGCTCGCTCTTGCCGATGATCGAACGCAGTGAGGTCTGGGCCATCTGGGAGACCGCGAACTTGTAGTCCTCGACCTTGATCAGCGCGCTCGCCGCGTCGACCACCTTGAAGTACACGACGGCGTCCACGCGCACGGTCACGTTGTCCCGGGTGATGCCCTCCTGGGCCGGCACCGGCATCGTGACGATCTGCATGTTCACCTTGTGCAGCCGGTCCACGAACGGGATGATCAGCGTGAATCCGGGCGTCCGCACCTGGCCCTTGAGCCGGCCGAGCCGCAGCACCACACCGCGCTCGTACTGCTTGACGACCCGCGCCGCCGCCCCGAGGTACACCACACCGGCGGAGCCGACCGCCGCGGCGGTCACCAGGATTTCCTCGACCATTGACGACCTCCTCGCCAGAGGCCCGTGATGTCCGTTCCTGCAACGATATGCCCGGTGTCCGGTCCGGGGCCACGGGGGCTCCGCACCGGACACCGGGCTGTCGGACGGGTCAGGGTATGGTCACCTTCACCGGGTCGGTGCCGGACGCGCTGTGCCGCTCGGCCCAGCTCTCCAGAGCCGTACGGCAGGCGTGGTCCAGGTGATGGAGACCGGACAGGTCGAGCTCGATGGGCCGGTCCTGCGGGAGCGACTCCAGGCTGTCGAGGATCTTCGGCAGCCGCAGGAAGGTCGCGTTGCCCGACAGGTGGGCCTGGATCGGCCCGGCGCCCTTGTCTATGACCTCCAGCTTCAGGTGCGAGGCCTCCCAGGCGGTCTTGGCGACCGACAGGGCGAGACCGATCAGGACCCCCTCGAACATGTTCACGCCGACGATGGCGGCCGCGGTGACGACGAGGATGAGCGCCTCGCCCCGATGGTCGCGCCACATCGCCACGAGCTGCCGGAACGGGATCAGCTTCCAGCCCGCGTGGACCAGGATGCCCGCCAGCGCGGGCAACGGGATCAGCGCCAGCGCGGACGGCAGCAGGGCGGCGAACAGCAGCAGCCAGACGCCGTGCAGCACCCGGGAGGCCTTCGTCCGGGCTCCCGCCTGGACGTTGGCCGAACTGCGCACGATGACCGCGGTCATCGGCAGCGCGCCGAGCACACCGCAGACCGTGTTGCCGGCGCCCTGAGCCATCAGCTCCTTGTCGTAGCGGGTGCGCGGACCGTCGTGCAGCCGGTCCACGGCCGCCGCGCTGAACAGGCTCTCCGCCGAGGCGATCAGCGTGAAGGCCAGCACGGTGCCGATGACCGCCGGGCTCGCCAGCTCCGCGAAGGCGTCGGCGCCGGGCGGCTGGACCGCGTCGATCAGGCCGCTCACCTCGACGGTGCTGACGGGGAGGTCGAACGCGAGGGTGACGAGTGTGGCCAGGGCGACCGCGGCGAGGGCGCCGGGCACCGCGCGCACCCGCTCCGGCATCCGTTTCCACGCCACCATCACGGCTATCGTGGCCGCCCCTATCGCCACGGAGGCCAGCGCCGTGGTGCTGCCCACGGCCGCGACGACGGCCTCGGGCAGACCGGCGATCTTGTCGACGCCGGAGGTGGGGGCCTTCATGCCGGCCGCCGCGTACAACTGCCCCGCGATGATCACGAGGCCGATGCCGGCCAGCATGCCCTCGACGACCGACACCGAGATGGCCCGGAACCAGCGCCCCAGCTTCAGGGCGCCCATCGCGAGCTGGAGCAGACCGGCCGCGAGCACCAGCACTCCGAGCACGGGCAGCCCGAACTCGGTGACCGCCTCGTAGACCAGTACCGTCATGCCCGCCGCCGGGCCGGACACCTGGAGGCTGCTGCCGGGCAGCAGACCGGTGACGAGGCCGCCCACGATGCCGGTGACCAGGCCGAGTTCGGCCGGGACACCGGAGGCGACGGCGACGCCCACGCACAGCGGCACGGCGACGAGGAAGACGACGACGGAGGCGGCGAAGTCCTGCCGTAAGTAGGGGTACTTGGCCATGGCGGGGCTCACAGCGCCTCGAACGCGTCGGCGTCGGGGCGGTGTTCGCGTACGGCGCCGGTGTGCACCTCGTAGTACCAGCCGCGCAGCCGCAACCGGCCGTCCGCCAGCCGTCGCTCGACGCACGGGTACGAGCGCAGCCGCGACAGCTGGGCCAGGACGTGGTGCTGCACCGCCTCGGCGACGGTCGGGTCGGCCGGGTCGGCTGCCTCGGGCCGGCCGGCGGCGTGCGCCAGCCAGTCCCGGACGGCCGGTACGGCGTCGAGGTCGTCGCCGCGCACCAGGGCGCCGACGGCCCCGCAGTGCGAGTGGCCGCAGACGACGACGTCCTGGACGCCGAGCACCTCCACGGCGTACTCGATGGTGGCCGCCTCACCGGTGGGGCGGCCGGAGGTGTACGGGGGAACGATGTTGCCCGCGGTGCGCAGCTCGAACAGCTGGCCGGGGCGGGCGCCGGTGATCAGGGCGGGCACGACCCTGGAGTCGGAGCAGGTGATGAACAGGACTTCAGGGGACTGGCCCTGAGCCAGCTGAGCGAACTCCTCAGGGCGCTGTCCGAACGTGCGGGCGTTGTCGATGAGGGGCTGCATGACGTGGTGATTCCTCCTGGCGCGCAGTGGGGGCGCGTCGGACGTGCATGACAGGGTGAGGTGGGGGGACTGCTCCGCTCCCGGCGTCCGGTCCGGACGTCAGCGGCCGAGGATCGGGGAACCGGCCGGGGAGGGGGCGGTCGAAGGTCTCGACTCGTGATCGGACGCGGCGCCGGGGACGACCGCGTCGGATTCGGCCCCCTCGCCTATTCGCTCACCGGAGCGCGTCGCTCCGGACTGAGCTTTGGCCTCGATGTGACGGGCCGTGTACGCAGCTGCGAAGGGCGGGAGAGGTGCCGGGAACGGCAGGGCGCGCGGAGCCGCAGCAGGGGCCGTGCACAGGAGCCGGACCGTCGTACCTCGGAACATCGCGCCTCCCTCCGGTTCGATCACACCTCTAGCCCACACCAACGGTTGGTCAACAGCTGGTCAAGAAAGACATTAACCCTGCAAAGTTGTTTGCAGGGTCAACTCGGCGTCTCAAGCGGAAGAGAGCCTCAAAAGTGAGGTTGAGCTGGCGTGATCCCTCCCCTGACGCGGGGGACGGCGTGGCGTCAGCGGTCCTCGGTGAGCCGCTGCCCGTCCCGGGCCAGCGCGGTGAGCCGCGAGATGGCGCGGAAGTACTTCTTGCGGTAGCCGCCCTTCAGCATCTCCTCGCTGAACAGCTGGTCGAAGGGCAACCCCGAGGCCAGGAGGGGGACTTCACGGTCGTAGAGCCGGTCCGCGAGCACCACGAGCCGCAGCGCCGTCGACTGGTCGGGAACGGGCCGCACATCGGTCAGGCACACCGCCTTGACGCCGTCCGTCAGCGCGCCGTACCGGCTGGGGTGGACGCGGGCGAGGTGGTCGAGCAGTCGCGGGAACGCGTCGAGCGAGGCCCCCTCGGTGGCCTGCGCCGTCCGCGTCACCTGCTCGTCGGTGAACGGCGCCGGTGCCTGCGGCAGGCCGCGGTGGCGGTAGTCCTCGCCGTCGATGCGCAGGGCACGGAAATGCGCCGACAGGCCCTGGATCTCGCGCAGGAAGTCGGCGGCCGCGAACCGGCCCTCGCCGAGCTTGCCCGGCAGGGTGTTCGAGGTGGCGGCGAGCGCGACGCCCGCGTCGACCAGCTTGCCGAGCAGGGTGGAGACCAGGACGGTGTCGCCCGGGTCGTCCAGCTCGAACTCGTCGATGCACAGCAGGCGGTGGCCGGAGAGCGTCTGGACGGTCTGCTGGAAGCCGAGGGCGCCCACCAGGTTGGTCAGCTCCACGAACGTGCCGAAGGCCTTGCGGGCGGGTTCGGCGGGGGTCGCGTGCCAGAGGGAGGCGAGGAGGTGGGTCTTGCCCACGCCGTAGCCGCCGTCGAGGTAGACGCCGCGGGGTCCGGCCGGAGCCTTGGGCGCCTTGGCCCTGCCGAACCCGAGGAATCCCCGCCTGCCGGTGTCCGGGGCCGCGCCCAGGCCGGCCGCGAAGCCCTCCAGGACGCCGACCGCCTCGCTCTGGCTGGGCTGGTTCGGGTCCGGGATGTACGTGCTGAAGCGCACCGAGTCGAACCGGGGCGGGGGCACCATCTCGGCCACCAGGCGGTCCGCGGGGACGTGCGGCTCACGCGCGCAGAGGGATAGGGGGGCGGCTTCGGCGGCTATCGGGCTTCGGCCGGCGGCGGTGGAGGAGGACACGCTTACCCATGCTAAGGGGTGCGGCCGGGGCGGTTTCGGCCGCGGGGTGATCGACCGGGCCCGGATGGATCGCGGGCCTGCGTGGAACACTGCACGGCATGCGACGCCTCTTTCCTGTGACCGACACGACAGCGGATCCGGCCGGACGTGAGTGGGACCTCGCGGAGCTGGCACAGGCCTACGCCTATCCGCAGCCGCGGGCCGGGGAGGCGGTCCCCTGGCTGCGGGCCAACATGGTCTCCACGCTCGACGGGGCAGCCCAGCACGACGGGAAGTCGCAGCCCATCTCCAACGCCACCGACATGCGGATCTTCGGCACGCTGCGGGCGCTGGCGGACGTCGTGATGGTCGGTGCGGAAACGGTCCGCCAGGAGGGCTACCGCCCGGCACGCGTGCGCGCCGAGTTCGCGGCGGCGCGCGCGGCGGCCGGACAGGAGCCCGTGCCCGCGATCGCGGTCGTCAGCGCCGGCCTGGACCTGGACTTCTCGCTGCCGCTGTTCACCTCTCCGGTGGTGCCCACGCTGATCCTCACCGGCGCGGCCGCGACGCCGGAGCGGGTCGCCGCGGCGGAGAAGGCCGGGGCGCGGGTGGTGGTCGCCGGGGACGGCGTCGGCGTGGAGCCCGCACGGGCCGTACGGGCGCTCGCCGCACTCGGTCACACCCGGCTGCTCACCGAGGGCGGGCCGCGGCTGCTGGGGCAGCTGGTGGCGGCCGGAGTGCTGGACGAGCTCTGCCTGACCGTCTCGCCGATGCTCGCGGCCGGGAGCGCCCAGCGGATCGCCGGCGGACCGGCGATCGCGGTGCCGCAGCGGTTCGAACTGGCGTCCTTGCTGGAAGAGGCCGGTTTTCTGTTCACCCGTTACCGTCGGTCGTGAGATCGACGGAATGCGTCATTCCGCTTGACTCGCGACGGGCACGCCGGGACGCGCACTACCGGCGCGATCACGGGGCAGGATGGTTTCCGCAGGGCCGGACGGCCGATGGAGGACGGAGGGCCGAGAGGCCCTCGGAGGAGAAGGGGCGCCTGGTGTTCACAAGCGTTTTGATGATCGAGAAGGCCCTCACGTCCGCCGACGTGGAGTTCGTCACCACCTTGCACGGGGACGAGCCGGTCGCCTTCCACGTACTGCTCCAGCCGCGCGGTGAGCAGGCGGACCGCCTGCTGCGGGCCATCGACGACCTCGCGCTGGGCGAGCTCGACGAGGCGGCGCGCGAGGGCGAGACACCGGAAGGGGAGGCGGCAAGAGGGGAGGGCCGGCGGGCGCTGGACGTGTCCTTGCAGGCACTGCGGGCCTCCGGCAGCACGGCGGAGGGCCGGCTGATCGAGGACCATCCGCTGGACGCGCTCAAGGGCGTGGTGGAGGAGGTCGGCGCCGACGAGGTGATCGTCCTGACGGACCCCCACTACGTGGAGGAGTTCTTCCACCGGGACTGGGCCTCGCGCGCGCGGCACAAGGTGGGGGTGCCGGTACTGAAGCTGTTCTCGCACAGCAAGGCCTAGGTCCGGCCGGACCACGCGTGCGGCGCGGGGGCGGCGCCCCCTTGCCGGGCGCCCCGCGCCGCACGCAATAGGCTGGGGGCGCGCTTCCCCGTCGGGGCGCGCTGATCGTCGTACCGGATCTTGGGGAGAACACGCATGGCACCCGCCCTTCCTGCCGCCATGGACCGACCGCACTTCATCGGTATCGGTGGGGCCGGGATGTCCGGTATCGCGAAGATTCTGGCGCAGCGCGGGGCCAAGGTCGCCGGCAGTGACGCCAAGGAGTCGGAGACCGTCGAGGCGCTGCGGGCGCTGGGCGCCACCGTGCACATCGGGCACGCGGCGGAGCACCTCGCGGACGACGCCAGCTGTGTCGTGGTGTCCTCGGCGATCCGGTCCGACAACCCGGAGCTGGCCCGCGCGGCCGAGCTGGGCGTGCCGGTGGTGCACCGGTCCGACGCGCTGGCCGCCCTGATGGAGGGGCTGCGGCCGATCGCCGTCGCCGGTACGCACGGCAAGACCACGACCACCTCGATGCTGGCCGTCTCGCTGTCCGCGCTCGGTCTGCGGCCGTCGTACGCGATCGGCGGGGACCTCGACGCACCGGGCTCCAACGCGCTGCACGGCGAAGGCGACATCTTCGTGGCCGAGGCGGACGAGAGCGACCGCAGCTTCCACAAGTACGCTCCCGAGGTCGCGATCGTGCTCAACGTCGAGCTCGACCACCACGCCAACTACGCCTCGATGGACGAGATCCACGAGTCCTTCGAGACCTTCACCGGCCGGATCGTGCCCGGCGGCACGCTGGTGGTCTCGGCGGACCAGGAGGGCGCGCGGGAGCTGACGCGGCGCGTCGCGGCCTCGGGTGTGAAGGTCGTGACGTACGGCTCGGCGGACGACGCCGACGTGCGGGTGCTGTCGGTCGTGCCGCAGGGGCTGAAGAGCGAGGTCACCGTCCTGCTGGAGGGCCAGGAGCTCACCTTCACGGTCTCCGTCCCCGGCCGGCACTACGCCCACAACGCGGTCGCCGCCCTGGTGGCGGGCGTGGCCCTCGGGGTCCCGGCGGCGGAGCTGGCGTCGGCGCTGGCGGCGTACACCGGGGTGAAGCGACGGCTGCAGCTGAAGGGCGAGGCGGCCGGGGTCCAGGTGATCGACTCCTACGCCCACCACCCGACCGAGATGACCGCGGACCTGGAGGCGATGCGGGCGGCCGGCGGTGACGCGCGGATCCTGGTGGTCTTCCAGCCGCACCTGTTCTCGCGGACGCAGGAGCTGGGCACGGAGATGGGCCGGGCGCTCGCCCTCGCGGACGCCTCCGTGGTGCTGGACATCTACCCGGCGCGTGAGGACCCGATCCCGGGCGTCACCAGCGAACTGATCATCGCCGCGGCCCGGGCCGCGGGCGCCGACGTCACCGCCGTGCACGCCAAGGACGAGGTGCCCGACGTGGTGGCGGGAATGTCGGGACCGGGCGATCTGGTTCTCACCATGGGCGCGGGCGACGTCACCGACCTCGGACCGCGCATCTTGGACCGCCTGCCGAAGTGAGGGGCTGACACCCATGTCGTACGACGTCGAGAAGCCGGACGAGCAGTGGCGCGTGGAACTGACGCCGGCCGAGTACGCCGTGCTGCGCCAGGCCGCGACGGAACCCGCGTTCACCGGTGAGTACACCGACACCAAGGCCAAGGGCGTGTACTCGTGCCGCGCCTGCGGCGCCGAGCTGTTCACCTCGAACACCAAGTTCGAGTCGCACTGCGGCTGGCCGTCCTTCTACGACCCCAAGGACAGCGACGCGGTGGAACTGGTGCAGGACCGCTCGCACGGCATGGTGCGCACCGAGGTGCGCTGTGCGCGCTGCGGATCCCACCTCGGACACGTGTTCGAAGGCGAGGGGTACCCGACCCCGACCGACCAGCGCTACTGCATCAACAGCATCTCGCTGCGCCTGGCGCCCGACGAGGAGTAGCCGGACCGGCGCACCCGTATGCGATTCCTGACCCCGCTCGGCCACGCCGGGCGGGGCTGACGCGCATGATGCGCAGGTAATCGTAAAACGGCCGGAACTCGGTCAAGCCGCCCCGCCGAGCGCGATACTGGTTCCTTCTCATGACGGGAGACCAGATGAGCGCATCGGTGGACTCATCACGAGGGACGGGCCGCCACGGCGGTCCGGGCGGGCGGCACGCGGTCGTCGTGGGCGGGAGCATCGCGGGGCTGCTCGCGGCGCACGTACTGGCCGGGCACGCCGACCGGGTGACCGTCGTCGAGCGCGACCGGTTCCCGGACGGCACGAAGGAGCGGCCCGGCGTACCGCAGGGGCGGCATCCGCATGTCCTCCTGGAGGGAGGGCAGGTGGCCCTGGAGTCCCTGCTGCCGGGCTTTCTGGCGGAGCTGCGGGCGGCGGGGGCGCCGCGGGTGGGCATGCCGTCCGACCTGGTGCTGTGGCAGGACGGACGCTGGTTCCGCCGCTCGCCCGCGACGACGCACATCTACACCGGGTCCCGCGGGCAGCTCGAGGAGCTCGTGCGGGGACGGGTTCTCGCCAATCCGGTGATCGACGTGGTGGCGGGGGCCGAGGCAGTCGGTCTCCTCGGTGACGCCTCGCGGGTGGGCGGCGTGCTGCTGCGGGACCGCTCCGGTGACGCTCGCGCGGAACCCCGGCCCCTGAAGGCGGACCTCGTCGTCGACGCGTCCGGCAGCGGCACCAAGGCGCCGCGGTGGCTGGCGGCGATCGGGGCCGAGGCCCCGCACGAGGAGACCATCGACACCGGACTCGCCTACGCCTCCCGCGTCTACCGCGGCAGGAGCGGCGTACTCGACGGCGAGACCCTCGGCTACTACGTCTATCCGGCACCCGACCAGGTCCACGCCGGCGGCGCGCTGCCCCTGGAGGACGGCAGCCACCTGGTCATCGTCTCGGGGCTGCGGGGCGACGAACCGCCCACGGGGGAGCACGAGTTCGTGATGTACACCAAGAGGCTTCCGCATCCCCTCCTGCACCGGTGGCTGGACGACGCCGAGCCGCTCTCCCCGGCCTTCGGATACCGGCGGACCGCGAACGTCCGCCGCCGCTACGACCTGCCCGGACGCAGGCCGGCCGGATTCCTGGCCACCGGCGACGCCTTGTGCACCTTCAACCCGATCTACGGGCAGGGCATGGCCGTCGCCGCGATGGGCGCGGTGGCCCTGCGCGACGCCTTGGCCGATCCGCGCCGGACGCCCACGACGCGGCGCGTGCACCGGGCGCTCCTTTCGGCGTCCCGGCAGGCGTGGGACATCTCCGCCGGGGCGGACCGCGCGATGCCGGGCGCCGTCGGCAACGCGGTGGCCGGCGGGCCCGCGGACCGCGTCGCAGGCTGGTACCTGGGCCGGGTCCAGGAGCGAGCCCCCGGCGACCCTTCCGTGGGGCGCGCGTTCCGCTCCGTGCTGACCCTGTCCGCGCCGGTCACCGCCCTGTTCGCCCCGCCCGTGGCCAGGGCCGTCCTCTTCGGCCCGCCCGCCCCCTCGCCCGCCGAGCCGCCGGCGGCACCGGAGGGGCCGGGAGCCTGAGCGAGGTCAGCCCGCCGGTTCGTCGTCCTTCTCCTCGAACGCCCGCAGGATGCGCTCCGCCGCCAGGGTCGCCGTCACCTCGCCGCCCCGGACCTGGCGCTCCAGGTCCGGGGCGAGTGCGCGGACGGCCGGGTGGGCGTGCAGTCTGCCCAGCAGGTCGTCACGGACCATCGTCCAGGTCCAGTCCACCTGCTGGTCACGGCGCTTGGCGGCGAGCCGGCCGGTGGAGTCGAGCAGTGAGCGGTGCTGTTCGAGGCGCTCCCAGACGGTGTCCAGGCCGGTCGACTCGCGGGCGCTGCAGTGCAGCACCGGGGGCGTCCAGAAGGCGTCCTTGCCGTGCATCAGCCGCAGGGCGCCCGACAGCTCACGTGCGGCCGCGCGGGCGTCCCGCTCGTGGGGGCCGTCCGCCTTGTTCACGGCGAGCACGTCGGCCAGCTCCAGGACACCCTTCTTGATGCCTTGGAGCTGGTCGCCGGTGCGGGCGAGGGTGAGCAGCAGGAACGAGTCGACCATGTCGGCGACGGCCGTCTCGGACTGGCCCACGCCCACCGTCTCGACGAGGACCACGTCGTAGCCCGCCGCCTCCATCACCACGATCGACTCGCGGGTCGCCTTGGCGACACCGCCGAGCGTGCCGGCCGTGGGGGAGGGCCGCACGAAGGCCGCCGGGTCGACGGCCAGCCGCTCCATCCGCGTCTTGTCGCCCAGGATCGAGCCGCCGGTCCGGGTCGACGACGGGTCGACGGCGAGCACGGCGACCCGGTGGCCGAGAGCGGTCAGCATGGTGCCGAAGGCGTCGATGAACGTCGACTTGCCGACCCCCGGCACCCCGCTGACGCCGATGCGCCGCGCCTTCCCGCTGTGGGGCAGCAGCTCGGTCAGCATCTCCTGGGCCAGCGTCCGGTGCTGGGGCCGGGTGGACTCGACGAGTGTGATCGCGCGTGCCACGAGCGCCCGCTTCCCGTCGAGCACGCCCTTCACATACGCGTCGACGTCGATCACGGCGCGTGCCCGAGGCCCGCCGCCAGCCGTCGCACCAGGTCGTGGGCCGCGTCAGGGATCACCGTCCCGGGCGGGAACACGGCCGCCGCGCCCATCTCCAGCAGGGTCGGCACGTCCTGCGGCGGGATCACCCCGCCGACGACGATCATGATGTCCGCGCGGCCCTCCTCGGCGAGCTGCTCGCGCAGTGCCGGCACGAGGGTGAGATGGCCGGCGGCCAGCGAGGACACCCCCACGATGTGCACGTCGGCCTCGACCGCCTGGCGGGCGACCTCGGCGGGCGTCTGGAACAGCGGGCCGACGTCGACGTCGAAGCCGAGGTCGGCGAAGGCGGTGGCGATCACCTTCTGGCCGCGGTCGTGCCCGTCCTGGCCCATCTTGGCGACCAGGATGCGCGGGCGGCGCCCTTCCGCCTCCTCGAACGCGTCCACGAGGACGCGGGTGCGGTCGACGGACGGGGACTCGCCGGCTTCGTTGCGGTACACGCCGGAGATCGTACGGATCTGGCTCGCGTGCCGCCCGTACACCTTCTCCAGGGCGTCCGAGATCTCCCCGACGGTGGCCTTCGCGCGGGCCGCATGCACGGCCAGCTCCAGCAGGTTGCCGTCGCCGCCGGCGGCCCGGGTCAGCGCGTCCAGCGCGTCGCGGCAGGCGGTCTCGTCGCGCTCCGCGCGCAGCCGGCGCAGCTTCTCGATCTGCTGGGCGCGCACCGAGGAGTTGTCGACCTTGAGCACCTCGATCTGCTCGTCGCTGTCGACGCGGTACTTGTTGACGCCGATCACCGGCTGCCGCCCGGAGTCGATCCGCGCCTGGGTACGGGCCGCGGCCTCCTCCACCCGCAGCTTGGGGATGCCCGCGTCGATGGCCTGCGCCATGCCGCCCGCCTGCTCGACCTCCTGGATGTGCTGCCAGGCGCGGCGGGCGAGGTCGTACGTCAGCTTCTCGACGTAGGCGCTGCCGCCCCACGGGTCGATGGCGCGGGTGGTGCCGGACTCCTGCTGGATGAGCAGCTGGGTGTTGCGGGCGATCCGCGCCGAGAAGTCGGTGGGCAGTGCGAGCGCCTCGTCGAGCGCGTTGGTGTGCAGCGACTGGGTGTGGCCCTGGGTGGCGGCCATCGCCTCCACACACGTACGCGTGACGTTGTTGAACACGTCCTGGGCCGTCAGCGACCAGCCGGAGGTCTGCGAATGCGTGCGCAGGGACAGGGACTTCGTGTTCTGCGGGTCGAACTGCTTGACCAGCCTCGCCCACAGCAGGCGGGCCGCGCGCAGCTTGGCGATCTCCATGAAGAAGTTCATGCCGATCGCCCAGAAGAAGGACAGCCGCGGCGCGAACGCGTCCACGTCCAGCCCCGCCTCCCGGCCCGCCCGGATGTACTCCACGCCGTCCGCGAGGGTGTACGCCAGCTCCAGGTCGGCCGTCGCGCCCGCCTCCTGGATGTGGTAGCCGGAGATGGAGATGGAGTTGTAGCGGGGCATCCGCTGGGAGGTGAAGGCGAAGATGTCGGAGATGATCCGCATCGACGGCTTCGGCGGATAGATGTAGGTGTTGCGGACCATGAACTCCTTGAGGATGTCGTTCTGGATGGTCCCGGCCAGCTTCTCGGGCGGTACGCCCTGTTCCTCCGCGGCGACGATGTACAGCGCGAGCACCGGCAGCACCGCGCCGTTCATCGTCATCGACACGGTCATCCGGTCCAGCGGGATGCCGTCGAAGAGCCGGCGCATGTCGTAGATCGAGTCGATCGCCACGCCCGCCATGCCGACGTCACCCGTCACCCGCGGGTGGTCGCTGTCGTAGCCGCGGTGCGTGGGCAGGTCGAAGGCGACCGACAGGCCCTTCTGACCGGCCGCCAGGTTGCGCCGGTAGAACGCGTTGGACTCCTCGGCGGTGGAGAAGCCCGCGTACTGGCGGATGGTCCAGGGCTGGTTGACGTACATCGTCGGGTAGGGGCCGCGCAGGTACGGGGCGATGCCCGGGTAGGTGTCCAGGAAGTCCAGGCCCTCCAGGTCCTGCCCGGTGTAGAGCGGCTTGACCGCGATGCCCTCCGGGGTCTCCCAGAGCAGGTCGTCGCCGCCCGCCGCCTTCTTCACCGCCGAGCGCCACTCGTCGGCGGCCCCGTCGGCGACCGGGGTCCCCAGTTCGATCCCGGAGAAGTCGGGGAAGGACATCAGGACACTCCCATCCGGTCGAGGGTCGCGGAGAGCACGGCGATCGCGTCGCAGCCCGCGAAGACGTAACTGCCGACACCCGCGTACTGCCCCGGCCGTCCCGCGAGCAGGACCTGCGTGGCGCCCGCCGCCGTCAGCTCCCGGGCGCGGGCCTCGGCCTGCTCCGCGTACAGCTCGTCGCTGGAGCACAGGCAGGCCTCGCTCGCCCCGCTCTCCTCGAAGGTGCCCTCGGTGACGGGCTCGATGCCGCCCGCCTGGAAGAGGTTCGCGGCGAAGCCGGCCCGCGCGGTGTGCGCGGCGGCCGGGCCGAGGGTGGCGAGGTAGATCCGCGGGCGCGCGCCGGTGGCCGCGAGATGGGCGTCGGACCGCGCGCGCAGCGTCTCGTAGGCGTCGTCGCGGCGCACGCGGGGCAGGCCGCCGGAGGGCGGCTCGGGGGCCGGTTCGCGCACGACGGGCTTCTCGGCCAGGTGCGGGAACTCGCTGACGCCGGTGACGGGTTCACGCCGCTTGGCGAGCTTCGCGCCCCGTGCCGCCCAGGTCTCGGCCAGCCGCTCGCGGACCGTCCCCGACCGCAGGGCGGCCGCCTGGCCGCCCGCGCGCTCGATGCTCTGGAAGAACTCCCAGCCGGCGTGGGCGAGTTCGTCGGTCAGCCGCTCCACGTACCAGGAACCGCCCGCCGGGTCGATCACCCGGGACAGGTGCGACTCCTCGATCAGGATCGTGGAGGTGTTGCGGGCGATACGGCGCGCGAACGCGTCCGGCAGGCCGAGCGCGTGGTCGAACGGCAGCACGGTCACGGCGTCGGCGCCCCCGACGCCGGCCGCCAGCGTGGCCACCGTGGTGCGCAGCATGTTCACCCACGGGTCGCGGCGCGTCATCATCACCGGGGAGGTCACGACGTGCTGCACCTGGGCGCCCGGACCGCCGCACACCTCGGCGACCCGCGCCCACAGCCGGCGCGCCGCGCGCAGCTTGGCGATCGTCAGGAACTGGTCGGCGGTGGCCGCGTACCGGAACTCCAGCTGTCCGCAGGCCTGCTCGATGCTCAGGCCCGCCTCGGTCAGCGCCCGCAGGTAGGCGACACCGGTCGCCAGCGAACACCCCAGTTCCTGCGCGGCCGAGCCGCCCGCCTCGTGGTACGGCAGCGCGTCCACGGTGAGCGCCCGCAGCCCCGGGTATTCCTCGGCGCAGCGCCGCGCGAGCCCCGCCACGACCGGGAAGTCGTACGTCCGCCCCGTACGGGCCTCGTGGCCCAGCGGGTCGGCGCCGAGGTTGCCGCGCGCCGTCTCGGGGGCGACGCCCCGCTCCTCGTACAGCCGCAGCAACTCCCCTGCCGCGTCGGCGACGTCGCGTCCGGCGTCCAGGACGACGGGTGCCAGGTCGAGGTAGACGCCGTCGAGGACCTGCCCCAGCGACGACACCGGCAGGCCGCCCTCGCCGGCGACCAGCCACAGGGAGGTGACGCCGTTCTCCAGGTCGGCCAGCACCGCGGCGCCGTCGGCGCTCGCGTGCCGCTGCCGCACGTCCCAGCCACCGAGGGTGTTCCCCTCGGCCCGGGCGCCGCGCACAAAGGGCGCGAAACCGGGGAGGCCGGGCTCCGGCGCGGGGTCGTGGGCGGTGTACAGGGGCCGGACTCGGAGTCCGTCCTCCAGCGTGGTGGCCAGGGCGTCCTCGGCGGCCGCGCCCTCGACGTCCTTGCCCGACTTGCGCAGTACGCCCGCCACAAAGCGCTGCCACTGCTCACGGGTCGCGTCGGAGAACTCGGCGGCCAGGGAAAGCCCGTCGTCGGGCAGGACCGTCATGCTCGGATGCTAGGCCAGGGGGACAAAGGAGCAGCAGAGGGCGCGGCTGTGACCTTGCCCTCTCCGGGTGAGCCTTGATGAGGCGACGGATTCCGTACTACGCGGCGGTGTGACGCCCTTCACCCGGGTGGCGTGGGCACGGGTGCCGGGTCCTCGGCGGGTGCCGGACGGGGTGCCGCCGGGTCCGGGGCCGCCCACATGCCCCGGACATGGCTCAGATGGCGGGTCATGACGGCGCGGACCGCCTCCTCGTCGCGCGCGAGGAGGGCGTCGAGGAGCTCCAGGTGCTCCTCGGCCGAAGCCTGGAGGCGGCCCTGTTCGGCCAGCGCGGTCAGGCCGTAGAGCCGGGCGCGGCGGCGCAGGTCGCGGACCACCTCGACGAGGTGCTCGTTGCCCGCGAGGGACAACAGCCCGAGGTGGAAGCGCACATCGGCCTCCACGTAGGCGATGAGGTCGCCGGCCACGGCCGCGGTGACGATCTCCTCGGCCACCGGACGCAGCGCAGCCAGCGCCACCGGGTCCGCCGTGCGGGCCAGCCCGGCCGTGGTGGGGATCTCGATCAGCGCGCGCACGTGCGTGTACTCGTCGAGCTGCTTCTCCGAGACGGCCGTGACCCGGAAGCCCTTGTTGGGCACCGTGTCGACCAGGCCCTCCTTGGCCAGGTCCAGCATCGCCTCGCGCACCGGCGTCGCGGAGACGCCGAAACGCGCGGCGAGCGTGGGCGCCGAGTAGACCTCCCCGGTGCGCAGTTCACCGGCGACCAGGGCGGCCCGCAGGGCGTCGGCGACCCGCTCGCGGTAACTGCTCCTCCTGCCGCCGAGCGTGGGGAGGCTGGGGGGCGGCGCCGTCATGGGGTGGCTCCTCGGTTTCCGTACGACGTGGTGCCTGACATGGTTCCTCACAGCACGAAGCCGGCCGGGAACGGGTCCGTGGGATCCAGCAGGTACTGGGCCGTGCCCGTGATCCACGCGCGCCCGGTGAAGCTCGGCAGCACCGCCGGGAGCCCGCCCACCTCCGTGGTCCCGAGCAGACGGCCGGTGAAGTGGGTGCCGATGAAGGACTCGTTGACGAACTCGGTGTGCAGGGGCAGTTCACCGCGGGCGTGCAGCTGCGCCATGCGCGCGCTGGTGCCCGTACCGCAGGGCGAGCGGTCGAACCAGCCGGGATGGATCGCCATCGCGTGACGTGAGTGACGGGCGGTGGCGTCCGGGGCGAGCAGGTGGACGTGGTGCAGGCCGTGGATCGACGGGTCCTCGGGGTGGACCGGCTCCTCCTCGGCGTTGACGGCCTCCATGAGCGCCAGTCCCGCCTTCAGGATGTCGTCCTTGCGGGACCGCTCGAAGGGCAGGCCGAACTCCGCGAGCGGCAGGACGGCGTAGAAGTTCCCGCCGTAGGCGAGGTCGTACGTCACCGTGCGCCCGTCGGCGAGCGTGGCCTTGCGGTCGAGGCCCACCGCGAACGACGGCACGTTGCGCAGGGTGACGTTCCGCGCCGCGCCGCCCTCGACGGCCACCTCGGCGACCACGAGGCCCGCGGGGGTGTCCAGGCGGATGGTGGTGACCGGCTCGGTGACCTCGACCATCCCGGTCTCCACGAGCACGGTCGCCACGCCGATCGTGCCGTGCCCGCACATCGGCAGATAGCCGGAGACCTCGATGAACAGGACGCCCCAGTCGCAGTCGGGGCGGGTGGGCGGCTGGAGGATCGCGCCGCTCATCGCGGCATGACCGCGCGGCTCGTTCATCAGCAACCGCTTGATGTCGTCGCGGTGTTCACGGAAGTACAGCCGCCGCTCGTTCATCGTCGCGCCGGGTACCGGGCCGATCCCGCCGGTGATCACGCGGGTGGGCATGCCCTCGGTGTGCGAGTCGACGGCGTGCAGGACGAGTGTGCTGCGCATGACGGTCCGTCTCCTTATCCGAGGCCCGCGGCGAGGGCCTTCTCCGTCGCCGCCCGCACCGCCGCCTCCTGCTCCGGCGCCAGCGGCACCCGCGGGGGCCGGCACGGGCCGCCGTACCGTCCGGCGATGTCCATCGACAACTTGATGGCCTGCACGAACTCCACGCGTGAGTCCCAGCGCAGCAGCGGATGCAGCTGCCGGTACAGCGGCAGCGCGGTCTCCAGGTCGCCGGCCACCGCCGCCCGGTAGAACTCCACCGAGGACCTCGGCAGCGCGTTCGGGTACCCGGCCACCCAGCCCTTGGCGCCCGCGACCGCGAGCTCCAGCGCGACGTCGTCGGCGCCGATCAGCAGGTCCAGCTCCGGGGCGAGTTCGGCGATGCGGTACGCGCGCCGCACGTCGCCGGAGAACTCCTTGACGCCCTGCACGTACCCCTCCCCGTGCAGCCGGGCGAGCAGTTCCGGCACGAGGTCGACCTTGGTGTCGATCGGGTTGTTGTACGCCACCACCGGCAGCCCCGCGCGGGCCACCTCGGCGTAGTGGGCGAGGACCGACCGCTCGTCGGCCCGGTAGGCGTTGGGCGGCAGCAGCATCACGGCGCCGCACCCCGCCTCGGCCGCCCGCTCGGCCCAGCGCCGGGCCTCCACCGCCCCGTAGGCGGCGACCCCGGGCATCACCCGCTCGCCGCCGACCGCGGCGACGGCGGTCTCCACGACCCTGACGCGCTCCTCGGGCGTGAGCACCTGGTACTCGCCGAGCGAGCCGTTCGGTACGACGCCGTCGCAGCCGTTCGCGACGAGCCAGGCGCAGTGCTCGGCGAAGGCGTCGTGGTCGACGGCCAGATCGGCGGTGAGCGGGAGCGCGGTGGCGACGAGGACGCCACGCCAGGGGCGGTGCCGGTCAGTCGTCATGAGGGTCCTTTCCGTCCGGGGTGTCGAAGGGTGAGGAAGCGGTTCCCGCCGCGGGGTCCTGTCCGGCGAGCACGCCGAGGGGTACCGGCCGGGCGAACGGGGTGCGGGCGGGGGTCGGGGGACAGCCGGCGAGCGCGGCGACCGCCGTCGCGCACATCCGGCCCTGGCACCAGCCCATGCCGGCGCGGGTGAGCAGCTTCACGGTCCGCACGTCCCCGGCGCCGAGCTCGCCGACGGCCGCCCGCACGGCGGACGCCGGGACCTCCTCGCACCGGCAGACCAGGGTGTCCTGGCCGACCTGCTCGGCCCAGTGCGCGGGCGGCGCGTAGAGCGCGTCGAGCGCGGCGGAGAACCGGCGCAGCGCCGCCCGGCTCCGCGCCGCCGCGCTCCACGTGCGGGCGTCGGGCCGCCGGCCGTTCAGGCGCGCGGCGGCCGAGCGCCCGGCGATGTGCCCCTCGGCGAGCGCGAGGTCCGCGCCGCCGACGCCGGTGGCCTCGCCCGCCGCCCACACGCCGGGCACGTCCGTGCGCTGCTCGTCGTCCACGTGCACGGCGACCCCGTCGAGGCGGCAGCCCAGGGTGGCGGCCAGATCGGTGTGCGGCAGCATCCCGTGGCCGACGGCGAGCGTGTCGCACGCGACGCGGCGCCGGGAGCCCGGCCGGACCCGGCCCCCGGCGTCCAGGGCGGCGACCGTCACGGACTCCAGCCGCTGGTCGCCGTGCGCCTCGACCACCGTGTGGCGGGCCAGCACGGGGATCCGCCGGCGCAGCAGCCGGGCGGCGTACCCGGCCCCCTCGGCGAGCTTGGCCGGCCGGGCGGCGAGGGCCCGGGAGTGCCGTGCGAGGGCGCCCGGTCCGCTGTGCTCGACCAGTGCGGCGACCCGTGCGCCCGCCGCGGCCAGCCCGGTCGCGACCGGCAGCAGCAGCGGTCCGGTCCCGGCCACCACGGCGGTGCGGCCGGGCAGCACGAGCCCGGACTTGAGCATGGCCTGGGCGCCGCCCGCGGTGACCACGCCGGGCAGGGTCCAGCCGGGGAAGGGCAGCACCGTCTCGTAGCCGCCGGTGGCGAGGACGACCGCGTCGGCGTCGACCGCGACCCCCTCCTCCTGGAGCGGCCCGAGCAGCGCGTGCACCGTCAGACCGTCCGCGTGCCGCTCCACGCACCAGACGTGATGGTCCGGCAGATGGACGACGGTGCCCGCGGCGAGCTGCCGGTCCAGGCCCTCGCGCAGCCGCCGCCAGGTGCGCCAGTGGTGGTGCAGCGCCTGCGGTCGGCGCGCGCCGAGCCCGGACGCGGGTTGCCGGTAGAACTGGCCGCCCGCGTCGGGGGCGGAGTCGACGAGGGTGACGCGCACGCCCGCGGCGGCCGCCGCGAGCGCCGCCGCGAGCCCTGCCGGGCCCGCGCCGATCACGGCGAGGCGGGGGTGTTCAGTCATCGTGCCCCGTCCCTTCCTGCGTGCGGATCGTGTCGCCCGGCCGCGCCGGAACGAGGCAGGCGCGCTGGTTGGGGCGGCCGTTGACGGTCACCAGGCAGTCGAAGCAGACGCCGATCCCGCAGAACACCCCGCGCGGCCGCCCGGCACCCCGGGTGGCACGCCAGGAGGTGACACCGGCCGCCCACAGCGCGGCGGCGAGCGTCTGCCCGGGCAGCGCCTCGATCTCACGCCCGTCGAAGGTGAGCGTGGCGGCGGGTCCGGGTCGGGCGTCGGCCAACTCCAGCGGATTCGAGGGACGTTGCCCTCGCACCCCGGCCGGGGGGTGCTTCTCGAAGCGCGTCATGGGGCCTCCTCCTCGAACCGGTCCGGGCGGAAGGGCGTGAGGTCCAGCTCCGGGACCTGTCCGGTCAGCACCTGGGCGAGCAGGTGGCCGGTCCCGGTCGCCAGGCCGATGCCCGCGCCCTCGTGCCCGCAGGCGTGCAGCAGTCCCGGCACCCGCGGATCGGGGCCGACGGCGGGCAGGTGGTCGGGGAGGTAGGGGCGGAAACCGGCGTACGTCCGCATCGCCCGCACCCGCCCGAGGAACGGGAACAGCCGGACCGCGCCGGCCGCCAGCTCCCGCACCACCGGCAGCGAGAAGGACCGGTCGAACCCGACCCGTTCGCGGCTCGCGCCGATCAGGACCGGCCCTGCCGCCGTGCCCTCGACGACCGGCGAGGTCTGCAGCGCCGCCGAGTCGCTGGCCACGTCGGCCACGTAGTCGGCGGCGTACACCTTGTGCCGTACCAGGCGCGGCAGCGGCTCGGTGACGAGGACGAACCCGCGGCGGGGGAGGACGGGCAGGTGGACCCCGGCCAGCGCGGCGACCTCGCCGCCCCAGGTCCCGGCGGCGTTCACGACGGCGGGCGCGTGGATGTCGCCCCGGTCGGTCCGTACCCCGCGCACGGCGCCGCCGGGGCCGCGCAGCACGGCGGTCACGGTCCGGCCGGTCTCCAGCCGCGCGCGGGAGGCCCGTACGAGGTGCGCGGCGGCCAGGGCGGGCATGACCTGGGCGTCCTGCGGATAGTGCATGCCGCCCGGGAGGCCGGGCGCCAGGTGCGGCTCCAGCTCCTTGAGCCGGCGCTCGTCGACGGGCACGGCCTCGACACCGGCGGCGCGCTGGGCGGTCGCGAGCCTCTCCAGGGCTTCGCGGCCCGCGGCCGTGGAGGCGACGACCACGCCGCCCTTGGCCTCGTACTCGACCGCCGTGCCGAACTCCTTCGCGAGCCCTGCCCACAACCGCGTGGAGAGCAGCGCGAGCGCGAGCTCGGGGCCGGGTTCCTTGTCGGAGACGAGGACGTTGCCCTCGCCTGCGCCGGTGGTGCCGCCGGCGACCGGGCCCCGGTCGACGAGCGTCACGGCAAGGCCTGCCCGTGCCGCGTGGAAGGCGCAGGCAGCGCCCACCATACCGGCCCCCACCACCACGACATCGCAGGTCAGCGACTTGGTCACGCCAGTAATATGTCACACACCACAGCGCCTCGGAATACCCCCGGGCCGGATTTTCCGGGTGGCTCGGGGGTATTCCGACCGGGGGTGCGGGGGACCGGCGGGGGTGCGGGGACCGACCGGAGGGTGAGGGGCTCGGTGGGGCCGAGTGGCTCAGCCGGCCGACTCGGCGGCGTGCGGGCTGATCACCCCGAAGGTCACCAGCGCGATGATCACCAGGCCGAGGGCGATGCGGTAGTGCACGAACGGCATGAAGCTGCGAGTCTCGATGAACTTCATGAACCAGGCGATGACCGCGTATCCCACAGCGAACGCGATGAGGGTGGCCAGCGCCGTCGGTCCCCAGCTGACGTGGCCGCCCTCGGTGGCGTCCTTCAGCTCGAACAGCCCGGAGGCGAGGACGGCCGGGATCGCGAGCAGGAAGCAGTAGCGGGCGGCCGCCGCGCGGGTGTAGCCCATGAACAGGCCGCCGCTGGTGGTGGCGCCGGAGCGGGAGACGCCCGGGATGAGGGCCAGCGCCTGGCACAGGCCGTAGATCAGGCCGTCCCTGACGGTGAGGTCGTGCAGGGTCTTGCCGGAGGCGCGGGGGGTGGCGGGGGCGGCGGAGGTGGCGTTCAGGGTGCCGGGCGCGCCGGGTGCGCCCGAGACGGTGAGGAGGGCGTCATGGGCCTCGTGGGCGCCGGGAGCGCCGGCCTCGTGGGCGCCGGCGAGGCTCTCCCGTTCGGCGCGGGCGGCGAGGCGGTCGGCGACGCCCAGCACCACGCCCATGACGATGAGCATGGTCGCGGTCAGCCTCAGATCGCGGAACGGCCCCTCGATCTGGTCCTTGAAGGTGACCCCCAGGACGCCGATCGGGATCGAGCCGATGATCAGCATCCAGCCGAGCCGGGCGTCCTGGTCCTGGCGCAGCGTCCGGTCCGTCAGGGAGCGGCACCACGCGGTGACGATGCGGGCGATGTCCGACCGGAAATAGATCAGTACCGCGGTCTCGGTGCCGATCTGCGTGATCGCCGTGAACGCGGCGCCGGGGTCCTGCCAGCCCGAGAAGGCGGCCACCAGACGCAGGTGCGCGCTCGACGAGATCGGCAGGAATTCGGTCAGTCCCTGGACGAGACCGAGGATGATGGATTCGAACCAGCTCATGGAAGCGCAAGGGTATCCAAGGACCCCGGGAGGCCGACGCGCGATCAGTGTCGGTTTGCATCCCATTTAAGGTGTTCTGTGTGGCGCGATGGCTCCGGTCCTTCCGAAAATCACCGACATCCGGCTCCGTCGGCCGTACGCACGCGCCCGAACCGGGGCCCGGCGTGTCGTCGCGGCTGATGACGCTGCGCTCCACCGTGGCCGGGATCGGGACGACGCTCGACGAGGAGACCACCTGTGCCGAGCTCACCAGGGTGGCGGCCGAGCACGGAGGGTGCACGGCGGCCGTCGTGCGGCGCCACCTGGAGGAAAGCGATCCGTCGTACGAGGCGGTGCACGGCGACCGCACCCTGCTGCCCGACCTGCGCTGGCCCGCGGCGATGGCGCGCCGGACGGACAGCCGGAGCGGCTACGAGAGGGACGGCCCCGCACTGTGCGTGCCGCTCGTCAGCGGCGACGACCGCTACGGCGTCCTGGTGTGCGTCCGGGGCACGGGACCGTTCACCCCGCCGGAGGCGGACGTGCTGGCACTGCTCGCCGAGCGCGCCGCCTCGCACATCCGGCATGCCCGGGAGCACGACCGGATGAGCCGGATCGTCGGCGACCTCCAGCGGGCGCTGCTCGCCGAGCCCGGCCGGCCGCACCCGAACCTGGACGTCGCCATCCGCTATCTGCCGGTGGGGCAGCGCGCCCTGGTCGGCGGCGACTGGTGCGAGACCGTCCGCCTGCACTTCGGGCGCACCCTGCTCGTCGTCGGGGACGTGATGGGCCACGGCCTGGAAGCGGCGGTCGACATGACGGCCTACCGCTCGGCCCTGCGCTACATCGCCTCCGCCGACCTGCCGCCGCACCGCGTGCTGCGCCAGCTCGACGACATCGCCTCCAACGAGTCCGAGCGGCGGCCCGCCACCTGCCTGATCGCCCGCGTCGACCCCGTGCGCGGCCAGATCACCCTGGCCAGCGCGGGTCATCTGCCGCCCGCCGTGATCGACGGCAGGGGTGACACCTCGCTCCTTCCGGTGCCCGTCGGACCACCGCTGGGCACCGGCCTCGGGGGCTACGAGCCGGCGACGTACCGGCTGGACGGCGCGGAGACGCTGCTGCTGTTCACCGACGGGCTCGTCGAGCATCGCGGGGAGGACATCGACGAGTCCCTGAACCGGCTGGCCAGGCTGCGCTTCGACGCGGCGGAAGGGGTGGAGACGATCCTCGACACCGTCCTCGCCAACCTCGACGCCGGACACGCGGAGGACGACGTGGCCGTCCTGGCGTCCCGGCTGCGGCACCGGCCGCAGCCGGACGAGGAGGGCATGGCCTTCGCCACCTGAGGCCGCCGCGGCCCGCCGGCTTCCTTACGGAACCGGGACGTCGAGGGGTCTCGTTCCCGTTGCCGCGCGCGGGATGCCAGGCTGGCCGGCATGGAACAGCAGTCGTACGGGGCCCGGGTCCTGGTCGTCGACGACGACCCGACCGTCGCCGAGGTGGTCTCCGGGTATCTCGTCCGGGCCGGGTACGTCGTGGACCGCGCCGGTGACGGCCCCGCCGCGCTGGCCCGGACCGCCGCGCACTGGCCCGACCTGGTCGTGCTGGACCTGATGCTGCCCGGCATGGACGGGCTGGAGGTGTGCCGGCGGATGCGGACGCGCGGCCCGGTGCCGGTGATCATGCTGACGGCGCGGGGTGACGAGGACGACCGGATCCTCGGTCTGGAGGTGGGCGCCGACGACTACGTCACCAAGCCCTTCAGCCCCCGCGAACTGGTCCTGCGCGTGGAGTCCGTGCTGCGCCGGACCCGGCCCGCCCCGCACCAGTCCACCGACGCGCTGGGCGCCGCCGGCCTCACCGTCGATCCGGCCGCCCGGCGTGCCGCCAAGAACGGCGACGAACTCGCCCTGACCATCCGGGAGTTCGATCTGCTCACGTTCTTCCTGCGCAACCCCGGGCGGGCGTTCAGCAGGGAGGAGCTGATGCGGGAGGTCTGGGGGTGGGACTTCGGCGACCTGTCGACGGTGACCGTCCATGTGCGGCGGCTGCGCGGCAAGGTGGAGAACGACCCGGCGAGGCCCCGGTTCATCCAGACGGTGTGGGGCGTCGGCTACCGCTTCGACGAGACAGAGGTGTGAGCCGTGCGGGACACCCTGCTCATCGCCCTGTTCGCCTTCCTCGGCGCCGGCGCGGCCGGACTGCTCGGGGCCGGGGTGCTGCTGCTGATCCGGCGGCGCTCGCTCACCGAGCACATCACCGTGGTCGCCGCCGTCGCCGTGGGCGCGATGTTCGCGGGCACGCTCGCGGTCGCCCAGGCGATGTTCCTGTCGGCGCACGACCTGACCGTGGTGACCACGGTGGTCGCGGTGGCCGCCGTGGTCTCGCTGGCCACCGCCCTGTTGCTGGGCCGCTGGGTCGCCGCGCGCAGCCGCGCCCTCACCCTCGCGGCCCGTTCCTTCGGTGACGGCGGCGACTTCACCAGCCCCGACGGCCCCGCCGCCTACGAACTGGCCGCGCTGAGCCGGGAGCTGGAGGCGACCAGCCGCAAGCTCGCCGAGTCCCGGGACCGGGAGCGCGCCCTGGAGAGCTCCCGGCGCGAGCTGGTCGCCTGGATCTCGCACGACCTGCGCACCCCGCTCGCCGGACTGCGCGCGATGTCCGAGGCGCTGGAGGACGGCGTGGCCGCCGATCCCGACCGCTATCTCCGCGAGATCCGCGCCGAGGCCGAGCGCCTGAACGACATGGTCGGCGACCTCTTCGAGCTCTCCCGCATCCACGCGGGCACGCTCGCCCTGAGCCCGAGCCGGATCTCGGTGTACGACCTGGTGGGCGACGCCCTCGCGGGCGCGGATCCGCTCGCCAGGGAGCACGGCGTACGGCTGGTCGGCGACCGGGTGGAGGCCGTGCCGGTCGAGGTGGACGGCAAGGAGATGAGCCGGGTGCTCGGCAATTTGCTCGTGAACGCGATCCGGCGGACACCCTCCGACGGCACGGTGGCGGTGGCCGCCGAGCGCTCTCCCGACGGGGTCGTCCTGTCCGTCACGGACGGCTGCGGGGGCATCGCGGAGGAGGACCTGCCGCGCGTCTTCGACACCGGCTGGCGTGGCACCGACGCCCGCACGCCGCCGGCCGGCGCCGGGCTGGGGCTGGCCATCGTGCGGGGCATCGTGGAGGCCCACCAGGGCCGGGCCGCCGTACGCAACGTCTCCGGCGGCTGCCGCTTCGAGGTGACCCTCCCGACGGCGGACGCCTGACCCACGCGTCCTCCCCCTACTCCCGATCCGCCGCTCCCGTCGGAAGCCGCACCGTGAACACCGTGCTCCCCGGTTCACTGGCCAGTTCGATCGTGCCGCCGTGCGCCCGGACCAGTGAGCCGGCCACCGACAGACCGAGCCCGCTGCCGCCCCGGTCGCGGCTGCGGGCCTTGTCGACCCGGTAGAAACGGTCGAAGACGCGCTCCCGGTCGGCGGCCGGTATCCCGGGCCCCGTGTCGTGGACCCGTACCAGCGCGACCCCGGCCGTGACCGAGACCGCGACGGACACCTCCGTCCCGGGCGGGGTGTGCACGGCCGCGTTGGTGAGCAGGTTGTCCAGCACCTGCCGGATGCGCTGGGCGTCGAGCCGCAGCACCACCGGCACCTCCCCGGTGCCCACCGTCAGCGGATGGCCGGGGCGCGCCGCCCGGAAGGCGTCGGCGGCCTGCTCGACCAGCTCCACCAGGTCCGCCTTCGCGAGCCGCAGCGGGGCCTCCACCTCGGCGGCGTCGAGCCGGGCGAGCAGCAGCAGGTCGTCCAGGAGGAAGCCCATCCGGGCGGCCTCGGCGCGCAGTCGCGCCAGGTGCCGCTCCCGTTCCCCGGGCTCGTTGGCGGCCGCGTACTGGAAGAGGTCCGCGTAGCCGCGCACCGACATCAGCGGGGTGCGCAGCTCGTGCGAGGCGTCCGCGACGAACCGGCGCAGCCGCTGCTCGGCCTCGGCGCGCACGGCGAGGGAGTCGTCGATGTGCTCCAGCATCGTGTTGAACGCCGTCCGCAGCTCCTCCACCTCCGGGCCGCCGCCCCGGCGGTCGGCCCGCAGCGGCAGCCGGGCCTCCGACTCGGTGAGGTCGTGCGAGGCGATGCCGTGCGCGGTGTGCGCCATGTCGCTGAGCGGTTGCAGCCCGCGCCGCAGCATCTTCCGGCCGAACACCACCAGCGCCAGCAGCGCCAGCCCGAACGTGACCGCCTGGATCGTGACCAACTGGCGGACGGTGTCCTCGATGTCGTCCATGGGCGCGGCGCTCACCAGGACGACGCCGGGCTCGACCTCGCAGGCGCGCAGCCGGTAGGTGCCCGCGTCCTTCAGGTGCTCGGTGCGCAGGAGTTCCGTGTGCGAGGCGACCTGGGCCCGGGCCAGGGAGGTGAAGTCGCCGACGTCCGCGGGCAGATCGGCCACCGCCTCCGGCTTGCGCAGTTCGGCGACGCCGTCCGACACGTCGTACACGGCGTAGTACCAGCGGTAGTACTTCTTGCCCTGGAGCGTGCCGTGGTCCGCGATGCCCTTGGACTGGGCGATCTGGCCGATCTGCAACTGCTCGTCCAGCTGCGCCGACAGGTAGTCCCGCATGTACGTGGTCAGCGCCGTGCCCACCACGGCGAAGACGACCAGCGACAGCGCGCCCAGCCCCAGCGCCAGCCGGGTGCCCAGCCGCAGACTGCCGTAGCCGTGGCGCAGCCGGCGCACCACCCGCCGCACCCGGGTCACTCGGCGGCCTGCCGGATCACGTAGCCGAAGCCGCGCACGGTGTGGATCAGCTCCCCGCCCACCCCGCCGTGGTGGGGCTCGTCGAGCTTGCGGCGCAGCCGGCTGACGACCAGCTCCACCACGTTGGAGCGGCCGCCGAAGCCGTACTCCCACACGTGGTCGAGGATCTGCGCCTTGGTGAGCACCGTCGGCGACTTGCGCAGGAGGTAGCGCAGCACCTCGTACTCGGTCGGGGTCAGCGTCAGCAGCCGCTCGCCGCGCCGCACCTCACGGGTGTCCTCGTCCATGGTCAGGTCCCCCACCCGCAGCACCGACCGCTGGAACCCGGGCCCCGCGGCGCGCCGCAGCACCGTGCGCAGCCGGGCCATCAGCTCCTCGACCGCGAACGGTTTCACCAGGTAGTCGTCGCCGCCCCGGGTCAGCCCCGCCACCCGGTCGGACACCGCGTCCCGCGCGGTCAGGAAGACCACCGGCACCATCGTCCCCGAGGCGCGCAGCCGGTCGAGGACGCCGAAGCCGTCCACGTCCGGGAGCATCAGGTCGAGCACGACGATGTCCGGACGGAACTCGGCGGCACGGCGCAGCGCCTCGTCCCCGGAGTGCGCGGTGACCGCGTCCCAGCCCTCGTAGCGGGCGACCGTCGCGACGAGGTCGGCGATGGGCGGGTCGTCGTCCACGACCAGCAGTCGTACTTTTTCCACCCGTTCATAGTGCGGGAACGTCCGCCCCTCGCCGGGGCCGGTCGCCCCGCGGACGCACATCGATATCCACTTGAAAGTCGTACGACAGGAGATCGACAGCTGCGGCCGGTCAAGCTCGGTGTCCCAGGGCCCCGACCGAGGAGTTGCCGTCCGTGACGACCGTCCAGTCGCCAGCCGCGCCCGTCGCGGCGATACGTCCCAGGGTGGTGGCCCGCACCGGCCTGTACGCCGTGCTCGCCGCGAACGTGGCCGTGGTCACCTACTTCTTCGCGCAGGCGGGGTTCGCCTCCAACGCGCTGATCGTCGTCGGCCGCCTCACCGGGCTGTACGCCGCCCTGCTCATGGCCTTCCAGCTGCTGCTGGTGGCCCGGCTGCCCTGGCTCGACCGCCGGATCGGCATGGACCGGCTCACGCTGTGGCACCGCCGGCTCGGGTTCTCGCTGCTGTGGACGCTGCTCGCGCACGCGGTGTTCATCACCTTCGGCTACGCCGACTCCTCCGGCATGGACCCGGTCGACCAGCTCGTCGACCTCGCCGAGACCGTCGAGGGCGTGCTGCGGGCGGTGGTCGCGCTGGCGCTGATCATCGTGGTCGGCACGGTCTCGGGGCGCTTCGCCCGGCGCCGGCTGGCCTACGAGACGTGGCACTTCATCCACCTCTACACCTACCTCGCCGTCGTGCTGGCCTTCTCCCACCAGATCGCGGTCGGCACGACCTTCGTCGCCTCGCCCGGGGCCACCGCCTACTGGTGGACGCTGTGGAGCGTCGCGCTCGGATCGGTGTGCGTCGGCCGCCTGGCGCTGCCGCTGTGGCGGAACTGGCGTCACCGGCTGCGCGTCACGGCCGTCGTCCCCGAGAACGACGACGTCGTCTCCGTCCACATCACCGGACGCGACCTCGACCGGCTGCCCGCCCGCGCCGGCCAGTTCTTCCTGTGGCGCTTTTTGACCCGTGGGCGCTGGTGGCAGGCCAACCCCTGGTCGCTGTCGGCCGCGCCGGACGGCCGTTCGCTGCGTCTGACCGCCAAGGCCGTCGGCGAGGGCAGCGCCGGGCTGCGCCACCTGAAGGCCGGCACCCGTGTCTTCGCCGAGGGCCCCTACGGCGCCTTCACCACCCTGCACCGGACCCGTCCGGACGTCCTGCTGATCGCCGGCGGCGTCGGCATCACCCCGATGCGGGCCCTGCTGGAGGAACTGCACGGGCACGCCGTCCTCGTCTATCGGGTGGCCACCGACCGGGACGCGGTGCTCTACGACGAGCTGCGCGAACTCGCCCTCGCCAAGGGCGCCGAGCTGTACCTGGTCACCGGACCGGCCCGGCCGGACCGCCTCTCGCGCGACGAGCTGGCCCGGCTGGTGCCCGACGTCGCCGAGCGAGACGTCTATCTGTGCGGGCCGCCCGGAATGACCCGGGGGGTGCTGCGCAGCCTGCGCGAGCTCGGTGTGCCCAAGGCGCAGATCCACCACGAGCGCTTCAGCCTGGCCGGCTGACGGACCCGAGGGGCCGAGGGAACCGAGGCGAAGAAGGGAAGCCGAGGGTACCGAGGTGAAGAAGAGAAGGAGAGGCGAGGAGAAAGCGTGAAACGAGCACTGCCTGTTCTGATCCTGACGGTGGCGGGCCTGATCCCGGTCTGGCGCTACGCGCCCTCCACCGCCGCGCCGGTCGCCGAGGCGTCCCGGCCGGCCGCACCGCCGACCCCCACTTCCACCTCGTCCTCCTCGCCCTCCGGGACCTCGGGCGCCCGGGTCGTCGCGGGCTCCACGGTGAACACCGAGAAGGGCCCCGTGCAGGTGGAGGTGACCTTCGCCGGGGACGGGATCACGGCCGTGCGGATGCTGCGGCAGCCGGACCACCCGCAGACGACGGCCGCCGTGCCGACGCTGATCGAGGAGACGCTTCAGGCGCAGAGCGCGGACATCGACTCGGTGTCGGGCGCGACGATCACCAGCGAGGGCTACCGGGAGTCGTTGCAGGCCGCCCTCGACGCGCGGGGCGCCTGACGTGCGTCGTGTCGAGCACGTCATGGGCTTTCCCGTCTCGCTGCGGATCGACGACGAGCACGTTCCGCAGGGGCTCGCGGACGCCGTCTACGCCTGGCTGCGCGAAGTGGACGACCGGTTCAGCCCGTTCAAGCCCCACAGTGAGGTCTCCCGGCTGGACCGGGGCGAGATCGGACGCGACGACGTCAGCCCCGACCTCGCCGTGGTCCTCGACGTCTGCGAGCGGTACCGGGTCGCGAGCGGCGGTGCCTTCGACGCCCGGCTGCCCGGCCGTGGCCTCGATCCCTGCGCGGTGGTCAAGGGATGGTCGGTGCAGCGGGCGGCCGAGATGCTGAGGGCCGCCGGGGTGCGGCGGTTCTGTCTCAACGCCGGGGGAGACGTGGTCGTCGCGGGCGGCCCGTGGCGGGTGGGGGTACGGCACCCCGAACGCGCCGACCGGCTCTGCACGGTGCTGGAGCTGACCGAGGGCGCGGTCGCGACGTCCGCCCCCTACGAGCGCGGCGAGCACATCCTCGACGGCCGCACCGGGCGCCCGGCGACCGGACTGCTCAGCGTCACGGTCGTCGCGCCGACCCTCACGGAGGCGGACGCCCTGGCCACGGCGGCGTTCGCGATGGGTCCCGAGGGCGTGCTGTGGGCGGCCGGCCGGGAGGGTTGCGAGGTGTACGCCGTGGACCGGGGGCGCCGGGTGCGGCGCACGGCGGGGCTGCCGGTCGCCTGAGCACCCCGGTCGCCCGGCCATGTTCCGGCAACACTGCGGGTCTAGACTCTCCCGGCAATGGCCCGCCACCAGGCGAGAGCGGGCGGCGACTGCCACACCCGAAGGGCGTTCGGCGTTTTGATACGGATAGATTCAGTCACCAAGCGGTATCCCGACGGCACGGTGGCGGTCGACCGGCTGTCACTGGAGATACCCGACCGTTCGATCACGGTCCTGGTCGGGCCCTCGGGGTGCGGCAAGACGACGACCCTGCGGATGATCAACCGGATGGTCGAGCCCAGCGAGGGCAGGATCCTCCTCGACGGCACTGACATCATGCAGCAGCCGGTCAACACATTGCGCCGGTCCATGGGTTACGTGATCCAGAACGCGGGCCTCTTCCAGCACCGCACGATCGTCGACAACATCGCCACCGTGCCCCGCATGCTCGGCTGGGGCAAGGACAAGGCCCGTGCCCGCGCCCGCGAGCTGATGGAGCGCGTCGGCCTCGACGCCGCCCTCGCGCGGCGCTACCCCTACCAGCTCTCCGGCGGCCAGCAGCAGCGCGTCGGCGTGGCCAGGGCGCTCGCCGCCGACCCGCCGGTGCTGCTGATGGACGAGCCGTTCTCCGCCGTCGACCCGATCGTGCGCAAGGGCCTCCAGGACGAACTGCTGCGCATCCAGGCCGAGCTGGGCAAGACCATCGTCTTCGTCACGCACGACATCGACGAGGCCGTCAAGCTCGGCACGATGGTCGCCGTGATGCGCACCGGCGGCCGGCTCGCCCAGTTCGCCCCGCCCGCCGAGCTGCTGTCCAGCCCCGCCGACGAGTTCGTCGAGGACTTCCTCGGCGCCGACCGGGGCATCCGGCGGCTGTCCTTCTTCCCGTCGGCCGGACTGGAGCTGCTCACCACGCCGATCGTCGCCGTCGACGCCACCGCCGAGCAGATCGCCGCCCGCGGCTCGGCCGACGTCCCCTATCTCCTCGTCACCGGCCTGGACGGCAGGCCGCTCGGCTGGAGCGCGCCGGGCGACCTCACCGCCGGGCGGATCGAGCGGGACGGACTGCTGCCGTTCGGGCGGCCGTTCGTCGCCGAGCGCGACTCGCTGCGGGCCGCGCTCGACTGCGCCGTCCTGTCGCCCACCGGCTGGGCCGTCGCCGTGGACGGCGAGGGCCGGGTGGCCGGGGTCGTCGCGCAGCAGACCATCGCCGAGGCGATCCGTGGCGCGCACGCCGCGGCACCGGCAGCCGACACCCCGGCCGGCGGCGCGAAGGCCGTCCGATGAACGGCCTCTTCGACATGCCGAGCGACCTCCAGAGCACCTACTGGGGCCTGGTCGGACTGCACCTGCGCGAGGCACTGGTCCCTGTGCTCGTCGGACTGCTCGTGGCGCTGCCCGTCGCCCAGCTGTGCGTGCGGCTGCGCTGGCTGTACCCGCCGGTGCTGTGGGTGACGACCGTGCTGTACGCGATCCCGTCGCTCGCCTTCTTCGTCGTCCTCATCGACTACACCGGCCTCAGCGAGACCACCGTCATGATCCCGCTCGCCGTCTACAGCCTGGTGGTGTTCGTCCCGGCGATCGTGGACGGCGTCCGCTCGGTGCCCCGTGAGACCCTGGACGCCGCCACCGCCATGGGCTTCGGACCCGTACGCCGCTATGTGCTGGTGCAGTTGCCGATCGCCGCGCCCGCGATCATCGCCGGGCTGCGGGTGGCGTCGGTGTCGAGCATCTCCCTGGTCAGCGTCGGCATGCTGATCGGCAACCAGGGGGCCCTCGGCAACCTGCTCAACAGCGGCATGATCTACAACCAGCCGCGCCTGGTGTGGCTGTCCGTGATCGGCACGGCCGTCCTCGCCATCGTGGTGGACGCCGTCCTGATCGGCCTGCGCGTCCTCGTCACGCCGTGGATGCCGCGCGACACCCGCAGGTCCCCGCGTACGAACACCCTGAAGGACGCCGCCCGGTGAACGTACTGAACTTCATCAACGCCTTCTTCAGCGACGGCGCCCACTGGCAGGGTTACGACGGCATCCCCACGCGTCTGCTGGAGCACCTCCAGTACACGCTGATGGCGCTCGGCATCGCCGCCGCCGTCGCGCTGCCCGTCGGCCTGCTGACCGGGCACACCGGACGCGGCGGCAACACGCTCGCCCTGATCGCCACCGCGGGCCGCGCACTGCCGAGCTTCGGCCTGATGGTGCTGATGTTCGTGCTGCTCGGGCTCGGACTGGCCCCGGTGATGATCCCGCTCGTGGTGCTGGCGATCCCGCCGATCCTCGTCACCACCTACGAGGCGATGCGCTCGGTCGACCCCGCCCCCGTGGACGCCGCGCGGGGCATGGGCATGAGCGAGGCCGAGGTCCTGTTCCGCGTGGAGGTCCCGGTCGCGCTGCCGCTGATCCTCAGCGGTCTGCGCTCGGCCGCCATCCAGATCGTCTCGACGGCCACCATCGCCGCGTACGTCAGCTTCGGCGGCCTCGGCCGCTACATCGTCGACGGGCTCTACCAGCGCAACTACGAGAAGGTCGTCGGCGGCGCCACGCTGGTCGCCCTGCTCGCGCTGGCCACGCTCGGCGTGTTCTGGGCGGCCGGACGCCTCGCGGTCTCGCGCGGGGTACGCCGCGGCGGCTGACCCGCGTCAGCCCTCGGTGCGGGCCAGCGCCAGCTCCAGTACGACGAGCAGCGCGTCCCGCACCGAGCCGCGCTCCCGGGCGTCGAACACGACCACCGGGACGTGCTCGGCGACGTCCAGCGCCCAGCGGACCTCGTCCAGCGCGTGCTCGACCGTGCCGTCGAAGGCGTTGATCGCCACCGCGAACGGGATCTGCCGGTGCTCGAAGTAGTCCACGGCCGCGTAGCAGTCGTCCAGCCGGCGGGTGTCGACGATGACCAGCGCGCCGATCGCGCCCTCGACGATGTCGTCCCACATGAAGCCGAAACGGTCCTGTCCCGGCGTACCGAAGAGATACAGCTTCAGCGTCGGGTCGATGGTGATGCAGCCGAAGTCCATCGCGACCGTGGTCGTCGTCTTGCGCGGGGTGTGCGACAGGTCGTCGACCCCGGCCGCGACCTCGGTGATGGCGGCCTCGGTGGTGAGCGGCTCGATCTCGGAGATGGCCCCGACGGCGGTGGTCTTGCCCACGCCGAAGCCGCCCGCGATCACCAGCTTCACCGGCAGCGGCGGCCGTACGGCACTCTGCGCGGCCGCGCCGACGGCGAGTGGTTCAGTCGGTGTCACGGAGTACCCCCCGGGAGTCGGGGATGGCGCGGAGGCCATCGATAACCCTGCGCAGGACGGACGCGTCATGGGTGACGGCGGCGTTCGGCACGTACACCGCCAGATGCCCGGCGGTGCGCAGGTCCTCGGCGAGGACCCGGACGACGTTGAGGTGCAGCCGCAGCAACGCGGCGATCTCCGCGATGGACTGGGGCTGCTTGCAGGCGGCGACGATGTCGTGCCGCTCGAAGGAGAGCAGGTCGAGGGCGTCGAGCCCCTCGGCGGTGGCCACCACCTGGGTCTCGAGCGGGATGGTCCGGGCGGACGCGGCCTCGCCCGCGCCCGCCACCCGGCCGGCGGTGACGAGGAACGGCCGTACGGCGGGGACGGGGCCTGCCGGGTCCGGGCCCGGGGGCGTCGGGTCGTCCGCCATGGGGGTGTCTTCCTCCTCGACCGGGCGGGGACCGGTCAGCCCGTCGAGCCGGCGCCGACGCTGTTCTTCAGTTCGAGCACGAGCTGCGGGCTGAGCGCGGCACCCGCCCGGTTGGCGAACAGCGTCATCTCGTAGGCGATGTTGCCCAGCTTGGCCTCCTTGTCGGCGACCACGCCGAGCACGGCGCCGCTGCCGATCGCGGAGACCAGGACGTGACCGCCCTCCAGATCGATGATGACCTTGTTGAGGGCGCCCAGGCCGTAGTTGCCGGAGGCGCCGGCGGCCAGGCTGGTGAGACCGGAGACGATCGCCGCGAGCCGCTCGGAGTGTGCGCGCTCGCGCAGTTGGGCCACGGCGATCAGCAGCCCGTCGGAGGAGACCGCGATGGCGTCCACGACTCCCGCGGTCTCGGTCGCGAAACGGTTCAGCAGCCAGGTGAAGTCGGCTGCGGCGGCCCGCAGTTCGTCCGGCGTGGCGCCTCCCGTCGGAGTACCACCTGTCGACGTGCTCACTGCTCCGCTCCTTCCGGGAGGTGCCTGGGTTCTTGCGACTCGCTGTCATGGGTGCCGTCGGCCGTGTCCTGGTCGCGCCGGGCGTCGCGGCGGGCGCGTTCCACGGCCGCCTCGAACTCCTCCAGGGCGTCGCGGACGGCCTCCGCGTCGGCGGGCGTGGCGGCCTGGGGTGAGGCCGGACGGTCGGTCTCGGCGGCGGTGGTCCGCAGCGTCGCGCCACGGACGCGGCGGCGCAGCGGCCGTGCACCGCCCGCGGGCGCCTCGGTGCGGGCCCGCGGGATGAGCGGGGAGCCGTCGTCGTCCGCGGGGTCGCGCCGGGGGACCCGGCGGGGGAGCGGGACGGAGTCGTCGGCGGCGGCGGGGCGCGGCCCGGATTCGGACGCCGCGGCGACGGGTGCCGCCGCCTCGCCGTCCGTGCCGGCACCGGACGCGGCGCCCGTGCCGTCCGTCTCGGTGCCGTACTCCGTCGTCCCGCCGGCGGCCACCGCGCTCATCGTGAGGAGCAGCGTCGACGGGATGCCGATCTCGGCCGTCACACCGCCACCGGGCGTGCGCGAGAGGGTCACGCCGATCTCCCAGCGGCGGGCCAGGTTGCCCACCACGAACAGGCCCAGCACCTTGGTCGGGACCAGGTCGAGGCGTTCGCGGCGGATCAGACGGCCGTTCTCCTCCTCCAGCCGCTCGGCGCTCATCCCGAGGCCGTGGTCGGCGACGGTGATCGTCGCTCCCGCGTCGACGGTCCGGACGGTCACCTCCACGGGACTGCCGGCGGGCGAGAACGAGACTGCGTTCTCCAGGAGTTCGGCCACCATCAGCGTCAGGTCGCCGATGATGTCCGGCTCGACCATGACCTCGGTGCCGGCGTGCAGCTCGACCCGCTGGTAGCCCTCGATCTGGCCGAGCGCGGCCCGTACGACGTTGGTGAGCGCGGTCGGGCCGCCGTCCAGGACGGTCTCGCGGATGCCGGCGAGCAGCATCAGGCTGTCGGCGTTGCGGCGCAGCCGGACCGCGATGTGGTCGATGCGGTAGAGGCGTTCGAGCAGCGCGGGGTCGGTCTCGCCGCGCTCGACGGCGTCGATGAGGGCGAGCTGCCGGGTGGTGAGGTTGCTGACCCGGCGGCCGACGTTGCCGAACATCTCGGCGACGTTGCGGCGGCTGAGCACCTGCCGCTCCAGCAGGGCGGCCGCGGTGGTCTGCACCTGGTTGAACGCGTCGGCGAGGTCGCCGATCTCGTCCTGCGCGGTGACCGGGATCTCGCGCAGCCGTGGCGGGGCGTCGTCCTCGGTGTCGTCGTCTGCCACGCGCGCGAGTTCGCGGCCGGCCACGTCGGCGACCTGCCGGGCGGCTCCGGTGAGCGCCTGCACCGGCCGGACCACGGAGCGGCGCACGGCCACCGAGAGCGCACCCCACAGCAGGAAGCCGAACAGGGCGAGGCCCAGCAGCCAGGCGGCGTTCCACCAGGCGTCGGCCGAGGCCTGGTCGGCCCGGTCGGCGATCTGGTCGATCAGCGAGCCGGTGATCTCCAGCCGGGTGTCGGACTGCTGTCCGTAGGTCGGGTAGTTGGACAGGGCGAGCGTGAACTTCGCGCGGGTCACGCTCGGTGTCGCGGCCTGGAGCGCGCTCGGGTCGATCTGGAGCTCGGCGTACTGCCGCAGGATGATCGCCTGGGCCGGGTTGTGCTCGATGCCGCGCAGCTCGGCGGCCTGCTCCTCGGTGGCGAACCGGGCGAAGCGCTCGGCCTGGTGCTGGTACAGCTCGTAGGCGCCGACGGCTCCGATGAATTCGATCAGCGCGTTGGAGTCACCGGTCGTGGCCGAGAAGACGCTGGTCTCGAAGGAGCTGTGCGCGGCGTCGGCGCGCAGCAGGGAGTCCAGCAGATTGCCCGTGAAGGTGGCGGCGAGGGCGGGGTTGTGGTCCAGGCCGAGGCCGTCGATCAGGCCCTTGGCGGCGTTGTGGTAGGCCGGGTCGATGTTGTCGGCGGGCAGATAGCCCTGCTCGACGGTCTCGCGCAGGCTGTCGAGGCCGTCGATCTCCCGCAGCGCCTGCCACTCGGTGCGCGGCAGCCGGTCGCCGAACGTGCGGCGCACCTTCCCGACCTGGGCGTCGGTCTCCTGCTGGGCCGTGCGGTAGTCGGTCAGCGAGGGCTTGGCGTCGCTGCCACGGGCCTCATGGCGCACGGACAGCAGGACGGCCTGCTGGTGCTCGGTCTCCACCAGGTCGACGAGTTCGGCCACCTGCGCGCTGTCCCGGACCAGGGTGGCCGCCTCCGCCGCGCTGCGGGCCAGCATCACCTGGTGGGAGATGAGGTAGCTGAGCAGCACGGCGACTCCGGCCAGCGGCACGCCGACCAGGATGTTGAGCTTCTGGCGGAAGGGCAGGCGTTCGGCGAGGCCGCGCAGGCCGCCCCGGGACGGCGGCGGTGCCGGCAGCGGGAGATCCCCCTGTCCCGGCGCGGCCGAGAGCCCGGGGGAGGGCGCGCCCACCTCGTTCGTGGACACCGAGCCTCCTTCGTGGGGTGTCGCACCGCGCGGAGAAGCTACGCGCGTGTCCGTTCGCGTGTCGATTCCGATCGGCTTTCGTCCGGTGTACGACGACACCGATGCGGTTTGTGGCACCGCTGTGACCGGAGGGCAACTGCGGTGAGACTATCGCCTCTTGGGACGGCGGATCGCGCCACTCCACGTCAAGAATCCGTTACAACCTGCTCCTCAGGAGCGGGAAGTCGTCCGCATCTCCTTCACAATCCGACCATGAATGGTCACTCGTCGAAGCCAATCGGTGACCTGAATTCGCTTGACTGGGTGAGAACCGGCTGGATTGGATCAGTAGGTGCGGTGTGCGTGCCACGTCCGCGGTGGGCCCGAAGTGCCCGCATGTCACGTCACCGCCCCCCGCCACATCCCCAATCCCGGAACGGGAATCGTGACTTCAACCGTGAACAGCACCTGGTCCAACAAGAGACAGCGCGGCGCGGCCGCCGTGGCATTCGCCGTCGCGGCGGCGCTGGTCGCCGGTTGTGGCTCGTCCTCCGACGACACGTCGGACCCGCTCTCGGAGGGCACGTCCGACGGCAAGACCGTCGTCGTGGGCTCCAACAACTTCGCCGAGAGCATCCTCCTCGCCGACATCTACGGCGAGGCCCTGAAGGCCAAGGGCATAGAGGTCGAGTACAAGCCCAACATCGGTAGCCGCGAGACCACCTACGGCCTGCTGAAGAACGGCTCCATCACCGTTCTGCCCGAGTACAACGGCTCGCTTCTCGCCTACCTCGACCCCGAGGCCGAGCAGAAGTCGGCCGAGGCGGTCAACGCCGACGTCAAGGCCAAGCTGGACCCCAAGCTGACCCTGCTGGACTCGGCGCCGGCCGAGGACAAGGACTCGGTGTCCATCAACGCCGAGACGGCCAAGAAGTACGACCTCGGTGCCCAGTCCACGCTCGCCGACCTCAAGGACATCGCGCCGGAACTGGTCATCGGGGGCTCGCCGGAGTTCCAGACCCGCCACCAGGGGCTGGTCGGGCTGGAGAAGGAGTACGGCCTGAACTTCAAGTCCTTCAAGGCCCTGGACGCCGGTGGCCCGCTGACCCAGGCGGCGCTGACGAAGAACACCGTGCAGGCCGCGGACATCTTCACCACCGACCCCACGATCATCAAGGAGAAGTTCGTCGTCCTCCAGGACCCGAAGAACCTCTTCGGCTTCGCGAACGTGACCCCGCTGGTGCACAAGAGCGGCCTCACGCAGGAGGGCATCGACGCCCTCGACGCGGTCTCCGCCAAGCTCGACACCAAGACCCTGCTCGACCTGGACGCCCAGGTGCAGCTGGAGAACAAGGACCCGCTGGACGTGGCCCAGGCCTGGCTGAAGTCGGTCGGCCTGAGCTGACCCGCCCCGCCGCCACCGGCGGCCCCGCGGTACCCGACGTGCCCCGCACCGCTTTCGAGCGTGCGGGGCACGGCCGTTTCCCCGGCCGCCCGGCCGCCCCGCAGGGGCCGGACCTTGCGTGCCCCGCCCGTTACGGTCCGTTGCGCACCGAGGCGATCGCGAGGCGAACCGAAAGTGGACGTCCGAGGTCAACCCTTGGTCAGCAAGGGTGAGTTTCCGGCCTGCCCAAGGGTTTCCCCTGTATCCGCGCGGCCGTTCCGTTGCCTATCGTTCCAGCACCGCTGACCCCCCGGGTGATCCCCGACGGGTCGGCGCCATGCCAGGCCGGCCTCCGCACGCCGCTTTTCGGTATCACCCCCCTCCGCTTCGAGGACGAAGCGCACCGACCGCCACTCCGCGCTGTCCGGAGTACGGCCACGAAAGGCAGACCCTTGCGAACCTCCCCTGCCGTCAGACGCAAGCTGATATCCGTCGCCGCGGTCTCCGCGGCGCTGCTCACCGCCGCCACCGCACAGGTGGCCACGGCCCAGGACGCCTCCCCCCGCGCGGCCGCCGTCCCCACCGCGCAGACCGAGGCCGCCCCCGGCGCCCCCGCCGAACGGCTCATCGTCGGCTACAAGGCCGCCGCCACCGAGGCCAGGTCCGACAAGGCCGCGGAGGCCGACGCCGAGGCCAAGGGCGAGAAGGCCGGCGAGAGCGTCGACTTCCAGCGCCGGCTCGGCACCGGCGCCGCCCTGGTCGACCTGGGCGAGCGCCTCACCAGGTCGGACGTCGCCGACGTCGTCGCCGAGTACCAGGCGGACCCGCAGGTCGCCTACGTCGTGCCGGACCGCCTCAACACCCCGCAGGCCGACCCGAACGACACCGACTACGCCAAGCAGTGGGACCTCTTCGAGGCCACGGCCGGCATGAACGTCCCCGGCGCCTGGCCGACCTCCACCGGCAGCGGTGTGACGGTGGCCGTCATCGACACCGGCTACGTGACCCACTCCGACCTCGCCGCGAACATCGTCGGCGGTTACGACTTCATCGCCGACACCGCGGTCTCGGTGGACGGCGACGGCCGTGACAGCAACCCGGCCGACCCCGGCGACTGGTACCTGGCCAACGAATGCGGCGCCGGCCGCCCCGCCAGCAACTCCTCCTGGCACGGCACCCACGTGGCCGGCACCGTCGCCGCGGCCACCAACAACGCCAAGGGCATGGCGGGCATCGCCTACGGCGCCAAGATCTCCCCGGTGCGGGTGCTCGGCAAGTGCGGCGGCTACGACAGCGACATCATCGACGCCATCACCTGGGCGTCCGGCGGCACCGTCTCCGGCGTGCCCGCCAACGCCAACGTCGCCAAGGTCATCAACATGAGCCTCGGTGGCGACGGCGCGTGCACCTCCGCCACCCAGAACGCCGTCAACGCCGCCGTGGGCCGTGGCACGACCGTCGTCGTGGCCGCCGGCAACGCCAACGACAACGTGGCGAACCACTCGCCGGGCAACTGCAACAACGTCATCTCGGTCGCCGCCACCAACCGCACGGGCGCCAAGGCGTCCTACTCCAACTACGGCTCCCTGGTGGACATCTCGGCGCCCGGCGGCCAGACCAGCACCGGCACCGCCAACGGCATCTACTCCACGCTGAACTCGGGCACCCGGACCCCGTCCGCGGAGTCGTACGCCTACTACCAGGGCACCAGCATGGCCACCCCGCACATCGCCGGCCTCGCCGCGCTGATGAAGTCGGCCAAGCCGGCGCTGACCCCGGCCCAGATCGAGTCGGCGATCAAATCCAACGCCCGTGCGCTGCCCGGCGCCTGCTCCGGCGGCTGCGGCGCGGGACTCGCGGACGCCGCGAAGACGGTCCAGGCCGTGGTGGCCGGCACCCCCACCGGCACGACCTTCTCCAGCACCACCGCGGTCGCCGTCCCGGACGCCGGATCGGCCGTCGAGTCCCCGATCACCGTCAGCGGCCGCACCGGCAACGCGCCCTCGGGCCTGAAGGTCGCGGTGGACATCACCCACACCTACCGCGGTGACCTGGTCGTCGACCTCGTCGCCCCGGACGGCTCGACGTACCGCCTGAAGTCCGCCAGCGGCTCGGACTCCGCGGACGACGTCCGGACCACCTACACGGTCGACGCCTCCACGGAGGCCGCGAGCGGCACCTGGAAGCTGCGGGTCCAGGACACGGCCGCGCAGGACACCGGCCGCATCAACAGCTGGAGCCTGACCTTCTGAAGGGATTGACCACGGCCGTACGCCGGTCCGGGCCCGTGCCCGGACCGGCGTACGGCCGTGCTGCCGTCACGAGGCGATGCGGGCGTCCAGTGACGCGAGGACCCGGGCCCCTCGGTCGGCGCGGCTGTCGAGGCCCATCAGCAGGCCGGGCACCGCGATGCTCGGCAGCATGTGGGACCACAGCACCGACAGCCGGCGCCCGAGGTCGTCCCGTCCCGTCAGCGCCCGCGACATCAGCTGTATGCCGGTGAACGAGCCGATCAGCAGCTCCACCGTGTCCCCGGGGTCCACGGTCGGCAGCAGCTCCCCCCGCGCCTTTGCCTGTTCGAGCAGCGGCGTCAGATGATCCGCCCACTGGCGGAACGGCCCGCTGTGATCCACCCCCGGCGGCGCGCACTGGTCCACCGCCAGCCGCACGCTCCCGCGCAGCAGCGCGTTGCCCAGCAGCCGCTGGGCCACGACGAACGTGATGTCGACGACCTCCTGGAGCTTGCAGGCCTGCGGCGGAATCACACCGAAGGGCACCTGCTCGTCGAGGACCGCCTGCGCGAGGGATTCCTTGGAGGGGAAGTGGAAGTACAGCGCTCCCTTGGTGACTTCTGCCCGCTCCTGCACCATGGAGATGGTGGTGGAGGTGTAACCGTGTTCGTCGAAGACCGCACCGGCGGCTTCCAGGATCGCCCTGCGTGTCCTGATGGCACGTTCCTGTTTTGCCATGAGTGACCCTCTCCGGCGCCCAGTTGGCCGGTTCATACCGCTGGCGCCACGATCCTGCCGGAACTGCCCCGATCATAGGGTGTAGCGGAGTGATCGCATTGAAAACAAACCGGTCACCTCGTATGGTGACGCCCACCCGCGGCGGACGCCCCCCACCGTTCGCAGCACCCTTCGGGGGACCGTAGGGAGAAACATGCCACAAGCGCGGCAACTTGCCGAAACGTCCATCCTGACGGCGACCGTGCCGCGGCAGTTCGTGCACCGCGCGGCCGTCGCCGAAACCTTTCTCACCGGCTGGAGGCGGACCGGAGCCGACCGTTTCGCCGTCTCGGCCCAGTGGCCCCGGGCGCACGGCCTGCACGTCTCGCCCGACCGCCGCGCCTACGAGCCCCTGCTCGTCGTGGAGACCGTCCGCCAGAGCGGAACCCTCCTCGCGCACACCGAGTACGACGTCCCGCTGGGTCATCACTTCGTGCTCCAGGAGTTCGAGGTGGACACCTCTCCCGAACACCTGGCCGTCGGCCCGGTGCCCGCCGAACCGACCGTCGAGGTGCACTTCGCCGAGGTGCGCCGCCGGGCGGGCCGTCCGGCCGGCGCCCGCTACACCGCCGAAGTCCTGCTGGCCGGCGCCCGCGTGGCGACCGCCCGGGTCTCCTTCACCTGCGTCGCGGCGTCGGTCTACGACCGGCTCCGCGGCGGCCGAACCCCGGCCACCGTCACGGTCCCGCCCCCGCCGCCCGGTCTGCCGCCCGAGGTGGTGGGCCGCATGCTGCCGGCGGACGTCGTCCTGGCGCCGTCCGGGGTCCAGGACCGCTGGCGCCTCAGAATTGATACCGCGCATCCCGTTTTCTTCGATCATCCGCTCGATCACGCCCCCGGCATGCTCCTGCTGGAGTCCGCCCGCCAGGCGGCCTGGGCCCGCATGCCCTCGGGCGGGACTCCCGCGGCCTTCCGCTCGGTCTTCCATCGCTATGCCGAACTGGACGAACCCGTATGGATCGAGGCGTTCGACGGGGAGGGCACGGACATGCGAATCGTCGCCGCCCAGGGTGAGTCGACGTTCTTCGAATGCCGGGTCGTCCGCGCCGAGGAGTGAGATATCGTGTGCGGGGGGTAAGAAACAAACGGCACAACCCGTTTTGATCCCAGGAGAGTTCAGCCGATGGCGAGGCAGTTACGAGCCGAGCAGACCCGCGCCACGATCATCAGGGCCGCCGCCGACCTGTTCGACCGACACGGCTACGAGTCGACCAGCCTCAGCGACATCGTCGAGCACGCCCAAGTCACCAAGGGCGCCCTGTACTTCCACTTCGCGGCCAAGGAGGACCTGGCGCACGCCATCATGGAGATCCAGTCGCACCACTCGCGACGGCTGGCCCATGAGGCGGACAACCGGGACTGCTCGTCGCTCGAAGGCCTGATCCGGATCACCTTCGGCCTCGTACGGCTCACCGTGGAGGGACCGGTCGCGCGAGCCGGACTGCGGCTCGCCACCGGCGGGGTCGGGGTGCGGCCGCCGCTGTCGCATCCCTTCGCCGAGTGGTCCGACATCGTCTCCAGAAGGCTCGTCGGAGCAGTCAAGGAGTGCGACATCCACCCGGACGTCGACGTCGACGCCGTCGCCCACTCCCTCCTCAGCTTCTTCATCGGGATACGCGTCGCGGGCCGCACCCTCGAACCCGTCCTGCGGCTGCCCAGGCGGCTCACGGAGATGTGGTACGTCCTCATCCGCGGCCTGGTGCCCGTGACCAGACGTCCTCGCTACCTCGGCCTCGCCACGCAGCTGGAACGGGAGATCAGAGCCGTCTGAGCGGCGCGCGGTACGGTGAGCCGCATGCCCGACACCGCGCCCGCGCCCGTGATCCTCGGCAACGCATCCGGCTCGTTCCCGCACAGCGTGCTGGCCGAACGCCACCCCGCGATCATCCGGCAGGTGTGCGCGTCCCTGCCGTACGGCCCCGAGCGCCGGCGCGCGCTCGACGCCCTGCTCGACAGCTGCACCGCGGGTGTGCTCGAACCCCTCCCGGCCGACGCGCCCGACCGGGACCGCTGGGCGGCCTGGGGGCTCACCGGATACGCGGGGCAGTCCTGGTTCGACGTGCCCTGGCTGTGGTCGGAGAGCTACTTCTACCGCGCGCTCCTCGAAGCCGTCGGCTACTTCACCCCCGGACCCGACCAGGGCATCGACCCCTTCCGCCCCGTCAAGCTCGCCGAACTCGACGCACCCGCGACCGACGAGGAACTCGCCGCACTCGACGACCTGAAGTCCCGCACGGCCGCCGAGCGCGGCCAGGCACTGCTGCACGGCTCGCTCTGGGGAAACCGCGCCGACCTCGGCTTCCGCCTGTCCGCCGGGGGCGACACCCCGGCCGCCGCCTCCGGCCTGGTCGCCGACGACAGCGAGACCCTGTGGTCCCTGCTCCCGGAGTCCGGCACCGGCACCCTCTGCCTGATCGCCGACAACGCCGGCCGCGAACTCGTCCCCGACCTGCTGCTCCTCGCCCACCTCCTCGCGGAGGGCCGCCTCGAACGGGCCGTACTGCACGTCAAGCCCCACCCGTACTACGTCTCCGACGCCACCCCGGCCGACGTGCTGGACGCGCTGCGCCGGCTGACGGCCGCGCCGGGCGAGGCGGGCGCGTACGGGCGGCGGTTGTGGTCGGCGGTGACCGACGGCCGTCTGACCGTACGCGCGCACCCCTTCTCCTGCGCGCCCCTGCCGTACGCCGAGATGCCCGGGGACCTGCGCGCCGAGTTGGCCGAGGCGACGCTGACCGTCCTCAAGGGGGACCTCAACTACCGTCGCCTCGTGGGCGACCGGCGGTGGCCGGCGACCACCCCCTTCGCCGAGGTCACCGACTACTTCCCCGGCCCCGTCGCCGCCCTGCGCACCCTGAAGTCCGAGGTCGTCTGCGGCCTCGACGCCGGCACCGAGGCCGCCCTGGTCGCGGCGGAGGGGCAGCGGTGGCGGACCGGCGGCACGCATGCGCTGATCCAGGTCAACGCGGCTCCGGGCGGAGGTCCAGGCGCAGGTGCTTGATGCCGTTGATGAAGTTCGACACCAGCCGCCTCGGGGGCTGCGCCGTACGAAGCGTCGGGGGCAGTGCGCGTAGTGCCTCCTGGTACAGCACGCGCAGTTGCAGCCGGGCGAAGTGCGCTCCGAGACACACGTGCGGGCCGTCCCCGAAGGAGACGTGCGGATTGGGCGTGCGCAGCAGGTCCAGGCGGTCCGGTTCGGCGAAGACCCGCTCGTCGTGGTTGGCGGCCGCGTGGAAGACGACCACCTTGTCCCCGGCCCGGACGGTACGCCCGGCCAGCACCGTCTCCCGGGTCGCGGTCCTGCGGAAGGTGAGCACGGGCGGGTGCCGGCGGAGCAACTCCTCCACGGCCGGGGCGAGATCGGCCGTGGGGGCGCGCAGCCGCGCGTACGCGTCGGGGTGCTCCGCCAGCGTCAGCAGGCCGCCGGGCGCCGCGCCGCGCACCGTGTCGTTGCCGGCGACGGTGAGCAGGAAGAAGAACATCTCCAGCTCGGCGTCGGCGAGGTCCGCCTCGTGGGCGAGCGTGGTCAGGATGTCGTCGGCCGGGTGGCGGCGTTTGTGCGCGGCGAGCTGCTGCGCGTACGCGAACATGTCCCGCAGCGCCGCCGGGGACCGCGGATCGAGCGGCCTGCCCGTCGCGTTCGGCACCGCGGGACCGGCCTCGTCGGGGTCCTGGTAGCCGATCACCCGCCGGGTCCAGTGCAGCAGCAGCTTGCGGTCGCTCTCGGGGACGCCGAGCAGATCCGCGAGGTTGAGCAGGGCGTAGTCGTCGGTGACCGCGGTGACGACGTCGACCGTGCCGTCGCCGGACCGGGCCTGGGCCACCGCGTCCGCGAACAGGGTCCGGGCGCGCTCCCGCGCCACCGCCGCGAAGCGCTCGATCCGCCCGGGCGTGAACGCGCGGCTCACCAGGCGCCGCAGCCGGTGGTGGTGCGGCGGGTCCTGGTTGAGCATCATGCGGCGGATGAACGGCAGATCGTCCGGGTCGGGGTCGCGGATCTGGGTCGCGCCGAGACACGAGGAGAAGGCCGTCGCGTCCCTCAGGACGCGGACGACGTCGGCGTGCCGCGTCACCGCCCAGAATCCGGGCCCGGCCGGCCAGCCCAGCACCTCGGGCTCGTCCTGCCAGGCCACCGGGTGGTGGTCCCGCAGGACGCGGTAGGCGTCGAACGGCACACCGGTGGCGTACCGGCGTGGATCGAAGACGTCGGGGACGGGCGGGACCGGGAGCGACGTCACGCCGGCCCGCCGCCGTCCGCCTCGCCGGCGCGGCGCAGGAAGTCCTCCACCACGCGGACGAGTTCGAGCGGGGTCTCGTCCATCGCGTAGTGGCCGGCGGACGGCAGTTCGTGCAGTTCGGCCCGGGCGTACCAGGTCAGCCAGGTTCCGCGGAGCAGCTCGGCCGACAGGGCGGGATCGAGCGCTCCGGCGACGGCGAGCGCGGGCACCGTCGCGCCCTCGACGTCCTCGTGGAAGTCCTCCCGCGCCCACGAGTCCAGCCAGGCACGGAACGCCTTCGCGTCGCTGCGCGCCAGGGAACGGGCGACCATGCGGTCGAGCCAGGCGCCGGGACGCCGCCCGCCCGTGGTGATGTCGATGATGGCCCGCCGGTTCTCGGGCAGGTGGGCGGCGTCCGCGAACAGCTCCCACTGCTCCGGCGGCAGGGCGAGCCCGCAGGCGGGCACCGGGGAGACGCCCACCACGGCGCGCAGCCGGTGCGGGGCGACGGCGAGCAGCCGCTGGGCGATCGCGCCGCCCATGGAGTGCCCGACGACGGAGAAGCGCGCCCAGCCGAGACGGTCGGCCAGTGTCACCAGGTCCACCGCCGCCTCCGCGGTCGTGTACGCGCCGTGCGCGTCCCTGGCCTCGCCGTAGCCGCGCAGGTCGACGGGCGCGTACTGGAAGGTCGTACCGTCCAGGTCCGGCAGGACGGGCGCGAACGCGGACCGGTCGGCGAACCAGCCGTGCACCGCGAACACCTTGTGGGCGCCGTCGCCGTGCAGCTCATGGGGGAGCACGAAGGAGGTCATGCGAACACCGTGGCCGGTGGGCGGTGGCTCGGCAAGAGCGCGTGAGGTGCGTGTCCGGGGAGCGGAGCGTCCTGAACTCCGAGAAGAACCGGCGGTGTTCGGTCGGGATTCACGCGATGGTGTGATCAGATCCCCGCGCGCGGATGCCCCCGAGGGGCCGCGGGTAGTGCCCGGCCATGACGCAGCAGCCGTTCGAACTCCCGCACTTCTACATGCCGTATCCCGCGCGGCTGAACCCGCACCTCGACGAGGCCCGTGCCCATTCGACCGTGTGGGCACGCGAGAGGGGCATGCTGGAGGGGTCCGGGATCTGGGAGCAGGCCGACCTCGACGCGCACGACTACGGCCTGCTCTGCGCCTACACCCACCCCGACTGCGACGCCGCGGCGCTCTCCCTCGTCACCGACTGGTACGTGTGGGTCTTCTTCTTCGACGACCACTTCCTGGAGACGTTCAAGCGCAGCCAGGACCGCGCGGGCGGCAAGGCCTACCTGGACCGGCTGCCGCTGTTCATGCCGCTGGATCTGTCGACGCCCGTGCCGGAACCGGAGAACCCGGTCGAGGCGGGGCTCGCCGACCTGTGGGCGCGCACGGTGCCCTCGATGTCCATGGACTGGCGCCGCAGGTTCTCCGTCGCCACCGAGCATCTGCTCAACGAGTCCCTGTGGGAGCTGTCCAACATCAACGAGGGGCGGATCGCCAACCCCGTCGAGTACATCGAGATGCGCCGCAAGGTGGGTGGTGCTCCCTGGTCCGCGGGGCTCGTCGAGTACGCGACCGCGGAGGTGCCCGCGCCGGTGGCCGGCTCCCGGCCGCTCAGGGTGCTGATGGAGACGTTCTCCGACGGCGTCCACCTGCGCAACGACCTGTTCTCCTACCAGCGTGAGGTGGAGGACGAGGGCGAGCTCAGCAACGGGGTGCTCGTCCTGGAGACCTTCTTCGGCTGCACCACGCAGGAGGCCGCGGAGGCCGTCAACGACATCCTGACCTCCCGGCTGCACCAGTTCGAGCACACCGCGTTCACCGAAGTCCCCGCGCTGGCCCTGGACAAGGGCCTCACCCCGGACCAGCTGGCCGCGATCGCCGCCTACACCAAGGGCCTCCAGGACTGGCAGTCCGGCGGCCACGAGTGGCACATGCGCTCCAGCCGCTACATGAACGAGAACGCCACGGCCACCAGCCCCTGGACCGTGGGTGCCACCGGCGTCGGCACCTCGGGCACCGACATCCGCTCGCTGCTCGCCTCGGCGGGCGCCGAGCGGATGCGCGCCCACACGCACGTGCCCTTCCAGAAGGTCGGACCGTCCCGGATCCCCGACATCCACATGCCGTTCCCGCTGCGCCTCAACCCCGCCCTGGACGGCGCGCGGGCCCGCCTGCTGCCCTGGGCCCAGGGCATGGGCATGCTCAGCGAGGGTGTCTGGGACGAGGACCGGCTCGCCGCCGCCGACCTCGCGTTGTGCTCGGCGGGGCTCGACCCGGACGGCACGGCGCAGGCCCTGGACCTCAGCGCGTGCTGGCTGGCCTGGGGCACCTACGGCGACGACTACTACCCGCTCGTCTTCGGGCACCGCCGCGACCTCGCCGCCGCCAGGCTGTCCACGGAGCGTCTGTCGGCCTGCACGCCCGTCGACGGTCCGGTGGCGATCGTCCCGTCGAACGCCATGGAGCTGGGCCTGGTCGACCTGTGGCGGCGGACCACGGCGGACATGGACCAGGAAGCGCGCCGGCGGTTGAAGGCCGCCGTCGAGGTGATGACCGAGAGCTGGGTGTGGGAGGTGGCGAACCAGGTCCACAACCGGATCCCCGACCCGGTCGACTACCTGGAGATGCGCCGCGCCACCTTCGGCTCCGACCTGACCCTCGGCCTCTGCCGGATGGGCCACGGCCCGCACGTCCCGCCGGAGGTCTACCGCAGCGGCCCCGTCCGCTCGCTGGAGAACGCCGCCATCGACTACGCGTGCCTCGTCAACGACGTCTTCTCCTACCAGAAGGAGATCGAGTACGAGGGGGAGATCCACAACGCGGTGCTGGTGGTGCAGAACTTCTTCGGCACCGACTACCCGACCGCCCTCGCCGTCGTGGGCGACCTGATGACGCAGCGCATGCAGCAGTTCGAGCACGTCGCGGCCACCGAACTGCCGGTCGTGTACGACGACTTCGGCCTGTCGGCCGAGGTCCGCGCGAGCATGGGCGAGTACGTGGCCGCGCTGCAGAACTGGATGGCGGGCATCCTGAACTGGCACCGTCACGTCGCCCGCTACAAGGCGGACTGGCTGGGGAGCAGGGCCCACGGCTTTCTGCCGGACCGCGCCCCGTCCCTGCCCCTGACGGTCGGCTGATCCCGCGGCCACGGGCAGTCTCACTCTTTCGTGGCTCGTGGTGGGGCGGGGCGTCGGGTAGGGGTTCCGTGGAGGCGAACCATGGAACAGACTGCGCTGCGTCCCAAGCCGATCCCCGGGCAGGAGCACGGCGGCACCGCTGCCGATTCCGCGCGGCGCCCGCATGCCGCGCGGCGGCGCGGACGGCGGCTCACGACGCTGCTTCTCGGGCTCCTCGTCGGGACGGGGCTTGTGCTCTCCGGCGTCGGGCTGGGCACGGTGGGCGCCACGGTGATCGGCATGAGCAGGCTCGCCGAGGCCCAGGGCGCGTCGGTACGGCCCGGTGCCCCCGCCCCGGCGTCGTCGGCGCGCCCGTCCCCCTCGTCGGGACCGGGCGCACCGGGGTCACCTGCCACCGGACCGGCTCCCGCGGCGGACCTGGTCATGGGCGTCGAGGTCACCGACGCCGAGAAGTCCGGCGCCCTCGTCGTGGGCGTGCACATCCCGGGCCCCGGCTACGCGGCGGGCCTGGTGCGGGGTGACGTGCTGCTCACGTTCGACGGCACGCCCGTCGAGTCCGCGGCCGACCTCGTCCGGGCGGTCGACAAGGCGCGCCCCGGGGTGGGGGTCCTGGTGACGGTGCGGCACGAGAGCGGCGGCTACCAGCAGTTGTCGGTGGCGCCGGGAGTCCTCACCTGACCACGCGGAAGTCGCTGGTGAGGCGCCCTTCGCCGGTCCGGCACAGCACGGCGCCGCCCCATGCGGGCGGCCGTCCCGCGGTCGGCGATGTCGTCCGTCACGAGGAGCGGGGCACTGACCGACGGACTGACTAATGGATTATCTTCATCCAAGCATTAGTTTTACCGGCTCGCGTCGCCCCGCCCGGGCGGGCAGGATGCTGCCCGTGGTTCCGAACCGGCTCAAGGAGGCTGGGATGACCGCCAGTACGGCCGCGCCCTTCACGGCAGACGACTACCGCACCCGGATGCGGCGCGCCGCGCGGGCCGCCGCCGACGCGGGACTGGCGGGGTTGCTGGTCGCACCGGGGCCCGACCTGGTGTGGCTCACCGGCTACGCGCCCACCGCCGCCACCGAACGGCTCACCCTGCTGGTCCTCGCCCCGGACCGGGAGCCCGTCCTCGTCGTCCCGACCCTGGAGGCCCCCGACGCCGCGCACGCGGCCGGGGCGGCCGCCCTGACCCTGCGGGACTGGACCGACGGCAAGGACCCCTACGCGCTCACCGCCGGCCTGCTCGGCGCCTCCGGGCGCTTCGGCATCAGCGACAACGCCTGGGCCATGCATCTGCTGGGCCTGCAGAAGACGCTGCCCGGCACGTCCTACGCCTCCCTGACGGAGGCCCTGCCCATGCTGCGTGCCGTCAAGGACGCGGCGGAGCTGGACCTCCTGGCCGCGGCCGGAGCGGCCGCCGACGCCGCGTTCGAGGAGATCCGCGGCGTCGCCTTCGCCGGTCGCCGGGAGTCCGACGTCGCCGCCGACCTCGCCACCCTGCTGCGCCGGTTCGGGCACTCACAGGTCGACTTCACCATCGTCGCCTCCGGCCCCAACGGGGCCAACCCGCACCACGAGGTCGGTGACCGGGTCATCGAGCGCGGCGACATGGTCGTCCTCGACTTCGGCGGCCTCAAGGACGGCTACGGCTCCGACACCTCCCGCACCGTCCACGTCGGCGAACCCACGGGCGAGGAGCGCGAGGTGCACGATCTTGTGCGTGCGGCCCAGGAGGCGGGCTTTCGCGCGGTGCGGCCGGGCGTGCCCTGCCAGGACGTCGACCGGGCCGCCCGCGCGGTCATCGCCGACGCCGGCTACGGCGAGTACTTCATCCACCGCACCGGGCACGGCATCGGCGTCACCACCCACGAGCCGCCGTACATGATCGAGGGCGAGGAGCAGCCCCTGGTCCCCGGCATGTGCTTCTCCGTCGAGCCCGGGATCTACCTGCCGGGCCGCTTCGGGGTGCGCATCGAGGACATCGTGACCGTGACCGAGGACGGCGGCCGTCGCCTCAACAACACCTCACGGGAGATGCTGATAGTGGAGTGAGCCGACCCAGGAGCCCCTGCACGCACCCGAGCGACAACGGTCCCACCATGACCCAGGCACCGCCACCCACCGAGGAAACCGTCCGCAACCTGGTCCGCTCCCTGCTCAAGGAGGGCGCGGGAAGCCTCGACGTCCGGCCGGTCGCCGGCAGCGGCGGGCACGTCACATGGTGGGTCGGCGCCCGGCACGTGCTGCGCCTCGCCCCCGACCGCGAGGCGGCGCTGCGCCAGCGCCGCGAACTGCGGGTCCGTGACCTCGTGCGACCGCACCTCCCAGTCGCCGTCCCGGTCAGCGTGGCGCACGGGGAGTGGGCGCCCGGCCTCACCTACACGCTGGACGCCAAGGTGCCCGGCGGCTCGGCGCCCGAGCACGACGTCTCCGCCCTCGGCGAGGCCGACCTGGCGGGGCTTCTCACGGGCCTGCGTGAGGTGCCCGTACGGCAGGCGGAGGCCCTCGGTGTGCCGCGCGCCGCCCCGCGCTCGCTGGAGGACCTGCGCACCGCCGCCGAGGACGCCGCCGAACGGCTCGCGGCGGCCGACGAGTTCGACGCCGTCCGCCTGCACCAGTTCACCCCGCCCGGGGCCGTGCAGCTCGCCGCGCAGGGCGGTGGCGCGGTGCTCGTCCACCACGGTCTCACCGCCGCGCACCTGGTGGTCAGCGCCGACGGCCGGGTCCGCGGCGTCCTCGGCTGGGCCGACGTGGTCCTCGGCGACCCCGCCGAGGACATCGCCGTCCTCGCCCTCGCCGTCGGTGCCCCCGCCGCCGTCCGCGCCGCCACCCTCGCCGGTTACGGCGCCCGGCCCTGCCTGCGCGGCCTGTGGCTGGCCCGCTGCGACAGCCTCGTCGACCTGGCCGCCCGCCTCGCCGGCCGGGGCGACGCGTCCCTGCCGGCCCTGAGGAAACGGCTCCGGCACGCGTGGGAGGCGATCCTCCTGGAACGCGTGACGGAACTCAGGGGTACCGACGCCGACGCCGATGCCGACGCCGACGACACGGACGACGCCGACGACGGCCTCTAGCGCTGCGGGAGCGGGCGGCAGAGCCGCGCGGGGCGGACCCTAGGGCTGGGCCACCACCACACAGGACTCCGCGGGCACCCGCAGCACCCCGTTCTCGTCCGGCGGCGTGACCGGCTCCCAGGCGGCGAGGATCTCGGCCGGACGGGTGCCCAGGGGGATCCCGACGGGGATCTCGGCGAGGTTCACCGCGACGCAGATGTCACCGCGCCGGAAGGCGAGCCAGCGGGCCTCCTCGTCGTGGACCACCTTGAGGTCGGCGAGATCCGGGTCGGTGAGGTCCGGCTGTTCGTGGCGCAGGGCGATGAGCCTGCGGTACCAGGCCAGCACCCGCGCGTGGTGATCGCTGCCGGGCTCGGTCCAGTCGAGGCAGGAACGGTCCCGGGTCGCCGGGTCCTGCGGGTCGGGCACGTCCTCCTCGGCCCACCCGTGCGCCGCGAACTCCCGTCGCCTGCCCCGCCGTACCGCCTCCGCGAGCTCGGGGTCGGTGTGGTCGGTGAAGAACTGCCACGGCGTGCCCGCCGCCCACTCCTCGCCCATGAACAGCATCGGCGTGCACGGGCCGGTCAGCACCAGCGCGGCGGCGCAGGCCACCAGGCCGGGGGACAGGCCCGCGCAGAGACGGTCTCCCTGCGCGCGGTTGCCCACCTGGTCGTGGGTCTGGCTGTACCCGAGGAGCCGGTGCGCGGCGATCCGTGACCGGTCCAGCGGCCGGCCGTGCCGCCGGCCCCGGAAGCTGGAGTAGGTGCCGTCGTGGAAGAAGCCGCCCGTGAGGGTCTTGGCGAGCGCGCCGACCGGGGCCCGCGCGAAGTCCGCGTAGTAGCCCTGCGACTCACCCGTCAGCGCCGCGTGCAGTGCGTGATGGAAGTCGTCGTTCCACTGCGCCTGGAGCCCCAGCCCGCCCGCCTCGCGGCCGGTGACCAGCCGGGGGTCGTTGCGGTCGGACTCGGCGATCAGGAACAGCGGCCGGCCCGTGTCCGCGGCGAGGGCGTCCACCGCGGCCGACAGTTCCTCCAGGAAGTGCACCGCGCGGGTGTCCACCAGCGCGTGCACGGCGTCCAGCCGCAGCCCGTCCAGCCGGTAGTCGCGCAGCCACGCCAGCGCGCTGCCGATCAGGAACGCCCGCACCTCGTCCGAGCCGGGCGCGTCCAGGTTGACGGCCGTGCCCCAGGGGGTGTGGTGCCGGTCGGTGAAGTAGGGGCCGAACTCGGGCAGGTAGTTCCCGGACGGCCCGAGGTGGTTGTGCACCACGTCCAGGACCACGCCGAGACCGAGCTCATGGGCCCGGTCGACGAAGCGCTTGAGCGCCGCGGGCCCGCCGTAGGGCTCGTGCACCGCCCAGAGCGAGACCCCCTCGTAACCCCAGCCGTGCCGCCCGGGGAAGGGGCACAGCGGCATCAACTCCACGTGGGTGACGCCCAGTTCCGCGAGGTGTCCGAGGCGGTCGGCCGCCGCGTCCAGCGTGCCCTCGCGGGTGTACGTGCCCACGTGCAGTTCGTAGAGGACCGCGCCCGGCAGGGGGCGGCCGGGCCACTCGGCGCGCCAGGTGTGCAGCCCGTGGTCCACCACCGCGCTCGGCCCGTCCGGACCGTCCGGCTGCCGTCGCGAGCGGGGATCGGGCCGCACCGGGCCCTCGTCCACCGCGAATCCGTAGCGCGTGCCGTCCCGCGCCTCCGCCTCGATCGCCCACCACCCCGCTCGCTGCGGATCCTGCTCCATCGCGCGCGTGGCTCCGTCGCAATGGAGCGTCACACGGCCGGCCTGCGGTGCCCACACCTCGAACTGCACGGACGGTTCCCCTTCGTCTGCTCACCGTGATGTAGCTCGACCATCGTGCTTCACACGAGATCAATCCGCTTGTGCTTACCCCCTTTTGCACCGGGTGTCGTCCGGTACGCGCGTGTGGTGGCCGTTTCCCCGATTTCTGGACACCCGGGGTTCACTGCCCGACAATCACCCGTGTGACGTCGTCCTTCGAGTTCTCGACCTACCCCGCGCGGCTGTCCGACGCGGAGCGCGACAAAGCGCTGAAGGTGCTGCGTGATGGCGTCGCCATGGGCCGTCTCTCCCACGACACGTTCGTCCGGCGGATGGAACTGGCGCTCGCCGCCCGCCGGTCCGACGAGCTCGCGGTCCTCACCGCCGACCTGCCCACCGAGAGCCGGTTCGCGCGCATGGTGTTCGGCACGGTCGAGGCGGTGTCGGGCTTCACCGAGCGGCTGCGCAGGTCCTGGCGGGCCGAACGCCTGCCCAAGCTGCTGCTGCCGCACCCAGCCGTCGGGCACCCCCTGCGCATAGGCCGTGACCCCGCCAACGGGCTCCGGCTCAACCACGAGACGGTCTCGCGGGTGCACGCCGAACTCACCCGCCAGGGCGGCATGTGGGTCCTGCGGGACCTCGGCTCCACCAACGGCACCACCGTGAACGGGCGGCGCGTCACCGGCGCCACCGTCGTCCGCGAGGGCGACCAGGTCGGCTTCGGGCAGACGGCGTTCCGGCTCGCCGCCAACTGAGCACGACCGCGCGGCGCCGAGCGGCTGTGCGAACCCGCCGCGCCGAGGCCCGGGGGAACACCCCCGGTCCGCCTGCGGCGGACCCTCGACCGCCTCAAGTCGCCCTGACCATCGCGGTGTTGACGTACACCTGAACTCGTGACTGACTGTGCGTACACCACGCACATCAGGTGAACCGACGGCACCACGGAGGTGCGCCCTGCCGCCACTCCTCCGCTATCCGACCGTCGACGAGCTCGGCGCACGCGCGGCCGCCCTGGTCGCCCGCCACCCCGGTGCCGCCCGGCTGCGCCGCGTCGGCACCTCGCGCGCGGGAACTCCCCTGTGGCTGCTGTCCGTCGGCCACGGCAGCCGGCACGCCCTGGTCGTCGCGGGACCGCACGCCAACGAACCGGTCGGCGGCGCCACCGTCCTGCTGCTGGCCGAGCACGCCCTCGCCGACCCCCGCCTGACCGACGGCGCCGACACGACCTGGAACCTGCTGCTGTGCCTCGACCCCGACGGCCTGCGGCACAACGAGGGCTGGCTGACGGGGCCGTACAGCCTCGACAGGTACTTCCGGCGGTTCTTCCGCCCCGGTTTCCACGAACAGCCCGAATGGCTGCCCGACGGTGCGGCCGGCGCCGCGCTGCCGGAGACGCGCGCCCTGCTCGCCCTCCAGGACGAACTGAAACCTTTCTTCCAGTGCTCCCTGCACGGCGTGGACGTCGGCGGCGGCTTCGTCGAACTCACCCGTGACCTGCCCGGCCTCCCCCAGGCCGTGGCCCAGGCGTCGGCCCGCTTCGGCATCCCGCGCGAACTCGGCGCGTACGACGCCCTGTACTGGCCGGTGCTCGGTCCCGCCGTCTACCGGATACCGCCACCACGCCGGGGAGACCTGGTCGCGGCGATCACCGAGGCGGCCGTCGAGTCGACGTGGTACCACCCGCACCGGCACGGCACGGTGACGGCGGTCGTGGAGGCCCCCATGTGGGGCGTGGACGCCGTGGGGGACGGCTCCGCGCCCGCCGACGCCGAGGCGGCGCTCCGCGCGCTCAGCCGGGCGCTGCGCCACGACACGCGGCTGCTGCGGGGCATCCTCGCGCGCGTGCGCCCGCACGCCGCCACGGTCCCGGACGCGGCCCGGCTGCTCGCGCCGGTCGACGACTACCTGCTCGTGTGCCCGGGGCTCGCCGACGACTGGGACCCGGACCTCGGCGACCGGCCGCGCCGCACCCTGCCGCCGCTGACCACCGCCCATCTGACGGCCCTGCGCGTCTCCGCACGCCGGCTGGCGCTGCGCACGGCGGGGCTGCTGCACCAGCTCGTCACGCGCGCGGGGCGCGATCCGGCCGGTGTGCTGCCGGAGCTGGACGGGCTGGTCGACCGGTGGTGCGCGGACTACCGGGACGGCTGCGGGGCCCGCTGGATCCCCGTCGCGCGCCAGGCCGAGTACCAGTCCGAGCTGATTCTCGCCGCGTTCGACCTGGCCCGGCGGCACGCGCCCCGGCACTTCCGTTCGGGTGAGTCGGGCTGGGGCTGCGAACCGGTCGTGCCGATGCACCGGGAATGACGCACACCCTCACCACGAAAGCCCTGCGGGGCGGTCTGCTGGCCGCGGCCGCCCTCCTCCTCGTCGGTGCCGCGCCGGCGCGGGCGACGGTCCCGGAGTCCCGTGTGAGCGACTGGCTCCACCTCACGGTCACCCGGGGCGAAGGCGGGTCCAGAGACACGCGGGGCACCCTGCTGCTGTGCGACCCGCCCCAGGGCCACGGCCGGGCCACCGAGGCCTGCGCCCAGCTCGCCTCCGTGGGCGGCGACATCGGCCGGCTCCCGCTGAAGCACGCCTACTGCGCGATGGTCCACGCGCCGGTGACGGTCCACGCGCGCGGGCACTGGCGGGGGCGGGCCGTCGACTACCGGCAGACGTTCGGCAACGCCTGCGAGACGGAGGCGCGCACGGGGGCGGTCTTCGCGCTGGACGGCTGAGCGGTCACGCCGCGCGGTCGCGGGCGTGCAGGGCCGCCGTGACGACGGTGCGGGCCTGGTGCTCGACCTGGTTCTCCAGGGGCACCCAGCGGGCCCGGAAGCGGTCGGCGAAGGCCTCGCTCCAGGCGGCGACGAGCCGTTCGAGGCGCGGGGCCGCCCGGTCGTCGGTCTCCTGAAGGACCCGCAACAGCATCGCCGCCGCCCGCAGGGGCAGGCGGCGGGCGAAGGCGTCGACGCTCCCGACGTACGCCATGGTGTGCCCGGCGGGCGGAGTGTCCCTCCAGTCGGCGGCCAGTCCGGGCACCAGCTCCAGCGCCCATCTGGCGGCCCGCAGCAACGGGCTGTCGAGGCCCTCCAGACGCGGTGAGGCCTGCGAGAGCACCCGCTCCACCCGGAGCGCGTCCCGCAGCAGCCGGCCGGCCAGCCGCCGCATCGCCGCGGCCGGCGCCGGATGCGGGGCCGGGTCGTCCACCAGGTCGCTCGCCCACATCGGCACCTCCACGACCGCCGTCAGACCGCCGTACCGGTGCACGTGGTACCAGGTGCTGCGGCGGGCGTCGTCCGAGGGCATGCTCGGGTAGGCCTGTCCGGCGCCGGCGGCCGGCATCACATGCACCCCGGGTCCGGCCGCGGGCCACCCCGCGGCGTCCGAGGAGCCTGTCTCCACGGGGATGTGCAGCTCCGCCGCCGACTTGGCGAACGGCTCGGCGAGGCCGGGTATGTCCTTCGTCAGCTGCACCCAGCTGCCGCCCAGGTCGGTGCCGTGCAGGGTCACCTGGAGATAGGGCCGCAGTTCGTCGATCACGCCGGTCAGGGCCCGCGTCTCGGGCGGCAGCCGGTCCGGAGGCAGCACCGCCGGCGACCACTCCGGCTGCTCCGGGCCCGCGGGCCGGAAGAATCCGAGGTGGTAGTCGAACAGGCTGCGCGGCGCCGGCGTCACGTGCAGGCTCGCCCCGTCCGGATCCGCGCACAGCAGGAAGTGCCAGGAGATGCCGGCCCGCAACTGCCAGTCGTGCACCACCCGTTCGGCCACCACGAGCAGCGTCGAACCCCCCGTCGGCTCGTTCGCGTGGGCGCCCGCCACGACCAGGACCGCGTGCCGCGAGCGCCCCACGGACAGCATGTGGAGCGGCCGGCCCGCGCGGGAGAGGCCGATCTGGCGCAGGGCGCACAAGCCGGGATGCCGAGCGGCCAACGCCCGGGCGGACGACACGATTTCGGTCACGGTGGGGTAGCGCAGCTCCGGCAGAGGACTCACCCCCGACGTGTCCGCCCGGCTTCGCCCCCGCAGTACCGCACGGTCCAGGTGCGGTGTCAAGGAGAGGGCGGGGGAGCCTGTGGGGGGCGCCCGGATGCACGCGCGGCCGCGCGCGGACGCGTGCACGCCAGGACGGCGCACGCACGCCCCCGCCGATCCGCTCCTCCTGGCGGCCCGGTCGCCCGGCCGCGGGGCGGCCCGGTCCCGCACCGGACCGCCCGGATCCGCCCGCCCCCGTCCGCGCCCGCTCGGGTCCGCGCGTGCCCGCGCGGCTCCGCCCGGAATTCAGCCGACCCGCTCCAGCAGCACCACCGGCAGCGGCTCCAGAAGCTCCCCCACGCGCGCGTGCCCGCTGAACTCCCGCTCGGGATCGAGCACGTCCACCCAGCGTCCCGGCGGCAGCGGCAGCGCCGTTTCCCGCCAGCCGCCGGCCTCCGCCAGCCGCCGCGACAGCCGGGTGACGGCCACGACGACCTCGTCGGTGCGGGCGTATGCCAGGCAGTGCGCGGCCGCCGCCCCCTCGGCCGCCAGCGGCACGTAGGTGGCCCCCTCCCCGAACACCCCGGGCCGCCGCGCCCGCAACCGCAGCGCCGCGGCGGTCAGCGCACCCTTGGCGCCGGGGTTCTCGGCCGGCGGGAAGGCGGCGGGGCGGCGGTTGTCCGGGTCGACCAGCGCCCGGTACTCGCCCTCCGTGCCCTGGTACAGATCCGGCACCCCCGGCATCGTCAGATGGACCAGCGCCGTGCCGAGCACGTTGGCCCGGATGTGGGGCTCCAGCTCCGCGCGCAGGGCGGCCACGGACTCTCCCGGCGGACCGCACGGCCCCACGTCCACGAACGCCGTCACCGCCTCCTCGTACGGCGGCTCCTGCTCCGTCCAGCTGGTGTACAGGCCCGCCTCGCGGACATGCTTCAGCAGCGCCTGCCGTACCCGGTCCGCGTCGGCGGGACCGAGGCCGAACACCGTCTGCCAGGCCGCCCACGCCACCTGCGCGTCGGGCACGCCCTCGCCGGTGCGGGTCACCTCCGTCAGCACGTCCGCCCAGCGCTGGGGGCACTCGGTGAGCACGGCGAGGGCCGCCCTGACGTCCGCGCTGCGCTTGGTGTCGTGCGTCGAGACGACCGTCCCGGTGAGCGGCCAGTCGCGCTGCACGCGCGCGCAGTACGCGTGGAAGACCTCCGGAGCCAGCGCGGGCACCCCCGGGTTGCCGCCCACCTCGGTCGCCGACAGCAGCGGCACGTAGCGGTAGAACGCGGTGTCCTCCACGGACTTGGCCCGCAGCGCCGACGCGGTCTGCGCGAACCGCGCCCGGAAGTCCAGCTGGTCCGGCCCGTCGCCGTGGCGGCCCAGCACCAGCCCGCGCACGACGTCGACCGCGCCGCCCTCCTCGGGTACGACGAAGGCCGCCACCGCCTCCACCGCGGCCGCCTCGGTGACGACGGCCGCCGCGTCCCCGGAGCGGTACGGCCGGTAGACCTCCATCCGCACCAGCAGCTCCCGCAGCGCCGTGTGCAGCGCCCAGGGAGCGCGGTCGCGCAGCTCCGGCTCGGGCGAGGCCGCGCACAGGCGGCTCGCCGCCCGGGTCAGCCGGTCCACCTCGGCGGCCAGCTCGTGCTCCAGCACGCGGTACGCCGCCCGCCGTACCGTCGCCTCCCAGTGCCCGCCCCGGTCCGTCTGCGGGGCGGCGAACCGCCGGTACTGACCGAGGAGTTCACCCGCGCCCGCGGGGTCCACGAACACGCCGTCGACGTGCCGCAGGGCGTCGTAGCCGGTGGTACCCGCGACGGGCCAGGAGGCCGGCAGGCTCTCCCCGTCGGAGAGGATCTTCTCCACGACCGTCCAGCGCCCGCCGGTCGCCTCGTGCAGCCGCCGGAGGTAGGCGTCGGGGTCGGCGAGCCCGTCGGGGTGGTCGATGCGCAGCCCGTCCAGCACGCCCTCGTGCAGCAGCTGGAGGATCTTGGCGTGCGTCGCCTCGAACACCTCCGGGTCCTCCACGCGCACCCCGATGAGCTCCGAGATGCTGAAGAAGCGCCGGTAGTTGAGCTCGGTCCGGGCCAGCCGCCACCACACCGGGCGGTACCACTGCGCGTCCAGGAGCTGCGGCAGGGGCAGCCGGTCGGTGCCCTCGCGCAGCGGGAACGCGTGGTCGTGGTAGCGCAGGACGTCCCCGTCGACCTTCAGGTCCTCGATCGCGTCGCCGAGCGGCTGCCCGAGCACCGGCACCAGCAACTGGCCGCCCTGCGCCTCCCAGTCGATGTCGAACCAGCGGGCGTACGGCGACGTGGGGCCCTGGCGCAACACCTCCCACAGGGCGTGGTTGTGGCGCGGCGCCATCGCCATGTGGTTCGGCACGATGTCCAGCACCAGGCCGAGGCCGTGCTCGCGCGCGGTCCGCGCGAGCGCCCGCAGCCCTGTCTCGCCGCCCAGTTCCTCCCGCACGCGCGCGTGGTCCACCACGTCGTAGCCGTGCGGCGAGCCCGGTACGGCCTCCAGGACCGGGGACAGATGCAGATGGGAAACGCCGAGCGAGGCCAGGTACGGCACCGCCGCCGCCGCGGCGCCGAACGGGAACTCGGGCTGCAGCTGCAGCCGGTACGTGGCCGTGGGCACCACCGGGTCAGGACGCTCAGGTGTCATGCAGAGCTACGTACCCGCCCCGCCGGGTTTCGTGTCATCGCCCGCCGCCCGTGCGCCCACTCGCGTGGCCGGATCCCGGCGGGCGGGAGCGAGGGTGACGCCAAGGGAGTGACCCGTACCGGCCACGCCCGGCCGTCACGGCGGCCACGGCGCGCCCGGCGACGTGCACCGGGCGCGCCGGGCGCCATCTCCCCCCGCGCGCGTGCAGCGGCGCCCCCGTCTAGGCGGGCCGCTGGAGCACCGTCAGGCTCCGGTCCGGCAGGGTGATGCGGTCCCCGTCGGCCACCTTCGCGCCGGTCCCCGCGGGCACGCCCTCGGGCCGGGCGGTGTCGACGACGACCTGCCACTGCCGTCCGTGGTCGACCGGCACCACGAAGTCCAGCGCCCTGGGCGAGGCGTTGAACATCAGCAGGAACGAGTCGTCGGTGATGCGCTCCCCGCGCGGTCCTGGCTCGGAGATCGCGTTGCCGTTCAGGAACACCGTCAGGGCCGACGCCTGCGCCGACTCCCAGTCCCGCTGGGTCATCACCTTGCCCTCGGGGGTGAACCAGGCGATGTCGGACAGCTCGTCGTGGGTGCCCTCCACCAGCCGGCCGTGGAAGAAGCGCCGCCTGCGCAGCACCGGGTGGTCCCGGCGCAGCCACACCATCGCGCGGGTGAAGTCGAGCAGTTCGCTGCCGTCCTGCGGCCACCCGACCCAGGCCAGCTCGCTGTCCTGGCAGTAGGCGTTGTTGTTGCCCCGCTGGGTGCGCGCGAACTCGTCGCCGTGGCTGATCATCGGCACGCCCTGGGAGAGCATCAGCGTGGCGATGAAGTTGCGCATCTGCCGGCCGCGCAGCGCCAGGACGTCCGGATCGTCGCTCTCGCCCTCCGCGCCGCAGTTCCAGGACCGGTTGTGGCTCTCGCCGTCGCGGTTGTCCTCCCCGTTGGCCTCGTTGTGCTTGTCGTTGTACGACACCAGGTCGTGCAGGGTGAAGCCGTCGTGGCAGGTGACGAAGTTGATGGAGGCGAGCGGCCGGCGTCCGTCGTCCTGGTACAGATCCGACGAGCCGGTCAGCCGGGAGGCGAACTCCGCCATGGTGCGCGGCTCGCCGCGCCACAGGTCCCGCACCGTGTCCCGGTACTTGCCGTTCCACTCCGTCCACAGCGGCGGGAAGTTGCCCACCTGGTAGCCGCCCTCGCCCACGTCCCAGGGCTCGGCGATCAGCTTCACCTGGGACACCACGGGGTCCTGCTGCACCAGGTCGAAGAACGACGACAGCCGGTCCACCTCGTGGAACTGCCGCGCCAGCGTGGCCGCGAGGTCGAAGCGGAAGCCGTCGACATGCATCTCGGTGACCCAGTACCGCAGCGAGTCCATGATCAGCTGGAGTACGTGCGGCGATCGCATGAGCAGGGAATTCCCGGTCCCGGTCGTGTCCATGTAGTACCGGGGATCGTCCGCCAGGCGGTAGTACGACGGATTGTCCAGGCCCCGGAAGGACAGCGTCGGGCCCAGGTGGTTGCCCTCGGCGGTGTGGTTGTAGACGACGTCCAGGATCACCTCGATCCCGGCCTCGTGCAGCGCGCGCACCGCCGACTTGAACTCCAGGACCTGCTGGCCCCGGTCGCCCCAGGAGGCGTACGCGTTGTGCGGGGCGAAGAAGCCGATGGTGTTGTAGCCCCAGTAGTTGTTCAGGCCCATGTCCACCAGACGGTGGTCATTGACGAACTGGTGTACGGGCATCAGCTCCAGGGCGGTGACGCCGAGCCCGGTCAGGTGCTCTATGACCGCCGGATGGGCGAGCGCCGCGTAGGTGCCGCGCAGCTCCTCGGGCAGCCCCGGGTGCCGCATGGTCAGGCCCTTGACATGGGCCTCGTAGATCACCGTCTCGTGGTACTCGGTGCGGGGCGGCCGGTCGTCGCCCCAGTCGAAGTACGGGTTCACCACGACGGACGTCATGGTGTGCGGGGCGGAGTCCATGTCGTTGCGCTCGTCCGGGGAGCCGAAGCGATAGCCGTAGACCTCCTCGCCCCAGGAGACCGCACCGCTGATCGCGCGCGCGTACGGGTCGAGCAGCAGCTTCGCCGAGTTGCAGCGCAGCCCCCGCTCGGGCGCGTGGGGTCCGTGCACGCGGTAGCCGTAGCGCTGCCCCGGCATGACGCCCGGCAGGTACGCGTGCCGTACGAACGCGTCGCTCTCCCGCAGTTCCACCGCCGTCTCCGAGCCGTCGTCGTGCAGCAGACACAGCTCTACTCGGTCCGCGGCCTCCGTGAAGACCGCGAAGTTGGTGCCGGCGCCGTCGTATGTGGCGCCGAGCGGATATGCCTCTCCAGGCCAGACCTGCATGGATACGACTCTTCCAGGTGTCTCGTGCCGGTGGGACCGCCTTGCCACCGAGTCTCCACGAAAGTGAGGGAACCACCTATGACTTACTGCCCTCTTACCGGTCGACCAGTGCATACGGAGGTATGCCGAATCAGTGGGGCAGACACGTACTCCCCTGGAGATCAGGGGGAGTAGGGGGAGATTGTGCGCAACACAGTGCACCGCCATCTGGGCAAGGTGGTGGCCGCGGCCGCCCTCGCGCTCGCCGGGACCGCGGTGATGGTGGGGATCACCCTGCCGGGCACGGCAGGCGCCGAGGACACGGCCGGGGGAACGGCCGACGCGCGCGGGGCCCGGCAGACGTCCCAGGGCGCCGCGGACGGCCGCGAGGCCGTGCCCCCGGGCGTCGTCGAGCAGGCGCCGGCCCAGGGCGAGAAGGGCACCGGCCGTGACCCGCTCACCGAGGACGAGACGAAGCGGGTGGAGCGCCTCGCGCTCAGCCGGCAGCTGATCGGTTCCGGCGAGGGCGTCGACGGCGGCCGCGGACCGCAGCGGCTCGGCGTCGAGCTCGCCGAACCGGAGGCCGCCGACCTGGGCGACCCGAGGGCGCCCCGGCGCGCCGAGGTCTCGTTCTACGACTACGGGGACGACACCCTCGTCACCCGGACGGTCGACCTCGGCACCGGGAAGGTCGAGCGGACCGCCCGTCAGCGGGGCGTCCAGCCGCCGCTGAGCCGTGCCGAGGCCACCGAGGCGGCCAGGCTGCTGATCGCCGACCCGCTGGGCACGGGCCTGAAGGCCGACTACAAGGACGCCACCGGCCAGGACCTCACCTCGCCGGACCAGCTGCTGCTCAACAGCATGGTGTACCGGGCCACGCCGGGCGCGCAGCCCGCCGTGCTCGACCGGTGCGGTGAGCACCGCTGCGTGCGCCTGTTCCCGAAGGTGAAGAACGGGCCGTGGATCGACGCCCGGCACCTGGTGATCGACCTGAGCGCCCGCAAGGTGGGCGAACTCCCCGACTGAGCCGCCCGCTGAGCCGCCCGCGCGGGTGCAGCCCCGCCGCCGGCCTGCCTCGGTCCCTCCTTCCAACCGATCCTCCAGAGGGCTCCGGTGAGCCTTCCGCAAGGGAGTCGATTTCGTCATGCCCGTGATCAGCAACAGCCGCGCCCGCAGGCGGACGGCCCTGGCCCTCGCCCTGGCCGGGCTGGCCGCCGGTGTCACCACCGGGGCGGGTCCGGCCGCCGCGCGGCCCGAGGCGGCGCCGGCACCGGCGGCCGAGTGCAGCGCCGCGTACCGCATCGAGCAGAAGCTCTCCACCGGCACCACCTGGCGCATGTGCTGGCGCTACCACAAGGAGGCCGGTCTCGTCCTGGAGCACATCACCTACCAGCCGCCCGGCGAGGCCCGCCCGATCAAGGTGCTGGCCTCCGCCAAGCTCGGCCAGATCCATGTGCCCTACGACGACGGCAAGGCCGAGTACCAGGACCTCACCCAGGCCGGCTTCGGCCAGGGACTGAAGGACCTCGCGCCCGGGGAGTGCCCCGGCGGCACCATCAAGACCGTCCGGGTGCCCGAGGCCTGGGACCCCGCCCACCAGAACGTCAAGGGTCTGTGCACCACCACTCGTTCGCGTGGTCATGCCTACCGCATGCAGGGCGAGACGGCGAACAAGGTCTTCCAGAAGCAGGGCAAGGACCTGCTCGTCTACACCGTCAACCAGGTCGGCTGGTACGAGTACATCACCGAGTGGCGCTTCCAGGACGACGGCACGATCAACATGAACGTCGGCGCCACCGGGTCCCTGTCGCCCGTGGACTACGACGCCGGCGACGGCCGCGGCTGGCCGATCGGCGAGGGCGCCAAGGCCTACGCCACCAGCCACAGCCACAACGTCTTCTGGCGGCTCCACTTCAACCTGGACGGCTCCACCAAGGGCCGGGTCGAGCAGTACGACTCGAAGGTCAGCGCCCCCGCGAACGGCCGCCCGGCGCCCACCAACAAGACCACCCGCACCGCGATCACCAAGGAACTCGCCGGCGACGCCGAGAACATGCGCTGGTGGCGCGTGGTCAGCGCGACCGGCAAGAACAAGGACGGGCACCGGCGTTCGTACGAGCTCGTGCCCGGCGCCGGCGCCAAGTACCCGGGCCGCAGCTACACCAGGCACGACGTGTACTTCACCGAGTACGCCAAGTGCGAGCAGTACGCCAGCGACAACCTGCCGAACTGCGGCGCGGGACACGGCAGGTCCGTCGACAAGTGGGTGAACGGACAGGCCCTGAAGAACCCGGTGGTCTGGGTCAACGTCGGCTTCCATCACGTGGCGCGCGACGAGGACCAGCAGCCCATGCCGGTCCACTGGCAGGGCCTGTCCGTCGCCCCGCGCGACGTGACCGCTATGAATCCGCTCACGCCGGCCGAGCTGGCTGATCAGAATGGACGCCCCGAGTAAGGAAGTTGGGAGACGAGCCTGCCCATCCGGCTGCACCGCCGACCGCTCCCGGAGTACCCTTCCTTGATCGTTGGGACGGGGAGTGCTCGGGGGAGCGGAAGGCGGTGCGCGGGTGGGCTCGGGAGGGCTGGAGCTGCCCCCTGGTGACGAGGGTCACGAGGGGGGCTCCACAGAGGTCCCGCCCGGCACGGTGTCCCTGGCCAGACCGATGGAGACGCACTCGATCGGCCCGGAACTGGACTGGGACGCCGACGCCTGGCACGAGGTGCGCACCCGCGCCCAGCGAGCCGGCCGGGCCTACATCTGGCTGAACCTCGTCGAGCAGCGGCTGCGCGCGGTCGTGGCCGCCGTCCTGCGCCCCATCTACGAACCCGTCCACGGCGACGAGTGGGTGGTCGCCGCGGCCGGTCCGGCCGGCCAGGAGTGGGTCCAGCGCGCGGTCGCCGTGCGGGAGGTCAGCCGGCGCAAGGGATATCTCCTCGACCCCGCGGACGACAACGTCCTCAGCTTCCTCACCCTGCCGCAGCTGCGCGAGCTGATGGTGCAGCACTGGCCGTGCTTCGAGCCGTACGTCGACGAGCGCCGGGACGTCGAACTCGCGCTCGACGAGCTGGAGGTCACGCGGAACGTCGTCTCCCGCAACCGGGCCCTGTCCGAGGCCGTGCTGAACCAGGCCGAACGGGCCTCGGCGCGGCTGCTGGAGACCCTCGGCTCGGGAGGGGACGTGCCCTCGGCGCGCCGGCTGCCGGTCGACGCGGTCGAGGACCTGGTCGGCGACCGCTACTCCGACGTCGTCGCCGTGCACTCCGACCGGGTGCGGCTGATGCGCCGGTTCCCCGCCGAGGACATCTTCGGCGGGGCCCGCCGTCTCGACGCCGTCGGCATCGGCCTCAACCTGCTCGTGCAGAACTTCTCCGGGCGCCGGCTGGTGCGCCTGGCCGAGGCCGGGTGCCGGGTGCGGCTGCTGTTCCTCAACCCGGCGTCCAGCGCGGTGAAGCGCCGCGAGCGAGAACTGGGCATCAAGCGGGGCGAGCTGAGCCGGGCGGTGGAGATGAACATCCTCCACATGCGCCGGGTGCGCGCCCGGCTGCGGGACCCGGACGCCTTCGAGATCCAGGTGTACGACGAGACCCCCCGTTTCACGGCCTACCTCGTGGACGGCGACGGCTCGGACGGCATCGCGGTCGTGCAGTCCTATCTGCGCCGCACCCGCGGGATGGAGGCGCCGGTGCTGGTGCTGCGCAACGGCAACCGGGTGGTCAAGTCGGGCGAGGTGGACGAGGGAGGACTCTTCGGTACGTACCGGGAGGAGTTCGAGGCGGCATGGGTGGATTCACGCCCTGTGTCCTGAATCGCCGTCACCTTTTCCGGCGTCATGCCGGCGGCCGATGCGGAACGCTGTCCTCTGGTTGTCAGTGCCGCATGCGATCGTGGAGATCACTGGGGGAAAGCACCACCAAGAAGGGGGGCCGCCCATGGGCTGGCACCGGGAGCTGCTGATCGGCTTCGACCTGGAGACGACCGGGACCGATCCGCGCGAGGCGCGCATCGTCACGGGTGCCGTGATCGAGGTCAGGGGCGGACAGCCGCTGGGACGCCGCGAATGGCTGGCGGATCCGGGAGTGGAGATCCCGGCGGACGCCGTGGCGGTGCACGGCATCAGCAACGAGCGCGCGGTCGCCGAGGGCCACCCGGCCGACAAGGTCGCCGACGCCATCGCGGACGTCCTCGCGGGGTACTGGAAGACGGGCGTCCCCGTGGTCGCCTACAACGCCGCCTTCGACCTGACCCTGCTCTCCGCCGAACTGCGGCGCCACGGCCTGCCGTCCCTGCGTGACCGCCTAGGCGGCCTGCACCCGGCGCCGGTCATCGACCCGTACACCATCGACCGCCAGGTCGACCGCTACCGGCGCGGCAAGCGCAACCTCGAAGCGGTCTGCACGGAGTACGGCATCGTCCTCGACGGCGCGCACGACGCCTCCGCCGACGCGCTGGCCGCCGCCCGGCTGGCCTGCGCGATAGCCGGCCGCCACCCCAAGATCGCGGGGCTCGGCCCGGCGGAGCTGCACCGCCGCCAGGTCGAGTGGTACGCCGAGTGGGCGGCGGACTTCCAGAAGTTCCTGCGCCGCAAGGGGGACGCCACCGCCGTGGTGGACGGGCTGTGGCCGCTGCGGGAGCCGGCCGGCGAGCGGGTCTGAGAGCCCCGCACGGCGGCGGCCGTGCGCTTCAGAACGGATACCAGCGCACGCTCTCGTCCCCGTCCCGCAGGGAGGCCACGCGGCGCCCGAACTCGGCCAGCGCCTTGGGGTTGCTCGGCGCGTGCTGGGCCACCCAGGCGCAGCTGGCCGTCTCCCGCGCCCCGCGCAGCACCGCACAGCCCTCCCATGCGCGCACGTCCCAGCCGTACGCCTCGGTGAACGAGTCGTACGCCTCGGCCGGCAGGCCGTAGCGGTCGCGGGAGAGGGCCATCACCACCAGGTCGTGCTCGCGCAGGTCGGCGGAGAAGGTCTCCAGATCGACCAGCACCGGCCCGTCCGGCCCGATGTGCACATTGCGGGGCAGCGCGTCGCCGTGGATCGGGCCGGGCGGCAGCTGCGGGGTGAGCGCCGCCGCGGCCCCCGCGAACCCGTCGCGCCGCTCGCGCAGATACGCCGCGTCCGCCGGGTCGATCGCGTCCCCTGCGAGCCGCAGCCAGCGCTCCACCCCGCCCAGCAGCGCGCGGGGCGGCAGTGCGAAGGAGGGGGAGGGCAGTGCGTGGACGACCCGGAGCAGTTCGGCCAGATCCCGGGGCTCGGCGGGCCGTACGGGATCGGACAGCCGGTGCCACACGGTCACCGGTTGTCCCTCGACGAGCAGCGCGGTGTCCTGGGCCGCCCGGACCGCGGGGACCCCGGCCTCCGCGAGCCACCGGGCCACGGACACCTCCCGGCCCGCCCGGTCGAGGAGTTCGGCGTCCCGGCCCACCTTCACGACCAGGTCGTCCGCCGCGAACACGGCGTTCTCGCCGAGGGCGAGGAGCCGCGCGTCCCGGGCCGCACCGGGCAGTACCCCCGCCGCGGCCAGTACGTCCCGCGCCCGTGCCTCGTCCATCGTCCGCCTCCGTGATCCGTCCGCGCGGGGCCCGTGGCCAGGATCCCGCGGTGCCGCGTTCGTGCCGTCCGTCGGCCAGTGTCGCATTCGCACAGGTCGGAGGGTGTGCGCGGGCCCTTGACGACATCGACCGCCTTCACGACCATGACGGGGGCCCGCCGGGCTCCGGAACGTCACGAGCCGCGCAAAGGAGCCGATCCGTGACAGTGGTGACCGAGGCGAGGCGTGCCGAACGCGCGCCGGACCGGGGCCGGCGGCGTGGCGGCGACCACGGCGCGTGGTTCCTGGTGCTGCCCGCGCTCGTCCCGATCCTCGTACTGAGCGTGGGACCGCTGCTGTACGGGATCCTGCTGGCGTTCACCGACGCCCAGGCGGGGCGCACCGAGCCCACCGAGTGGATCGGCACCCTGAACTTCCAGGACCTGCTGCGGGACACGCTGTTCTGGGAGTCGTTCCGGATCGGGCTGGTGTGGGCGGTCGGCGTGACGGTGCCGCAGTTCCTGCTGGCGCTCGGCCTCGCCCTGCTGCTGAACGAGCGGCTCAGGCTGCGCTGGCTGGCCCGCGCCCTGGCGATCGTGCCGTGGGCGATGCCCGAGGTCGTCGTCGGCATCATGTGGCGCCTGGTCTACAACCCGGACGCGGGCGTGCTCAACGAGACCCTGCGCGACCTCGGCCTCGGTGACGGCCGGGACTGGCTGAGCGGGCTCGGCACCGCCCTGCCCGCGGTGATCGTCGTCGGCGTCTGGGCGGGGATGCCGCAGACGACGGTCGCCCTGCTCGCCGGGCTGCAGAACACCCCGCGCGAGCTGCACGAGGCGGCCGCGATCGACGGCGCGGGTGCCTGGCGCCGCTTCCGGACGGTCACCTGGCCCGCGCTCAGACCGGTCGCCCTCGCCATCACGGCCCTCAACTTCATCTGGAACTTCAACGCGTTCGCCCTGGTCTACGTGCTGACCAGTGGCGGTCCGGGCGGCCGGACCCGGCTGCCCATGCTCTTCGCCTACGAAGAGGCCTTCCGCTACGGCCAGTTCGGCTACGCGGCGGCGATGGGCTGCGTGATGGTCGCGGTCATCTCGGTACTGCTGGCGCTCTTCCTGGTGGGCCGGCTCAAGGGAGGCGACGACGTATGAGGACCAGCACCGGGGCGCGCGTCGGTCAGTACGTGGCGTTGCTCGCGTATCTCGTCTTCCTCGCCTTCCCGTTCCTGTGGCTCCTGTCCACCGCCTTCAAACCGCCCCAGGAGCTGGGCAGTCTGCACCCCTCGTGGATCCCCGAGAACCCCACGCTGGACAACTTCCGGCAGGCCTTCGAGGAGCAGCCGCTGCTGCGGGCCGCGCTCAACTCCCTGCTCGCCGCGGCCGGGGCGGCCGTGATCGCCGTGCTGGTCGCGACGCCGATGGCGTACGTGATGGCCCGCCACCGCACCCGGACGGCCCGGGCGGCGACCGGCTGGGTCGTGGTCAGCCAGGCGTTCCCCTTCGTGCTGGTGATCATCCCGCTCTTCCTGGTGCTGAAGAACCTGCGGCTGATCAACTCCCTGCCGGGCCTGGTGATGGTCTACGTCGTCTGGGCGCTGCCCTTCGCGCTGTGGATGCTGGTCGGCTACGTCCGGGCCGTGCCGGCCGAACTGGAGGAGGCGGCGGCGGTCGACGGCGCCGGCCGGCTGCGGACGCTGGTGTCGGTGACGGCGCCGCTGCTGGCGCCGGGGATCGTGGCGACGGCCCTGTTCGCCTTCATCACCGCCTGGAACGAGTTCTTCTTCGCCCTGGTCCTGCTCAAGACCCCGGAGAAACAGACGCTGCCCGTGATCCTCACCCATTTCATCGGCGCCGAGGGCGTGGCCGACCTCGGTCCTCTCGCCGCCGCCGCGTTCCTCGCGACCCTGCCCTCCCTGCTCGTCTTCGCCCTGATCCAGCGGCGGATCACGGGCGGCATGCTCGCCGGGGCGGTGAAGGGCTGATGCGCGGGAGGCGGGCAGGGATGGTCGCGGCCGCACTGATGCTGCTCACCGCCTGCACGGGCGGCGCGCGCGAGGACTCCCCGGACGGCGGGATCACCCTCCGCTTCCAGTCCCTGGCCTGGCAGCAGGAGTCCGTGGAGGTCAACAAGGAGTTGGTGGCGGAGTGGAACGCGGCCCATCCGGACGTGCGCGTCGAGTACGTCCAGGGCAGCTGGGACAGCGTCCACGACCAGCTCCTGACCTCCTTCGAGGGCGGTGAGGCGCCGGACATCATCCACGACGCCTCCGACGACCTCGCCGACTTCGCCTACGGCGGCTACCTCGCCGACCTCACCGGTCTGCTGTCCGAGCGGCTCAAGGCCGACATCCCGCGGCGGAGCTGGGAGACGGTGACCTTCGGGGACGGGATCTACGGAGTGCCCTTCCTCCAGGAGCCACGGGTGCTCATCGCGAACGCGACCTGGCTGAAGGAGTCGGGGGTGCGGATCCCCACCCCCGAGGAGCCGTGGACGTGGGAGGAGTTCCGCGAGGTGACGAAGGAGCTCGGCGCCGAGGGGACCTACGGGGTGGCCTGGCCGCTGAAGGAACCCGTCTCGGCCACGCTCAACCTCTCCCTGTCGGCGGGCGGGCAGCTCTTCCACCGGGGTGCGGACGGCAAGGTCACGGTCCGCTTCGAGGCGGGCGACGAGGTGGTGCCGCGCACCATCCACGACCAGGTCGGCTCCGATGCCAGTGCGTCGGCTTCGACGCTCGGCAGCGGCGGTTCGGACACGCTCCCCGGATTCTTCGGCGGCAAGTACGCGATGGTGCCGCTCGGCTTCTCCTACCGTCAGCAGATCGTGCAGCAGGCGCCGGAGGGCTTCGACTGGCAGGTGCTGCCGGCCCCGGCCGGTGCGGGCGGGCTCGCCCAGGGGGTCAGCCCGCAGACCCTGTCCGTCGCCGAGGACAGCCCGCACAAGAAGGAGGCGGCCGCCTTCGTCGACTTCCTGCTGCGTCCGCCGAACATGGTGCGCCTCGCCCTGGGCGACTGGATGCTGCCCACCGGCACCGAGGCCCTGAAGGACCCCGCACTGCGCTCCGCCCGGTACGGCTGGGCCACCGGCACCGCGCTGGCGACGCACCTGCGCCCGGCGCCCGCGCAGTCCGTGCGGGGGTATCCCGAGTGGAAGGACAAGGTGGCCACACCGGCGCTGCAGGAGTACTACAGCGGCGCGATCGGCCTCGACGAGCTGCGTAGACGGCTGGAGGAGGACGGGAACCTGGTTCTGGCGCGATATCAGCGCTGACGGGGGAGGGGATCAGGAAAGCAGTTGCACGAGACGTATCGTCTCGCTTAGGGTCGGGGCCATGACGCACATCGCCATGTTCTCCATCGCCGCCCACGGCCACGTGAACCCGAGCCTGGAGGTGATCCGTGAGCTCGTCGCGCGGGGCCACCGGGTGACGTACGCGATCCCCCCGGTGTTCGCGGAGAAGGTCGCGGGGACCGGCGCCGAGGTGAAGCTCTGGAAGTCGACGCTGCCGGGCCCCGACGACGACCCGGCCGCGTGGGGCGACACGCTGCTCGACAACGTCGAGCCCTTCCTGAACGACGCCATGCAGGCCCTGCCGCAGCTGATCGAGGCGTACGAGGGCGACGAGCCGGATCTCGTGCTGCACGACATCGCCTCGTACCCGGCGCGGGTGCTGGCCCACCGCTGGGGCGTCCCCGCCGTCTCCCTCTCGCCCAACCTGGTGGCCTGGGAGGGGTACGAGGAGGAGGTCGCCGAGCCGATGTGGGCGGAGCCGAGGAAGACCGAACGCGGCCGGGCCTACTACGCGCGCTTCCAGGCCTGGCTCGAGGAGAACGGCATCACCCAGCACCCCGACCCCTTCGCCGGGCGGCCGGACCGTTCCCTCGTGCTGATCCCGAAGGCGCTCCAGCCGAACGCCGACCGGGTCGACGAGAAGGTGTACAGCTTCGTCGGCGCCTGCCAGGGCGATCGCGGCGCGGAAGGGGACTGGCAGCGGCCCGCCGACGCGGAGAAGGTCGTGCTGGTCTCGCTCGGGTCGGCGTTCACCAAGCAGCCGGCGTTCTACCGGGAGTGCGTCACGGCGTTCGCCGGGCTGCCCGGCTGGCACGTGGTGCTCCAGATCGGCAAGCACGTCGACGCCGCCGAGCTGGGAGAGGTGCCGGGGAACGTCGAGGTGCGGTCCTGGGTCCCGCAGCTCGCGATCCTCAAGCAGGCCGACCTGTTCGTCACCCACGCGGGCGCGGGCGGCAGCCAGGAGGGCATGGCCACGGCCACGCCGATGATCGCCGTACCGCAGGCGGTCGACCAGTTCGGCAACGCCGACATGCTCCAGGGCCTCGGCGTGGCCCGACATGTCCCGGCGGAGAAGGCCACGGCGCACACGCTCCGGGAGGCGGCGCTCGCGCTCGTCGACGACCCCGAGGTCGCCCGCCGTCTGGCGGTCCTCCGGGCGGAGATGGCCGAGGAGGGCGGCACCAGGCGCGCCGCGGACCTGATTGAGGCCGAACTGGCCGCCGCGGGGGCATGAGTGAGGGCCCGTCGGTTCCACGGGAACCGACGGGCCCTGGCCGGACACGGCCCCGGGGTCAGACCCGTACCCGCTCGCCCTCCTTCTCGGCGAGCGTCGCCAGAGCCGGTGTGTCCACCGGCTCGTCGTGCGTGAGATCCGGAAGCCGGTTCAGCCACTTCGGCAGATACCAGTTGCGTTCCCCGAGGAGCGCCATCACGGCCGGCAGCAGCACACCGCGAATGATCGTCGCGTCGATCAGCACCGCCGCCGCGAGACCGACGCCCATCTGCTTCATGGACTGCATGGACAGGGTGCCGAAGATCGCGAAGACGGCGACCATGATGACGGCGGCGCTGGTGACGACCCCCGCCGTGGTGACCACCCCGTGCGCGATCGCGTCCTGCGTCGTACGGCCGCGCAGCCGTGCCTCGCGAATCCGCGAGACCACGAACACGTGGTAGTCCATCGACAGCCCGAACAGGATCACGAACAGGAACAGCGGCAGCCAGCTGACGATCGCGCCGACACCCTCCGCGCCCACCAGCGAGGCGCCCCAGCCGTGCTGGAAGACGGCGACCAGGATGCCGTAGGCCGCGCCCACGGACAGCAGGTTCAGCACGATCGAAGTGATCGCGATCGTCAGCGAGCGGAACGACAGCAGCATCAGCAGGAACGCGAACACCACGACGAACGCGAACACCGGGGCGACCGCGCCGACGAGCTGGTCGTTGAAGTCCTTCGACATGGCGACCCCGCCGGTGATCGGCGCCTCGACCCCCTCGACCGTGCCGAGCGTGGCCGGCCGCACCTCGTCGCGGAGCTTGTCCAGGCTGGCGCCCGCCTCGTCCAGGTCGGAACCGCCGACCAGCGGCACGTGGACGAAGGCGACGTTCTTCGCGTCGTCCAGCTTGATGTCGACGGGCCCCCGCGAGGCGCCCGAACTGATCGCCCGCTCCCGGAAGTCGGCGAGCGCCGACTGCACCTCGGGGGCGTTGATGTCCTCGGCCCTCACCACCACCTCGGCCGGTTCCGAGCCGCCCGGGAAGGCCTCGTTGAGCCGGTCGTAGGTCTGCACGATGGGCAGCGAGTCGCCGAACTCCTGGTCCAGCGTGAGGTTCTGGGTCTTCATGCCGACCGCGGGAGCCGCGACGGCCAGCAGCGCCCCGGTGGCCACGACGACGGAGACGACGGGCTTGGCCAGGACCCCCTTCAGCACGGCCGTCCAGAAGCGGCTCTCGCCGCTCGCGCCGCGGCGACGGCGGCGCAGGAACGGTATCCGCCCCTTCTCCACCCGCTCGCCCAGCAGCGACAGCAGCGCCGGCAGCACCGTCACCGAACCGACCATGGCCACCGCGACCACCATCAGCGAGGCCAGACCCATGGCCTCGAACTCGGCGAGGCCGGTGAAGAGCATGCCCGCCATCGCCACGCACACCGTGACACCGGAGACGATGATCGCGCGCCCACTGGTGGCCGCGGCGACCCGGAGCGCCGTCCGGGCGTCCCGGCCGGCCTCGCGCTCCTCCCGCTCTCGGCGCAGATAGAACAGGCAGTAGTCGACGCCGACGGCCAGACCGACCAGCAGCATCACGGAGTTGGCGGTCTCGCTCATCGGCATCACATGGCTGACGACGCCCATCAGACCCATCGTCGCCATGATCGCGGTGAGCGCCAGTGCGACCGGCAGCAGCGCCGCCACGAGCGCGCCGAACGCGATGAGCAGAATGCCGAGGGCGACCGGCACGGCCGAGTACTCGGCCTTGCGGAAGTCGTCGCCGAACGCGTCGTCGAACGTCTTCGTCATGCTGGCGCCGCCGATCTCCTCGATCCGCAGCGACCCGTGGTCGCGCTGGACCCGCTCGACGGCCTCCAGCACCGGCTCGACCCGCTCGCCCGCGGTGTCCGACGCCCCCCGCATGTCGAACCGCACCAGCGCGCTGCGCCCGTCCTCGGAGATGGTCCTCGTGTCGTACGGCGTGGTGACGTCCGTGACCTCCCCGGTCGCCTCGACGGCCTCGACGACGTCGGCGACGGCGGCCCGGAACGCCGGGTCGGTGGCCCGCGGTCCGCCGTCCTTGGACTGGACGAGGACCGTCTCACCGGCCGGCTCCTCGATCCCGGCGTCCTCGACGATCCGCGCGGCGGCGTGCGTCTCGCCCCCCAGTTGGTCGCTGTCGTCGACCTCGACCCGGCCCGCGGCCGAGCCGAGCCCCATCGCCAGGACGACGAACAGCACCCAGATACCGACGGCCGCCCATCGGTGCCGGGCACTCCAGCCGCCGGCCCGGGCGGCCAGTCCCCGCACGCGTATGTCTCCGTTCCCCATGACGGGCTGCCCCCTCGTGAGCGGTGACGGCCCCCTGCCGGCACCTTCCGTCTCGAAGGTAGGGGCCGGACAAGGCCGTCTCGTCGTGCTGCCCGGTGATGCGCGGGGGCCCCGGGTCCTCCGGACGGCCACCTCGCCCTCAGCACTGGGGAGGACACCGGGCCCCTACATCCATCGGCGGATCTCCGGGCCGACGATCAGGGATCCGCCCTTGGGGCCCTTTGTGCCGACTCGTGATTACGAAACCTTGTTGAACAAGTCACAGGTGCGTGTAGCGGTTGATCCGGACCCGTTCCATGGGCCAGAGTTTCGCGCAGCCCGAGTCCCGGGCCCGGCCGTCGTGCCCGCCCCCACGGGGCACGACGGCCGCTTAGGGTGGACGGGTGACGACATATGCGGCGTTGCTGCGCGGGATCAACGTGGGCGGCAGCAAGAAGGTCCCGATGGCCGACCTGCGCGCCCTGCTGGAGAGCCTCGGTCACGGGGGCGTGCGGACGTATCTCCAGAGCGGACAGGCGGTGTTCACCGCCGGCCACGGCGACGAGGAGTCCCTGGCCGCGGAGCTGACGCGGGCGATCGAGGGCCGGTTCGGCTTCGCGGTGGACGTCATCGTGCGCGACCACGCCTACCTCAAGGCGGTGGCCGACGGCTGCCCGTTCCCGGCCGCCGAGCTGGAGGGCAGGCAGCTCCACGCCACCTACTTCTCCGCGCCCGTCGACACCGGGCGTCTCGCGGAGATCGACCAGGCGGCCTTCCTGCCGGAGGAGTTCCGCTGCGGCGACCGCGTCCTGTACCTGTACGCGCCGAACGGACTGGGCCGCTCCAAGCTCGCCGAGTACCTGGCCAAGCCGCGGCTGAACACGGGCGTCACCGCGACGACCAGGAACTGGAACACCGTCGTCAAGCTGGTGGAGCTCACCGCGCCGGCGGCTGAGTGACGAAGTGGACCACGGGAACTCCCCCTGAGTGGACCGGAGTTCCGTGCCACTGCGCGGCTAGCATCGCCGGCATGAGTGACTCCGCCACCACCCGCGTCGACTGCTGGTTCGATCCCGCCTGTCCCTTCGCCTGGATCACCTCGCGCTGGCTGCTGGAGGTGGAACGGCACCGCCGGCTCGACCTGCGCTTCCATGTGATGAGCCTGTACCTGCACAACCTCGGGGGCGAACTCCCCGACTGGTACCGGGACCTGGTCGACAGGTCGATCGGCCCGGTGCGGGTGGCGGTGGCCGCCGCGGAGCGGCACGGCGAGAAGGTGCTGCGCGACCTGTACACCGCCCTCGGCGTGCGCATCCACGAGCGCGAGGCCGGGGACTTCGACGTGGTGATCGCCGAGGCGCTGGCCGAGGTGGGACTCGACGCCGGCCTCGCCGCCGCCGCGCACGATCCGGCGTACGACGAGGCGGTCCGCCGCAGCCACGAGGCGGGCGCGGAGGCCGACTCCGGGCGCTACGTCGGGACTCCCACCGTCCACGTCGACGAAACGGTGTGGTTCGGCCCCGTGCTGCGCGCCGTTCCGCGCGGCCCGCGCGCGGCCGAGCTCTTCGACGGCTTCCGCGTCCTGGCCGGCGACCCGGACTTCTTCGAGCTCAAGCGGACCCGCACGGGTGGGCTCCGCTTCGGCTGACGGAGCCTGCGGGACCCGGGACCCGGAAGGCCTCAGGCCCCGACGGCCGCGAGCAGCGGCGCCCGCGCCCCGTCGTACCGCCGCAGCAGCAGCCGGGCCACCTCCGGCGCCGGACCCAGCACACCGGCCAGGACGTCCGCCTCGGCGGCGCCCCGGGCGATGCGGTCCGGCAGGAAGCCGGGCGCGAGGACGTACGGCGCGACGGCGACGCGCTCGCAGCCGAGGGCGCGCAGCTCGCCGATCGCGACCTCGGTGCGGGGCAGGGATGCGGAGGCGAACGCAGGCCGCACGGCGCACCAACCGGTGTGCCGCCACTCCCGCGCGATTTCTGCGATCACTGCGATCGCCTCCGCGTCGGTGGACCCCGCCGAGGCCAGGACGACCCCGGTCGAGGGCTTGTCGGCGGGGGTCAGCCCCGCCTCGTACAGCCGCCGCTCCAGCGCGGCCAGCAGCAGCGGCGAGGGGCCGAGCACCTCCGCCTGGCGGATGCGCAGGCGCCGCGGCGCCTCCCGCAGCACCGCCGGGATGTCCGCCTTCGCGTGGAAGGCGCGCGTCAGCAGCAGCGGCAGCGCCACCACGTCGCGGACGCCCTCCGCCGCCAGGGACTCCAGCACGCCCTGCACGGACGGGATGTTGAAGTCCAGGAAGCCGGTTTCGACCCGCAGGCCCGGCCGCAGCGACCGCACCCGCCGCACCAGGGCGTGCACGGTCGCGGCGTGCCGCGGGTCGCGGCTGCCGTGGGCGATGACGACGAGGACCGGTTCGAGGCGCATGGGGATCAGCTCTTCACCAGGAGGCCGCGGCTGCGCAGCACCCGCCGTTCCAGCGGACTGAAGATCAGCAGGTCGATGGCGATACCGACGATCAGGATGAGCAGGATGGCGAGGAAGACCATGGACATGGAGCTGGTGTTGCGGCCGTTCTCCAGCAACTGGCCGAGTCCCACGCCCAGGTCGGGGGAGGAGGCGATGATCTCGGCGGCCATCAGGGACCGCCAGGCGAACGCCCAGCCCTGCTTGAGGCCGGCGAGGTAGCCGGGCAGCGCGGCCGGCATCACGATGTGCCAGGTGCCCTTCAGGCCGGTCGCGCCGAGGGTGCGCCCGGCCCGCAGGTAGAGCGGCGGCACCTGGTCGACGCCCGAGACGAGGCCGTTGGCGATGGAGGGGACCGCGCCGAGCAGGATCACGGCGTACATCATCGAGTTGTTCAGGCCGAGCCAGATGACGGCCGGCGGCACCCAGGCAACCGACGGCAGCGACTGCAGGCCGGACAGGATCGGGCCGATCGCGGCCCGCACGAACCGCACCCGCGCCACCAGCAGGCCCAGCGGGGTGCCGATGGCGAGCGCCAGCAGGAAGCCGAGCAGACCGCGCGAGACGCTGGTCCAGATGTAGTCGAGCAGGGTGCCCTGGAGCCAGGCGGTGCGCAGCTCGCCCCACACGTCGGAGGGCGAGGGCAGCTTGCTGGGGTCGTCGACGACGCCGAAGGAGACCAGCGCCTGCCACACCGCGAGCACCAGCACGACCGCGGTGAGCGGCGGCACGACTTTCTGCGTGAGCGTCGTACGCAGCGGCGTGCGGCCGGTGTGCACCGTGTCCAGGGCGTCCAGCCCCGCCTCGACGCCGGCCAGATCGTGGCCGTCCTTGACGGCGGGCGTATCAGTGCTGGCCATGTCGGCGGATCTCCCCACGCAGTTCCTCGGTGATCTCACGGGACAGTTCCGCCACCGCGGCGTCCTCGATGCGGCGCGGCTGCGGGATGTCCACCGTCCACTCGCGCGCGATCCGTCCCGGACGCGACGACAGCAGGACGACGCGCTGCGCGAGCCGCGCCGCCTCCCGCACGTTGTGCGTCACGAAGAGCACGGACAGCCGTGTCTCCTTCCAGATCCTCGTCAGCTCGTCGTGCAGCACGTCACGGGTGATCGCGTCGAGCGCCGCGAACGGCTCGTCCATCAGCAGCAGGCTGCTGTCCTGCGCGAGCGCGCGGGCCAGCGCGACCCGCTGGCGCATACCGCCGGACAGCTCGTGCACCCGCTTCCCGTACGCCCCCTGGAGCCTGACCAGTTCCAGCAGTTCCTCCGCGCGGCCGCGCCGGTCCGCCTTGGGCACACCGCGCAGCTTCAGGGCGAGCTCGATGTTCTTGCCCGCGGTCAGCCACGGGAACAGGGCGTGCTCCTGGAACATCAGCGCCGGGCGGCCGTCGGTGGCGATCGAACCGGCCGACGGCCTGTCGAGCCCCGCCACCAGGTTCAGCAGCGTGGACTTGCCGCAGCCCGAGGCCCCGAGGAGGGTGACGAACTCGCCCGGCGCGACATCGAGCGAGATGTCGTCGAGGACGAGCTGAGGCCCGGCGGGGCCGGCGAAGGACTTCGAGACGTGCTCGATGCGCGCGGCGTGCTCCACCGACGTTGCGGCGTCGGCGGCCTTGGCGAAGGTCGTGGCCATGGTCGTCACCTCCTGAAGACTGGTCGTGGACTCATGAAGCGGCGCCGAGACCGGCGTCGGAGACGGTCGCCTCGCCGTCGGCGGCGAGGATTTTGTTCAGCGGCCGGAGGTCGTAGATGCCCTTCAGATCGGGCCGCTCCAGCAGCCCGGCCTTCACCGCGTGCCGCGCCTGGACGTCGAGCGTCGCGGCGAGCGGGTCGTCGGTGACGCGGATCGACTTCCACGCCGGGTCCAGCACCTCGGGCGGCAGCGGCTTGCCGGTGTCCTCCTGGAGCTGCCGGTTGGCCGCCGCCTTCGCCGGGCCGGGGTGGGCGTCGATCCACTTGTTGGTGCCCACGGAGGCCCGCAGCACCGCCTCCACGGCCCTCGGGTACTCCTTGAGGAAGCTCTGCGACACGATGACGTTCGTGATGACGAACTTCTTGTCCGGCCACAGGTCGGCCTCGTCGAGCAGCACCTTCCCGCCCTCGGCGACCAGCTTCGAAGCCGTCGGCTCGGGCACCCAGGCGCCGTCGACGGACCCCGACCTGTAGGCGTCCGGGACCACCTTGTTGTCCGTGCGCACCACGGAGACGTCGCCCCGGCCGCTCTGCGCGTCGACCTTCCAGCCCTGCTCGGAGATCCAGTTGAGGAAGGCCACGTCCTGCGTGTTGCCGAGCTGCGGGGTGCCGATCCGCTTGCCCTTGACGTCCGCCAGGGACTTGATCTTGTCCGGGTCGACCACGAGCTTGACCCCGCCCGACGCCGAACCGCTGATGATCCGCAGGTTCTCGCCGCCCGACTTGATGTAGCCGTTGATCGCCGGCGACGGGCCGATCCAGCCGATGTCGATCGAACCCGAGTTGAGCGCCTCGATCTCGGAGGGCCCGGCGTTGAAGGTGGCGTACTCGGCCTTGGTGGCGCCGAGTTCCTTCTGGAAGAAACCCTGCTGCCTGCCGACCAGCGCGGTGGCGTGGGTGAGGTTGCCGAAGTAGCCGATCCGGACGGAGTCCAGACCGTCGACCTTCTTCGCCCCGGCGGCGACCTGGACGGCGTCGTCGTTCTTGGCCTGGGAGCCGTAGCCGCAGGCCGCGAGCGCGAGCAGCGGCAGCACGGCCGTCGCCACGAGCGAGCGGCGCAGAGCGGTGGTGGCAGGCACGGGAGGTGTTCCTCTCGGTGGCCCGGCGTCACGACACCTCAGGTCGTGGCCGGGGGGTCGGCGGATGTTCGGCGCCCGGCAGGGCGTGTGCGCGTCACGCACATCGCGCCACTCCGCCCCGCCCTCTGCCGCACTCCGTCCGCAAAGACCGCCGGCCGAGGGCGCCGCCGACGCGGCCGCCCTGCCGAGCGACGGACGAGGAGAAGCCGGCGGGGCGCATGGTCAGAAGTCCCATCCGTCGTCGTCGGCCTCGTTGCGGACGGGCTCAGGGGCGGCGAACGACTCGCCGACCATGCCCGCGGTCAGCGTGGTGCCGTCGCCCGGGTCGATCAGGATGAACGAGCCCGTGCGCCGCGAGTCGGCGTAGGCGTCGACCGGCAGCGGCTCGGCGGTGCGGATCTTGACCCGGCCGATGTCGTTGGCGGCGAGCTGCCCCGGGTGCGGGTGCAGGGACAGGTCGTCCAGGGTCAGCCGGGACGGGATGTCCTTGACCAGTGCCTTGACCGTGCGCGTGCCGTGCTTGAGGAGCACCCGGTGGCCGACGGTCAGCGGCTGGTCGGCCACATGGCAGACGGTCGCCTCGATGTCCTGGGTGGTGGGCGGCGCGTCCTTGCTGGGCACGATGAGGTCGCCGCGCGAGACGTCGATGTCGTCCTCCAGCAGGAGGGTGACCGACTGCGTGGTCCAGGCGACGTCGACCGGCCGGCCCAGCAGGTCGATGCCGGAGATCTTCGTGGAACGGCCGGACGGCAGCACCGTGATCTGCTCGCCGACGCGGAAGGTGCCCGCCGCGATCTGCCCCGCGTAGCCCCGGTAGTCCGGGTGCTCCGCGGTCTGCGGCCGGATCACGAACTGCACGGGCAGGCGGGCGTGGCAGTGCGCCAGGTCGTGGCTCACCGGGACGGTCTCCAGGTGCTCCAGGACGGTCGGGCCGCCGTACCAGTCCATGTTCGCGGAGGGTTCCACGACGTTGTCGCCGTTCAGCGCGGAGATCGGGATCGCGGTGACCTCCGGGACGCCGAGCTCGGTGGCGTACGCCGTGAACTCCTCGGCGATGCGGCCGAAGACCTTCTCGTCGTAGCCGGCGAGGTCCATCTTGTTGACGGCGAGCACGGCATGCGGGACCCGCAGCAGCGCGGCGATGGCGGCGTGCCGGCGGGTCTGCTCGACGACGCCGTTGCGGGCGTCGACCAGGATGACCGTCAGCTCGGCGGTGGAGGCGCCGGTGACCATGTTCCGGGTGTACTGCACGTGCCCCGGGGTGTCGGCGAGGATGAACCGGCGGCGCGGGGTGGCGAAGTAGCGGTACGCCACGTCGATGGTGATGCCCTGCTCGCGCTCGGCGCGCAGGCCGTCCGTGAGCAGCGCGAGGTCCGGGCCCTCCTGGCCGCGGCTCGCCGAGACGCGCTCCACGGCCTCCAGCTGGTCGGTGAGGACCGACTTGGAGTCGTGCAGCAGCCGGCCGACCAGGGTGGACTTGCCGTCGTCGACGGAGCCCGCGGTGGCGAACCGCAGCAGGGTGGTCGCCGACAGCTGCTCGACCGACAGCGTCTCGGTGGGTTCGGTGGTGCTCGTCATGGCTAGAAGTACCCCTCGCGCTTGCGGTCTTCCATCGCGGCCTCGGAGAGCTTGTCGTCGGCCCGGGTGGCGCCCCGCTCGGTCAGCCGGGACGCGGCGATCTCGGTGATCACCTGCTCCAGGGTCCCGGCGTCGGAGTCGACGGCGCCGGTGCAGGACATGTCGCCGACCGTGCGGTAGCGGACCTGCCGCTTCTCGACGGTCTCGCCCTCCTTCGGGCCGCCCCACTCGCCGGCGGTCAGCCACATGCCGCCGCGCCGGAAGACCTCGCGCTCGTGCGCGAAGTAGATCTCGGGCAGCTCGATGCCCTCGCGGGCGATGTACTGCCAGACGTCCAGCTCGGTCCAGTTGGACAGCGGGAAGACGCGGACGTGCTCGCCGGCGGCGTGGCGGCCGTTGTACAGGTTCCACAGCTCGGGCCGCTGCCGGCGCGGGTCCCACTGGGAGAACTCGTCCCGCAGCGAGAACACCCGCTCCTTGGCCCGCGCCTTCTCCTCGTCGCGGCGGCCGCCGCCGAACACCGCGTCGAAGCGCTCCGCCTGGATCCGCTCCGTCAGCGGCAGCGTCTGGAGCGGGTTGCGGGTGCCGTCGAGACGCTCCTTGAGCACACCGCGGTCGATGTAGTCCTGCACGGAGGCGACGTGCAGCCGCAGGCCGTGCCGGTCCACCGTGCGGTCGCGGTAGTCGAGGACCTCGGGGAAGTTGTGCCCGGTGTCGACGTGCAGCAGGGAGAAGGGGATCGAGGCCGGAGCGAACGCCTTCAGCGCCAGATGCAGCATGACGATGGAGTCCTTGCCGCCGGAGAACAGGATCACCGGCCGCTCGAACTCGCCCGCCACCTCACGGAAGATGTGCACCGCCTCGGACTCCAGCGCGTCCAGGTGCGAGAGGGCGTACGGGGTCTCCGTCTCCTCGGTCACCGGTGCGAGGGTCGTCATGCCAGTCCCCTTTCGGTGAGCAGGGCGTACACCGAGGCGGCGGACTCCTGCACGGTCTGGTGCTGCGACTCGATGCGCAGGTCGGGCGAGGCGGGCTCCTCGTACGGGTCGTCCACGCCGGTCAGCCCGGTCAGCTCGCCCGCCGCCTGCTTGGCGTACAGCCCCTTCACATCACGCACGGAGCACACCTCCACCGGGGTCGCCACGTGCACCTCGACGTAGGCGGTGCCGTTCGTCGCGTGCCGCTTGCGTACCGCGTCGCGGCTGTCGGTGTACGGCGCGATCACGGGGACGAGCGCCGTCACGCCGTTACGGGCCAGCAGTTCGGCGACGTAGCCGATGCGCTGCACGTTGGTGTGCCGGTCCTCCCGGCCGAAGCCGAGGCCCGCGGAGATGAACTCGCGGATCTCGTCGCCGTCCAGCACCTCGACGAGGTGGCCCTCCTCGCGCAGCCGCCCGGCCAGCTCGTACGCGATCGTGGTCTTGCCGGCGCTCGGCAGGCCCGTGAGCCAGACGGTGGCTCCGCTCCTCACGTGCTTCTCCCCAGGGGTCGGTGTGGTGGTCGTCATCCGTGCAGCCCGCACTCGGTCTTGGACCGCCCGGCCCAGCGGCCGGCGCGCGCGTCCTCGCCGGCGAGCACCCGGCGGGTGCACGGGGCGCAGCCGATCGAGGCGTAGCCGTCCGTCAGCAGCGGGTTGGTCAGGACGCCGTGCTCGGTGACGTAGGCGTCCACGTCGTCCTGGGTCCAGCGGGCGATCGGCGAGATCTTGATCTTCTGGCGCTTCTCGTCCCAGGCGACGACGGGGGTGTCCGCCCGGGTCGGGGACTCGTCGCGGCGCAGTCCGGTCGCCCAGGCCGTGTAGGTGGCCAGTCCCTGCTCCAGCGGCTTGACCTTGCGCAGGAAGCAGCACAGGTCGGGGTCGCGGTCGTGCAGCCTCGGGCCGTACTCGGCGTCCTGCTCGGCGACCGTCTGCGCCGGGGTGAGGGTGATGACGTGGACGTCCATCACGGCCTCGACGGCGTCGCGGGTGCCGATGGTCTCCTCGAAGTGGTAGCCGGTGTCGAGGAAGACGACGTCGACGCCGGGCATCGCACGGGACGCGAGGTGGGCGACCACCGCGTCCTCCATGGAGGACGTCACGCAGAACCGCTCGCCGAAGGTCTTCGCCGCCCACCGGAGGATCTCCAGCGCGGACGCGTCCTCCAGATCGCGGCCCGCCTGCTCGGCGAGCGCCTTCAGCTCCTGGGTCCCGCGGGTCTCCTGAGCAGTCGTCATATCTCGTCCCCTCCCTTCGTGTCCTGCGCGAGCCCACGGGACAGCAGCCCGAGGAACTTCAGCTGGAAGGCGCGGTTGCACGCCGCGCACTCCCAGGCGCCGTGGCCCTGCTCGCTCGGTCGCAGGTCCTCGTCGCCGCAGTAGGGGCAGTAGAAAGGTGCGGCACGCTCACTCATCGGGCATCCCTCGCTTCGCTCGCCGCGCTCACGAAAGGGCCTCCTCGGAGGCGCGGGCCGCCCAGGTCGCGAACCGCTCGCCGTCCTCGCGCTCCGCCTGGAAGCGCTTGAGGACACGCTCGACGTAGTCGGGCAGCTCCTGCGAGGTGACCTTCAGACCGCGCACCTTGCGGCCGAACCCGGCCTCCAGGCCGAGTGCGCCGCCCAGATGCACCTGGAAGCCCTCGACCTGCTCGCCCTCGGCGTTCGTGACCAGCTGGCCCTTGAGACCGATGTCCGCGACCTGGATACGGGCGCAGGCGTTCGGGCAGCCGTTGATGTTGATGGTGATCGGCTCGTCGAAGTCCGGGATCCGGCGCTCCAGCTCGTCGATCAGGGAGGCGCCGCGCGCCTTGGTCTCGACGATGGCGAGCTTGCAGAACTCGATGCCGGTGCACGCCATCGTGCCGCGCCGGAAGGGCGACGGGCTGACCGTGAGGTCCAGCGCCTGAAGGCCCTCGACGAGCGAGTCGACCTGCGACTCGTCGACGTCCAGCACGATCATCTTCTGCTCGACGGTGGTGCGGACCCGGCCCGAGCCGTGCGCCTCCGCCACCTCGGCGATCTTCGTCAGCGTGGCGCCGTCGACGCGGCCGACCCGGGGTGCGAAACCGACGTAGAACCGGCCGTCGTTCTGCCGGTGCACCCCGACGTGGTCGCGCCAGCGCTCCACGGGCTGCGCGGGCGCGGGACCGTCGGTCAGCTTGCGCCCCAGGTACTCGTCCTCCAGCACCTGGCGGAACTTCTCCGCGCCCCAGTCGGCCACCAGGAACTTCAGGCGGGCGCGGGTGCGCAGCCGCCGGTAGCCGTAGTCACGGAAGATCGAGATGACGCCCTCGTAGACGTCCGGCACCTCGTCCAGCGGGACCCAGGCGCCGAGCCGGACACCGATCTTCGGGTTGGTGGACAGTCCGCCGCCGACCCACAGGTCGAAGCCGGGACCGTGCTCGGGGTGCACGACACCGACGAGGGCGATGTCGTTGATCTCGTGCGCCACGTCCAGCAGCGGCGAGCCGGAGATCGCCGACTTGAACTTACGGGGCAGGTTCGAGAAGTCCTTGTTGCCGATGATCCGGCGGTGGATCTCCTCGATCGCCGGGGTGCCGTCGATGATCTCGTCGGCGGCGATACCGGCGACGGGCGAGCCGAGGATCACGCGGGGCGTGTCACCGCAGGCCTCGGTGGTGGACAGGCCCACCGCCTCCAGGCGGTTCCAGATCTCGGGGACGTCCTCGATCCGGATCCAGTGGTACTGGACGTTCTGCCGGTCGGTGATGTCGGCCGTGCCGCGCGCGAACTCCTGCGAGATCTCGCCGATCACCCGCAGCTGCTCGGTGGTGAGCCGGCCGCCGTCGATGCGGACGCGGAGCATGAAGTACTCGTCGTCCAGCTCCTCCGGCTCCAGGATCGCGGTCTTGCCGCCGTCGATCCCCGGCCTGCGCTGGGTGTACAGGCCCCACCAGCGCATGCGGCCGCGCAGGTCGTTGGGGTCGATCGAGTCGAAACCCCGCTTGGAGTAGATCGTCTCAATGCGTGTCCGCACATTGAGACCGTCGTCGTCCTTCTTGAACTGCTCGTTGCCGTTGAGCGGGGTGAAGTGCCCCGCGGCCCACTGACCCTCACCGCGGTGACGGCTCACCTTGCGGCGGGAACTCGCGGCAGCAGGGTTCTGCGGGTTGGCGGCCATGGTGTCTACGTCCTTCGGGACAGGCGGAAAGCGGCTCTGACCTGCGCGTACGAGAGCATGCGGGCGTACGGGCGCAGCGTTGCGCAGGAACAGACGAAGCTGGGGGGATCGGCGCTGCTGGAGAGGTCTCAGCTCGCCGGACAGATGGCGCTGGACATGCGGCCGAGGTCGACGTGCCGCCGACTCACCAAGGCAATTCCAGTTCCAGACATGACGGAAGCGTGTCACGGCGATCTGGACACAGTCCAGCTTTATCCAAAATGTGGACACCCTTGTCCCGGAATGTGGAACAAGGGTGTCCTCGGTCACATGGGCCTGAACGGCGTCTTGTCCGGCCAGGTCAGAGAGGGTATGCGCCGGGCCAGGGGCCGGGCGTCGCGACGTCCGGCTCCTCCTCGACCTTGGTGTCGAACAGCGTGAAGCCGCGGCGGAGGTAGTTGTCCATGGCGTGCTCGCCGTCCTTGCTGCAGGTGTGCAGCCAGACCCGCTTCGTCGCGGCGAGACCCGGCCACCGGTCGGCGAGATCCCACGCGCGGGCGGCCCCGTACGCCAGCAGGTGCCCACCGATGCGGCGGCCCCGGAAGGCGGGAACGAGACCGAAGTAGACGATCTCCACCACGCCGTCGTCCTGCGGCTTCAGTTCCACGTACCCGGCCGGCGTGCCCCGGTCGTAGGCCACCCACGTCTCCACCCCGGGCCGCCCCAGGTGCTCCTGCCAGCGCGCGTACGGCCAGCCCAGCCGGTCCGTCCAGCGGATGTCGCCGCCCACGGACGCGTACAGGAAACGGCTGAACTCGGGGGAGGGCACCTCGGCGCGGGCGATCCGCACATCGCCCTCCGGCGCCGCGGCCGGGAGCAGGTCCGAGGGGGCGGTCTGCTCCAGGGACCAGGTGGTCACGGGGATGTTCGTCATACCGGTCAGGGAATCATCTAGCCCAGCGCCCTGTCGATCGTCTCCAGCGGCAGCGAGAACAGCATCCGCCCCGACTGCGACCAGACCTCGCCGCTCTCCTCCCAGTAGGAGAGGGACTGCGCGGGGCCGCTCCAGCACAGATACGTCTCGTCCGTCCCGCACCGCGCGACCCGCGCCCCGTCGCCGTCCTGCCGCCACAGCGTCCCGTGCTCGCCCGCCGTGCGGGCCAGGTACCACCGGGACCGGTGGGCGAGCACACCGCGGACGTCGGTGGCCTTCGTCTCGTAGGCCTCCTGCGGCGCGGTGCCCAGCAGGCCGGCCCCGGAGGGGTCGTCGTCGAGCCCGTAGCGCCACAGCCGGGTGGGCCGGTCGCCGTCCGCCGGGACGGACTCGCTCGCGACCAGGCTGTCGGGTGTGGTGCTGCGGTCCAGGGAGAGCGCGCCGATCCGGGCGCCGGTCAGACGGTACGCGCGGACGGCGGGCAGGGTGTAGCGCTCGCCCCGCGCCGGTGGCGTGGTCGCGGCGGTGTCGGCGGAGGCGCGCCGGATGCGGTCCAGGTCGTAGACGTAGAGGCCGCGCCCCTCCTCGGCGGTGACGAGCAGCTTGTCCTGGTACCAGACCATGCCGGTCAGCGGCGAGACGAGCGGCCGTCCGACGGGGTCGCCGTCCGCGGGCACGGTGAGCGCGACCCAGGTGTAGGTGAGCCGCTCCGGATCGTTGGCGTCGACGAAGGCGACCCGGGAGTGGCCGCGCTGGTCGCTCCAGCCGGCCAGGATCACGCGGTTCGCGCCCCAGCGGCCGTCGTCGTCGGCGTCCCCCGAGGTGGTCAGGCCGCCGGTGTGCCACTTCTCGGTGCCGGCCTCGTCCCAGCAGTGCGCCCGGGTGGCGGCGGGCGCTATCGGCAGCGCGGAGCGGTCGGCTCCCGCGCAGTCGGCCGCGGCGCGCAGGCCGCGGTCGGCGTCCGCGAGGACGGCGGCGACGCCGACGGGCCGGGCCGGTCCGCCGGGCGCCGGCCGTGCGAGCGACATCTCGCTCAGGCGCAGATCGGCCAGGGAGGGCGCGGAGGTCATCGGCTTCAGGGCGCCCGGGTCGCTGCCGGAGGTGGCCTGGGAGGTGCTGATCAGGGTGGCGGCGCCGGTGAGCGCGAGAGCGGTCCCGGCCAGGAACGCCCGCAGCGCTTGGCCCCGCTTACGTCGGCGGTGTCTGCCGCGTTGCTTCATCTGTCCTCCCGAGGTGGGCCAACTGCGCCTGTTGATCCGTGCGTTGACCTGGGAGCAGGTGGGGTGGCCCGGTAGGGGATGCTACGTCAGGTACGGCGGAGCGGGGACGAAGACCCCGTAAATATGCGGAAGAAGCCCTCGGATCTGTGGAAGTCGCCATCGGATGTACGGCGACGGCATACCCTGCTGTCACGGTGTGTAACCTCACGCCGGGTCGGAGCGCCGCCGGGAGGTGGCCGGGGCCTCCCGCACCCGGAGCACCTCGGGCGCGCTGGAGTGCGGCAGCAGGCCGGTCGGCTCGGGCGGGACGATCACCTGTACCTCGGCCTCATCGCAGAAACGATACGGCCGGTGCTCCAGAACTCCCCCCAGATATCGCCTCACCCGCGACATCTCGGCACGCACCGTCACCGTGCGGCGCGGGTCGCCGAACACGTCCGCGGCGAGCTGCGCGGCGGTGCGGCCCGCCCGGTGCTCGGCCAGCAGGAACAGCAACTCCGCGTGCCGCGGGCTCAGTTCGTGGGCCCAGGAACCGGCGCTGCCCGACACCGTGACGGTCCAGCGGCGCGGTTGCCCCAGATCCAGCACGATCCGGGTGTCACCGGAGGGCAGCGGCTCGTCGGCGGGCCGCACCAGCCAGCCCTCGGCCAGCGGTTCCACCCCGCAGGGCCCCAGCAGGGGCAGCGGACGGCGGCCCGCCGACAGCGCCTTGGGCAGCGCGATCCGGCTCGTGTACGGCATCCCCGTCACCGCCGCCGTCCAGCCCTCGCGGTCCACCACCAGCGCGCGGCCGGTCAGCCGGGCCAGCACCGGTGCGGCCACGGCGCGCAGCCCTTCCAGTGCGGTCAGATGCAACTCCCGCAACCTGGCCTCGGCGAGCTTGGCCACCGATTCGACCCAGGCGAGGGTGGCCGGATGCATCGTCTCCAGCGGCCCGCTGACGTCCACCACGCCGATCAGCCGCCCGTCACGCGGATCGGTGAGGGGGGCGCCGGCACAGGTCCACGAGGTGTGCGAGCGCACGAAGTGCTCGGCGCCGAACACCTGAACGGGCCGCCGTACCACGGCCGGTGTGCCGACGCCGTTGGTGCCGACGGTGTCCTCCGCCCAGTCGGCGCCGAGCAGGAAGCCCAGCCCGTCCGCCTTGCGCAGCACCGCGGCACTGCCCTCACGCCACAGCACCCGGCCCTCCGCGTCGGCGATCACCATGATGTGCTGGGCCGCGTCCGCGACGGAGACCAGGCCTTCCCTGAGCACCGGCAGCACATGCCGCAGCGGCGACTCCTCGCGCCGGCGCAGCACCTCCTCCGGTGGCAGCAGACCGGATCTGAAGTCGTGGTCCGGGTCGACGCCGGTACGCAGCATCCGCCCCCAGGACTCCCCGATCACCGGGCGGGGGGCGAGGTGCGGGCTGCGGCGGGCGAGGGCGTCGTCGCGTAAGGCGCTGAGCACCCGCGCGGCCCGTGGCGCGTCGACGGCGGCCAGGTGCGACACATTCATAGGCGACCGCGGCACTGAGGTCCTCCCCCGGGTTCACACTGATGTGCGACCGGCTGTCAAGGCCTGGTGGCGTCGTTTTCCGGTCGCGTCCTGCACGTGCGTCCCATACTGCCGCCCGCCCGGCGACGGAGGGGCCGAGTCCGGTCACAGACACCGGAAAGTTGCAACCCTTTGCAACCCTGGTGAACCGACCCCCGCTGTCTGAAACTTGAGCGACGTCGCCCGTGCGGCGCGCTGGGCCTCAACGGGCCGGCAGGGGCAGGGGTGGTGCCGTGTCGGCGCAGCACCACCCCTGTCGGCGCCCGGATCCCGGAGCGGACGTCAGGAGACCGGCCGCGCCCGCTCCACCACGGACGCCAGGTCCAGGGTGTGCGGCAGGGTCCCGAAGGCGTGCCCCCAGTCGCCGCCCAGCCGTGAGCCGCAGAACGCGTCGGCGACCACCGGCGGGGCGTACCGGACGAGGAGCGCGCCCTGCAGCACCAGCGCGAGCCGCTCGACCACGCGCCGGGCGCGGGCCTCGACGCCTTCCAGATCGGCCAGTTCGGTCAGCAGGTTCTTGATCGCGGCGTCCAGCCGGTGGTCGGCGCCGCGGGCCCGCCCGACCTCCTGGAGCAGGGCGTCGAGGGCCGACGGCTCACGCTGCAACGCGCGCAGCACGTCCAGCGCCTGTACGTTGCCCGCGCCCTCCCAGATCGAGTTGAGCGGCGACTCGCGGACCAGCCGGGGCAACCCCGACTCCTCGACGTAACCGTTTCCGCCCAGGCACTCGGCAGCCTCCACCGCCACCGGCGCACAGCGCTTGGTCACCCAGTACTTGGCGGCGGGCACCGCGAGCCGCAGGAACGCCCGCTCCTGCTCGCCGCCGTCGTCGCAGGCGGCGGCGAGACGCAGCCCCAGCGTCGTCGCGGCCTCGGACTCGAGGGCGAGATCGGCCAGGACGTTGCGCATCAGCGGCTTGTCGATCAGCCTGCCGCCGAACGCCTCCCGGTGGGTGCAGTGGTGGATCGCCTGCGCGACGGCCTGCCGCATCAGGCCCGCGGAGCCGAGCACGCAGTCGATCCTGGTCGCGGCGACCATCTCGATGATGGTCCGCACCCCGCGCCCCTCGTCGCCGACCCGGCGCGCCCAGGTCCCGTCGAACTCGACCTCGGCGGAGGCGTTGGAGCGGTTGCCGAGCTTCTCCTTCAGGCGCTGGATCAGGAACACGTTGGCGACGCCGTCGTCGAGGATCCGCGGCACGAGGAAACAGGTCAGCCCGCCCGGAGCCTGTGCCAGCACCAGGAAGCCGTCCGACATGGGGGCCGAGCAGAACCACTTGTGGCCGGTCAGCTCGTACGTCCCGTCCTCCGCGAGGGGGCGGGCGACGGTGGTGTTGGCGCGGACGTCGCTGCCGCCCTGCTTCTCCGTCATGCCCATCCCGAACAGCGCCCCGGCCTTCTGCCCGGCGGGCCGCTGATCGCGGTCGTAGATCATCGACGTCAGCCGCGGTTCCCACTCGGCGGCGAGCGCCGGGTCGGTGCGCAGCGCGGGCACGGCGGCGTGGGTCATGGACAGCGGGCAGCCGTTGCCGGCCTCGACCTGCGTCCACATCAAGAACCCCGCCGCCCGGCGCACGTGCCCGGCCGGCCGGGCCCAGGCCGCCGTCAGGCCCGCGGCCACGCCCTTGCCGAGCAGCCGGTGCCAGGACGGGTGGAACTCGACCTCGTCGACGCGGTGCCCGTAGCGGTCGTGGGTGCGCAGTGCGGGCGGGTGCTGGTTGGCGAGCACTCCCCACTCCTGCACCTGCGCCGAGCCACAGGTGCGGCCGAACGCCGAGAGCTCGTCAAGGGCCGTGTCGAGCAGGTCCGGGGCGACGTGCCGTTCGATGGCCGCGAGCAGGGCGCGGTCGGCGGAGAAGACGTCGTGTCCGACGAGCGGGGGGGCCTGGTTGGTCACGATGTGGGTGCTGCGTGCCATGTCTCGGAACCTACCCCGAGGTACGGGGCCGGTCACCCCGGGATCGCGGCGCCGCGGGCCTCCGTCCGACCAGGGTGAACCGGGCCCGGTGCGGCGGATACCTTTGGCTCGTGCAGCCAGCAAGTGACATCCCCGAACCCTCCGGTCGCCTCCACCGTGCGCGTGCCCTGTACCGGAACGTCTCCAAGCGCAGGACCGCCTGGCTGCTGCTGAAGGACACCGTCAACTCCTGCATCGAGTACCGCATCCTCGGCCTGGCCGCCGAAGCGGCGTTCTTCACCCTGCTGTCGGTCCCGCCGCTGCTGCTCAGCCTGATCGGCCTGCTCGGCTACGTCGACGACTGGACCGGCACCGACACCATCTCCAGCCTGGAGACCAACCTCCTGGAGGCCTCCCGCACGGTCCTGTCCGACAAGGGCGTCAACCAGATCGCGCGGCCGATCCTGGACGACGTGATGCAGGGCGGGCGCCCGGACGTCATCTCCATAGGCTTCCTCTTCGCGCTGTGGTCGGGGTCCCGGGCGGTGAACGTCTTCATCGACACGATCACCGTGATGTACGGGCTGGACGGCGTCCGGGGGATCGTGAAGACCCGGCTGGTGGCGTTCCTGCTGTTCATCGCGGCCCTGCTGATCGGCTCGGTGGCGCTGCCGCTGATGGTCGCGGGACCCGACGCGGTGGTGCGGATCGTGCCGTGGTCGACGACGGTGGTGCAGGTCCTGTACTGGCCCGTGGTGATGGTCCTGTCGATCATCTTCCTGACCACGCTCTACCACGTCTCCGTCCCGGTGCGCTCCCCCTGGGTGGAGGACGTGCCCGGTGCCCTGGTCGCCCTCGCCATGTGGGTGCTCGGCAGCTTCCTGCTGCGGATCTACCTGGCCAATACCATCGAGGGTGCGACGATCTACGGCTCGCTGGCGGCCGCCGTGGCCGTACTGCTGTGGATCGGTGTGTCCGCCTTCGCCGTGCTCGTCGGCGCCGCCGTCAACGCGGCGATCGACCGGGTCTGGCCGGCCGCCGCGACGGCCGCCGCCCGTGCCGCCAACGAGCGCCTGCGGGAGGCGCAGGTCGCCGAGTACGTCGCCCGCGCCGCCGCGGCCCGCGGGGCCGACCCCGATCCGGACGACCCCGACATGCCGTCCGAGTTCCCCGAGCGCTGGTCCCGCTTCCTGCCGCCGGAGGACGTGACGGCACGGCTGCGCACCCAGGTGAAGAGCTCGCACCACGCGTCTCAGAACTCCTCCCGGCCGCCCTCGCGGAACGCCGCCCAGAACGCCGCCCAGGATTCCGCGCGCGAGACGACCGGGGAGAACGGGGCGGAGCCGCCCCGGGAGCGGTGAGGCGGGCCCGGGTGCCCCCGGCGCTCAGGGCGTCCAGGTTCCCGCCGCGGCCGCCTCGGTCGCGAACGCGGTGAAGTCCCGCGGCTCGCGGCCCAGCACCTGCCGGACACCGTCCGAGAGGTGGGCGTTGCGGCCGTCCAGGAGGGTCTCGAACACGTCCACGAGCAGCTCCACCACCTCCGGCGGCTCCCCGAAGCCGGCCAGCCGCGCACCGTACTCCTCCGTCGGCACCGGCCGGTACGTCAGTTCGCGCCCCGCCGCCTTCGCGACCTCGGCGACCGCCTCGCCGAAGGTCAGCAGCCGGGGCCCGGTCACGTCGATGCCCAGCCCCACGTACCGGTCGCCCGTCGTCAGCGCGGCCACCACCACGTCCGCGACGTCCCGCAGATCGACGAACGGCTCCCGTACCGCGCCGCCCGGGAACACCAGCTCCCCGCCCAGCCGCAGCTCCTCCACCAGCGGCCCCTCGCTGAAGTTCTGCATGAACCACGCGGAACGCACGACCGTCCAGTCCGCGCCCGACTCCCGCAGCGCCTCCTCGGTGGGCCGCGCCTGCACCTCGCCCCGCGCCGACAGCAGCACCAGCCGCCGCACGCCGAGGGCGACCGCCTCGTGCGCGAGCAGCCCGACCCCGCGGGTGGCCGCCGGGGAGCCGACGTCGCCGGGGTGGACGAGGTAGGCCGCGTCCGCGCCCCGCAGTGTGGGCGCCCACGTCGCGCGGTCCGCCCAGTCGAAGCCCCCGGCGCGCGAGGCCGCCCGTACCTCCAGTCCCGCCGCCCGCGCGGCCCGCGCGACCCGGCTGCCCGTACGACCGGACGCCCCGGTCACCACCACCGTCATGCCCGATTTCTGTGTCATGTCTCCAGTGAACTGCCGCACCCCTTCCCGGGCCCATCACTGAACGGCTCATTCCGCTGCGCGCGCGTCTACGCTGACGCCATGGACCCCCTGGCAGGCCTGCTGGAAGGCCCTCGCGCCCGTGGCGCCTTCATGATCCGGGCCTGCTTCGATCCGCCCTGGGCCGTGCGGGTCGAGGACCGCGCGCCGCTGACCGTGATGCTCATGGTGCGCGGCGACGCCTGGATCGTCCCGGACAGCGGCGAGCCGATCCGGCTGCGGGCGGGCGACCTCGCCGTCGCGCGCGGCCCCGAGCCCTACACCTGCGGCGACGATCCCGCGACGGCGCCGCGGGCGGTGATCCTGCCGGGCGGCCGGTGCCACCACCCCCACGGCGGGCCGCTCGGCGGCCGGATGGACCTGGGCGTGCGCACCTGGGGCGACCGCCCCGACGGCGCCGCGGTGATGCTGATCGGCACCTACCTCCACCAGGGCGAGATCAGCGGGCGGCTCCTCGACGCCCTGCCCCCGTTGCTGTCGCTGACCTCGGACGTCTGGAGCTGCCCGCTCACCCCGCTCCTGATGGAGGAGGTCGTCCGGGACGAGCCGGGGCAGGTGGTCGTCCTGGACCGGCTGCTGGACCTGCTGGTGATCGCCGCGCTGCGGGCCTGGTTCTCCCGGCCCGAGGCCGCCGCGCCGGCCTGGTACCGGGCGCAGGCCGACCCCGTCGTCGGAGGTGTGCTGCGCCGTCTCCAGGACGAACCGGCCCGGCCGTGGACGGTGGCGGCCCTCGCCGCCGAGGCCGGGGTGTCCCGGGCCGCCCTCGCCCGCCGCTTCACCGAACTGGTCGGCGAGCCGCCGATGACGTACCTCACCGGCTGGCGCCTCGCCCTCGCCGCCGACCGCCTGCGCGACAGCGAGGACACCCTGGAGGCGATAGCCCGCCGCATCGGCTACGGCAGCGCCTTCGCCCTGTCCAACGCGTTCAAGCGGGTGTACGGGGTGAGCCCCCAGGAGCACCGGACGCGGGGGCGCGCGACCGGGGTGGGGGTCGCGCGGTAGCGGGTTGAGCCCGGCCCGAGCGGCGTAGCCTTGCCCCGTGTACGCGGAGCGGGCGTCGAGGCTGGCCGGTGCGGTGGTGTGGACGAACACCCCGTCCGCCGCGTCCGGCGTGGGGCGGGTGCTGCCCGACGGCTGCATGGACCTGCTGTGGCACGACGGTCGCCTGCTGATCGCGGGCCCGGACACGCGCGCCCACCGCACGGACGGCGACGGCGGCGCCTGGGCGGGTGTCCGCTTCTTCCCCGGCACGGCGCCCACCTTCCTGGGCCTGCCCGCGCACGAGGTCCGCGACCGGCGCGTCGAACTGCGCGACCTCTGGCCGGACGCACGGGTACGCCGGCTCACCGCGCGCGTCGCGGCGGCCGCGGACCCCACGCGCGGCCTGGAGGAGGCGGCGCTGGCACTCGCGGCCGACGCCGGTCCGCCGGACCCGCTGCTGCGGCGGATCGTCACGGCGCTGGACGCGGGCCGCCCGGTCGCCGCGACCGCCGACGAACTCGGCATCGGCGCCCGCCAGTTGCACCGCCGTGCGCTGACCGCCTTCGGATACGGCCCGAAGACGCTGGCCCGCGTGCTGCGCCTGCAACGGGCCCTGGCCCTCGCGCGGGGCGGACTGCCGCTCGCGCAGACCGCCGTGGCGGCCGGCTACGCGGACCAGCCGCATCTGGCGCGGGAGGTCAGGGACCTGACGGGCACCACCTCGGGCGAGCTACTCGGCGGCGCCTGACGGCAGCGGGGCGAACAGGTCGACGCCGTTGCCGTCGGGGTCGTTCACGACGGCGTAGCGCTGGCCCCAGAAGGCGTCCCACGGCTTGAGTTCGCCGCGGTGGCCCGCGCCCACGATCTCCTCGTACACCGCGTCGACCTCGGCGGGTCCGTCGCACAGCAGGGCCAGCGAGGCACGGCCGCCCCCGGTGGGGGGCTGCCATCCGGGGTGGAAGGACCGCACGCTCTCCTCCGTGTCCAGCAGCAGCCGCAGCCCGCCCGGCAGTCCGGCCTCCGCGTGCGGCTGCTCCTCCGACCCCTGCGGGAAGTCGAATCCGAGGCGGCGGTAGAAGGCGACGGAGGCGGCCATGTCGGAGACGACCAGGCCGATGGCATCGAATCGTGGAGTCATGCCGCCCACGGTAGGCAGGACCGGGGGCACGGGTCTTGAAGGAAACGGACAGCGGCGCGGGGAACCGCGTTTGCCGCTCAGTCGAACCGCACCGGCCCCTTCGGCGTGTCCACCGTGAACGACAGCCCCACCGGGCCCTCTTCAAGGGGCAGTTCGGTGTCCAGGGCCGCCAGGAGGGGGCCGATCTCGCCGGGGTCGGGGGCCGTCGCCGTCAGGGACAGCAGTGGGGTGACGGGGAGTCCGGTCGCCGATGGATGGCGTGTGGCACCCCAGTCGATCAGGAAGGGGACCAGGCCGGAGGGGTGCGCGGCCGGGCCGTCGGTCAGGCGCCAGCGCAGCAGTGTGCCGCCGGGGGTGCGGCGGCTCATCGCCCGCGGGGTGCCGGGGTCGTAGCCCCGCTCCCGCGCCGCGGCCACCGCGGCGTCCAGGTCCGGCGGGCTGATCGCCCAGGTCAGCGTGCGGGGCGCGGGGAGTGCCCCGACGCCGAAGGGTGCGACGCCCGCGGGCCCGGTCTGCTCGGGATCCGGGCCGATGATCTCCAGGTATCCGGTTCCGCCCAGACCGACCAGGTGGTTGCGCGTGCCGCGACCGACGTGGGAGCCGCCGGCCGCCGGTGTCACACCGGTGCGCCGGGTGAACTCCGCGACCGTGGCCGCCAGATCCGGGGTTGCGAGGACGAGGTGGTCGAGGTGTGCGGGAATCGTGTTCATCGCCGCCGAGGCTACGCAACCCGCGCGTCCGTGGGGAACACCTGTGCGGCACGATGGGCGGCATGTCGCCCACCGCGCGTCCCCCGGCAGCCCGGCTGCTCGTCTTCACCCGCACCACCGCCTACCGCCACGACTCCCTTCCGGACGCCGTCACCGCGGTGGCCGCGCTCGGGCCGTTCGACGTCGAGCACACCGAGGACCCCGCGGCCCTGGAGGCCCCGCTCGACGGGTACGCGGCGGTCCTCTTCCTCTCCACCAGCGGCGAGGTGCTCACCCCGGCCGGACGCGCGCGGCTGACCGCGTACGTCGAGGCGGGCGGCGGCTTCGCCGGCGTGCACGCGGCGGCCTGCACCGAGGAGGACTGGCCGTACTACGGCGAGCTGCTCGGCGCCCGTTTCGCCCGCCACCCCGCCCACCAGCCGGGCCGGGCCCTCGTCGAGGACCACGACCACCCGGCGACCCGGCATCTGCCCGCCGCCTGGGACTTCACCGACGAGTGGTACGACTTCCGCACCAGCCCCCGCGGGGTGGCGCGGGTCCTGGTGTCCGCCGACGAGACCTCGTACGAGGGCGGCGGGATGGGCGAGGACCATCCGCTCGTCTGGTGCCGCCGCCAGGGCGCCGGCCGTGTCTTCTACACGGCGCTCGGGCACGCCCGTGAGGCCTACGCGGACCCGGACTTCCGCGCCCATCTGCGGGGCGGGATCGGCTGGGCGGCCGGGCTGTTCCCCTGACCGGCGGGGGCGCCGGAAGGTCAGGCCAGCCGGGTCAGGTCCCCGTGGCGCACCTGGTGGGCCAGGGGCCGGCCGCTCGCCAGGCGCTCCAGCTCCTCCACGACGAGCCGGCCGAGACGCTCCAGTTCGTTGCCGAGGGCACCGGCGACGTGCGGGGTGAGGAAGACGTTGGGGAGGGTGTAGAGCGGGGAGTCCGCCGGGAGCGGCTCCGGTTCGGTGACGTCCAGGATCGCGCTGAGGCGCCCAGCGACCAGTTCGTCGGTGAGGGCGGCGTGGTCGACGAGGGCGCCGCGTGCGGTGTTGACGAGCACGCCGCCGTCCCGGATCAGGGCGAGGCGCTCCCGGTTCAGCATGTGGTGGGTCCCGGGGAGGTCGGGAGCGTGCAGGGTGACGACGTCGCTGCCCGCCAGCAGGGCTTCCAGTGTCACCGCGCGGGCCCCCAGCGCGGCGGCGCCGGCGGCGTCCACGTAGGGGTCGTGGAGCAGGATCTCGAAGTCGTGGGGACGCAGCAGTTCGAGGAGTCTGCGGCCCACGCGGGAGGCGCCGACGACCCCGACGCGGCGGCCCAGGTTCCCCGTCGCCGCCGTCCGCGCGGCGTCCGGGCGCGCGTGGGTGGCGCGGAAGCGCTCCCGGTGGGCGAAGACGTCCTTGCCGGCCAGCAGGATCATCGCGAGCGTGTACTCCGCCACCGGCACGGCGTTGCCGGTGACCGCGCTGGAGACGGCGACACCTCGCCTCCACAGCGCCTCCCCGACCAGGGCGCGCACGGACCCGGCGGCATGCAGCACCGCGCGCAGGGCCGGCGCCGCGCCGAGGACGTCCTCGTCCAGGTGCGGGCAGCCCCAGCCGGTGATCAGCACCTCGGCGCGGGACAGCGCCCGGGTGACGCCGGGGTCGGTGCGGTCGGTGAAGTCCCGCACGACCAGCGCCGGGTCGACGTCCGCGGCCCGCCGCAGCCGCGCGAGCAGGGGAGGCGGGAAGAGCAGCGGGAGGTGCACCGGATCCATGGCGAACACCGCCGTGGGCGGCGAGGCGCTGGGCATGACCCTCCAGGGGCGCAAGGGGGCGGAGCGAGGCGTGGCGAGGGTTTCTGACGGTGCCTCCACCGTAGGTCCGCCCCCGGCGCGGGAGCAATCGACGGCCCGGCACGGCCCCTTCGCCGCCGCGGGCCCGCCCCGTGCCGCCCGGGCCCGGGATTTACGCCGAACGGCCCACCCGGGGACCCGACTGCCCGCGCGTGCGCCCCCATGCGTCCCGGCGATGTGATGATCTGACTTCAGCGGTGCACGGGCACGGTGAAGGGCGGGTGAGCGGATGACGTCGGCAGCGGTGACGGGCCCCGTGGTCAGGACACCGTACGGGGCCGTGCGCGGCCGACACGAGCAGGGCGTGGCCGTCTTCCGCGGAATCCCGTACGCGGCGCCCCCTTTCGGTCGGAACCGGTTCCGGCCCCCCGTGCCGCCGGAGCCCTGGGACGGCGTGCGCGACGCCGGCGCCTTCGGTCCCACCCCGCCGAAGCCGCCGTACTCGGAGGCGTTCGCCGAGTACCTGTGCGACCCGGTCGTCCCCGGGGACGACTGCCTCAACCTCAACGTCTGGACGCCCGAACCCGCCCCGGGAGCCCGCCTCCCGGTGCTCGTGTGGTTGCACGGCGGCGCCCTGACCAGGGGATCGTCCTGCGTCCCCGTCTACGACGGGCGCTCCTTCGCGCGCGACGGTGTCGTCTTCGTCTCCGTCAACTACCGGCTGGGCGTCGAGGGATACGGCCTGTTCCCGGACACGCCCGCCAACCCGGGGCTGCGCGACCAGCTCGCCGCCCTGCGCTGGGTGGCGGAGTCGATCGGGGCCTTCGGCGGCGACCCCGGCAGGGTGACCCTGGCGGGGCAGTCGGCCGGGGCGATCAGCGTCGGCGCCCTGATCGCCGCACCGCAGGCGCAGGGCCTGTTCCGGCGGGCGGTCCTGCAGAGCGGGCCGCCGGAGGTCGCCGAGCGCGACAAGGTGCGGCGGGTGGTGCGCCGCATGGCGGCCCGGCTGAAGGTGCCCGCGACCGCCGAGGCCCTCGCCGCCGTCGACCCCGAACCGCTGCTGCGCGCCCAGGTCGAGGTCGGCCGGCTCAGCAGCCCGGTGGTGGGCGGACCGGCCTTCGGGATCGTCGTCGACGGCGACCTCGTCCCTCGCGATCCCCTGGAGGCGCTGATCGACGGGGACGTCGCGTCCGGCGCCGACCTGATGATGGGCTGGACCCGCGACGAGTACCGGCTCTGGCTCGTGCCGGGCGGCCTGGTGGAGCGGATCGACCGGCTCGGCGCCTTCGCCCTGGCCGGCGCGATGGCCCGCTGCCGCTGCGGCCACGAGGTGCCGCGCGGCTATCGCGCCCTGCACCCCGAGGCCGGCGCCGCCGAGATCGTCGGCCAGCTGGTCACCGACCACCTGCTGCGCCGGCCGCTGCACCGGCTCGCCGACGCCCGCCCCGGCTCGGCGTACGTCTACGAGTTCGCCTGGCCCTCGCTGCGGCCCGGGCTCGGCGCCTGCCACGCACTGGAGCTCGGTTTCGTCTTCGACACCGGGGAGGCCCCCGAGTCGGCCCGGCTGGCGGGCTGGGGCGCGCCGACGGAGCTGGCCGACGCGATGCACTCGGCCTGGGTGCGGTTCGCGGCCGACGGGAACCCGGGCTGGGAGCCGTGGGACGACTCGCACCCGGTGCGGATCTTCGGCGAGAGCGAGCCGGCGGAGCGGGACGAGGAGCCCGGGGAGCGGGGCCCGGTCAGGGAGCCCTACACCGTGCACGGGCCGCGTGACCGGGAACTCGCGCTGTGGACCGCCGACACCGGCGGCCGGGAGGCGGAGCCCGCCCCGGCGCCGGACGGCGCGGCCGACCGCAACGCGGAGCTGCGGTCCGTCGTCCGGCTCCTGCGCCGTACCAGCGGTGCGCGGCGCCGCTGACGACCGGCGCGTCTCTCAGTCCGCCAGGGTCCGTGCGACGGAGCGGATCGTGTCGGGGCCGACCCGGCAGCACCCGCCGATCAGACGGGCCCCGGCGGCCCGCCAGTGCGCGACCCGCTCCGGTGTGAAGGTGGAGCCGCCGGTCCAGGCGCGTGCCTCGGGGTTCCAGACCTCGCCGCTGTTGGGATACGCCACCACCGGTCTGCCGGTCACCCGGGCAGCGAGCGCGACGGCGGCGTCGACGTCCTGAGGCGCGCAGCAGTTCACCCCCACCGCGATCACCTCGTCCACGTCGGCGGCCCGCGCGAAGGCCTCCGCGAGCGGCTCACCGGCGCGCGTGCGGTCCCCGGCCACGGTGTACGACAGCCAGGCCGGCACGCCCAGCCCGCGCACCGCCCGCAGCAGGGCCGTCGCCTCGTCGGCGTCCGGGACCGTCTCCAGAGCCAGCACGTCGGGACCGGCGGCGGCCAGGGCCTCCATCCGGGGGCGGTGGAAACGTTCCAGCTCGGCCACCGTCAGCCCGTAACCGCCCCGGTACTCCGAACCGTCCGCCCGCATCGCCCCGTACGGCCCGACCGAGGCCGCCACCCACAGCGGCCCCGCGACGCCCCGCTCGATCGCCCGCGCCGCCGCCTCGCGCGCCGACGTCACGCTGAGCCGCAGCAGTTCGGCCACCCGGTCACGACCGACGCCGCGCCTCGCGAACCCCTCGAAGGTGGCCTGGTAGCTGGCGGTGATCGCCACACTCGCGCCCGCCAGGAAGTACGCGAGGTGCGCGTCCGTGACCGCCTCGGGCCGCTCGGCCAGCAGCCGCGCAGACCACAGCTCGTCGCGGAGATCGTGCCCGGCCGACTCCAGCTGGTTGGACAGGCCGCCGTCGAGCACGACCGTCCCGGCGGCGAGGGCCTCGGCGAGGCGGACGGGGGCTTGCGGGGTGGTGCCGGTCATGTCACCGACGCTAGTCGACGGCGCCGTTTCCGGTCGGGCCCACCATGGGGACGACCAGGAGGGCCGGGACGTACCCGGCCCGGCAGGAAGGGAGCCCGTCGATGGAACTGCCCCCGGACGACCGCGCCCGGAGCCCGTACACCGGTTACACGCGTGCCCACTGGGAGGCCGCCGCCGACGCCCTGCTCGCCGCCGTCGAGCCCTACGCCGGCGCCGACCGCGCCCTGTACCACCTGCCCGGCGACCGCAGCAGTTCGTCCGGCAGGCTCTCGGACGGCCTGGAGGGCTACGCCCGGACGCTGCTGCTGGCGGCCTTCCGCCGGGACGGCGCCGTCCTGGAGCGCTACGCGGACGGCCTTGCCGCCGGCGTCCGCGGCGTCTGGCCGCGCGTCCAGGACCGCAGCCAGCCCCTGGTCGAGGCGGCGTCCGTCGCCCTCGGCCTGCGCCTGACCCGCGAACTGCTGTGGGACCGGCTCGACGACGCCGTCCGTCAGCGGGCGGCCGGCTGGCTCGCCGACGCGCTCGTGGCGCGGCCCTGGCCGAACAACTGGGAACTGTTCCCCGTGACCGTCGGCGGGTTCCTGGAGGACATCGGCCACGAGACGGAGGCGGCCCGCGCTGCGGTCGACCGCGGGCTGGAGCGCATCGAGCAGTGGTACCTCGGCGACGGCTGGTACACCGACGGGGACGGACGCAAGTTCGACCACTACAACGGCTGGGCGCTGCACCTCTACCCGGTCCTGCACGCCTGGCTCGCCGGCGACGGCGAGCTGCTGGACCGCTACGGCGGCCGCCTCCGCCGGTATCTCGCCGACCAGGCACGCCTGTTCGGGGCCGACGGCGCACCGATGCACCAGGGCCGTTCCCTCACCTACCGCTTCGCGGCCGCGGCTCCGCTGTGGCTGGGCGCGCTCACCGGCCACACCCCGCTGCCGCCCGGGCAGACACGGCGGCTGGCGTCGGGCGCCCTGCGGCACTTCCTGGACCGGGGAGCGGTGGACGAGCACGGAGTGCTGACCCTCGGCTGGCACGGCCCCGACCGGGCGCCGCTCCAGGCGTACTCCGGACCCGCCTCGCCCTACTGGGCGAGCAAGGGCTTCGTCGGGCTGCTCCTGCCGGCCGGGCACGAGGTGTGGACGGCGGCCGAGGAACCGGGTCCTGCGGAGCGTGCCGACGCCGTCACGCCCCTCGGCCCGCCCAACTGGCTGGTGCAGTCCACACGTACGGACGGCGTGGTGCGGCTCCACAACCACGGCAGCGAGGACGCGCGCTACGACCCGTACTACACCCGGCTCGCCTACTCGACCGTGACGCGGCCCTCGGCGGCGTACGACAACAGCGTGATCGTCGGCGGTGACGCGGGCCGGACGCAGATCGTGCCGCTGGGGGTGGGGGAGGGCTGGGCGGCCTCCCGGCACACCGTCCGGGACGGGGTGCACGTCACGAACCTGGTGGCCGCGGACGGCGCGGTGGAGGTGCGCGCGCACCTGGTGGCGGGGGCGGCGGCCGGGACCCCGGTCCGGGTCACCGGGTGGGCGGCGGCGGACGGCCTGCGCGCCGACCTCGTCCCCGCCGTCGGACTCGACGACACCCTCACCGGCACGGTCACCGGCCCGCACGGCCTGTTCGTCGCGCTCGTCCGCCTGACCGGGGACACGGACCCGGATCGGCTGGCGCACCTGGTCACGGTGGACGTGCGCGACACCTACGAACTGCGCGTACGGTGGGCCACCGGATCCACCGCACGCTTCCGGTTCACGCGCTCCGCCGAGCGGTCCGTGCCGCCGCTGTGGACGGTGAGCGCCGGGTGAGCCGGGCCTCGGCCGGCCGGGCGCCGACACTTCGGCCGAGGCCGAAGCGATCCGCGCCTACGGTGCGGTCATGACGGTCATGACTCCCTTCGCCGCCCTCCACCACCGCGCCGAGCCGCTGCTGCTGCCCAACGCCTGGGACCACGCCTCGGCCCGGGCGCTCGCGGCCCGGGGCTTCGCGGCGATCGGCACGACCAGCCTCGGGGTCGCGGCGGCGGCGGGGCTGCCCGACGGGGCGGCCGGGACCCGGGACGAGACGCTGCGCACGGCCCTCACGCTGGGCAGCGGGCCGTTCCTGCTCTCCGTCGACGCGGAGGCCGGGTTCAGTGAGGATCCCGACGCGGTCGGGGAGTTCGCGCGGCAGCTGGCTGTCGTCGGTGCCGTCGGCATCAATCTGGAGGACGGTCTCGGACCGCTCGCGCGACACGCGGCGAAGATCGCCGCGGTGAAGTCGGCCGCCCCCGGGCTCTTCGTCAACGCCCGCACCGACACGTACTGGCTGGACGGCGGCCACCGGCGCACGGAGACCCTCGCCCGCCTCGACGCCTACCAGGAGGCGGGCGCCGACGGGGTGTTCGTGCCCGGACTCACCGACCCCGCCGGGATCGCCGCGCTCGTCGAGCGCCTCGGCGTCCCGCTCAACATCCTCTACTCGCCCTCCGGCCCCGCCCTCGGCCACCTCGCCGATCTCGGCGTCCGCCGCGTCAGCCTCGGCTCGCTGCTCTACCGGCGGGCGCTGGGAGCTGCCCTGGAGGCCCTGACGGAGGTGCGGGAGGGGCGGGCGCCCCGTGGTCCGGTACCGACGTACGACGACGTGCAGGCGCTCAGCCGCTGACCGGCCCGTCGCGCGCCCGGGAGTCAGGCGGCGGGGCGCGCGGGCCAGTGCGCGAGGGCGATGTGCAGCGCCTCGACGGCCCGCTCCCACGACGCCTGCACCTCGCGCGGCGCACCGAAGGCGCCGGCGGCCTCCAGCGCGCAGAACCCGTGGAAACTGCTGCGCAACAGGCGTACGGCGTCGGTGAGATCGGGCTCGCCCAGGCCGTAGGCGCGCAGCATGCCGTAGGTGATGTCGGCGGTGCGCCGCATGGCGGGGGTGTCGGCGACGAGGTCCTGGTCGACGCGGATCTGGGTGGCGGCGTACCGGCCGGGGTGGGCCAGCGCGTACTCCCGGTAGGCGCCGGCGAAGGCGGCCAGCGCGTCCTTGCCGGCCCGTCCCGCCACCGCCTGCGCGATGTGGTCGATCAGCTCGCCGCCCGCCAGCAGGGCCAGACGGGTGCGCAGGTCCTGGAGGTTGCGGACGTGCGAGTAGAGGCTCGCGTCCTTGACGCCGAAGCGCCGGGCCAGCGCCGAGAGCGTGACGTGGTCGAGGCCGGCCTCGTCGGCGAGATCGGCGGCGGCCGCGACCAGGCGGTCGACGGTGAGTCCGGCTCTGGCCATGCGGCACCTCTCTTCGAAACCTAGGGTCTTTAGGTTAGTGCCTAGTGTCACTACGGAGGGGAGGCACCTGGAATCGGCTGTAAATGCCGTTGTGGGAAGGGGCAGTTGAGGGGAACGGTGCGGGTGGGGTCGAGCAGCCGTTCCCATGACGCCCGGGGAACACACGGGGGTCGTGGAGAATTCATCTGCTGCCTCGATTCTCCTCAACACGGCGCAGGGGCGCCGCTGATCCAGGAGGCGCATCATGGGGCACAGCCACGGACCCGGGCATCACCACCACGGACACGACCACGACCACGGCCACGAGCACGCGGCTCTGCCGGCCGCGTTCGACACCTCCGTGCCCGACGACGCACTGACCCCCGAGCAGAGCTCCCGCCGCTCGCTGCTGCGCCGCGCGGGTCTGCTGGGCGCGGGCCTGGCCGCCGGCAGCGTGCTGTCGGGCGCCGCCGCCGCGGCGGGCGCCGCGCCCGCGGCCGCCGCCCCCGGCAACCGCCACGGCAAGGGCTTCCTGTGGCTCGCCGGTGACCACCACATCCACACCCAGTACAGCAGCGACGGCAAGTACCGTGTCGTGGACCAGGTCCGCCAGGGCGCCAAGCACGGCATGGACTGGCTGGTCATCACCGACCACGGCAGCGCCACCCACGCCAAGATCGGTGTCGAGAAGGTCAACCCGGACATCCAGCAGGCCCGCGCCGCCTACGAGGACACCCTCGTCTTCCAGGGCCTGGAGTGGAACATCCCGGCCGCCGAGCACGGCACGGTCTTCGTCCACCCCGGCCGCAACGAGGTCTCCGTCCTCAAGCAGTTCGAGACGGACTACGACGGCAGCGTCAAGAACGCCTCCGGCAACTCGCCCGCCAACGAGGCGCTGGCCGTCGCGGGCCTCGCCTTCCTCTCCGACCAGGTCAAGCGGCGCAAGGTCCAGGACGCGCTGATGCTCGCCAACCACCCGGCGCGGCGCGGTGTCGACTCCCCGCACGAGATCCGCGCCTGGCGCGACGCGAGCCCGGCGAGCCACCAGATCGCCGTCGGCTTCGAGGGCGCCCCCGGCCACCAGGCCGCCGGCCTCCCCGCGCCGCTCGGCATGGGCCGGGCCCGTGGCATCTACGACAACAACCCGAGTGCCGACTCCTTCGCGGGCTACCCGCTGGAGAGCTACCGCACCTGGGGCGGCTTCGACTGGATGACCGCCACCGTCGGCGGCCTGTGGGACAGCCTGCTCGCCGAGGGCAAGCCCTGGTGGATCACCGCCAACTCCGACTCCCACCAGGTCTACGCCGACACCGCGGCGCGCGGCGGCGGCGACTTCAACGCCAACGGCCGCTACGACGACCCGGTCTACGCCGGCAAGATCGACGTCAGCCAGGGCGACTACTGGCCCGGCTACTACAGCCGCACCCACGTCGGCGCCGACGGCTTCTCCTACGCCGCCGTCATGGACGGCATCCGCGCGGGCCGCATCTGGGTCGACCACGGCCAGCTGATCAGCGGCCTCGACGTCCGGGTCGCCGGCGGCAGCCGCTGGGCCACCCTCGGCGGCGCCCTGCACGTGCGCAAGGGCACGAAGGTCACGCTCACCGTGGACGTGGCACTCGCCGGCGGCCCCAACTGGGCGGGCTTCCTCCCGAGCCTGGCCCGCGTCGACGTCATCCAGGGCGATGTGACCGGCGAGGTCTCCGACAAGGACACCTTCACCGCGCCCACCGCCAAGGTCGTCAAGTCGTACGAGGTCAACAAGTCCAGCGGCACCGTCCGCCTCACCTACGACCTCGGCCGGGTCGACCGCCCCGTCTACGTCCGGCTGCGCGGCACCGACGGCAACCGTGGCGCCGTCGGCGCGAGGGGCGCGGCCGTGGACCCGGCGGGCCCGGCGCTCGACGTCGTCGGTGACGCCGACCCGTGGCTGGACCTGTGGTTCTACTCCAACCCGGTGTGGGTCCTGCCCTCGTGACCCCGTACGTCCTCACCGTCGACGCGGGCCTGAAGGACCTGCGCGAGGCAGACCACCTCCTCCAGGCGCTGGCGGCCGGACTCGACCTCCCCGAGGGCTCGTTCGGCTGCACGCACCTCGTCAGGGACGAGCGGCCCCGGGTCGCGCTGTCCCTCGCGGTGGAGTCGGGGGAGGCCCTGCTGTCGGCCCGCCGACAGCTGACGGAGGCGGGCTACGAGGTGTCCGAGGGCGCGCCCGACGAGGTGGGCCGCGCCGTGCTCTACCCGGGCGCGGCCCACCTCACCGGCACGGTGTCGGTCGCGGAGCTGCTGTCCCGCTCCGCGATCGCCCGTGTCACCGTCCTCGGCACGACGCAACCGCCGTCCGCGCAGACCGCCGTCGTCACCCGGGACCACGTACGCCCGCAGTGGCTGGACGGTGAGCTGGTGCTCGCCGTCCAGCCCGCCGCAGGGGGGACGCTCACGCCCTTCGAGGTGCCGGACCCGACCCCCTGCTGCGCCGACCACTGAAAGCCGGTCGCGGCGCGGCCCTCAGCCCGTCTCCGTGAAGACGAACGCGAACGTGCCGGGAGCCGCGTGCAGCTGGTACCGGGGCAGGACGCCGGGTCCGCAGGACTGGGAGCCGATGCCCATCTGGCCGTGGTCCAGGTTGACCCACACCGTCCCGCCCGGCGTGAGATCGGTCAGGTGCCTGGCCGCGTCCAGCTCCTCGGTCGTCCAGCGCCGGGCGGTGAACCAGAACGCGGGCTCGCCCTCGATGCGCAGACCGCCCAGTTCCGCCCAGCGGACGTCGGCGCGGGCGCCGTTCTCCTGCGGGCGGACGTAGGGGGTCTGCATCGTGTCGACCGTCGCGTGCCAGCGGCCCAGCATCGAGGCCGATGCGGTGTCGGGGTACGCCTCGCCGGGGCCGCCGCCGAACCAGGTGACGTGGTCCGCCGAGGCCAGGCCGAGGCGGACGCCGAGCCGCGGCAGCGGCAGCCGCCAGTCGCCCTCCGGCGTCACCGAGACCGAGAGCCGCAACCGGGTGCCGTCGGCCGTCCAGCGGTACACCGTCCGCAGGGCGACCTCCGCCGCCGCGGGCGCCACCCGGGTCCGTACCGTCAGCGCGTCCCGCTCCCGCTCGACGCCGTCCAGCCGGTGCCGCATCCGGTGCAGGCCGAGCTTTCGCCACAGCGGCCCGTAGCGGGCGTCGGGCTGCCAGGGGGCGCCCTCGTCGTTGTCGGTGGGGGCGCGCCAGACGTCGAGGCGTGGTGATGTCACCTCGACGCCACCGATGCTCCTCAGCTCGCCCGTGCGGGCGTCGAAGGCGCCCGGTCCGAGGCGGACGAGCGGCCCGTCGGCGACGGGCGCGGCGCCGGTCCGCAGGGCGGCGGTCTCCCGCTTCCTGAGCGGCAGTTGGGCCCAGGCGACCACATGGCCACGCTCGGCCCACGGCGTGTCCCGCGCGAGCAGCGCCCGTACCGTCCACTGCGTCTCCGCGCCGGCGGGGGCCTCGGGCGGCGCCGGGAGCTTCACGTCGGCCGACTCGCCCGGCGTGAGCGGCGGGACGGACAGCGGGCCGGAGTCGACCGTCTCGCCGTCCACCTGCCAGGACCACTCGAAGGCGAGCGCCGACAGGTCGGCGAAGTCATGGGCGTTGGTGACCCGCACGGCGCCGGTCGGGCCGTCCCCCTCGATCCGGACCGGCTCGATGACCTTCTTGAAGTCGGTCAGGCCCGGCGACGGCGTCCGGTCCGGGAAGACCAGCCCGTCGCACACGAAGTTGCCGTCGTGCAGTTCCTCGCCGAAGTCACCGCCGTAGGCGAAGCCCAGCTCGGGGTGGGCCACGCCGTGGTCGATCCACTCCCACACGAAGCCGCCCTGGAGCCGCTCGTAGGACGCGAAGATCCGCTGGTAGTCCGCGAGTCCGCCGGGGCCGTTGCCCATCGCGTGGCCGTACTCGCACAGGATGAACGGCAGCCGGCGGCGCTTGTGCGTACCGCCGTCCAGGCGGCGGCCGATCTTCTCGACCTCGGCGTGGCGGGCGTACATCCGTGAGTACATGTCGGTGTCACGGCAGTCGACGTCGCCCTCGTAGTGCACGAGGCGGGAGCCGTCGCGGGCGTGGATCCACTCGGCCATGGCGGTCAGGCCGCGTCCGGTGCCGGCCTCGTTGCCGAGGGACCAGACGAGGACCGACGGGTGGTTCTTGTCCCGCTCGACCATCCGGGCCGCCCGGTCGAGCAGGGCGGGGGTCCAGCGGTCGTCGTCGACGGGGTTGTCGCGCCAGGACTGCTCGGTGAATCCGTGCGTCTCCAGGTCGCACTCGTCCATCACCCACAGGCCGTACTCGTCGCACAGGTCGAGGAAGTCGGGGTGCGGCGGGTAGTGGGAGGTGCGGACCGCGTTGACGTTGTGCCGCTTCATCAGCAGCACGTCCGCGCGCATGGTCTCGACGTCGAGGGCCCGCCCGCGCTCGGGGTGCCACTCGTGCCGGTTGACGCCCTTGAAGAGGACCGGGCTTCCGTTGACCTTGATCAGGCCGTCCTCGACCGACACCGTCCGGAACCCGATCCGCAGCCGGACCCGCTCGCCCTCGGTGGCCAGCACGCCGTCGTACAGGCGCGGGGTCTCCGCCGTCCAGGGCTCCACGGCGACCGTGACCGGCTCGCCGGCGGCGACGTCGACGGACAGTTCCGCGACGGTGACCCGGCCGGGCACGTCGGAGTCGACGCGCAGGGTGCCCTCGCCGGTGACGTGGTCGTAGGAGGCGTGCACGAAGACGTCGCGCGCGGCGTGCTCCGTGCGGTGCAGCAGGGTGACGTCACGGAAGATGCCCGGCAGCCACCACTGGTCCTGGTCCTCCAGGTACGAGCCCGCCGACCACTGGTGGACCCGTACGGCGAGCACGTTGCCGTGCGGCTCCAGCAGCCCCCCGACCTCGAACTCGTGGGGCAGGCGGGACCCCTTGAACTCGCGGAGCTCGGTGCCGTTCAGCCAGACCCGCGCACAGGACTCGACACCGTCGAAGCGCAGGACCGCCCCGCCGGTGTGCGGCCAGTCCCCGGGGAGGTCGAAGTGGCGCAGATGGTCGCCGGTGGGGTTCTCGGTGGGGACGCGCGGCGGGTCCACCGGGAAGGGGTAGAGGTGGTTGGTGTAGACGGGGGCCCCGTGGCCCTGGAGGACCCAGTGGCCGGGTACGGCGATCTCCGCCCAGCCCGTGGCGTCGTACCCGGGCCCGGCGAAGGACTCGTCCTCGGTGTCGGCGCCCGGCGACAGACGGAAGCGCCAGTCGCCGTTGAGGGAGACGGAGGCCGCGTCGGAGGCGTACCGGGCACGTGGCGGGAGACTTCCGCGACCCGGTGCGACGTCCTCGACGTAGCCGACGGCAGGTGTGGTGGTGCGCAGGGACATCGGTCTCCTAGGTCGGCCCGTGATGCCGGTACTTCGAGTGGGGCACCCTCAGCTCCTTCCCCGCGACGCTCAGGTCCCGGGGGCCGTCCACCCGACCGGGTGACGGGGCCGCCGTACGGTCCGTGCCGTTCCCCTCGGGGTGCCCGCGGACCGCAGGGCGCCCTCCAGCGCGAACGTCGCCGCGCCGAGGGAGACCGGGTCGGTGGTGACGGGGGAGAGGACGATCTCGGTGGCGTCCAGGGGGCGCCGCAGCGCGTGCCGGGACACGGCCGCGCGCACCTCGGTCAGCAGGGGCTCGCCGAGACTCGCCGCGACCCAGCTGCTGAGCACGACCACCTCCGGGTTGAGGAGGTTGACCAGGTCCGCTAGACCGGCGGCGAGATAACGGGCGGTGGTGCGGACGACGTCGAGGGCGACCGGGTCCTGCGCGGCGGCCGCGCGGGCGAGCGCGGCCACGGTGGCGGTCTGGTCCCCGGGGTGCAGCAGCGGGCTGTCCGGGCTCAGCTCCCGCAGGTGCTGCATGATGCCGGGAGCGCCCACGTAGGCCTCCACGCAGCCGTGGTTGCCGCAGTGGCACGGCCGGCCGTCCAGCACGAGGGTGGTGTGGCCCCACTCGCCGGCGCTGTTGCTGACACCGCGGTGCAGCCCGCCGCCCAGGATCAGCCCGGCGCCCACCCCGGTCCCGAGATTGACCACCACCGCGTCACCGCGCCCCCGCGCCGCCCCGAACCACGACTCGGCCACCGCGCAGGCCCGCAGCGGGTTGTCCAGGTGCAGCGGGTAGGAGATGTGTGCGGCGAGCAGGCCGAGCAGGGGGACGTCGTGCCAGCCCCAGTTGGGCGCGTACTCGGCGACGCCCGTGTCGCGGTCCACCTGCCCCGGCACGCTCACCCCCACGCCCAGCACGCGCGCGTCCGTGACGCCGGCCCGCGCCACGACCGAGGCGACGGCGGCGGCGACATGGCCGACGACCTGCTCCGGGCGGCTCTCGTCGGGGCGCATGTCCTCGTCCGCGCGGGCGAGGACGTTCAGCGAGAGGTCGAACAGCTCGGCGTGGACGTACGTCTCCGCCACGTCCACGCCGATCAGTGCGCCGCCGGACGTGTCGACGGCCACCAGTCCGCGGGGGCGGCCGCCCGCCGAGTCCTCGAAGCCGACCTCCGTGATCAGGCCGAGGTCGAGCAGCTCGCCGACGAGTGTGGCGACGGTGGCCAGGCTCAGTCCGGTCGCGGCGGCCAACTCCTGCCGTGAGGTGGGAGACTCGGCGATGATCTGGCGCAGCACCTCGTAGCGGTTCGCGGTGCGGATGTCCCGTGAGGTGCCGCGCTTCATCCCGTTGCCCCCGTCCCCTGGGCCGGGCGGCCTAGGCCCCGGCGCGGCGCAAGGCTATGGGCCCCGGAGACTTTCGACAAGGGGTTAGGAAAGGGGGTTAGGAAAGGGGATGGGGAAAGGGACGCGGGGAGAGGGGGCGCGGAGAGGGGGCGCGGAAAGCGAGGCGTCAGTCGCCGAGCACTCCTCGTACGAAGGCGTTGCCGAACTTCCCCGCCGGATCCAGACCCGCCACCAGTGACCGGAACCTGGGCAGTGCCGGGAACCGCTCCCGCAGCACCGGCCCCGGCATCGCGAACACCTTGCCCCAGTGCGGCCGGGCGTCGAACCCCTCCAGCGCCGCCTCCACCCGCCGCACCACCGGCAGCACCGCCGCCGTGTCCGCGACCCAGGTGAAGTGCACGGCCACGCTGTCCCGTCCGTACGCGGGACTGAGCCACTGCTCGTCGGCGGCCACGGTGCGCACCTCGCAGGTCTGCAGGACGGGCGCGACGGTGCCGCGGATCGCGTCGAGGGCACGCAGGGCACCGGCCGCGTGGGACCGCGGCATCAGGTACTCCGACTGCAACTCCGCGCCGCTGCTCGGCGTGAACTCCGCCCGGAAGTGCGGCAGCCGCTCGTGCCACGGCCCCGGCACACCGAACTGCTCGGTGCAGTTCACCGCGGGCATCCCGGGCACCGGGTGCAGCGCCCGGGTCGCGGGCGCCGCCCAGGGGAAAGCGGGCAGCGGCCGGTCGGTGCGGCGCTTGACCCACACCTGCCGGAAGCCGGGCGCACGCCAGTCGGTGAACAGGCTGACGCTGTACGCCACCCCCATGACCGTGTCGAAGTCCCAGCCCTCAAGCGGGAGTTCCGTGAACAGGTGCTGCTCGACCTCGAAGGCCGGCTCCAGGTCGAGGGTGAGCGCGGTGACCACGCCGAGCGCGCCGAGCGAGGTCACCGCGCCCGCGAACCGCTCCTCGCCCCGGCCGATCCGGACCGTCCCGCCGTCGCCCGTGACGAGCTCGACCTCGCGCACCGCGGCCGCCAGCGGGGCGTTGCCCACGCCCGAGCCGTGCGTGCCGGTCGCCACCGAACCGGCGACCGAGATGTGCGGCAGCGACGCCATGTTGGCGAGCGCGAGGCCGTGCGCGTGGACCCGGCGGGCCAGTTCGGCGTACCGGACGCCGCCCGAGACCCGTACCGTGCGGGCCGTCGTGTCGACCTCGATCGCGGGCGGCAGCGCGTCCAGGGAGAGCAGGACGCCCTCGGGTCCCGGGTCGGCGATGTCGTTGAACGAGTGGCCGCTGCCGAGCACCCGCACCCGCGTGCCGCCCGCGACGAGCGCGCGCAGGGCGTCCGGTGTGGGCGGCCGGTGCAGCTCCCCGGCGCTGTACGTGATGTTGCCCGCCCAGTTGGTCACGGTCCCGGTCATGCGGTCGCCCTCTTCCCGACGAATTCCCGACGAAACGTGTCGGCGTCGGGGATCAGCAAACCACCCGTGCCCGGCGGCACGGCGCGGGGGCCGGTCGGGCCTCGTCCGGCGGTGGCGGTGACGAAGCGGGCCAGAAGCGGAGGCCGCGCCACCGTATGCTGTCCGCCGGGCGGTGTCCGTTTCGTTCGCCTTCCGGCGCTCGCGCCGGACCCGGCTGCACGGCCCCGAAGGCAGGGGGCATACCGTGAGGAGTCGAACACCGCAGCAGGCCGTCGCAGGGAGGAGTCACGGGATGAGCAGCCGCACCGCGCTCGTCGAGGATCTGATGGAGCGCTTCCCGCACGTGCCGCGGGAAGCCGTCTTCAAGGAGGACCTGCTCCGGGGCGGTGTCGCCTTCGATCCTTCCGCGCTCAGCGACAACGAGGGCGGCGAGGTCAAGCCGAAGTCGTACTTCATCTTCTCCTTCGACCACGGCACCCTGCCCGAGCTGGGTGAGGCGGCGCTGCGCCGTCCGCCGGAGGAGATCATCCTCACCGGAGGCCCCTACGACCTGCGCCGGACCGTGGTGTCGGTGCGGGTGAACCCGGCCTCGCCCTACCGCGTCGCCGCCGGCGAGGACGGGGTGCTCGGCCTCTACCTCGACGGGAAGCGCATCGCCGACGTCGGGGTGCCGCCGATGCCCGAGTACTACCGGCACACGCTCTCCAACGGGAAGTCCGTCATGGAGGTGGCCCCGACCATCCAGTGGGGCTACCTCATCTACCTGACCGTCTTCCGGGTCTGCCAGTACTTCGGCGCCAAGGAGGAGTGCCAGTACTGCGACATCAATCACAACTGGCGCCAGCACAAGGCGGCCGGCCGGCCGTACACCGGGGTCAAGGACGTCGAGGAGGTCCTGGAGGCCCTGGAGATCATCGACCGGTACGACACGGCGAAGGCGTCCACCGCCTACACGCTCACCGGCGGTGCCATCACCAAGACCGTCTCCGGACGGGACGAGGCCGACTTCTACGGCCACTACGCCAAGGCCATCGAGGACCGCTTCCCGGGCCGCTGGATCGGCAAGGTGGTGGCCCAGGCGCTGCCGCGCGACGACGTCCAGCGCTTCAAGGACTACGGCGTGCAGATCTACCACCCGAACTACGAGGTGTGGGACGAGTACCTGTTCAAGATGTACTGCCCGGGCAAGGAGCGCTACGTCGGCCGTGACGTGTGGCACAAGCGGATCCTGGACTCGGCCGAGGTGTTCGGGGCGCGCAATGTGATCCCCAACTTCGTCGCGGGCGTGGAGATGGCCGAGCCCTTCGGCTTCAAGACCGTCGACGAGGCGATCGCGTCGACCACCGAGGGCCTGCGGTTCTTCATGTCGCACGGCATCACGCCCCGGTTCACCACCTGGTGCCCCGAGCCCACCACCCCACTCGGCAAGGCCAACCCGCAGGGCGCCCCGCTGGAGTACCACATCCGGCTGCTGGAGGCCTACCGCGCGACCATGGACGACTTCGGTCTGTCCTCCCCGCCCGGCTACGGCCCGCCCGGACCCGGTAACGCGGTCTTCTCCGTCAGCTCCTTCATGGACAGCCTCCCGGCCCGGGAGGAGCCGCAGACGGCACCGGAGACCTCCGCGACGGCCACGCCGTAGGGCGGCACGGCCCGCACCCTTTCGCGAGGGCCCGATCGCGCATCGCCGCGATCGGGCCCTCGCGGCGTTTTGAATACTCCGCTTGTCAGTTGTGTCGAAAGCGTGAAAGGCTCTTGCCCTGCCCGAGGTTTCCCCACAACTCCCCTTGTCCACAGGGCCAGTTGACCTCGCACGATGCAGGAGACCCATGCCCGACCTGCCGACCCCTCAGGACGCCTCCGAGGCGGCGCTGTTCTCCGAGTGCTGGGACACGGTGCTGTCGTACGCCGACCTGTGCACGGCCGGGTCCGCGGCCGCGACCGCACTCGCCCGGGAGGCGTTCGCGCGCGGGATACGCGAGGTCCGCACCGCCGAGTCCGGAACGGACCGCAACACCGGCCGTCGCCCGCCCCGGCAACCCCGGCTGCCCCGAATAGCGCTGCTCCTGACGGCCGTTCGCGCCACGGCGGCCGAATGGGAGGCGCAGGGCCAGGGCCACCGGCTCGACCCCGAGCTGCGTCTGTGGCTCAACTCCGAGGGCGCCGCCCGCCACACCGGCCCCCCGACGCGCCGCCCGCTCGCGCTGCGCGCCCTGCGCGACATGCAGGGACCCGACGCCGAACTGCTGTGGCTCGTCGAGGTCGAGGCCCTGCCGCTGCCCGCGGTCGCCCGCCGCCTCGGCCTCGACCCGAGCGGCGTCGCCGGTGAACTCACCGAGGTGCGGCGCCTGTTCCGGGACCGCTGCCTGCGCAACCATCTCGACGCACCGATGGAGCCGCGGTGCCGCAGCTACGCCCGGCTCCTGGACGGCGTCACCCGCTCACCGCTCTCCGACACCCCCGACGACCTCTCCCGGCACCTCGCCCGCTGTGTGCAGTGCGCGGAGGCCGCCGCCTGTCTGCGCCTGCACGGCGGCGGCCTGCCGGGCGCCCTGGCCGGCGGTGTGATCGGCTGGGGCGGCCTCGCGTACCTGGAACGCCGCCGCCGCGCCGCCGAGGTACGGCTGGGGGCCGGCCGTCCCGGCGCCGTCGACCCCGACGACGCCGCGGCCGCGGCCGCGGCCGACAAGGCACGCGTGCTGCGCGGCGGCCTGATCGTGGCCGCCGTGCTGGTCTCCCTGCTGGCTCTCGCCGTCACCCTGATGCCGCGGGGCGACAGCGACGACGGCGGCGCCGCGCCCCTCGACACCACCGACCGTCAGCCGGTGGCCGGCCCCGGCCTCTCCCTGCCGGACGTCACCCGCGCCCCCTCGAAGAAGGCCTCCCCCTCGCCGAAGCCGTCGGCCAGGAAGACCTCCGCCACGACGTCCGCGCACCGGGCCCCCGACCCGGAGCCCCAGGGCTCGACGGCGAGACCCTCGGCGCGGACCGACCCGCCGGGCGCGGGCCCCCGGCCGGCCTGCCAGGTGGCCTACGACCTCGTCGGGCAGTGGACCGACGGCTTCCAGGCGGCCGTCACCGTCACCACCGAGCGCCCCCTGACCGACTGGCGGGTCGCCTGGACCTTCCGGGACGGCCAGCGGGTCGGCCAGATGTGGGACGCGAACGCCCGCCAGGACGGCTCCCGAGTCACCGCCACCGCCGCCGACTACAACCGGACCGTCGCCGCCGACGGCAGCCTCGCCTTCGGCTTCCTCGGCTCCTGGAGCGGCAGGAACTCGCCGGCGTACGACTTCACGCTGAACGGGCGGGAGTGCACGGGGGCCTGAAGGGCCGGGTCGTGAAAACGCGTTGACGAGCCACCGAGGCGCCCGGTTAGAGTGAGGGCGCAACCGGCGGTGGCCCCGTGCCGCCGCCCCACGACCGAGTGTGTCCGAGGAGGTGCAGACCCGATGACTGTCGCCGTGCTGTGCGCTGCGCGCATCCCGAAGCTCATCAAGTCCACCTCCGTGGCCACCGGCTGACACACTCCACGTTCTCGCGACGTTCTGGCGCGCCGTCCGCGCGCCCGCCGGGGCCCCCTTGTGAAGGGTCACCCTGTTGTCTTCCACCTCTGTTTCCGACGCGCTCGCCCCCTACGGCTGGGACGACGCGTGGGCGGACGAGTTCACCCCGTACGACGCCGAAGGACTGCTGCCCGGGCGGGTGATCCGGGTCGACCGCGGTCAGTGCGACGTGGTCACCGCGGCCGGCGTGCTGCGGGCCGACACCGCCTTCGTCACGCCCCACGACCCGCTGCGGGTCGTGTGCACCGGCGACTGGGTCGCCGTCGAACCCGGGGGCAACCCCCGCTATGTACGCACGTATCTGCCGCGGCGCACCGCGTTCGTGCGCTCCACCTCCTCCAAGCGGTCCGAGGGGCAGATCCTCGCCGCCAACGTCGACCACGCGATCGTCGCCGTGTCGCTGGCCGTCGAACTCGACCTCGGGCGCGTCGAGCGCTTCCTCGCCCTTGCCTGGGAGTCCGGGGCGCAGCCGGTGGTCGTCCTGACCAAGGCCGACCTGGTGCCGGACGCGGCCACGCTCTCGTACCTCGTGCAGGACGTGGAGACCACGGCGCCGGGCGTGCCCGTGCTGGCGGTGAGCGCCGTCGGCGGGGACGGCCTGGACGTGCTCGCCGCCGTCGTCGCCGGGGGGACGTCCGTCCTGCTCGGGCAGTCCGGCGCGGGCAAGTCGACCCTCGCCAACGCGCTGCTCGGGCAGGACGTGATGGAGGTGCAGACCACCCGGGACGTCGACGGCAAGGGGCGGCACACGACCACCACGCGCAACCTGCTGCCGCTGCCCGGCGGCGGTGTCCTGATCGACACGCCGGGCCTGCGCGGCGTCGGGCTCTGGGACGCCGGCACCGGGGTCGGGCAGGTGTTCGCCGAGATCGAGGAGCTGGCGGCCGACTGCCGGTTCCACGACTGCGCCCATGAGTCGGAGCCGGGCTGCGCGGTGCTGGCCGCGATCGACTCGGGCGAGCTGCCGGTACGGCGGCTGGAGAGCTATCGCAAGCTGCTCCGGGAGAACCAGTGGATCGTGGCCAAGACCGACGCCCGGCTCCGGGCCGAGATCCGCAAGGACTGGAAGCGCAAGGGCGCCGAGGGCCGGGCCGCGATGGAGGCCAAGCGGGGCCACCGGCGCTAAGGGCCTGTCCGACCATTCCCGTCTGCCGGACGGCGCCATGCACGCACCTGACGCCGTCCGGCCGCCCTCCGGGCGACGGCGCGCATTGCCGGACAGGCCCTGGCACATGACCCGGGCGGACGCAACAGGGTGTCCGAATTCCGCCAGCCGCACCTCTTCCCAGGGCGCAGACTGGACAGTGTGATGGACGAAGACACCAGGTACGCGGCGGTACGCAGCAGGGACGCCCGGTTCGACGGCGAGTTCTTCTTCGCGGTCGAGACCACCGGCATCTACTGCCGGCCCAGCTGCCCCGCCGTCACACCCAAGCGGTCCAACGTGCGGTTCTTCGCGACGGCCGCCGCCGCGCAGGGAGCGGGCTTCCGTGCCTGCCGGCGGTGCCGTCCGGACGCCGTGCCGGGATCGGCCGAGTGGAACGTCCGGGCCGATGTCGTGGGCCGGGCCATGCGGCTGATCGGCGACGGCGTCGTGGACCGGGAGGGCGTCGCCGGGCTCGCCACCCGGCTCGGGTACAGCGCCCGGCAGGTGCAGCGCCAGCTGACCACCGAGCTCGGCGCCGGGCCCGTGGCCCTCGCCCGGGCCCAGCGCGCCCACACGGCGCGCGTGCTGATCCAGACCACCGACCTGCCCATCACGCGGATCGCCTTCGCGGCCGGGTTCGCCAGCGTGCGCCAGTTCAACGACACCATGCGGGAGGTGTACGCCTCCACCCCGAGCGAACTGCGGGCCGCGGCGCCCCGGGGACGTACCGCCCGACGGGCGGACAGTCCGAGCGCCGGGATCCCGCTGCGGCTCGCCCACCGGGGCCCCTACCACGCGGGTGCCGTCTTCGACCTGCTCGCGTACGAGGCCGTGCCCGGCGTCGAGGAGGTGAGCGGGCCGCCCGGCCGGCGCACCTACCGGCGCACGCTGCGGCTGCCGTACGGCACGGGCATCGTCGCCGTCGACGAGCGCACCCGCAGCTCCGGCTCCGCCACCCATCCGGGCGGCTGGCTGGACGCCCGGATGCACCTGACCGACCAGCGGGACCTCACCACCGCCGTGCAGCGGCTGCGGCGGCTGCTCGACCTCGACGCCGATCCCTACGCCGTCGACGGGCGCCTCGGCGCCGATCCGCGGCTGGCCCCCCTGGTCGCCGCCCGCCCCGGACTGCGCTCGCCCGGCGCCGCCGACCCCGAGGAACTGGCGGTACGGGCGCTGGTGGGGCGGGCGGCGGCGGAGGGGCTGGTCCGGCGCTACGGCAAGGCCCTCGACGCGCCCTGCGGCACCCTCACCCACGTCTTCCCCGAGGCCGCCGTCCTCGCGGGCGCCGAACCGGAGGGTGCTCTGGGCGCCCTCACCACGGCACTCGCGGACGGCGCCGTACGTCTCGACCCGGGCGCCGACCGGGAGGACGCGCAGGCCGCCCTGCTCGCCCTGCCCGGTCTGGACGCCCCCACCGTCGCCCGCATCCGCGTCCGCGCCCTCGGCGACCCCGACGTCGCCCCGCCGGGCGCGGACATCCCCGACAGCTGGCGCCCCTGGCGCTCGTATGCCATACAACACCTGCGCACAGCAGGGGAGTTGGAGTTCCCGTGAGTACCGCGACCCCCGTCCCCGTGACCGAGACCGAGACCTACTGGACCACCGTCGACAGCCCTCTCGGCGAGCTGCTGCTCACCGCCGACCCGGCCGGCACCCTCACCTCCCTGTCCGTGCCCGGGCAGAAGGGCGGGCGGACCGTCCAGGACGGCTGGCGCCGCGACCCCGCGCTCTTCCGGGAGGCGGAGGACCAGCTCGCCGCGTACTTCGCCGGGGAGCTGAAGGAGTTCCGGCTGCGGTGGCGCTCGGAGGGGACGCCGTTCCGGCAGCGGGTGTGGGACGCCATCGACTCGCTGCCCTACGGCGCGACCACCACGTACGGCGAGATCGCCGCGCGGATCGGCGCCCCGCGCGCCGCGGTACGGGCGGTCGGCGGCGCGATCGGCGCCAACCCGCTGCTCGTGGTCCGCCCCTGCCACCGGATCATCGGCGCCGACGGCGCGCTGACCGGATACGCGGGCGGCCTGGAGCGCAAGGTGCGGCTGCTCACGCTGGAGGGCGTGCTGCCCCCGGCGGGCGCCGCCCGTTAACCCGTTGAAGCGCCCGCCGCCCCCGTGGTTCCGTGGGCGGCATGGTGTCGACCGATCGACTCGCGGCCTTCGCCGCCATGTCCTTCCTGCTGATCGTGGTCCCCGGGCCGAGTGTCCTGTTCGTGGTCGGGCGCGCCCTGGCGCAGGGGCGCCGCGCCGCGCTGACCACGGTGGTCGGCAACACGCTGGGGGCCTACGCCGCCGTGATCGCCGTGGCGTTCGGCGTCGGCGCGGTGGTGGAGCGGTCGGCCGCCGTCTTCCTGGCGCTGAAGCTGGCCGGCGCCGCCTACCTGATCCACCTGGGCATCCGCGCGATACGGCAACGGCACACCCTGCGGGCGGCGTTCGGCCGGCTGGAACCCGGCCCCGGGGGGCTGCGCACGCTGTGGGAGGGGTTCGCGGTCGGGGTGACCAACCCGAAGACGATCGTGTTCTTCGCCGCCGTGCTGCCCCAGTTCGTGGACCGCGCGCAGGGGCACGTCAGCGCGCAGATGCTGCTGCTCGGACTGGTCTTCAACCTCATCGCCGTCGCCTGCGACAGCGTCTGGGGGCTGGCCGCGGCCGGCGCGCGGGACTGGTTCGCCCGGTCCCCGGGGCGGCTCGCGGCCGTCGGCGGAGCCGGCGGCCTGACCATGATCGGCCTCGGTGTGACCGTCGCGGCGACCGGCCGCAAGGACTGAGCGACCCGTCAGCCCCGGATCACCACGCACAGCCAGGCGGCCATGATCAGCTGACAGGTGAACAGCTCCACGAGCACGCCGGAGCCGCCCGAGCGCATCGCCGTGCGTACGGCGGCCCAGGCCTCGGCGTGCCGGCCGAGCCGGAGGCGTTCGCAGAGGTAGATGCCGGCCATGAAGCCGGGGATCGCGCCGACGACCGGGACGACGACGAAGCCGACGAGGGAGCCCAGCCCCGCGCAGGCGGCCAGCCGCGGCGTCGCGTCGCTCTCGCGCGGCCTGCGGGGCGGCAGGGCCCAGCGCACCACCTGCGCCAGGAACAGCGCGACGGTGGCGCCGACCAGCACGTACCAGGCGGCCGGCCCCGGGTCCTGCAGCGCCCACCACATGACCGCCGCCCACACCAGCCACGACCCGGGCACGCCGGGCACCAGCACTCCGCACAGGCCGGCGAGCATGAGCAGGCCCGCCAGCAGGAGCTGCCACACTCCCATCCGCCCAGCCTGCCGGAGCGCGGCGCACCTCGCAGGTCGCCGGTGCCGGATGCGGCCGGCCGGCGGACCCACCGGACGTGGCGCAAACAGGCCACGGCGCATATGCGCCACGGCACCTCGTGGCCGTACCGTGCGTAACCCTGCCAGGGTGGGGCCACCGGCGCCGACGGGCTCCGGCTGTTTCACGTCGCCGGGCGGCTCTCCCGTGGGGGGTGGAGTCGCCCGGTGACCTCTGCCGTACACCCGCACGCCTGTGCGGACGCCGGGCTCCGGAGGACGTACTCCGCGCCCCGACACATGAACGACACGTCACCCCGACACGCCGTGCGCAGGCGGAGAGCCGCGTGCCAATTTCCCGACGCCCCGTTTTCAACCGGGCCGTGCGGTGGACAATTGAGGGCATGAGCCAGCAGGGGGGAAGGCCCGCCGGTCACTCCGACGACTGGTGGGGGCAGCTGTACGACGACACCAGCGACGACACGGGGCCCGCGCGCACGCCCGAGTCGCTCGACGACCGCTTCGCCTCGGCGGCGGACGCCGTGACCGGACCGCAGGAGCCCTTCGGGGGCTCACCCGCGCCGGGCGACGGCGCACGAACGGCGCGGGACGGCGCCGAGGGCGCGCAGAACCCACCCCGCGCCGGCGCGTCCGTCCCCGGACCGCGCGAGGGCGGGACGCTCCCCTCCGTGCCGCTCCCGCCCACCGGCCCCACCACGTCGGTCACCGGCCGCCCCGCCCCCACCTTCGCGGAGCCGCCTCCGCCGATCCCGCCCCCGCCCGCACCACCGCGCCTGGCCCCCGTCACCCCCGTTCCGCCGCACCACGTCGGCTCCGGGCCGCCCACCTACGAGCCCGAACCCACCGCCCTGCCGCCCGCCGACCCCGACGACCTCGGCGACCTGGTCGCCGACACCGTGCTGGACGGCGCGCACTACGGCGCCTGCACCCTGCGCGCGGCCTCCGTCCGGGGCGACTCCGCGCGCTACCGGGGCGAACCCCGCCGCGACGCCCTGTTCACCGCGCGGTTCGGCACCGGCGACACCGCGCTCGTGCTGGTCGCGATGGCCACCGGCGCACGCGCCACCGCCGGGGCGCACCGCGCGGCCGCCGAGGTGTGCCGGTGGATAGGGCGGGCGGTCGGGCGCAGCCACGCGCGCCTCGCCGAGGACATCCGCGCCGGCCGGCGCGGCGACCTCAAGTCCGGCCTGCACCGCCTCACCGACCGCAGCCTCGGCAAACTGCGTGCCAGCGCCGCCGAACAGGGCCTGCGGCCCGACGAGTACGCCGCCACCCTGCGCTGCCTGCTCCTGCCCGCCGACCCCGGGTGCCGTACGCGCGTCTTCTTCGGCGTCGGCGCCGGAGGCCTGTTCCGGCTGCGCGACGGCGCCTGGCAGGACATCGAACCGCAGCCCGGCGAGGTCGCCGGCGCACCCGTCCTCGGCTTCGGCTCGCTGCCCGAGGTGACCGTCGCGGGCGACCGGCTCACCATGGACCTCGGCATACCGACCCCGCCGAGCCCCTACGAGCCGGCCCCCGAGCCGCCCCGCGAACCCTTCCGCTTCCGCGCCTCCGTCGCCCGACCGGGCGACACGCTCCTGATGTGCACGGGCGGCCTCGCGGAGCCGCTGCGCGGCGAACCGGAGCTGCCCGCGCACCTGCGGGAACGCTGGGCCGCCCCGCAGCCGCCGGGGCTCGCCGCCTTTCTCGCCGACACCCAGGTACGGGTGAAGGGCTACGCCGACGACCGTACGGCGGCCGCCGTGTGGGAGGCGTGAGGGCGAACCCTGTGGATTGATGGACCCCAGGAGAGCCGAAGGGGTGCACCGAACCATGGCCAAGCAGAACGTCGCCGAACAGTTCGTCGACATCCTCGCCCGCGCCGGAGTCAAACGCCTGTACGGCGTCGTCGGCGACAGCCTCAACCCGGTCGTCGACGCGGTCCGCCGCAACCCCGCCGTCGACTGGATCCACGTCCGGCACGAGGAGACCGCCGCCTTCGCGGCCGGCGCCGAGGCGCAGATCACCGGGAAACTGACGGCCTGCGCCGGCTCCTGCGGGCCCGGCAACCTGCACCTGATCAACGGGCTCTTCGACGCCCACCGGTCCATGGCGCCGGTGCTCGCCCTCGCCTCGCACATCCCGTCCGGCGAGATCGGCCTCGGCTACTTCCAGGAGACCCACCCCGACCGGCTGTTCCAGGAGTGCAGCCACTACAGCGAGATGATCTCCAGCCCGCAGCAGATGCCGAGGCTGCTCCAGACCGCCATCCAGCACGCGATCGGCCAGGGCGGCGTCAGCGTCGTCACCCTGCCCGGCGACATCGCCGACCGGCCCGCACCCGACCGGGCGCCCGAGTCCGCCCTCGTCACCTCCCGGCCCGGCGTCCGGCCCGCCGACGCCGAGATCGACCGCCTCGTCCAGCTCATCGACGAGGCCGGCAAGGTCACCCTGTTCTGCGGCAGCGGCACCGCCGGGGCGCACACCGAGGTGATGGAGTTCGCGGAGAAGATCAAGTCTCCGGTCGGGCACGCCCTGCGCGGCAAGGAGTGGATCCAGTACGACAACAAGTTCGACGTCGGGATGAGCGGACTCCTCGGCTACGGCGCCGCCTACGAGGCCACCCACGAGTGCGACCTGCTGATCCTGCTGGGCACCGACTTCCCGTACAACGCCTTCCTCCCCGACGACGTGCGGATCGCCCAGGTCGACGTCCGCCCCGAACGCCTCGGGCGCCGCTCCAAGCTGGACCTCGCCGTCTGGGGCGACGTCCGCGAGACGCTGCGCTGCCTCATCCCGCGGGTGCGGACCAAGACGGACCGGCGCTTCCTCGACAAGATGCTCAAGAAGCACGCGGACGCGCTGGAGGGGGTCGTCAAGGCGTACACCCGCAAGGTCGACAAGCACGTCCCGATCCACCCCGAGTACGTGGCGGCCGTGCTGGACGAACTCGCCGACGAGGACGCCGTGTTCACCGTGGACACCGGCATGTGCAACGTCTGGGCGGCCCGCTACATCTCGCCCAACGGCCGCCGTCGCATCATCGGTTCGTTCTCCCACGGCTCGATGGCGAACGCCCTGCCGATGGCGATCGGCGCCCAGTTCACCGACCCGGGCCGGCAGGTCGTGTCGATGTCGGGGGACGGCGGGTTCGCCATGCTGATGGGGGACTTCCTGACCCTGGTGCAGTACGACCTGCCGGTGAAGGTCGTGCTGTTCGACAACTCGGCGCTCGGCATGGTCGAGCTGGAGATGCTGGTGGCCGGCCTGCCCTCGTACGGCACCACCAACACCAACCCCGACTTCGCCGCCGTCGCCCGCGCCTGCGGTGCCTACGGGGTGCGCGTCGAGAAGCCGAAGCAGCTCGCCGGCGCCCTCAGGGACGCCTTCCGTCACAAGGGGCCCGCCCTGGTGGACGTCGTCACCGACCCCAACGCGCTCTCCATCCCGCCGAAGATCAAGGCCGAGATGGTCACCGGCTTCGCCCTGTCGGCCTCGAAGATCGTCCTGGACGGCGGCGTCGGCCGCATGCTCCAGCTGGCCCGCTCCAACCTCCGCAACGTGCCCCGGCCCTGAGGCCCGTCCGCCGGCGCCTACTCGACGTAGGGCGTCCAGCGGCGCGCGGACGTGTCGTAGGCGTACCGGGGGAGGCCCTCGATGGCGGTGGTGCGGAACGGGCGGCCGTCGTCGTCGATGCGCAGCGTGCCGGACCGGCCCTGGGAGGACCAGTCCAGCTCCAGGTACCACGCGCAGTCGCACCGCCCGGTACGGGCGTTGACCAGCAGCACCTCCGGGTCCTCGGCGGAGACGCGGTAGGGCATGCGCACCGCCGGGAGCGGGTCGCCCGCGTCGTTGCCGGGCATCGCGCGGGCGATCGGGCGGTCGACGTCCAGGTCCACCGCGAAGTGGCGGGGCGTCAGCGCGCCACCGCAGCCCTGGTCCATGGCGTACGCCGTGCCGGGCACCGGATCGGCCCGGCCGACCACGCGGACCCGCAGCGCCTCCAGGACCACGGCCGTGGACGTCCTGCCCTGCACGGAGACACGGATGTTCGTCTCCCGCCCGTGCACGGCGTCCTGGCTCGCCGCCCACCTCCCGGCGTCCTGCGGGGCCGGGGGCGGTGGCACCCGGTCCGGAGATCTGCGGATGACGTAGTCGTGACCGCAGCCGAGCGACCACGCCTGCGAGTCGGCGGTCCACGCGAGCGGAGCGGTGACCGCCATCGGGCGCGGCGAGCGCGCCTGTTCCCCGCCGCCCCCACCGCCCGGACGCAGCGCCACGAGCGCCACGACCAGGGCGGAGGCGAGCCCGGCGGCGAGGGCCAGGCGGCGGTGCCGGTACCAGGGGCGGACGGCTGCGCGCGGAGGTGCCGGCGCGGGCGGCTGCTCCCTGCGGGGCTCCTGCGCGGCCGGTCCCTGGGGAGTCTCCGGGAGGGCCTCGCCCCGCGTGGTGGCCGGCGGCGATTGCGCCGTGCGTCCCTTGCGGCGAGCCGCGGTGGCCAGGAGCCAGTGGCGGTGCAGGTCCAGGCGTTCCTCCGGCGAGGCGCCGCACAGCGCGGCGAAGCGTTCCACGGGGGCGAAGTCGAGCGGCACCGCCTCGCCCGCGCAGTAGCGGTGCAGGGTCGAGGTGTTCATGCCGAGACGGCGGGCCAGCGAGCCGTAACTGCGGTCGGTGCGCGCCTTGAACGCCCGCAGCAGCGCCGCGAACTCCTCCACGTCGTCGTGTGCCGGCACCGCACCCTCCGTCCCGGCCCGGGGACCCCATCCCAGGCACTCACATATCTGCACGTCAGCCGGGCTGGGATGGTTCCACCGTGCCCGATGCCGCGCCGGCCGTTGCGGGCGGCCGGCGGTACGGCCGATGCTCTGGGTGTCGCCCCGCTTCCGCCGGACCCGACCGCCAGGCGGCGCGCGACGATTCCATCGCATACGACACCTCCAGGGGGAGACCCATGTCCCACCGCATCCGAGCCGGCGCGCTCACCGCACTCGTCGTCGCCGGACTCACCGCGCTCACGACCCTCGCCGCACCGGCGGGCGCCGCAGCGCGGGCGCTGCCCTCGCCGGCCTTCCTCTCGGCCTCCCAACTGCCCCCGCACCCCTCGTCCTCCTGGACCGCGGGCAGGGTCACCGACGGGGTGCCGCTGGAACTCGGTCTCTGCCTCGCCGACGTCTTCCCGGGCTACGACTCCCGCTACCGGGAGTTCCGCACCGACCTCGACACCAGCGCCCGCCAGCTCACCATCGTCACCGGCAGCGCGGTCAAGGCCAAGGCCCTCGCCGACCGCATGAACGAGGAGATCCGCACCTGCCCGGACCGCCTGGAGGCGGACCCGGAGATCGGCGCCGCGCACCGTGACTACGGCGCCGTCGCGGTCGAGGAGGGCGCCCATGTGCACGGTCTGCACACCTGGACCGCGTGGGGTGCCACGGACGTCCGCCTGATGTCGGTGGGCCGTGACGGACGGACCGTCACCGTCGTGGACTGGGCGCAGATGGGCGACTTCTCCGATGCCCCGGTCCCCGCCTTCAAGCGCACCACCACCACGGCGGTCAACAAGCTGTACTGACCGCACCCGCACCGGGCGCGACGGCGGCGCCCTCTCCCACGGGGGTGGGGAGGGTGGCCGCCCTGCCGTACGTATTCGGCCAGTCTCGCCGGCCGCGCCGCCGCACGGATACGGCGGGCCGCCGGGCGGACGTCGAGAACCGGCGGCCCCACGTGCTCCACGGCTACGACCGGATCGGCAGCCCCGGATGGGCAGTTGGGGCGAGCCGGTCCGGCCCGGAGCGCGGCCTGTGCGCGGGCGCCGCCCCCGTGCGGCGGCCGGGGCGGAGGCCGCCGTGGCCGAACACTCGGTCGTTGACGATTCCACATGACTGCCTCGGTGCCCATCGGGCAAGGATCTCCGTGAACGTGTTCGAGCAGGAGGGGAACCGACATCGGCACGCAGGCGGGGGACATGAAGAGGCAGGCACGGGCGCCGCAACTGCGGCGCAGACTCGGGCGGGCGGACCTGAGAGCGGTCCCGGAGGCCCGCAGAGAGCTGCGCGACCTGCTACGGCACTGGGGGCAGCCCGGCAGGGCGGAGATCGCGGAACTGCTCACGAGCGAACTCGTCACCAACGCGATCGTCCACACCGGCGACGAGGCGGTCCTGACAGCCACCCTCGACCCTCATGGGCTGCGGGTGGAGGTACGGGACTACGTGGCCCGCAGGCCGCGGGTGCGGGTGGCCGAGCCGGACGAGAACACGCACGGCAGGGGGCTGGTGCTGGTGGAGTCCCTCGCGGACGCGTGGGGCGTACGGCCGCACGAGCTGGGCAAGTCGGTCTGGTTCGAACTGGAGGCGGACGCGGACGCCGCCTGAACGGCACGGGGTGCGGTCCGTGGCGGACCGCACCCCCGTCCCGTGCCCTGCGGTCCTAACCGAACTGCTGCTCAAGGTCCTTCAGCTTGCGCTCAAGGGAGTCGAGGCGCGGGAGGGCCATGGTGTCGTCCTCCGCGGTGAGGTCGACCGTGATCGGGTCGGAACCGGTGCGCACGGGCTGCAAGGAGGGCCGAGCGCGGACCGGCAGCGGCTCCGCGGTGGATATGGCAGGCTCCGCGGGCACGCGCTCGGCGCTCTGCTCCACCGCGGGCAGCTCGGCGGGACGCCCGCCGCCGCGGCCGATGAAGCCGCGACCGTGGCCCCGGCTGATCGCCTTGAGCTGCGCCCGCTCCAGCCGCTCCTGCTCACGCCGCCGCAGCCGCGTCTGCTCCTTCTGCCGCTGGTCCTCGCGCACCTCGTCGACCGCCTCGTCGAGGGTGCGGACGCCCTCCAGCAGCATCAGCGACCAGGCCTTGTACGTCTCACGCGGCGCCCGCAGCCAGCGGACGATGCGGATCTGCGGCAGCGGACGCGGAATCAGGCCCTGCTCGCGCAGCGCGGCCCGGCGGGTCTGCTTCAGGGCGCGGTCGAAGAGGACCGCCGCCGACAGGGACATGCCCGCGAAGAAGTGGGGCGCGCCGTCGTGGCCGAGGCCCCGGGGGGCGTGCACCCAGTTGAACCACGCCGCGGCGCCCGCGAACGTCCACACCAGTATCCGGGAGCCGAGCGCCGCGTCGCCGTGGCTGGCCTCGCGCACCGCGAGCACCGAGCAGAACATCGCCGCGCCGTCGAGACCGAACGGCACCAGGTATTCCCAGCCGCCGGTGAGGCCGAGGTTCTGCTGGCCGAAGCCGACGAGGCCCTTGAAGGAGAGCGCCGCGGCGACCGCGGCGCAGCAGAAGAGGAGCACGTAGGAAGCGGTGCCGTATATGGCTTCCTTGCGCCTGCGGCGCTCCTCCATACGCTCCCACGAGTCGTCCGCGCTCGCGTCCTTCCCCGCGGAACGCTTGCCGCGCTGGAGCACCGCAACCGCCGTCAGCATCCCCGCGAGCAGTACGGCGCTCGGTAGCAGCCAATTCAGCGATATGTCGGTCAGTCTCATCTGGGGTCCCTTGCATTGGGATAGGGCGTAACGCCCGCCATGGTGGCCCAAACCCACCGGCCCTCAGGGGGTTTCGGGGCAAGAGGCCGCCAGAGAAGTGCAAGGGGATGCCCGGGGCGGCGTTCTGCTCGAACTGCCGCGTGAGGGGCGGGAGTTGAGTTCGAATAAGACTACCCGTACGAGTGGTGCGGCGGAAAGTTGCCGTTCCTCGTGAGGGAGTTGTGAATGCCCAGTCCGCGGGCGGGTGGGCGGTCCTGTTGATCTTACGGGACGCGCCGGGGTGACGGTGCCTCAGCCGGCCGTCGTGGCCAGCAGTTTGGTCACGCGGTCCGCGTCGCAGGTGCGCGGGCAGGTGGCGCAGGTGTCCTCGGGGCGGAGGGTGTAGAACATGCAGCAGCTGGCCCGGTCGCGGGTGGGCAGCTTCTCGCCGCCCGGGCCGGTGAGCTCGCGGAAGGCGGCCGAGCCCGCGTACGGCTTGGTCGCGCCGGGCAGCAGCAGCTCCAGCTCGTTCCGCGCGCGGTCCTCCTCGCCGAGGAGGTGGGCGACGTACCACAGGCCCTCGACGATCTCGTCGGTCGCCATGCCCCACAGGGCGCGGCCGCGGCGGCGCATCCGGGGGCCGAAGGCGGCGAGGACGGGTTCGAGGTGCTCGGCGACGGCCGCGCGCACCTCGGCGCGCAGCGCCTCCTCGTCCGGCACCACCGTGGCGCCCGGGAGGGTCGCGGCGGGGTCGTCGGGGAGGCAGGCGAAGCCGTGCGGGCGGACCATGAGGTGGCCCATGTCGAATCCGGGGGCGTCGCGGTCGTACGAGACATGCGTCACGGGGTAGCGGGGGACGCGGCGGCCGAGGAACCACGGCACGGTGATCAGCAGGCAGGCCGGCCAGGCGTAGCGGTGCAGGCCGAAACTGGCGATCACGTCGGGGCGGGCCTGCTGGCCGTAGTCGCGCACGACCTGGGCGTCGTCGTGGGCGAGGAAGGCGTCGAGGGCGGTGCCGCCTGCGGCGAGGGCGTCGCTGGTGATCCATCCGGGGCCGGTGGGGAAGGGCTCCGCGACGGTCAGCTCGGTGATGCCCATGCTGGGGAGGACTTCCGCGAGGCGGGCGTACGCGCTTGCTGTGGCCGAGGCGGGCACGGGCATACGGGGACCACCCATTCGCAGATGTCTGGGGCCGTTTAGAGGTAAGGCTTACCTTACCCGAAGGGGTGCGGATAGGAACCCGTCGCTTCAGCGCCTAAGGTGCTTGACGGACGAGTAACAAGCCGCCGTTAATGACCCCAAGTACTGACACGTCCGAAGCCGGAGGAGTGAGCCGTGGAGCGAGGTGCGCAGGGCTTCGCCGGTTCCGCGGTGCCGTGGGGGCGGGTGCCGGGGCAGGGTGTGGGTGCTGTGGGTGCTGTGGGTGCCGCTGAGGTGGACCGGGGGCGTGAGCTTGGCGGTGCCGGTGGGGGTGTGCGGGGGGAGCACACGCACGGCGAGGCGCCGATGCGGCCTGTGGTGCAGCGGGCGTCCGTGCGGGGGCAGGTGCTGGACGCGTTGCGGGCCGCGCTGGTCAGCGGGGAGCTGCGGCCCGGGGAGGTGTACTCGGCGCCGGCGTTGGGGGAGCGCTTCGGGGTGTCGGCGACGCCCGTGCGGGAGGCCATGCAGCAGCTGGCGTCGGAGGGCGCGGTCGAGGTCGTGCCCAACCGGGGCTTTCGGGTGGTCGTGCGTGGTGCGGGTGAGCTGGCCGAACTCGCCGAGGTGCGGCGGCTGATCGAGGCGCCGGTGATTCTGCGGCTGGCGCGGGTGGTGCCCGTGGAGCGGTGGGCCGAGCTGCGGCCGTCGGCCGAGGCGACGGTGCGGGCGGCGTCGTCCGGGTGCCGGGTGACGTATGCGGAGGCCGATCGGGCGTTCCACCGGGCCGTGTTGGGGCTCGCGGGGAACGAGCAGTTGGTGCGCGTCGCCGACGACGTGCAGCGGCGGGCGCAGTGGTCGTTGGTCACGGCGTCCCGGCCGCGTACGGAGCTGGTCGCCGACGCGGCCGAGCACGCGGCTCTGGTGGACGCGCTGGTGCTGCGGGATCTGGACGCCGTGCGGGTGGTCGTGGAGGGGCACTTCGCGCGCTGGTGCTAGTCGCGTCGTGCGGCGCCTGTGGGGGGCTGCTGTCGCGCGGGGGGTGCGGGTCTCGTCGGGGGGGGGGGGGGGGGGGGGGGGGGGGGGGGGGGGGGGGGGGGGGGGGGGGGGGGGGGGCCGGCGGGGGGGGGGGGGGGGGGGCCGGCCCCCCGGGGGGCGCGCCCC
>NZ_JBIVHU010000009.1:0-405280 GCF_044749345.1 Streptomyces sp. NPDC089424
CGCCCGGTTACATTCCGAACCCGGAAGCTAAGCCTTTCAGCGCCGATGGTACTGCAGGGGGGACCCTGTGGGAGAGTAGGACGCCGCCGAACAATTTTTGGGAAAGCCCCGCATCTTCGGATGCGGGGCTTTCTGCGTTTAGGGTTCAGTTATGCGCTATGACTTGGTGATCTTCGACAACGACGGCGTGCTCGTCGACAGTGAGCCGCTCTCCAACCGGCTGCTCGCCGCGTACCTCACCGAGCTCGGGCATCCGACCTCCTACGAGGACTCCCTGCGTGACTACATGGGCGCGGCCATGCACCGCGTCCACGACATGATCGCGGAGCGGACCGGACAGCGGTTGCCGCGGGACTTCGACGACGTCTTTCACGGTCGGGTCTTCGCCGCGTTCGAGCGGGAGTTGAAGGCGGTGCCCGGCGCGGTGGACGTCCTCGGGAAGCTGGCCGCGGAGGGTGTGCCGTACTGCGTGGCCTCGTCGGGGAGTCATGAGCGGATTCGGGTGGGGCATCGGGCGGCCGGGCTGGAGCGGTGGTTCGACGAGGGGCGGATCTTCAGTTCCGAGGATGTCGGGCGGGGGAAGCCGGCGCCCGATCTGTTCCTGCACGCGGCCGAGCGGATGGGGGTCCCGCCCGAGCGGTGCGTGGTCGTCGAGGACAGTCGGCTGGGGGTGCAGGCGGCGGTCGCGGCCGGGATGGACGTCTACGGGTTCACGGCCATGACGCCGGCGGCCAGACTGAGTGGGGCCACTGGACTCTTCGGTGACATGGGGGAGTTGCCTGAGCTGCTCATCCGACGTGCAGGGGGAAGCTGAGGGAAATTCATCTTTGGCTGGATATACCCAGCGGTACGCCGGGGCCCTACGCTCGCCGCCATGACTCGTGAGCTGCGGCGCGGTAGAGCCTCGTTGGCGTTCGGCTTCTTCGCCCAGGGCGTCGCCTTTGCTCTGCTGGTGACGCGTATCCCGGCGATCCAGGACCGGTACGGGGTCTCCGACGCGTTGCTGCCGGCGTTCCTGGCCGCGGTGCCCGTGCTGGCGGGGGTCGGGAGCGTGGCGACCGAGCGGCTGGTGAAGCGGGTGCCGCCCAGCTCGGTGTTGCGGTGGTCCCAGCCCGTGGTGCTGCTGGCGCTGCTCGGCGTGGGCGCCGGGGAGCGGATGGTGGAGCTGGCGGTGGCGCTCGCCGCGTTCGGCCTGGCCGTGGGGGCTCTGGATGCCTCGATGAACATGCTCGGGGTGAGCCTGCAACTGTCGTACGGGCGCAGCATCATGCTCGGGTTCCACGCCGCGTACAGCCTCGGGGGGATCGTGGGGGCCTCGCTGGCGTGGGTGGGGGCGCACGAAGAGCTGGCGCTGGTGGTGTCGTATCTGCCGGCGGTGGGGGTGCTGCTGCCGGCCGCGTTGCTGGGGAGCCGGTGGTACGTCGACGGCGGTCGCGGCAAGGCGGTTGGGGGGGAGGGCGCGGGTTCCGGCGAGGCGGGGGGTGTCGTCTTCCGGGCGTTGCTGCCGTTGTGCCTGGTGATGACCTTCGCCTACATCGGGGACGCGACCGTCTCCAACTGGAGCGCGAAGTACTTGCAGGACGTGCTGGGGAGCTCGGAGCAGATGGCGACGGTTCCGTACAACGTCTACATGGTCACCACGCTGGTGGGGCGGGCCCTGGGGGACTTCGGGGTGCGGCGGTTCGGTGCCGTCGGGGTGGTCCGGGGTGGGGCGGTGGTCGCCGCGGCGGGGTTCGCGGTGGTGGCGGGGGCTCCCGGGGCGTGGGTCGGGATGGTCGGGTTCACGTTGCTGGGGCTGGGGTTGTGCGTGCTGGTTCCGCAGACGTTCGCGGCGGGCGGCAGGTTGTTCCCGGGGGCTTCGGACGCGGCCGTGGCGCGGCTCAATGTCTTCAACTATGTGGGGTTTTTGATCGGTTCGCCGTTGGTGGGGGCGTTGGGGGACGCCTGGAGCTACCGGGGGGCGATGCTCGTACCGATGGTGTTGGTGCTGGTGACACTCGTGTACGCCCGGTCGTTCGCCGCTCAACCGGACCGATACGGTGGCGGGCATGAGCGGCCGCGCACAGCTGATGTGGGACGAGGCAGTAACGGGCTATGACTTCGGGCCGGACCATCCGATGGATCCGGTCCGGCTGTCGCTGACCCGGAGACTGGTCGAGGCGTTCGGGCTCGATCGCCGGATCGAGGTCGTCGCGGCGAAGGCGGCGGGGGAGTCGACGTTGCGGCTGGTCCACCGCGAGGACTACGTCGCGGCGGTGAAGGCGGCGTCGGAGGATCCGCGGTCGGCCGACCAGTCGTACGGGCTGGGGACCCTGGACGATCCGGCGTTCGCCGGGATGCACGAGGTGTCGGCGCTCATCGCCGGGCAGTCGGTGGGCGCGGCGGAGGCGGTGTGGCGGGGGGACGCCCTGCACGCGGTGAACTTCGCGGGCGGACTGCACCACGCGATGCCGGCGGCGGCGTCGGGGTTCTGCATCTACAACGACGCCTCGCTGGCCATCGCCCGGCTGCTGGAGCTGGGGGCGGAACGGGTCGTCTACGTGGACGTCGACGTGCATCACGGGGACGGGGTGCAGGCCGCGTTCTGGGAGGATCCGCGGGTCCTGACGATCTCGCTGCACGAGCATCCCCGGACCCTGTTTCCGCAGACCGGATGGCCGGAGGAGACGGGAGCGGACGGGGCCGCGGCGGGGACGGCGGTGAACGTGGCGTTGCCGGCCGGGACGGGGGACGCCGGGTGGCTGCGGGCCTTCCACGCGGTGGTGCCGGAGCTGGTCGCGCAGTTCCGGCCGCAGGTGCTGGTGACGCAGCACGGGGCCGATACGCATTTCGAGGATCCGCTGGCGCATCTCGCGGTGTCGCTGGACGCTCAGCGGGCCGTCCAGGTCGCCTGCCATGAGCTGGCGCACGAGTACGCCGAGGGGCGCTGGGTGGCCCTGGGCGGGGGTGGCTACGCGGTGGTGGACGTGGTGCCCCGGTCCTGGACCCATCTGGTGGCGATCGCCGCCGGGCGGGAGGTGGCGCCCGAGACGGTGGTTCCCGAGGAGTGGCGGCAGGAGGTCTTCGCCCGCACCCGGCAGTTGGCGCCGGGGCGGATGACCGACGGGCGGTGGCCCGTGGAGTGGGGGGACTGGGAGGCCGGGTACGACCCTGCCGATCGCCTGGACCAGGCCGTGCTGGCCACGCGGCGGGCGGTTTTCCCGTTGCGCGGGTTGCTGGCGTAGGAACGGTGTGGCGCCGTTACTCCGACCGAGCCCCGTATCCCCGTTCCGGCCCCCGGCCGCCACTTCCATCGGCCACCATCCTCCCATGCCGACCCCCACGATCCCCCGGTCCGATCTCCGCGCGTACCTTCTCGCCGTTCGGCTGGCCGGGGCCGTGGCGACCTCCCGGGAAGTGAGCCTGCGGAGCTACCGGGGATTCGCGGCGCGCGATCCCCGGTTGTTGATCGGGATCGATCCTGAATGGGCCTGGACCGAGCGGGATTTGATCGGACTGATGGCGCAGAGGTGTGGGGTATCCGCTGATCCTCGGTGCGTTTCCGGCCAGGATGTGATTGACCCGGAACTGACCCTCGCCGCTCTGGAGGCGTTCTCCGATCGGCTCGCCGCCGTCGCGCAGCGTGGTGCTCCCGTGTTGTTCGGGACCGGTCATCCGCACCGATTGCTCGGTTTCTACGGCGCTCTCGCGGACGCGATGTCGGCGGCGGGATGTGCCGTCCTCACTCCCGCGAAGGGTCGCTCTGTCGACATAACGACTAGGTTCGGCGTACGCACGCACCGCCTCGATTACGTACGGGGCGTCGCGATGGTGCGGGCACCCGGCGCGCCCGGTCCCGGTTGTGCGACCGGCGCACACACCCATTCCCCCCTGCCGGTTCGTACCGTTCTGGGTGCCGTCGCCGAGGCCGGCGGGACCCTTCCCGAGCTGGTCGTCGGGGACCACGGATGGGTCTGCGGCGCAGGTCAGCTGGGGTTCGAGGCCATCGGCCTGGCCGATACGGACGACCCGGCCCCGTTCGTCGGCGAGGCCGAAGGGCGCGTGGCCGTCGTCGTGCCGGTCGATGACGCTGTGCGGTCCGATTACTACCGGCCGCTTACCCGCTACGTACTCAATCGGGCGTGTCTGTCACAGTAGGCCGCCGATAGGTGCACCTCTTCCCCACTCGCATCACCCGCCCCTAGTCTGGGGAGTGAGCACGCAGCGACGAAGAGTCACCGGAAGGGGAAGCCGGTGGCCGTCGAGTCGAGTGCGGAAGGTTCAGGTGTGTCATGGCTGCAGCTGGAGATCAGAGGCCTCTGAGTGAGGTTCAGTTCCTTACCGTGGCGGAGGTCGCCGCGGTGATGCGAGTGTCGAAGATGACCGTGTACCGCTTGGTGCACAGCGGTCATCTGCCCGCGATCAGGGTGGGGCGGTCCTTCCGCGTCCCCGAGAACGCGGTTCACGAGTACCTCCGCGACAGCTATGTGGGGGTGGAAACCGCCTGACGACGACTCGGGGAGATCGGCTCAGGGCACTTTCCGATCTCCCCGAGCACCTCGATTACGACCTCAGCGCTCGGGCGGGTAGGCTAGCCCCTCGTAGGTCGTGTGGGCCCATGGCGCCCAAACACCGAGTGATGAGAAGTGAGCGAGGGTAGTCGTGGGCTCTGTTATCAAGAAGCGGCGCAAGCGGATGGCCAAGAAGAAGCACCGCAAGCTGCTCAAGCGCACGCGCGTTCAGCGTCGTAACAAGAAGTAGCCGCTGAGAAAGCAACACCAGCGGTAGATCGACGCACCGCAACGCCGCGAAAGCGTGGCTGTGGCCCCCCACCCCGTCCGGTGGGGGGCCACACGCATGTCCCGGGCGAACGAGCCCCGCGCGTAGGCCCGCCCGGCGGGCGCGAGAGCCTGTTCGTACGACGGTGATTTCCCGTCACGTGGTGCAGTGGGCGGTCATCACAGCGCAACAACCAACCGCTAGGTTGGCCGCAGACGGGGAACTCGACAGCGGTACGAGGGCTGGAAGGAAGGCGCGGATCGTGGGCAAGGTCGTGCTCGTGACCGGAGTGGCCCGTCAGCTGGGGGGCCGGTTCGTACGACGGATCCAGCGGGACCCCGAAGTGGAGCGGGTCGTCGCCGTGGACGCGGTACCGCCCGAGCACCATCTGGGCGGCGCGGACTTCATCCGGGCCGACATCCGCCAGCCCACCATCGCGCGCGTGCTGGCCGAGACCGCCGCCGACACGGTCGTCCACATGGACGTCACCGCGACCGCCCTGGGCAGCGGCAACCGGGCCACGGTCAAGGAGACCAACGTCATCGGCACCATGCAGCTGCTCGGCGCGTGCCAGAAGTCCCCGACCGTACGGCGGCTGGTGGTGAAGTCCAGCACCAACGTCTACGGCTCCGCGCCCCGCGACCCGGCCGTCTTCAGCGAGACGACCCCGCCCAAGTCGCTGCCCAGCGGCGGCTTCGCCAAGGACACGGTGGAGGTCGAGGGGTACGTGCGCGGGTTCGCGCGCCGCCGGCCGGACGTCGCGGTGTGCGTGCTGCGGCTCGCCAACATCCTCGGCCCCGGCGCGGAATCGCCGCTCGCCTCGTACTTCTCGCTGCCCGTCCTGCCGACCGTCCTCGGCTACGACCCCCGGCTGCAGTTCGTGCACGAGGACGACGTGATCGAGGTGCTGCGGATCGCCTCGCACGAGCCGCGCCGCGGCACCCTCAACAGCGGCACGTTCAACATCGCCGGCGACGGCGTCCTGCTGCTCTCCCAGTGCTCCCGGCGGCTCGGCCGCCCCACGATGCCGCTGCTGCTGCCCGCCGTCACGTGGGCCGGCTCTCTGGTGCGTACCCTGGGCATGACGGACTTCTCACCGGAGCAGATCCGACTGCTGACCCATGGCCGGGTGGTGGACACGACCCAGATGCGCGAGACGCTGGGATTCCAGCCCAAGTACACCACTGCGGAAACGTTTGCGGACTTCGCGGGCAGCCGCGGGCCCGGACTCCTGCCGCCCGAGGCCCTCGCGGGGGCCGTCGACCGGATCGCCGCGCTGCCCGTCGCGGGCGGCGGTCGGCCCACGACTCAGAGCGCCAACTGAGGAGCGCATCAACGATGGCGGACGCCAAGGTCATTCCGTTCGACGACGACCGGTCCCGTGGGAGCGCCGTGCAGCGGCCGCCGCGACGTGGCCGGAGCGGGGGCAGCCGGCGGCCCGGCGGGGAGTCCGCACGGGTCCGTGAGACGGGCGAGGTGGGCGAGGTCCAGCCCCTGCCCGGCGTGGCACCCGCGCGGGACGATGTCCCCGTGCCCCACGAGGAACAGCGCCCGGACGAGCCGGGCGAGCAGCGGTCCGCGGACGAGGGAGGCCTCGAGCGGCGCGTCGCCGCCGGTCTGGCCTTCCTGCGCCGCCGTCTGACCGGCGACTACGAGGTCGACGACTTCGGCTACGACGCCGAACTGACCGACCAGGTCCTGATGTCGCTGCTGCGCCCGGTGTACGAGAAGTACTTCCGGGTCGAGGTGAAGGGCATCGAGAACATCCCGTCCGAGGGCGGCGCCCTGATCGTCGCCAACCACTCCGGCACGGTTCCGCTGGACGGCCTGATGATGCAGGTCGCCGTGCACGACCATCATCCGGCCGGCCGCCATCTGCGGCTGCTCGCCGCCGACCTGGTCTTCGTCCTCCCCGTCGTCAACGAACTCGCCCGCAAGCTGGGTCACACCCTGGCCTGCGCGGAGGACGCCGAGCGGCTCCTCGGGCAGGGCGAGCTCGTCGGCGTGATGCCGGAGGGCTTCAAGGGCATCGGCAAGCCGTTCGGCGAGCGCTACAAGCTCCAGCGGTTCGGCCGGGGCGGCTTCGTCTCGACCGCGCTGCGCCAGGGCACCCCGATCGTCCCGTGCTCGATCGTGGGCGCGGAGGAGATCTACCCGATGCTCGGCAATGCCAAGACCCTCGCGCGGCTCCTGGGCTTCCCGTACTTCCCGCTGACGCCCACCTTCCCGTGGCTGGGCCCGCTCGGCGCGATCCCCCTGCCCACCAAGTGGACGATCCAGTTCGGCGAGCCGATCCCCACGGACGGCTATCCGCCGGAGGCGGCCGAGGACCCGATGCTGATGTTCAACCTGACCGACCAGGTCAGGGAACAGATCCAGCACACCCTGTACAAGCTGCTGGTACAGCGCCGCTCGGTCTTCTTCTGACTTCTTCTGACTTCTCCGACTTCTTCCGGCCGTTCTGACCGTACGACGAAGGGGCGCCCCTCAGGAGGGGCGCCCCTTCGTCGTACGACGCGGAGATTACTCGGCGTCCTCGGCGTCGAGGCCGAGCCCGGGCAGCAGGCCCGGGAGCAACGGCGGCACCGTGACGTCGGGCGCGGTCGTCGGCGGCCTGGTCTGCGACGGGGAGGCGCTGCCGGCGTCCTTCGGCGGGTCGAGCAGCCCGCCGGTGTTGCCACCGAGCAGTCCGTCGGACTCCTCATCGGTCTCGGCGGACCGGCTGGGGCCCTCGCTGCCGGTGTCGCCGGCGTCCGTGGAGCCGCTGCCGCTGCTGGGTGGTGTCGAGCCGCGCCCGGACTCGGTGGCACCCGTGGCGGGCCCGCTGCCGGGGCCGCGCCTCTTGCTGTCCTCGCTGCTGCCCCCCTGGACAGGGGGCTGCGGCAGCAGGGACTGCAGCGGGGCGACTTCCTGGTCTATGGCGTCGAAGACCGACGACACCTGCTCACTGACGTCCCCGAGCTGCACCGGAAGCCGCTCGCGCAGGGCGCCCCACGCGTCCCGATGCGAGTCGGAGAACGCGGAGAGGGCCTGGATGGGGCCCAGCGACTCCGGGTCGCGCTCGTACGCCGCGGTGAGCAGCCGGTGGCCCTCGGAGGCGTCGTGCGTCATCCCGGACAGGGCGCGGCGGATCTCACCGAGCGACTCGTGGTCGAGAGGTCCGCTGCGGCCGCGCTCCATCAGGCGGCGGGCCTCGCTCAGCCGGGTGGAGGCGTGGTCGAGGTACACCTGCCCGCGTTCGTCCTCGCCGTCGGCCAGGCCGAGCTTGAAGTCCTCGATGCCGCGCTTCAGCCCGTACAGCGAGTCCCCGGGCAGGGCCTCGCCGCTGGCGGCGGCGACTCCGCCGAAGGCGCCGGCGGCGACGCCCACGCTGAGGCCCCCGGCCGTGAGGCCCTTGGCCAGGCGGGTACGTGGACGGAACTTGCCCAGCGGAGTGGCCCTGTGGGCCCCGCGGCCCCGCACGGTGCGCTGCTCGGGCAGCGCGGGATCGGAGATCCCGCCGCCCTGGAGCATCGCTTCGAACTGAGCCACCAGTTGCGCCCGCTGGACCACCTTGACCTCGGGATCCAGCTCCGGCTTCGGCAATGCGCCAAGACCGACCGTGAGGGCCAACAATCGGCCCTGTTCGGTCGGTTGTTCCGTAGCAGCCGGGGCCGATTCCTCGGACTGCTCGGCCGCCGTGCCCCGATCGGACTGCTCCTCCAGGGCCTGGGCGAAGGCGTTCGCCCGCCGGTGCGCCGATACGTTCGCGATCACTGGCGGCACCTCCTCTCGTCATGACGGTCGACTCCCCAGGGGGTCCTGAGGGTTGCACGCCCCGGCCACAACCACACGATCGAGGGATCGGAGTCGGCCAGGGAGTGACCACAGGGAGCCTGCATCCCGCACAACGAGCGGCGCGGCACTTGGGTTACGGACGGAGGAGGAACGGGCGGCGAAGTCAACAGTCTTTCACCGAGGGTGAGTTGGGGATCGCGGAGCGTGTGCGTTCGGTGGTGGGGCTCAGCGGGCGTCTTCGGGGAGCAGGCGGGCGAGGGTGCGCACGGCGCGGTACTGCAGCGTCTTGATGGCGCCCTCGTTCTTGCCCATCACGCGGGCCGTCTCGGCGACCGACAGACCCTGGAGGAAGCGGAGCGTCACGCACTCCTGCTGCTGAGGGTTGAGTCGGCGCACCGCGTCCAGCAGTGCGGCGTTGGAGAGGGACTCCAGTACCGAGTCCTCGGGCGAGCGTTCGACCTCGTTGGCGTCGAGCATCTCGCCGGTGGTCACTTCCAGCCGGAACCGACTGGACTTGAAGTGGTCGGCGACCAGATTCCGCGCGATCGTGACCAGCCAGGCGCCGAAGTCACGGCCCTGCCAGGTGAACGTGCCGATCCTGCGCAGGGCGCGCAGAAAGGTCTCGCTCGTCAGGTCCTCGGCGGTCGCCTTGCCGCCCACCCGGTAGTAGATGTAGCGGTACACGGTGTCGCTGTATTGGTCGTAGAGCCGGCCGAACGCGTCGGCCTCGCCGGCCTGGGCGCGCTCCACGAGGTCCATCATCCGGGCGCTGTCGCTGTCGGCGGCCGGACGCCGTGCGGTGGCCGCACCGGCGGCGCGGCCTCGTCTGCCGACCGCGGCGCTGCCGTCGGCCAGTGCGTAGCACGGGCCGACCGGCGCGGCGGTGGTGAATGCGGGGACGGCGTACGCGGTGGGGACGAAGCCGCGCAACAGGTCCAGGACCGTTGCGCGCAGCGTAGCCAGGCCCGAGGCGTCAACCCCGACGTGTGGGTACACGGGACTCCCAGAGGCAGAGCTTCCATCACGTGCAGTGCGGGACCTTTCACTCGTCGTAGCGACGAGAGGGGTACCGGATTGCGTCTGAGGAGAATAACGCTTCGTACAGGCACTGCTACGCCCAGTTGCTCAAATCATCGATTACGTCGCTTCTGTAACCGATTGACGGCTGATCAAGTGCCGGAGAGTGACCGCTTGTTGATCGAATGGGCTCAACTTCGGGGTCGGTACGGGGCGTGTTGTGGCCGGGTGCAGGATGGAGGACTGGGTGTGGCGTCGCGTGGGTACAGGGACTGGATTGCCCGGCGTTTCGAATGTGCCCGCCGTTGCTCCTGTGGCCGCCTCGTCCCGCCTGGCGGCGCGACGAGGCGCCGCCCGTGCCCGCTCAGGTGCGACGGGTACGTCGGTGAGGGGCGATCCGGGTCCGCTAGCGCCGGCGGCGGTGCAGGGCGATCGCCGCGGCGGTGCCGCCCGCGACGGCGCCCACCCCGGCGGCGGCCGGGATGCCGACCTTCGCCGCCTTGCGCCCGGTGCGGTAGTCCCGCAGCCGCCAGTCCTTCTCCCGGGCGTGCTTGCGCAGCTTGCTGTCGGGATTGATGGCGTAGGGGTGCCCCACCAGGGAGAGCATCGGGATGTCGTTGTGGGAGTCGCTGTACGCCGCGCAGCGCGTCAGGTCCAGTTCCTCCGCCGCGGCCAGTGCCCGCACCGCCTCGGCCTTGGCCGGGCCGTGCAGCGGCTCGCCGACGAGCTTGCCCGTGTAGACGCCGCTCACGGACTCCGCCACGGTTCCGAGCGCTCCCGTCAGTCCCAGGCGGCGCGCGATGACCTGCGCGATCTCCACCGGGGCGGCCGTCACCAGCCACACCTTCTGCCCGGCGTCCAGATGTGCCTGCGCCAGCGCCCGGGTCCCCGGCCAGATCCGCACGGCCATGTACTCGTCGTAGATCTCCTCGCCGATCGACTGGAGCTCGGCGACCCGATGCCCCTTCACGATCGACAGGGCCGACTCGCGCACGTCCTGCATGTGGTCCGGGTCCTCGAACCCGGCCAGCCGGAACCACGCCTGCTGCCACGCGAACTTCGCGAGGTCGCGGGTCTCGAAGAACTTCCGCTTGTACAGCCCGCGCCCGTAGTGGAACAGCGCGGCACCCTGCATCACGGTGTTGTCGAGGTCGAAGAAGGCGGCGGCCCGGTCGTCGCCGTGCACGGGGAACACCGGCTCGCCACCGCCGGCGACGACGGAGGTGTCCTGTGTCTTGCGCGCGGCTTCCGCCGCGGCCTCGCCTGCCAACACGCTCCGCGCCGTGGCGGAGCGCCTACGGGGAGTGAGCCATCCGAGAGCGGCCATGGCGTGAGCATAGCCATTTTGTTCGGAGGTTCCGGAGTCGAGAGGTTGGGACACCGTGAACTCTCCGCGTCCGGGCCGTTAAACAACGACCCCGCGTGGCGCGACAATGGCGGGCATGAGCCCGATTTTCCGCCGCAAGCCCGCCACCTCGGGCGAAGCACCCGCCGCCGCGCGCCGGGAGCGCCTGGTGACCCTCGTCCGCAAGCCCGGCTGCCATCTGTGTGATGACGCACAGATCGTGATCGAGAAGGTCTGTGCCGACCTCGGTGTGTCGTGGGAGCGGAAGGACATCACGCAGGACGAGGAACTCCACGACAAGTACTGGGAACAGATCCCCGTCGTCCTGGTGGACGGCGAGCAGCACACGTTCTGGCGCGTGGACGAGGACCGCCTCCGCAAGGCGCTCGCGGGGTGACCGGCGAGTAGCCCCTCGACTGACTCCCGAGTAGCCGACGGCGGGACCGGGTGCCCGGTCTGCCTTAGGATCGATGGCGACCTGGTCTCGGGGGCGGGAACTTTTCAGGAGAGTGTTCGCTTGTGGCCCCCCTCTCGCCCCCTCACGGAGCGCGCGTGACCCCGGTCACGTTGGCCGGGCAAATCGGACACCATCTTTGTGCACGCGTTCACAAAGACATAGCCTGCATTCGACGGGGCGGTCCGGGGACGTATGACCGCCCGAAGCCCCGCTCTACCCGCAGGAGCACCGTGGCAACTGGCCGAACTCACCGACCGGCGACCCGTAGCCGAGGGATTCCCGAGGCCACCGTCGCCCGTCTTCCGCTGTACCTACGAGCCCTCACCGCACTGTCGGAGCGCTCGGTACCCACGGTCTCGTCCGAGGAACTGGCGGCCGCGGCCGGGGTCAACTCCGCGAAGCTCCGTAAGGACTTCTCCTACCTCGGCTCGTACGGCACCCGTGGTGTCGGGTACGACGTCGAGTATCTCGTCTACCAGATCTCCCGTGAACTCGGCCTCACCCAGGACTGGCCGGTCGTGATCGTCGGTATCGGCAACCTGGGCGCCGCCCTCGCCAACTACGGCGGGTTCGCCTCCCGTGGGTTCCGGGTCGCCGCCCTCATCGACGCCGACCCCGCGCTCACCGGACGCGCCGTCGCCGGGATCCCGGTCCAGCACACCGACGACCTGGAAAAGATCATCCAGGACAACGGCGTGTCGATCGGCGTGATCGCGACCCCCGCGGGCGCCGCCCAGCAGGTGTGCGAGCGGCTCGTCGCCGCCGGCGTCACCTCCATCCTGAACTTCGCGCCGACCGTGCTGTCGGTGCCGGACGGCGTCGACGTACGCAAGGTGGACCTCTCCATCGAGCTGCAGATCCTCGCCTTCCACGAGCAGCGCAAGGCCGGCGAGGAGGCCGCGGCGGCGTCCGACGCCGCTGTTCCGGCCGCCGTCGCGCGCAAGCAGTCCGCCGACAAGGGACCCGACGGGGACGTACCCGCCGTGATGCCGGCATGAGTCTGCTCGTCGTCGGACTGAGTCACCGCAGTGCTCCGGTGAGCGTGCTGGAGCGGGCCGCGCTGACCACGGACGCCCAGGCCAAGCTGGTGCAGGACACGGTCGCCGCCGAACCGGCCACCGAGGCCTCGGTGCTCGCCACCTGCAACCGGATCGAGCTGTACGCCGACGTGGACAAGTTCCACGCCGGTGTCGCCGAGCTGTCCACCCTGCTCGCCCAGCACAGCGGGGTCGGCCTGGACGAGCTCACTCCGTACCTGTACGTGCACTACGAGGACCGGGCCGTCCACCACCTGTTCTCGGTGGCGTGCGGGCTGGACTCGATGGTCGTCGGCGAGGGGCAGATCCTCGGCCAGATCAAGGACTCGCTGGCCCGCGCGCAGGACCTGCACACCGCCGGACGGCTGCTGAACGACCTGTTCCAGCAGGCGCTGCGGGTCGGCAAGCGCGCCCACACCGAGACCGGCATCGACCGGGCCGGGCAGTCCCTGGTCACCTTCGGCCTGGAGCAGCTGACCTCCGGCGCGCCCGTGGAGAAGTGGGCGCGGGGCAAGCGGGCACTGGTGATCGGCGCCGGATCGATGTCCTCGCTGGCCGCGGCGACGCTGGCGCGGGCCGGGGTCGGCGAGGTCGTCGTCGCGAACCGCACCCTCGACCGGGCCGAGCGGCTCGCGCAGATCCTGAACCAGGCCGACGACACGGACGTGGTGGCCCGGGCGGTACCGATGGACGCGGTGCGGGACGAGCTGACACGTGCCGACATCGCGGTCTCCTGCACCGGCGCCACCGGACTGGTGCTGCAGGCGGAGGAGATCGCGGCCGCCGTCGAGGGCCGCACCGGCCGCCCCGCGCACGTCGAAGAGCGTGCGCAGGGCGCCGCCGGGTCCCCCGCGACGCCGCGGACGGACGTATCGCAGACGCCGCTGCCGCCCGCCTCGGTGGGCACCGACGAGAACTGCCCCCTCGACCTGACCGCGCCCGGCTTCTCCGTGATGGGGGAGGCCGCTGTGGCCGGCATGGACGCGGCGACGCTGGAGCAGCACGCCGCGTGGGCCGCCGGCAGCGCCGTCGAGCGGCGGGAGGCGGCGCGCCGCAGCCCCGAGGTGACGCCCGAGCTGATCACCGCGCTGGCCGCGACCGTGGCCACCGCCGGACGGATCCCCGAGCGCCGCAAGCCCGAGCCGGTCGCCGAGGTGCCGCGCCCCGAGCCGGCCCTCTTCCTGCTCGACCTCGCGATGCCGCGGGACATCGACGCGGCCGTGCACCGGCTGGCCGGCGTGCGGCTCGTCGACATCGAGTCGCTGGCCGAGGCGTCCGCGGACGCCCCGATGGCGGCCGACGTCGACCAGGTCCGCCACATCGTCTCCGACGAGGTGGCGGCGTTCGGGGCCGCCCTGCGGGCCGCGCACATCACGCCGACCGTGGTCGCGCTGCGGACGATGGCCGCCGACGTCGTGGCCGGTGAGATCGCCCGGCTGGACGGGCGCCTGCCCGGCCTGGACGACAAGCAGCGCGGCGAGATCCGGCAGGCCGTGCACCGGGTCGTCGACAAGCTGCTGCACGCGCCGACCGTACGGGTGAAGCAACTCGCCGCCGAGCCCGGCGGTGCCGGGTACGCGGACGCGCTGCGGACCCTGTTCGACCTCGACCCCGAGACGGTGGCCTCCGTCTCCCGCGCCGAGGAAAGCATGGAGAAGACCGAACAGAACCGAGGGCCGGCATGACGGAGAAGGCACTGAGGCTGGGGACGAGGCGGAGCAAGCTCGCCATGGCCCAGTCCGGGCAGGTGGCGGAAGCCGTGAGCCAGGTGACCGGACGGCCTGTCGAGCTCGTCGAGATCACCACGTACGGCGACGTCTCGCGCGAGCACCTCGCGCAGATCGGCGGCACGGGTGTCTTCGTGACCGCGCTGCGCGACGCGCTGCTGCGCGGCGACGTCGACTTCGCCGTGCACTCGCTGAAGGACCTGCCGACCACGCAGCCCGAGGACCTGGCGCTGGCCGCCGTCCCGCTGCGTGAGGACCCGCGGGACGTGATCGTCGCCCGGGACGCGCTGAAGTTCACCGACCTGCCGCGCGGGGCCCGCATCGGTACCGGTTCGCCGCGCCGGATGGCGCAGCTGAACGCGTTCGCGCGCGGGCACGGCCTGGACATCGAGACGGTGCCGATCCGCGGCAACGTCGACACCCGGATCGGGTACGTCCACAAGGGCGAGCTCGACGCCGTCGTCCTGGCCGCCGCCGGACTGCAGCGGATCGGCCGGATCGACGAGGTGACCGACTTCCTGTCGGTCGACACGGTTCTGCCCGCCCCCGGCCAGGGGGCCCTGGCGATCGAGTGCGCCGCGGACAACGCGGACCTGATCGCCGTGCTCGGTGAGCTCGACGACCCGTTCACCCGGGTCGCCGTGACCGCCGAGCGGTCCCTGCTCGCCGCCCTGGAGGCCGGTTGCAGCGCCCCCGTGGGCGCGCTCGCCGACCTGCTGGCCGACGGGCAGATTGTCAAGGAAATGCGCCTGCGGGGCGTCGTCGGCACGACCGACGGCTCCCGTACGGTGCAGCTGTCCACCACCGGTCCCGTGCCCGATACGCACGACCGGGCAGTGGCACTCGGCCGCGAACTCGCCGCCGAGATGCTCGCCCAGGGCGCGGCCGGTCTTATGGGGGAGCGAGCACAGTGAGCCCCACCACCCTTCCCGCCGCCGGTCCGGAACACGGGCACGTCACCTTTCTCGGTGCCGGACCCGGGGATCCGGGACTGCTGACTCTGCGCGCCGTCGAGGCGCTGGCGCGTGCGGACGTACTGGTCGCCGAGCACGAGGTGCTCGACGTGGTGCGTACGCACGCCCGGCCGGGCGTCACCGTCGTGAACACGGAGCCGGGTCCTTCGTCGGACCTCAATCCGGGCTCAGGCACGCCTCAGCTGACGGTTGTTGACGGTACGTCAGCAACCGTCGTCCCCGCGGTGCGGGATGCCGCACATCTTGTCATGGAGGCCGCGCGGGGCGGCAGGCGGGTCGTCCGTGCGGTGTCCGGGGACCCGGGACTTGATACGTACGCCGCCGAGGAAATGCTCGCCTGCGCCGCGGCGGGTGTTCCGTTCGAGGTCGTGCCCGGTGTCGCGGCCGCGGTCGGGGTGCCGGCGTACGCCGGTGTGCCGTTGCGGGACGCGCAGGGGGCGGACGTCCGGTTCGTCGACGCCCGGACGGCGTCGGACCGGTGCTGGACCGAGGTCGGGGCGTCGGACGGGACCGTGGTCGTGTCGACCACGCTCGACTCCGTGGCGGCCGCCGCCGGTGAGCTGGTGTCGGCGGGGCGCAAGCCGGATACGCCGATGACCGTGACGGTCGCGGGGACCACGACGCGGCAGCGGACGTGGAGCGCGACGCTCGGGACGATCGCGCAGACGCTGAAGCAGGCGAAGGTGCTGCCCTCGCCGGAGGGCGGGCGGCCCGTGATAGCCGTGGTCGGGGAGCGTTCCGCCGCGGCTCAGCGTGAGCAGTTGTCGTGGTTCGAGTCCAAGCCGCTGTTCGGCTGGAAGGTGCTCGTGCCGCGTACCAAGGAGCAGGCGGCCTCGCTCTCCGACCAGCTGCGGTCGTACGGGGCCGTGCCGCACGAGGTGCCGACGATCGCCGTCGAGCCGCCGCGGACGCCTCAGCAGATGGAGCGGGCGGTCAAGGGGCTGGTGACCGGGCGGTACGAGTGGATCGCCTTCACCTCGGTGAACGCGGTCAAGGCCGTGCGGGAGAAGTTCGAGGAGTACGGGCTCGACGCCCGGGCCTTCGCGGGGATCAAGGTCGCCGCGGTGGGGGAGCAGACGGCGAAGGCGCTCGTCGCGTTCGGTGTGAAGCCGGATCTGGTGCCGAGCGGGGAGCAGTCGGCGGCGGGGTTGCTGGAGGACTGGCCGCCGTACGACCCCGTCTTCGACCCGATCGACCGGGTCTTCCTGCCGCGGGCCGACATCGCCACGGAGACGCTGGTCGCCGGGCTGATCGAGCTCGGGTGGGAGGTCGACGACGTCACGGCGTACCGGACCGTGCGGGCGTCGCCGCCGCCGGCGGAGACGCGGGAGGCGATCAAGGGGGGTGGGTTCGACGCCGTGCTCTTCACGTCGTCGAGCACGGTGCGGAACCTGGTGGGTATCGCCGGGAAGCCGCACAACGTGACCGTGATCGCCTGTATTGGTCCCGCCACGGCCAAGACCGCCGAGGAGCACGGGCTTCGGGTGGACGTCATGGCTCCGGAGCCGTCCGTGCACAAGCTGGCGGAGGCGCTGGCCGACTTCGGGATGCGGCGGCGGGCCGCGGCGCTGGAGGCGGGGGATCCGGTGACTCGGCCCAGTGAGCGGAGGCCGGGGGCTCGGCGCCGGCGTACGACCTAGGGCTCAGTGTGGTGGTGTTCGGGCGCGTCGCCGTTGGGGTGGCGCGCCCGTGGCATGCCTGCGGCGCCTGTGCTCGTCCGGTGGGGGGTTGCCGGCGCGCGGGGGGTGCTCGTCTCGTCGGGGGCGGGTCGGGGGGTGTCCGTCCTCGGAACGGCGCGGAATCGGTCACTCCCGCCGTGCGCGGGTGCGGCTTCAACGGGCTTTGCGCCGACGTAGCGTCGGCAAATGCCCGGTGTGGGCGGGCGTAGCGTAGAGCGCATGACGACGTACGGTTCCTTTCCCGGTGCGCGGCCGCGGCGGCTGCGGACCACTCCCGTCATGCGGCGCATGGTCGCCGAGACCCGGTTGCATCCGGCCGACTTCATCCTGCCCGCGTTCGTGCGGGAGGGCGTGAGCGAACCGGTGGCCATCGCCTCCATGCCCGGGGTCGTGCAGCACACCCGGGACAGCCTGAAGAAGGCCGCTGCCGAGGCCGTGGCTGCCGGGATCTCCGGGATCATGCTGTTCGGGGTGCCGGAGGACGCGAAGAAGGACGCGGTCGGGACGCCGGGGACGGATCCCGACGGGATTCTCCAGGTGGCTCTGCGCGATGTGCGGGCCGAGGTGGGGGACGAGCTGCTCGTCATGTCCGATCTGTGTCTCGACGAGACCACCGATCACGGGCACTGCGGTGTGCTGGACGAGTTCGGGCGCGTGGACAACGACGCCACCCTGGAGCGGTACGCCGAGATGGCCCGGGTCCAGGCCGACGCCGGGGCCCATGTGGTGGGCCCGAGCGGGATGATGGACGGGCAGATCGGGGTCGTCCGGGACGCGCTGGACCAGATCGGGCGCGAGGACGTGGCCGTGCTGGCGTACACCGCCAAGTACGCCTCCGCGTTCTACGGGCCGTTCCGGGAGGCCGTCGCCTCGTCGTTGCAGGGGGACCGGAAGACGTATCAGCAGGATCCCGCCAACGTCCGGGAGTCGATGCGCGAGCTCGCTCTCGATCTGGAGGAGGGGGCCGACATGGTGATGGTGAAGCCTGCCGGGCCCTATCTGGACGTGCTGGCGCGGGTCGCGGACGCGGTGGACGTGCCGGTCGCCGCGTATCAGATCTCCGGTGAGTACGCGATGGTCGAGGCCGCCGCCGAGAAGGGCTGGATCGACCGGGACCGGGCGATCCTGGAGACGCTGACCGGTATCAAGCGGGCCGGGGCGCGGAACATCCTCACCTACTGGGCCACCGAGGTGGCCCAGAAGCTGAGCCGGGACTAGGAGAGAGCGTCCTCCTGTGTGGACTGCCAGTAGGTGACCCGCAGGGAGCTGTCGTAGTAGACGCCCTCGGCCGGCAGGGCGGGCGTCGCGGAGGCGCCGCCGGAGCTGTTCGGGGTCCTGCCCTGGAAGGCGATCGTGAGGCGCTCGGCGGTGGTGCCGCCGTCGCCGCTGCCGTCTGCGGCCGACAGGAGGACTCCGGCGTAGCCGGACGCTCCGGGGGCCAGGGTCGGGACGGCCTGCGGCTTGGTGCCCGCGATCGGCTGGGGGACCCACTGCATCTCGTCGAAGCGGAGCACCGGGTAGTACATCAGCGTGCACGGCTTCGAGCCGGTGTTGGTGACCGTCAGCAGCATGTGGTTCAGCGGGCGCGGGACCGGCTGGGCGGTGACCTCGGTGTTGGCGCCGTTGCAGATGGCCATGCGCGGGGCGGACGCCTGGGAGGTGTGCGTGGAGTCGCTCGTGCGGCGGGGCTGCTGCGGGGCCGCCTCGGCGTCCTGTGCCGGGTCCGAGGACGGGTGCGCGGTGGCGGGCGCCGGTGTGGTGGACGTCGGGGTCGGCCGGGGGGCGCTGCCCTCGTCCCGGGTGCCCGTGCCGTTGTCGCATGCCGTGAGGGCGAGGGTCGTCAGGGCGATACCGGTGGCGGCGAGCAGGCGGGTGCGGCGGAAGGTGCGCATGGCTGGTTCCTTGTCCGTGTGAGCTGGTCTACGGCCGCCGCTCGACCGTCTGCCGGGAGCGGCGTGCTTGGATGACCAGAGCTTGGGTCGTGATCCGTCCCGGCCGCCACAGCCGGCGGGCGATCAGGGACGGTGGAACGGCCGCAAGGGGTCTGACCTGGTGGAACGGCCGTTGCCTGGAACGCGGGAACGGGATACGGGGGTGGCGGGACGGTGTCGGAAGGCACGGCTGCGGGCGAGTTCGCGGAGCTTCTGCGGGGGTTGAAGGACCGTTCGGGGCTGAGTTACGGAGTGCTCGCCAAGCGGCTCCACGTGAGCACGTCGACGCTGCACCGGTACTGCAACGGGGAGGCCGTTCCGGCGGACTACGCGCCCGTGGAGCGGCTGGCCCGGGTGTGCAAGGCCTCGCCCGAGGAACTGGTCGAACTGCACCGGCGGTGGGTGCTGGCCGATGCGCGGCGGGGGCGGCAGGGGAGCGGGGTCGCGGGGGCGGTCGCTCCTGAGGCGCCCGACGAGGACGGTGCCGAGGTGCGTGATCGGGGCGCGGGCGGGGTGACGCGTCGGCCGCGGCGGCGTGCCGTGCTGCTCGGCGCCGCCGCGGTCGCCGCCGTGCTCGGTGCCGTCGTGCTCGCCGTGACCGTGTCCTCCGGCGGGGGCTCGGGCGACGGGGGGCGGCCCGGTCCCGTGGGGGCCGCCGCGCCGCACGACGTCTCCGAGCCGCCTGCCAGGTCGTCGCCGACCACGTCCGCGTCCGCGTCGGCGTCCGCCTCGCCCGACGCCGAGCCCGCGGCGCCCACCTCTCCCGCTCCGGGCTCGTCGGGGCCGAGTACCGGCGCGCAGGAGGCGGACGCCGAGCCGCCGCTGAACGTGACGGTACGGCCGTACACCTGGGAGGACCCCTGCTCGCAGCATTATCTGATCGATCGGCCGGCCGGGGAGGTCGGGCCGCCGCCGGTGGAGCAGGACGCGCCCGCCTGGGTGTCGGCGTACGGCGCGGTCTCCGCGGGGGAGCAGCTGGTGACGCTGACCGTGCAGGGCAGCGGGGCGCGGACGGTGGTGCTGGACGGGATGAAGGTCCGGGTGGTCGGCAAGGACACGCCGCTCGCCTGGAACGACTACACGATGGGCGTGGGCTGCGGTGGTGACGTGCCGACGCGGCCGTTCACCGTCGCCCTCGACGGGGCGCGGCCCGAGGTGGTGGCCGGGGCCGGGCAGCGGGACTTCCCGCTCAAGGTGAGCGAGTCGGACCCGGAGGTGCTGCGGGTGACGGCCGACGCCTCGGCGTACGACGTGCGCTGGTATCTGGAGCTGACCTGGACCAGCGGGGACCGGCACGGCACGCTGGTCGTCGACGACGGGGGCAGGCCGTTCCGTACGAGCGGCAACAACGGGCGCCCGGGATTCCAGTTCCCGCCGGGGGCCGAGAAGTGGGATCCGGCCGTGACCGGCTAGGGCTTGTCGCGACGTGGCGTCAGTCGACCGGCCAGGTGTGGGCCGGGGCGTTGAGGTGCATGTAGTCGATGTAGAGCTGCGTCATCCGGCGCAGAGCCTCGTGCCGGCCGGAGGCGGCGGACGCCACCTGGTGGAACATCTCCTTCTGCCAGAGGGCGCCGTTGCGGGCGGTGACGCACCGCTGCTCGATGATGCCGAGCAGGGGCTCGCGCCAGGCGTCGTCCATGCCGGAGAGCTCCAGACCCCGGTGGGCGAGGGGGAGCAGCCGCCGCAGGACGAGTTCGGACACCGGGACCTCGCCCATCCCGGGCCAGTACAGCCGGGCGTCGATGCCGTGGCGGGCCGCGGTGTGCAGGTTCTCCTCGGCCGCCGCGAAGGACATCCGGGACCACACGGGCCTCTCCTCCTCCACCAGGGCGCGGGTCAGGCCGTAGTAGAAGGCGCCGTTGGCGAGGGTGTCCGCGACGGTCGGGCCGGCGGGCAGCACCCGGTTCTCCACCCGCACGTGGGGCTTGTCGTGGGCGATGGCGTAGACGGGACGGTTCCAGCGGTAGACGGTGCCGTTGTGCAGGGTGAGTTCGCCGAGCTCGGGGATGTCGCCCTGCTCCAGCGTCTCCAGGGGGTCCTGGTCGTCGCACAGGGGCAGCAGGGCGGGGAAGTAGCGCAGGTTCTCCTCGAAGAGGTCGAAGACGCTGTTGATCCACCGCTCGCCGAACCACACCCGGGGGCGCACCCCCTGCACCTTGATCTCCTGCGGACGCGTATCGGTCGCCTGTTCGAACAGGGGGATACGGGTCTCGTGCCACAGCTCCTTGCCGAACAGGAACGGTGCGTTGGCCGCCAGCGCGACCTGGATCCCGGAGACGGCCTGCGCGGCGTTCCAGTAGGCGGGGAACTCCTCCGGCGAGACCTGGAGGTGGAACTGGGTGCTCGTGCACGCGGCTTCCGGCGTGATCGTGTCGGCGTACGTCCGCAGCCGGTCGACGCCGTCCACCTCGATGCGCAGGTCCTCGCCGCGGGCCGCGAAGACCTGGTCGTTGAGCAGCCGGTAGCGGGGGTTCTCCGAGAGCGCGCGCTCACCGACGTGCTCCTGCTGGAGGGTGGGCAGGATGCCGATCATGATCAGATGCGCGCCGACCGACCTGGCGCGTTCGTCGGCGTGGTTGAGCGCGGCACGGACCTCGGACTCCCAGGAGTCCGGGCCGCCCTCGGTCAGCCGGCGGGGCGGGACGTTGATCTCCAGATTGAACCGACCCAGCTCCGTGGACCACGCCGGGTCCGCGATCGCCTCCAGTACGTCGCTGTTGCGCATCGCCGGCTCGGCGTCGTCGTCCACCAGATTCAGCTCGATCTCCAGACCGACCTGTGGACGCTCCGACTCGAACCGTGCCTCGCGCAGCATCGACGCGAAGGCCTCGAGGCACTGCTGCACCTTGATCCGGTACCGGCGGCGGTCCTCACGGGTGAAGACGACCGCCGGGACGTCACGTCCCATCGGGCCTCCCGAGTTCCCTCGGTCACCTGCTGACTCCAGCGTCGCACCAGGGACGACAGATGTCAGCGCCAGCCGAATCGGCGGTCCACGACCGTGGAGAACTCCTCCAGGGTGAGGACGGCGTCGCCGTTCTGGTCCGCCGCGTCGAACAGCGCGGAGGAGGCGTCGGCGTCCTGCACGCCCCAGAACGGCAGCAGGCCCGAGGCGGCCAGCGTCGGGCCCTTGGTGCGCAGGGCGGTGATGACCTCCTCGCGGGTCAGGATGCCGTTCCCGTCCAGGTCGAGTGCCTCGAACAGCTTTCTGGCCTTGTCGCTCATCGTGTCGCCCCGTTCTCGTGCCGGATGTGGGTCAGTCCCACCAGAAGGACCAGATTTCCCGGCCGACGAGTTGCTCGGCGTAGGCGTCCGATGTGGGGAAGCCGGACTGGTCGACGTTGTCCGGGCAGAAGGCGTAGTGCTCGGCCGCCACCGCCCGCGCCGCGTCGGCGGTGGTGGGCGGCGTCGCGACGGAGACGATCAGCTGGTCGAAGGTGAGCGCGACGACGCGGACGCCGAAGCGGTCCTCCCAGGAGCGGAGCACCGCGCAGAGGCGGGCGACGTCCCCCTCGTGGTTGACGGGGCCCGACCAGCCGATGGCCGCCGCGATGTCCGCGCTGCGGCGCGCCGGGACCAGGGCGAGGCGGGGTTCCTTGAGCCAGGTCCCGTCCGTCAGGAGGTGCGCGGCGAGCTCCGCGGCCACCGCGTCGGGGTCGGCGTCGGTGGCTTCGGGCACGGACGCGAGGCCCGGCCAGTCGTCGTCCGCCAGGTCCTCCCAGTACTCGGCCAGCACCTCCTCCGGGTCGTGATCCCCGGGGTACGAGGTCTCGCCGGGCATCAGCTCCCAGCCCTCGGGACCGCCCTGGGAGCCGAAGTCCAGGAGCAGCGGGACGAGCCCCGCCGCGCGGGCCTCGCCCAGCGCCGCCCAGCCGGCCGGGGTCGCGGCCGTGTCCGCGTGCCAGAGGAGGGTGCCGATCACCTTGCCGGGCGGCAGGCCGAGACCGAGGGTACGGCCGGTGGGGTCGGCGGCGAGCTTCGGCAGGGCGTTGGGGAGGGTGGCCATCGGTCAGCGGGCCGCTCGGGGCGACGTGAACCACGCAAGCGCTCGGGTGCTCATTGCTCTCCTGGCGGCGATCCGGGAGGGGGCCCACGGAATCCGGAGTGGTCAGGGACTGGTCTGCGCCCGCAGCATCGCACAGGTGTGCGCCCTGGCGCCGCGTGTTCGGAGCGAACGACGGCGGCACCAGGGGTGCCGCCGTCGCAGGACCGGTCTCAGAGGCGCTCGGGCGTCCTGATGCCCAGGAGGGCCATGCCCTGGTGGAGGGTCCGGGCCGTGAGGTCGCAGAGGAACAGGCGGTTCTCGGCGACGTCCTTCGGAGGCTCCGGCTTGATCACCGGGCACTTGTCGTAGAACGACGTGAACAGCGACGCCAGTTGGTAGAGGTACGCCGTCATCTTGTGCGGGGCGTACTCCGTGGCCGACTCCGCCACCGCCTCCGCGAACGCGTCCAGGTGCAGGCCCAGGGCGCGCTCCGCCTCGTGGAGGCCGAGTTCCGGATGGGGCTGCGGACGGGTCTCGCCGGCCTTGCGCAGGATCGACTGGATACGGGCGTACGCGTACTGGAGGTAGACCGAGGTGTCGCCGTTCAGCGAGACCATCTGGTCCAGGTCGAACTTGTAGTCGCGGCTGGCGGAGGTCGACAGGTCGGCGTACTTCACCGCGCCGATGCCCACCTGGGCGCCGCGCTCGGCGATCTCCTCCTCGGAGAGCTGGTGCTGGGTGTCCTTCTCCCGCACCACCGCCGTGGCGCGGTCGATCGCCTCGTCCAGCAGGTCGACCAGGCGGACCGTCTCGCCCTCACGGGTCTTGAAGGGCTTGCCGTCCTTGCCGAGGACCGTGCCGAAGGCCAGCTGGTACGCCTTGACGTCCTCGTCGTTCAGCCAGCCGGCCTTGCGGGCCGTCTCGAAGACCATCTTGAAGTGCAGGGACTGCCGGGCGTCCACGACGTACAGCAGGCTGTTCGCCTTCAGGTTGAAGACGCGGTCGCGGATCGCGGAGAGGTCGGTCGCCGCGTAGCCGTAGCCGCCGTCCGACTTCTGCACGATCAGCGGGACCGGCTGGCCGTCCGGGCCCTTGATGTCGTCGAAGAAGACGCACAGGGCGCCCTCGGAGCGGACCGCGACGCCCGACTCCTCCAGCAGGCGGCAGGTCTCCGCGAGCATGTCGTTGTAGCCGGACTCGCCGACGATGTCCGGGTCGCGGACCTCCATGTCCAGCTTCTCGAAGACCGAGAAGAAGTAGATCTTCGACTCGTCGACGAACTTCTGCCACATGGCGAGCGTGTGCGGGTCTCCGGCCTGGAGGTCGACGACCCGGCGGCGCGCCCGCGTCTTGAACTCCTCGTCGGAGTCGAAGAGCCTGCGGGCGGACTTGTAGAGGCGGTCGAGATTGGACATCGCCTCCTCGCCGCTCACCTCGGAGGCCTCGTGGTCCAGCTCGTGCGGGTGCTCGTCGAGGTACTGGATGAGCATGCCGAACTGGGTGCCCCAGTCGCCGATGTGGTGCCTGCGGACGACGTTCTCGCCGGTGAACTCCAGGAGCTGGACGACCGCGTCACCGATCACCGCGGAGCGCAGGTGCCCGACGTGCATCTCCTTGGCCACGTTCGGCTGGGCGTAGTCGATGACCGTCGTACCGGGCGTGTCCGCGTAGGGGACGCCGAGGCGCTCCGTGTCCGCGTACCGCGCGGCCAGGATCCGCGTGATCGCCCTGTCGGCGATCGTGATGTTGAGGAAGCCGGGCCCGGACACCTCGATGTCTGCGATGACGTCGCCGGTGGTGATCCCTGCGACCACCTGGCCGGCCAGCTCGCGCGGGTTGGCCTTGGCCTTCTTGGCGAGCGCCAGGATCCCGTTGGCCTGGAAGTCGGCCCTGTCGCTGCGTCGGAGCAGGGGATCCGCGACCGCCTCCGGCAGGGCGGCGGTCAGAGCGGAGGCGAGCTGCTGTTCGACGGAGGCGCTGAGGGACGTGACCGAGGCCATGGAGTGGGTGCCGTTCTCCTCGTGGGTTCAGATAGACACGGTCAGTATCCCATGGGGGGTGAAGCGGTTTTCCGGCCGCGGAGCGGTGCGGGCCGATCGCGCGGTTCCCCGCGCCCCTTGAGGGGCGGCCGCGCCACCTAGACTGGGTGCGCAGCCGCTTGACCGTAGCGGCTTGCCCGACGCAGAAAGAAGGACGTGCCGATCGTGGCTCAGAGCACCGAGACCACCGACTGGGTCTCTCGTTTCGCGGACGAGGTCATCGAGGAGTCGGAGCGTCGGGCCCCGGGCAAACCCGTCGTCGTCGCGTCCGGGCTCTCGCCCTCCGGCCCCATCCACCTGGGGAACCTGCGGGAGGTCATGACCCCGCACCTGGTGGCCGACGAGATCCGGCGGCGGGGGCTGGAGGTCCGGCACCTCATCTCGTGGGACGACTACGACCGGTACCGGAAGGTGCCCGCCGGTGTCCCCGGCGTCGACGAGTCCTGGCACGAGCACATCGGCAAGCCGCTGACCTCCGTGCCGGCGCCCGCCGGCTCCTCGCACGCGAACTGGGCCGAGCACTTCAAGGCGGCCATGGTCGAGGCGCTGGGCGAGCTGGGCGTCGCGTTCGACGGCATCAGCCAGACCGAGCAGTACACCTCCGGGGTGTACCGCGAGCAGATCCTGCACGCCATGCGGCACCGCGGTGACATCGACGCCGTGCTGGCGCAGTACCGGACCAAGGCCAAGGGCGGGAAGAAGCCCCAGCAGAAGCCCGCCGACGAGGCCGAGATCGAGGCCGCGGAGGGGTCCGGGGCGGCCGGCGAGGACGACGGCAGCTCCGGCACGGCCGGGTACTTCCCGTACAAGCCCTACTGCGGCAACTGCGAGAAGGACCTCACCACCGTCACCTCCTACGACGACAACACCACCGAGCTGACGTACGCCTGCACGGCCTGCGGTTTCTCCGAGACCGTCCGGCTGAACGAGTTCAACCGCGGCAAGCTGGTCTGGAAGGTCGACTGGCCGATGCGGTGGGCCTTCGAGGGCGTGATCTTCGAGCCCAGCGGGGTCGACCACTCCTCCCCCGGCTCCAGCTTCCAGGTGGGCGGCCAGATCGTCGGGATCTTCGGCGGCAAGCAGCCGATCGGCCCCATGTACGCCTTCGTCGGGATCTCCGGGATGGCGAAGATGTCGTCCTCCCGGGGCGGGGTGCCCACCCCGGCGGACGCGCTGAAGATCATGGAGCCGCAGCTGCTGCGCTGGCTGTACGCCCGGCGCAGGCCCAACCAGTCCTTCAAGATCGCCTTCGACCAGGAGATCCAGCGGCTCTACGACGAGTGGGACAAGCTCGACGCCAAGGTCGCCGAGGGCGGCGCGCTGCCGGCCGATGTCGCCGCGCACTCCCGCGCGGTGCGCACCGCCGCCGGTGAGCTGCCCGCGACGCCGCGGCCGATGCCGTACCGGACCCTCGCATCCGTCGCCGACATCACCGCCGGGCACGCCGACCAGGCGCTGCGCATCCTCAGCGAGCTGGAGCCCGACAAGCCGCTCGGCTCGCTCGACGAGGTGCGGCCGCGGTACGACAAGGCCGAGGCGTGGATCAACACGCAGGTCCCCGCCGACCAGCGGACCATCGTGCGCGAGGAGCCCGACGCCGAGCTGCTGAAGTCGCTCGACGAGCCCTCCCGCCAGTCGGTACGGCTGTTGCTCGACGGACTGGCGGAGCACTGGTCGCTGGACGGGCTGACCCACCTGGTCTACGGGGTGCCCAAGGTCCAGGCCGGGTTCTCCGCCGACGCCACGCCGAAGGAGCTCCCGGCGGAGATCAAGGCCGCCCAGCGGACGTTCTTCGCGCTCCTCTACCACCTGCTGGTGGGCCGGGACACCGGGCCGCGGCTGCCCACGCTGCTGCTGGCGGTGGGCCAGGAGCGGGTGCGGCACCTGCTCGGCGAGTAACGGCGCATCGCACGACGAGGGGGCGCCCGGTGAGAACCGGGCGCCCCCTCTCGTATGCGTGTCAGGCGATTCGTACGCGTGTCAGGCGATGTGGTCTTCCTGCAGCTCCGCGGTGTGGCGGTTGGTGAAGCGGTTGACCATGCGCTCGGCCTCACGCTGCGGGAGCGTGGTGCCGTAGGTGGCCTCCACGTCGTCCCGGAACTGGCCGGAGGTCGGGTAGCTGCCGTCGATCGACTTCTTGAAGACCAGGTAGTAGTCCTCCTCGGTCAGGTCGGGAGGCGGGGTGCCGCCCCCCTCGCCCAGTTCGCGGGTGCGACCCGGGCCGACCGGGATCGGGAAGGTGCCGGTGTCCTCGGGGGACGGCTCGGTGGCCGGCGGGGGCTCCTCGAAGTGCTGCTGGTACTGCTCGGCCCGCTGCTGCTCCTCGTACCACTGGGCGTACGCGGCCTCCGGGTCGTACGTGGGGTCGTAGCCGCCGTGGTACTCGATCGTCTGGGGATCGCGGGCCTGGAGCCAGGGGTTCTGGTCCGGCGCGGCCACGAGGTCCGGCTGCTCCGCGTGCGGGTGGCCCTCGCCCTCGGGACGCCGACCGCCGGCGGGCGCCACCTCGGCCGGCCCGGCGGCACGACCGGCCGCTGCCTCGGCGTCGTGGGCCGCGTCCGCCGCCTCGGCCGTCGGGCCCGCCGCCGTCAGCTGCCGAACCGGCGCCGGGGGTATGAGGGCCGGCTCGATGCCCGCCGCCGCCAGGCCCGCCGGGGCCGTGTCGGCGAGAGGGACGCCGTACTTGGCCAGGCGCAGCGGCATCAGGGCCTCCACCGGGGCCTTGCGGCGCCAGGCGCGGCCGTAGCGGGAGCGCAGGCGGGCCTGGTAGACGAGGCGCTCCTGCTCCAGCTTGATCACCTGGTCGTAGGAGCGGAGCTCCCACAGCTTCATCCGGCGCCAGAGCAGGAAGGTCGGCACCGGGGAGAGCACCCAGCGGGTGAGGCGGACGCCCTCCATGTGCTTGTCGGCCGTGATGTCCGCGATCCGGCCGATGGCGTGCCGGGCCGCCTCCACCGAGACCACGAACAGGATCGGGATGACGCCGTGCATGCCGACGCCCAGCGGGTCCGGCCAGGCCGCCGCGCCGTTGAAGGCGATCGTCGCCGCCGTCAGCAGCCAGGCCGTCTGGCGCAGCAGCGGGAAGGGGATGCGGATCCAGGTGAGGAGCAGGTCCAGGGCCAGCAGGACGCAGATACCCGCGTCGATGCCGATGGGGAAGACGTAACTGAAGTCCCCGAAGCCCTTCTTCAGGGCGAGGGTGCGTACGGCTGCGTACGACCCCGCGAAACCGATGCCCGCGATGATCACGGCACCGAAGACGACCACGCCGATGAGAACGCGGTGCATCCGTGTCAGCTGTAGTGGCGCGGCCACCCGTATTCCCCTCCCACTGCGTGTTGTTGCGCGCCCAACAGGGTGGCACATGCGTCCGGGGAACGGGTGGCCGGACCGTGTACGTCAGCCCATCCGTGACTCTTCCGGTGGCTGCCGGTGATCCTCCGGACCTTCCGGATCAGCTCTTCTTCGCCGCAGATGTGGCCGAAGTGCCGCTCTTCGAGGGCGACTTGGATGACGACGCGGCCGACTTGGACGGGGACTCGGACGGCGACTTGGGGCTGTCCGGGGCCTTTGAGGCGTCCGTCCCGTTCGCCTTCGTGACCGCGGCCACCGCCTCCTTGGCCGCCTTCTGCGCCGCCTTCATCAGATCACCGGCAACGGGCGTCTTCTCGCCGGCCAGGCCCGCGCCGTTGTAGTCGACGGTGACGACGACGTTCTCGACGCGCGCCACCACCGTCTGCTGCTTGAAGGCGCCTTCCTTCTTCTTCAGGTCGTAGCGCACGGCCGCGGCCTCGTCGCCGGTGCCCTCGACCTGCTCGGTCTTCGTGTTCCTGGCGCCCTCGACCGACCGGGCGTCGACGACCTGCTTGTCGTAGTACTCCCGCGCCCGCTGCTCGCCCGCGCCGCGTGCGGCGTCGGACTCGAAGCGCAGCAGCGAGACGTTCAGCCAGCGGAACTGGGAGCCCTTGACGCCGTTGTTGTCGAGACTGTCCCAGGAGCAGCCGGCCCGGACCGACACATCGTCCGAATTGCCTTCCTTGCCGGACTTGCCCGCCTCCGGGACGAGATCCTCCAGCGTCTTCTTCGTCAGCACCGAGCAGGGCTCGGGCAGCTTCCCGTACGCCGCCGCCTCCACGGTGGGCGAGGGACTCGCGGAGGCGCCCGCCGGGCTCTCGGACGCCTGCTTGGCGTCGCCTCCGGAGCCGGAGTCCGAGGAGCAGCCGGCGGCGATCAGCATCACGGGGACGGCCGCCGCGCCGACGAGGGCGCGGGAAACGCGGCGGGGTCGCTGCTGGGGCTGGTCGGCTCGCTGTGCTCGTCGCTGCATGGTTCCTTCACTCGTGACGCTCGGGTAACGGGTCCGAGGGGTCACGGTACGCGGTGAGGAAAGTGTGCGGACTCGGTTCGGTCGCTTCACGCGGGGCGCGAAGAAGCGCTACTCGGCGAGCGAGTCGGCCAGCTGCGCCGCCAGTTTCCGGGCCCTGTCCTGCATTTCCTTGCTGTCCGGGGCGACTCCGACGGTCGCCGGCTGCTCCTCGTACGCGATGGTCACGATGACGTTCGACGTGCGGAACGCCACAGTCACCGTGCGCTGCTTGGCCGTCGAACCGGAGCTGCTGAGCTCGTCGTCGAGGAAGGCCTCGTCGGCGAGGTCGTCGAGGACGCGGGGCTGGAGGGCGGTCGGGGTGGCGGTCGGGCTCGACGTGCCTCCCGGGGTTCCGGAGGCAGTGCCCGAGGGGGTGCCGGACGGGGTGCCCGACGGGGCGCCGGCGGCGCTCGGGGCGCCGCTCCCGGAAGGGGTGCCCGTCCCCGACGGCGACTGCGTGCCCGAAGGGGACTGCGTGCCCGTGGGGGAGAGCGTCTCCGTCGCCGTGGGCTCGGGCAGGTCCGCCGCCTCGCGGCCGGCCGCGAACAGCTCCCGCGCCTGGTCGTCGTCGCTGACCGCGTTGTCGTACGACACCACCCGCTCGAAGTCGACGAAGAGATGGTTCGTCGCCGAGGCGGACTCGACCTTCCAACGACAGCCGACCTTGCGGTCGTTGTCGTAGGTGAGGGTGGGCTCGCCCTCGTAGGCCTGCTCGCGCTGCTCCTCGTCGGCGAGTTCCCGGATGCCGGGGAGGAGGGAGTCGAGGGTGTCCGCGCGGAGCGCGCCGCAGGGTTCGGGGAGGTTGCGGTAACGGCCGGGCTCGGCGGCCGCCGTCGCCGCGCCCGCGTTGTCGGAGTTGGAGCTGTCCGTGGTGTCGCCGCCGTCGGAACCGCCGGTGCAGCCGGCCAGCAGGGCCGCGAGGACCGCGGCGACGCCGGTTACGTACGCCTTCCGCTGCACGGTCAGGCTCCTCTCGCTGGTTAATCGCTTGCCGTCGCCGGTCTCCCCCTGGAGACAATGTGTATCGCACGCACTGCCGTGAACGCCGGTCCGTTGTCCTTTACGTCGACCTTGGCGCCGGTTTTGCGTTTCATGGCTTTTCAAATCTTCCGGGGGAATGAGGGCGATATGTCGTACGTCGAGATGCCGGGCGCGAAGGTACCCATCCGTCTGTGGACCGACCCCGCCACGGTCGAGGAGGGGGCGCTCCAGCAGCTGCGGAACGTGGCGACCCTGCCCTGGATCGAGGGGCTCGCGGTCATGCCGGACGTGCACTACGGCAAAGGCGCGACGGTCGGCTCGGTGATCGCGATGCGCGGCGCCGTCTGCCCGGCCGCGGTCGGCGTCGACATCGGCTGCGGGATGTCGGCGGTGCGGACCTCCCTGACGGCGGGCGACCTGCCCGGGGACCTGTCGCGGCTGCGGTCGAAGATCGAGGCGGCGATCCCGGTGGGCCGGGGCATGCACGACAGCCCCGTCGACCCGGGACGCTTCCACGGGCTCGCCACCGGCGGGTGGGACGACTTCTGGGGGCGCTTCGGGGGTGTGGCCGAGGCGGTGAAGTTCCGCGAGGAGCGGGCCGTCAAGCAGATGGGGACGCTGGGTGGAGGAAACCACTTTGTCGAAGTCTGCGTGGATTCGACCGGTTCGGTGTGGCTGATGCTGCACTCCGGTTCGCGCAACATCGGCAAGGAACTCGCCGAGCACCACATCGGCGTCGCGCAGCAGCTCCCGCACAACCAGGGCCTGGTCGACCGCGACCTCGCCGTCTTCGTCGCGGACACCCCGCAGATGGCGGCGTACCGCAACGACCTGTTCTGGGCGCAGGAGTACGCCAAGTACAACCGCACGCTCATGATGGCGCTCCTGAAGGACGTGGTCCGCAAGGAGTTCAAGAAGGCGAGGCCGACGTTCGAGCGGGAGATCTCCTGCCACCACAACTACGTGGCGGAGGAGCGGTACGAGGGCATGGACCTGCTCGTGACCCGCAAGGGCGCGATCCGTGCCGGGTCCGGGGAGTACGGGATCATCCCGGGCTCGATGGGCACGGGCTCGTACATCGTGAAGGGCCTCGGCAACGACAAGTCCTTCAACTCGGCCTCGCACGGTGCCGGCCGGCGGATGAGCCGCAGCGCCGCCAAGCGGCGCTTCTCCACCAAGGACCTGGAGGAGCAGACGCGGGGCGTGGAGTGCCGCAAGGACTCCGGCGTGGTGGACGAGATCCCCGGTGCCTACAAGCCGATCGAGCAGGTCATCGACCAGCAGCGGGACCTGGTGGAGGTCGTCGCCAAGCTGAAGCAGGTCGTCTGCGTGAAGGGCTGAGCCGGGCTCAGCTCTCCCGGTACAGCTTGGTGTTGGAGGCCTGGGAGCGGGGGCGGACGACCAGGAGGTCGATGTTGACGTGGCTGGGGCGGGTGACCGCCCAGCCGATGGTGTCGGCCACGTCGTCGGCGGTCAGGGGGTCGGGGACGCCCTCGTAGACCTTGGCCGCGCGCTCCTCGTCGCCGCCGAAGCGGGTCAGGGCGAACTCCTCGGTCCTGACCAGGCCGGGGGCGACCTCGATGACCCGGACGGGCTCGCCGAGGATCTCCAGGCGGAGGGTCTCGGCGAGTACGTGGGCGCCGTGCTTGGCGGCGACGTAGCCGGCGCCGCCCTCGTAGGTGCCGTGGCCGGCGGTCGAGGAGACGACGACCACGGTGCCGTCGCCGCTCGCGATCAGCTGGGGGAGCAGGGCCTGGGTGAGGTTGAGGGTGCCGAGGACGTTCGTCTCGTACATCTGCCGCCAGTCCGCCGGGTCGCCGGTGGCCACCGGGTCCAGGCCCAGTGCTCCGCCCGCGTTGTTGACCAGCACGGCGATCGTCTTGAAGGCGGTCGCGAACTCGTCGACCGCCGCGCGGTCCGTGACGTCCAGGGCGTATGCGGTGGCCTTGCCGCCGGTCGCGACGATCTCCTCGGCCAGCGCTTCGATGCGGGGCTTGCGGCGGGCGGTGAGGACGACCCGGTAGCCCTCGCTCGCCAGTCTGCGGGCGGTTGCGGCGCCGATTCCGCTGCTCGCGCCGGTGACCACTGCGATGCGGGACGGGGCCATGGGGGGTCTCCTCGGCGGGGTGGGTGTGGTGCGGGTGGTTCGTTGTTCGGGGTCAAGGATATGGGTCGTGGGGGGTTGCGGATGGGGGTGGCTGCGGGTGGTGGGGGTGTTCGCGCAGTTCCCCGCGCCCCTGGGGGGTGGGGGGTTCCGGATGGGGGGTGGCTGCGGGTGGTGGGGGGTGTTCGCGCAGTTCCCCGCGCCCCTGGGGCCGCTCCCGGCGTCCCTGGGGCCGCTCCCCGCGCCCCTGGCCGCACCCCGTGCCCCTGGGCAGGTCCCCGCGTCCCTGGGGGTGGGGGTCAGGTTTCTCGGGGGGTCCACATGATTACTGCCATGCCGGTGAGGCAGATCAGGGCGCCGGTGATGTCCCAGCGGTCGGGGCGGTAGCCGTCCGCGACCATGCCCCAGGCGATCGAACCGGCGACGAAGATGCCGCCGTACGCGGCGAGGATGCGGCCGAAGTGGGCGTCCGGCTGGAAGGTGGCGACGAAGCCGTAGGCGCCGAGGGCGAGGACGCCGCCCGTGATCCAGAGCCAGCCGCGCTGTTCGCGCCAGCCCTGCCAGACCAGCCAGGCGCCGCCGATCTCGAAGAGGGCGGCGACGAGGAAGAGGGCGGCGGAGCGCAGCACGAGCATGGGGGCAGCCTCGCACGCCGGGACGGGGTGACGAGCTTCAAGGCGCCGGCGCCCTCGCCGTCCGCGCGCTCGCCGCGTACGCCGTCGGTGTCGTGCCCACCGTGCTGGTGAAGTCCCGTACCAGGTGCGCCTGGTCGGCGTAGCCGAGGTCGGCGGCGAGGCCGGCCCAGTCGACGTCGTGCCGGGTGCCGGCGAGTTCCAGGGCCTCGTGGATGCGGTAGCGGAGGATGACCCACTTCGGGCCCACTCCGACGTGTCCCGAGAAGAGCCGTTGCAGCGCGCGTACGGACATGCCGTGCGCGCGGGCGAAGTCCTGGACCCGGCGCACGGTGCGGTCGGCGCGGATGGCCTCGACGAGGTCCATGGCGAGGTCGGCCTGGGGGTCCGGTTCCGGGGTGAGGGCGAGGAGGAAGGTGTCGAGGGCGGCCCGCCGGCCCTCGTCATGCGGAGACGACAGGATCGAGGCGGCGGTGCCGGGACCGGCGGCCGCGAAGACCTCCTCGGCGGTCAGTGTGCGGCCGGTCCAGCGGGACGCCGGTGCGCCGGGCGCGTAGGGGCGGAAGCCGCCGGGGCGGTACTTCACTCCGCAGACCCGTCCCCGTCCGGTCAGCTTCCTGGTGTAGAGGCCGCGCGGGATGCCCGTCACCTCGCCGTAGGGCGGCCCCTCGGCCTCGTCCCACTGGAAGGTGAGGTTCACCGAGGGGTGCGGCACGACGCGTGAGGCGTAGGGCTCGGGCAGGTCCCAGTCGATGAACCAGTAGGTCTCGACGTACCGGCGCAGCGGCTCGGCCGGCCGGTGGCGGCGGAACCGGACGCGGGTCAGCAGCCCGGCCGGGTCGACGATCCCTCGGGTGTCGCGGCGGGGTGCGGCCATGGCGGGATGGTACGTCGCGTTTGTTCAAGCGGGGCGGGTCCCGGCGTCCCTACGGTCGGGGCATGGAGACGAACAGCGGGAACGCGGGCGGGTACGGCATCGACGCTCTCTTGGGCATGGCGCGGGAGCGGGCCGTGCCGGTGGTGCGGGCGCTGCCCGACGCCGCGCTCGCCGCTCCGACGCCCTGTGCCGACTACGACGTGAAGGCCCTGGTCAACCACCTCTTCCAGGTGGTCGTGGAGTTCCAGAAGCTGGCCGCCAAGGGGACGGCGGACTTCTCCGGCACGCCGGACCGGGTCGGCGAGGGGCCGGACTGGCGGGAGCGGTTCGCGGACGAGGCCGACGCGCTCGTGGCGGCCTGGGCGGCGCCGGGCGCGCTGGAGGGCACGGCGGGGGCATGGCAGATGCCCGCTCGGCTGGTCGGCTCGATGGCGCTGCTCGATCTGACCGTGCACGGGTGGGACCTGGCCAGGGCCGTGGGCGCCCGCCCCGCCGGGGACGGGGAGGCCGCGCCGGCGGTGGTGGCGCAGCTCACCCGTACCGTCGCCGAGGTGGCGCCGACCGCTCGGGCGACGGGGGTGTTCGGGGACCCGGTGCCGGTGGCCGACGACGCTCCGGCGTTCGAGCGGCTGCTCGGGCAGACCGGGCGGGATCCGCGGTGGGCGTCTCCCAGGGGCTGGTAGGGGGTGCGTGGAGATGGGAGGGAATAGGGGGTCACGGGTGGGAGTTCTCCAGGTATAGTTGAACCGTCAACAACTTGGAGGATGAGCGACCATGCAGTTCGGGATCTTCAGCGTCGGGGACGTCACCCCGGACCCCACCACGGGCCGTACGCCGACCGAGCGCGAGCGGATCAAGGCAATGGTCGCCATCGCGCTGAAGGCCGAGGAGGTCGGCCTCGACGTCTTCGCGACCGGCGAGCACCACAACCCGCCCTTCGTGCCCTCGTCGCCGACGACCATGCTCGGCTACATCGCGGCGCGCACCGAGCGGCTGATCCTCTCCACCTCGACCACGCTGATCACCACGAACGACCCGGTGAAGATCGCCGAGGACTTCGCGATGCTCCAGCACCTGGCCGACGGGCGGATGGACCTGATGATGGGGCGCGGCAACACCGGCCCGGTCTACCCCTGGTTCGGGCAGGACATCCGGCAGGGCATCAACCTCGCCATCGAGAACTACGCCCTGCTGCACCGGCTGTGGCGCGAGGACGTGGTGAACTGGAAGGGCAAGTTCCGCTCGCCGTTGCAGGGGTTCACGTCGACTCCGCGACCGCTGGACGGAGTGCCACCCTTCGTGTGGCACGGGTCGATCCGGTCCCCCGAGATCGCCGAGCAGGCCGCCTACTACGGCGACGGCTTCTTCCACAACAACATCTTCTGGCCGGCCGATCACACCAAGCAGATGGTCGAGCTGTACCGGACCCGGTACGCCCACTACGGGCACGGCACGCCCGAGCAGGCGATCGTCGGGCTCGGCGGGCAGGTGTTCATGCGGAAGAACTCGCAGGACGCGGTGCGTGAGTTCCGTCCGTACTTCGACAACGCGCCGGTCTACGGGCACGGGCCCTCGCTGGAGGACTTCACCGAGCAGACCCCGCTGACCGTGGGCTCGCCGCAGCAGGTGATCGAGAAGACGCTGAGCTTCCGCGAGTACGCCGGTGACTACCAGCGCCAGCTGTTCCTGATGGACCACGCCGGTCTGCCCCTGAAGACCGTGCTGGAGCAGCTCGACATGCTGGGCGAGGAGGTCGTGCCGGTGCTGCGCGAGGAGTTCGCCAAGGGGCGGCCGGCGGACGTGCCGGACGCGCCGGTGCACGCCTCGCTGCTCAAGGCCAAGGAAGGTGCCGGGAAGGCCGAGGAAGGGGTGAGTGCGGCATGAAGCTCGTCGTCGTCTCGGCGGGGCTGAGTGTCCCGTCGTCCACCCGGCTGCTGGCCGACCGGCTGGCCGTGGCCGCGCAGCGGCAGGCGCCGGCCGAAGCGCCGGCCGAGGTGCGGGTCGTGGAGTTGCGTGAGCTCGCCGTCGACATCGCGCACAACTTCACGGGCGGGTTCGCCGGCCGGGAACTGTCCGCCGCGCTCGACGCGGTCACGGAGGCGGACGGGCTGATCGTGGTCACGCCGGTGTTCGCGGCCTCGTACAGCGGGCTGTTCAAGTCGTTCTTCGACGTGATCGACCCCGAGGCGCTGGCGGGCAAGCCGGTGCTGATCGCGGCGACCGGCGGTACGGCACGCCACTCGCTGGTGCTGGAGCACGCCCTGCGCCCGCTCTTCGCCTATCTGAAGGCGGTCGTCGTCCCGACCGGCGTGTACGCCGCCTCGGAGGACTGGGGTGCCGAAGGGCTGGACGAGCGCGTGGAGCGGGCGGCGGGCGAACTGGTCCGGCTGATGACCGGGCTGTCGCTGGGCAGGCCGGCCCGCGCGGAGGTCTCCTCGGGCACGTCGGCGGCCGCCGTGTTCGACGGGGCCGAGGTGGTCCCGTTCGAGCAGCAGCTCGCCGCGCTGCGGCCGGCCGGGTAGGCGTGGCCGACGAGGGCGGTCGGGGTGCCGCCGGGGGCGTTTCGGCTGTTCCGGGCGGGTGAGAGGCCAGTAAGAGATCGAGGGCCGCTCGCCCGCCCGGTCGTGGCAGCGGCCCGCTTTGCCACACTGGACGGGTGCCCCAGACAGTGCTGCTCGCCGAGGACGACCGTGCCATCCGCAACGCCCTGGAACGGGCCCTGACCCTGGAGGGCTACCGGGTCACCGCGGTCGCCGACGGCGTCGAGGCGCTGGCGCAGGCCCATCGCACGCCCCCGGACGTGCTGGTGCTGGACGTGATGATGCCGGGGATCGACGGTCTCCAGGTCTGCCGGGTGCTGCGCGCCGAGGGGGACCGGACGCCGATCCTGATGCTGACGGCGCTCGTGGAGACGGCCGACCGGATCGCGGGGCTGGACGCGGGCGCCGACGACTACGTCGTGAAGCCCTTCGACGTCGAGGAGGTCTTCGCGCGGTTGCGCGCCCTGCTGCGGCGCACTGCGGGCGGGGCCGTCGCCGTCGAGGCGCCGGAGCGGGTGCCGCTGCCCGCGCGGTACCTGGAGGCGGCCGGGCTGCGGATGGATCCGCAGGCGCGACGGGCCTGGCGCGGCGAGCGGGAGCTGGAGCTGACGCGCACGGAGTTCGAGCTGCTGGAGCTGCTGGTGCGCAACGAGGGCATCGTGCTCGACCACTCCACGATCTACGACCGGATCTGGGGCTACGACTTCGGGCCGGGATCGAAGAACCTCGCCGTGTACGTCGGCTATCTGCGCCGGAAACTGGACGAGCCGGGGGCGCCACAGCTGATCCACACCGTGCGCGGGGTGGGTTACGTGCTGCGGGAGGACTGAGTGGGCCGCCTGCGGGGGGCGGGGGCGACGGTCAGGGGCCGGCTGCGTGCCGGGACGGGACACGGGACCGGGGCCGGTGCCGAGGCCGGGCCCGGCTCCCCGGCGGGCGGGCGGTGGCGAGGCCGCACGGCGGGCGGGGCGGCCGGGGCGACCGGCTCGGCGGGGCGGTGGCGACCGCGGCTCGTGTCGCTGCGGACGACCTTCGCCGTGTCCTTCGCAGCCGTGACCGCGGTCGTCACCGTGCTCGTCGGCATCCTGTCCTACGGCGCCGCCGCGCGGCTGGTCCGGGTCGACCAGCAGTCGGTGTTCGACGAGGTCGTGCAGGATCTGCGGGGCGAGGTGAGCGAGCGCCGGATGACCCCGGAGGACTTCTCGTCCGCGCCGGGACACGACTTCGTCCGGCCCGCCCGTACGGATGTGCAGGTCCTCGGACCGGACGGCCGTGTCGTCGACCCGGGCAGTCCCGGGCTGCCGGTCACCGTCGCCGACCGGGGCGTCGCGGGCGCGGTGCGGGCCGGGACGCTCGCCCAGCACAAGGACGTCGACGTCGGGGACGACGTCTACCGGGTCGCGACCGTCTCGCTGGGCGGCGGCCGGGGCGCGGTGCAGGTGGCGCAGGAGTTCAGCGACACCGAGGACCTGCTGCGCGCGCTCCAGCAGCGGACGCTGCTGCTGATGGCGGCGGTGGTGGTCGGGGCGGGCCTGTTCGGCTGGTGGCTGGCGCGGCGGATCACCCGGCGGCTGGTCATCCTGACGTCGGCGGCGGAGGCGGTGGCCCGCACCCGGCGGCTCGGCATCGACGTGCCCGTGACCGGCAGCGACGAGGTGGGGCGGCTCGGCCGGGCCTTCGACCGCATGCTGGGCCGGCTGGCCCAGTCCGAGGAGGACCAGCGGCGGCTCGTCCAGGACGCCGGGCACGAACTGCGCACGCCGCTGACCTCCCTGCGGACGAACATCTCCCTGCTGCGCCGCATCGACGAGCTGCCGCCCGGGACGCGCGAGGAACTGGTCGCCGACCTGGCCCAGGAGGCGCGCGAACTGACCGACCTCGTCAATGAGTTGGTGGACCTGGCCGCGGGGCAGTCGGACGCCGAGCCGCCGCAGCGGGTCGATGTCGCCGCCCTCGCGGAGGATGTCGCGGGCCTCGCGCGCCGGCGCAGCGGACGCCGGATCGAGGTCCGCGCGAGCGGCGACACGACGACGCAGGGGCGGCCGGGGATGCTGACCCGGGCGCTGTCGAACCTGGTGGAGAACGCGGCGAAGTTCGACGCCGGCGGCACCGCCCCCATCGAGATCGTGGTCTCCGGCCCGGCACGGCAGGGGACGATCCGGGTGGAGGTGCACGACCGGGGGCCCGGCGTCGCCGACTGCGACCTGGACCGCGTCTTCGACCGCTTCTACCGGGCCGCGGACGCCCGGTCCCTGCCGGGATCGGGGCTGGGCCTGTCGATCGTGCGGGAGGTGGCACTCGCGCACGGGGGCGCGCCGTTCGCCTGGCGGCGGGAGGGGGGCGGGGCGGTGATCGGGTTCACGGTGGGGGGCGGCGCTTGACGAACGTGTTCGGTGCAGTCCTGACGGTGTCCGTCCGTCATTCGGTCGCGTCGAGCGGGAAGTCCCGGTCCAGGACAGCTCGCACCGCCCTGATCTCCCGCCTCCAGTCAGCGCTCTTCAGGGTCGCGGGATCCCATGCGACCACCGGGTCGCCCCCCGCCACGCAGTAGCCGTGGATCTGGTCCGCGATGTCCTCGGTGAAGAGGTGGTCGAAGTGGTGGTCGAAGTGGAAACTGCCCTCGGTCGCGGCCTTCGCCGCGGCGTCGGCGTCCTGGCCCGCGGCTTCGGCAAAGACACCGGCGTTGCAGGCGGAGGTGTTGGCCTCGACGGGGTAGCCGTAGGCGACGCTCGCGGAGTGCTGGGCGCGTTCCGCGGAGCGGGCCGCCGACTGGGCGTCCCGCCGCGCCGCAGTGGCCGCCTCCCTGGCTGTCCGCGCGGACCGCGCGGCACATTCGGCGGACGATGCCGCCCCGTCGGCGGACGCGTCGGCCTGCTGGGCGTATTCGTCGGCCTGGTCGGACGACGCCTTGGCCTTGTTCGCCCACTCGACGGCCTTGGCGGCGTCCTTGCGGGCTTCCGCGGCGACCTTCTGGGCGTCGGCGGCGTTCTTTGTGGGCGAGCGACGCCGACTTGTGGGCGGCCAGCAGCAGGGCGTTGATCCCGGCGACGTGGGCGGCGGCGTCGGCATCCCGCTGACGCGCCTTGTGGAGCCCGATCTCCAGGAAGGGGCGCAGCCCGGACGGTGGACCGGACGGCACGGCCTGCGCCGCGGCCTTGACTGACCCTCAGTGGCGGCCAGGTCCCATGCGGTCGAATTGATCCTCATCGGCTCGTCACGACTTTCACAATCGACACCTGGCCAACTCCAGTTTCCTTTCCGATACCTGAAGGGAAATTCCGTTTTCATCGATTGTTCACCTTGGGGATCAGCGGTTTTCGGGGCTGAAGTGTGTGGCTCGGATCACTGTTGTTTGCGGTGTGTGCGGGTGTCAGGATTGCGGGCCGGTCCGGCCAACTGATCGTCAACGCGGCTTGTGGTGCAGGCCAGTTGCATGACCCGCAATGTCATGAACTCAAGGCGAGGGACATTTATGAGAGTGCTTTCCCGGATGGTGGCCGCCGGTTCCGCCCACACGATGGGAGCCCCCGGCGAATCGGAGACCGTCCCGGTGCACGCCGTGGCCTGTGAAGCCCCGGGACACGCGGTGGAGGATTTCGCGTATCCGGGGGCCGACAAAATCCAGCAGGAGCGGGGATTCGTCCTCGAACGCGGTGACGGACACATCGTCCTCGCCGACTGCGGTCCGGCCGGACTGCTGGAGGTGCCCGCGGTCCACGCCATCAAGGGCAACAGCTACCAGACCGTGGTCACCGCCAAGTAGCCCCGCGACCGCCCCACTTCACGAAACCGGCGCTCCCGAGCCGCCCGGTCCCGCGACCCCGCCTCAAGGAAACGGACATGCCCAGACCTCGTAGCATCCGCCTCTCCACGCTGGCCGCGTTCACCGCGGCTCTGACGACGGCCCCGATGGCGGTGTTCGCCGCCCCGGCCCAGGCCGTGTCCGGCGCGGCCGCGGCGGACAACGCCCACGCCTTCACCGCCCGCCTGGACATCGGGGACGGTCAACGCGCCTGCTCCGGCGCGCTGGTGTACTCGCAGTGGGTGCTCACCGCCGCCAGCTGCTTCGCCGAGAACCCGGCCGTGAGCCTCGACGTGCCGGCGGGCGCGCCCGCGCTGCCGACGACCGCCACCATCGGCCGCACCGACCTGACCACCACGACCGGGCAGGTGCGCGACGTCGTCCAGCTCGTTCCGCACCCGGACCAGGACCTCGTACTCGCGAAGCTCGCCACCCCGGTCACGGGCATCACCCCCGTCGCTCTCAGCGCCACCGCGCCCGCAGCAGGGGAGGAGCTGCGGGTCGCCGGATACGGCCGCACCAGGACCGAGTGGGCTCCGCTGCGCCTGCACACCGGCACCTTCACGGTGGACTCGGTGAGCGCCGCCGAGGTCGGCATCACCGGCAAGGACGGCGCCGCCGTCTGCAAGGGCGACACCGGCGGCCCCGCCTTCCGCGAGTCCGGCGGAACGGTGCAGCTGGTCGGCATCAACAGCCGTTCCTGGCAGGGCGGTTGCTTCGGCACCGACGAGACCGAGACCAGTACCGGCGCGATCGGCATCCGCATCGACAAGGCGCGCAACTGGATCAACGCCAACGTCGGCCCGTCCTGCACCTCCACCGGCGCCCTCTACTCCGTCACCACGGCCGGCAGCCTCCTGCGCCGCAACGTGGGCGACCCCGCCGACGGCACGGCCACCGTCCCCGAGGCCTCCACCATCGACTCCGGCTGGAACCAGTACCCCCGCGTCCTGGCCGGCCCGAGCGCCAGCTTCTACGGCATCAAGGACGACGGCCTCCACTTCAGCCACCGCGTCGGTTCCACGGGCGTGTGGGACGTGCACCACCGCAAGATCAGCACCGGGTTCACCACGTACCGCCTGCCCGAGAACCGCAACGAGATCAGCGTCGACCGCGGCGGCCACATCTGGCACGTCGACGGCGGCGGCGACCTGCGGTGGGTCCAGTACACCAGCGCCACCGACAGCTGGAATCCGGCCGGCAACAAGAAGATCGACTCCGGCTGGGGCCGCTACAGCCACATCGTCGCCACCGACGACGGAGTGCTGTACGGGATCGACTCGGCGACCGGTCATCTGCTGCGTTCGCGCTACGACTTCGAGAGCGAGCGCTGGCTCCAGCGCCACACCACGGTCAGCTGGGCCGACTGGCGGGACTCGAAGAGCATCACGTCCTTCGGCGGCGACGTGCTCGTGCGGGTCAAGGCCAACGGCGAGGTGCGCCACTACCGCTACCACGAGCCGTCCGGGGACTTCGACGGGGTCTACAACCTCCTGATCGGTTCCGGCACGCACTGGGCCGGCTACACCAGCGTGAGCGGTGCCCCGGACGCCTGCGGTCTGCGGGCCGACCCCACGCCGGAGTCCCCCGTGATCGACGCGGACCGCACCGGACCCGCCGACGTCCTGCAGACGTCCACCGGTGCGATCGAGTACGCCTACACCGACAGCCAGGGCCGCCTCGTCCACGGCCGGCAGGCCGACCCGGCCGACTTCGCCTCCGTCCGGTGGACGACGGGCCCGGCCACCGAGTCGTTCTCCGGCACGCCGCAGCTCGCCGAGCAGCCCGACGGGGCGGTGGCACTGACCGTCCAGAACGTCAACAGCCAGACCTGGTGGCGCCGCCACGGCGCGGACAGCTCGTCCTGGGGCAACTGGGTCGACCTGGCCGGCGCGATGAAGGGGCACCCGGTCACCGCCAAGCGGCCCGACGGCGTGCTGGTGCAGTTCGCCGTCGACGCCGACGGCAGGCCCTGGTACCGCGCCCAGCAGCGGCCCAACGTGGACTTCATGGGCTGGATCAGGCTCGACGGCGAAGGCTTCGCCGGACCGCTGACGGCCGTCACCGTCCGCGACGGCATCCAGCTCTTCGGTACCGACGGCACCGGACAGCTGCGCACCGCGACGGTCAAGGACGGCGTGGCCGGTACCTGGACCGACCTCGGTGACCAGAAGATCGGCCACACGCCCGCGGTGGTCGTGTACCCCGGCTACCGGCTCGGTGTCTTTGCCCGGTCCACCGGCGGCAAGATCGTCGGCATGGTGCAGGCGGGGGAAGGGGCCGATTTCCCCACCACCTGGACCCAGGTCGGCGACCTCACCGCGACCGGCGCCCCGTCCGCCGTCATCGACCCCGTCACCGGCTTCACCGAGGTCGTCGCACGCGGAACGGACGGAACGATCCACACCAGCCGCGAGACCGTCCAGGGTTCCTTCGGCACGTGGAGCGCCTGGCAGCAGGCCGGCACCGAGCGGTCGGCCACCGACCCGACGGCCTTCACCTACACCGCGGGCACGGGCTCCGCCTGGGCCTACGTCTTCCGTACCGACGCCGACGAGGCCCGCATCCGGCAGGGTCCGTCCGCCGGCTAGTCCGGCCGGTACGGCCCCCCCGCCGCACGACACCGGGCGGCGGGGGGCCGTACGCCGCCCGCTATCGTCGCTGCGATCAGCCGACGCGCGGAGTCTTGATGCAGAAGACGGAACACCTCGCCCCGCACAGGGAAGTGGCGGGTGCACAGGACGGGGAAAGGGAGGCCGGCGGTGCGCGGCGCGGTGCCGTGGCCGCCTCCTCCTGGCCGCGGCACTGGCCGCTTCTCCTGCTGGCCGCCGCGCTGCTGCCCGGTGCGTTGCTCGTCGCCGCCGGACGGTGGGGGGACGAGCCCGCCGTCCAGGCGTGGCGGACGGTGTGCCTGGCCGTCACCGTGCAGGCGTTGCCGTTCCTGCTGCTCGGTACGGCGCTGTCGGGCGCGATCAACGCGTTCGTGCCGGCGCGGGTGTTCCAGCGGCTGCTGCCCAGGCGGCCGGCGCTGGCCGTGCCCGTCGCGGGGGCCGCCGGTGTCGTCCTGCCCGGCTGCGAGTGCGCCTCGGTGCCGGTCGCGAACAGCCTGATCGGCCGCGGCGTCACCCCGGCCGCCGCCTTCGCGTTCCTGCTGTCCGCGCCCGCCGTCAACCCGATCGTGCTGACCGCCACGGCGGTCGCGTTCCCCGGCAGCCCGGAGATGGTGCTGGCCCGACTGCTCGCCTCGCTCGTCACGGCGATGGTGATGGGCTGGCTGTGGCTGGCGCTGGGCAGGACGGAATGGCTGAAACCGGCCGTCCGGCACACGGGTCACCACGCGGGGCACAGCCGCTGGAGCGAGTTCCGGCGCGGCTTCCAGCACGACTTCCTGCACGCGGGCGGCTTCCTCGTCGTAGGGGCCATGGCGGCGGCCACCTTCAACGTGGCGGTCCCGCGCTCCGTGCTGGAGACCTTCTCCGGCTCGCCGTGGCTGTCCGTGCTCTTCCTGGCCGCGCTCGCCATCCTGCTCGCGGTCTGCTCGGAGGCCGACGCGTTCGTCGCGGCCTCGCTCACCGGCTTCTCCCCGGTCGCGCGGCTCACCTTCATGGTCGTGGGGCCCATGGTCGACGTGAAGCTGATCGCCCTCCAGGCGGGCACGTTCGGACGGGCCTTCGCGTTCCGCTTCTCCGCCGCCACGGCGGTTGTGGCGATCCTGTCCAGCGCACTGATCGGAGCGGTACTCCTGTGAAGCGCCCCCTCCAGATCACCCTGCTCGCCCTGAGCGGCGCGGGCGTCCTGCACGCCTCCCTCCTCACCGACCTCTACCTGCGCTACGTCAAGGAGGGCATGAGGCCGCTGCTGATCGCGTCGGGGGCGCTGCTGCTGGCGCTGGCGGCCGCGGAGGCGTGGTGGGGCAGGCAGGGAGACGGCGGCCCCGGTGCTCACGACCCCGAAGGCCACGGAGGCGAAGGCGGCGAAGGCGACGACGGGCACCCCGCTCACCACGACCACTCCGGCACGCCCAAGGTCGCCTGGCTGCTGCTGCTCCCCGCCCTGAGCCTGCTCTTCTACGCCCCGCCGGCCCTCGGCGCCTTCACCGCGTCCCGCGAGGCACCCAAGGCGATAGCGCAGGAGGACCACTTCGACCCGCTGCCGGCGACCTCGCCGCTGCCGATGACCCTGACCGACTTCACGCAGCGCGTGCAGCAGGACCGTGAGCAGGCGATCAAGGGACGCACCGTCCAGCTGACGGGTTTCGTCACGCCGGCCCGGGACGGCTGGTACCTGACCCGGCTGATGCTGAGCTGCTGCGCGGCGGACGCCCAGTCGCTGCGGGTGCGCGTGCACGGCGTCCCGGCCCCGCCGGCCGACCAGTGGGTGACCCTGACCGGGACCTGGCACCCCTCCGGCACCCTCGGCACCAGGTCGGCCGAGGCCGCGCTGGACGCCCGGACGGTCGAGCGGATCGCCAAGCCGACGAACGGTTACACGGACGCGCTGCCCCTCACGGCGCCCTGAGGTCCCGCCTCAGGGCCAGACCAGGCAGTAGGGCTGATGCCCCGCCTCGTGCAGCCGCTTCGAGAAGTCCTGCCACTCGTGGAGCAGTTGGTACACGTTGAACGCGTCCCGCGGGCCGCCCCGGTCCGGGACCGTCGACCAGATGAAGGCCGCCGCGCCCACCGCCTCCTCGCCGATGCCCCGCAGGGGGTCGACGACGGTCATCGGGAGCTTGACCACGGCGTAGTCGGGGTGCAGCACGACCAGTTCGAGCGGGGGGACCTTGTGCAGGGGGACGCCTTCGATGCCGGTGAGCACCATCGCGGCCATCGTCTCCGGCTTGATCTTGGTGAACATGCCGTTCATGCCGAGCTCGTCGCCGCCGAGTTCCTCGGGGCGCATCGAGATCGGGACGCGGGCCGCCGTGGCACCGTCCGGCGCGCCGAAGTACTTGTACGTCACCCCCACCCGACCACCATTCCTGCTCCCGGCCCGCAGTCGGTCGATCCGCTCGGACTCACTCGGCACACCCTGTGTCTGACGGGCTTCGGTCGATTCCTCCGCCTCGCGCCGGTGCTTTCCCCGCCGGGCGCGTCGAGGACCCAGGTCATCGGTCCCCTCGCCCAGTCCACCACCGCGATGCATATCTCCACCCGACTGCTTTTCTAGGACGCGGGGCCCCCGCCGCGCAACCCGATCATCGTGTCAGTGACCTCCCCCACGGCCGCGCGCCGAAACGTGCGGTGAAACACCTGTCCGCAGGATCTTCGCAGCCCCTGATCGCCGTGCCCCGCAGGAGCTGTGTGTATCAGGTCTCAGTTTCGCAGACGGACGGGGTGCAGGAGGATCGATCACGAGGTGCCGCGTCCTACCCTGAGTAGGTCAGTGGCAACCGGAAGTCCGAGAAGTCGGAGAAGTCGCACGTCATGAGCGAACAGCCCTATTCATACGAAGCGCCTGTCTCGCAGGCTCTATTCGACCGTGCGGCCGCCGTCACGCCCGGCGGCGTCAACTCCCCGGTGCGTGCCTTCCGCGCCGTCGGCGGTACGCCCCGCTTCATGGTGTCCGGCAGCGGGCCCTATCTGACGGACGCCGACGGACGCGAGTACGTCGACCTGGTCTGCTCCTGGGGCCCCATGATCCTCGGACATTCCCACCCCGAGGTGATCGCCGCCGTCCAGGAGGCGGTCGCGCGCGGCACGTCCTTCGGGACGCCCGGCGAGGGCGAGGTGGCACTGGCCGAGGAGATCGTCGGGCGGGTCGGGCCGGTCGAGCAGGTGCGGCTGGTCTCCAGCGGCACCGAGGCGACCATGTCCGCGATCCGCCTCGCCCGCGGGTTCACCGGGCGGTCCAAGGTGATCAAGTTCGCCGGGTGCTACCACGGGCACGTCGACGCCCTGCTCGCCGCCGCGGGCAGCGGTCTGGCGACCTTCGCGCTGCCGGACACCCCGGGCGTCACCGGTGCCCAGGCCGGCGACACCATCGTCCTGCCGTACAACGACCTGGAGGCCGTGCACGCCGCCTTCCACGCCCACCCCGGCGAGATCGCGTGCGTGATCACCGAGGCGTCGCCCGGCAACATGGGCGTCGTGCCGCCGGCGCCGGGGTTCAACCAGGGCCTGAAGGACGCGTGTGCGCAGAACGGGGCGCTCTTCGTCTCCGACGAGGTGATGACCGGCTTCCGGACCAGCCGCTCCGGATGGTTCGGCGTCGACGGTGTGGTGCCCGACCTGATGACCTTCGGCAAGGTGATGGGCGGTGGCTTCCCCGCCGCCGCGTTCGGCGGACGGGCGGACGTCATGGCGCACCTCGCCCCGGCCGGCCCCGTCTACCAGGCCGGCACCCTGTCCGGGAACCCGGTGGCCACCGCCGCCGGCCTCGCGCAGCTGCGGCTCCTGGACGACGCGGCGTACACCAAGGTCGACGAGGTGTCGCGGCAGATCCAGGCGCTGGTCGGCGAGGCGCTCGCGAAGGAGGGCGTCGCGCACACCGTGCAGAGCGCCTCCAACATGTTCTCGGTGTTCTTCACCGACCGCGCCGTGCGCGACTACGAGGACGCCAAGGCGCAGGCGTCGTACCGGTTCACCGCGTTCTTCCACGCCATGCTGGCGGGCGGCGTCTATCTGCCGCCCTCCGCCTTCGAGTCCTGGTTCGTCTCCACCGCGCACGACGAGCGCGCGGTGCAGCGCATCGCCGACGCCCTCCCGGCGGCGGCCCGCGCGGCGGCGGAGGCCACCGCATGAGCGCGCGGGACATCACCGTCGTCCATGTGATGCGGCACGGCGAGGTCGCCAACCCGGACGGGGTCCTGTACGGGCGGCTGCCCGGGTACCACCTGTCGGAGCTGGGGCGGCAGATGGCCGACCGGGTCGCCGAGCACCTCTCCACCCGTGACGTCACCCACGTCGTCGCCTCGCCGCTGGAGCGGGCGCAGGAGACGGCGACGCCGATCGCCAAGGCGCACGGGCTGGATCTGGCGACCGACCACCGGCTGATCGAGGCGGACAACGTCTTCCAGGGCAAGACCTTCGGTGTGGGCGACGGCGCGCTGCGCAGCCCCGGGAACTGGAAGCACCTGGTCAACCCGTTCCGGCCGTCCTGGGGCGAGCCGTACGTCGAGCAGGTCATCCGGATGATGGGCGCCCTGGACGCGGCGAAGGACGCGGCGCGGGGGCACGAGGCGGTGCTGGTGAGCCATCAGCTGCCGATCTGGATCCTGCGCTCGTACGTCGAGAAGCGCCGTCTGTGGCACGACCCGCGCCGCAGGCAGTGCACGCTCGCGTCGCTGACGTCCTTCACCTACGAGGGGGACCGGATCGTCTCCGTCGGCTACAGCGAGCCGGCGCGTGATCTCGTCCCGCCGCACCTGCTCGCCGGTGCGAAGCCGGTGAAGGGCAAGGACAAGGCTTTTGGGGCGTAGACGTCGTCTGTGACGAATTCGTCGTGGTCATACCGAATCGTTGACCGATAAGGGGAACCTCCCTGTGCGCCGCGCTGTCTGACTGGGTGACACCAGCGAGCGCAACGGACGGGGATGGCATGCCTCACATCAGTCGACGGGGAGCGATGGGAATCGGCGCCGGGGCCGCCGCCGCCCTGGGGCTGGCCGGATGCGGAACCCTCACCTCCTCGGACGGTTCCGGCCACCCCGGCGGTTCCGGTCGGACCCCGCACGGCGGTCCGACCGGCGGCAGCCCCAGCCCCGGCCCCAGGCCCACCGCCCGTCCCATCGGTGACGGATCGACCTCCTTCACCGGCAAGCAGCCGATGCAGCCGGACCGGCCCGTGCCACTGGAGCCCGGTCAGACCCCGCCGCAGTTCGTGGTCTTCTCCTGGGACGGCGCCGGCGAGGTGGGCAACGGCCTCTTCCCGCGCTTTCTGGACCTCGCCAAGGAGCACGAGGCGCACATGACCTTCTTCCTCTCGGGGCTGTATCTGCTGCCCGAGTCGAAGAAGCGGCTCTACGACCCGCCGAACAACCCGCGGGGCGCCTCCGACATCGGCTATCTCACGGACGCGCACATCAAGGACACGCTGGCGGGCGTCCGCCGGGCGTGGCTGGAGGGCCACGAGATAGGCACCCACTTCAACGGCCACTTCTGTGCCGGTTCCGGCTCGGTCGGCAACTGGACGCCGCAGCAGTGGCGCAGCGAGATCGACCAGGCCAAGTCGTTCGTGAAGGAGTGGCGGACCAACTCGGGCTGGACCGATCTGCCGTCGCTGCCCTTCGACTACGACAAGGAGCTCGTCGGCGGCCGCACGCCCTGTCTGCTCGGCCAGGACAGCCTGCTGACCACGGCCCGTGAGCTGGGCTGGCGCTACGACGCCTCCTCGCCGGGCGGCCGGCAGGTCTGGCCGCAGAAAAAACAGGGCATATGGGACCTTCCGCTCCAGCAGATACCGTTCCCCGGGCGCTCCTTCGAGGTCCTCTCGATGGACTACAACATGCTCGCCAACCAGTCGGTGAACTCCACCAACGCCCCCGCGTACAACTACCCGGGCTGGCGCGAGCAGTCCGCGCAGGCCTACATCCAGGGCTTCAAGCGGGCATACGAGACAAATCGCGCGCCCTTCTTCGTCGGCAACCACTTCGAGCAGTGGAACGGCGGCATATACATGGACGCCGTCGAGGAGGCCCTGAAGTACATCGCGGGGGAGAGGGAGAAGGGCGGCGACGTACGGCTGGTCTCCTTCCGGCAGTTCGTGGACTGGCTGGACGTGCAGCGGCCGGAGGTCCTCGGCCAGCTGCGCACCCTGGACGTGGGACAGGCCCCCGCCGGCGGCTGGAAGGGCTTCGCCGAGGCGCCCCCGACCGGCACCGCGGGGTCGGGGAACGCCGCCTGACAGGCGGGTGTCCGCCCCCGAGGGGGGTGCGCAAGATCCCCAGAACGGGCATGCGAAACTTTTCACATGAGTGCCGCCCGTCGCGCCCGTAGCCGTACCGCCCTGCTCGCCACCTCCGGCGCCGCCGTCGCCGCGCTGCTGCTGTCCGCGTGCGGCTCCGGCGGTACGTCCGGGGGCGGCGGCGAGACGAACTTCGTCGCGGGCTCCGACGGCATCGACACCGCCGGCAAGGGCGACCGGGCCGCGGCGCCCGACCTGTCCGGCAAGACCATCGACGGCGGGCAGCTCGACGTCGCCGACTACAAGGGCAAGGTCGTCGTCCTGAACGTGTGGGGCTCGTGGTGCGCCCCGTGCCGGGCCGAGGCCAAGAACCTCGAAGCGGTCTACCAGGACACCAAGGACCAGGGCGTCCAGTTCGTCGGCATCAACACGCGTGACACCAGCACGGGTCCGGCGCTCGCCTTCGAGAAGGAGTTCGGCGTCACCTACCCGAGCCTGTACGACCCGACGGGCAGACTGATGCTCCGGTTCGAGAAGGGCACGCTCAACCCGCAGGCCATCCCGTCCACGCTCGTCATCGACCGGGACGGCAAGGTCGCCGCGCGCACCCTCCAGCCGCTGAGCGAGGAGAAGGTGCGCGAGATGCTCGACCCGGTCCTCGCGGAGAAGTGACGTGGGGGCAGTGACCGAGCTCGCCGCGACCGGGCTCAACGACACCGTGCGGGGCGGCGCGCTGCTGCTCGCCCTGCCGGTCGCGCTCCTCGGCGGCCTCGTCTCCTTCTTCTCCCCGTGCGTCCTGCCGCTCGTCCCCGGCTATCTCTCCTACGTGACCGGGGTCACCGGCACCGACCTCGCCGAGGCCCGGCGCGGGCGGATGGTCGTCGGCGCCTCGCTGTTCGTGCTCGGCTTCACCGCCGTCTTCGTCTCCGGCGGCGCGCTGTTCGGCTACTTCGGCTCGACCCTGCTGGAGTACCAGGCCACGCTGACCAAGGTGCTCGGGGTGCTCATGGTCGCGATGGGCGTCTTCTTCATGGGGCTGATGCCCTGGCTGACGCAGCGGGAGTTCCGCTTCCACACCCGGCCCTCGACCGGGCTCGTCGGAGCCCCGGTGCTGGGCGCGCTGTTCGGCATCGGCTGGACTCCCTGCATCGGGCCGACCCTCGCCTCCGTGCTCGCGCTCTCCTCCAACCAGGCCAGCGCGGGACGCGGAGCCGTCCTCACCGTCGCCTACTGCCTCGGCCTCGGCGTCCCCTTCGTGCTCGCCGCGGTCGCCTTCCGCAAGGCCCTCGGTGCCTTCGGCTGGGTCAAGCGCCACTATGTGTGGGTGATGCGCATCGGCGGGATCATGATGATCGCGACCGGTGTGCTGCTGCTGACCGGGGCGTGGGACCGCCTGGTGCAGGACATGCAGACCTGGTCCAACGGCTTCACTGTGGGGATCTGATCGATGAGCAAGACCACGGCAAGGGCGACGAACGCCTCGGCGGACCAGGCCCGGGAACAGACCCCGGACCCGGGTCAGGACCAGGACCTCGGCGCGGCCGGCTCCCAGCTGTCCACCGCGCCCGCGGAGGACGCCCCGAACCTGCCCGCCCTCGGCGTCATCGGCTGGGCCCGCTGGTTCTGGCGGCAGCTCACCTCCATGCGGGTCGCGCTGCTGCTGCTCCTGCTGCTGTCGCTGGCCGCGATCCCCGGGTCGCTGATCCCGCAGAGCGGCGTCGACGCGACCCAGGTCGCCGACTTCCGCAAGCGGCACGAGACCCTCGCGCCGCTGTACGACACCCTCGGCCTCTTCCACGTCTACAGCTCGGTGTGGTTCTCCGCGATCTACATCCTGCTGTTCGTCTCCCTCATCGGGTGCATCGTGCCGCGCACCTGGCAGTTCGTCGGCCAGCTGCGCAGCCGGCCACCGGGCGCGCCCAGGCGCCTGACCCGGCTGCCCGCCTACACCACCTGGCGTACCGAGGCCGAGCCCGAGCAGGTCCGCGAGGCCGCGCTCACCCTGCTGAAGAAGCGCCGCTTCCGCGCCCACCTCGCCGGTGACGCGGTAGCCGCCGAGAAGGGCTATCTGCGGGAGGTCGGCAACCTCGCCTTCCACATCGCCCTGATCGTGATGCTGATCGCCTTCGCCTGGGGCCAGCTGTTCAAGTCCGAGGGCAACAAGCTGATCCTGGAGGGCGACGGCTTCGCCAACACCCTCACGCAGTACGACGACTTCAAGTCCGGCAACCTCTTCACCCCGGACGACCTGGACCCGTTCAGCTTCACCCTCAAGGACTTCCACGGCACCTACGAGGCCACCGGCCCCAACCGGGGCACCCCGCGCACCTTCGAGGCGAGCCTCGGCTACGGCGTCGGCGCCTACGGCAAGGAACGGCCGGTCACCGTCAAGGTCAACGAGCCGCTGGAGATCGACGGCTCCAAGGTCTACCTGGTCAGCCACGGCTATGCCCCGATCGTCACCGTCCGGGACGCCCGGGGGAACGTGGTGATGGACAAGGAGGCCGTGCCGCTGCTGCCGCTGGACGCCAACGTCACCTCCTCCGGCGCGCTCATGGTGCGGGACGGCTACCGCAACGCCAAGGGCGAGAAGGAACAGCTCGGCTTCAACGCCTTCTTCGTGCCGTCCTTCGCCGGCGAGGGCCACGGCACGATGCTCTCCCAGTTCCCGGCGCTGCTGAACCCGCGCCTGGCGCTGTCGGCGTACCACGGCGATCTCGGTGTCGACTCCGGGATCCCGCAGAGCGTCTACCAGCTGAACAAGAAGAACCTCGAGGAGTTCAAGGACTCCCAGGGCAAGCTGTTCAAGAAGCGGCTGGCGGTCGGCGAGACCATGACGCTGCCGAACGGGGCCGGCTCGGTCACGTTCGAGGGCGTCAAGGAGTGGGCCGGCTTCCAGGTCACCCAGCAGCCCGGCAGCGGCTGGGCCCTGACCGGCGCCGTGGCCGCCATCCTCGGTCTGGCGGCGTCCCTGTTCGTCCAGCGCCGTCGCGTGTGGGTGCGCGCGGTGCGGGGCGCCGACGGCGTCACCGTCGTCGAGATGGCAGGCCTCGGCCGCAGCGAGTCCGCCAAGCTTCCCGAGGAGCTCGGCGATCTCGCCGCGACGCTGTACGAGAAGGCGCCGAGCGCGCCGGACACCGACGAACACCCCGCAGATTCCCCCGACCCCGACCCCGACCCCGACCCCGATGCCGTACCTGCCGAAGGGGCTGAGAAGTGACTCTCGCCGCCGCGACCAACGAGAACCTCGCGGACCTCAGCAACACGCTGATCTACTCCGCGATGGCCGTCTACACCCTGGCCTTCTTCGCCTACATCGCCGAATGGATCTTCGGCAGCCGCAGCAAGGTCGGCCGTAGCGCCGCCGCGCTCACCGCTGCCGAGGGGACCGCCCAGGCTCCGGCCGTCACGGTGAGGAAGGCCGGCGGGACCGCGGTGATGGAGCGGCCGAAGGTCGTCGTCCGCGCCGCGGCCGGCACCCGTGACGTGCCCGACGGGCCCGGGGCGCACGGCGGTGACGAGCAGGGCGACCTCTACGGGCGTATCGCCGTGTCCCTCACCGTGCTCGCGTTCCTCATCGAGTTCGGCGGTGTCCTCGCACGGGCCCTGTCGGTGCAGCGGGCGCCGTGGGGCAACATGTACGAGTTCAACATCACCTTCTCCACCGTCGCCGTCGGCGTGTACCTCGCGCTGCTCGCGCTGCGGAAGAACATCCGCTGGCTCGGCCTGCCGCTGATCACGTCCGTCCTCCTCGATCTCGGCGTGGCCGTCACCGTCCTGTACACCGCCAGCGACCAGTTGGTCCCCGCGCTCCACTCGTACTGGCTGTACATCCACGTCTCGACCGCGATCCTGTGCGGTGCCGTCTTCTACGTCGGCGCGGTCTCCACGCTGCTGTACCTCTTCCGCGACTCCTACGAGAACAAGCTCGCCGGCGGCGGCACACCGGGCCGGTTCGCCAGTTCCGTGCTGGAGCGGCTGCCCGCCGCGTCCTCGCTCGACAAGTTCTCCTACCGGGTCAACGCCGCCGTCTTCCCGCTGTGGACGTTCACGATCATCGCGGGCGCGATCTGGGCGGGCGACGCGTGGGGCCGCTACTGGGGCTGGGACCCCAAGGAGACCTGGTCGTTCATCACCTGGGTCGCCTACGCGGGCTATCTGCACGCCCGCGCCACGGCCGGCTGGAAGGGCCGCAAGGCCGCGTACCTCGCGCTGGTCGCGTTCGGCTGCTGGCTGTTCAACTACTACGGCGTCAACATCTTCGTCTCCGGCAAGCACTCGTACGCCGACGTGGGGCTGGGCGCCCTGCGGTCCGTCGGGTTCTGAGCCCCCGCGGCACAGGAGAAGGCCGGTTCCCGTGACCCGCGTCACGGGAACCGGCCTTCGTCGTACGGACAGGCAAGTGGACGTGGAAGCACAACTGCGCCGACGCGTACGCGCCGGGGACCACCAGGCATTCGGTGAGCTCTTCGACGCCTACGCGCGCTCCGTCTACAACCACGCCTACCGGCTCACCGGCGACTGGGCGAGCGCCGAGGACATCGTCTCGCTGACCTTCCTGGACGCCTGGCGGCTGCGCGAGAAGGTCGACGACGAGGGCGGCTCCCTGCGGCCCTGGCTGCTCGGCATCGCCACCAACGTCGCCCGCAACACCCGCCGCGCCGCGCGAAGACACGCGGCCGCCGTCGCCCGGCTCCCCCGCGAGGAGGCGGAGCGTGACTTCGCCGACGAGGTCGCCGGGCGGATCGACGACGCCGCCCAGCTGGCCCTCGTACGCACCGCTCTTGCCCGGTTGCGGCGGGCCGAGCGGGAGGTGCTGGCGCTGTGCGTGTGGTCGGGGCTGGACTACCAGGCCGCCGCCGAGGCGCTGGGGGTGCCGGTGGGGACCGTACGGTCGCGGCTCTCACGGGCCAGGACAAAACTCGCGAAACATATGGAACCGCCGAGTGTGCGCGGACAGATGAGAGGTGACCGCAGCACCGCGGTCAAGCCCGTAGGGGAGGGAAACCTGTGAACGAGTTCTCCGAGAGAGACCTTCCGCCGGGCCGTCACCGACTCCTCAAGGAGCATCTGATGACCGAGATCCGGCAGTCCTCCGACGCCAGGCCCGCCCGGAGGCCTTGGCTGCGTCCCACGCTGGTGGCCGGAGCCGCCGCGGCGGTCACCGCGGTCGCGCTCACCTTCGCCGTGCCGGCCGGGTCCTCCGGGACGCCCGCCGCATCGAAGGAGGCGGTGGCCCTGCTGGAGGACATCGCGCTGGCGGCCGAGAAGTCCGAGGTGCCCGGCGGCATCCGCGACGACCAGTTCGTCTACGTCAAGAGCCGGGACGCGTACGCGGGTCACGTCGACGGACGGCGCGTGCCGCTCGGACCCGTCCACGACCGGGAGATCTGGCTGTCGGTCGACGGCACGCGCGCCGGGCTCCTGGAGGAGGACCGGCCGGGCCACGAGCGCCTGCCGCTGGAGCCCGAGGGCCCCGGCCACGAGCGGGCCACCAACTACCGCGCGCTGGCGAAGCTGCCGGCCGACGCGGACGCGATGCGGGACTGGCTGTACCGCACCGCCGGCGCGCAGGTCGACGAGGAGCGCCCCGACCGGGACCACGCCGCCTTCGTGCTCTTCGGCGACCTGATCCGGGAGTCGCTCATGCCGCCGGAGGTCGGCGCGGCGCTGTACCGGGCGGCCGCGACGATCCCCGGCGTCGAGGTGGTCCACGGAGTGAAGGACTCCCTGGGGCGCGCGGGCGTCGCGATCACCCGGTCCGGTGACGGTGAGCGCGAGGAGCTGATCTTCGACGAGAAGACCCTCGCCTTCCTCGGCGAGCGCGTGGTCGGCGCCGACGGCCTGGTGGACGGCACCAGCGCGGTCGTCGAGCGCACGGTCGTCGACGAGGCCGGGGAGCGGCCGTAACACGTGCGCGCCCCGGCGTGACGGGTCAGGCTGGTGTCATGACCGGTTCCATCGAGCAGGGCATCAGCCAGACCCACGGGAACACGCACATCCTGCACTTCCTGGTGCGGCTCCCCCGGTCCATGGAGCAGGTCTGGCCCGCGCTGGCCACGGCCGACGGGCTCGCGGCCTGGTTCACCCGGGCCGACGTGCTCGAACCGCACCTCGGCGGCGCGGTCACCTTGCGTGATGTCGGTTCGGGAGAGGTCACCGCCTGGGACGTCGACCGGGTCGCCGAGTACACGGTGGAGGGCGGCGGCCGTGTCCGGTTCCATCTGGAGCGGGACGGTGAGGGCAGCGCGCTGCGGTTCACCCATGAGTTCGAGGGGGAGCAGCAGTCGGAGCGCGGCTGGCGGCATCGCTTCGAACGTCTGATCGAGGTGCTGGCGGCGGGGCCGTAGCGGGATCCCCGTGGCACGGCTCACTCCACCGTGATCGAGTCCAGCTTCTCCCGCAGATACACGTGCGAGTCCACCGGCTCGTACGCGACCCGTCCCACCGGCGCCGGGACCGACTCCACCCGGGTGCCCGGCGTGCACTCGCCGAAGTAGACCAGCGACATCAGCTCCTCGGCGGGGGCGTCCGCGGGCGGCGGCAGGACGCGGTGGCGGCCGGAGCGCCAGCGGTCCCCGGTCCAACGCGCCATCAGGTCACCGATGTTGACGGTGAACGCCGCCGGGTCCCAGGGGGCGTCCGCCCAGCCGCCCTCGTCCGTGTACACCTGGAGCCCGCCCTTGCCGGCCTGCCGGTCGAGGAGGGTGACCGTCCCGAAGTCGGTGTGCGGCCCGATCCGGAACTGGCCCGGCTCGGGCGCGCCGAGCACGTCCCTGCCCGGGTACCAGTTGATGTTGAAGCCGTACGTCGGACGGCCCATGTGCCGGGTGAAGAAGTCGGCTTCGAGGCCGAGGGCCCGGCCGAGCAGGGAGAGCAACTTGTTCTCCAGCACGGCCATCCGCGCCAGGTACTCCTCGCAGAGCGGCCTCAGTTCGGGCACCTCCGCCGGGAAGACGTTCGGCGCGTACCACTGCGCGTCGACCACCGGGTCGCCGAACGGCTCGTGCGTCGCGAAGGTCAGCGACTCCTTCAGGTCCGGCGGGGTCTCGGTGCCCTCCGCGTGGCCGTTGGCCTCCGCGCCGGGCCCGAGCCAGCCGCGCCCGCCGACCTTCGCGGCGTACCGCTGCTTCACGGGCGCGGGGAGGGTGAAGAACGCGCGGGCCCTCGCGCGGATACGGGCCCGCAGTCCCGGGTCCACGCCGTGCCCGGTGACCATCAGGAAACCGGCGGTCTGCAGGGCCTCGTCGACGGTACGGGCGATGCCGGCGCGGGTGGCGTCGTCACCGGAGCGCCAGGGCCGCAGATCGATCGTCGGGATGCGGGGGGCGGGGGAGTCACTCACCGATGTCCTCGTTCCACAGAGCCGGGTCCTGCGCGATGAAGGCGCGCATCATCGCCACGCACCCGGGGTCGTCCAGGAGCACGATCCGCACGCCGTGCTCCGCCAGCCACTCGTGCCCGCCGCGGAAGGTGACCGCCTCGCCGATCACCACCCGGGAGATGCCGAACTGCCGGACGAGCCCGGAGCAGTACCAGCACGGCGAGAGGGTCGTCACCATCGTCGTACCGCGGTACGACCGCTGCCGTCCCGCGTCGCGGAAGGCCGCCGTCTCCGCGTGCGCCGAGGGATCGCCGTCCTGCACGCGCCGGTTGCGGCCCCGGCCGAGGAGGGTGCCGTCGGGGCCGTACAGCGCGGCGCCGATCGGGATGCCGCCCTCCGCGAGGCCCGCGTGGGCCTCGGCCACGGCGGTGGCGAGCCACGCGCGGGCCTGTGCCTGATCCGGTGCCAGATCCATGGGTCCACTCTCCCGGCGCGACGACACCCGGGCAACGGCGCGCCGCCCCGGTCCGTCACGGCCCCACCCGGACGCGGTGGTCGAGGTAGCCGTGCAGCGCGCCCGCACCCGAGAGCATCGCCCGCGTACGGGCGTTCAGAGCCTCGCCTCGGCCGTCGATCGCCGTTCGCATCGCCTCCGTGCCGCCCTCGCGGCGTACGTCCTCCAGCACCGGCCGGATCCCGGGCCACTCCGTGGTCACCATCGAGCACAACGAGGACGTCGCCGCCTCGGACGGGCTGGTCGAACTGGGCCCGGCGGGCGGCGCGGCCGGGGGTTTCCTCCTCGCGCAGGGTCCCCCGCCGGGGACCGAACGTACGCGGCCCCTTCGGCGTCACAGTGGGGACGGGTGACGGACGGAGGCGGGGATGAAAAGGGACAGGTGGGCCGTCGCGGCCGGCGTGCTGGTGCTCGGGGTGCTCGGGGCGCTCCCAGGGTGCGGCGTCGAGGACCGGACCGTGCGGGACGAGGAACCGGGCGGCCCCGCGCGGGCGTCCGAGTGCGCCGGACGGGTGCCCGGGCGCGACCTGCACGAGAGCCTCGCGTCCGTCAGCAGCCGGGCCCAGCGGCACCCGGACGTGTTCACCGGGCTCTCCGTCGACGAGGGCGCCCGGACCGCGGACGTCTACCGCGTGCCCTCCGCGGCCTTCGACGCCGACGTCTGCAGTGCCGCCGGAAAGGGAGTGACCCTGCGTCTGTACGACACCGACGTCAACCGCCGTGATCTGGACGCCCTCGCGGCACGGGTCTCGGCCGACATGAACCGCTGGGACGGCACCTTCGAGCTTCGTGAGGTCGGGGTGGACGAGCGGGGATGGGTGCACGTCGGCGTCGACGACCCGCGCGCCGCCAGGGACGTCCTCGTGGCGGAGTTCGGCGGGGAGCACCTCAGGGTCGTGGAGGTGGGGGAGGCCTCCGCCGACTGAGCGTCAGACCTCGTCGCCGTCCCTCTTGCGGTCCTTCTCGTCCTCGTCCTCCGAGAGCGACTTCAGGAACTCGGGGTTGTCGTCGGGCGCGACCCACCGGGCGCCGCGTCCGGGGCGTGCCTCGGGGCGCCGGCGCTTGCCCGCGATCAGCCAGGAGATCGAGCCGACGAGCGGGAAGAGGAGTACCAGGATCGCCCACAGCGGCTTCGGGATGTGCCGGATGTCCTTCTCGTCGGTGCTGATGCAGTCGATGAACGCGTACACGCTCAGCGCCAGGGGCACGACGAACATCAGGATCCGGAGCATCGGCGGTCACCTCGTGGAACGACGGTCGGGGGCCGCTCGCACGGCCCCCGTGACGGGGCCAGGGTAGCCCCTCGGGGATACTTGTCCGCATGGCTTACGACGATCTTCGCTCCCTGCTCAGGGCACTGGAGCGCGAGGGGGACCTGAAGCGCATCAAGGTGGAGGTCGACCCGTATCTGGAGGTCGGGGAGATCGTCGACCGGGTGCAGAAGGCGGGCGGCCCCGCACTGCTCTTCGAGAAGGTGAAGGGCTCGTCCATGCCCCTCGCCATGAACGTGTTCGGAACCGACCGGCGGCTGCTGAAGGCGCTGGGGCTGAAGTCGTACGGTGAGATCTCCGAGAAGATCGGCGGGCTGCTGCGGCCCGAACTGCCGCACGGGTTCGTCGGGGTGCGCGAGGCCTTCGGCAAGCTCGGCACGATGACCCACGTCCCGCCGAAGAAGGTCAAGGACGGCCCCGTCCAGGAGGTCGTCCTGCACGGCGACGACGTCGACCTGGAGCAGTTGCCCGCCCTGTTCACCTGGCCCAAGGACGGCGGCTCCTTCTTCAACCTGGGCCTGACCCACACCAAGGACCCGGAGACGGGCGTCCGCAACCTCGGCCTGTACCGCCTCCAGCGCCATGACCGGCGCACCATCGGCATGCACTGGCAGATCCACAAGGACAGCCGCAACCACTACCAGGTGGCCGCCCGCCGGGGCGAGCGACTGCCCGTCGCGATCGCCTTCGGCTGCCCGCCCGCCGTGACGTACGCCTCCACCGCGCCCCTTCCCGGCGACATCGACGAGTACCTGTTCGCCGGATTCCTCGCGGGCAAGCGGATCGAGATGGTCGACTGCAAGACCGTGCCGCTCCAGGTGCCGGCGCAGGCCGAGGTCGTCGTCGAGGGCTGGCTGGAGCCCGGCGAGATGCTCCCCGAGGGCCCGTTCGGCGACCACACCGGCTTCTACACGCCGCAGGAGCCCTTCCCGGCCCTGAAGATCGACTGCGTGACCATGCGGAAGCGTCCGCTGCTCCAGTCGATCGTCGTGGGCCGGCCGCCGACCGAGGACGGACCGCTCGGCCGCGCGACGGAGCGTTTCTTCCTCCCGCTGCTGAAGATCATCGTGCCGGACATCGTGGACTACCACCTGCCCGAGGCGGGCGGCTTCCACAACTGCGCGATCGTCTCGATCGACAAGAAGTACCCCAAGCACGCGCAGAAGGTCATGCACGCGATCTGGGGCGCCCACATGATGTCCCTGACCAAGCTGATCGTGGTCGTCGACTCCGACTGCGACGTCCACGACCTGCACGAGGTCGCCTGGCGGGCCCTCGGCAACACCGACTACGCCCGCGACCTCAGCCTCGTCGAGGGCCCCGTCGACCATCTCGACCACGCGTCGTACCAGCAGTTCTGGGGCGGCAAGGCGGGCATCGACGCGACGAAGAAGTGGCCCGAGGAGGGGTACACGCGCGACGGAGGGTGGCCCGACATGGTGGAGTCCGATCCGGAGACGGCGGCCACGGTGGACCGCCGCTGGAGGGAGTACGGCCTGTGAGTTCCGCATCCGCCGCGCTGCCGCAGCCGGGCCGCACCAAGGCCTTCCTGCGGCTGGTGATGATCGAGCACTCGGTCTTCGCGCTGCCCTTCGCCTACATCGCCGCCCTCACCGCGATGTTCGACCTGGACCGCAACATCCACTGGGGCCGGCTGCTGCTGGTCACCGTCTGCATGGTCGGCCTGCGCACCTTCGCGATGGCCGTCAACCGGATCATCGACCGCGAGATCGACGCCCGGAACCCGCGCACCGCCCAGCGCGAACTGGTCACCGGCGCGATGTCGGTACGGCACGCCTGGACCGGCGCCCTGATCGCGCTGGTCGTCTTCCTCGGCGCGGCGGCCCTGCTGAACCCGCTCTGCCTGGCCCTCGCCCCGGTCGCCGTCATCCCGATGGTGATCTACCCCTACGGCAAGCGGTTCACGAACTTCCCCCAGGCCATCCTCGGCCTCGCCCAGGCCATGGGCCCGATCGGCGGCTGGCTCGCGATCACCGGCGAGTGGTCCTGGGAGGCCGTGATCCTCGGCCTCGCCGTCGGCATCTGGATCGGCGGCTTCGACCTGATCTACGCCTGCCAGGACGTCGAGACCGACCGGGAGATCGGCGTCATGTCGGTGCCGGCCCGCTTCGGCATCCCGGCGGCGATCTGGGCGGCCCGCGCGTGCCATGCCCTGACCACCGCCCTGTTCGTCTGGTACGCCCTGGCCACCGGCGCCGGCGCGTTCTTCTGGCTGGGCCTGCTGGTCGTCGCGGGCGCGTTCGTCTACGAGCACACGATCGTCCGCCCGAACGACCTGTCCCGCCTCGACCGCGCGTTCTTCAGCGTCAACGGCTTCATCGGCATTGCCCTGTTCGCGTGCGCCCTCCTCGACCTCCTGGTCCGGGGCCTGACGGTGTGAGGACGGTCGCCGGGCAGGCCGACACCGCCCGGCGGCCGGCTCCCCTCGATCCCCTGGCGGACGGCCCGTCCTGAGGTCCGCTGCGCGCACCGGTACGCTCAAGATGTGAACGCAGGGGAATCGCAGCGCGCGCCTTGGATCGTGGGGGTGTCCGGAGCTTCCGGAACGCCGTATGCGGCTGCTGTGCTGCGTGCGTTGCTCGCTGCCGGTGAGAGCGTCGACCTGGTCGTCAGCCGGGCCTCGCGGCTCACCCTGCTGGACGAGACGGGGCTCTCCTTCCGGGACGCGCACTGGCAGAGCGACCTGCGGGAATGGCTGGCCAGGGGGGCCGACGGAAAGCCGGACACCTTCGCCGTGGACCTCGACGGCGTACGGCACTGGAGCGCGGGGGACCTGGCCGCCGGGCCGTCCTCGGGGTCGTACCCGGCGAAGGGGATGCTCATCGTGCCGGCGTCCACCGCCTGCGTGGCCGGTGTCGCCCTCGGGCTCTCCAAGGACCTGCTGCAACGGTCCGCGAGCGTCACCCTGAAGGAGGGCCGCCCGCTGGTCGTGGCCGTACGGGAGGCACCGCTCGGCGGACAGACGCTGCGCCACCTCGTCGCCCTGGACGACGCGGGGGCGGCCGTCGTACCCGCCTCGCCGGCCTTCTACGCGGGCGCCACCCACATCCAGGACCTCGTCGACTTCGTCGCCGGCCGGGTCCTCGACGCGGCCGGCGTGCCGCACACGCTCTACCGCCGCTGGGCGGGCGAACTCGGGGGCGGTTCGCGCACCACCTGAGCCGCACCCTCACCCCTCTCCAACTCGTCAGACTCTTCAGTGGAAGGCTTCGATCGCATGGACGCCGTGGACAGGCAGCTCATCCAGGCCCTGAGAGAGAACGGCCGGGCCTCCTACGCGGAGCTGGGGCGCCTCGTCGGACTGTCGGGGCCCAGCGTCACCGACCGCATCAACCGGCTGGAGGCGGCCGGCGTCATCACCGGCTACCGCGCCACCGTGAACGCCGCCTCGCTGGGCCTCGGCGTCATCGCCCTGATCGGCATCTCGCTCTCCGACGCCGCCGACCACGAGGACGTGGCGCAGCGGCTGCGGGACCTGCCGGAGATCGAGGACTGCTGGTTCATCGCCGGCGACGACTCGTTCATGCTCAAGGTGCGCGCGACCGACGTGGACGGCCTGGAGAAGATCATCCGCCGGCTCTCCGGCACCAAGGGCGTGTCCCGGACCCGCACCACCATCGTGCTGTCCACGAAGTGGGAGAACCGGGTGGGTGAGCTGCCCGAGGAGGTGTAGACGCGCAGCGTCGAACGGGGTCACCGCCGCCCGAGGGGCGGGGAGTACGGTGTGCGGAGTCTGTCGGAGAGAGGTGTGCGCATGGATGTCGGGCTCAAGCGCGAGCTGGAGCAGAAGGTCCGCTCCGGTGAGCGGCTGACTCGTGAGGACGGCATCGCGCTGTACGAGTCGGACGACCTGGCCTGGCTCGGCGGTCTCGCCCACGAGGTGCGCACGCGCAAGAACGGCGACGTCGTGCACTTCAACGTCAACCGCCACCTCAACATGACCAACGTCTGCACGGCCTCCTGCGCGTACTGCTCCTTCCAGCGCAAGCCGGGGGAGAAGGACGCGTACACGATGCGCATCGAGGAGGCCGTGGGGCTCGCCAAGGCGATGGAGGCGGACAACCTCACCGAGCTGCACATCGTCAACGGCCTGCACCCCAACCTGCCGTGGCGCTACTACCCGCGCTCCCTGCGCGAGCTGAAGGCCGCCCTGCCGAACGTCTCGCTCAAGGCCTTCACCGCCACCGAGATCCACCACTTCGAGACGATCTCCGGCCTGTCGGCGTCGGAGATCCTCGACGAGCTGATCGACGCCGGTCTGGAGTCCCTCACCGGCGGTGGCGCCGAGATCTTCGACTGGGAGGTCCGCCAGCACATCGTGGACCACCGCACCCACTGGGAGGACTGGTCGCGCATCCACCGGCTGGCGCACGAGAAGGGGCTCAAGACCCCCTCCACCATGCTCTACGGGCACATCGAGGAGCCCCGCCACCGCGTCGACCACGTGCTGCGGCTGCGTGAACTCCAGGACGAGACCGGCGGTTTCCAGGTCTTCATCCCGCTGCGCTACCAGCACGACTTCGTCGACATGAAGGACGGCAAGGTCCGCAACCGCCTCCAGGCCCGCACGGCCATGGCGACCCCGCTGGAGGCCCTGAAGACCTTCGCCGTCTCCCGGCTGCTCTTCGACAACGTCCAGCACGTCAAGGTCTTCTGGGTGATGCACGGCCTGCAGACCGCCCAGCTCGCCCTCCAGCACGGCGCGGACGACATGGACGGCTCGGTCGTCGAGTACAAGATCACCCACGACGCCGACAACTACGGCACGCCCCACAAGCTCACCCGCGACGACCTGCTGGACCTCATCCGCGACGCCGGCTTCCGTCCCGTGGAACGCAACACGCGGTACGAGGTCATCCGCGAGTTCGACGGCCCGGACCCGGCGCGCCGCGAGGCCCCGCAGCCGATGCGGCTCTGACCGCGGCCTCGGGCGCCCGTTTCGCGCGAACCCGGCCCGGGGTACCCGGCGACCGTGACTTCCCGTACGGCGGCACCCGAGGACCGGTACACCGCCGAGCCCTTCGTCCCGGCGGGGGCTACGAGCCTCGACGCCCTGCGCGAGGCCGCCGCCGGCTGCCGGGGCTGTCCGCTGCACCGCGACGCCACCCGGACCGTCTTCGGCGCGGGAAACGCCCAGGGACGTGTGATGCTCGTCGGCGAACAGCCCGGCGACCAGGAGGACCGGCAGGGCAGGCCGTTCGTGGGCCCCGCCGGGAAGCTCCTCGACCGGGCGCTCGCGGCGGCCGGGATCGACCCCGGTGAGACGTATGTCACCAACGCGGTCAAGCACTTCAAGTTCACGCGGGCGGAGCCCCGTAAGCGGCGCATCCACAAGGCACCCACCCTGCGGGAGGCGGCCGCGTGCGCTCCCTGGCTCGCCGCCGAGCTCGCCGTCGTCGAACCCGAGCTGATCGTCGTGCTGGGCGCGACCGCGGGCAAGGCGCTGCTGGGCTCGTCGTTCCGGGTGACGCAGGTGCGCGGGACAGTGCTGGAGGAGGAGATCCACGGGCGCCACGAGCGGCTGGTGCCCACCGTGCATCCCTCGTCCGTGCTGCGCGCCGACGACCGGGAGGCGGCGTACCAGGGGCTGGTCTCGGATCTCGGCGTGGCGGCACGGATACTGGCGTGAGGGCCGGGGGCGCGGCCGTCGTCGATACGTCTCGGAAGCCCCTCGCCAGACCGCATTCGTAATAGGTACGATCCCCGCATGCCCCTTACGTTCACGCTCGACCCCGCCGTCGACCGCTCCCTGCGCGACGGCCTGCTCGACCTCTGGACGGACGTCACCAACGCCGGTGGAGCCGTCGGATTCGTCCCGCCGGTGACGCGCGAGGCGGTGCGCCCCGAGCTGGTGAAGCAGTTCGTGGCGCTGGCCGAGGGCCGCAGCCGGCTGCTCGCCGGATTCGACGAGGACGGCCGCATCGCCGCGACCGCCTTCCTCACCTTCAACACCCATCGGCTGATGGGGCACTGGCTGTGGCTGTACACGGTGATGGTGCACCCGCGTCACCAGGGCAAGGGGTACGGCCGTGATCTGCTGGCGGCCGCGGCGGACGCCGCCCGCGGGTTCGAGGGCATCGAGGCGATACGCCTCACCTGCCGCAGCGGCATGGGCCTCGAGCGTTTCTACGGCTCCTGCGGCTACAAGGAGGTCGGCCGCATCCCGGACGCCATCCGTGTCGCCCCCGGCGACGACCGCGACGACGTCATCATGCTGCTGCCGCTGCACTGAGCACCGTGGGTCGGAAGCGCCCGCGGCATGCACCCCCTTGCAAGATCGGCTCGCGGGCGTGCTTCACTGGACGGTGCCCTTTGGGTAGTTCTGGCCCTTCGACACGGAAGAGTGGATTGAGATGCTCCGCTACACGCTGATGCGCCTCGGAATCTTCGTGGGCTGCCTCGTGGTCGTCTGGGGCCTCGTCTACTCCGGTGTCGCCCCCCGCGGGCTCGGCGCCTCCAACGGCATCTGGGTGGTGCTGCTCGCGCTCGTCCTCTCGGCGCCGATCAGCTTCGTGGTGCTGCGCAAGGAGCGGGACCGGGCGTCCGTGCGGATCGTGCAGAAGGTGGACCGCGTCAAGGCCAACTTCGAGGCCAACCGCAGCCAGGAGGACACCGCGGACGACGCGGCGCGCGCGCAGGGCCAGACCTCCTGAGACTGCTTTGTCGGGATTCGTAAGGTAATGCCCGCTGTGCGCCTCTCAAAGTAAGGCTTTGAGGATCTCAAAGCTCCGGTGTTAAGGTCGGCGCATGAAGTCATCAGCCGCGCCCGTCATGCCTGAGCGCATGCCCGTGTGCCCGCTGCTGGTGGCGCGTCTGCACGTGGACCTCTGCTGGTGCGCGTCCGCGATCTGTCGCCTCTGACGTTCCGCGACCCCCGTCCCCACGTCAGCCCTCGCGCACCCTCACCGGAGCATGTCCGTGTCCACGCACACGCAGTCCTTCAAGCTGCCCAAGGTCCCCTTCTGGGCCCAGATACTCCTCGGCCTCCTCCTCGGCGTCCTGCTCGGCTGGACGGCCAGGAGCCAGGACGTCTCCTGGCTCGTCACCGCGCTGGAAAAGGTCGGCGACACCTTCATAGGCCTGCTCAAGCTCGCCGTCGCCCCGCTCGTGTTCTTCGCCATCCTGGTCTCGATCACCAACCTGCGGAAGGTCAACAACGCGGCCCGCCTCGCCTCCCGCACCCTCCTCTGGTTCATGATCACCTCGCTGATCGCGGTGGCCATCGGCCTCGCCATCGGCCTGGTCACCAACCCCGGCGCCGGTACCGGCCTCACCCCCAAGGACGGGGAGCTGCCCGAGAAGACCGGCTCCTGGATCGACTTCCTCACGGGCATCGTCCCGACCGACGTGATCACGCCGTTCACCGAACTGAACGTGCTCCAGATCGTGTTCATGGCCGCCGTCGCCGGTGTCGCCGCCCTCCAGCTCGGGGAGAAGGCCCAGCCGATCCTCACCCTGAGCGAGTCCGTCCTCGAACTCCTCCAGAAGGCCCTGTGGTGGGTCATCCGGCTCGCCCCGCTGGGCACCGTCGGCCTCATCGGCACGGCCATCGCCACCTACGGCTGGGACCTGCTCGGCAAGTACGCGACCTTCACCGCCGACATCTACGTCGGCTGCGCGCTCGTCCTGTTCGTGGTCTACCCGGCGCTGCTCGCCACCGTCGCCAAGGCCAATCCGCTCCAGTTCTTCAAGGGCGCCTGGCCCGCCATCCAGCTGGCCTTCGTGTCCCGGTCGTCCGTGGGCACCATGCCGCTGACGCAGAAGGTCACCGAGCGCCTCGGCGTCCCGAAGGAGTACGCCTCCTTCGCCGTGCCGTTCGGCGCGACCACCAAGATGGACGGCTGCGCCGCGATCTACCCGGCGATCGCCGCGATCTTCGTCGCGCAGATCTTCGACATCCGGCTCGGGGTCGGCGACTACCTGCTGATCGCCTTCGTGTCGGTGGTCGGCTCGGCCGCGACGGCCGGTCTGACCGGTGCCACGGTCATGCTGACCCTCACCCTGTCCACCCTCGGTCTGCCGATGGAGGGCGTCGGCCTGCTGCTCGCCATCGACCCGATCCTGGACATGATGCGCACGGCCACGAACGTGGCCGGGCAGGCGCTGGTGCCGGTCGTCGTGGCGGCCCGTGAGGGGCTGCTCGACCGGGAGGCGTACGACAGCGCGGGCGGCTCGCCGGTGGAGGAGCGGGAGCGGGTGGCCGTCGCCGCCTGAACCGGCGCGTGACCGGTACCGGTCCGACACCTGCCGCGCGGACCGTACGCTGAACCGCATGGGTGCCGTGAAGACCAAGCGGATGCCGCGTGCGGTCCGTGAGCAGCAGATGCTGGACGCCGCCGTCCACATCTTCGGACAACGGGGGTACATCGCGGCGTCGATGGACGACATCGCCGAACTGGCGGGTGTGTCCAAGCCGTTGGTGTACCTCTACCTCAACTCCAAGGACGACCTCTTCACGGCCTGCATCCGCCGCGAGGCCCGGGCGCTCTTCGACGCCGTCCGGGCCGGCGTCCGGCGCGAGGTGCCGGCCGACCGCCGGCTCTGGGACGGGCTGCTGGCGTTCTTCACCCACACCGCCCAGCACCCCGACGGCTGGTCCGTGCTGCACGTCCAGGCCCGTACCCACGGTGAGCTGTTCGCCGCCGAGGTCAGGGCGGTGCGCGCGGACATCGTCGCCTTCGTCACGCAGCTGATCGCCGAGGCCGCCCGCGACGCGCACCGGGACCCCGGGCTGCCCGAGCCCGAAGTGGCCGGGCTCGCCGAGGCCCTGGTCGGCGCTGCCGAGTCGCTCGCCGACTGGGCCAACCGCAGCCCGCACGTGACGGCCCGGCAGGCGACGGCGACGCTGATGAACTTCGCCTGGTCGGGGCTCGGAGAACTCCTCGCGGGACGCCGCTGGTCACCTCCGCAGGACTGAGGGCCTGTCCGTGGTGTGCGGCCGGACGGTCCCGGTGAGGTGGATCCGGCCGCCGTCGCCGCGCAGCGCGAAGCGCCCGCCGTCCGCGGCGTACTCCACCGTCCCCGGCAGCGGCACCGGTGCCCGGAACTCCGCCCGCACCCGCACCGCTTCGGGCGTGCCGTGCGCGGCCAGGCAGCGGGCCACCGTCCACATGCCGTGCGCGATGGGGCGCGGGAAGCCGAACGGGCGGGCGGTGAGCGGGTGCAGGTGGATGGGGTTGCGGTCGCCGGAGACGGCGGCGTAGCGCCGTCCGGCGTCGGCGGCCAGCCGCCATGCGGTCCCCGCGGACGACGGCTCGTCTCCCCGGGAGGCGGACGGCGTCCGGTCCTCGCGCGCCTGCGCGCCGACCGTGCGATGACGCGCCAGATAGGTGCTCCGGGACTCCCACACCACCTCGCCCTCCGTGCGGGCCTCGGCCACCACCGTCGCCTGCGTCCCGCGGCGGTGCGGGGCCAGTCCCTCGACGTGCACGGCGAGTTCGTAGGTGCCGTCGGCCCGCAGGGCCGTGTGGCGGGTGAGGTCGACGGAGGTGTGCACCAGGCCGAGCAGCGGCAGCGGGAAGCCCCGGCCGCTCATCAGCCGCATGGCCGCAGGGAAGGCCAGGACGTGCGGATAGGTGAGCGGGAGGGTGTCCTCGCCGGTCGGGAAGCCGCACACCCGCGCGTAGGCGGCGAGCCGGTCCAGGTCGACGCGGACACCGGAGCGGAGCAGCCGGTTCCGGGGGAAGTCGGCGTCCGGGCGGGGGTGCTTGAAGGGGGAGCGGAGGGCGCCGGTGACGAGCGGAAGGTGGTCGGACAGGGTCACAGCCGTTTCCTCACTCTCACCGTCCTGCTTTACTCCTCAGTAAGGTAACCGGAGGTAAGCACAACTGCCGCAAGGCCTCCGGTACTCCACATCCCCGGCCCGGGAACCTCTTCGAACCCGCACAACCTCCCCACGTGGGAGCCGTACCATCTGCCACCTGAACCCCGGGGACGCCCCCAGCACGCCCCGCCGGTGAACGCCTCCGTACGCGCCGTGCGTACCTCATGCAGCGAAGCAGTACCACGCTGCAGGCCCCAGGAGCTGCCATGCCCATCTCGTACTCTTCCTCGCCCGTACCGCAGCAGACGTCGGCGTCGTCGCTCGAATACGACCCGGACGGCGGGCCGGTCCTCGTCGAGCCCGAGATACGCCGGCTGGACGGCGAGGTGCGCGAGGTGGCCGTGCCGTCCCTGGTGCCGCCGGTGTCGCACGGCTCGCTGGCCGACCTGCCGTTCGAGAACGCGGCCGTGGCGCCGGACCGCCCGGTCCTCAGCCGCCGCGGCGACGACGGGAGCTGGAGTGACGTCACGGCGGCGGAGTTCGCCGCGCAGGTACGGGCGGTGGCGAAGGGCATGATCGCCGAGGGCCTGGTGCCGGGCGACCGCATCGCGATCATGGCGCAGACGTCGTACGAGTGGACGCTCCTCGACTTCGCGGCCTGGGCGGCCGGGCTGGTGAGCGTCCCCGTCTATCCGACCTCGTCCGTCTTCCAGACCCGCTGGATCCTCCAGGACTCCGGGGCGGTCACGCTGGTGACCGAGACGGCGGCCCAGGCCGCCGCCCTCGGGCCCGAACTCCCGCACCTGCCCGACCTGCGGCACCTGTGGGTCATCGAGAAGGGCCACGTGGACCGGCTCGCGGAGCTGGGCGAGCCGGTGCCGGACACGGAGGTCGACGTACGCCGCGGGATGCTCGGCCCGGACACGCTGGCCACCCTCGCGTACACCTCGGGCACCACGGGCCGCCCCAAGGGCTGCGCGCTGACCCACGGCAACTTCCTTGCGGAGGTCGACAACGCGATCGAGCTCCTCTACCCGGTCTTCAAGGCACGCACCAGCGAGGAGGCGTCCACCCTCCTCTTCCTGCCGCTCTCCCATGTGTTCGGCCGGATGGTGGCCGTGGCCTGCGTACGCGCCCGGGTGCGGCTGGGGCACGCGGGCAGCCTGAAGGCGGAGGACCTGCTGGCCGACCTCGCGGCCTTCCGGCCGACCTTCCTGCTGGCCATCCCGTACATGCTGGAGAAGGTCTACAACAGCGCCCGCGCCTCGGCCGAACGCGGCGGCCGGGCACCGGCGTTCGACCGCGCCGCGAAGGTCGCCCGCCGTTACGGCGAGGCCGCGGTGGCCCGGGCGAGCGGCACCGGCTCCGGCCCCGGCGCCTCCCTGAAGGCCTCCCGCGCCTTCTACGACCCGCTGGTCTACCGCCGGATCCGCAACGCGCTCGGCGGCAGGATCCGTTACGTCGTCTGCGGCGGCTCGCCCCTCGGCCGCGACCTCGCCGCCTTCTACGCGGGCGCGGGCATCGACGTGTACGAGGGCTACGGGCTGTCCGAGACGACCGGCGCGGCGACCGTGACACCGCCGCTCAAACCCCGGCTCGGCACGGTCGGCTGGCCGCTGCCCGGCACCCGGGTGCGGATCGCGGCGGACGGCGAGATCCTGCTCGCCGGCGGCCAGGTCTTCCGCGGCTACTGGGACCCGCACGCCGGCGGAGTGGTCCCGGCGTCGCCGGACGGCTGGTTCCCGACGGGCGACATCGGCCGGCTGGACGACGGCGGCTACCTCACCATCACCGGCCGCAAGAAGGAGATCCTGATCACCGCGGGCGGCAAGAACATGGCGCCGGCGCCGCTGGAGAACTGGCTCCGCTCGCACCCCCTGATCTCGCACTGCCTCGTCCTCGGTGACCGCCGCCCGTACATCACCGCGCTGATCACCCTCGACGTCGACGGCATCACCCACTGGCGGCAGATGAACGGCAAGCACCCGGTGCCGCCGGAGCTCCTCGTCGACGACGCGGAGCTGCGGGCGGTCCTGCAGCGCGCGGTCGACGAGGCCAACAGACTCGTCTCCCGTCCGGAGTCCATCCGCCGCTTCACCGTCCTGCCGACCGACTTCACGGAGACGGACGGCCATCTGACCCCCTCGATGAAGCTCCGCCGGGAGGCGATCCTGCGGGACTTCGCCGGCGAGGTGGAGGCCCTCTACGGCGAGTGACGCGTCCCGGGAAATTCGTTTGCGGCCGGGCGGGTGGGGGCTTGTAGCGTGGCCCGCATGTGTGGCATCGGCATCGGGACAGGCATCGCAGTGACCGACCGCGGGCGCGACTAGCGCCTGTTGCGACAGCGGCGGCTGCCGCGCGCAACGGGCCTGGCCGGCGGACTTTCGGCCGGGTGACGCGCCTTCGCGCCCGCTCTCCCGGGATCACTCCTCGAAAGAACCGCCGCCTCAGCGAGTCAGCGCCGGGCGGTGTCACTTCGCGCTGCCCGGCCTCACCCCGAAGCCGCGGAGATCCTGTTGCGCACCCCGTATCCCGGCCGCCACGAGCTGGGCCAGAACTTCCTGATCGACCCCACCACCATCGCCACCCTGGTCCGGCTGGTCGCCGGCACCGAGGGACCGATCGTCGAGATCGGCACGGGCGACGGCGCCCTCACCCTGCCCCTGCAAGGCCTGGGCCGCCCCCTGACCGGCGTGGAGATCGACGGCCGGCGCGCCGCGCGGCTGGCCCGCCGGGTGCAGCCGCCGACCTCGGTCGTGCACGCCGACTTCCTGCGGTTCCGGCTGCCTCCCGCGCCCTACGTCCTGGTCGGCAACCTGCCCTTCCACCAGACCACCGGCATGCTCCGCCACATCCTGCACGCCACCGGCTGGACCGAGGCGGTCCTGCTGGTGCAGTGGGAGGTGGCACGCCGGAGGGCCGGGGTGGGCGGCGCGACGATGATGACGGCCCAGTGGTGGCCCTGGTGCGCGTTCGGTCTGGCCGGCCGGGTCCCGGCGACGGCGTTCCGGCCCCGGCCGGGTGTCGACGGGGGCGTGCTGACCATGTCGCGCAGGCAGCGGCCACTGCTCCCGCCGGCCGACCTGAACGCCTACCAGGCGCTCGTGCGGCGTGTCTTCACGGCCCCCGGCCGGGGTCTGCCGGAGATCGTCGCCGCGTCGCTGCCCCGAGCGTCCCGCCCCGAGGCCCACCGCTGGCTACGCCGGCAGGGCCTCCCGTCCCACGCCCTGCCCAAGCACCTCACCGCGGAACAGTGGGCACACCTGCACCACCTGTCTTCACGCCGGGCGTGAGGGGCGGCGCCGCCGGATTCCTCTCGGAATTCCCGGAGAATTCATAGGCGCGCAAGGAAGGAGAGGTGCGCGCAAAGGCAGGAGCCCCGTCGCCGGATGGCGCGGGGCTCCTTGGGTATTGCACTCGATCCTGGATCAGAGGATCAGACCGGGGTGACGTTCTCCGCCTGCGGGCCCTTCGGGCCCTGGGTCACGTCGAAGGTCACGTGCTGGTTCTCCTCAAGGGACCGGAAGCCGGTCGCGTTGATCGCGGAGTAGTGGACGAAGACGTCGGGGCCGCCGCCTTCCTGGGCGATGAAACCAAAGCCCTTTTCGGCGTTGAACCACTTCACGGTTCCGGTAGCCATAAGCCCTCCTTGGGCCCAAAGGGTTGCCCTGCTCCAGAACCAGCAAGTGTGAAGATTGAGTTCTGCACAACTGCATATGTCCGAGAACGTCGAGAGCCCGCGGTCACATGCTCCGCAGGCTCTGTACTGCAAGGGAAACCAAACTGCAACTTGCGGCGAGCCTAGCACGCGGGCAGCCGAAAGCAATAGGGGTCAAGATCACGTCACCCGGATGTTTGAACGTCGTGTCGACGTTGACGTCAAGAGGGGGACCCCAGAAAGCTGCACCCTACCCCACTGGGTCTAGCCTCTCGATGTGGACATTTCTCGCACGCGGCCGCGCGTCGGTCACATCCAGTTCCTGAACTGCCTGCCCCTGTACTGGGGGCTTGCCAGAACGGGAACGCTGCTGGACTTCGAGCTGACGAAGGACACCCCGGAGAAGCTCAGCGAGCAGCTGGTGCGGGGCGACCTCGACATCGGGCCCATCACCCTCGTCGAGTTCCTGAAGAACGCCGACGACCTCGTCGCGTTCCCGGACATCGCCGTCGGCTGCGACGGACCGGTGATGTCCTGCGTGATCGTCTCCCAGGTCCCGCTGGACCAGCTGGACGGTCGCCGGGTCGCTCTCGGCTCCACCTCGCGCACCTCCGTACGCCTCGCCCAGCTGCTGCTGGCGGACCGTTTCGGCGTGCAGCCCGACTACTACACGTGCCCGCCCGACCTCAGCCTGATGATGCAGGAGGCCGAGGCGGCCGTCCTCATCGGCGACGCGGCCCTGCGGGCCAACCTGCTCGACGGGCCGAAGTACGGGCTGGAGGTGCACGACCTGGGCGCGCTGTGGAAGGAGTGGACGGGGCTGCCGTTCGTCTTCGCCGTCTGGGCGGCCCGCCGGGACTACCTGGAGCGCGAGCCCGTGATCACCCGCACGGTGCACGAGGCCTTCCTCGCCTCCCGCAACCTCTCCCTGGAGGAGGTCACCAAGGTCGCCGAGCAGGCGGCCCGCTGGGAGGCCTTCGACGAGCGGGTCCTGGAGCAGTACTTCACCACCCTCGACTTCAGCCTCGGCGGCTCCCAGCTGGCCGCGGTGGCCGAGTTCGCCCGCCGGGTCGGCCCGACGACCGGCTTCCCGGCGGACGTGAAGGTGGAGCTGCTGCAGCCGTAGTACGGCCGCACCCGGTACGCCGATACCCTGCGGGCAGTACAGGCGTACGGGGGAGAGGGGGCGGCCATGCAGCCGCTCGGCGTCGACGAGCCCACGGCCATCGGGCCCTACCGGCTGCTCGGCCGGCTCGGTTCCGGGGGCATGGGCCGGGTGTATCTGGGCCGCAGCGCGGGCGGCCGTACCGTCGCAGTGAAGATCGTCCATCCGCATCTCGCGCTCGACGAGGAGTTCCGCGCCCGCTTCCGCCGCGAGGTGGAGGCCGCGCGGCGGGTGGGCGGCGCCTGGACCGCGCCGGTGCTGGACGCGGACCCGCAGGCGCCGGTCCCGTGGGTGGCCACCGCCTACGCCGCCGGTCCGTCGCTCGCCGCGGCGGTCGCGGACCGGGGCCCGCTGCCGCCGCGTTCGGCACGGGCACTGGGGGCGGGCCTCGCCGAGGCGCTGGCCGCCGTGCACGAACTGGGCCTGGTGCACCGGGACGTCAAGCCGTCCAACGTGCTGCTCACCCTGGACGGTCCCCTGCTGATCGACTTCGGGATCGCGCGCGCCCTGGACGGCACCGCCTCGCTCACCTCGACCGGGGTGTCGATCGGCTCGCCCGGGTACATGTCGCCGGAGCAGATTCTCGGCAAGGGGGTCAGCGGGGCGGCGGACGTGTTCTCGCTGGGCGCGGTGCTGGCGTACGCGGCGACCGGTGAGCCGCCCTTCCCCGGGGACTCCTCGGCCGCGCTCCTCTACAAGGTCGTGCACGAGGAGCCGCGACTCGACGCCCTGGAGGGCGAGTTGCGGGAGGTCGTCGAGGGGTGCCTCGCGAAGGAGCCCGGCGCCCGGCCGGCCCCGGCCGAGGTGGCCCGGCGGCTCGCACCGCAGGGGGCGGCGCGGCTGGTGGCGGCGGGCTGGCTGCCGGGGGCGCTGGTGGAGCAGGTGAGCCGCGGGGCCGTACGGCTGCTGAACCTGGAGGCGGCGGGGGGCGACGCGGAGGCGGTGGGGTTCGCCGGGCCGGTGACGGGCGGAGGACCGCAGCCGGGAGCGGACGGGAGTTCGGCGGGCGCGCCCGGTGCCGGGCCGGGTGCGGCGCGTGTTCCGGAATCCGTGGTCGGCGCGGGGCCCGGGGGCCTCGGGGGCACGGGTGGTGCCGCCGCCGGCGGTCCGGCACAGGGCGTGGGGTCCGCCGCGGGGGCGTTCGGGCCCCCGCCCGTGATGCCGGGGGCGGTGCCCGAGCCGCGCGCGGCGGAGCCGCGGGACAAGGTGCCGGATACCGGCAAGCGGCCCGGCAAGGTGGCGGTGAGCGTCGCCGCGACGGCCGTACCGGAGGCCGGCGGGCGGGGCCGGCGGGTGAGCTGCTCGGTGGTGCTCGCCGTCGCCGCCGCCTGCGCGGCGGTGACGGTCGGCTCGGTCCTCGTCTTCGACCTGCTGCCCGGGGGCCGTCCCGACAGCGCGGACAGCCCCGGCACCGACGCCGCCTCTCCCGCCCCGACCGCCGGGGGAAGCGGCGGCCCGTCCGACATCCCGGCCCGCTACCTCGGTACTTGGGAGGGCCCGGGGACCGCACTCGACGGCAACCTGCCCGCGGGCACCTTCCGGGTCACCGTGCAGCGCGCCGAGGTGGGCGAGGAACTGGGCCGGCTGCGGCAGACCGACCAACTGGGCGGCGTCTGCGTCGACGTGCTGACGCTGCAGCAGGTGACCGAGAAGCACCTCGTCGCCCGGTCGGTCGGTGCGAAGGACAACCACGGCGGATGCAACCAGGAGCCCGCGACGGTCCGTCTCGTGCCGGTGGGCGACGATCTGAAGTACGAGTCGGACAGCGCGGGTTCGGGCAGTCCGCAGGCCCGGATGTCGAAGCTGCGGTAGGTCTCCGACGGGTCGGCCGGGCAGGGGCGAGTGGGGTGAACAGGCTTGGGTGAAGTGCTGGTGATCGCCGCCGCCCTGGTCTGGGGTGTGGTCGCGGGCGCGCTGCTGCCGCGGGCCGCGTACCGCTTCTCCGTGCCGCCCGGCGAGGCGTGGCGGGACCGGTGTCCGGACGGGCACCCGGTCCGCGGGTGGGCCGGGCGGGCGCGGTGCGCTCTGTGCGCGGCCGACGTCTCGTCCTACGGCCCCCGCTCGGTGTGGCCGGTCACCTTCACCGCCCTGCTGTGCGCCGCCCTCGCCACCGTCACCGGCCCCCGGCCCGAACTCGGCGTCTGGCTGCTGGTCACGCCCGTCGGTGTGCTGCTCGCGGTCGTCGACCTGCGGGTCCACCGGCTGCCCGACCCGCTCACGCTGCCCCTCGCGGTCGGCACCCCGGCTCTGCTGGGAGTCGCCTCGTTGGTGCCCGGACACGCCGGGGACCCGGGCACCGCCCTGCTGGGGGCCCTCGCCCTCGGCGGCTTCTACCTCCTGCTCTTCCTGATCAACCCCGCCGGCATGGGCTTCGGCGACGTGAAGCTGGCGCTCGGGGCGGGGGCGGCGCTCGGCTGGTACGGGTGGGGGGCGGTGCTGCTCGGGACCTTCGCCGCCTTCGTGTGCGGGGCGGTGTACGGGGGCACCCTGGTCGTCCTGCGGAAGGCGGGGCGGAAGACCGCGATCCCCTTCGGGCCGTTCCTGCTCGCGGGGGCCGGTGCCGGGGTGCTGCTGGGAGCGGCGGGCTGAGGGCCGGGTGGGAAAACGGCTGGCGTAGGCTGGTTCGGTCCGTCCACGACCCTTGACGAAAGGGACATCCGGTGACCGAGAAGGCCGACCTCCAGTCCGTCCTCGACCGTGCCGCCGAGGGTGGGCGGATCACCCCGGAGGAGGCGCTCGACCTCTACCGCGACGCCCCCCTGCACGCGCTGGGTGCCGCCGCCGACGCCGTGCGCCGCCGTCGGTACGCGGGCACCGAGCACATCGCGACGTACATCATCGAGCGGAACATCAACTACACGAACGTGTGTGTCACGGCGTGCAAGTTCTGCGCCTTCTACGCCCCGCCGAAGGACAAGGCGAAGGGCTGGACCCGCGACCTCGACGACATCCTGCGCCGGTGCGCGGAGACGGTCGAACTCGGCGGCACGCAGGTGATGTTCCAGGGCGGTCACCACCCCGACTACGGCGTCGAGTACTACGAGAAGCACTTCGCGGCGATCAAGAAGGAGTACCCGCAGCTCGTCATCCACAGCCTGGGGGCGAGCGAGGTCGAGCACATGGCGCGGATCTCCAAGGTGACCGTCGAGGAGGCCATCCAGCGGATCCACGCCGCCGGGCTGGACTCCTTCGCCGGTGCCGGCGCCGAGTTGCTGCCGGAGCGGCCGCGCAAGGCCATCGCCCCGCTCAAGGAGAGCGGTGAGCGCTGGCTGGAGATCATGGAGACGGCGCACGGGCTGGGCGTCGAGTCCACGTCCACCATGCTGATGGGGACCGGCGAGACCAACGCCGAGCGGATCGAGCACATCCGGATGATCCGTGACGTACAGGACCGCACGGGCGGCTTCCGCGCCTTCATCCCGTACCTGTACCAGCCGCAGAACAACCACTTGAAGGGCCGCACCCAGGCCACCATCTTCGAGTACCTGCGGATGATCGCGATCTCCCGCCTCTTCCTCGACAACGTCGCCCACATCCAGGGTTCCTGGCTCACCACCGGCAAGGACGCCGGGCAGATGACGCTGCACTACGGGGCGGACGACCTCGGCTCGGTGATGCTGGAGGAGAACGTCGTCTCGGCGGCCGGTGCCAAGCACCGCTCCAACCTGCTGGAGATGATCGAGATGATCCGCACCGCGGACCGTGTGCCCGCGCAGCGGAACACCACCTACGAGCACCTCGTCGTGCACGACGACCCGGCGAACGACCCGGTCGACCAGCGCGTCATGTCCCACATCTCGTCCACCGCGATCGAGGGCGGCACGGCTCACCCCGAGCTGAAGCTGCTCGCCTCCAACTGACTTGCTGACCATCCACGCGGACTCCAGGGGACGCGCCCTCGCCGTGCGCGGCGAGTGGGTGCTCGCCGCCGGTGCCCTGGAGGAGCTGACCCGCGCGCATCCGCTCGCCCGCGTGCGGCGCTGGCCCGGCATCCTCACCTCGGGCCTGGTCAACATGCACGGACCCGAACTCCTGGAGCAGGCCTACCACCCGGACCCGCGCGAGGCCGGCGAGTTCGGCACCGAGCCCGTGACCGGGGACGCCCTGGCCGCGCTCGGCATGGACGAGGCGCGCTGGGGTGCGAGCGCGCGGCGCGGGGTGCAGCGGATGCTGGCGCGCGGGACCGTCGTGGTGGCCGGGACGTTCACCAACCGGGCCGTCGTCGCGGCCGTCCGGCGCTCCGGGATCGGCGTGACCGGGCGGCTCGGGGTGCCGGACGGCGTGCCCTCGCTCGACCCCTTCGGCTCCGGCCTGCGCGTGGACTCCCCGCCCCCGCGCGAGAGCGGTTCCGCCGCGCGCTTCGCCGTGTTCGACGTGCGGGACGAGGCGGAGCTGGCCGAGCGCGGTGGCGGCAGCTGTGTGGCGACCGTGGTGGCGGGACGGATCGTGTTCCGGCGGAAGTAGGGCGGCGCCGCCTGCTCGCCCGGGAGACGCCGCGCCCCTGTCGTCGAGGGGGTGCTGCAAGAATGGCCCCCGTGACCCGCGCTTCCCTGAACAAGCAGCCGCACGAAGTCGCCTCGATGTTCGACGACGTGGCGGAACGGTACGACCTGACGAACGACGTGCTGTCGCTCGGCCAGGACCGGGTGTGGCGCCGGGAGGTCGCGAAGGCGGTCGACGCGCGCCCCGCGCAGAAGGTGCTGGACCTGGCCGCCGGTACGGCCACGTCCTCGTTGCCCTTCACGCGCGCCGGTGCCTACGTCGTGCCCTGCGACTTCTCGCTCGGCATGCTCCAGGTCGGCAAGCAGCGCCACCCCTGGCTGCCGCTGACGGCAGGCGACGCGACGCGGCTGCCCTTCAAGGACGACGTGTTCGACGCCGTCACCATCTCCTTCGGGCTGCGCAACGTGCAGGACACGGATGCGGCGCTGCGCGAGATGTACCGGGTGACCCGGCCGGGGGGACGCGTGGTGATCTGCGAGTTCTCGCACCCGACCTGGCAGCCCTTCCGCACCGTCTACACCGAGTACCTGATGCGGGCGCTGCCGCCGGTGGCCCGGGCCGTGTCCTCCAACCCGGACGCGTACGTCTATCTCGCCGAGTCCATCCGCGCCTGGCCCGACCAGCCGGCGCTGGCCGAGCGGCTGGGCAAGGCGGGGTGGTCGAAGGTGGCGTGGCGGAACCTGACGGGCGGCGTGGTCGCCCTGCACCGGGGCTTCAAGGCCTGACGCAGGGGTGCGTGCCTGAGCCGGCGGCGCCTGCCCAGGCTCACCTGATCGCTTCGAACGTGTCCCCGGGCTGCCCCAGCTCGCGTTCCATCCCGCCGCGCGGTGGCCGCGGCAGCCGGGGTTCGCGGACGCCCGCGCCTCCGCCGCCCTCGCCCTCGCCGAGGTCGAACCAGACGCTGACCACCGCGCCGCGCGGCACCTCGACGCCGGGCGGCGGGTACTGCCGTACGACGTAGTCCACGACGGTGAGATGGAAGTCGGGCCGGTCGGGCGTGGCCAGCAGCACCCCCTGTGCCTTGGCCGCCTCGCGGGCGTCCATGGCCATCAGGCCGACGAACCTCGGCACGCGTACTTCGGGTGTCTTGGGTGTTATGCGCACAGATGTCACCCCCAGAGGTACTGGAAGGGTAACCGCCCAGGGGTGCCGTCCGGAAGCGCCAAGTGGCTTTCCGTAGCCGACTATTACTCTCCGTGACCGAACGAGGTGTCACAGCTCCAGTCGGAAGCAGTGCCCCAACTTGTCGGTCTCGGGGCTGCTGAAGGTCTCGGCGAGGCGCATACCGAGTCGCTCGGTGACCGCGATCGACCGGGTGTTGCCCGCGCTGACCATGGCGACCACGCTGCCGACGCCCACCGCGCGCACCCGGTCCAGGGTCATCCGCGCGGCCGCCGTCACATACCCCTTGCCCCAGTGCTCCCGGCCGAGCCGCCAGCCGATCTCGATCTCGCCCTTCGGGCCCCACTGCCGCGGCCACGGCTGGGCGCCCGTGAAGCCGATCACCCGGTCGTCGGCGTCGAGCACGGTCCACAGGCAGAAGCCCCGTTCGGCGTCGTGTCTGCGCTGGCGGGCGGTGAGCTCCTCGTAGACGGACAGCTCGGCGGACCTGCCGCCGTGGAACTCCATGACGTCCGGGTCGTCGAAGACCCGGTGCCAGGCCACGGCGTCCTCGTCGGTGGGGACACGCAGCCGTACCACGGGCAGAGCTCGGTTCACTGGGTATCCCTTCGGCGGGTTGATCAATTCTGCTGAATAGACTGCCCATGTCCAGTGCCGGTCGGCACACAGATTTCGAACTTGGGGAGATCCCGCCGTGGCCGAGTCTCTGACGGACAACACCGCCGATGTGATCGTCGTGGGCGCGGGCCCGGCCGGCTCGGCGACGGCGTACCACCTCGCCAAGGCCGGGCTGGACGTACTGCTCCTGGAGAAGACCGAGTTCCCGCGCGAGAAGGTGTGCGGCGACGGGCTCACCCCGCGCGCCGTCAAGCAGCTCGTCGCGATGGGCGTCGACATCTCGGAGGAGGCCGGCTGGCTGCGCAACAAGGGTCTCCGGATCATCGGCGGAGGCGTGCGGCTGCAGCTGGACTGGCCGGATCTCGCTTCCTTCCCCGACTACGGACTGGTCCGCAAGCGCGACGACTTCGACGAGCAGCTCGCCCGCCAGGCGCAGAAGGCGGGCGCCCGCCTCTACGAGCGGTGCAACGTCGGCGCGCCGATCGTGGACGAGCGCACCGGCCGCATCACCGGTGTGCACGCGAAGCTCGGCGACACCGGGGAGAAGCGCGAGGTCACTTTCCACGCGCCGCTGGTCGTCGCCGCCGACGGCAACTCGACCCGCCTCTCCCTCGCGATGGGCCTGCACCGCCGCGAGGACCGCCCGATGGGCGTCGCGGTCCGCACGTACTTCACCTCCCCGCGCCACGACGACGACTACCTGGAGTCCTGGCTGGAGCTGTGGGACCGCAGGGGTCCCGGCGAGGACCGGCTGCTGCCCGGCTACGGCTGGGTCTTCGGCATGGGCGACGGCACCTCCAACGTCGGCCTCGGCGTGCTCAACACCTCCGACTCCTTCAAGGAGCTGGACTGGCGCGAGGTCCTCAAGGCCTGGTGCGCCTCGATGCCCGAGGACTGGGGCTACACCCCGGAGAACATGACCGGCCCGATCCGCGGCGCCGCCCTGCCGATGGCCTTCAACCGGCAGCCGCACTACACCCGCGGCCTGCTGCTCGTCGGCGACGCGGGCGGCCTGGTGAACCCCTTCAACGGCGAGGGCATCGCCTACGCGATGGAATCCGGCCAGATCGCCGCCGACGTCATCGTCCAGGCCCACGCCCGCTCGACCCCCGCGGGGCGCGAACTCGCCCTCCAGCGCTACCCCCGCGTCCTCAAGGACACCTACGGCGGCTACTACACGCTGGGCCGCGCCTTCGTGAAGCTCATCGGCAACCCGAGGGTGATGAAGATCGCCGCCCAGCGCGGACTGACGCACCCCGTCCTGATGAAGTTCACGCTGAAGATGCTGGCCAACCTGACCGACCCGACGGGCGGCGACGCGATGGACCGCATCATCAACGGGCTGAGCAAGGTGGCCCCGAAGGCCTGATCAGGCCGTCGGCCAGGGGCGGGCCGGTCCGTGACGGGACCGGCCCGGGCGGCGCGGGACGGTGCGAGCGGCGCGGGACGGTGCGTGCGGATGCCGCGGTCGGCCGGGAATCGGGCTTACGGCCCTCGCGGTGGATCCCTACCCTCCCGTTGCCATGACAACAGAACACGCGCAACAGCCGACACGGCGGACGCCGACCGGACGGACCCGCAGACGCTTCCTCGCCGGGACCGGTGCCGGGGGAGCCGCCCTGGCGCTGGGTGCCGCCGCCGGCCGCGCGAGCGCCGCCCCCGCGGGCCGGACCGTCGCCGTGCTCGGCGGTGGCGTGTCCGGCCTCAGCGCCGCGCACGAACTCGCCGAACGCGGCTACGCGGTGACCGTCTACGAGTACTACGACGCCCTGGGCGGCAAGGCCCGCTCGATGGACGTCCCGGGCACCGCAGCGGACGGACGACGGCCGCTTCCCGGAGAGCACGGGTTCCGGTTCTTCCCCGGTTTCTACCGGAATCTGCCCGACACCATGCGCCGCATCCCCTTCGCCGGAAACCCCGACGGCGTACGCGGCAACCTGCGCAACGGCACCGAGGCCCTGTTCGCCCGCGCCTCGGGCCGCCCCGATCTGCACTTCCCGCTGCGCCGCGTCACCACCCCGCCCGCCCCCGGCACCCTCACCCTGTCCTGGATCCGCGACCAGCTGATGTCCGTCCTGAACCTCGGCACCCGCCTCCCCGCCCACGAGGCCGCCTACTTCGTCAACCGTCTGCTCGTCCACCTCACCAGCTGCGACGCCCGCCGCGAGGACCAGTGGGAGCGGACGTCCTGGTGGGACTTCATCCGGGCGCAGGAGATGAGCCCCGAGTACCAGGCGCTCCTCGGCATCGGCCAGACCCGCAATCTGGTCGCCACCCGCGCCGAGGTCGCCTCCACCCGCACCGTCGGCCGCGTCATCATCGAGGCCCTGCTGCTCTGGGGGCTCCTCGGCCGCGGCATGGACGGACCCGACGCGGACATCGACCGTGTGCTCAACGCCCCCACCAGCGAGGCGTGGATCGACCCCTGGGAGACCCACCTGCGCTCCCTCGGCGTCCACTTCGTCCTCGGTGCCCAGGTACGGGAGGTCCTGTACGCGGGCGGCCGGGTGCGGGGCGTGCGGGTCTCGGACCGCGACGGCGGCGAGGAGCGCACCGTCACGGCCGACCACTACGTCAGCGCGCTGCCCGTCGAGCACGCCCGGCTGACGTGGGGCCCGGCCCTGCGCGCGGCCGACCCGCAGCTGGCGCGCTGCGACGCGCTGGAGACGGACTGGATGACCGGGGTGATGTTCTACCTGCGCACGCCCACACCGGTCGTCCACGGCCACGTCAACTGCCTCGACTCACCCTGGTCGGTGACGGCCGTCGGCCAGGCGCAGTTCTGGGACGTACGGGACTTCTCCCGTGATTACGGCGACGGACGGGCGCGCGACTGCCTGTCCGCGATCATCTCCGAGTGGGACAAACCCGGCATCCTCTACGGCAAGACGGCCCGCGAGTGCACGAAGGAGGAAGTCGTCGCCGAGCTCTGGGCCCAGCTGAAGGACGGCGTGAACGACGCGGGCAAGACCACGCTCCGGGACGAGGACCGGCTCGGCTGGTTCATGGATCCGGCGGTGACCGGCCTCGGCGGCCCCGCGCCGCGCAACCGCGAACAGCTCCTCGTCCACCCCACGGGCACGCTCCACAACCGCCCCACGGCCCGTACGGCGGTCCCGAACTTCTTCCTGGCCGGCGACTACGTCCGCACCGACGTCGACCTCGCCAGCATGGAAGGCGCCAACGAGTCGGCCCGACGCGCGGTCAACGCCCTGCTCGAAGCGGACAATTCGCCCCAAGAGCGCTGCCTCGTACGGGAGCTGTACCGGCCGCCCGAGCTGGAACCCCTCAAGCGTGTCGACGCGCTGCGCCACCGGCTCGGCCTGCCCAACACCTTCGACCTCGGCTGACGCCGGCCCGCGCGGATGCGGAGGGGGGCCGCCGCCCCCGAGCGGCTGCGGCCCCTTCCGTACCTCGATGCGCCTTTTGTGTGGTGGTGTTACGGCGCTTTCGCGTCAGAGGACGCGCACCGCACCCGACGCCGGGTAGCCGGACAGGTCCTGGATGACGACGCCCTTCGAGGGGTTCGCCGCGTCCAGGTACTGGCCGTTCCCGATGTAGACCCCCACGTGGTACGCGGAGCCCTTGCCGCCCCAGTACAGGATGTCGCCGACCTGCAGGTTGGACGTGCCGACCTCGGTGCCGACCATCGACTGGTCCTGCGACACGCGCGGAAGGTCCACACCGACCTGCTTGAACGCCGCCTGCACCAGGCTGGAGCAGTCCCAGGCGTTGGGACCGCTGGCGCCCATCACGTAGGCGTCGCCGACCTGGGCCTGCAGGAAGGCGATGACGGTCGCGACGCTGCCGCCGGACGGCACGCTCACGGCGTCGGACGCGCCGGAGGCCTCGGAGGTCGTCGAGAGGGTCGCCCGCTCGGCGTCGCGCGCGGCACGCTCCGCGGCGGCCTGACGCGCCTCCTCGGCGGCCTTCTTGCGGGCCTCCGCCTTCTTCTTGGCCACGGCCAGGTCGGCCTTGGCCTCCTTGGCGGCCTGGGCGGCGGCCGCGTCACGCTCGGCCTGCAGCTCGTAGTTCGCGGCGGCCAGTTGCGTGGCGTCCGCGGACTGGGCGACCTGTGCCGACAGGTCGGCCGTGAGGGTGGGCAGCTCGATCGTCTGCGTCACCGGCTCGGCGGCGTTCGCCGAGGCCGACGCGCCGGCGACTGCCACGGTGCTGAGGATGCCACCGGCAACTCCGGCGCGCATCGCCATCTTCGAGGCGCTGCGCTGGCGGGGCTTCCGGTGGCTACGTATGTGAGCGGTGTGGGACATGGGAATAACCGGTATCAGGGGCTCCTCCATACCTTCAAGAAACGTGTGGTCCGCCACAGTTGTTCAATCGGCGGCCCGAATCTCCGGTGCGCCGCCCTTTATTGACGCCGTAACGGACATTGCGGACCTGGGCCATCAAGCCTGTGATCATGGGCTTTCTTCGTTACGTCCGAATTGCCCGCGACCTACCACTGGTTGGGACGGTTGGCCAACCCCGCTTCTCAGGCGCCTCTCATGAATGTGGCGGAGGTCACGGAACGGTTACCGGAGTCCGTGCGTCCGGTGCACGGAATCGGACGCCGCCGAGTTCGTGAACGCGTGCACGCGTCCACATCCCGTTCCGGGGTCCCCCCGATGTGTGAACGCGGTCCACTATCAGGCCGTGCCGCCCAGCTCCAATTTGCATGCAGCGGAAGTCTCTTGATATGGAGACGCCTCTCTGAGCTGCGCTGACTAGCGGAAATGTCACCACTGGTGATCACTTGAACGCTTCAAGTGCGAAGATCGCCGATCATCCGACTTCATGATCCTTCATCAGGTGGTGGAGATCACAAAGCTTGTGCAATACCCCGTGTCGCAGATCACAGAGCGGCAGGCATAAGATGCGAGGCAGTTGGGCTTGTGACCTGCTTCACATGTTCTCGATCTTCGCCGGGACGAGCGGGGCTCGTGGGACACGAGGGGCGGATGTGAGCCCATGCACCACCGCCAGCAGTCAGTGCCGACTGAGAGGAGCGAGGAGCGGTGAACGCTTATGCGCCCATCCTCGTACTGGGAGCCCTCGGGGCAGGCTTTGCGATCTTCTCCGTGGTCATGGCCACGCTGATCGGTCCGAAGCGGTACAACCGCGCCAAGCTCGAAGCCTACGAGTGCGGCATCGAGCCGACCCCCACGCCGGCCGGCGGCGGGCGCTTCCCCATCAAGTACTACCTGACGGCGATGCTCTTCATCGTCTTCGACATCGAGATCGTCTTCCTCTACCCGTGGGCCGTCACCTTCGACGCCCTGGGTGTGTTCGGGCTCGTGGAGATGCTGCTCTTCGTGCTCACCGTCTTCGTCGCCTACGCGTACGTGTGGCGGCGCGGCGGCCTGGAATGGGACTGAGGGGCCTTTAGCCATGGGACTCGAAGAAAAGCTGCCGAGCGGATTCCTGCTGACCACCGTCGAGCAGGCCGCGGGCTGGGTACGCAAGGCGTCCGTCTTCCCCGCCACGTTCGGCCTCGCCTGCTGTGCCATCGAGATGATGACCACCGGCGCGGGACGCTACGACCTTGCCCGCTTCGGCATGGAGGTCTTCCGCGGGTCTCCCCGCCAGGCGGACCTGATGATCGTGGCCGGCCGGGTCAGCCAGAAGATGGCGCCCGTGCTGCGGCAGGTCTACGACCAGATGCCGAACCCCAAGTGGGTGATCTCCATGGGGGTGTGCGCCTCCTCCGGCGGCATGTTCAACAACTACGCCATCGTCCAGGGCGTCGACCACGTCGTCCCGGTCGACATCTATCTCCCCGGCTGCCCGCCACGGCCGGAGATGCTGATGGACGCCATCCTCAAACTCCACCAGAAGATCCAGAGCTCCAAGCTCGGCGTGAACGCCGAGGAGGCGGCCCGGGAGGCGGAGGAGGCGGCGCTCAAGGCCCTGCCCACGATCGAGATGAAGGGGCTGCTGCGATGAGTGACGCCGACAGCGGGGCGCCGGACGGCGTCAACCCGGAGAAGGACCTCTCCGCCTCCAACCTTCCCGGCCAGCGCGGCGAGGGCGGCGAGGAGATCCGCGTCCAGCGCGGCATGTTCGGCGCCGACAACGGCGGCGACACCTCCGGCTACGGCGGCCTGGTCCGCTCGGTCCGGCTGCCGGGACCGGCCACCCGCCCCTACGGCGGCTGGTTCGACGAGGTCGCCGACGAGCTGGAGGGCGCTCTGGAGGAGCAGGGACTGCTCCCCGAGAACGCCATCGAGAAGACGGTCGTCGACCGGGGCGAGGTCACCTTCCACATCGAGCGCGAGCATCTCGTCCGCGTCGCCCGCACCCTGCGCGACGACCCGGCCCTGCGCTTCGAGCTGTGCACCGGGGTCAGCGGCGTCCACTACCCGAGCGACAAGGGCCGCGAGCTGCACGCCGTGTACCACCTGCGCTCGATCACCCACAACAGGCTGATCCGCCTGGAGGTCAGCGCCCCGGACAGCGACCCGCGCATCCCGTCGCTGGTCGCCGTCTATCCGACCAACGACTGGCACGAGCGCGAGACCTACGACTTCTTCGGGATCGTCTTCGAAGGTCATCCGGCCCTGACGCGGATCATGATGCCGGACGACTGGCAGGGCCACCCGCAGCGCAAGGACTACCCCCTCGGCGGCATCCCCGTCGAGTACAAGGGCGCCCAGATCCCGGCTCCGGACCAGCGGAGGTCGTACTCATGAGCACGCAGCACGCAACTCCGCGGGAGACCACCGAAGGCGCCGTCTACACGGTCACCGGTGGCGACTGGGACGAGGTCGTCCAGTCCGCGGCCCGTGCCGACGACGAGCGCATCGTCGTCAACATGGGGCCCCAGCACCCCTCCACCCACGGCGTGCTCCGCCTGATCCTGGAGATCGAGGGCGAGACGGTCACCGAGGCCCGGTGCGGCATCGGCTACCTGCACACCGGCATCGAGAAGAACCTGGAATTCCGTACGTGGACGCAGGGCACCACCTTCGTCACGCGCATGGATTACCTGACGTCCTTCTTCAACGAGACCGGCTACTGCCTCGCCGTCGAGAAGCTCCTCGGCATCGAGGACGAGATCCCCGACCGGGCCACGCTCATCCGGGTGCTCCTCATGGAGCTGAACCGGCTCTCCTCGCACCTGGTGTGCATCGCCACCGGCGGCATGGAGCTCGGCGCCACCACGATCATGATCTACGGATTCCGTGATCGTGAAATGATTCTCGACATCTACGAGCTCATCACGGGCCTTCGGATGAACCACGCGTACATCCGCCCCGGCGGACTCGCCCAGGACCTGCCGCCCGGCGCGGTGGACCAGATCCGCGAGTTCGTGAAGAAGATGAAGAAGAACCTCCCGGAGTACGACAAGCTCGCCACCGGGAACCCCATCTTCAAGGCCCGTATGCAGGACGTCGGCCATCTGGACCTGGCCGGCTGCATGGCCCTCGGTGCCACCGGCCCGATCCTGCGCTCCACCGGCCTGCCGCACGACCTGCGCAAGTCCCAGCCCTACTGCGGATACGAGACCTTCGACTTCGAGGTCCCGACCGCCGACACCTGCGACTCCTACGGCCGCTTCCTGATCCGCCTGGAGGAGATGCGCCAGTCGCTCAGGATCGTCGAGCAGTGCCTGGACCGGCTGCAGCCCGGGCCGGTCATGGTCGGCGACAAGAAGATCGCCTGGCCCGCCCAGCTGGCGCTCGGCCCGGACGGACTGGGCAACTCGCTGGACCACATCAAGAAGATCATGGGCACCTCCATGGAGGCCCTGATCCACCACTTCAAGCTCGTGACCGAGGGCTTCCGCGTCCCGCCGGGGCAGGCGTACACGGCGGTCGAGTCGCCCAAGGGCGAGCTGGGGGTGCACGCCGTGTCCGACGGCGGCACCCGTCCCTTCCGGGTCCACTTCCGTGACCCGTCCTTCACCAATCTGCAGGCCATGGCGGCGATGTGCGAGGGCGGCCAGGTGGCCGACGTCATCGTCGCCGTCGCGTCCATCGACCCCGTGATGGGAGGCGTCGACCGGTGACCACCTCTTCTTCGGAGCGGGGCGTCAGCCTGGGCATGCCGGAACTGCCCGCGCCCGACTACCCGGACGACGTCCGAACCCGGCTGGAGGCGGACGCGCGCGAGGTCATCGCCCGCTACCCCGACTCCCGGTCCGCCCTGCTGCCGCTGCTGCACCTCGTGCAGGCGGAGGAGGGCCATGTCACGCGCACGGGCATGCAGTTCTGCGCGGACGTACTCGGCCTGACCACGGCCGAGGTCACCGCGGTCGCCACCTTCTACACCATGTACCGGCGCCGGCCGAGCGGTGACTACCAGGTGGGGGTGTGCACCAACACCCTCTGCGCGGTGATGGGCGGTGACGCGATCTTCGAGGCGCTCCAGGAGCACCTCGGCGTCGGTAACGGGGGGACCACCGACGACGGCAAGGTCACCCTGGAGCACATCGAGTGCAACGCGGCCTGCGACTTCGCCCCGGTCGTGATGGTCAACTGGGAGTTCTTCGACAACCAGACGGTGCAGAGCGCGAAGCGCCTGGTGGACGACCTGCGCACGGGCGCCCGGGTCGAGCCGACCCGCGGGGCGCCGCTGTGCACGTTCAAGGAGACCGCCCGGATCCTCGCGGGCTTCCCCGACGAGCGGGAAGGGGCCGTCGAGGCCACGGGCGGCGCGGGACCCGCGTCACTGGTGGGCCTCCGCCTGGCCAGGGGAGAGGCCGCACCCGCGCGCGTGGTCCATCCGCGCGAGGGCGGCCCGCACGAGGAGCCGCAGGACGGTGCCGTGCACGAGCCGTCGCCGACCGAGCACCTCAGCTCGCACGACGCACCGCAGAAGACATCGGCGTCCGACCCCTCCCACCCGGCAGGGCCTACCGCCGAGGAGGGGGAGTGATGACGTTGGCACCCGAGCTGAAGGACACCAGCCCCGAGAAGCTGCTCGCGCCCGTGCTGTCGTCCTTCTGGGACGAGGACGGGTCCTGGACGCTGGACGTCTACCGACGGCACGACGGGTACGAGGGACTGCGCAAGGCCCTCGCGATGACGCCCGACGACCTCATCGCGTACGTCAAGGACTCCGGGCTGCGCGGCCGTGGCGGGGCGGGATTCCCGACGGGGATGAAGTGGCAGTTCATTCCCCAGGGAGACGGAAAGCCGCACTATCTTGTTGTCAACGCCGACGAGTCGGAGCCCGGGACGTGCAAGGACATCCCGCTCCTCTTCGCGAACCCGCACAGCCTCATCGAGGGCATGATCATCGCGTGCTACGCCATCAGGTCGTCGCATGCCTTCATCTATCTGCGGGGTGAAGTCGTCCCCGTCCTGCGGCGGTTGCACTCGGCCGTGGCCGAGGCGTACGCGGCGGGCTACCTGGGCGAGAACATCCTCGGCAGCGGGCTCGACCTCGACATCACGGTGCACGCCGGCGCGGGCGCGTACATCTGCGGTGAGGAAACGGCGCTGCTGGACTCGCTGGAAGGCCGCCGGGGTCAACCGCGGCTCCGTCCCCCCTTCCCTGCCGTCGCGGGCCTCTACGCGTGCCCGACTGTGGTGAACAACGTCGAATCGATCGCCTCGGTTCCCGCCATCCTGAAGAACGGCAAGGAATGGTTCAGGTCGATGGGGAGCGAGAAGTCGCCCGGCTTCACGCTCTACTCGCTCAGCGGTCATGTCGCGAGCCCCGGCCAGTACGAGGCGCCGCTCGGCATCACCCTGCGCCAGCTGCTCGACATGAGCGGCGGGATGCGGCCCGGCCACCGGCTGAAGTTCTGGACGCCGGGCGGCTCCTCGACACCGCTGCTCACCGACGAGCACCTCGACGTCCCGCTGGACTACGAGGGAGTGGGCGCCGCGGGTTCCATGCTCGGCACCAAGGCCCTGCAGTGCTTCGACGAGACGACCTGCGTCGTGCGCGCCGTGACCCGCTGGACCGAGTTCTACGCCCACGAGTCCTGCGGCAAGTGCACACCGTGTCGTGAAGGCACCTACTGGCTGGTGCAGTTGCTGAGGGACATCGAGGCCGGCAAGGGCGCGATGAGCGACCTCGACAAGCTGGCCGACATCGCCGACAACATCAACGGCAAGTCCTTCTGCGCCCTCGGCGACGGTGCCGCCTCGCCGATCTTCTCCTCGCTCCAGTACTTCCGTGACGAGTACGAGGAGCACATCACGGGCCGTGGCTGCCCGTTCGACCCGGCCAGGTCGACGGCCTGGGCCGACCACCGTACGGAGGTGAACGCATGACTGTGACCACGAGCGCTCCCTCCGGCGGGGGAGAGGCGGCGGTGCCGCCGGAGGACCTCGTCACGCTGACGATCGACGGCGCCGAGATCAGCGTGCCCAAGGGCACCCTGGTCATCCGGGCCGCGGAGCAGCTCGGCATCGAGATCCCGCGGTTCTGCGACCATCCCCTACTCGACCCGGTCGGTGCCTGCCGTCAGTGCATCGTCGACGTCGAGGGGCAGCGCAAGCCGATGGCGTCCTGCACCATCACCTGCACCGACGGGATGGTGGTCAAGACCCAGCTGACCTCGCCGGTCGCCGAGAAGGCGCAGCACGGCGTGATGGAGCTGCTGCTCATCAACCACCCGCTGGACTGCCCGGTCTGCGACAAGGGCGGCGAGTGCCCGCTGCAGAACCAGGCGATGTCCCACGGCAACGCCGAGTCCAGGTTCGAGGGCCGCAAGCGCACCTTCGCCAAGCCGGTCCCGATCTCCACGCAGGTCCTGCTGGACCGCGAGCGGTGCGTGCTGTGCGCGCGCTGCACCCGGTTCTCCAACCAGGTCGCGGGCGACCCGATGATCGAGCTGCTGGAGCGGGGCGCGCTGCAGCAGGTGGGCACCGGCGAGGGCGACCCCTTCGAGTCGTACTTCTCGGGCAACACGATCCAGATCTGCCCGGTCGGCGCGCTCACCTCGGCGGCCTACCGGTTCCGCTCCCGCCCGTTCGACCTCGTCTCCTCGCCGAGCGTCTGCGAGCACTGCTCCGGCGGCTGCGCCACCCGCACCGACCACCGGCGCGGCAAGGTCATGCGGCGCCTCGCGGCGAACGACCCCGAGGTCAACGAGGAGTGGATGTGCGACAAGGGGCGCTTCGCGTTCCGGTACGCACAGGTGAAGGACCGCCTGGAGACGCCGCTGCTGCGCAACGCCGAGGGTGAGCTGGAGCCCGCCTCCTGGCCGGAGGCGCTGCAGATCGCGGCACAGGGGCTGCTCGCCTCGCGGGGCCGCACCGGTGTGCTGACCGGCGGCCGGCTCACCGTCGAGGACGCCTACGCGTACAGCAAGTTCGCGCGGGTGGCGCTCGACACCAACGACATCGACTTCCGCGCGCGCGTGCACAGCCCCGAGGAGTCCGACTTCCTCGCCGCGCGGGTCGCCGGCCGTGGCCGGGACCTCGACGGCACCGGCGTCACGTACACGCTCCTGGAGAAGGCGCCCGCCGTCCTGCTGGCCGGCTTCGAGTCGGAGGAGGAGGCGCCCGGCGTCTTCCTGCGGCTGCGCAAGGCCTGGCGCAAGCACGGGCAGAAGGTGTTCTCGCTGGCCACGCACAGCACGCGCGGCCTGGAGAAGGCGGGCGGCACGCTGCTGCCCGCAGCCCCCGGCACCGAGACCGAATGGCTGGACGCGCTCGCGAGCGGCGTCGGCCTGGAGGACGGTGGCGCGGTGGCCGCGGAGGCGCTGCGCGCCGACGGCGCGGTGATCGTCGTCGGCGAACGGCTGGCCGGTGTGGCCGGTGGGCTCACCGCCGCCGTACGGGCCGCGGCCGCCACCGGCGCCCGGCTGGTGTGGATCCCCCGGCGGGCCGGGGAGCGCGGTGCGATCGAGGCGGGTGCGCTGCCCTCGCTGCTGCCGGGCGGCCGCCCGGCGACCGACCCGCGCGCACGCGACGAGGTCGCCTCCGCCTGGGGCGTCGCCGAACTCCCGCTCCGCTACGGCCGGGACACCGGCCAGATGATCGAGGCCGCCGCGAGCGGTGAGCTCCAGGCGCTGCTGGTGGCCGGGGTCGAGGTCGCCGACCTGCCCGACCCGGCACGCGCGCGGGAGGCGCTCGGCGAGGTCGGTTTCCTGGTCTCGCTCGAAATGCGGCCCAGCGAGGTCACGGAGCTCGCCGACGTGGTCCTGCCGGTCGCCGCGGTGGCCGAGAAGGCGGGTGCGTTCCTCAACTGGGAGGGCCGGGTCCGCTTCTTCGAGGCCGCGCTGAAGCCCGACCAGATGAGCCGCCGCCTGGCCCCCGCCGACGCCCGGGTGCTGCAGATGCTCGCCGACGCCATGGACGTGCACCTCGGTCTGCCGGATCTGCGGACCGCGCGCGCGGAGCTGGACCGGCTCGGCGCCTGGTCCGGGGAGCGGGCCACCGAGCCCCTGCAGAGCGCGGGCGTCCTGCCGCGGCCGGCCGCCGGTGAGGCCGTGCTGGCCGGGCACCGGCTGCTGCTCGACCAGGGCCGCCTCCAGGACGGCGACGAGGCGCTGGCCGGGACACGGCACGCCGCACGCGCGCGCGTGTCGCCCGCCACGGCGGCCGAGGCGGGGGTCGAGGAGGGCGAGGTGCTCGCCGTGACCGGACCCGCCGGCACGGTCCAGCTGCCGCTTCGGATCACCGAGATGCCCGACCGCGTGGTCTGGCTGCCGCTGAACTCCGCGGGCGGGGGCGTGGCCTCCGACACCGGGGCGCTGCCCGGCTCCCTCGTCCGCATCGGCCCGGCGACGCCCGCCGGTGAGGCCCCCAAGGAGGTGGAGGCATGAGCCCGTACTTCGTCGCCGCTGAAGACCTCTCCATGTTCGGCACCGACCCGTGGTGGCTGGTCGCGATCAAGGCGGTGTTCTGCTTCGCCTTCCTGATGGTGACCGTGCTGTTCTCCATCGTGTGGGAGCGCAAGGTCGTCGCCTGGATGCAGCTGCGCATCGGGCCCAACCGGCACGGCCCCTGGGGCATGCTCCAGTCGCTCGCCGACGGCATCAAGCTGATGCTCAAGGAAGACCTGATCGTCAAGCGTGCCGACAAGGTGGTGTACGTCCTCGCGCCGATCGTCGCGGCCATCCCGGCCTTCATGGCGATCGCGGTGATCCCGTTCGGCCCGTCCGGCAACGAGATCTCGATCTTCGGTCACCGCACCACGATGCAGCTGACCGACCTGCCGATCGCGATGCTGTACATCCTCGCGGTCGCCTCGGTCGGCATCTACGGCATCGTGCTGGCGGGCTGGAGCTCCGGCTCCACCTATCCGCTGCTCGGCGGTCTGCGCTCCTGCGCGCAGATGATCTCGTACGAGATCGCCATGGGTGCCGCGTTCGCGTCGGTGTTCCTCTACTCGGGCTCGATGTCGACGTCGGCGATCGTCGAGGCGCAGGCGGACCGCTGGTTCGTGGTGCTGCTGCCGGTCTCCTTCGTGATCTACATCGTCACGATGATCGGCGAGACCAACCGCGCCCCGTTCGACATGCCGGAGTCCGAGGGCGACCTGGTCGGCGGGTTCAACACCGAGTACTCGTCGATCAAGTTCGCGATGTTCATGCTCGCCGAGTACGTCAACATGGTGACCGTCTCGGCCGTGTCCGTGACGCTCTTCCTGGGCGGCTGGCGGGCCCCGTGGCCGATCAGCACCTTCTGGGAGGGCGCCAACCACGGCTGGTGGCCAATGCTCTGGTTCGTGGTCAAGGTGCAGCTGCTGCTGTTCTTCTTCATCTGGCTGCGCGGCACGCTCCCGCGCGTGCGCTACGACCAGCTGATGAAGCTCGGCTGGAAGGTCCTCATCCCGGTCTCCGTGGTCTGGCTGATGCTGGTCGCGACCGTGCGGACGCTGCGCAACGAGAACTACGCCTTCGCCGACATCGCCCTCTGGGTGGGTGGCGGTGTCCTCGCCCTGCTGCTGCTCTCGTTCGTCGTGGACTTCTTCCGCGACCGCTCGGGGCCGGCCCAGCCGGCGGCCGAGCAGCCCTCGTTCGACCCGATGGCCGGTGGGTTCCCGGTGCCGCCGCTGCCCGGACAGGAGCTGCCACCGGTGCCGAGGCGCCGCTCGCGACGGGAGCGGGAGCTGATTGTCAGTGGTGGGCCCGATACTCAGAGTGACGGATCTCTGGGTGGATCTACGGATGGAAAGGAGGCGTCCGATGGCTGAGGAGCCGAAGGAGACCAAGCCCGGTTTCCAGAACCCCGTGGCCGGCTTCGGCGTGACCTTCAAGGCCATGTTCAAGAAGCGGCTGACCGAGCAGTACCCGGAGCAGCAGAAGACCACGGCCCCACGGTTCCACGGACGGCACCAGCTCAACCGCCATCCGGACGGCCTGGAGAAGTGCGTCGGCTGCGAGCTGTGCGCCTGGGCCTGCCCCGCCGACGCCATCTACGTGGAGGGCGCCGACAACACCGACGAGGAGCGCTACTCGCCGGGCGAGCGGTACGGGCGGGTGTACCAGATCAACTACGCCCGCTGCATCCTGTGCGGCCTGTGCATCGAGGCCTGCCCCACGCGCGCGTTGACGATGACCAACGACTTCGAGCTCGCCGACTCCAGCCGCGCCAACCTCATCTACACCAAGGAGCAGCTGCTGGCCGGCCTGGAGGAGGGCATGGTCGACTCGCCGCACGCCATCTACCCCGGGATGGACGAACAGGACTACTACCGGGGCCTGGTGACGGAGGCCGCGCCCGGCACGGTGCCTCAGGTCGCCCTCTCCAAGGGCGAGACGCCCCAGGAGGCGGCCTCGACCTCCGGTGACGACGAACCCGCCTCGGAGAAGGTGGTCGGACGATGACCGCGCAACTCGCCGCCTACACCACCTCCACCGGCGAGGCCGTCCAGTTCTGGATCCTCGGCACGGTCGCGGTGATCGGCGCCCTGTGCACCGTCTTCATGAAGAAGGCCGTGCACAGCGCGCTCTGCCTGGCCGGCACCATGATCATCCTGGCGGTGTTCTACCTCGCCAACGGCGCCTACTTCCTGGGCATCGTGCAGATCGTCGTCTACACCGGCGCGATCATGATGCTGTTCCTGTTCGTGGTGATGCTGGTCGGTGTCACCGCGGCGGACTCCCTGAAGGAGACCATCAGGGGCCAGCGCTGGCTGGCCCTCCTGTGCGGCCTCGGTTTCGGCGTCCTGCTCGTCGGCGGCATCGGCAACGCGTCCCTGACGGAGTTCAACGGCATCGGCCAGGCGAACGCCGGGGGCAACGTGGAGGGCCTCGCCGCCCTCATCTTCACCAAGTACGTCTTCGCGTTCGAGCTCACCGGCGCCCTGTTGATCACGGCCGCCGTCGGCGCCATGGTCCTCACCCACCGCGAGCGCACCGAGCGCGCGAAGACCCAGCGGGAGCTGGCGCAGGAGCGGGTCCGCGAGGGCAAGCACGTGCCGCCGCTGCCGGCGCCCGGCGTGTACGCGCGGCACAACGCCGTGGACATCGCGGGCCTGCTGCCCGACGGCACTCCGTCCGACCTCACGGTCAGCAAGACGCTGCGCGAGCGCGGACAGATCCGGGACGTGTCCACGGAGGCGCTCAACGACCTGCGGGCTCTCGAACAGCGCGCGCAGGAGCGGCTGGAGCGGGACGAGATCGATCCGCCGACGTTCAAGCGGACCGAGGAGGCGTCGAAGTGAACCCCGTCAACTACCTCTATCTCGCCGCTCTGCTGTTCACGATCGGCGCGACCGGCGTGCTGATCCGGCGGAACGCGATCGTGCTGTTCATGTGCGTCGAGCTGATGCTCAACGCCTGCAACCTCGCGTTCGTTGCCTTCTCCCGGATGCACGGCAATCTCGACGGCCAGATCATCGCGTTCTTCACGATGGTCGTCGCCGCCGCGGAGGTCGTGGTCGGTCTCGCGATCATCGTGTCGCTGTTCCGCTCCCGCCACTCGGCCTCGGTCGACGACGCCAGCCTGATGAAGCTCTAAGGGGTCGCTGAAGTGGAGAACCTGATTGCGCTGCTGATCGCGGCGCCCCTGCTCGGAGCGGCCGTCCTGCTGTGCGGCGGCCGACGGCTCGACGCCGTCGGCCACTGGATCGGCACGGTCCTCGCGTTCGTCTCCTTCGCCCTCGGCGCGGTCCTCTTCGCCGATCTGCTGGGCAAGGGCGCGGAAGAACGGACGCTGACACAGCACCTGTTCAGCTGGATCCCCGTCGAAGGCTTCCAGGCCGACGTCGCCTTCCAGCTCGACCAGCTGTCGATGACGTTCGTCCTGCTGATCACGGGCGTCGGCTCGCTGATCCACCTGTACTCGATCGGGTACATGGAGCACGACGAGCGGCGCCGCCGCTTCTTCGGCTACCTGAACCTGTTCCTCGCGGCGATGCTGCTCCTGGTCCTCGCCGACAACTACCTCCTGCTGTACGTCGGCTGGGAAGGCGTCGGACTCGCCTCCTACCTGCTGATCGGTTTCTGGCAGCACAAGCCCAGCGCCGCCACCGCCGCCAAGAAGGCCTTCCTGGTCAACCGCGTCGGTGACATGGGTCTGTCGATCGCGATCATGCTGATGTTCACGACCTTCGGCACGTTCGCGTTCGGGCCGGTGCTCGGCGGTCACGACGAGCCGGGCCTCGTCGGCGACACCTCCGAGGGCATGCTCACCGCGATCGGCCTGATGCTGCTGCTCGCCGCCTGCGGCAAGTCCGCCCAGGTGCCGCTGCAGTCCTGGCTCGGGGACGCGATGGAGGGCCCGACCCCGGTCTCGGCCCTGATCCACGCCGCGACCATGGTGACGGCGGGCGTGTACCTGATCGTCCGCTCCGGAGCGCTCTTCAACGCCGCGCCCGACGCCCAGCTGGTCGTCACGATCGTCGGAGCGGTCACGCTCCTGTTCGGTGCGATCGTCGGTTGCGCCAAGGACGACATCAAGAAGGCGCTGGCCGGCTCCACCATGTCGCAGATCGGCTACATGGTCCTCGCCGCCGGCCTCGGCCCCATCGGCTACGCCTTCGCGATCATGCACCTGGTGACGCACGGCTTCTTCAAGGCAGGGCTGTTCCTCGGCGCCGGTTCGGTCATGCACGGCATGAACGACGAGGTCGACATGCGCAAGTACGGCGGGCTGCGCAAGTACATGCCGATCACCTTCGTCACCTTCGGCCTCGGCTACCTCGCGATCATCGGCTTCCCGGGTCTGTCCGGCTTCTTCTCCAAGGACAAGATCATCGAGGCGGCGTTCGCCAAGGGGGGCACCGAGGGCTGGATCCTCGGCGCCTGCGCCCTGCTCGGCGCGGCCATCACGGCGTACTACATGACGCGCGTGATGCTGATGACGTTCTTCGGGGAGGAGCGGTGGCGGCACACGGCGACCGCGTCCCCGGCCGAGCCCGGCGTCGAGCCCGCCGCCGCCACCCACGGCGAGCACGCCGAGCCGCACCCGCACGAGTCGCCCCGGTCCATGACGATCCCGATGATCGTGCTGGCCTTCGGGTCGGTCTTCGCCGGTGGGTTCTTCAGCATCGGCGAGCGCTTCGTGCACTGGCTGGAGCCGGTCACCGGCTACGAGCACGGGCACCCGCCGGTCGGCGCGCTGACGGTCACGCTGTCCACGGTGGCCGTGATGGTGATCGGTGTCGCGGTCGCGTACGCGCAGTACGGCCGCCGTCCGGTCCCGGTCGTCGCCCCGCGCGGCTCGCTGCTCACCCGGGCCGCCCGCCGCGACCTGCTCCAGGACGACTTCAACCATGTCGTCCTGGTCCGTGGCGGCGAGCACCTGACGCGGTCCCTGGTGTACGTCGACCACACCCTGGTCGACGGAGTCGTCAACGGCACGGCGGCCTCGGTCGGCGGCCTGTCCGGGCGGCTGCGCAAGCTGCAGAGCGGCTTCGCGCGGTCGTACGCGGTCTCGATGTTCGGCGGCGCGGCGGTTCTCGTTGCCGCGACCCTGCTGATGAGGGCGGTCTGATACCGATGTCCTTTCCTCTGCTGACAGCGACAGCGGCGCTCCCGGCGCTGGGGGCGATCGCCACGGCCGCCGTCCCGGCGACGCGGCGCACCGCCGCCAAGTGGCTGGCGCTGCTCGTCTCGCTCGCCACGCTCGCCCTCGCCATCACGGTGCTGGTCCGCTTCGACCCGGACGGCGACCGCTACCAGCTCACCGAGTCGCACGCCTGGATCGCCGAGTTCGGCGTCCGCTACGAACTGGGTGTGGACGGCATCGCGGTGGTGCTCATCGCGCTCACCGCGCTGCTGATCCCGTTCATCGTCCTCGCGGGCTGGCACGACGCCGACCCGCTGGAGACGGGCAGCAGGCGGTGGCGGCCCACGCAGGGCTTCTTCGCGCTGATCCTGGCCGTCGAGGCGATGGTGATCCTCTCCTTCGAGGCCACCGACGTCTTCCTCTTCTACATCTTCTTCGAGGCCATGCTCATCCCGATGTACTTCCTCATCGGAGGCTTCGGGGACCGCGCCCACGAGCACGGTGAGCAGGTGGCGTCGACGCAGCGGTCGTACGCCGCGGTGAAGTTCCTGCTCTACAACCTGGTCGGCGGTCTGATCATGCTGGCCGCGGTGATCGGCCTCTACGTGGTCGCGGGGAACTTCTCCCTGACCGAGATCGCCGAGGCCCGGGCCAACGGCTCGCTGCAGATGTCGACCAACACCGAACGCTGGCTGTTCCTCGGCTTCTTCTTCGCGTTCGCGGTGAAGGCGCCGCTGTGGCCGCTGCACACCTGGCTGCCCAACGCCATGCAGGAGTCCACCGCACCGGTCGCCGTGCTGATCACGGCGGTCGTGGACAAGGTGGGGACCTTCGCGATGCTCCGCTTCTGCCTCCAGCTGTTCCCGGAGGCCTCGAAGTGGGCGACGCCCGTCATCCTCGTACTGGCGCTGATCAGCATCGTGTACGGGGCGCTGCTCGCCGTCGGCCAGCGGGACATGAAGCGCCTGATCGCGTACGCGTCGATCTCGCACTTCGGCTTCATCGTCATGGGCATCTTCGCGATGACCAGCCAGGGTCAGTCGGGCGCGACGCTGTACATGGTCAACCACGGCATCTCGACGGCCGCGCTGATGCTGGTGGCCGGCTTCCTGATCTCGCGGCGGGGCTCGCGCCTGATCGAGGACTACGGCGGGGTCCAGAAGGTCGCTCCGGTGCTCGCCGGCACCTTCCTCATCGGCGGCCTGGCGACCCTGTCGCTGCCCGGGCTCGCGCCCTTCGTCAGTGAATTCCTGGTCCTGGTGGGCACGTTCGCGCGCTATCCGGTGATCGGCATCATCGCCACCTTCGGCATCGTCCTCGCCGCGCTCTACACCCTCGTTCTGTACCAGCGGACGATGACGGGCCCGGTGAAGCCGGCGGTGTCCGCGATGCCGGACCTCAGGGTGCGTGAGCTCGTGGTGGTCGCCCCGCTGGTGGCGTTGCTGATCTTCCTGGGCGTCTACCCGAAGCCCCTCACGGACATCGTCAACCCGGCGGTGAAGCAGACCATGTCCGACGTACAGAAGCAGGACCCCCGGCCCGAGGTGGAGGCGGCCAAGTGAGCGCAACAGCCGTCCACAGCCTGTGGACAACCGCGGCGGATCCGATCGCCAAGATCGACGCGCCGAAGATCGAGTACGCCCAGCTGTCGCCCATGCTGATCGTGATCGGCGCGGCGATCATCGGGGTGCTGGTCGAGGCGTTCGTCCCGCGCAAGTCCCGTTACTACGCGCAGATGTTCGTGTCCGCCGTGGGTCTGGCCGCCGGTTTCGCGGCGGTCGTCGCCCTCGCGGCGGACGGGTACGGCACCACGAAGGCGCAGATCGCGGCGATGGGCGCGGTCGCGGTCGACGGACCGGCGCTGTTCCTGCAGGGCACGATCCTGCTGTCCGCGCTGGTCGCCCTGTTCACCTTCGCCGAGCGGCGGCTCGACCCCGCCACGCACGGCAACCGGGTCGACTCCTTCGCCGCCCAGGCGGCGTCGGTGCCCGGCAGCGACAGCGAGAAGGCCGCGGTCAAGGCGGGCTTCACCACCACCGAGGTCTTCCCGCTGCTCCTCTTCGCGGTCTCCGGGATGCTGCTCTTCCCGGCGGCCAACGACCTGCTGACGCTGTTCGTGGCGCTGGAGGTCTTCTCGCTGCCGCTGTACCTGATGTGCGCCCTGGCCCGCCGCAAGCGGCTGATGTCGCAGGAGGCGGCGGTCAAGTACTTCCTGCTCGGCGCGTTCGCCTCCGCGTTCACGCTGTTCGGGATCGCCATGCTGTACGGCTACTCCGGCTCGATGTCGTACGGCACGATCGCGCAGGTCGTCGACGGCACCCTGACCGACATCACCCCCGCCCTCGCGAGCACCATGGGCAACGACGTGCTGCTGCTGATCGGCACCGCGCTGATCGTGATGGGGCTGCTGTTCAAGGTGGGCGCGGTGCCGTTCCACATGTGGACGCCCGACGTGTACCAAGGCGCGCCTACGCCGGTGACGGGCTTCATGGCGGCGGCGACGAAGGTGGCCGCGTTCGGCGCGCTGCTGCGGATCCTGTACGTCGTGCTGCCCGGCCTGCGCTGGGACTGGCGGCCGGTGATGTGGGGCGTCGCGATCGTCACCATGCTGGGCGGCGCGATCGTCGCGATCACGCAGACCGACATCAAGCGGCTGCTGGCGTACTCGTCGATCGCGCACGCGGGGTTCATCCTCGCGGGTGTCATCGCGACGACGCCCGACGGTGTGTCCTCCGTGCTCTTCTACCTGCTGGCGTACTCGTTCGTGACGATCGGTGCGTTCGCGGTGGTGACGCTGGTGCGGGACGCCGGCGGCGAGGCGACACACCTGTCCAAGTGGGCGGGGCTCGGACGCAGGTCGCCCCTGGTGGCGGCCGTGTTCGCGATCTTCCTGCTGGCCTTCGCCGGTATCCCGCTGACCTCCGGTTTCGCCGGGAAGTTCGCCGTGTTCAAGGCGGCAGCGGAGGGCGGCGCGGGGCCGCTGGTGGTGGTCGGTGTGATCTCGTCCGCGATCGCCGCGTTCTTCTACATCCGGGTGATCGTCCTCATGTTCTTCAGCGACCCGAAGCCGGAGGGTCCGACGGTCGCGGTGCCGTCGCCCCTGACGGTGACGGCGATCGGGATGGGCGTGGCGGTCACGCTGGTGCTGGGTGTGGCGCCGCAGTACTTCCTGGAGCTGGCGGGGAACGCGGGGGTGTTCGTGCGCTGACGCACCCCCGTCCGCAGCGGCCCTCCTCGTCGACCGGGGAGGGCCGTTCCGCTGCCCGGGGGGAGGAAGCCTGTGGATAACTCCGGGGCTGTCGGTGCGGGCGCCTATCGTGGACGCAGTGGTCGAGAGGCGACGTACGGGGGCACGGCGATGGGTGGGACAGGCGGGGTAGGTGTCATGGCGGTAGCTGAGAGTGAGGCGTTGGCTGCACTCCACAAGGTCTTCGGGTACGAGGCCTTCCGTGGGGAGCAGGAAGCGGTCATCGACCATGTGGTGGCCGGTGGCGACGCCGTCGTCCTCATGCCGACCGGTGGCGGCAAGTCCCTCTGCTACCAGATTCCGGCCCTGGTCAGACCGGGTACGGGCATCGTGGTGTCGCCGCTCATCGCGCTGATGCAGGACCAGGTCGACGCGCTGCGGGCGCTGGGTGTGCGGGCCGGGTTCGTCAACTCCACGCAGGACTTCGACGAGCGGCGCGTGGTGGAGGCCGAGTTCCTCGCCGGTGAGCTGGACCTGCTGTATCTGGCTCCCGAGCGGCTGCGCCTCGACGCCACGCTGGACCTGCTGTCACGCGGGAAGATCTCCGTCTTCGCGATCGACGAGGCGCACTGCGTGTCCCAGTGGGGGCACGACTTCCGGCCCGACTACCTGACGCTGTCGCTGCTCGGCGAGCGCTGGCCCGAGGTGCCGCGGATCGCGCTGACGGCGACCGCCACCCGGGCCACCCACCAGGAGATCACCCAGCGGCTGGACATGCCGGCGGCCCGGCACTTCGAGGCGAGCTTCGACCGGCCCAACATCCAGTACCGGGTCGTGCCGAAGGCCGACCCGAAGAAGCAGCTCCTCGGCTTCCTGCGCGAGGAGCACGCGGGCGACGCGGGCATCGTCTACTGCCTGTCGCGGAAGTCGGTGGAGGCGACGGCCGAGTTCCTGACCAGGAACGGTGTCGAGGCCGTGCCGTACCACGCGGGCCTGGACGCGGGCACGCGAGCGGCGCACCAGGCGCGGTTCCTGCGGGAGGACGGGCTGGTGGTCGTCGCGACGATCGCCTTCGGGATGGGGATCGACAAGCCGGACGTGCGGTTCGTGGCCCACCTGGACCTGCCCAAGTCCGTGGAGGGGTACTACCAGGAGACCGGCCGCGCCGGGCGGGACGGGCTGCCGTCCACGGCCTGGATGGCCTACGGCCTCAACGACGTCATCCAGCAGCGCAAGCTGATCCAGTCCGGTGAGGGCGACGAGGCGTTCCGGCGGCGGGCCGCCGCGCACCTGGACGCGATGCTGGCGCTGTGCGAGACGGCACAGTGCCGTCGGGGCCAGCTGCTCGCATACTTCGGCCAGGAACCGGACCCGGCCGGCTGCGGCAACTGCGACACCTGTCTCACACCGCCCGAGACCTGGGACGGCACCGTCGCGGCGCAGAAGGTGCTGTCGACCGTGGTGCGGTTGCAGCGGGAGCGGGGGCAGAAGTTCGGGGCGGTGCAGATCGTCGACATCCTGCTCGGCAGGCGCACCGCGAAGGTGATCCAGTTCGACCACGACCAGCTCTCGGTGTTCGGCATCGGCGAGGAGCTGAGCGAGGGCGAATGGCGTGGCGTGGTCCGGCAGTTGCTCGCCCAGGGGCTGCTCGCGGTCGAGGGCGACTACGGCACGCTCGTGCTGACCGAGGCCAGCGGCGGCGTGCTGCGCCGGGAGCGGGAGGTGCCGCTGCGCAAGGAGCCGAAGAAGCCGGTCGGTGCGCGGGCGGGATCCTCGGCGTCCGGGCGCGGCGAGCGCAAGGCGAAGGCCGCCGCCGCGGAGCTGCCCGAGGAACTCCAGCCGGCCTTCGAGGCGCTGCGCGCCTGGCGCGCCGAGCAGGCGCGGGAGCAGGGCGTCCCGGCCTACGTCATCTTCCACGACGCCACCCTGCGCGAGATCGCCACCGCCTGGCCCCGGTCGGTGGCGGAGCTCGGCGGCATCAGCGGAGTCGGCGAGAAGAAGCTGGTGACGTACGGGGAGGGCGTGCTGGCGGTGCTGGCGTCCCTGGACGGATCGAGCGGCTCCGCGCAGGCGCCCGCCGAGGATAAGGGCGCGGACGAGTGGCCCGAGCCGGACGCGGAGCCGGAGCCCGAGCCGGACGACTGGACCTGACGCCTGACAGGCCCCCTCCCCTTCGGCGCGCAGCAGGTCGAGCGCCTGGCGGACGGTGTTGCGGGTGGCGCCGTACTCGTCAGGAGAGTGCGGTCAGCCCGGGGGCGAACGTGATCAGCAGGGGCAGCAGCGGCACCAGAGCCGCGGCGGTCGTCGTCAGGGCCCGGTGCCGGCGGTCGAGCCGGGCGGGCGGCTCCAGGAGGCGGTCCACGCGTTCACCGAGCAGGCGATGGCTGGAGGCGCAGGAGAGGACCCCTCGGTGCTGGTTGAGTTCGATCAGGGCCAGCGCGGTGGTCAGGTGGCCGCAGCGGCGGGAGGCCGTGTCGTCGGCGGAGAGTTCGACCAGGCGGTGCGTCTGGTCGCAGAAGTGGGCGAAGAGGGGGACGCGCGGGAACCCGGTGGCGAGCGCGGTGGACAGGTGCAGCAGCCAGTCGTGACGGGCGCGGGCGTGGCCGCGCTCGTGGGTGAGGACTGCATCGAGCTGATGGTCGGTGAGCCGGTGCAGCGCCCCCGTCGTGACGATCAGCTGGGGCGGGCTGCCCGGCATCCACCAGGCGTCGGGGTACTCGTCCTCCAGGACCAGCAGCGGCCCCCGGGCGGCGGGCAGTCCCGCGGGCAGGTCGGGGGCGCGTTCCCGGAGGTGTGCGCGGGCCTGGCCGCGACGCCGCCTGGCCTCGAACAGCTCGCGCACCAGCATCGCCGTGGTCCACGCGGCACCGCAGGCCAGCAGCAGGGTCAGCGTGGCGGCCCAAGGGGGCGCCGCCGACAGGTCGTAGGCGGCGGCCACGCGCGGCGGGGCGGGCGCGAAGACCTGGTCACGCACCGTCTGGAAGACGGCCGCAGCGCCCAGGACCAGCGCGGTCAGACAGCACAGCAGCACCGTGGCCACCAGGCACTGCCACACCCACAGCCCGACGACGGGCTCCCGTTCGGGCCACGCGGCGCGCACCAGCGCACCCGGGGCCGGTACGGCGGCGGCCAAGGCGACGACGCTCAGCAGGAGCAGGCAGACGGTCATGCCACGGGCTCCGGATCCTGGTCGGGAGGGGGCGGCTTCGGGTCGGTGCTGGTCGGTGCGGTGCGTATCTCACGGCGTACGGCGTACGCCGCATGCCGCACAGGCCCGCGCCGCGGACCGCGCACCGCCCGCCGCCAGTATGACGGTGACGGGCGGCCGCGGTCAGCGCCGAAGCCGCCGCTGTAGCGGAAACCTCACTCCGCCACGACGCGTCCCGTCACCTCGCCCAGCCCCACGCGCACGCCACCCGCGCCCGGAGCCCAGGCCGTCATCGTCACGACGTCGCCGTCCTCCAGGAACGTGCGCTTGCCGTCGGGCAGTTCGATGACGTCGCGGCCGTTCCAGGTCAGCTCCAGGAGCGAGCCGCGCTCGCCCTCGCCGGGGCCGCTGACCGTGCCCGAGCCGTAGAGGTCGCCGGTGCGCAGGGAGGCGCCATTGACGGTCATGTGGGCCAGCTGCTGGGCCGCCGTCCAGTACATGGTGGAGAAGGGCGGCTCCGCGACGACGTGGCCGTTGAGGGCGACGGAGATCCGCAGGTCGTAGCCGCCGGGCTCCTCCTCGGCGTCGTCCAGGTAGGGCAGCAGGGGGTGCGTCCGCGAGGGCGGGGCCACCCGCGCCTCGTCCAGCGCGTCCAGCGGGGTGATCCAGGCCGACACCGAGGTGGCGAAGGACTTGCCGAGGAAGGGGCCGAGGGGGACGTACTCCCAGGCCTGGATGTCGCGGGCGGACCAGTCGTTGAGGAGGCACAGCCCGAACACGTGGTCGCGGAAGCCGGACAGCGGCACGGGGGTGCCCATCGCCGAGGGGACGCCGACCACGAAGCCGACCTCGGCCTCGATGTCCAGGCGGACTGATGTGCCGAAGACCGGTTCGGCGTCGGCCGGGGCCTTGCGCTGGCCGGAGGGGCGGACGACGTCGGTGCCGGAGACGACGACCGTGCCGGCGCGGCCGTGGTAACCGATCGGCAGGTGCTTCCAGTTGGGCGTCAGGGAGTCCGCGGCGTCGGGGCGGAAGATCTGGCCGACGTTGCGTGCGTGGTTCTCGGACGCGTAGAAGTCGACGTAGTCCGCGACCTCGAAGGGCAGGTGCAGGGTCACCGAGGACAGCGGGTGCATCAGGGGCGCGAGGGACTCGCGGTGGGACGGCACGGTGACCCAGGCCGTCAGTGCGCGCCGGACATCGGACCAGGCCGTGCGGCCCGCGGCCAGCAGCGGGTTGAGGGTCGGGCGGGCCAGCAGCTCGGCGTACGGGGAGCCGAGCGCCAGTGCCGCCGCGCCGGCGTCGAGGACATGGTCGCCGAGACGGACGCCCACGGTCCGTTCGGCGGACCCGGCGGGTGAGAACACTCCGTACGGAAGGTTGTGCGGACCGAAGGGGTCGCCCTCGGGGACATCGAAGGGGGGCATGGGGTGCTGCCTCACTTTCGTACGCGCGGTCCATGCGGTCGCGGATCACGTTACGGCGGCGGCACCTGTCTTGGGCAGTGTCCGACAGGCCGGAAAGGTTCTGAATGTCCCGAAAGGTGTAGCGCGCGAACGGCAGAAGATCCGTCCCGTCGATCCGTCACAACGACCGCCCCCGATCCGTCAGTGCGGTGAAGGCAAGGATCGCACCGGCCACTGACAACAGGAGGCACCACCATGCAGGCACGGATGACGAACCCGGCGTACGTCCTCCCGGGCGCGCTGAAGGGCATCGGGACGCTCCTCCAGGCCATCGGGGAGAGCGGGCTGGACCGGGAGGTCGCGGAACTGGTCGGGCTGCGGGTCAGCCAGATCAACGGCTGCGGCGCCTGCGTCCACGGACATGTCGACAATCTGCGCAAAGCGGGCGCAAGCGAGGAGCGCATCGCCTCGGTCGCCGCCTGGCGGCACGCGCCTTTCTACAGCGACGCCGAGCGCACCGCGCTGACCCTCGCGGAGACCGTGACGCGGCTGGCCGACCGGTCCGAGGAGGCGGTTCCGGACGGGTTGTGGGACGAGGTCGCCGACCACTTCGACGAGAGGGAGCTGTCGGCGCTGATCCTGACCGTCTCCCTGACGAACCTGTTCAACCGCGTCAACACCACGATCAAGGAGCCCGCGGGCACCACGTGGGGGTGAAAAGCGGACAGTGGGAAGGTAGTTGGGAATGAACGGTGGGGGTCCGGTGTCCGTATTCTCTGATCATGGCCGCACCCACCGCATATGCCGCGCGCACCGAGTACGCGCGCACCGACTACGCCCTCATCGCCACTGACCTGGACGGAACGCTGCTCCGCGGCGACGACACGGTCTCCGACCGCTCGCTCGCCGCGCTCGCGCGGGTCTCGGCGGCCGGGGCCCGGCATCTGGTGGTGACCGGCCGGCCGGCGCCGCGGGTGCGGCCGCTGCTGGAGATCCTGGGCGGCGGCGGGCTCGCGGTGTGCGGCCAGGGCGCCCAGCTGTACGACGTCGGCGCGGACCGTCTGCTGTGGTCCGTCACGCTGGACCGGGAGCTGGCCGAGACGGCGCTCGGCAAGATCGAGGCCGAGGTCGGCCAGGTGTACGCGGCCGTCGACCAGGACGGCGTCGACGGGCTCACCCTCATCGAGCCGGGCTATCTGATGCCGCACCCCACGCTGCCCGCGGTGCGGATCGATCGCCGCGACGACCTGTGGTGCGCGCCGATCAGCAAGGTGCTGCTGCGCCATCCGTCCCTGTCGGACGACGAGTTGGCCGCGGTGGCCCGCGCGGTGGTCGGCTCGCTCGCGACCGTCACCATGTCGGGGCCGGGGACGGTCGAGCTTCAGCCGTGCGGCATCACCAAGGCGACGGGGCTGGCGCTGGCGGCCCGGCATCTGGGCCTGGGCCCGGAACGGACCATCGCCTTCGGGGACATGCCCAACGACATCCCGATGTTCGACTGGGCCGCGTACGGCGTGGCCATGGCCAACGCCCACCCCGAGCTCAAGGCGGTGGCCGACGAGGTCACCCTGTCGAACGAGGACGACGGCATCGCCGTCGTCCTCGAACGGCTGCTGGCCGAGGCTCAGTACGGGCCGAAGACGTTGTCGATGGAGCCGTAGCGGTCGGCCGCGTAGTTGCAGGCGGCGGTGATGTTGGCGACCGGGTCGTACGGGTCGTACGCCGTGCCGGTCACGTGGTAGGCCTCGAAGGTCGGGTCGATGACCTGGAGCAGGCCCTTGGACGGGGTGCCCTTGGCGGCGTTGGAGTCCCAGTTGTTGATGGCCTTCGGGTTGCCGGACGACTCGCGCATGATGTTGCGGTAGATGCCGTTGTACGACCCGGGAATGCCGTTCTGTGCCATGACGTCGAGGGACTGGCGGATCCAGCCGTCGAGGTTGTTCGTGTAGTACTTGACGGTCGAGGGCATGGCCGTGGGCGCGGCCGCGGAGGCGCTGGTGGCGCCGATCAGCGGCAGGGCGAGTACGGCGGCGCCGGTGCCTGCGACGGCGAGCCTGCGGGCGATGCGGGCAGTGCGGGTACGACTGATCTGACCGTTTGCAGCCATGGGGACTGTCCTCTCCGGCGCCTGCGAGGTGAGCTGTCGGGTTCGGGCGGGGAGCTGCCCGGCCGCCTCTTGCGAGTGCGACTTCACCCCGAGCCGTTCCGGTGTGCCGTGGTGTGCGGCGTCCGGTCCGGCGGCCTACCTGGGTCCCCCGCTCCTGCCGTGCGGTGAGTGAGTCCGTCATGGGTGGCGCGGGCGGCGGCAGGATTCGGCGTTCCGCCCGACTGGCCCGGAACGTATGCGAGAGCACATGTCCGAAACAAGTGGTCGTTTCACCTATCGCAGGATTTGATCTTCGAAAGGCGACTTGGCCGCTCGTGATCCTTTGCAGCCGAAAAGAGTCAACTCGGCCGTGCGCAAAGGCGGATCGCGGCAGCCGTGTAAGGGACTCGTGAAGACGCCCGAGTGAGCCAACTCACGTGCGGGCAGAAGAATGGCAAATCGGGCAATAGGCCCAAGTCCTAGTCAACCGGCGGTCCGTGGAATGCGCTTCTCCCACGTGCGATGAAAGACCACCTCGGTGCCATGGGTGCAAATCACCTCATTTGAGGTCAAAAACTCCTCCGCGGTGCAGGTGATCTCCGCACGCGTGCGGACCGTCGTGTCCCAGGCGAGTTCCGGGCGGTGCAGCCGGATCGTCCAGTCCGAGCGGGTACGGGCGGACAGCGGATCGGCCTCGCGGACCGCGTACGTCTCCCGCGTGTCCTCGGTGAGCTCCAGCCCGTCGGGGTACGCGCGCGGGTCGCCGTGGCCCGGACGGACCTCCAGCCGCCACTCGCCCTTGGCCACGTCCCGCACCACCAGCCGCTCGGGGTGCGGTTCGTCGAGGGTGGCCGCCTCGGCGGCGCCGAGGGGTGCGGACTGCTCCGGTTCCTCGAACGTGAGCGACGGGACCGCGGTACACGCGCGTACCGGCAGTTCGAGAGTGCTGCCGGCCGGATCCACGGTGAAGCCGGCCGCCGAGTCCGGCTGGGGCCAGATCCAGGGCCAGTACGCGGAGGCGAGGGAGAGGCGGATGCGGTGGCCGGGCGGGAAGGCGTACCCGATGCCGTCGAGCTCGACCGTGACGTCCTCGGTGGCCCCCGGGGTCCACGGCACGGCCCGGTCCCGCCCCTCGCGCGCCGACAGGTTCAGCACCCCGCGCGTCACCAGCGTCGAGGAGCCGTCCGGCGTCACGTCGCACACGCGCGCGACCACCTGCCCGCGCGGCACCTGCGAGGTCAGCCGCAGCCGCACCCGTGGCCGCCCCAGTACCCAGGTCTCGCGCGCCACCGCGAAGTCGAAGTTCGCCCCGCGCGCGTCCTCCTCCCGCTGGTCCGGCGGCAGGTCGGCCTCCCTGCCGAACGGGACGAAACGCCCCGCGTCGACGCCCGTGTGCTGGGGTGAGCGGACGAGTACGGGCGCGCCCTGGAGGGCGTACGTGACCGTCGTCACATGGGGCGAGGGCCAGGCGGGCTCACCGGTCCAGCGGCCGGGCAGCGTCCCGTACCGGGGTGCCGGGGGATGCGCGTCCATCACGTACGACCGCAGCAGGGGCTCGCCCATGACCCCGGTGTCCTTGCCCTTGAGCCAGTGGTCCCACCAGCGCAGGGTCTCCTGGAGGAAGCCGATCGCCGGACCGGGCGGCAGGTCGCGGTCGGGGTACTGGTGCGACCAGGGCCCGATCAGGCCGCGCACACGGTCGGCCGGAAGGCGCTCGACCAGACGGAGCACGGTGTCGCGGTACGGGTCGTGCCAGCCGCCCACCGCGAGCACGGCGGCCTCGACCGCGCCGTAGTCGTCGACGGCACCTCCGGCCCGCCGGTGCTCGTCGCGCACCTGGTGGCCGAGCCAGGTGTGGATGAGGGGGTCGACCTCTTCGAGGCGCCGCAGCCACATGTCCCGCCAGGCGTCGCCGACGTACCGCGGATCGGGTGGCCGGCAGGCGAAGGCGAGCAGGGTCGCCGCCCGTGCGTGCATGTCCGCCGCCAGGACGGAACCTCCCAGGTGGTGCCCGTCGTTGTCGTAACGGTCGTCCGGGGAGCAGACGCTGACGACCGCCTTGAGCGGCCCGGGCGCGAGGGCCGCGATCCGCAAGGAGGTGAATCCGCCCCAGGAGATGCCGAACATGCCCACCTTGCCGTCGCACCAGGCCTGCGCGGCCAGCCAGTTCACCACCTCGACGCCGTCGCCCGGCTCCGTCGCCGAGTACTCGTCCGTCGGTGTGCCCTCGCTGTTGCCGTGCCCTCGCACGTCGACGCGGACGGAGGCGTAGCCGTGGCCGGCGTACCAGGGGTGGCGCTGGTGGTCGCGGGGCGCGGTCCAGTCGGTCAGGCGGTACGGGAGGTACTCCAGGAGCGCGGGCACGGGTTCGTCGGTGATCGGGCGCCATACGCGCGCGTACAACCGGGTCCCGTCGGGCAGCGGGATACGGAGGTCCTCGTGAGTCGTCTCGTAGGGGAAGGACGTACGGATGTGCATGGGCGTGACCCCTGGGAGGGCTTCAGTGGACCGCACGCGGAGTGCGGCGCGGCCGGGACGCGGAGGCCGTCGCCACCGGGGCGGCGGGCGCGGACCGCGCCGCGTGCTTGCGGCCGGACGGGTGACGGCGGCCGGGTGCCGGCGGGCGGCCCTCGGGGCCGGTCTCGACGGCGCTGCGGGACAAGGGTCACCTCTTCCGGCTACGTCGATAAATACCTGCTCATATCAACTGATCAAAAACATACCCGCAGTGATCCGATACCGCCTGAGGTGTAACGGTGGGCGGCCTCGGTGATCGAAACGTGACCGGATACGCTGACTTGAGTGAAGGCAGCGACCTATCGACATTCCGCGTAATCGCCAGTAGACACCAGCAGACAGGAGACCCCTCGTGACCGTCGTCGGGCCGTTCGGGCTGAGCGTGCGGGACCAGGCTCTGGAAGCCGATGTCCAGGCCGGATTGGCGGCTGTCGAGGAAGGGTTGCTCGAAGCCACCAAGAGCGAGGTCCCCTTCATCACGGAGGCCGCGCAGCATCTGGTGCGGGCCGGCGGGAAGCGGTTCCGGCCGCTGCTCGTGATGCTGGCCGCCCGGTTCGGCGACCCGTACGCACCCGGAATCGTGCCCTCCGCGGTGGTCGTGGAGCTGACGCACCTCGCGACGCTGTACCACGACGACGTGATGGACGAGGCCGCCGTGCGCCGCGGGGTGCCTAGCGCGAACGTCCGCTGGGGCAACTCCGTCGCCGTCCTGACCGGTGACTTCCTGTTCGCCCGCGCCTCGCACATCCTGGCGGACCTCGGTCCCGAGGCGGTCCGGGTGCAGGCCGAGGCGTTCGAACGGCTGGTGACCGGTCAGATCCTGGAGACCGCGGGCCCGTCGGACGGGCGCGACCCGGTCGAGCACTACCTCGACGTGCTCGCCGGCAAGACGGGATCGCTGGTGGCGGTGGCGTGCCGGTTCGGCGCGATGATGTCCGGGGCCGACGAGTCGGTCGTGGACGTGCTCACCCAGTACGGGGAGCGCCTGGGCGTCGCCTTCCAGCTCGCCGACGACGTGCTGGACATCGCGTCCGACTCGCACGAGTCGGGCAAGACGCCGGGCACGGACCTGCGGGAGGGCATCCCGACGATGCCCGTGCTGCGGCTGCGCGAGCGGGCCGCCCGGCTCGGGCTGGCGGAGGACGTCGCGCTGTGCGAGCTGCTCGCCTCCGACCTCTCCGACGACGCGCGGCACGCGCAGGCGCTGGCCGCGCTCCGGGCGCATCCGGCGCTGGAGCAGGCGCGGCGCGACACCGTCCGGTTCGCGCAGGAGGCGCGGGCGGCACTCGCCCCGCTGCCCGAGTGCGACGCGAAGACGGCGCTGACGGAACTGTGCGACGCCGTGGTGCACCGGGCGGGATAGCGGTCCGACGGCTTCGGCCGTCCGACGTGCGTGGGTGTTTCGACGGTTCGGCCGTCCGTTTCGATTCGGCCGTCCGTTTCGATTCGGCCGTCCGTTTCGGTTCGGCCGTCCGTTTCGGTTCGGCCGTCCGTTTCGGTTCGGCCGTCCGTCCGTCCCCGTTCGGCCTTCGGACCGCATTCGGGCCTGCCCGGCTCGGACTGTCGGTCCGGCTCCGGTCCGTTGCCCGGTTCGGCCGTCGGACCCGGCTCCGGTCGTCTGCCCGGTTCCGCCGGCGGACGGGTCCGCGGACCGGTGGGTCGGCCGGCCGGTCTTCGGGCCGGTGGGGGCCGTGCCGGCTTCTCGGGCCGCTCGTCCGGCCCTCGTGACCCCCGTAGTACTCGAGGCTCCCCGTCGTACCCCTACGGGTAGGGGGTGATGCCGTCGTGTCGTGTCATACCCCAGCAGTACGCGGAGTTGGCTCCCGGGTCTGACGCATCTTGCCGCCTGATTTGGTCAGATGGAGAACACGGGAACACACCACTCCTCACCGATCCGGGTGAGAATGGCGGCTCAGGGTGGGACCCCTGCGAGGACGCGACGAGGCAGCCGCCGCCGACGACGGAGGTAAGGCACACATGGCACCGTACGAATCCGACGACACCACGGCCGTGGCCGACGCGGACGAACTGCGCGCGGCACGGCGGCGCAAGGCCGCCCGGTACGTCGTCCCGGCGGCGGTCCTGGGATTGGCGGCGGGCACCATCGGGCTCGTCCCCGCCCTGGCCGACTCCGGCAGCCCCGACCTGCCGAAGATCACCGCCGAGGAACTCCTGGAGAAGATCGCCGCGTCGGACGTGGAGCAGCTGTCCGGCACGGTGAAGATCAGCACCGACCTGGGCCTGCCCGACCTGGGCGGCCTCGAGGGTGACCTGATGTCCGGCGCCACCCCGTCCGGCGGCGAGGGCTCCTCCGCCGACCCGTCGGCGAAGCTGACCGAGCTGGCCACCGGCACGCACACCCTGCGCGTCGCCGCCGACGGCCCCGACAGGCAGAAGCTGTCGCTGCTGGAGAACGCCGCCGAGTACAGCCTGATCCACAACGGCAAGGACGTCTGGGGCTACGACAGCGCGTCCAACGAGGTCTACCACGGCACCTCGGACGAGGGCGCCGAGCGGGGCGAGCGGGGCGCGGACGAGGCCCCGGCCACGCCCAAGGGGATGACCGAGGAGGCGCTGAAGGCGGTCGACGACACCACGTCCGTGACCGTCGACGGCACCGCCCAGGTGGCCGGCCGTGACGCCTACAAGCTGCTGATCGAGCCCAAGCAGTCCGGCTCCACGGTGGGCGCGATAAGCGTCGCGGTGGACGCCGAGACCGGGATGCCGCTGAAGTTCACGCTGACCCCGGCGAGCGGTGGCGCCGCCGTGGTGGACGCGGGCTTCACGCAGGTCAGCTTCGCCAAGCCCGCCGCGTCGACCTTCGACTTCACCCCGCCCAAGGGCGCGAAGGTGACCGAGGAGGGCAGCGTGGAGGCGCCGGAGCACTCCTCGCAGCGGCCGGAGGAGGAGGACCTCGCCAAGGGCCTCGAAGGGCTGAACGTCATCGGCGAGGGCTGGACCTCCGTGGCCGTCCTCGACTCCGGGGCCGAGGGCGCGGCCTCCGGCGCCGGGCGCGGTGACATGGGCGAGCTGGGCGCCGCGGGTGGCTTCCTGGGCTCCCTGGGCGACGAGGTGAAGGGCAAGTTCGGCTCGGGCACGGTCTTCAAGACCCGCCTGGTCAACGCGCTGATCACGGACGACGGCAAGGTCTACGTCGGCGCGGTCACCAAGGACGCGCTGGTGAAGGCGGCCGACTCCGCGAAGTAGACCGCGGGCGGGCACCGACTCCGGGCCCGTGCCCGGGGTTCGGTGCCGGCGTGGGTTCGGTACGGGGACGACGCATCGGGGGGCCGCATGGACGACACGTCCGTCACGGGTTCGCGGCGGGAGGCCGCGGGTGAGGGCGTCATCCACACCCGCGCGCTCACCAAGCGCTACCGCGGTGGGCAGCTCGCCGTCGACGGTCTCGACCTGACCGTCCCGGCAGGCAGCGTCTTCGGCTTCCTCGGTCCGAACGGCTCCGGCAAGACCACCACCATCCGCATGCTGATGGGCCTGATCGAGCCCACGTCGGGCACGGCGCACGTGCTGGGACGCCCCATGCCCCGCGCCACGCGTGCCGTGCTCCCGCACGTGGGCGCCCTGATCGAGGGCCCGGCCCTGTACGGCTTCCTCTCCGGCCGCGACAACCTCCTGCGCTACGACTGCGCGGACCCGTCCGCCGACCCCCGCACCCGGCGCGCCCGCGTCGCCGCGGCGCTGGACCGGGTGGGTCTGGCGGCGGCCTCGGGCAAGAAGGCGAAGGCGTACTCGCTCGGCATGAAGCAGCGGCTGGGCCTCGCGGCCGCCCTGCTCCAGCCGCGCCGGCTGCTCGTCCTGGACGAGCCGACCAACGGGCTCGACCCGCAGGGAATGCGCGAAATCCGCTCCCTCGTGCGGGAGCTGGCCTCCGACGGCACGACCGTGTTCCTCTCCTCCCATCTGCTCGACGAGATCGAGCAGGTCTGCACGCACGCCGCGGTGATGGCGCAGGGCCGGCTGATCACCCAGGGCGCGGTGGCGGACCTGGCGGCGGGCACGCGGGGCCGGCTGGTGGTGACCACGCCGGACACGGGGGACGCGGCCCGGGTGCTGAAGGAGCGCGGGGTCGGCGATCTGTCGGTCACCGAGGACCGGGTGACGGGGGAGCAGCCCGAGGGGGAACTCGCGGAACTGAACGCCGCGTTGGTCGAGGCGGGCGTGCGGGTCCGTGGCTTCGGGGTGGAACGGGCGTCCCTGGAGGACGCGTTCGTGGCGCTGACGGGGGAGGGCTTCGATGTCGCGGGCTGAGACCGCCGTGGCACGCCGCGGCCCGCTGTGGACCTTCGGTCTGCTGCGCAGCGAGCTCGGCATCACCTTCCGGCGCCGGCGCACCCTCGCGCTGCTCGGCGTGCTGGCCGCCGTGCCCGTGCTGGTCGGCATCGCCGTGAAGATCGAGACCAGCGACGGCTCCTCCCCCGGCGGTGGCGGCGGAGGCCCGGCGTTCATCACCCAGATCACCAACAACGGCCTGTTCCTGGTCTTCACCGCGCTCGCGGCGACCCTGCCGTTCTTCCTGCCGATGGCCGTGGGTGTCGTCGCGGGTGACGCGATAGCCGGTGAGGCCAACGCCGGGACCCTGCGATACCTCCTGGTCGCCCCGGCCGGACGTACGCGCCTGCTGCTCACCAAGTACGCCACCACGATGGCCTTCTGCCTCGCGGCCACCCTGGTGGTCGCCGTCTCTGCCCTGGCCGTCGGGGCGCTGCTGTTCCCGTTGGGCGACCTGACGACCATCTCCGGCACACGGATCGGCTTCGCCGAGGGTCTGGCCAGAGCCCTGCTGATCGCCCTGGTCGTCGCCGCCTCACTGGTCGGCGTGGCGGCGCTCGGCCTGTTCGTCTCGACGCTGACCAGCAGCGGTATCGCGGCGATGGCGACGACCGTCGGGCTGTTGATCACGGTGCAGATCCTCGACCAGATACCCCAGCTGCACGCGATACAGCCGTACCTCTTCTCGCACTACTGGCTGTCCTTCGCCGACCTGATGCGCGAGCCGGTCCTCTGGGACGAGCTGCGGCGCAACCTCGGCCTCCAGGCGCTGTACGCCGCCGTGTTCGGCTCGGCGGCCTGGGCGAGGTTCGCGGCGAAGGACGTCACCGCGTAGCCGTAGGGCGCGGGGGCTGCGCCGCCTCGTAGGGGAAGCGCGCGAGCGGCGCCTCCTGCGCGAAGAACGACTTCGCGCGGGCCAGGGCGTCGGTGTCCTTCAGCACGTCACCGGGCTTGCTGCCGTTGCCGAGCAGGACTCCGCCGAAGCGCATCCCCATGTACGCGGCCGAGTTGCGCAGGGTGCCGATCAGCGGGTCGGCGACCTCGCTCTCCTCGTGCGCGAGCGCGGTGACGCCCCAGAGCGTGCGGTCGGCCAGCGTCGCCTTGAAGTCCAGGCCAGGGGTGCGCAGCCAGCCCGACCAGTAGTCGAGGTAGCGCTTGACGTGCGCGGACACCGAGTACCAGTAGAGCGGGGAGACGATCACGATGTCCGTCGCGGCGAGCGTGGCGTCGAGCAGCAGGGCGACGTCGCCCTCCGTGGGGCGGACGTGGTCGCTGTCGTGACGGAGGTCCTCGAAGTCGGGCAGGGGATGGGCGGCGAGGTCGATCCACTGCTGCCCGACTCCGGCGGGGAGTTGATCGGCGGCCGCGCGGGCCAGTGTCTCGGTGTTGCCGTCACGGCGGCTGCTGCCCAGCACGAACAGAAAACGTCGGTCCATGGTGTTCCCCCAGTGGATCTCGAATAGGCGGCGCACGACGATTAAATGCTCGTGCAGTATATGCACACGCATAAAGGTGCCGTCCAGAGTCCGCCGGGATGGGGGAGGGGGGCTCGGATCCGTGGAGCGTCGGGCCGCGGGTCTTGGGACGAGGCTGTGACGCCTCGGTGACGCGTGTATCGGGCGAAATCGGTGACACTCGACGGTAGGGTCCGCCGAGGCGTGGACGCCGGCGAGTGAGGGAACCGATGTCTCGACCAGGCCGCGACAAGACGCGGGAACAGCAGGATCAGGGTGCGGGTGGGGTGATCGACGTCCGCGTCCCCGGGGCGGGGCCAGCCACAGGTGGCCCCGTCAGCGCCTCGATCGGTGGTGTCCCGGTCGCTCCCGTGCCCGGCGAGGAACTGCAGCGGACGGTACTGAAGCACCTCCACCGCATCGCCGTCTCCACCGGCCGTCCGGTCCTCGCCACCGTTCACGACGAGCGGATCGGGTACGTCGTACCGCTTCAGGTTCACCCGGACGGGTCGAGTTGCTTCACGGCGGATCCGGTGCCGACCGGCGCGGCGGAGCCGGGGGCTGCCGTGCCCGGGTCGGCGAGCCGGTCGAGGGCCGCCGCGCCCTCGTCGCCGAGCGCCGCGCAGGCCGCCGTGCCCCCCTCGTCGCCCCCCGCACCGCCGCTCCCGCCGCAGGGTTCCCCGTCGGTGGCGGCCCGGCCGCCGCAGGCGCCCGTCTCCGCTCCGGCCCGGCCGTCCCAGGCGGCTCCCGCGTCCCGGCCGCCGCAGGCGCCCGTGTGGCCCGCGGCCCAGCCTCCGGAGGACAACGTCACGCAGACGCTGCGTACCCCGCCGGCCTCCGGACCCACCTCCGCGCCCACCTTCCGGCTGCGGGCGATTCAGGAGCCGCAGCCGCTGGGCGAGTTCGGGCCGCCGCCCGTCATGGAGGCGCGGCCGCACCCGCAGCCGCTCGTCGCGCCGGGTCCCGGCGCGGGCCGCGACCCGGACCCGAAGCCGACCCCGCCCCGCGGCTTCGACGCGGTCGCCGAAGCCATCCTCGACCCCCAGGACGTCACTGCGCTCCCGACCTCCGCCCTGCTCGCCGAGCCCACGGCCCGTATCGGCGAAGCCGTGAGGACGGGGCACATAGACACTGCGGCGACCGTGTCGGAGCAGGCCCTGGCGGAGGCCTCGGCCGCGCTCCCGCCCGACCACCCCGAACTGCTCCGGCTGCTGGAACTCACCGCGTACGTCGCGTACCTGGCGGCCGAACCGGTCCGCGCCTTCCGGCTCTCCCTGGACGTGGCCCGCAGTCACCGCCGCACGCGGGACGCGGAGGGCGCCTACGGGAACGTGCAGAGCGCGGCCACGGCCTGGCGGGCGGTACGCGATCCCGAGCTCGGCCTGGAGCTGGGGCGTGAACTGATCACTCTGTGGACCGAGTTGGCCGCGGAGGGCGGTCCGGCCGCCGAGGACGTGGAGGAGCTGGAGTCCGCCCACGCGCGCATGGACCGTCTCACCGCACGGGCGGGCAGGGCGTCCGGACGCTGAGCGGCCCCCCGGCACCTTCCGGCGCCCCGGCCGGGCCCAGGGCCTGTCTGACGATTCCCGTCTGCCGGACGGCGCCATGCGCGCACTCTCGCCGCACCGGGCCCTGACCCGAGTACGTCCAGTACGCGGGTCAGGGCCCGGCACTCCCCCAGCCTTCGGCCGGGGGGACCCCCAGAGCACGCACCTGACGCCGTCCGGCCGCCCTCCGGGCGACGACGCGAATCGTCAGACAGGCCCTAGTGCACGCAGAACTCGTTCCCCTCCGGGTCCGTCATCACCACCCACTCACCGCCGGCCTCCCTGACCTCCCGCACCGTGCTCGCGCCCAGGCCCCGCAGCCGCTCCACCTCGTCCGCGCGCCGGCCGTCCCCGGGATGCAGGTCCAGGTGGAGCCGGTTCTTGCCGGCCTTGGGCTCGGGCACGCGCTGGAACAGCAGCCGCCGCCCCAGCCCGGTGCCGGTCTCCTTCTCGTGAGGATCGTCGGGATGCCGTACGGCGACCAGGTCCCGGAAGGCCGGGCGGCCGTGGAAATCCACGGTGGCGGCGACGGGGAGGGCGCCGAGCTGGAGCAGCCGTTCGATCAGGGCGCTGTTGTCCTCGACCTCGTAGCCGAGCGCGGCGGCCCAGAAGTCGGCCTGCGCGTGGGGGTCGTTGGCGTCGATGACGAGCTTCCAGTGCACAGCGGTGGATGCCTTGTCGGTCATGCCCCCAGTTATAGACCGGCGGCGCCCTGAGCCTCCCGTTCGTCGTACGCGGCCCGCGCGGCCGCGATCTCCCGCTGATGCTCCTCCGTCCACCGCACCAGGGACTGGATCGTGGCGTGCAGGGTGCCGCCCAGAGGTGTGAGCTCGTAGTCGACGCGGGGCGGTACGACGGGGTGGACCGTGCGCGTGACCAGGCCGTCCCGTTCCAGCTGGCGCAGGGTGACCGTCAGCATGCGCTGGCTGACGCCGTCGATCTCGCGGCGTAGCTCGGTGAAGCGGAGTCTGCGGTTCTCCAGGAGGGCGATGACGAGCAGCGACCACTTGTCCGCGACCCGGTCGAGGATCTGCCGTACCTCGCAGCCCTCACGGGTGTCCCACTGGAAGGGATCGGCGTCGCCGTGGTCCACGGTGCTCTCGCAGTTACTCGGTGACTTAGAAGTGCCTACTTCCATGTCTCTCGATGCTGCCGCACGCTGGCAATGGTTACAAGAGGGAACCGACCCTCCGTCCGGTAACCGCCCCCTGCCTATCCCCTGGAGTGTTGCCATGGGCACCCGCGCCTGGGCTCTGTTGCTCGTGCTGTGCGGAACGATCTTTCTGGAGGGCATCGACGTCGCGATGATGGCCGTCGCGATCCCGTCGATCAGGGCCGACCTCGCGCTGTCGACCGGTACGGCGGCCTGGGTGATGAGCGCGTACGTCCTCGGCTACGCCGGCTTCACCCTGCTCGGCGGGCGCGCCGCGGACCTGCTCGGCCGCCGCCGGATGTTCCTGATCTGGCTGACGGTCTTCCTGCTCTTCTCCGGGCTGGGCGGGTTCGCCACCGACGGCTGGATGCTGGTCGTGGCCCGCTTCGTCACCGGTGTCGCGGCGGCGTTCATGACCCCGGCCGCGCTGTCGCTGATCACCACCTCCTATCCGCAGGGCCCGCAGCGCAACCAGGCCCTGCTGGTCTTCGCCGGCACCGCCGCCGCCGGCTTCTCGCTGGGCCTGGTCATCGGCGGGCTGCTCACGTCGATCGGCTGGCGATGGGTGTTCTTCGCGCCGGTGCTGCTGGCGGGGGCCCTGCTGATCGCGGCGGTGCGCCTGCTGCCCCGGACACCCCCACCCCGGCCTGGCACGCCCCCCGGGTTCGACCTGCTCGGTGCGGTCACCGCGGCCGGCGCCATGCTGCTCGCCGCCTACACCGTCGTACGGCTGGAACACGGTCTGCGGGGCTGGCCTCTCACCGCCGTCGCGGCCTTCGCCGCCCTGGTGCTCGCGGTCACCTTCGTCGCCGTCGAGCGGCGCTCCGCGGCGCCGCTGGTCCGGCTCGGCATCCTGCGCAACGGATCCGTGGTGCGCGCGGATCTCGGCGCGCTGCTCTTCGTGGGCGCCTTCTTCGGCTTCCAGTTCGTGGTGACGCTCTACCTGCAGGAACTGCGCGGCTGGTCCTCGCTCCAGACCGCGATCGCCCTGGTCGTCATGGGCTGCGACGCCGTACTCGCCCCGACGCTCACGCCGAAGCTGGTGGCCCGCTTCGGCAACGCCCGCGTGATCCTCGGCGGCTTCGTGCTGGCGGTGCCGGCCTACGGGCTGTTTCTGCCGGTCGGGATGGACTGGTCCTACGCCGCCATGTTCCCGACGCTGATCATCGCGGGTACCGCGTTCGCGCTGGCGTACGGGCCGCTGACCATCGCGGCGACGGACGGCGTCGCGGAGGAGGAGCAGGGCCTTGCGGGCGGACTGCTCAACACCGCGACACAGTTCGGCTCGGCGATCGGGATCTCCGCGGTGACCGCCGTCTACGGCCTGGCGTCCACGACCGACTCGGGCCCGGAGGGCACGCTGTCCGCGTTCCGCGCGGCGCTGACGGTGCCGGTCGCGATGGTGGTGGCCGGCACCCTCCTCTCGCTCCTCAGCCTGCGGGCCGCCCGGCGCGCGGTGCGCAGCGCGTCCCAGGTGAGCAGTGTCAACGCCAGCCAGACCAGCGCGAACCCGGCCCAGCGCTCGGGCGGCATGGCCTCGCGGAAGTAGAGGACGCCCAGCACGAACTGGAACACCGGGGCCAGGTACTGCAGCAGCCCCAAGGTGGTCAGGGGCACTCGGATCGCGGCCGCGCCGAAGCAGACCAGCGGAAGCGCGGTCACCAGCCCGGTCGCGGCGAGCAGGGCCGCGTGCCCGATGCCCTCGGTGTGGAAGGTCGACTCGCCCCGGCCGCTCAGCCACAGCAGATAGGCGAGCGCGGGCAGGAACTGGATCGCGGTCTCGGCGGTGAGCGACTCCAGGCCGCTGAGGTTCACCTTCTTCTTCACGAGGCCGTAGGTGGCGAAGGAGAGGGCGAGGACCAGCGAGACCCACGGCGGGCGGCCGTAGCCGACGGTGAGGACGACCACGGCGGCGAAGCCGACGCCGACCGCCACCCACTGCACCGGCCGCAGTCGTTCCTTCAGCAGCAGCACGCCCATCGCGATGGTGACCAGCGGGTTGATGAAGTAGCCGAGGGACGCCTCGACCACCTGGCCGTTGTTCACGGCCCAGATGTAGACGCCCCAGTTGACGGTGATGACGGCCGCGGCGACCGTGACGAGCCCGAGGCGGCGCGGCTGGCGCAGCAACTCGCCGGCCCAGCCCCAGCGCCGTACGAACAGCAGCGCGACGGCGACGAAGGCGAGCGACCACACCATCCGGTGGGCGAGGATCTCCACCGAGCCCGCGGGCTTCAGCAGCGGCCAGAACAGGGGGACGAGCCCCCACATCCCATAGGCCGCGAAGCCGTTCAGCAGGCCTATGCGGCTCTCGCCCCTCGACTTTCCGGACACCGGCTTCTCCTTCGCGCTCCAGCCCACCGCACGAAGGTAGCGCCGACCACCCCCGCCTGTCATGGCCGTATCGCCATACGGTCATGACAGGCGGAACGGGTGGTGCGCGGTCAGCCCTTGAGGGCCGTGGCGACGGCCTCGGAGAGCGGGGTGGTCGGACGTCCGGCCAGGCGGGAGAGGTCGCCGGTGCGCGCGGCCAGCTCGCCCTTCTCGATGGACGCGTCCACCCCGGCGAGGATCGCGGCGAGCGGCTCGGGCAGCCCGGCGCCGGTCAGGATGTCCTGGTAGGCCTCGACCGTCACCGGGGTATAGGCGATGTCCCTGCCGGTCTGCCGGCTGAGTTCGGCCGCGTACTGCGTGAATCCCCACGCCTCGTCACCGCTCAGCTCGTAGGTCCGGTTCTCGTGGCCCGCCCCGGTCAGCACCGCGACGGCGGCGGCCGCGTAGTCGGCGCGCGAGGCGGAGGCGACCCGGCCCTCACCGGCGGCGGTGACCACCGCCTCGTGCTCCAGGACCGGGGCGAGGTTCTCCGTGTAGTTCTCGTGGTACCAGCCGTTGCGCAGCAGCACGTACGGCACTCCCGAGGCCCGCACCAGTTCCTCGGTGGCGCGGTGGTCGTCGGCGAGCGCGGCCGTCAGGCCGCCGGGGGCGCTGGTGTACGCGAGCAGCGCCACACCGGCCGACCGCGCGGCGTCGATCACGACCTTGTGCTGGGAGACGCGGCCCTTGTCGAACTCGTTGCCGGAGATGAGCAGCACCTTGTCACCGGCGGCGAAGAGGCCGTCGAAGGTCGCGGGCGCGTTGTAGTCGGCGAGCGCGATCCGCACCCCGCGTTCCGCGAGGCCGGCGGCCTTCTCGGGGTCACGGGCGACGGCGGTGACCGTGTCGGCCGGCACCTTCTGCAGCAGCTGCTCGACGACGTGCCGGCCGAGGTGTCCGGTGGCTCCGGTGACGACGATGCTCATGGTGGGGCTCCTCCGCGGAGTGCGTGTGTCAGGGGGTTGACACTCACCCTAGGAGGGGCACTAACTCTGGGAAAGTACCCACTTTGAAGTAAGGTACCGGCATGGCGGAGAGAGTGGGAACGCCCGAGAGCGAGGCGATGTGCCCGTACCGGCTGGTGCTGGAGCACGTGACCAGCCGCTGGGGCGTACTGGTGCTGATCCGGCTGCTGGAACGCCCGCACCGCTTCAGCGAGCTGCGCCGGGCGATCGGTGAGATCCGGCAGGTCAGCGAGAAGATGCTCACCCAGACACTGCAGACCCTGGAGCGGGACGGGCTCGTCCACCGCGACGCCCACCCCGTGATCCCGCCCCGCGTCGACTACTCCCTCACCGGCCTCGGCCGCGAGGCCGCTGAGCAGGTGCGGGCGCTGGCGCGGTGGACGGAGCAGCGGATGGGGGACGTGGAGCAGGCGCGCGAAACCTACGACAAGGCCCGGGCCTGAGCCCGGGCCGGTGTCGCGTCGTGGGCCGGGCTCAGCCGACGACGGTCCAGGTGTCGCCGCCGGCCAGCAGCGCGGCGAGGTCGCCCTTGCCGTTCTGCTCGACGGCCGCGTCGAGCTGGTCGGTCATCGCCGCGTCGTAGACCGGGCGGTCGACGGCGCGGAAGACGCCGATCGGGGTGTGGTGCAGGGTGTCGGGGTCGGCGAGCCTGCTGAGGGCGAAGGCGGTGGTCGGGGAGTCGGCGTGGGCGTCGTGCACGAGGATCTGCTCCTCGTTCTCCGGCGTCACGGTGACGACCTCGAGATCGCCGGTCCTCTGGTTCCGCACCACGCCGCGGGCGGCATCGGCGCCGAAGCGGATCGGACGGCCGTGCTCCAGCCGGATCACCGCCTCCTCGGCCCGCTGCTGGTCCTTGAGGGCGTCGAAGGCGCCGTCGTTGAAGATGTTGCAGTTCTGGTAGATCTCGATGAGCGCGGTGCCCGGGTGGGCGGCCGCGGCGCGCAGGACCTCGGTGAGGTGTTTGCGGTCGGAGTCGACGGTGCGGGCGACGAAGGAGGCCTCCGCGCCCAGGGCCAGGGACACCGGGTTGAAGGGGGCGTCCAGGGAACCCATGGGGGTCGACTTGGTGATCTTGCCGACCTCGGAGGTGGGGGAGTACTGGCCCTTGGTCAGCCCGTAGATCCGGTTGTTGAACAGCAGGATCTTGAGGTTGACGTTGCGGCGCAGGGCGTGGATGAGGTGGTTGCCGCCGATGGAGAGCGCGTCGCCGTCGCCGGTGACGACCCAGACGGACAGGTCGCGGCGGGAGGCGGCCAGGCCGGTGGCGATGGCGGGGGCGCGGCCGTGGATGGAGTGCATCCCGTAGGTGTCCATGTAGTACGGGAAGCGCGAGGAGCAGCCGATGCCGGAGACGAAGACGATGTTCTCCCTGGCCAGACCCAGTTCGGGCATGAAGCCCTGGACCGCGGCGAGGATCGCGTAGTCACCGCAGCCGGGGCACCAGCGGACCTCCTGGTCCGTCTTGAAGTCCTTCATGGACTGCCTGCCCGCGGCCTTGGGCACCAGGGAGAGCGCTTCGATCGTGCCGGTGCCTTCCAGGGACGTCTCAGCCATCGATGGCCTCCTTCAGCGCCGTGGCCAGCTGCTCGGCCTTGAACGGCATGCCGTTGACCTGGGTGTAGGACTGGGCGTCCACCAGGTACTTCGCCCGGATCAGCGTGGCGAGCTGACCGAGGTTCATCTCGGGGATCACCACCTTGTCGAAACGCGCCAGCACGTCCCCGAGATTCCTCGGGAACGGGTTCACGTGCCGCAGATGCGCCTGTGCCACGGGAAGCCCGGCCGCGCGCAGCCGCCGTACCGCCGCCGTGATCGGACCGTAGGTGGACCCCCAGCCCAGGACCAGGACCTTGGCGTCGGCGGGGTCGTCGACCTCGACGTCGGGGACGTCGATGCCGTCGATCTTCGCCTGCCGGGTGCGGACCATGAAGTCGTGGTTGGCCGGGTCGTAGGAGATGTTCCCGGTGCCGTCCTGCTTCTCGATGCCGCCGATACGGTGCTCCAGACCCGGCGTGCCCGGGATCGCCCACGGTCGGGCGAGGGTCTGCGGGTCCCGCTTGTAGGGCCAGAACGCCTCGCTGCCGTCCTCCAGCGTGTGGTTCGGGCCCTGCGCGAACTGCGTGGTCAGGTCCGGCAGCTCGTCGAGCTCCGGGATCCGCCACGGCTCGGAACCGTTGGCGAGGTACCCGTCCGAGAGCAGGAACACCGGCGTGCGGTACGTCAGCGCGATCCGCGCCGCCTCCAGTGCCGCGTCGAAACAGTCCGCCGGGGTCCGCGGCGCCACGACCGGCACCGGCGCCTCACCGTTGCGCCCGAACATCGCCTGTAGCAGATCGGCCTGTTCGGTCTTGGTCGGCAGACCCGTCGACGGGCCGCCCCGCTGGATGTCCACCACCAGCAACGGCAGCTCCAGCGACACCGCCAGCCCGATCGTCTCGCTCTTGAGCGCCACTCCGGGGCCGGAGGTGGTGGTCACGGCCAGCGAGCCGCCGAACGCCGCACCGAGCGCCGCGCCGACACCCGCGATCTCGTCCTCGGCCTGGAAGGTGCGCACCCCGAAGTTCTTGTGCCGGCTCAGCTCGTGCAGGATGTCGGAGGCCGGCGTGATCGGGTACGAGCCCAGGAACAGCGGCAGATCCGCCTGCCTGCTCGCCGCGATCAGCCCGTAGGCCAGCGCCAGGTTCCCCGAGATGTTGCGGTACGTGCCCACCGGGAACGCCTTCGCGGCCGGCTCGACCTCGTAGGAGACCGCGAAGTCCTCCGTGGTCTCCCCGAAGTTCCAGCCCGCCCGGAACGCCGCGATGTTCGCCGCCGCGATGTCCGGCTTCTTCGCGAACTTCGACTGGAGGAACTTCTCCGTACCCTCGGTCGGCCGGTGGTACATCCACGACAGCAGACCCAGCGCGAACATGTTCTTGCTGCGCTCGGCCTCCTTGCGGGACAGGGAGAAGTCCTTCAGCGCCTGCACCGTCAGCGTGGTCAGGGGCACCGGATGCAGCTGGTACCCGTCGAGCGAACCGTCCTCCAGCGGGTTGGTCCCGTAGCCGACCTTCTGCATCGCCCGTTTGGTGAACTCGTCCGTGTTGACGATGATCTCCGCACCGCGCGGCAGATCCTCCACGTTCGCCTTCAGCGCCGCCGGGTTCATCGCCACGAGCACGTTCGGCGCGTCACCCGGGGTGAGGATGTCGTGGTCGGCGAAGTGCAGCTGGAACGACGAGACACCCGGCAGCGTCCCGGCGGGCGCCCTGATCTCGGCGGGGAAGTTCGGCAACGTCGACAGGTCGTTGCCGAACGACGCGGTCTCCGAGGTGAAACGGTCACCGGTGAGCTGCATACCGTCACCCGAGTCCCCCGCGAACCTGATGATCACTCGGTCGAGACGGCGGACGTCCTTGATGCCTGCCGCTTTGCGCTGCTCTCCCACGACCGCTCCGTCGGCCTGCTCCGCTGGGCTACTGACCTGGCTCGTCACTGAACTGGACCTCCTTCGAGGCGCTGTCGGGGACCGACCCCACAGGGTCCTCCCAGCACCAACCCTACGACTGGACGGCTCGCCAGCCCTCGGCCATTCGCATGATGATTACCTGCCCGAGCAGCTCCCCGCATCCCGTTCGCATGCGCCGTACGGGTCGTCCCCGCGGCCGCTGCGACCGGTGCGGATACGGGGACTCAGGAGTTCAGATAGGTGAGCACGGCGAGGACGCGGCGGTGGTCCCCGTCGCTCGGGGACAGCCCCAGCTTGAGGAAGATGTTGCTGACGTGCTTCTCGACCGCGCCGTCGCTCACCACCAGTTGCTTGGCGATGGCGGAGTTGGTGCGGCCCTCGGCCATCAGCCCCAGGACCTCCCGCTCCCTCGGTGTGAGCCCCGCGAGCACGTCCTGCTTTCGGCTGCGTCCGAGCAGTTGCGCCACGACCTCCGGGTCGAGGGCCGTGCCCCCTTGGGCCACCCGGACGACCGCGTCCACGAACTCCCGCACCTCTGCCACGCGGTCCTTCAGCAGGTAGCCCACACCGCGGCTGGAACCGGCCAGCAGTTCGGTGGCGTAGCGCTCCTCCACGTACTGTGACAGCACCAGCACGCCGAGTCCCGGATGGGTCTTGCGCAGCCGCACCGCCGCCCGGACGCCCTCGTCCGTGTGCGTCGGCGGCATCCGCACGTCGGCGACCACGACGTCGGGCAGAGCACCCTCGGCGTCCAGCTCCGCGATGGTCTTGATCAACGCCTCCGCGTCACCGACGCCGGCGACGACGTCGTGCCCGCGGTCGGTGAGCAGCCGGGTCAGGCCCTCCCTGAGCAGCACCGAATCCTCGGCGATGACCACCCGCACCCTGTCCTCCACGATCCTCGGCCCCCCGTTGCTCGACTGCGCCCCAAAGACCCGTCAAGCATTCCAGGTTTTGCCCGGGAGGTGTGGGGTGGCGGTGGAGGGCCGCTCGACTTGTCGGTGACGGCTCAGCCGCGCCAGGGCAGTTCCGCGGTGACGCGGGTCGGGCCGCCCGCGGGGGAGTCGACCACCAGGATGCCGTCCACCGCGTCCAGCCGCTCCGCGAGCCCCGCCAGTCCGGAACCGCTGCCCGCGCCGGCCGTGGCCCCGCCCACGCCGTCGTCCGTGACCTGCAGCATGAGCCGGTCCTCGGACCGCCAGACGTCCACCGTCGCGGAGGTGGCCCGCGCGTGCTTGCTGATGTTCTGCAGCAGCTCGGAGACCGTGAAGTAGGCGATCCCCTCCGTCGCGGGGGCCGGCCGTGACGCCAGGTCGACGTCCACCTGCACCGGGACCGTGCACCGGGAGGCCACCGAGGACAGGGCCGCGTCCAGGCCGCGGTCGGTGAGGACCGCCGGGTGGATGCCGCGCGCCAGGTCCCGCAGTTCCTGGAGCGCCGTCTTCACCTCGCCGTGCGCCTCGTCCACCATGCGCGCAGCCGCCCGCGGGTCCTCGGCGAGCTTCTCCTTGGCCAGCCCGAGGTCCATCGCCAGCGCCACCAGCCGGGCCTGTGCCCCGTCGTGCAGATCGCGCTCGATGCGCCGCAGATCGGCGGCGGCCGTGTCGACCACGACCCCCCGGTCCGACTCCAGCTCCACCACCCGCGTCGCCAGCCGCGACGGTCCGAGCAGCCCGTGCACCAGCAGCCGGTCCACCAGCGTGAGGGCCCGCACGATCCACGGCGTGGCCAGCGTGAACAGCAGCCCCACCAGCGCCGTCACCGTGATCTCGAACGGGTTGTCCAGGTAGACCCGGTGCGTCTCGTCGCCGTACAGCTGCAGCCCGTCCTGGCCGCCGTACATCGGGAAGACCCAGTACCAGAGCGGATACGTCAGCAGCGCCCAGCCGTACGCCCAGAAGTTCACCGCGACGACGAAGGAGAAGATGGCCCACGGGAAGTGCAGCACCGAGTACAGCAGGTGGCGCCAGGACGTGCCGCTCTTGAGGACCGCGCCCATCCATCCCGTCAGCCCGCTCCTGCGCATCCGCAGCGGCTCCGGTTCGGCGACGTCGAGCCCGAGCAGGCCGCGCGCCCGCGCCCGCTCCAGCGAGCCGAGGCCCCGGCAGCCGGCCAGCCCCGCCGCCAGCACCGGTATCCCGAGGAACGTCACCAGCAGACCCGCACCGAGCGAGACCATCGTCACGGCGTACGTGAACATCAGCACGCTGATCGGCAGGCTGAGCAGCACGTAGGCGAACTCGCGCCAGGTGCGGCCCTCGAAGGGCGCCCGCAGTCCGGCCGGCAGCCGGGACCGCCGTCCGGCGCTCCGCCGCGCATCCCAGTCGGACGTCCCCCTCGGGCGTCCGTAGCCGTGCCCGTACTCCGTGGCCATGGGCGTGGTCCCCGTTCCTGTCGGTCTGCCGTGTCCGTCGTGGTCCCACCCTGCTGGACCCGGGAGCCGCGGACCATGGAGGCCGTCGGCATCTTGGGCGGGGGGTTTTCCCTACCCCCGCCTCGCGGGTCCCGCCCTCAGCGCTGCCGGTCCCGCCAGGGCAGTTCCGCGGTGACGACCGTGGGGCCGCCCGCCGGGGAGTCGACGACGAACAGCCCGTCGACGGCGCCCAGCCGCTCCGCCAGCCCCCGCATGCCCGTACCGCCGTCGAGCGCGGCGCCGCCCCGGCCGTCATCGGCGACCTGTATGAGGAGCCGTTCCTCGGTACGCCACACGTCCACGGACGCGGACTTCGCCGCGCTGTGCTTGCTGACGTTCTGCAGCAGCTCCGAGACGGTGAAGTAGGCGATGCCCTCGATCGCCGCCGCGGGCCTGGCCTCCAGGTCGACGGTCACCTTCACCGGGACCGTGCACCGGGAGGCCACCGAGGACAGGGCCGCGTCCAGGCCGCGGTCGGTGAGGACCGCCGGGTGGATGCCGCGCGCCAGATCCCGCAGTTCCTGGAGCGCCAGCTTCACCTCGCCGTGCGCCTCGTCGACCATCGCCGCCGCGTACTCGGGGTCCTCCAGCAGCTTCTCCTTGGCCAGACCGAGGCCCATGGCCAGGTTGACCAGGCGAGCCTGTGCCCCGTCGTGCAGATCGCGCTCGATGCGCCGCAGATCGGCGGCGGCCGTGTCGACCACGACCCCCCGGTCGGACTCCAGCTCGGCGATCCGCCGCTCCAGCTCGTCGGAGGGCGACAGCAGCGCGCGCACCATCGCCCGGTCCGCGTTGGCCAGGCCCCGCGCGATGAACGGCAGCACCGGCCACAGCACGAACAGCGAGGTCAGTGTGAGAGTGAAGGTGAGGATGCCCCAGGGCAGCCGGATGAAGTCGTACAGGGCGGTCCGCCAGCCCACCGGGTCCTTCAGCGCCATCCACAGCCTGGGGAGGAAACCGCCCGCGCCCCGGCGTGGCAGCGGGCTCGGCTCGTCCACGCGCACCCCGAGCAGCGTGCGGGCCCGGGCCCGCTCCAGCCTGCCGAGCTGCCGGGCGCCCAGCAGACCCGCGGCGAGCAGCGGGAAGCCGATCACCGTGACGGTCAGAAAGGCGCCGACGGACAGCATGGTGACGACGTAGACGAAGCCCAGCAGGGACGCCGGCAGATTCGCCAGGAGATGCGCGATCTCCTTCCAGGTGTGCCTGTCGTAGGCGAACCGGGGAGGCGGCGGACGGTCCGTGTCTCGGACGGCCGCCGGCGCGGTCGCGGACGGGAAGTGTTCGGTCACATGGGCCAGCGTGCCCGGCGGCGGGCGTCGGCGCCATGAGGTGCGCCGCCACGTTCTGCGGGGGAAAACCCCACCCCTGCCCCGCCGGGTCCCGATGGGCTGCTTACCGCCTCTTTAACAGGCCCTAGACTCACGTTGCGTACAGATCGTCGAACGATGGCGTGACGTCGCGAGGCCGGAAGGCCACTCGAACAGTCATGAGGTCGAGGCCAGGGGAGCGAGGGACGGACGTGCGGGAACCGACCGTCGAACCGACCGCCGTCATCGCGGCGGACTACTTCCAGTCCTACTCGGTCGTCGGACTGCTCGCCGCCGTCGGCGTGCTGTTCGTCGCCGTCGCCTTCGGCGCGGGACGGCTGCTGCGGCCCGTCGTGCCCACCCCCGAGAAGCTCCTCACCTACGAGTGCGGCGTCGACCCCGTCGGCGAGGGCTGGGCCCACACCCAGGTCCGCTACTACGTCTACGCCTTCCTCTACGTGATCTTCGCGATCGACTCGATCTTCCTCTTCCCGTGGGCCACGGTCTTCGCCGCCCCCGGTTACGGAGCGACGACCCTCGTCGAGATGTTCATCTTCCTGGGCTTTTTGGCCGTGGGCCTGCTCTACGCATACAAGAAGGGTGTCCTGGCATGGACGTGACGCCAGAAACGACTCCTTCGGCGCCCGCCGCGGAGCCCGTGATGCTTCCCGAGCCGAAGCGCCTCGGCGCCCTCGCGCGCCTCGCCCCCGAGCCGATGAAGGTCGTCCTCAACTGGGGCCGCCGCTACTCGCTGTGGGTCTTCAACTTCGGCCTCGCCTGCTGCGCCATCGAGTTCATCGCCGCGTCGATGGCCCGGCACGACTTCATCCGTCTCGGTGTCATCCCGTTCGCGCCGGGGCCCCGCCAGGCCGACCTGATGGTCGTCTCCGGCACGGTCACGGACAAGATGGCGCCCGCCGTCAAGCGCCTCTACGAACAGATGCCCGAGCCGAAGTACGTCATCTCCTTCGGCGCCTGCTCCAACTGCGGTGGCCCGTACTGGGACTCGTACTCCGTCACCAAGGGCGTCGACCAGATCATCCCCGTCGACGTCTACGTGCCCGGCTGCCCGCCCCGCCCCGAGGCGCTGCTCCAGGGCATCCTCAAGCTCCAGGAGAAGATCGCCCGCGAGTCGCTGGAGGAGCGGTACGGTTCCGCTCGTCCCTCGGCGGCGGCCCTGCGCAGCGGCCTCGTCCTCCCGCCGGCCACGGACGCCACCGGCACGGGGGAGGCCCGATGAACGGCACGGTCGGCTGGCTTCCCGAGCCCGCCGAGGACCTCTTCGGCACGGAGGCCACGGCCGAGGAGTCGTACGAGGTCCTCACCGTCGACGTACCGCCCGCGTCCTGGACCGCCGCCCTGCGCACGGCACGGGACACCCTCGGCTGCACCTTCTTCGACTGGCTGAGCGCCGTCGACGAACCCGGCACGGGCTTCCGCGTCTCGGCCCACCTGGTCGCCCTCGACCCGGTGCGCCGCCTGCTGATGCGCACCACCGTCCCCCACGAGGCGCCCGTCCTCGCCTCCGCCGTCGAGGTCTTCGCGGGCGCAGGCTGGCACGAGCGCGAGACCCACGAGATGTTCGGCGTCCGCTTCGAGGGCCACCCCGCCCTGGACCACCTGCTGCTGCCGGAGACCTTCGAAGGCCACCCCCTGCGCAAGGACTTCGTCCTCGCCGCCCGCGTCGTCAAGGCCTGGCCCGGCGCGAAGGAGCCGGGCGAGTCCGAGCACGGCGGGCCCAAGCGCCGCCAGATGCTGCCGCCGGGCGTCCCCGACCCCAATGAATGGGGTCCCCTCAAGGGCCGGCTTCCCGCGGCCCCCGCCCGCCCGGCCCGCGGCCCCGCCCGCGCCGCGGGCGACCGCCCCGCACGCCGTACCCGCACCGCGGCGGAGGGCTCCACCGGTACGCCCGCCGAGGCCCCGCCCACGCAAGCCCCGCCCACGCAAGCCCCGCCCGCCGAGGCCCCGCCCACGGAGGCCCCGCCAGCTGAGGTCCCGCCCTCGACGGCCGCGCCGCGCCGCGCCCGCAGCGTCGGCGAGGGGTCGGCCTCGCAGCGTGCGGAGGGACAGGCGGAGACTTCCGCCGCCCCGGCCGCTCCTCGTCGCGCGCGCAGCGCGAGCGCGGGGTCGGCTTCGCAGCGCGCGAGCGCCACGGAGGCGGAGGCCGCCGCGCAGCCAGGCACCGACGCCCCGGCCGCCCCGGCCGGTCCCCGTCCGCGCCGTGCCCGCAGCGCGTCCGAAGGCTCCGCCTCGCAGCGCGCAGCAGAGGAGCCGACGGCGGAGCAGCCCACCCGCCCGGCCACCTCGCGCAGTTCCGACGCCCCGTGGCACCACGCCCGGCCAGCCTTCGACGAGACCGCGACGACCGAGCCCGAGGACCGGGTCGAGGGAGAAGGCGTGAACGCCGACGCGGACGCGGACGAGGACGAGCAGAAGCCCGACCCGTCAGGAGGCCGCCCGTGAACGACGTGCTCGACGTCGCCCTGCGACTCCTTGTCGTCTTCGTCGTCTTCCTGACCTTCCCCTTGATCATCGGTCAGACCGAGCACAAGGTGATGGCCCACATGCAAGGCCGCCTCGGCCCCATGTACGCCGGCGGCTTCCACGGCTGGGCCCAGCTCGTCGCGGACGGCGTGAAGTTCGCGCAGAAGGAGGACGTCGTCCCCGCGGGCGCGGACCGTCGCATCTTCCAGCTCGCCCCGGCCGTGGCCCTCCTCCCGTATCTGCTGGTCCTGCTCGCCATCCCCATCGGCCCCGGCGAGGGCGCGGTGGGCGTGGTGATCGACGCGGGCGTCTTCTTCGTGCTCGCCGTCATGGGCGTCGGCGTCCTCGGCTCCCTGATGGCCGGCTGGGCCAGCGCCAACAAGTACTCCCTCCTCGGCGGCCTGCGCACCGCGGCCCAGCTGCTCGCCTACGAACTGCCGATGCTCCTCGCCGCCGCCTCCGTCGCCATGGCGGCCGGCACGGTCTCCCTGACCGGCATCCTCGACGCCTTCGAGTGGTGGTGGCTGCCCTGGCAGATCGTCGGAGCGATCGTCTTCTTCGTGGCGGGGCTCGCCGAGCTCCAACGCCCGCCGTTCGACATGCCGGTCGCGGACTCGGAGATCATCTTCGGGGCGTACACCGAGTACACGGGCCTGCGCTTCGCCCTGTTCCTGCTCGCCGAGTACGCCGGGATCGTCGTCCTGTGCGGCCTGACCACCGTCCTCTTCCTCGGCGGGTGGCACGGCCCCTGGGGTGCCGACGGACTCGGCTGGGTGTGGACCCTGTTGAAGTCCGCCGTCCTCGCGTTCCTCGTGATCTGGCTCCGCGTCACCTACCCACGGCTGCGCGAGGACCAGCTCCAGAGGCTGTCCTGGACCCTGCTCGTCCCCCTCTCCCTCGCCCAGATCGCCCTCACCGGCATCGTCAAGGTGGTGATCCGGTAGCCATGGCCGAGTCTCTCCCGCCCACCCGGTCCCGTTTTCCCGGCAGCGGTCTGGCCAAGGGCCTGGCCGTCACCCTGCGCACGATGACGAAGAAGTCCGTCACCGAGCAGTACCCGGACGTCCAGCCCGACCTCCCGCCCCGTACCCGCGGCGTGATCGGCCTGTTCGAGGAGAACTGCACGGTCTGCATGCTGTGCGCCCGGGAGTGCCCGGACTGGTGCATCTACATCGACTCCCACAAGGAGACCGTGCCGCCCGCCGCCCCCGGCGGCCGGGAGCGCAGCCGCAACGTCCTCGACCGGTTCGCGATCGACTTCGCGCTGTGCATGTACTGCGGTATCTGCATCGAGGTCTGTCCTTTCGACGCGCTGTTCTGGTCCCCGGAGTTCGAGTACGCCGAGACCGACATCCGCGACCTCACCCACGAGCGCGACAAGCTCCGCGAGTGGATGTGGACGGTGCCCGCCCCGCCGGCCCTCGACCCGGGCGCGGAGGAGCCGAAGGAGATCGCCGCCGCCCGCAAGACCGCCGAGAAGCTGGCGGCGACGGCCGAGGCCGAGGCGGCCCCGCCCGGGCCCGCCGAGCCCACCGACCCCCAGGGAGGAGTCTCGTGACCCTGGCCGCGGCCCACCACGCACACCTCGCCGCCACCTCGCACGGATTCCTCTCCCCGACCGGCGTCGAAATCGCCTTCCTGCTCGTCGGCGTGGTCACCTTCGGCGCCGCGATCGTCACCGTCACCACCCGGCAGCTGGTGCACGCCGCCCTGTGGCTGGTGGTCACCCTCGGCGGCCTCGCCGTCGAATACCTCCTGCTCACCGCCGAGTTCATCGCCTGGGTGCAGGTGCTGATCTACGTAGGGTCCGTCGTCGTCCTCCTCCTCTTCGGCCTGATGCTCACCAGGGCCCCCATCGGCCGCTCCACGGACGCCGACTCGGGCAACCGCTGGGCCGCACTCGCCGTGGCCGTCGCCTCGGCCGTCGCCCTGGTCTGGGTGGTCGTCGACGCCTTCCGCACCACCTGGATCGACCTGGACGGCGCCCCCGCCGGATCCACCGAGGTCACCGGCAAGGCCCTCTTCCAGAACTGGGTCCTCCCCTTCGAGGCCCTCTCCGTCCTCCTCCTCGCCGCGCTGGTCGGCGCGATCGTCCTGTCGCGCAAGGCGAAGGCCGACGCGGCGGCGACCACCGCCGCCGACGGCCGCTCGGTCCCCGGCACCCGAAGCGACAAGGGCGGTGCCCGCTGATGCACCTCGCCTATCCCGCCGTGCTCTCCGCCCTCCTGTTCTGCACCGGCCTGTACGGCGTCCTGGCCCGCCGCAACGCGATCCTGGTCCTCATGTCGGTCGAGCTGATGCTCAACGCCGTCAACCTCAACCTGGTCGCCTTCGACGTCTGGCTCAGCAGGACCGCCCAGGAGACCCTGCACTCCGGCCAGGCCCTGACCCTGTTCACCATCGCCATCGCGGCCGCCGAGATCGGCATCGGCCTCGCGATCGTCCTCGCCGTCCACCGCAACCGCGGGACCTCGGACATCGACAAGCTCCGCGACACCGCCGAGGGCCACGAGACCGACGGACCCGACGGCGAGGCCGGCCCGGCCGGGCCGGACGCCGAGAAGGCTGAGGCCACCGCGTGACCACGACCACCCTCGCCTACCTCGTTCCTCTCCTTCCGTTCCTGGGCGCGGCCGCCGGGCTGTTCCTCGGCCGCACGGCCCCCGGCTTCGTCCGTCCGATCGCCGTCCTGCCGACGCTCGCCTCGCTCGTGCTCGCCGTGCTGGTCGCCGTACGGCAGAGCGGCGACGAGGCCGTCACCTCCGCCACCGAGCTCACGCCCACCGGCTCGATCCCGATCGAACTCGCCCTGTACATCGACGGCTTCGCCGCCCTGGTCGCCGTCCTGGTGGTGTTCGTCGCGCTCTGCGTGCAGATCTACTCGACCGGCTACCTCCAGGACGACCCCCGCTACCCCTCGTACGCCGCGCTCGTCTCCCTGTTCACCTCCGCGATGCTCCTCGTCGTGTACTCGGGCGACCTGATCGTGCTGCTGGTCGGCTGGGAAGTCATGGGCATCTGCTCCTACTTCCTGGTCGGGCACTACTGGGAGACCCCGGAGGCCCGCGCCGCCTCGATCAAGGCGTTCCTGGTCACCAAGCTCGGTGACGTCCCCTTCCTGATCGGCCTGTTCGCGCTGGCCGTCGACGCCGGGTCGTTCCGCATCACGCAGGTGCTCAAGACGGTCGCGGACGGCGGGCTCGACCACCCCACGACGATCGCCCTGCTGCTCCTGGCCGGCGTGGCCGGCAAGTCGGCCCAGTTCCCGCTCCACACCTGGCTTCCCGACGCGATGGCGGGCCCCACCCCCGTCTCCGCGCTGATCCACGCCGCGACGATGGTCGCCGCCGGTGTCTACTTCATCGCCCGGCTCCTCCCCGTCTTCCAGGCCTCCGCGGCCGCGATGGTCGTCCTCGCCGTGATGGCAGCCGTCACCATGGCCGGGTCGGGCGTCGCCGCGCTCGCCCAGGACGACATCAAACGTGTCCTCGCCTACTCGACGATCGGTCAGCTCGGCTACATGACCGGCGCGCTGGCCGTCGCCGACCGGGGCGCCGCCGTCTTCCACCTTCTGTCCCACGGCGCCTTCAAGGCGCTGCTGTTCCTCGCGGCGGGCGTGGTCATCCACGCCGCCGGCACCAACTCACTGGCCGCCATGTCCCGCATGGGCGGCCTGCGCGACCGAGTCCCCGACGCCTACTGGACGATGACCGTCGCGCTCCTCGCGCTCGCCGCGATCCCGCCCTTCAGCGGCTTCTTCTCCAAGGAGGCCGTCCTCGGCGCCGCCGAGCACGTCACGACCGGGCACACCCCGGACGTGCCCGGCGCCGCTGGGTGGATCGTCCTGGTCGCAGGCCTGCTCACGGCCCTGCTGACCGCCGCCTACGCCATGCGCCTGTGGCTGCTGGCCTTCCGCGGACGCGGGCCCGAGGTGCCCGACCACGGCAGGCAGCCGCTGACGATGACCGTGGTGCTCTGGGTGCTGGCCGCCCCGTCCCTGGCCCTCGGCGGCCTGGCGTACCAGTCGCTGCCCGGCTGGTTCGACGGCGGCGAGCTGACCCCGACCCTCACCACGTCCGTGCTGGGCACGGGGCTGGCCCTGATCGGCGGCCTGGTCACCTATGCCGCCTGGCGCCACACCAGCGCCCGCACCGCCCGTGTCCCGATCGGCGCGGTCGCCGCCCACCCGGAGGGCGACGCCGGACTGGTCGAGGCCGAGGCCATCGCCACCCACGGACCCGCCTACGGCGACGTGGCTCACGCCGCCGACCCGGCGGATCCCGGGCGCCTGCTGCTGGGCCCGCTGCACCGGCACGCCGCCGCCGGCTTCCACCTGGACGCCGTCTACTCGGCGCTGTTCGTCCGCCCGGTCCAGGGCGGCGCCGCTCTGGTGCGGTTCCTCGACCGCGAGGTCGTCGACACCTACGTACGCGGGGCGGGCGCCCTGCCCCGCTGGCTGGGGGTCGCCGTCCGGCGCGCCCAGACCGGCAACGTGCAGACCTATGTGAGCGCGCTGCTCGCCGGCACCGTCGTCCTGGTGGTCGCCGTCGTCCTCGTCGCCACGGGAGCGTGAGCAGGCGTGATCGATATCAACGAGTCCGTGATGCAGTTCCTCCTGGCGTTCGTCGTCGTCGGGCCGCTCCTCGGTGCCGTCGCCGCTCTGCTGCCGGCGCCGCCCGGACTGAAGGGGAAGTCGCCGCAGCAGGCGGTGCTGCGGCACGGCGTCACCGTGACCGGCGTCGTCCTGCTCGCCGCGATCGTGCTGGCGCTCGGCTTCGACCACGACCGGCCCTCGACGATGCAGGCCGGCACGGACATCAGCTGGATCCCCGCGCTCGACGTGCGGATCCACCTCGGTGTCGACGGCATTTCCCTCCCCCTTGTCGTCCTGACCGCGCTGCTGACCTTCCTGTGCGCGCTCTACTCGTACTTCAAGATGCCTGCGGGACCGGGTCCGAAGGCCTTCGTCGCCCTGCTGCTCGTCCTGGAGTCCGGCACCCTCGCCACCTTCGCCGTCCTCGACCTGCTGCTGTTCTTCCTCGCCTTCGAGACGGTCCTGATCCCGATGTACTTCCTCATCGCCCGCTGGGGCGGCGAGGGCCGGGCGCAGGCCGCCTGGAAGTTCATCCTCTACACGCTGCTCGGTTCCGTGGTCATGCTGCTCGGCCTGCTGCTGATCGGAATCACCGCGGGCACATTCGACATGGTGGCACTCGCCACTGACAACGGCCGGTCGCTGACCACATCCGTGCAGGTCATCGCCGTTCTGGCGATCGGGATCGGGCTCGCGGTCAAGACGCCGATGTGGCCGCTGCACAGCTGGCTGCCCGACGCCCACACCGCCGCCCCGACCGTCGGCTCGGTCCTGCTGGCCGGCGTCATGCTGAAGATGGGTACGTACGGATTCGTCCGGATCCTGCTGCCGGTGGCGCCGGAGGGATTCCGCACCTTCGCCCCCTACCTCGCCGCCTTCGCCGTCGTAGGGATCGTCTACGGGTCGCTGGCCTGCCTCGCGCTCGCCAAGCAGGGCGCTAAGGGCGACCTCAAGCGCCTGATCGCCTACTCCTCCGTCGGCCACATGGGCTTCGTCCTGCTCGGCATCGCCACCATGACCCCGACCGGTGTGAACGGCGCCCTGTTCGCCAACATCGCCCACGGCCTGATCACGGGCCTGCTGTTCTTCCTGGTCGGCGCGTTGAAGGACCGCACGGGCACCACCGACCTCGACGCCCTCGCCGACAGCACCGGGGCCGCGCTGTACGCCAAGGCGCCGCGCTTCGGCGGCCTGCTCGCCTTCGCCGCCGTCGCCTCCCTCGGGCTGCCCGGTCTCGCCGGGTTCTGGGGCGAGATGCTGGCGCTGTTCGGTGCCTTCCAGCCCGCCGCGGGCCTCAGCCGCCCGGCGTTCCTCACCTTCATGGCGATCGGCGCGTTCGGCACCCTGCTCACCGCCGCGTACCTGCTCGTCGTGGTCCGCAGGGTCTGCATGGGCGTCGTGCCGCAGGAGGCGTCCCGGCTCGCCGACGTCCACACGTACGAATACGCGGCGTGGACCCCGCTGGTCGCCCTCACCGTCGTCGCCGGACTCTGGCCGAAGGTCCTCCTCGGCCTGACCGACCCGGCCGTGCAGCAGCTCCTCTCAGGAGGCACCCGATGAGCTCCCTGGCCCAGTCACCGGCCGTGTCCCTGGTCCAGTCCGTCGACTGGGCGGCCATCGCGCCGCCCACCGTCGCGGCCGTGGTCGCCCTCGGCGTCCTGGTCGCCGACCTGTTCGTCGGCGACGCCCGGAAGGCGCTCCTCGGGTGGGTGTCCGTGGCCGGGCTCGCCGTGTCCACGCTGCTGCTGCTGCCGCTCCTGGACGGCGACCGCGCCACCTTCTGCCTGACCGGCGACGCCGACGTGTGCAGCTACGTGGCGGACCCGTTCACGCTCGTCATCCAGTTCCTGGTCCTCGGCGGCGCCCTCCTGGCCGCCCTGCTGTCGGTCACCGCCCTCAAGGACGCGCGCAGGGGACTGCCCGAGGGGGAGTTCTGGTTCCTGCTGCTCTCCTCCGCGGCCGGCGCCGCCCTCCTGCCGGCCTCGCGCGACCTCGCGACGCTGATCGTCGCCCTGGAGGTCGCCTCGCTTCCGGCGTTCGCCCTGGTCGGCATCCGGCTCGGCGACCGGAAGTCCTCCGAGGCGGCCCTGAAGTTCTTCCTGTCGTCGGTCACCGCGACCGCCGTCAGCCTCATGGGCATCAGCTTCGTGTACGCCGCGACCGGGTCCCTCTATCTGCACCAGATCGCCGACCGCATCCAGGGCGTCGACGGACAGCTGCACACCCTCGCGCAGACCGGCGTCGCCCTGACCCTCGTCGGCTTCGCCTTCAAGACGGCCGCCGTGCCCTTCCACTTCTGGGTGCCCGACACCTATGTGGGCGCCCCGCTGCCGGTCGCGGCCTATCTGTCCGTGGTCGGCAAGGCCGTCGGCTTCTCCGGGCTGATCCTCGTGACCGTCGTCGCCTTCCCCTCGTACGCCGACGTCTGGGGCCCCGCGCTCGCCGCCCTGGCCGCCCTCACCATGACCGTCGGCAACGTCGGCGCCCTCCGGCAGCGCAGCACGCGCGCGTACAGCGCGGTCCGCCTGCTCGCCTGGTCCTCCGTCGGCCAGGCCGGCTATCTCCTGGTGCCGATCGCCGCCGCCGCGTACTCCGGCGACCCCGAGCACTCGATCGGCTCCACGGTCGCCTACGCCCTCATGTACGCCGCCGTCAACCTGGGCGCCTTCGCGGTCGCCGCACTGGTGGGCCGCACCAAGACCCTCAACCGCGTCAGCGACTACCGCGGCCTTTACGCCTCGAACCCCGTGACCGCGCTGCTGCTGGCCTTCTTCCTGCTGTGCCTCGCCGGACTGCCGCCCGGCGTCATCGGCCTGTTCGCCAAGGTCACCGTGTTCTCCGCGGCCGTCGACGCGGGGCTCGGCTGGCTCGCCGTGGTGATGGCCGTCAATGTGGTCATCGCCCTGTACTACTACCTCCAGTGGGCCGCCCTGCTGTTCCGCGCCCCCGCCACAGAGCCCGCCAGGCATCTCGTGCCGGCCCCCCTCACGGCCGCGATCGCGCTGACCGCCGTCCTCGCCGTCGGTCTGTCCGGCGCCCCGCAGCTGGTCCTCCGCTTCGCCGACACGGGGCTCTTCTAGCTCCACGAGGCCTTTTCGCAGGCCACCCGCACGGAGGGATGCCCTCACCCGGACGGCCGACGCGCGCCGCCGCACCCGCGAGGGAACTGGCGGCCCTCGCCTCGCGTTGTCCAGATCGGGAGGGTCCACTGGACGTGTCACCACGGCACCAGCGGGACCGGAGATCAACTGGCAAAGGGTTCCCCTGCTGCACCACTTGGAGGGCGTACCGTGCACCGCCGGCACAACGGGCTCAGGACGGCAGTACTCCTCGGGGGACTGTCGGCACTCATCATCCTCATCGGCAGCTTCTTCGGGCGCGTCGGCCTCGTCGTCGCCGTCCTGATCGCCCTGGGTACGAACGCGTACGCCTACTGGAACAGCGACAAGCTGGCCCTGCGCGCGATGCGCGCCCGCCCGGTCAGCGAGTTCGAGGCCCCGGCCCTGTACCGCATGGTCCGCGACCTCTCCACACAGGCCCGCCAGCCCATGCCCCGTCTGTACATCTCCCCGACGGAGGCGCCGAACGCCTTCGCGACCGGCCGCAACCCGCGCAACGCGGCGGTGTGCTGCACGGAGGGCATCCTGCGCATCCTGGACGAGCGTGAGCTGCGCGGCGTCATCGGCCACGAACTGAGCCATGTCTACAACCGCGACATCCTCATCTCGTCGGTCGCCGGCGCCCTCGCCTCCGTGATCATGTTCCTGGTCAATTTCGCCTGGCTGATCCCGATCGGCCGCTCGGACGACGACGACGGCCCAGGGCTCCTCGGCATGCTGCTGATCATGATCCTGGGGCCCCTGGCGGCCACCCTCATCCAGCTGGCCATCAGCCGCTCCCGTGAGTACGAGGCCGACGCCTCCGGCGCCCAGCTCACCGGCGACCCGCTCGCCCTCGCCGGCGCGCTGCGCAAGCTGGAGGCCGGCACCAAGCAGCTTCCGCTGCCCCCCGAGCCCCGGATCGAGACGGCGAGCCACATGATGATCGCCAACCCGTTCCGCCCGGGACAGGGTCTGTCCAAGATGTTCTCCACGCACCCGCCCATGGCCGAGCGCATCGCTCGCCTCGAGCAGATGGCAGGTCGCCGCCCATGAAGACCATCCTCAACGTCATATGGCTCGTCCTGAGCGGCTTCTGGCTGTTCCTCGGCTATCTGCTGGCGGGCGTGCTGCTGTGCATCACGATCATCGGCATCCCGTTCGGCATCGCCGCGTTCCGCATCGGCGTCTACGCCCTGTGGCCCTTCGGGTACACGACGGTGGAGCGCCGCGACGCGGGAGCCCCCTCGTGCGTCGGCAACGTCCTGTGGCTGGTCCTCGCGGGCTGGTGGCTGGCCCTCGCCCACATCGTCACCGGCATCGCGCTGTGCGTCACGATCATCGGCATCCCGCTCGGCATCGCCAACTTCAAACTCATCCCCGTCTCGCTGCTGCCCTTCGGCCGCGACATCGTCTCCACGGACCAGCCCTTCGTCTCCGGCTGGTGACACCGGCCTCCCGGCACGCTGTCCACAACCGCGGGGTTGTCCACAGGCCGACTCCGTTGTCAGTGCCGCCTTGCATCATGAATCCATGACCGAGATCGAGCAGTTGCTGGCACGGGTGGCGGACAAGGCCCGTAACACCCGGCCGTGGGGATGGACTTCGCTTCCCGAGCCCGTGGACGCCGCCACGGTGACCCGCGCCGAGGCCGCGCTCGGCTTCCGCCTGCCACCCCTGCTCGCCGAGCTCTACGCACGGATAGGGGACGGCGGATTCGGCCCGGAGTACGGTCTCCTGCCCCTGCTCGACGGCCCACCCGCCGGCGAGCCCGCCGCCGTCGTGCAGTACCTCGCCAACCGCGAGAGCGGCCGCAAGGACCCCGAGTGGCCATGGCCCGAAGGCGTCCTGCCGATATCGCACTGGGGCTGCGCGATGTACGCGTGCGTGGACTGCCGAGACCCGCACGCCCCCGTGCTGCTCTTCGAACCGAACGCGGACGACGCCGACCACGCCTGGTACGTGGACGCCCCCAGCCTCACCGCCTGGCTGCACGCCTGGGTCGAGGGCACGGGCTGGTACGAGGAGACGAACGAGGGGCTGGACCTCGCCCCCTGGTCCGACTTCCGTACACGCACGGCCCCGACGCCGACGTCGTGACCGGCTGCGCCCTGCCCCCTGTGCGGATGCGGGCATCGCCAAGATCACAGCTCCCGGACGGTGGAGAGCCGGCACGGAAGGGCAGGTTCACCGCATGAGCATCATCGCCTGGATCATCCTCGGCCTGCTGGCCGGAGCCATCGCCAAGATCCTCCTGCCGGGCCGTGACCCGGGCGGGCTCGTCGGCACGACGGTGATCGGCGTCGCCGGGGCCTTCCTCGGCGGCTGGATATCGGCCCGCTGGCTGGACCACCCGATCAGCAAGGACTTCTACGACGGCGCCACCTGGGCGGCGGCGATAGGCGGCGCCCTGGTCCTGCTGATCGCCTACCGCATCATGTTCGGCCACTCGCGAGACTGAGCGCGCGCACGGGCGCCGGGCACCGGCGAGCACCGGTCTGAGCTGGCCTCGTTCCCGGCGCGGCAAGGGCGGGCCCCCGGATCATCGGCGCCCGCCCCACCTCGGCTCACCGGCTCATCGGCCGCAAGCGGCGCGGTGGTTACCGGTAGTTCACGAACTGCAGCGCGAAGTCGAAGTCCTTGCCCTTCAGCAGGGCGATCACGGCCTGCAGATCGTCCCGGCTCTTGGACGTGACGCGCAGCTCCTCGCCCTGGACCTGGGCCTTGATGCCCTTGGGGCCCTCGTCGCGGATGATCTTCGCGACCTTCTTCGCGTTCTCCTGGGAGATGCCCTCCTCGATCGACGCGAAGATCTTGTATTCCTTGCCCGAGAGCTGGGGCTCGCCCGCGTCCAGGGACTTCAGCGAGATGCCCCGCTTGACCAGCTTGGACTCGAAGACGTCGAGGACGGCCTTCACACGGTCCTCGGAGTTCGCCTCCATCAGGATCTTGTCGCCGGACCACGAGATCGAGGCGCCCACGCCCTTGAAGTCGTAGCGCTGCGAGATCTCCTTGGCGGCCTGGTTGAGGGCGTTGTCGACCTCCTGCCGCTCGACCTTCGAGACGATGTCGAAACTGGAGTCGGCCATGTGGTGTGGCTCCTTGTATCAGAGGGCGAATCGGTGCGTGGCGGCCCACGCGGCGGCGACCCGGCCCGCCTCGGACACGGGGCCGCATCCGGACAAGACTAGCCACCCCCCGTCCCCCGGGCGGCGATCAATCGGGTGGCGAAGCACCCCTCCGTATCGGGTATTGTTTACGTCGTTGCCAGCGAGCACCGCCGAAAGGCGGTTCGATCGGCAGCACCCCCCGGCGGTGTGCCCGAGCGGCCAAAGGGAGCAGACTGTAAATCTGCCGGCTCAGCCTTCCCAGGTTCGAATCCTGGCGCCGCCACAAGACCGAATGGGTCTGTGACCAGCAGCAATGCTGATCGCAGACCCATTCGGCGTTCACGGGCACGACATGGTCTCTATGGGTGCTTTTTCCCAGTGTGTCTCACCCTGATTCGGGTGCTGACCAGTCCGTGTGGGGCAGGCGTGGGGCAGCTTCAGGCGCTCCTAGCTGCCGTTCTTCAGCGCCCGCTCGATTCGGGCGTTCGCCGTGGCGGCGCCGCCGTCCAGGCACTTCGCGTACACCCGGAACAGCACGGCCACGCTGTGGCCGGCGCGTGCGGCCACCTCCTGTGGTTCCACCCCAGAGCTGAGCCACGTGGACACGGCGGCGTGGCGGAGATCATATGGACGCTTAGCGAGCATCGACGTGCACTGAGCCGGCGTGAGAGCACGCGCGCGGGCTTCCGCCCACACCTCGCCGTATCCCGTGTCCTGGATGAGCCCGCCGCGTTGCGTCCGGAACAGCCGCCCGTCCGGGGCGACGCTGTACGCCATGACGTGCCAGCGCAGCAGGTTCACGAGATCGGGCGGGATTGGCACGGTGCGGACCGCTTTCCGGGGCCGATGCTTGAGCCCGCGCCGGTCGTGCGCTTCGCCGCTGTCCGTCCAGGCTGACCCCGAGCGGGGACGGGTCTCCCGCAATCGCAGGGTGCCCCATCCCCGGCGGGGCAGGTCGCAGTCCTGGAGCCGGAGACCGATGACTTCCGCTGGCCGCGCCGCCGCGTAGTACATGCAGCCGAAGAACGCGACCAGGCGTCGTCCGCGGGGGCTCTGCGTACGCACAGCATCGAGCAGGGCGAGAGCTTGCCGGGGATCTGGCACTGAAGCGGGGTCCAGTTCCTCAGCCACCTGCTCCGGAGCCTTCCACTGCACCTGTGGCAGGGGGTTGTCCGTCAGGCGGCCGGCGTCAACGGCGTAGCCGAGTGCGTTGTGAAAGATGGCTCGCTTCCGGCGGATGGTCGACGCCGCCGCCGTGGTGCCGTCCAGCTTCTTGGTCAGCGCGTCCAGGGCGGCGCGTACCTGCATACGGTCGGCCAGCGCGGATGTGGGCAGAGACTTCCGCTCGAACCACGCGAGCACGGCGGCCACCTCGTCGGGCGGGTCCTGGTCGCGGCGGCTCACGTTGAACGCCCAGCTGTAGAGGGCCGTCCGAACGGTCGTGGCGTCGGCCATGCCCTTGGTGTCCTTGACGAGAGCCGGCGTCGCGGTGGCCATGGCTTCCGCGAGCGTCCGGCGAGTCGAGCCGGGGGAGTGCTGCCACTTCATCTCGATGTACTCGCGGGCGTGCTGGTACCAGCTCACGTCATTGCGCTTTCGCAGCTCAGAGAGCGGTACCCCGGTGGACTCGTCGAAGGGCTCACCGGCGTGTGCTGCCCGCAGCAACTCAGCGCGTCGCCCCTCTGCCAGCGTCTTGGTGCGGAACGTCTGAGAGTGCGGAGTCTCACCTGTCTTCCAGCGCAGTTCAGCGGAGGTCTGTCCACGGTCCTTCCGCTGCCGGACGGACCAGATTCGAACGTCGTACGTTTTCCCCATCGGGGGCCTTCCTACGAACGGGGCCCGGCATGAGCCGGGCCCCGTGGGTGGTTTGGTCTCGCGGTGCGATCAGTAGGCGGGGGAGTCCAAGTTGCTGAGCCAGTCGTCCAGGTCATTGCGGCGGACCCGCAGGTGACCGTTGGGCAGCTTCACGAGTCGCGGCGCCTGCCCACGGGCGCGCATGCGGTAGAAGGCGGCGCGGCTCATGCCGATCTCGCTGAGGACTTCGGGGAGCTTGAGCATCTGGGGGCGTGCCACGGTGCGACTCCTTGGCGAAGTGTGGTGGTGGGGCTCTTGGCCCCCTTCTGGGAAGTCCGCTACATCCGCTACGCCGCTACATCGCAGGTCAGCGGGGGTGTTTTTGTAGCGGAGGGGTGGCATGTAGCGGCTACGCATGCGCTACGGGGTGGTGGGCGTAGCCGCTACACGCTTCGGTGCCGCTACAGATTCAGGGGCTCTGAGCTGGGCTGTAGCGGTGTAGCGGATGTAGCGGACTCTGACCGGCGGCCACGGGACGAAGGACGAGAACGGGCCAATGGCGGGCGGGATGCCACCAGACAGCACGTTCAGATCACGTGATGGGCAAAAAGTTCCCCGTTGTTGGTACCGGCGGCCAGGAAGGCACTTCCGTCGGGCAGTGACACCGCAGACACGTAGGACCCAGCAAAGGTCCGGCCAAGCGGTTCACCCGACAGCAGGTCCCACTGGCGTACCGCATCCCTGTCCGCAGTGAACAATCTCATCCGGCCCGACACCGCGGCCACAGCGATCCTCATGTAGTCGCCTTGCGTAGGAATAGGCACGCCGATTTCTTCGCCCGTCTCGGCATCCCACCGACGGACAACCTCATCGTCCTCGGCGACGGCAACGATCAAAGCTCGCCCGTCCTGCATGTATGCAGTGGCCAGTGTGCGGATGTACGGGGCGTCGATCTCCGCACCGCCCGGCACCTCGCACAAGTCGCCCTGCCAGCGCTGCACCCCTTGGGAATCACCCGTCACGATCAACGAACGTCCATCGGTCAACGTCGCCACAGTGACCGCCACCGGTTCCACATGATCCAGCGGCCGTGTCAGGGGCTGCCCGGTGACCGCATCCCACAGGTGCAGACCATGCACGCCCGCACCGACGAACACGGGCCGACCGTCGCTCTGAACGCCTGCGGCAACCTCGTAGATGCGGTCGTCGCCCACCGCATCGCCCAGAAGACGTCCGCTTTCCCCGTCCCACAGACAGAAGCCGTACTCATCCCCAGCCACCCCCATACGCATACGGCCGTCGGGGAGCGTCAGCGGTACGGGTTCCCAGTAGTCCGCAGAGGCCTCCTCAGTGAGCTCGAACTCGGTCAGCAATGCCCCTGACTCGACGTTCCACCGCATGACCTGCCCGGCAGCAGCGGACACCAACTCCACCCGTCCAGCGGGAGACCGGTAGACGGCAGGGGAGACCAGGCCACCGAATCCAGTCACCTTGATCCCGGACTCCACTCTTGTCGACTTCATCAATGCTCCTCAACACATGCGCGGCCCATGATCGGGGCCATGGATGCCGGGCACGGTGCAGACCGTCGGGCTGTTTCCCCTTCGTGACCATGGTCGGGGCTCCGTGGTCGGAGGCCGGGAGGGGGCGGGCAGTAGCGCGCCCACGCGTCCGCCAGATCCTCGGCGTGGAAGCCTTTGAGGACTCCGCCCGCGGTGCGAATGTTGCGGGACCGGATGGGGCCGTTGTCGGCGGTCATGTACTCGCTGAGCATGCGGGCCAGGCGCCGGTTGTCGAGCGGCTTGCCGTCGAGGTCGGCCCACGGGGCGTCGTCGAGGGCGTTGAGCCGGTCGAGGATCGCGATGGTGGGCAGCTTGTCCACGCCGATCAGGACGTGGTCGCGCAGGTCGGTCAACAGCCGAATCCCCAAGCTGTGTTTGTCGGTGGTCTGCGCGGCCTTGACGAGCGTCACGCAGGCTTCGCGGGCTCGCTCAGGCCACTGTCCGCCGACGGCGTCCGCGATGGCCAGGAGCGGCTCCCACACGTCGGCGGGCCGGTCGGTGACCCCGTCGGGCATCTCCGGCCATGCCCCAAGCACGAACCCGCGTGCCTGCTCCGCCCATTTGGCGAGCCGGTCACGGAGCTTGTGCCCTTCTGCTTCGTGGATGCGAGCACGGAAGGGTTCCACCCGTTCGTTGCGGGCCCGCCGGCGCATGCGGATGACGATGGAGCGGGTCAGGATCGTGTCCGGCAGTGAGCCGAGACCGGCGACCGCGACCGCGCAGTACGAGGGAAACGCCTGCACGGTCTGGTTGCCGCCGTCACCGATGCACCGGTAGGTGACGCCGGTGCGGCGATGCCCGGCGTTCAGGAAGCCGCGCAGATCCTCGTTGTCCCCGGCCTTGGGGCCGAAGATGGTGTCGATCTCGTCGAACAGGATCGTGGGCCGCCCGTCGACACCGGACACGGCCCGGAAGAGCGCCGCGGCGGACGCGTTGACCGCCACCATCGGATGCGGCACGAGCGTTTCCACGATCTCCAGCGCCCGCGACTTCCCCGACCCCGGTTCGGGGGACAGGAACGCGAGACGCGGGGTGGAGTCGAAGCATTCGAGCAGGTGGGCGTGTGCGTCCCACAGTGCCACGGCGACGTAGGCGGCTTCGTGGGGGAAGACGTTGAACCGTCGGTGGAAGGCTTCCACCTCGTTGAGCAGCGCGGCGCCGTCGATGGCGGTCATGCGGCGGTCCTCCCTTCGGTGAGCGCGCCGGGCGCTCCGGTGCAGAAGTGCCTGTGCGCCTCGTACTCGGTGACCAGCGCGGCCACGGAGTTGGGACCGGTGGCGGTGCCGGTCTGGCCGCAGGGACAGGCGTAGGCGGCGGTGGGGGTGTCGCCGTAGCGCTTGGACCAGCGGGCGCCGTCTCTGTGGTGGCGGTAGGCCGGTGGGGCGTAGATACGGATGCCGGGCCGGTCCGGCGTGGGGTCGCCGGCAGCGGTCGTGTGCGGGTCAGGGCTTGTTCGGACGCCCTTGCGGGCGACGCCTTTCGGCTCGCCTACGGCCGCAGCGTCCGCAGCCTGTGGAGCGGCCTGCGGGCCGTCCGGGGTGGTGGGGATGCTCTTCAGGCGGGGGCGGGAGGGGGCGCTCATGCCGCATCTCGCCTGCGGCTGTTGTGTGCGATGGACCAGTTGAGGGCGCTGCGCAGGGTGGAGCGGCACTCGGAGACGGTGAGTCCGGCCGTCTCGCCTGCCTCCTGAAGAGCCTGCTCGACCATGTGCCGGGGGAGGTCGCCCCACGCGACGAACCGTCCCAGGGCGCGCGCGGCCCGGAACAACGCGGCTTCGCGTGCCCCGTGTTGGGCGGTGGCGACGTTCCGCGTCTCAGCAGCGAGTGCTACCTCCGCATATCGGCGGGATTGCCCCGCTACGGCCACCGAGGGCGCCTCAGAAGCCTTAGGGGCGGGTTGCAGGATGCTTTGGAGCCACGACGGCAGTGCGGCCGTCTCAGGGGCGCACAGAGCGTCGTACTGCCCGGCGGGCAGGATGCTGCCGGCGGCGACGACGTAACCGCCCCACGCGCGGGTGTCGACCGAAGCGGCGACCGTGCCCGCCGTGTTGGCCAGCCGGACACCGTCCGGGGCGGTGAAGTACAGGTGCGTTCCGCCGCTGGTGGTCCGCACGCGGTAGGTGTCGGGGACGGCGTGCCCGGCGCGCTCGCAGAGCGCCCGGAAGGTTGCCGCGCCGTCAGGCGCGTCCGAACTGCCTTTGTGCTCTGGCGTGTCCAGGTCGACCACCAGCAGCCCCGAGGGGCCGGTGGCGATGCCGACGTTGAACGGCGCCCGCGACCACGCGGCACGGATACGGTCGGGGTCGGTCGTGGCGCGCTGCTCCCACTTCCGGTGCCCGTCGGCGCACTCACCGGTACGGGTACACGAGCGCTCGCCGTGCAGGGCGGGGGGCTTGCCGTGGGGGCGTAACGGGAAGACGTGCCAGCCGCGTTCCGCGGCGTCCAGCGCTGCACGCAGCAGCGCGGGGCGGGGGTCATGGGTCATGCTGGATGTCTCCAGTTCCTTGATGGGTGACTGGCTGGCAAGGGCGGCCCCGCGACTTTGGCGAGACGAGGGGGCCGCCCTTGGCGCAGCTAGAGGTCGGGGGACTCGTTGAGCAGGGCGGTGGGGTTGGGGTGGAACGCCTTGGTGTAGAGGCTGACGCGGTATCCGTCACGGGCGGGCCGGCGCTCGATGGGGTCGCACTCGAACGCGGTGGTCAGGGCGTGCACGATCTCGGGTTCGTCGGCGGGGTCGCAGATGATGCGGATGTCGAACACGGGTCTCCGTCGCGGGTGTTCAGCCGTGGAAGTGGTTGCGCTTGATCACGGCCTTGCGGATATTGACGGTGGTGCCGCCCTTGTGGCTGCTCGCGCTGAAGACCTGCACGGCGATCCATCCGCCGAAGATCACGGCCGCGAGCGTGATGAGCTGTGTGATGAGCGCGGTGAGTGCGGTGATGAACGTGGTCAGCAGGAGCAGGCCGCCGCACGCGGCGAGGAACCCGACGCCCCCGAGGGCGACGTTCACCGCCGCGCGGGAGACGGCCGGTTTCGCGGCGACCGGTTCCGGCTGCATGGGGCTGAGGGCGTAGCCCGTGACGACGCGGCCGTCGGGCAGGACGATGCTCGCCACCGCCGGCACCGTGCCCGGCTGGACCGGAACGACGGGCGCCGACACCGGCACGGCGGGCGGTAGCGGGGTCGGGTGGTGGACCTCTACGGCCCGCTCGTAGGGCGCGTGGCGGGCAGGTTCGGGGTACATGCGGAATCCCTTCCGGTGCTGGGTGGGGGAGGCAACGGCACCCCCTTCGGGGTGTCGTGTGGAGGGGTGTTTCGGGGGTCTGAGCAGGCAGCCTCCCCGCCTCCCCGAAACGATGTTTGTGCTGATCAGCGCGGGGAGGCGGGCCCGGGGAGGGGTTTGGGGAGTTCTCCCCGCCTCCCCGGGCCGGAGGCTCGTTCCTCCCCGCTACTCGACGGCGGAAGCGGAACCGTCGGCGTCGCGGTTGGCGAGGGCGCGGGCCACGTCGTCGCGGCGCACGACCATGACCCCGTGGGACTTCTTCGGCTCCTCGCCGTGCTCCTCCAGCAGCCGCTTCAACCGGCCGTTGTTCCACTCGCGGTAGACGGCCGTGTCCAGCGCGTGCAGCCGCTTGAGCACCTCATCGGTGCGCAGCCGGGCGGTGTCGCCGATGACGGCGGCCACGTCGGCGAGTGCGTCGCGCTCCTCGGTGTGGTCGACCACGCGCAGGGTGGCGACACCGTCGCGCAGGGCTTGGGCCCGGGCGGCGATCTCTGCGGCCGGTTCGTCGTCGATGAAGTGGGTGCGCACGGTGATGGACGCCTGACCGGCGGGGATCGTGATTCCGTCGGAGGCGACCACGAGGGTGCCCTTGTCCAGGCCCTGCCGGAGCAGGTGAGGGGCGGCGCCGCCGTTGACGGCCTTGTCCCCCAGCGCCATCCGGGACTGGGATTCGGTGCCGACCACGAGGGAGGCGCGGGTGTGGGCGCCCTCGCGGACCAGCTTGGGTAGGTTCTGGTCGGTGGGGTCCTGCGTGCCCTGCCACATCAGCACGTCCACGGCACGGCCCTGGTTGTGAATCTTGCGCACGGCCATGAAGTAGCGGGAGGTGGCCTTGGCGCCGCCGTAGGGGCGCTTGTCCTCGCCGACGACGGGGCACATGAACGCCAACTGTGCTTCGTCCACCACCACGATCAGCGGCTCGAACACCACGGTCGGGTCCTGGCGGCGTTCCTCGATTCGCCGGTTCATCTCCTCGACTGCGTCCTCAACCATCTCGGTCGCCTGGATCACGTGGTCGTCGGAGGGTCCCTCGATCAGGATCTGTGCGATGCCGTCGAACATGGCCCAGTCCCCGATGCCCTTGAGGTCGGCGATCCAGAACTGCACCGTGCGGTCCAGCGCCAGCCACAAGGCCAGGGAGCGCAGCGCGGCCGTCTTGCCCTGGTTGGACAGACCCGTGACCAGCAGATGGCGCTGATACACGCTCAGCTCCGCCGCGTCCCCGCGCAGGTCCTGCCCCCACGGGGCCTTGCCGGTCTTGTAGTTCGCGGTCATCGTCCCGTCCGTGACCAGCGGAGACGGGCCGATCGGCTCGTCCAGAGCCCCGGAGTCGGCGATCCACAGCCGCACCGTCCGCGCCGCCTCGGCGATCGTGATGAACACCTCGTGTTCGTGCCGGGTCAGGTTTTCGGCGAGCTTCCTGCGCCGCTTCTGCACCTCGTCCGTGGCCACGCCGGAGGGAAGCGTCACGTCCACTTCGACACCGCATCCGGCGATCCGGATCGGGCCGAGCATGGAGGCGCCGGCGTCGCCCATCTCCTTGATGGCGGTCTTGAGCGGGGAGATACCGAGGTCGCGCAGGGCCTTGACCACGATGGACGGGGTGATCGGCTCGCCCTCGCTGCTGCGGACGTCGGCGGACAGCGCCCACGCGGGGGCGGCCTGCTGCTTGCGGCCGACCGACCACAGCGCCAGCAGGGCAAGGAACGGGCCGATCGTGAGGAGCGGACCCCACACCACCTGCACGATCCGGATCAGCAGGGCAATGAAGTCGATGGTCGCCGACAGCGGGGTGATGACGTCGCCGACGTGACCGGTGTTGATGGCCATCACGACCCCGAGGGCGACCAGGACACCGACGCCCATCCCGGCCCCGACGGCGACGCCCTTGGCAGCATCGACGGGCGAGTGCAGGAGGTCCATGCGGCGGTGGTGGCGGGCGGCACGGAAGCGCTGCAACCGCTCCTCCCACTCCTGCGCCAACTCGAAGTTCCCCGCGGCTTCCGCCGCCCGGATCATCCGCTCGTAGCGGGACCCGGTACGGCCGTCCCACGTGCGGCGGGCCACGATCCGCCCGCCGTTGAAGGTGTAGAGGCTGTGCCGGGCGATGCCGCGCATGGTCGCCTTGGTGTGCTCGTGCGTGACGCCGTTCTTGATGGCGCGTCCGGAGCGCACCCACAGCGGCACGGGTGCGGGCGGTGCCTGGTCGGGGACCACGGTCAGCGTGGTCACGTTCGCGGTGCCGGCGGGCGGGTCGGTGGGCTTGTGGAGGTGAACGACGTTCTCGGACATGCTGGGAGTGCTCCTGACTGCCCGGATCGGGCGGGAGTCGAAAGAAGAACGGGGGTGCCGGGGCGGTCGGGTCCGTGGCAGGGACGACCGCCCCGGGGCAGGTCAGCGGCCCTGACGGGCCCGGTTCTCGGACGCGCTGAGCTGCGACGGCCGGATGCGGGGGCTGTCGACCCAGCAGAACGGGCGGGTGGTGTCGGCGGCGGTGAAGACGCGGATGGCCGCGCCCGCAGGGGCGTGGGGCAGGGCATAGACACGGCCCCCCTCCAGGGAGGCCAGCAGGCGGGCAGCGTGGTGCTCGCAGCCGTCCGCGCCAGCATTGACCGCGTCCAGCACGGTCACCACGGCCGGGCCGACACACGGCGTGGGGTCTTCCGGGTGCGCGGACGGGCAACGACGGTCCATGCTCACCACCACCCCGATGACTTCTTGGCCGCTTTGGCGCGGGCGGTCTCGGTGATGAGCCTCTGCCGTTCGGCGTGCAGCGCGGTCAGCTCTGCGTTCAGCCGCATCTCTGCGGCCGACCCCAGGGTGTCCATCTGCTGTTCGGCGCGGCCGGTGCTGCGGCCCTTCGCGGCGCGGTAGGAGCCGCTCGCCAGGGCGCGGGCCATGGCCCGCCGCTCGCTGCCGTTCAGCGGCCACCACTCGCCCCGGCGGACCGCTTCGAGCTTCTTCGTGGTCGCCTGGATCTCGCGGTCCAGGCGGCGGATGTCGGAGTTGCCCACGTCAGGGGCTCCCTTCGGACCCGTGCGGGTCGGGGTAGGCGCAGGGCACGCAGGTGCCGAGCGAGGCAGGGATGACGTATCCGGCATCACGCCGGCAGGACGGGCAGACGCGGCGGGCGGCGTTGGCCTTCGCCAGTGCCGCCCGCCGGGCCGGGGTCATCGGCCGGACCGGTTGGGCCAGGTCGACGCGGTACAGGTAGGCGATGAGCGGGCCCCGCCGTCGGCGCGGCCGTTCGAGCTGCGCGGCCACCCCCTGACCGCCGGGCCGGAGTCCGGCGGCGCGCAGTTGGCGGCGGGTGGCGTAGCCGTCCGGGGCGAGGCGCCACCGGTAGACAGGCAGGGCAGCCATCACACGGCCTGAAGGCCGCGCTCGCCGCGCAGGGTGTCGCGCAGAATCCGGGCGTTCGCCGGGGAGGTACGAACCTCACGGCGGATGCCCTCAGCGGTCAGCTTGGCGTCCGGCCAATCGGCCGTCGCCTTTCGCGCCTCGTCGAGCAGTTCATCGGGGGTGCGCTTCGGGCGCGGGGTGCGGGCCACCTCGGGCACACGGCCCGTCGCGCGGCGCGGGCGGGTCGACTCGGCAGCCACCGCGCGCGACTCGATCGGCGCCGCGGATGATTGCTCGATCGCCTGGACGGGCTTGGCCGGGACAGTCGACTTCAGGAAGCCCACGGCCACCGGTCGGGGCAGCACCGGCGCGTTCGGGGCGATCGGCGCCAGGGTCGATACCGCGAGGTCAGAACTAGACCGATTCCTTACGGTCTCGGTCGATTCCTCCGCATTCGCGGTCGGCGCGGTGACCGGAGTGGGGCGGTGGTGCAGCACCTTCGCCACAAGGTCCGAGCCGAAGTAGATCGACCCGACCGGAAGCGACGTCGCGAGCAGCACGAGCGCCCAGTTCGCCGGGTCCCAGTCGGCCAGTCGACCCCAGTCGACCGAGCGGCCGTGCAACTCCGGGACCAGGCCGTGCACGTAGTTCAGCACGAGTGAGGCGATCGTGTAGCCAGCCAGCACCCGCAGCGCGAACGTGCGGTCCCGCCCGGCGAGCACGAGCGTCGCAATCAAAGCCAGGGCCATCAGGCCGTCGACCACGAACGGGTACAGCATCGCGGCCGTGTCGTCCGCGCCAATGGCGCCCGCGATGTCGCGCAGCGCGTTCCAGGAGACCCGGAACGCCATCGCGACCACGACGACCAGAGCGAGCACCAGTGCGGCACGCCCTTTGCGGTGGAGGTTCATGAGAACCACCCCCGCCGCTTCTTCGGCGCCGCCTCAGCCCGGTCGGCGGTGTCCCGCAGGGCCTTACCGCGCGCCGACAGACGGTCAGCCTCACGCTGCGCCCGCCGCGCCTTGGCCGGGTCGCTGTAGTCGCGCCCCTGACGGCCGTACACGTCAGCCGTCATCTGCTGCCGCTCCGACTCCTGCTCAGCGGCGTAAGCGAGGGAACGCAGGCGCGGCGCCTGCTGCGCCGCCCACTGCTGTTCCGGGGTCTGCATGTCCTTGAACCGGCGGCGTGCCATCAGGCAGCACCCCCGGAGAGGCGCGTGCCGGCCGCGCGGTTGACCAGCGCGACGCGGGCGGCGAGCGCCCGGCGCCGGGCCCGGCGGATACGCCGCTCGTCCAGCTCGGTCGGCGTGCGGTCGAGAGTGACGATCTGTGCGTCCAGCAGGTCAACGTCCGCGAGGATGACGGGCATCTCCCGCTCGATCGCGTCCAGCTCCGCATCCGTGGGTTCCATCCACGGCTCGAACGCGGTAACAGCTTCCTGAACAGTGACGATGGGGTTCATGGGTCGTGGTTCCTTCCAGCGAGGAACGGCCCTAACGCGGCTCCCGGGTGGCACCCCGGGGGCCGCTCGCCGTTGAAGTCGGAACATCCGGCTCCCCTCAGCGCTGCTCGTACGAGACGAGCAGCGGAGGCAACCGGCCGCCGCACGGATGCGGCGAAGGTCGGATTGCGCTGTACCGCGCACAGGACGGAACCCGTGCGCGCCCGCCTCTTGCTTGCGAAGGGGGACGGGCTTCCCTCAGCACGCTGTTGAGTTCTCAAGGAACAGCCGCTTTCGGCGAGTGCGGTAACCCCTGCTCAGAAGGGCTCCCGCCTTCGCGGGACTCGCCGGGCGCTGTCAGTGCAGGCGGGCACACTTAATGGTGTTGCACCACCTGCTCAGCTTGTTGGTACAAGCTGATGTAGTGATGCTGCACCCGCGGAAGGTGAGTCGTCAAGAGATTGGGGCCCGCATGTACCAACAAGTTGCGCGAGTGCGTCATGATGAGGGCATGAGCAAGCTCCCGAAGTACCGGCAGGTGGCGGATGTCCTGCGCCGCGAGATCGACAACGGCACTCATCAGCCTGGATCGCGGCTGCCCTCCGAGAGTGAGCTACAGCAGCGCTTCGATGCGTCTCGTAACACGATCCGAAACGGGTTGAGCCTGCTGGTCAGCGAGGGCCTCATCACGTCCAGCCAGGGGCTTGGATACGAGGTCAAGTCCCATGAGGTGTTCGAGCTCAACGCGTCCAGGTTCGAGAATCTGACCTTCCCGCAGAACGGCGACTCGTACGTCACTGACGTGACGAACGCCGGCCGTCGGCCCCATCAGACATTCCGAGTCGAGATGCTGCCAACCCCGGAGACGGTTGCTGAACATCTGCGCGTAGAGCCAGGTACGACGGCGGTATTGCGGTTCTGCCATCGCTATGTGGACGACGTTCCTTGGTCCACGCAGGCGACCTACTATCCGGAATGGCTGGTCGAGAAGTCGCCGCGACTGGCCACGCCAGGAGACATCGCGGAGGGGACGACCAGTTACCTCGCTGCACAGGGGATCGAGCAGATCGGGTACTTCGACGAGATCGCAGCGAGAATGCCGACGCCAGACGAGGCGCGCCTGTTGGAGATCGGTGCCGGAGTTCCGGTGATGCTCTGGACTCGCACGGGCTACTCGGCAGACCGCCCCATCCGATGCACGATCACTACCTTCCGTGGCGACCTGAACCGAATGAATTACGAGATCGGTGACCTGTCCGCCCGAAGCGAGAACGAGCCTCAGTGAGAATCACCCCTGCTCAGCCGTCCGACGTGTCGAAGCTGCTGGCTTTCCGGGAGGAGGCAGCAGCTTGGCTCACGCGACTTGGGAGCGATCAATGGCAGCGCCCTTATCCCGCTGATCGGCTGCTCGCCACCATCGAAGAGGGCACGGTCTTCATGGTCATGGATGACGCCGCCACTGTCGCAACCATCACCCTCACCCCTGATGCAGAGGAGGGGCTTTGGACGGAACGCGAGCTGCAAGAGCCGTCGATGTTCGTCAACAAGCTGACCGTGGCGCGTACGCACGCCGGGCAGAACGTAGGCGGACGACTACTGGACTGGGCGGGGGAGCGGGCGTACGGGGCTGGTACCAAGTGGTTGCGGCTGGATGCTTGGACCACAAACACGGAACTTCAGCAGTACTACCTACGGCAGGGGTTCGAGTACGTTCGCACCGTCCGGGAAGGCGGCGCAGTGAATGGAGGGCCACGTGTCTCCGGCTGGCTGGCGCAGCGACTCACCGGGCCCGCTGAGCACGGGTTCGTGGACCTGACGCCACCCCCTGAATCTCTGTCCGTGGGGCACTGATTGCGCCCTGTGGGGTCAGGGTGGGGCAGGTACGGCGGGAGAGGGTGAAGGTCGTGGTCAGGCATCACATGGTGCGCGGTCTGTAAATCTGCCGGCTCAGCCTTCCCAGGTTCGAATCCTGGCGCCGCCACTCTGGGGAAAACCCCCTCCGACCAGCCTTGATGGCAGGTCGGAGGGGGTTTCTCGTTGGTGGGCCGATTCCATGGGCGGATTCCGCCGGCGGGCGGGCTCAATCGGAACGCAGGGCCAGCGTGTTGAACCCGGTGCCGGTGTCCAGGGCGGCGACCTGGTCCTCCAGGAGCGGCAGCCGCGCGGTGAGGGCGGGATCGATCAGGCCGGTCTGGGCGAGCACGGCCGCCTGGTCCCAGTAGACGTGCTCGCTGTCGATGGCGCCGTCACGGAAGGCCACGATCGCCACGAGGGGGATCCGTACGGCCCGGCCGGTCGGGGCCACGCCGGGGAGGATCCAGGGGACCTCGATGTCGTGGGTGAACGAGACGATCAGCTCGTCGACGACCCTGTCGTCCCCCACCGTGCGGGAGACGGACCGCAGAGCGAAGTCGGCGGGGTTGTGGCCGATGAACCAGCGGGCGTAGAAGTCGGACACCTCGCGTCGCCCGCTGGCGCCCATCGCGGTGGGCACATGCAGCACGGTCGGGTGGTCGGTCATCGTGCTCATGGTGGCTTGCAGGTCCAGGTTCACGAACTCGCCGTCCGTGTGGGCCGTCCAGCAACGCTCCATGGCCGCGTGGTCCACCATGAGGATCTCCTTGGGACGGGTCGCGGGCCTTCAGTATCCGGGCGGGCGGGCTCGTCCGCTATCGCAGGACAACGGCTCCGGCGCGCGGTTTGTGTCAGTTGTGCTAGATACGGGTTATGTCGTCTCCATGGCCTCCCGCGTCGCCTCTCCCGACCCCCGAGGAGGACGCGGACGGACTCCAGGACGCCGCGCTCACGCGATCCGTGCTGAAGGCGGCGGTCGCGGACCCGCAGCGGCTGCCCGAGACCCTCGCCTCCTACGCCGTCCGCCAGATGGGCCCGGCCGCCGCGCGCGCGGTGACCATGACGCGCGCGGCGCACCCCGGTGCCGGCCTGGCCGAACTGCAGGACGTGCTGCTCACCCGGGGCAAGCGCCGGGTCGTCTCCGAGGGAGCCCTCATCGGCGGCCCCTTGATGATCATGGCGCCGTTCGCATTCTGCGCGGCACTGCTCAGCCAGGCGCGCATCTGCCTGGAACTGACGGCGCTGGCGGGACAGGACCCCACCGCACCCGTCCGCAGCGCCGAACTCCTCGTTCTGCAAGGGGTGTACCCCGACGTCGACCGTGCGCGGGCCGCCCTCGCGGAGGCGGCACTCGCCGAGCAGGGCAAAGCCGGGAAGAAGCCGCTGCGGGCCGTGGAAGCCGGGCCGCACCGGGGGCGCACGGCGACCCTGTTCGAGCTGACCCTGCGGATGGCGCGGGTCCTCGGACTGATCGCGCCGAAGGAACAGGCCCGGGTGAAGGCGGGGCGGGTGCGGCGACGGCTGGCCGCGGCCGGAGGGTACGTCCTGCTGGTGGCCGTGTTCCTGGTCGGCCTGGTCGCCCCGTTCGTCTGGATGCCCTACCTGGGCCGGTCCTACAGCCGGGCCACCGATGGCCTCCTGGACCGGGCCCTCGCCCTCTACTTCGGCGAGCCGGCCGCCCGGCGCCGCCGGACGAGGGGCGCTCCCGGGATGGCGGCAGCCATGGCAAAGGCGCTCCTGTCGCTCCTGGTCCCCGTGGTCCTGGTCGCGGTGATCGTCCTCGCCGACCTGCGGGTCGCGGACAGTCGCTGGCCCGTCCTCGCCGTCACCCTGCTGACGGCGTCGTGCGGTGTCGCGGCCGTCTGGCAGTGGAGACGCCGGCGCCGGCACCGGAACCCGGCCCACTGACCGCGACGCGGGCCCCGTCCCTCTCGCCGCAGGCCGACGGCACCCATCTCCGAGGCGCTCGGGGCACACTGGCTCCATGAGCTTCCGCTCCTCCCGCCGCAGGACCTGCCCCGAGTGCCGTCGCGAGATCGCCGTCGTGGCGGGGCGGTTCGCCCGGCACGACCCGCCCGGTGCCCGGGAGAGCGGGCTGCTCGTCTCGTGCCCCGGTTCGCGCCGCCAGGCCGAACTGGGCGCGGTGCAGCCGTCCTTGGACGGGCATGTGGTGCCGGAGTTCCCCGGACAACTGCCGCTTTTCTGACGCGCGTGTGGCCCGTTTGCCCGTGCGCTCGTGCGAGGGCGCGCCCGTTCGAACTCAGTTCCCGGCGACGGACTTCACGGCCACCGACACCGGAGTCGAGCCGCTGATCAGCTCCAGGGTCAGGCCCGCCGTGGCCGGGGTCTCGAGCAGTTCCACCAGCGCGGCGGCCACGTCGTCGCGCGGGATCGGGCCGCGACCGGTGTGCGCCTCCAGGCGTACGAGGCCGGTGCCGGCGTCGTTCGTCAGTTGGCCGGGACGCAGGATCGTCCAGTCCAGTGCCTGCTGGCGGCTGACGTGCGCGTCGGCCTCGCCCTTGGCCCGCAGATAGACGTCGAAGACCTCGTCCCCCGGGTGGTCCGGGTCGGCGCCCATCGAGGAGACGATCACAAACCGCCGTACGCGGGCCCGTACCGCCGCGTCCGCGAACAGCACCGCCGCGGCCTTGTCCACCGTGTCCTTGCGTGCCACTCCGCTGCCGGGACCGGCACCCGCCGCGAACACCGCCGCGTCGGCACCCTGCAGATGGGCCGCGACCTCTTCGACCGAGGCCGACTCCAGGTCCAGCAGCACCGGTTCGGCGCCCGCCTCCCGCAGATCGTCGCCCTGTTCCGCGCGGCGGATGATGCCCGCGGCCTCGTCACCGCGCGCGGCGAGCAGACGCTCCAGCCGCAGCGCGATCTGTCCATGACCTCCAGCGATGACAATGCGCATGCTTCCGACCGTACGCCCGAACGGCGGCATTCGCCGTGTGCCACGGGTGTGTCCCGGACGGCGCCTACGACACCTCTCCCCGCCCCTGCCGGGGCAGCCCCAGCTCCGCGGACACGGCCGAGTTGCAGTACTCGCGCACCGCGCTCGTCCGCGCCACCACGCGTCCCCGGTGGACGACGATCCGGCTGTACGCGAGTGACAGGGCACCGGAGAGGCGGTCGCCGCGGACGGCGAGCAGTTCGGCCGGGAACCCCGCCTCCACCCGCACCTCGGGAAGACCCAGGGCGGCGCGGGCCGAGGTGCTGACCGCGTCGTAGGCGTCCTCGGGGCGCAGACCGTGGTGGGAGGCCAGGAGGTAGGCGGCCTCCAGGGGGTCGCCGCGGCCCACCGGGTTCGAGGTGTCCCGAAGGGCCCCGCTGCCGGCGGCGAGCCGCACGCCGGCGGACCGCAGCAGCCGTACCGGAGCCGTCCCGCGCCGGTCGGAGCCCGCGCAGCCGCCCTGCGGCAGGCACACCACGGTCACCCCCGCCGCCGCCAGCTGGTCGGCGGTGCGGGACGCCACGTCGGTGGGCAGGTCGCCCAGGCCGCCGCACGGGCCGATCGTCACGCCGGGGCGCAGGCCGCCGGCCATCGCGGCGAGACGGGCGAGGCGGGCCGGGTCGGTGGCGTCGGTGTGCAGGTCGACGGGGCAGCCCTGCTCGGAGGCGACCTCCAGGACGGCCTCCACGTAGCCCGTCGGGTCCGGGTCGAGATCGGGGCAGCCGCCCACCACGGAGGCGCCCATCTTCACCGCGTCCCGCAGTATGGCCAGACCGTCCGCCCCGGCCACCCCGGTGAGCAGGCGCGGCATCGCCACCGTGGTCAGCTCGGCCAGCCCGCGCAGCGACCGCCGCGCCCGCAGTACGGCGGTCAGCGCGCCGAGCCCCGGAACGTCGCCCACGCGCACCTGTGCCCGCAGCGCGGTCGCCCCGTGCCCGAGTTGCAGCAGGGTCGCCTCGGTGGCCCGGCGCTGGACGTCCTGGGGGTCGTAGGAGACCGGGCCTTCGCCGTCGGCGGACAGGGCCGTGTCGGCGTGGGCATGGGCCTCGACCGGGGCCGGCAGGAGGAGGTAACCGCTGAGGTCCACCCGGCTGCCGCTCCCGCCTCCTCCGCCGGTGCCGCCGCCGCGGGCTCCGCCCAGGCTGCCGGCCGTACCGACCGCCTCGATGCGTCCGCCGCCCAGCCGGACGTCCACCGTGCGGCCGTCGGTCAGTCGCGCGCCGCACAGCAGCAGGGAGTTCCCGTCGCCCTGTCCCGAGCCGGACGGGAACGACGACGAAGGGGGCGGCTGCGGCTGGCTGTCGGGCATCGCGCTCCATGGCTCGGGCTCGGGGCTCGGACCGGGGCCCGGGGCAGGGCCTCGGTGGGGGCAGGGCCTGGGATCAGGGCTCGGGGTCCGGACGGCGCTCACGGCGTGCCGACGTGCCACGAGGCATGATCACGCAGAGTGAGTCGAGCCTAGGGCGGGGTGCGGCCCGTGGCGCGGAGGAGCGCAATAGTCGTACCGGTGTGGTCCGCCCGTCGGCGGCGGTGCCGCGGGGGCTTCCGGGGCCGCCGAGAGGCGTGCGACGGGGGCCCGACTAGGGCGGTGAAACGGATTTGGGTGAACGGCGGCCGAGCGTGTAATGTCTTCATCGCTCGCCCCAATAGCTCAGTCGGCAGAGCGTCTCCATGGTAAGGAGAAGGTCAACGGTTCGATTCCGTTTTGGGGCTCTGGTGTGTGAGGTTCCCGTCGTCAGGCGGGGTCCGATCGCATCGCAGCGGTGTAGCTCAGTCGGTAGAGCAAGCGGCTCATAATCGCTGTGTCACCGGTTCAAGTCCGGTCACCGCTACTGACAGTAGCCGATTGCGGGGTCGGTCCTTCGATCGGCTACTCTTTCTTGCGTTGAATTAACCTACCCGTTCGTCAAGGAGCACTCACGTGGCTGCCACCGACGTCCGCCCGAAGATCACGCTGGCCTGCGTGGAGTGCAAGGAGCGGAACTACATCACCAAGAAGAACCGGCGTAACAACCCGGATCGCCTGGAGATGAAGAAGCACTGCCCGCGTTGCAACGCGCACACCGCGCACCGCGAAACGCGCTGAAGCAGGCCAGTCCATCTCATAGGACTCAGAGAACGAGGCCGTCCCCGCTGTGCAGGGGGGCGGCCTCGTCGCTTTTTCGGTCACCCTTCCGGCCGGCGTGGCACCGAGCACAATCGGCCGCGGAGGCCTTCTATACGGTTGACCCGGCGCGGTGCTCGCCCGGCGGAGCCCCTTGAGGGGCCGTCGTCTCACCGGTCGACCAGAGCAGAAACCAGGAGGTGCCGAGCCATGGCGCTCGACCAGTCCTTCGTGGGGCGGACCTACCCGCCCACCGACCCCTATGAAGTGGGACGGGAGAAGATCCGTGAGTTCGCGGAGGCGGTGGGGGACGCCAACCCGGCCTACACCGACCCGGACGCCGCCAAGGCCCTCGGCCACCCCGACGTGATCGCCCCGCCCACGTTCGTGTTCGCGATCACGTTCAAGGCGGCGGGGGAGGTCGTAGCCGACCCGAAGCTCGGCCTGGACTACAGCCGGGTGGTGCACGGCGACCAGAAGTTCGCCTACAGCCGCCCGGTACGCGCCGGTGACCGGCTGTCGGTCACCTCCACCATCGAGGCCGTCAAGTCCATGGCCGGCAACGACATCCTGGACATCCGGGGCGAGGTGCACGACGAGGCCGGGGAGCACGTCGTGACCGCCTGGACCAAGCTGGTGGCCCGCGCGGCCGAGGAGGCGTGAGCAGATGACCGCCCAGATCGCGTACGCCGACGTCGAGGTCGGCACCGAACTGCCCGCGCGGACCTTCCCCGTGACGCGCGCCACGCTCGTGCGGTACGCGGGCGCCTCCGGCGACTTCAACCCGATCCACTGGAACGAGAAGTTCGCCAAGGAGGTGGGTCTGCCGGACGTCATCGCGCACGGCATGTTCACCATGGCCGAGGCGATCCGCGTGGTCACCGACTGGACCGGGGATCCGGGCGCGGTCGTCGAGTACGGCGTCCGCTTCACCAAGCCCGTCGTCGTCCCGAACGACGACCAGGGGGCCGTGATCGAGGTCAGCGGCAAGGTGGCCGCCAAGCTCGACGACGGCACGGTCCGCGTGGACCTCACGGCGACCAGCGCCGGCCAGAAGGTGCTCGGCATGTCCCGGGCGGTCGTACGGCTGGCCTGAACTCGCGTGTGGGCAAGGGGCGTTCGCCAGGAGGCGGGCGCCCCTTGCCCGCGCGATCCGGGCCCTGGCCTCTTGACCAAGTTAGTGATTGAGCACTAACTTTCTCGCATGGTCAGGATGAGCGCAGAGGAGAGGCGTGAGAGCGTCGTCCGTGCGGCGATCGCGGAGTTCGCGCAGAACGGCTACCACGGCACCTCCACCGAGGCGATCGCCCGGCGTGTGGGTGTCTCGCAGCCGTATCTCTTCCGGCTCTTTCCCGGCAAGAAGGCCATGTTCCTCGCGGCCGCCGAACGCTGTCTGGAGGACATGCGCCGGTTCTTCGAGGAGGCCGCCGGCCGGCTGAAGGGCGAGGAGGCCCTGCACGCCATGGCCGAGGCGTACACGCGTCTGATCGTCGAGCAGCCGGAGCGGCTGCAGATGCAGTTGCAGATCCATCTCGCGGTGGCCGCCGCCGAGGCGTCGGGGGACCACGAGTTCGGCGAGATGGTCCGCAGGGGCTGGATGGAACTCTGGGACACCGTGCACCTGCCCCTGGGCGGTGACGTGAGCGAGACCACGACGTTCATGGCGTACGGAATGCTCGTCAACACCCTGGCGGCGATGGGGTTCCCGCCCGGTCATCGGGTGTGGGAGGGGCTCTATGTCTCCGCCCGGGTGCAGGGAGGGCTCGGCGGGACGCGGTAGCCGACTGCGGGGGCGGCGCTTCGAGGGCGTCCGGCTCGCGTGACCGGGACTCGTGCGGCCCGGAAAGTTAGTCATCAATTACTAACCGAAGCAGGACAGCAGCTCTGGGGGAGCGATGTCACAGCAGAGAGCACGTGCCGTCTGGGCGCTGGTGATCACCAGCGTCGCCGGGTTCATGGCGTCACTCGACAACCTCGTCGTCACCACCGCACTGCCCTCCATCCGGGAGGACCTCGGTGGGGCGCTGCACGACCTCGAATGGACCGTGAGCGCCTACACGCTCACCTTCGCAGTGCTGCTGATGTTCGGGGCGGCGCTCGGCGACCGCTTCGGGCGGCGCCGGCTGTTCATCGGCGGGCTCGCGCTGTTCACGGTGGCCTCGGCCGCCGCGGCGACGGCGCCCGGCATCGACTCCCTCATCGCCGCGCGAGCGGTCCAGGGCGTCGGAGCGGCCGTCATGATGCCCCTGACGCTCACCCTGCTGACGGCGGCAGTGCCGGCGGAGAAGCGGGGGATGGCGTACGGGATCTGGGGTGCCGTCAACGGGCTTGCCGTGGCCTCCGGGCCGCTCGTCGGGGGCACTCTCACCGAGCACATCTCCTGGCAGTGGATCTTCTGGCTGAACGTGCCGCTGGGGCTCGCGCTGCTGCCCCTCGCCCGGCTGCGGCTCACCGAGTCGCACGGCACCGGAGCACCCCTCGACGTGCGCGGCACGCTGCTGGCCAGCGGTGGGCTCTTCGGGATCGTGTACGGACTGGTCCGCGGACCGGTCGACGGGTGGACCGGCCCGGTGGTGCTGACCGGGCTGTTCGCCGGCGCGGCGCTGCTCGCCGGGTTCGTGCTGCACGGCATGCGCGGGCGCGATCCCATGCTGCCGATGCGGTTGTTCCGCTCCAGGGCGTTCGCCGGCATCAACGCGGCGAGCATGCTGATGTTCCTCGGCATGTTCGGTTCGATCTTCCTGCTCAGCCAGTACATGCAGGGCGTGCTCGGGTACTCGCCGACCGAGGCGGGGCTGCGGATGCTGCCGTGGACCGGGATGCCGATGCTGGTCGCCCCGATCGCCGGGATCCTCTCCGACCGCGTCGGTGGCCGGCCGGTCGTGGCCACCGGGCTCTTCCTGCAGGCCGCAGGGCTCGGCTACCTCGCCTCCGTGACCAGCGTCGACGCCTCCTACGCCGCCCAGCTGCCCGGTCTGATCCTCAGTGGCATCGGCATGGGGCTCTTCTTCGCCCCGGCCTCCAGCCTGGTCATGTCCAGCGTGAAGCCCGGCGAGCAGGGCATCGCCTCCGGCGCCAACAACGCCCTGCGCGAGGTGGGCGGCGCGCTCGGCATCGCGGTCATGTCCTCGATCTTCGCGGCGCAGGGCGGCTACGAGAGCGCGCAGACGTTCGTCGACGGGCTGCGGCCGGCGGTCATGGTCGGTGCCGGGGTGGTGGGCCTCGCGGGCGCCGCCGCCCTGGTCATCCCGGGGCGCCGCACCGGCGCCCCCGCGAACTCTGCGCCGGACGAGGCGCCCCGGGTCCTGGAGGGCGCGGCCCACTAGCCCCCGCCCCGCAGTCTCCCGAGGCGCGGCACCGCGCCGCCGACCGAACCGCACGCGCGCGTACGGCCCCGTCCCGAGTGGCGGGGCCGCACGCGCGCGTGCGCCCCTCACCGGTGACGCGGGCGACGCGCGCCTGTCCTTGCTGTCGGTGCCGTCTCGTAGTCTTGGGCGCGTGCAGGTACTCCACGACGCTCCGCTCGCCCCCCTGACCACCTTCCGGCTGGGCGGTCCCGCGACCCGGCTGGTGACCGCGACGACCGACGCCGAGGTCGTCGAGGTCGTGCGGGAGGCCGACGCCACCGGGACACCGCTGCTGATCGTCGGCGGCGGGTCGAACCTGGTCATCGGGGACAAGGGCTTCGACGGGACCGCCCTGCGCATCGCCACCCGCGGCTTCGAGGCCACGGGCACCCGACTGGAGCTGGCGGCCGGTGAGGTGTGGACGGACGCCGTCGCCCGCACCGTGGAGGCCGGGCTCGCCGGTGTCGAGTGCCTGGCCGGGATCCCCGGGTCGGCCGGCGCGACCCCGATCCAGAACGTGGGGGCGTACGGCCAGGAGGTCTCCTCCACCATCACCGAGGTGATCGCCTACGACCGCACGGCCGGTGAGACGGTCACGCTGACGAACGCCGAGTGCGCCTTCTCCTACCGACACAGCCGCTTCAAGGCCGACCCCGAGCGGTACGTCGTCCTGCGCGTCCGCTTCGGGCTGGAGGACGCGGGCGGGCTCTCGGGACCCCTCCGGTACGCCGAGACGGCCCGCGCGCTGGGCGTCGAGCCGGGCGACCGGGTCCCGCTCGGCGACGCCCGCGACACCGTGCTGAAGCTGCGCGCCGGCAAGGGCATGGTGCTCGACCCCGAGGACCACGACACCTGGTCCGCCGGCTCCTTCTTCACCAACCCGATCCTCGACGACGCCCAGTTCGCCGCGTTCCACGCGCGCGTGCGGGAGCGCCTCGGCGAGGGCGTGGAGCCGCCGGCGTACCCGGCCGGCGACGGGCACACCAAGACCTCCGCCGCCTGGCTGATCGACAAGGCGGGCTTCACGAAGGGGTACGGCACCGGTCCGGCCCGGATCTCCACCAAGCACACCCTGGCCCTCACCAACCGCGGCGAGGCGACCACGGAGGACCTGCTGGCACTGGCCCGCGAGGTCGTCGCCGGGGTACGTGAGGCCTTCGGGATCACACTGGTCAACGAGCCCGTGACGGTGGGCGTCAGCCTCTGACCGCGGCGGGCCCGTCCGAGGTCAGCCAGGTGTCGACGCCCGCCAGCAGCCGCTTCTTCGTCTCGTCCGGCGCCGCCGAGGCACGGACCGACTGACGGGCCAGCTCGGCGAGTTCCGCGTCGGTGAAGGCGTGGTGGTCACGGGCGATCTCGTACTGGGCCGCCAGCCGCGAGCCGAACAGGAGCGGGTCGTCGGCGCCCAGCGCCAGCGGGACACCGGACTCGAAGAGCGCGCGCAGCGGGACGTCCTCGGGCTTCTCGTAGACGCCGAGGGCCACGTTCGACGCCGGGCAGACCTCGCAGGTGATGCCGCGGTCGGCCAGGCGCTTCAGCAGCCGCGGGTCCTCCGCCGCGCGCACCCCGTGGCCCACCCGGTCGGCGTGCAGGTCGTCCAGGCAGTCGCGGACCGAGGCGGGACCGGTCAGCTCGCCCCCGTGCGGGGCCGACAGGAGGCCGCCCTCGCGGGCGATGGCGAAGGCGCGGTCGAAGTCGCGGGCCATGCCGCGCCGCTCGTCGTTGGAGAGCCCGAAGCCGACCACGCCCCGGTCGGCGTACCGGACGGCGAGACGGGCCAGCGTGCGCGCGTCCAACGGGTGCTTCATCCGGTTCGCGGCGACCAGCACCCGCATCCCGATCCCGGTCTCCCGCGCGGCCGCCTCCACCGCGTCCAGGATGATCTCCAGCGCCGGGATGAGACCGCCCAGGCGGGGGGCGTACGACGTCGGGTCGACCTGGATCTCCAGCCAGCCCGAGCCGTCTCTCACGTCCTCCTCGGCGGCCTCCCGCACCAGCCGCTGGATGTCCTCGGGCTGCCTCAGGCACGAGCGCGCGGCGTCGTACAGGCGCTGGAAGCGGAACCAGCCCCGCTCGTCCGTCGCACGCAGTCTCGGCGGCTCCCCGCCGAGCAGGGCGTCGGTCAGCGCCTCGGGCAGCCGGACGCCGTACTTGTCGGCGAGCTCCAGCAGCGTGCCCGGCCGCATGGAGCCGGTGAAGTGCAGATGCAGATGGGCTTTCGGGAGGTCGGAGACATCACGTACACGTTCCATTCCAGGATCCTGCCGTACGGTTCGCTCGTCCCTCCAGCGCTTTCCCCGTTAGTGGTCTTGCTCGCACGAAAACACGAAGGAACGGGCCGTCTCCCCTGAGGGAAACGGCCCGTCACGCGCCGGTGCGCCAGGACGACGTCGCGGAACGTCAGTCGCGCGCCTCCGCGAGCAGCTTCTGGATGCGGCTCACGCCCTCGACGAGGTCCTCGTCCCCCAGGGCGTACGACAGCCGCAGGTAGCCCGGCGTGCCGAAGGCCTCGCCCGGGACGACCGCGACCTCGGCCTCCTCCAGGATCAGCGCGGCCAGCTCGACGGTGTCCTTCGGGCGCCGGCCGCGGATCTCCTTGCCGATCAGGGCCTTCACCGACGGGTACGCGTAGAACGCGCCCTCGGGCTCGGGGCAGAACACCCCGTCGATCTCGTTGAGCATGCGCACGATCGTGCGGCGGCGGCGGTCGAAGGCCTCGCGCATCTTCTCGACGGCGGTCAGATCGCCGGAGACGGCGGCCAGCGCGGCCACCTGGGCGACGTTCGAAACGTTCGAGGTGGCGTGCGACTGCAGGTTCGTCGCGGCCTTCACCACGTCCTTCGGACCGATGATCCAGCCCACCCGCCAGCCGGTCATCGCGTACGTCTTCGCGACGCCGTTGACGACGATGCACTTGTCGCGCAGCTCGGGCATGACGGCCGGCATCGACACGGCCGAGGCGTCGCCGTAGACCAGGTGCTCGTAGATCTCGTCGGTGAGCACCCACAGGCCGTGCTCGACGGCCCAGCGGCCGATGGCCTCGGTCTCGGCCTCGGAGTAGACCGCGCCGGTCGGGTTGGACGGGGAGACGAAGAGGACGACCTTCGTCCGCTCGGTGCGGGCGGCCTCCAACTGCTCCACGCTCACCCGGTAGCCGGTCGTCTCGTCGGCGACGACCTCGACCGGGACACCGCCGGCCAGCCGGATCGACTCGGGATACGTCGTCCAGTACGGGGCGGGGACGATGACCTCGTCGCCCGGGTCGAGGATCGCGGCGAACGCCTCGTAGATGGCCTGCTTGCCGCCGTTGGTGACCAGGACCTGGGACGCGTCGACCTCGTAGCCGGAGTCGCGCAGCGTCTTCGCGGCGATCGCGGCCTTCAGCTCGGGCAGGCCGCCGGCCGGCGTGTAGCGGTGGAACTTGGGGTTCTTGCAGGCCTCGATCGCGGCCTCGACGATGTAGTCGGGGGTCGGGAAGTCGGGCTCGCCGGCGCCGAATCCGATCACCGGACGCCCGGCGGCCTTCAGGGCCTTGGCCTTGGCGTCCACGGCGAGGGTGGCGGACTCGGAGATCGCGCCGATGCGGGCCGAGACCCGGCGCTCGGTGGGTGGGGTTGCAGCGCTCATGCGTCCATCGTTTCAGACCGGAAACCGGCCCGGCACACGGGTTTCACGGACTGAACAGCCCGGGGCAAACCGTTGAACAACAGTACGGATACCTCGGGTGGCCTCGGCGATCTTCGGCCGGTCCGCACGCCGCGGGGCGGTGATCTGCCCACAGCGCGGGGCGCACGGGGCCATTTCTGTTCGACGCCCGGCCCAGGACCACGTACACTCACACCTCGTTGGCCTCCAGCGGGCCCGCGTCGACCGGTGCACACCGAGCACCCGGTTGGATGCGGTACGTTGGGGGACACATGAAGGGTCGTAGCTCAATTGGTAGAGCACCGGTCTCCAAAACCGGCGGTTGGGGGTTCAAGTCCCTCCGGCCCTGCTACACACACCGCCAGGATGTGTGCGCAGGTACGTACAGCATTGCACCGCCGTGCGGCTCAAACCGGGCGCGGCACGGCCACGACCCGGGATCAGGTGAGGACGAATGACGGACGCCGTGGGCTCCATCGACACGCCTGATGCTCAGGATGAGGCACCGGAGAAGAAGACCCGCAAGGGTGGTAAGCGCGCCAAGAAGGGCCCGCTGAAGCGCCTCGCCCTCTTCTATCGGCAGATCGTCGCCGAACTCCGCAAGGTCGTCTGGCCCACCCGCACGCAGCTGACGCGATACACGACTGTCGTGATCATCTTCGTCGTCGTCATGATCGGACTGGTCACCGTGATTGACTATGGGCTCGACCACGCCGCCAAGTACGTCTTCGGCTGAGCCAAGAGCGAAGGGCGCCGGGACCCGGCGCCCCTTTCGCGTGTTCCACCCCTCTGTATCCAGGAAGAAGCAGCCACCGTGTCTGACCCGAACGTGAACGACGACGCCATCGAGCCGGTCGAGTCCGTGGAAGACGAGCTCGACATCGTCGAGGGTGCGGACGAGGACCTGGACCAGGCCGAGGCTGCCGACGCCGCAGCGGGTGAGCCCGCCGAGGAAGCCGCCGTGCACGTGGAGGACGAGCCCGAGGACGAGGCGGAGCCCGAGGACCAGGCCGCCGAGGAGGCCGAGCCGGAGCCCGAGCTCGACCCCATCCAGAAGCTCCGTGAGGAACTGCGGACCCTGCCCGGCGAGTGGTACGTGATCCACACCTACGCCGGTTACGAGAACCGCGTGAAGACCAACCTCGAGCAGCGCGCCGTCTCGCTGAACGTCGAGGACTACATCTTCCAGGCCGAGGTGCCGCAGGAAGAGGTCGTCCAGATCAAGAACGGCGACCGCAAGACCATCAAGCAGAACAAGCTGCCGGGCTACGTCCTGGTCCGCATGGACCTGACGAACGAGTCCTGGGGCGTCGTCCGCAACACCCCCGGTGTCACCGGCTTCGTGGGCAACGCCTACGACCCCTACCCGCTGACCCTGGACGAGATCGTCAAGATGCTCGCCCCGGAGGCGGAGGAGAAGGCCGCCCGCGAGGCAGCCGAGGCCGAGGGCAAGCCGGCGCCGCAGCGCAAGGTCGAGGTCCAGGTGCTGGACTTCGAGGTCGGCGACTCGGTCACCGTCACCGACGGCCCGTTCGCCACGCTGCAGGCCACGATCAACGAGATCAACCCCGACTCCAAGAAGGTCAAGGGTCTGGTGGAGATCTTCGGCCGGGAGACGCCGGTCGAGCTCTCGTTCGACCAGATCCAGAAGAACTGACCCTCTGGACATATCGCTTCCGCGCAGGTCAGGTGGGCTCTCGGAGCCTGTCTGACCTGCACGGTTTTTAGCCGCGCATCTATACCCGTTATCGTTGTGCGGTATGCCTTCTGCCGAGACGCGACTCGGCGGACGGTAGACCCGAATCGAAAGGACCCGGAGAGCTATGCCTCCCAAGAAGAAGAAGGTCACGGGGCTCATCAAGCTCCAGATCCAGGCCGGTGCCGCCAACCCGGCTCCGCCGGTCGGCCCCGCGCTGGGTCAGCACGGCGTCAACATCATGGAGTTCTGCAAGGCCTACAACGCGGCGACCGAGTCGCAGCGTGGCTGGGTCATCCCGGTGGAGATCACGGTCTACGAGGACCGCTCCTTCACCTTCGTGACCAAGACCCCGCCGGCCGCCAAGATGATCCTGAAGGCCGCGGGTATCGAGAAGGGCTCCGGCGAGCCGCACAAGACCAAGGTCGCCAAGATCACCGAGGCGCAGGTCCGCGAGATCGCCACCACCAAGATGCCCGACCTGAACGCCAACGACCTGGACGCCGCCGCGAAGATCATCGCCGGTACCGCGCGTTCCATGGGCGTCACGGTCGAGGGCTGAGCCCCAACCTCCCAGTGCAGTAGTGGCAGGGCCTGCTCGGCCTGGACCACAACTCCTCAGAATCCCAGGAGCAGTAGTGAGCAAGCGCAGCAAGTCTCTCCGCGCTGCGGACGCCAAGATCGACCGGGACAAGCTCTACGCCCCGCTCGAGGCCGTCCGTCTCGCCAAGGAGACCTCCACGACCAAGTTCGACGGCACCGTCGAGGTCGCCTTCCGTCTGGGTGTCGACCCGCGCAAGGCCGACCAGATGGTCCGTGGCACCGTGAACCTTCCGCACGGCACCGGTAAGACCGCCCGGGTCCTGGTCTTCGCGACCGGCGACCGTGCCGAGGCCGCGCGTGCCGCGGGCGCCGACATCGTCGGCGCCGACGAGCTGATCGACGAGGTGTCGAAGGGGCGTCTGGACTTCGACGCCGTCGTCGCCACCCCGGACCTCATGGGCAAGGTCGGCCGCCTCGGCCGTGTCCTCGGCCCGCGTGGTCTGATGCCGAACCCGAAGACCGGCACCGTGACCCCGGACGTGGCCAAGGCCGTGACCGAGATCAAGGGCGGCAAGATCGAGTTCCGTGTCGACAAGCACTCGAACCTGCACTTCATCATCGGCAAGTCGTCCTTCGACGACACGCAGCTGGTGGAGAACTACGGCGCGGCCCTGGAGGAGATCCTCCGTCTGAAGCCGTCCGCCGCCAAGGGTCGCTACATCAAGAAGGCCGCCATCACCACCACGATGGGCCCCGGCATTCCGGTCGACCCGAACCGCACCCGCAACCTCCTCGTCGAGGAGGACCCGGCCGCGGTCTGAGCCCTCAAGGCTCGCTGAAGTCGGTCACGGGCCCCGCACCTTCGAGGTGCGGGGCCCGTTCGCGTGTCCGCGGCGGCGACCGGGACTGTCACCGCGCCGTCGGGGCACCGGTAAATCCCAGGGGCCCTGTCGGACCCCTGGGATAGGCTCACAGCTCAATCAGAGACACGTGGTTCATACATGTGATCCAGGGTGTGCACAGACTTCCCGTGGGGGGAATCGATGAAGCTTTCCGCGCGCACGAGGAACAGGGCGGGGATCGCCGCGCTGGCGGCCCTGACGCTGGCCGGCGGAGCCGTCGGCTGTGGGGCCGGCAAGGGGGACGGGGCGTCCGGCTCGCGGAGCGTCCAGCAGGTCCTGACGGTGGCCTACGAGAAGACCGCCGAGGCCAAGTCCGCCAAGGTCGAGATGACCATGTCGATGCCCGCGGGCATGGACGGCGGCGGCGACATGACCATGTCCGGAGTGATGGGCTGGGACCCGACCGTCATGGACGTGACCATGAAGGGCTCCATGCTCGGCGCCGAGCCGGACATGCCCGAAGCGGTCCGCATGGTCTGGCGGGACGAGGTCATGTACATGGACATGGGTGACTCGGCCGCCCTGGAGATGGACGGCAAGAGCTGGATGAAGCTGGACCTCAAGGCCGCCGCCGAGGCCGCCGGGGACCCGGCCCTGACCCGCCAGATGACCTCCGGCCTGGACAACATGAACCAGAGCCCGGCCGAGCAGCTCGCCCTGCTCCTGGAGTCGCCCAACCTGAAGCACGTCGGCAGCGAGAAGGTCGACGGCGTGGACGCCGAGCACTACAAGGGCACGCTCACCGTCAAGGAGATGATGGAGAGCAACAAGAGCCTGGACTTCCTGGAGCCGGGGGACCGCAAGAAGCTCCTGGAGAACGTCGAGAAGTCCGGCATCAAGGGCTACGACACCGAGGTCTGGGTCAACGAGGACGACCTGCCGGTCCGGATGGACGTCACCATGACGTCGTCGGCCGGGGACGTCGACATGAGCATGAAGCTCTCCGACTACGGCGCCAAGGCCGAGGTGGAGGTGCCGCCGGCCGCGGAGACCTTCGACCTGTTCGAGATGCTCAAGGGGCTGGGCGAGGCCGCGAGCGGTGAGGGCGCCTTCGGCGAGGACGCCCCGGAGATGGATCTGAGTGGGCTGGAGGGCCTGGAGACCGGGTCCGAGTTCTAGCTGCTCCGGGACCGGATTTGCTTGACAGCGATCCGGTCCCGTACGCTTCCCCAGAAGCCAAAGACCGCTGGTCGTTGCCGTGCGCTCGTACGAGGGCGCGGTGGCCGAAGGATCCGCTGAACAGCGGACGACCCGCGCAGGTGACTGTGGAAGTGCTCCCGGAGTGCGTACGCCAGCGTATGCGCGGCCGGTCGAGTCCGCCCCGTGCGCCTGCGCCGGGGCGTTTCGTTTTTCCCAGTCCTCCTTCGGGTCCGCGCGGTCCGAATCACCCGGAAGGAGGCCGAGGCTCTATGGCGAGGCCCGACAAGGCTGCCGCGGTTGCCGAGCTGACGGACAAGTTCCGCAGCTCCAACGCCGCCGTGCTGACCGAGTACCGCGGTCTCACCGTGGCGCAGCTCAAGACGCTGCGTCGTTCGCTCGGTGAGAACGCCCAGTACGCCGTGGTGAAGAACACGCTGACCAAGATTGCGGCCAACGAGGCCGGGATCACGCTCGACGACCAGCTCTTCGCTGGTCCGACGGCCGTCGCCTTCGTCACCGGTGACCCGGTGGAGTCGGCGAAGGGTCTTCGTGACTTCGCCAAGGACAACCCGAACCTCATCATCAAGGGCGGTGTCCTTGACGGCAAGGCGTTGTCCGCCGATGAGATCAAGAAGCTTGCGGACCTCGAGTCCCGCGAGGTTCTGCTCAGCAAGCTGGCCGGTGCCTTCAAGGGGAAGCAGTCCCAGGCTGCCTCCGTCTTCCAGGCACTGCCGTCGAAGCTCGTCCGCACCGTGGACGCGCTGCGCGCCAAGCAGGCCGAGCAGGGCGGTGCCGAGTAACTCGGCTCGCACATTGACCGCCGCGGCCTGAACGCGACGGTCACAGCGGGCCAGACGTACGCCCGCCAGACATGTACATCCGGCACCAGCCGAATTAGTGGAAGGACCGCCATCATGGCGAAGCTGTCTCAGGAAGACCTGCTCGCGCAGTTCGAGGAGATGACCCTCATCGAGCTCTCCGAGTTCGTGAAGGCGTTCGAGGAGAAGTTCGACGTCACCGCCGCCGCGGCCGCCCCGGTCATGATGGCCGGCGGTGCCGCCGGCGGCGCTGCCGCCGAGGCCGTCGAGGAGAAGGACGAGTTCGACGTCGTCCTCACCGGCGCCGGTGACAAGAAGATCCAGGTCATCAAGGTCGTGCGTGAGCTCACCTCCCTGGGTCTGAAGGAGGCCAAGGACCTCGTGGACGGCGCCCCGAAGCCGGTTCTCGAGAAGGTCGCCAAGGACGCCGCGGAGAAGGCCGCCGAGGCCCTCAAGGGCGCCGGCGCCTCCGTCGAGGTCAAGTAAGACCTCTCGGGTCCCGCACGGACCCTCGCGCGCGCACCACGGCCCGTAGGCCGTGAACCGGCCCCCTGGGGCTGTAACGCGAACGCACCGAAGAGCGATCATCCATCCGGGTGGTCGCTCTTCGGCGTTCCGAGGGCCCGGCGGCGGCTGCCTTGCACCCGTGGATGCGAGGGGTAAGGTGATCTTCGTCGTGCCTCTCGGCGCCCCTGGTGGCGGGCTGCACGTGACGAGCGCAGCACCCCCGCTTGGGCATGGGGGCCTTGACGAACCGCACGCAGCGCGCAATTCTCAGGACGCGTCGTCACAAGGATCCGAATCCGAGGCATGGATCGACGGCGAAGAGGGCAGTATCACCGTGGCGTTGAGGGCGTGGCCTTGTCGCAGGGGTTGAGTACAACGAGGGCATCGAGGGTCTTCGAGAACCCGCACTGGACATCAGTGTGCCAAGTGGCTACACTGACCCTTTGCGCTGCCTGTTAGCTGTCCCCTGCCCGTCACCAGGGGCATGCCCTCGCTTGAGCACCGACGATCGGACCGTCCCTGACCTGGGACTATCTGTCTCTGTGCATCGGTGAGGGGCCGGTACGCGCGTAGTGAGTCCGAGCCCTCGGAAGGACCCCCTCTTGGCCGCCTCGCGCAACGCCTCGACCGCGAATACGAACAACGGCGCCAGCACTGCCCCGCTGCGCATCTCTTTTGCAAAGATCAAGGAGCCTCTCGAGGTTCCGAACCTGCTCGCGCTGCAGACCGAGAGCTTCGACTGGCTGCTCGGCAACACGGCCTGGCAGAGTCGGGTCGAGGAGGCTCTGGAGAACGGTCAGGACGTCCCCACCAAGTCCGGGCTCGAGGAGATCTTCGAGGAGATCTCCCCGATCGAGGACTTCAGCGGGTCGATGTCGCTGACGTTCCGCGACCACCGCTTCGAGCCGCCGAAGAACTCGATCGACGAGTGCAAGGAGCGTGACTTCACCTACGCGGCTCCGCTCTTCGTCACCGCCGAGTTCACCAACAACGAGACCGGCGAGATCAAGTCCCAGACGGTCTTCATGGGCGACTTCCCGCTCATGACGAACAAGGGCACCTTCGTCATCAACGGCACCGAGCGTGTCGTGGTGTCCCAGCTGGTCCGTTCGCCGGGTGTCTACTTCGACTCCTCCATCGACAAGACGTCCGACAAGGACATCTTCTCCGCCAAGATCATCCCGTCCCGGGGTGCCTGGCTGGAGATGGAGATCGACAAGCGCGACATGGTCGGTGTCCGTATCGACCGCAAGCGCAAGCAGTCCGTCACCGTCCTCCTGAAGGCGCTCGGCTGGACCACCGAGCAGATCCTCGAGGAGTTCGGCGAGTACGAGTCGATGCGCGCCACCCTGGAGAAGGACCACACCCAGGGCCAGGACGACGCGCTGCTCGACATCTACCGCAAGCTGCGTCCGGGCGAGCCCCCCACCCGCGAGGCCGCGCAGACGCTGCTGGAGAACCTGTACTTCAACCCCAAGCGCTACGACCTCGCCAAGGTCGGCCGCTACAAGGTCAACAAGAAGCTGGGTACGGACACGCAGCTCGACGCCGGCGTCCTGACCGTCGAGGACATCATCGCGACGATCAAGTACCTGGTGAAGCTGCACGCCGGTGAGACCGAGACCGTCGGCGAGTCGGGCCGCTCGATCATCGTCGAGACCGACGACATCGACCACTTCGGCAACCGTCGTATCCGCAGCGTCGGCGAGCTGATCCAGAACCAGGTCCGTACGGGTCTCGCCCGTATGGAGCGCGTCGTGCGCGAGCGCATGACCACCCAGGACGTCGAGGCGATCACGCCGCAGACCCTGATCAACATCCGGCCGGTCGTCGCCTCCATCAAGGAGTTCTTCGGCACCAGCCAGCTGTCGCAGTTCATGGACCAGAACAACCCGCTGTCGGGCCTGACGCACAAGCGTCGTCTCAACGCCCTCGGCCCGGGTGGTCTGTCCCGTGAGCGGGCCGGCTTCGAGGTCCGTGACGTCCACCCCTCGCACTACGGCCGCATGTGCCCGATCGAGACGCCCGAAGGCCCGAACATCGGCCTGATCGGCTCGCTCGCCTCGTACGGCCGGGTCAACGCGTTCGGTTTCGTCGAGACGCCGTACCGCAAGGTCGTCGAGGGCCGGGTTTCCGACGACGTCGACTACCTAACGGCCGACGAGGAGGACCGCTTCGTCATCGCGCAGGCCAACGCCACGCTCAACGACGACATGCGGTTCGTCGAGAACCGCGTGCTGGTCCGCCGCCGTGGCGGCGAGGTCGACTACGTCGCCGGTGACGACGTGGACTACATGGACGTCTCGCCGCGCCAGATGGTGTCGGTCGCGACCGCCATGATCCCCTTCCTGGAGCACGACGACGCCAACCGTGCCCTCATGGGCGCGAACATGATGCGTCAGGCCGTTCCGCTGATCCAGGCGGAGTCCCCGCTCGTCGGCACCGGCATGGAGTACCGCTCCGCCGTCGACGCCGGCGACGTGGTCAAGGCCGAGAAGGACGGTGTGGTCCAGGAGGTCTCCGCGGACTACATCACCACCGCCAACGACGACGGCACGTACATCACGTACCGCCTGGCCAAGTTCTCCCGGTCCAACCAGGGCACCTCGGTCAACCAGAAGGTCATCGTCAACGAGGGCGACCGCATCGTCACGGGCCAGGTGCTCGCCGACGGTCCGGCCACCGAGAACGGCGAGATGGCCCTGGGCAAGAACCTGCTCGTGGCGTTCATGCCGTGGGAGGGTCACAACTACGAGGACGCGATCATCCTGTCGCAGCGCCTCGTGCAGGACGACGTCCTCTCCTCGATCCACATCGAGGAGCACGAGGTCGACGCCCGTGACACCAAGCTCGGCCCCGAGGAGATCACCCGGGACATCCCGAACGTCTCCGAGGAGGTCCTCGCCGACCTCGACGAGCGCGGAATCATCCGTATCGGTGCCGAGGTCGTCGCAGGCGACATCCTCGTCGGCAAGGTCACGCCCAAGGGTGAGACCGAGCTGACGCCGGAGGAGCGCCTGCTGCGCGCGATCTTCGGTGAGAAGGCCCGTGAGGTCCGTGACACCTCGCTGAAGGTCCCGCACGGCGAGATCGGCAAGGTCATCGGCGTCCGCGTCTTCGACCGCGAGGAGGGCGACGAGCTTCCCCCCGGTGTGAACCAGCTGGTGCGCGTGTACGTGGCGCAGAAGCGCAAGATCACCGACGGTGACAAGCTCGCCGGCCGCCACGGCAACAAGGGCGTCATCTCGAAGATCCTCCCGATCGAGGACATGCCGTTCCTCGAGGACGGAACCCCGGTCGACATCATCCTCAACCCGCTCGGTGTGCCGTCCCGAATGAACCCGGGACAGGTTCTGGAGATCCACCTGGGCTGGCTCGCCAGCCGTGGCTGGGACGTCTCCGGTCTCGCCGACGAGTGGGCCGAGCGTCTGCAGGCGATCGGCGCCGACAGCGTCGAGCCCGGCACCAACGTCGCCACCCCGGTCTTCGACGGTGCGCGTGAGGACGAGCTCGCCGGTCTGCTGGAGCACACGATCCCGAACCGCGACGGCGAGCGCATGGTGCTCCCGAGCGGCAAGGCACCGCTGTTCGACGGCCGCTCGGGTGAGCCGTTCCCGGAGCCGATCTCGGTCGGCTACATGTACATCCTCAAGCTCCACCACCTGGTCGACGACAAGCTGCACGCCCGTTCGACCGGTCCGTACTCGATGATCACCCAGCAGCCGCTGGGTGGTAAGGCCCAGTTCGGTGGCCAGCGGTTCGGCGAGATGGAGGTGTGGGCGCTGGAGGCTTACGGCGCCGCGTACGCCCTCCAGGAGCTGCTGACCATCAAGTCCGACGACGTCACCGGCCGCGTGAAGGTCTACGAGGCCATCGTCAAGGGCGAGAACATCCCTGAGCCCGGCATCCCCGAGTCCTTCAAGGTGCTCATCAAGGAGATGCAGTCCCTGTGCCTCAACGTGGAGGTGCTGTCCAGCGACGGCATGTCCATCGAGATGCGTGACACCGACGAGGACGTCTTCCGCGCAGCGGAGGAGCTCGGCATCGACCTGTCCCGGCGCGAGCCGAGCAGCGTCGAAGAGGTCTGACGGAGTCCGGCGGGCCCTCTGAACACCCACAGAAGGCCCGCCGACCCCGGGACCCCGTTTCAGACCCCATGACTTACGACCCTGAGAGGGATTGACGCATAGTGCTCGACGTCAACTTCTTCGACGAGCTCCGGATCGGCCTGGCCACCGCTGACGACATCCGTCAGTGGAGCCACGGCGAGGTCAAGAAGCCCGAGACCATCAACTACCGCACCCTCAAGCCCGAGAAGGACGGACTCTTCTGCGAGAAGATCTTCGGTCCGACCCGGGACTGGGAGTGCTACTGCGGCAAGTACAAGCGCGTTCGCTTCAAGGGCATCATCTGTGAGCGCTGTGGCGTCGAGGTCACGCGCGCCAAGGTGCGCCGTGAGCGGATGGGCCACATCGAGCTGGCCGCTCCCGTCACGCACATCTGGTACTTCAAGGGCGTTCCGTCGCGGCTGGGCTACCTGCTCGACCTCGCCCCGAAGGACCTGGAGAAGGTCATCTACTTCGCCGCGTACATGATCACGTACGTGGACGAGGAGCGCCGTACGCGCGACCTGCCCTCGCTGGAGGCCCACGTCTCCGTCGAGCGTCAGCAGATCGAGCAGCGCCGCGACGCCGACCTGGAGGCCCGCGCCAAGAAGCTCGAGACCGACCTGGCCGAGCTGGAGGCCGAGGGCGCCAAGTCCGACGTGCGCCGCAAGGTGCGCGAGGGTGCCGAGCGTGAGATGAAGCAGCTGCGCGACCGCGCGCAGCGCGAGATCGACCGTCTCGACGAGGTGTGGAACCGGTTCAAGAACCTCAAGGTCCAGGACCTGGAGGGCGACGAGCTGCTCTACCGCGAGCTGCGTGACCGCTTCGGCACGTACTTCGACGGCTCGATGGGTGCCGCGGCGCTGCAGAAGCGCCTGGAGTCCTTCGACCTCGACGAGGAGGCCGAGCGTCTCCGCGAGATCATCCGCACCGGCAAGGGCCAGAAGAAGACCCGCGCGCTCAAGCGCCTGAAGGTCGTCTCCGCGTTCCTGCAGACCAGCAACAGCCCCAAGGGCATGGTGCTCGACTGCGTGCCGGTCATCCCGCCGGACCTGCGTCCGATGGTGCAGCTGGACGGTGGCCGCTTCGCGACCTCCGACCTGAACGACCTGTACCGCCGTGTGATCAACCGGAACAACCGGCTGAAGCGGCTTCTCGACCTCGGCGCGCCCGAGATCATCGTGAACAACGAGAAGCGCATGCTCCAGGAGGCCGTCGACGCGCTGTTCGACAACGGCCGTCGCGGCCGCCCGGTCACCGGTCCCGGCAACCGCCCGCTGAAGTCCCTCAGCGACATGCTGAAGGGCAAGCAGGGTCGTTTCCGTCAGAACCTGCTCGGCAAGCGTGTGGACTACTCCGCGCGTTCCGTGATCGTCGTCGGTCCGCAGCTGAAGCTGCACCAGTGCGGTCTGCCGAAGGCGATGGCGCTGGAGCTGTTCAAGCCGTTCGTGATGAAGCGCCTGGTCGACCTGAACCACGCGCAGAACATCAAGAGCGCCAAGCGCATGGTCGAGCGCGGCCGCACCGTGGTGTACGACGTCCTCGAAGAGGTCATCGCCGAGCACCCGGTGCTGCTGAACCGTGCGCCCACCCTGCACCGCCTCGGCATCCAGGCCTTCGAACCGCAGCTGGTCGAGGGCAAGGCCATCCAGATCCACCCGCTCGTCTGCACCGCGTTCAACGCGGACTTCGACGGTGACCAGATGGCCGTGCACCTGCCGCTGTCCGCGGAGGCGCAGGCCGAGGCCCGCATCCTGATGCTGTCCTCGAACAACATCCTCAAGCCCGCCGACGGCCGTCCGGTGACGATGCCGACCCAGGACATGGTGCTGGGTCTGTACTTCCTCACCACGGACGCCGAGGGCCGCGACATCAAGGGCACCGACCGTCCGTTCTCCTCGGTCGCCGAGGCGATCATGGCGTTCGACGCCGGCGAGCTGTCGCTGCAGGCGCCCGTCGACATCCGCTTCCCGGTGGGCACCATCCCGCCGCGTGGCTGGGTGCCGCCGGTCCGCGAGGAGGGTGAGCCGGAGTGGCAGCAGGGTGACAGCTTCACGCTGAAGACCACGCTGGGCCGTGCGCTCTTCAACGAGCTGCTGCCCGAGGACTACCCGTTCGTCGACTACGAGGTCGGCAAGAAGCAGCTCTCCCAGATCGTCAACGACCTGGCCGAGCGCTACCCGAAGGTCATCGTGGCGGCGACGCTCGACAACCTGAAGGCGGCCGGCTTCTTCTGGGCCACCCGTTCCGGTGTCACCGTGGCCATCTCCGACGTCGTCGTTCCCGAGGCGAAGAAGGAGATCGTCAAGGGCTACGAGGCGCAGGACGAGAAGGTCCAGAAGCAGTACGAGCGCGGTCTGATCACCAAGGACGAGCGCACGCAGGAGCTCATCGCGATCTGGACCAAGGCGACCAACGAGGTCGCCGAGGCGATGAACGAGAACTTCCCGAAGACCAACCCGATCTTCATGATGGTGAACTCGGGTGCACGAGGCAACATGATGCAGATGCGTCAGATCGCCGGTATGCGTGGTCTCGTGTCGAACGCCAAGAACGAGACGATCCCGCGTCCGATCAAGGCCTCGTTCCGTGAGGGTCTGTCCGTGCTGGAGTACTTCATCTCCACGCACGGTGCCCGTAAGGGTCTGGCGGACACCGCTCTGCGTACCGCCGACTCGGGTTACCTCACCCGTCGTCTGGTCGACGTCTCGCAGGACGTCATCATCCGCGAGGAGGACTGCGGCACCGACCGTGGTCTGCGGCTGTCGATCGCCGAGCGTGGCGGCGACGGCGCGCTGCTCAAGGCGGAGGACGTCGAGACGTCGGTGTACGCGCGCTGCCTCGCCGAGGACATCGTCGTGGACGGCAAGGTGCTGGCCCCGGCCGGCACCGACCTGGGCGACGTGCTCATCGACGAGCTGATCCGGCACGGTGTCTCCGAGGTCAAGACCCGCTCGGTCCTGACCTGCGAGTCCGCCGTCGGCACCTGCGCCATGTGCTACGGCCGCTCGCTGGCCACCGGCAAGCTGGTCGACATCGGTGAGGCGGTCGGCATCATCGCCGCCCAGTCCATCGGTGAGCCCGGTACCCAGCTGACGATGCGTACCTTCCACACCGGTGGTGTGGCCGGTGACGACATCACCCAGGGTCTGCCGCGTGTCGTCGAGCTCTTCGAGGCCCGTACCCCGAAGGGTGTCGCCCCGATCTCCGAGGCCTCCGGCCGCGTGCGGATCGAGGAGACCGAGAAGACCAAGAAGCTCGTCATCACCCCGGACGACGGCAGCGACGAGACGGCGTTCCCGATCTCGAAGCGTGCCCGGCTCCTGGTCGGCGAGGGCGAGCACGTCGAGGTGGGCCAGAAGCTCACCGTGGGTGCCACCAACCCGCACGACGTGCTGCGCATCCTGGGTCAGCGTGCCGTCCAGGTCCACCTGGTCGGCGAGGTCCAGAAGGTCTACAACTCGCAGGGTGTGTCGATCCACGACAAGCACATCGAGATCATCATCCGGCAGATGCTCCGCCGTGTGACGATCATCGAGTCCGGCGACGCCGAGCTGCTGCCCGGCGAGCTGGTCGAGCGCTCGAAGTTCGAGACCGAGAACCGTCGTGTGGTCCAGGAGGGCGGTCACCCGGCCTCCGGTCGTCCGCAGCTGATGGGTATCACCAAGGCCTCGCTGGCGACCGAGTCGTGGCTGTCGGCGGCGTCCTTCCAGGAGACGACCAGGGTCCTGACGGACGCGGCGATCAACGCCAAGTCCGACTCCCTGATCGGCCTCAAGGAGAACGTCATCATCGGTAAGCTCATCCCGGCCGGTACGGGTCTGTCCCGCTACCGCAACATCCGGGTGGAGCCGACCGAGGAGGCCAAGGCCGCGATGTACTCGGCCGTCGGCTACGACGACATCGACTACTCGCCGTTCGGCACGGGCTCCGGCCAGGCCGTGCCGCTGGAGGACTACGACTACGGTCCGTACAACCAGTAAGCGAGTCGCATGAGTCGAGGGGCGGTCCCGTTCGGGGCCGCCCCTCGGGCGTTCGCTCGGCTAGTTCTTGGTGCCGTCCACGATGACCGGGGTGCCGTCGGCGCCCGTGCCGCACGGCACCGCGTAGACCGGGTTGGCCCGGGAGGCCTCCTTGAAGGCCTCCAGGCACTGGTTGTAGAGCACCTTGTCGCTGAGCGAGCGGTCGATGATCTTGTTGGCGCGGGCGATGCCCTCCGCCTCGATCCGCTTGCGCTCGGCCTCGGCCTTGGCCGTCCGCGCCGCCTCGGTGGCCCGCTGGGTGTCCTGCTCCTGCTGGATCTTCTTGTCGATCTGCTCCTGGAGCTTCTCGGAGGGCTTCACGTTGCGCAGGTTGACGGCCGTGACGTCGATGCCGCGCGGTGCCAGGCGCTCCTTGACCAGGGCGGCGATCTCCGCGCTGATCTGCTCGCGGGCGGAGGCGTACCCCTCCTCGCTGGTGTGCTGTGCGAAGACGTTGCGGATGATCTCGCGGCTGTCCGGCAGCACCAGCCGCTCCTGGACCGCTTCCTCACTGCCCGCCAGCCGGTACAGCTCGACCGACTTCGCCGGCACCACGGCCCACTTGATCGTGACGTCCGCGTAGAGCACGCCGCCCTGGGAGGAGCGGACCTCGACCACGTCCTTGTCGTAGAGGTTGAGGTCGACCGGACGGGTCGAGAAGGCCGTCACGTCGGTGAACGGTGACTTGAAGTGGATGCCGGAGGTCAGCGGCTTGCCGATCTTTCCGAAGGTCACCGGCACACCGACCTCGTAGGCGGTCACGACATGGACGCAGGCGAAGACGCCGGCCAGCAGGCCCGCCACGGCGCTCAGCGCCGCTCCCAGCTTCCAGCCTCCCTCGGCACGGGCACGGCCGATGAAGAAGGCGACGATCGCCGCTATGAGCAGCAGGATGGACAGCACGAACACGGTTTTCCCCCTCCGGAACACGGGTCCGCGCCCCTCCCCGGGCGCGGTCGGCAGCGCAGCCTAGCCGTCGGGTGATCGCGCCGAGGGGATACCGGGTGAACAGCCGCCCGGACATATGTCCTGATCGTGCGACGCCTACGGGATGCCCAGTTCGAACAGCACGAAGTGCGCGTACCAGCCCGACGCCGGGGCCGCGGTCGCGAAGAAGACCGTCAGCACCGGCCAGGAGAGCCGGCTCATGGCGGCGGCGGGGGCGAGCAGAAGGGGGAAGCAGGGCAGCAGATAGCGCGAGGTGTTGCCGAAGATCTGCTGGGTCCCCAGGACACTGACGACGCTGGCGAGCGTGTACGCGACGAGGACCAGCGGCGGCCGCTTGCGCAGCATCAGCACGATCAGGAAGGGCAGCGCCAGGACGAGTTGGAACGCGAGGAGGTCCGGCACGGAGAAGGCGAAGATGTAGTCGTGCTTCCCGATCGCCGTGTTGCCCAGTACGTCCAGGGTGTACGCGCCGAAGTCGAAGAAGTGCAGCCAGCCGTCGCGCTGGAGCGTGAAGTACGCCGTCAGCTCGCCCATGCTGAGCCCGACCCAGACGACGTAGGTGAGCAGGCCGAGCGGCGCGGCGCACATGGCGTACACGGGCCCCGCCACACCGTGCTTGCGCCGTCCCTCCCGGCGGGCCAGCGTCACCAGCGCGGCGAGCCCCACGGCGCCGATGAGCGCGGCGGAGGTGGGGCGGTTCAGGCCGGCCACGAAGGCGAGCAGCCCGGCGGCGACCCAGCGGCCCTTCATCACGCAGTAGCAGCACCAGGCGGCGATCGCCACGAACACGGACTCGGAGTACACCGCCCACTCGACGCCCGAGCCGGGCGCCACCGCCCACAGACCCGCGGCGATGGTGCCCGCCCGGGCTCCCGCGAGCAGCGAGATCACGGCGTAGATCCCGGCGGCCGCGACGAATGAGGCGATCACCGAGACGAGGATCCCGGAGCCGTACAGCCCGAGCCCGGTCACTTCGGAGGTGCCGCGGATCAGTCCGGGGTAGAGGGGGAAGAACGCGACGGAGTTCTGCTCGACCGTGAACATCCCGCCGGGATCCAGCCGCCGCAGCGGCCCGGGGTCGTATCCCTTCTCGGCGACCTGGAGGTACCACCAGCCGTCCCAGGTGGCGAGGACGTCCCACCAGTGGGCGCCGCCGCCGAAGCGCGGGTTCTTCTCCCGGTACTCGCCGGAGGCCATGAGCAGGATGGCGAAGACGACGGTGCCGACGAGCTTGGTGGCGCCGTAGAGGAGGAGGGGGGCGCCGTAGGGCCGCAGCCCGTCCGGGACCCTCGGGGGCCAGGAGACCCGCGGTATCCGGGGGAGCGGCATCCGTGAGGTGCGGGACGCCCCGTCGGGCTCCCCGGACACGGGGGAATCCGTCGCCTCGGAACTGGCGGCCGTGCTCATGACTGTGGTCCCCCTCCGGCCCGATCACCGGGCCCCGGGCGGGGGGCGTCACAGTCCGGGTGATCGCGAAACATCTGCCATAAGATCCCCACAGCGTCGCACATGTGTGCAAGCCCCAGGGGCTCGGGTGCGGCCGTGCTCGGCCGAACAGGATATTTGGCGTGGTCAGTGCCGCCCGGTGGGCGACGGGCATTTGTTTTGACCGCAGCGTATGCGGTAGGTACGCTCAGACCTTGTGCCTGGGGTGTGCCCTGGCTTCCGTGCGTGCCTTCAACCGCACGGGGTCCGAGAGCGGCCACCGTAATCTGCGCTTCCTGCTGCCTCGCGGTGGGGGTCCGCGGGATTCGACACACCCGACCGCGTGGGTCGGCGACGTTCCAGGTTAGCTGTACCTATCGGCACACAGAAACCGGAGAAGTAGTGCCTACGATCCAGCAGCTGGTCCGTAAGGGCCGGCAGGACAAGGTCGAGAAGAACAAGACGCCCGCACTCGAGGGTTCCCCTCAGCGCCGGGGCGTCTGCACGCGTGTGTTCACGACCACCCCGAAGAAGCCGAACTCGGCCCTGCGTAAGGTCGCGCGTGTGCGTCTGACCAGTGGGATCGAGGTCACCGCTTACATTCCGGGTGAGGGACACAACCTGCAGGAGCACTCCATCGTGCTCGTGCGCGGCGGCCGTGTGAAGGACCTGCCGGGTGTTCGCTACAAGATCATCCGCGGCTCGCTCGACACCCAGGGTGTCAAGAACCGCAAGCAGGCCCGCAGCCGCTACGGCGCCAAGAAGGAGAAGTAAGAATGCCTCGTAAGGGCCCCGCCCCGAAGCGCCCGGTCATCATCGACCCGGTCTACGGTTCTCCTCTGGTGACCTCCCTCATCAACAAGGTGCTGCTGAACGGCAAGCGCTCCACCGCCGAGCGCATCGTCTACGGCGCCATGGAGGGCCTGCGTGAGAAGTCGGGCAACGACCCGGTCATCACGCTGAAGCGCGCGCTCGAGAACATCAAGCCGACCCTTGAGGTCAAGTCCCGCCGTGTCGGTGGCGCCACCTACCAGGTGCCGGTCGAGGTCAAGCCCGGCCGCGCCAACACCCTGGCGCTGCGCTGGCTGGTCGGTTACTCCCGCGCCCGTCGCGAGAAGACCATGACCGAGCGTCTCCTCAACGAGCTTCTCGACGCCTCGAACGGCCTCGGTGCGGCCGTGAAGAAGCGCGAGGACACCCACAAGATGGCCGAGTCCAACAAGGCCTTCGCGCACTACCGCTGGTAGTCGCAGACCCCATCGAGACCGAGAGAAGACTGAAGCCTTATGGCTACCACTTCACTTGACCTGGCCAAGGTCCGCAACATCGGGATCATGGCCCATATCGACGCGGGCAAGACGACCACCACCGAGCGGATCCTCTTCTACACCGGCGTCAGCTACAAGATCGGTGAGGTCCACGACGGCGCTGCCACCATGGACTGGATGGAGCAGGAGCAGGAGCGTGGCATCACGATCACCTCTGCTGCCACCACCTGTCACTGGCCGCTCGAGGACAACGACTACACGATCAACATCATCGACACCCCGGGGCACGTCGACTTCACCGTCGAGGTGGAGCGTTCGCTGCGCGTCCTCGACGGTGCCGTGACGGTGTTCGACGGTGTCGCCGGTGTCGAGCCGCAGTCCGAGACGGTGTGGCGTCAGGCCGACCGTTACGGCGTGCCGCGGATCTGCTTCGTCAACAAGCTGGACCGTACCGGCGCCGAGTTCCACCGCTGCGTGGACATGATCTCGGACCGCCTTGGCGCCCAGCCGCTCGTCATGCAGCTTCCGATCGGTGCCGAGGCCGACTTCAAGGGTGTCGTGGACCTGGTCCGCATGAAGGCGCTCGTGTGGTCCGCCGAGGCGGCGAAGGGCGAGATGTACGACGTCGTCGACATCCCGGCCACGCACACCGAGGCCGCCGAGGAGTGGCGCGGCAAGCTGGTCGAGGCCGTCGCGGAGAACGACGAAGAGGTCATGGAGCTGTACCTGGAGGGCGAGGAGCCCACCGAGGAGCAGCTGTACGCCGCGATCCGTCGCATCACCATCGCGTCCGGCAAGTCCGACGGCACCACGGTCACCCCGGTGTTCTGTGGCACCGCGTTCAAGAACAAGGGCGTCCAGCCCCTGCTCGACGCGGTCGTGCGCTACCTGCCGACCCCGCTCGACGTCGAGGCCATCGAGGGCCACGACGTCAAGGACCCCGAGGTCGTCGTCAAGCGCAAGCCCTCGGACGACGAGCCGCTGTCCGCGCTCGCGTTCAAGATCATGAGCGACCCGCACCTGGGCAAGCTCACCTTCGTCCGGATCTACTCCGGTCGCCTGGAGTCCGGCACCGCGGTGCTGAACTCGGTCAAGGGCAAGAAGGAGCGCATCGGCAAGATCTACCGCATGCACGCGAACAAGCGTGAGGAGATCGACTCGGTGGGCGCCGGCGACATCGTCGCCGTCATGGGCCTCAAGCAGACCACCACCGGTGAGACGCTGAGCGACGACAAGAACCCGGTCATCCTGGAGTCCATGGACTTCCCGGCGCCGGTCATCCAGGTCGCCATCGAGCCCAAGTCCAAGGGTGACCAGGAGAAGCTGGGTGTCGCCATCCAGCGTCTCGCGGAGGAGGACCCCTCCTTCCAGGTTCACTCGGACGAGGAGACCGGCCAGACCATCATCGGTGGCATGGGCGAGCTGCACCTCGAGGTGCTGGTCGACCGTATGCGCCGTGAGTTCAAGGTCGAGGCCAACGTCGGCAAGCCGCAGGTCGCCTACCGCGAGACGATCCGCAAGGCCGTCGAGCGCGTGGACTACACCCACAAGAAGCAGACCGGTGGTACCGGTCAGTTCGCCAAGGTGCAGATCGCGATCGAGCCCATCGAGGGCGGCGACGCCTCGTACGAGTTCGTGAACAAGGTGACCGGTGGTCGCATCCCGAAGGAGTACATCCCTTCGGTCGACGCCGGTGCGCAGGAGGCCATGCAGTTCGGCATCCTCGCCGGCTACGAGATGACGGGCGTCCGCGTCACGCTTCTCGACGGTGCCTACCACGAGGTCGACTCCTCCGAACTCGCGTTCAAGATCGCCGGTTCGCAGGCCTTCAAGGAGGCCGCGCGCAAGGCCAGCCCCGTGCTGCTCGAGCCGATGATGGCCGTCGAGGTCACCACGCCCGAGGACTACATGGGTGAGGTCATCGGCGACATCAACTCCCGCCGTGGTCAGATCCAGGCCATGGAGGAGCGGGCCGGTGCCCGCGTCGTGAAGGGCCTCGTGCCCCTTTCGGAGATGTTCGGCTACGTCGGGGACCTCCGCAGCAAGACGTCGGGTCGCGCAAGCTACTCGATGCAGTTCGACTCCTACGCCGAGGTTCCGCGGAACGTCGCCGAGGAGATCATCGCGAAGGCCAAGGGCGAGTAACGCACCGCGTTCATACGCCGTAGGCTTGACTCCGGAGCCTCTCGGGGCATTCACCCGCAATCCTGGATGAATGCCCCGGGGCCCGGGACTTAACAGCAAAGATCACCTGGCGCCGATGAAGTAAGGCGTACAGAACCACTCCACAGGAGGACCCCAGTGGCGAAGGCGAAGTTCGAGCGGACTAAGCCGCACGTCAACATCGGCACCATCGGTCACATCGACCACGGTAAGACGACCCTCACGGCCGCCATTACCAAGGTGCTGCACGACGCGTACCCGGACCTGAACGAGGCCACCCCGTTCGACAACATCGACAAGGCGCCGGAAGAGCGTCAGCGCGGTATCACCATCTCCATCGCGCACGTCGAGTACCAGACCGAGGCGCGTCACTACGCCCACGTCGACTGCCCTGGTCACGCGGACTACATCAAGAACATGATCACCGGTGCCGCGCAGATGGACGGCGCGATCCTGGTGGTCGCCGCCACCGACGGCCCGATGCCGCAGACCAAGGAGCACGTGCTCCTGGCCCGCCAGGTCGGCGTGCCGTACATCGTGGTCGCCCTGAACAAGGCCGACATGGTGGACGACGAGGAGATCCTGGAGCTCGTCGAGCTCGAGGTCCGTGAGCTGCTCTCCGAGTACGAGTTCCCGGGCGACGACCTGCCGGTCGTCAAGGTCTCCGCGCTCAAGGCCCTCGAGGGCGAGAAGGAGTGGGTCGACTCCGTCCTCAACCTGATGAAGGCTGTCGACGAGTCCGTCCCGCAGCCCGAGCGTGACGTCGACAAGCCGTTCCTGATGCCGATCGAGGACGTCTTCACGATCACCGGTCGCGGTACGGTCGTCACCGGCCGTATCGAGCGTGGTGTCCTCAAGGTCAACGAGACCGTCGACATCATCGGCATCAAGACCGAGAAGACCACCACCACGGTCACCGGCATCGAGATGTTCCGCAAGCTGCTCGACGAGGGCCAGGCCGGTGAGAACGTCGGTCTGCTGCTTCGCGGCATCAAGCGCGAGGACGTCGAGCGCGGCCAGTGCATCATCAAGCCGGGCTCGGTCACCCCGCACACCGAGTTCGAGGCCCAGGCCTACATCCTGTCGAAGGACGAGGGTGGTCGTCACACCCCCTTCTTCAACAACTACCGTCCGCAGTTCTACTTCCGTACGACGGACGTGACCGGCGTGGTGACCCTCCCCGAGGGCACCGAGATGGTCATGCCGGGTGACAACACCGAGATGACGGTGGAGCTCATCCAGCCCGTCGCCATGGAAGAGGGCCTGAAGTTCGCCATCCGTGAGGGTGGCCGGACCGTGGGCGCCGGCCAGGTCACCAAGATCACCAAGTAAGTCCGCTTGCTTGAGGGTCGCCTGACCTGAAAAGGCCTGAAGGGGCCCGTACGACTTCGGTCGTACGGGCCCCTTTGCCGTGCCCGGCCGCGCTCGAACAACCGGAAGGTTGTCCCGCTCCTGAGTGAAACCTGGTCGAACACTGTGCGGCGGAATGGCGAGAGTTACGGCAACTTCCCTGTGCGCACGGGGGGATTGTTCTTTTCTGTCCCCGTGGGGCGGAAAGTACCGACGTAGCGTGAAGCGTCGTTCAGTGGCCGTCGGGCCCCGAGTCTCTCCCGAGGATGGCTAGGACTCCTGATGCAGGGTGCGCGCAGCGGATTGTCGATACCTATGCCGGTCGCGGTGGCCGAACGCCCGCCGCAGCCGCTGGGCGCGCCGAAGGTGGACACCTCGGCCCGGGCCCGCCGGCAGCGGCCCCGGCTGTACGTGGTCGACGGCATCCGGCTCGTCGCCGCCCTGATGGTCGTGCTGCACCACTTCGTCGGCACCCGGCGGGCGAACGGCGCCGGCAACATCATCTGGGACCGCCCGGTGTCGGAGCTGATGCCGACCGTGTTCCGCGTCGCCTCCTTCGGCTGGATAGGCGTCGAGATCTTCTTCGTGATCAGCGGTTTCGTCATCTGCATGTCCTGCTGGGGCCGGACGCCGAAGGACTTCTTCGTCTCCCGCGTGATCCGCCTCTACCCGGCCTACTGGTTCGCCGTCCTCTTCACGACGGCCGTGCTGGTGCTGCTGCCGGGGGTGCAGGAACGGCTGCGGCTGCGGGAGATCCTGTTCAACCTGACGATGCTGCAGTCCGGTTCGAAGGTCCCGAACGTCGACCCCGTGTACTGGACGCTCTGGTCGGAGCTCCGCTTCTACCTGCTGTTCCTCGTCGTCGTCGCCATGGGTCTGACGTACCGCCGGGTCGTCGTGTTCTGCTGCGTCTGGGGCGCCGCGGCGATGCTGGCCCCGATCTCCAAGTTCCCGCTGCTGACGCTGGTCGCCGACCCGAGCGCCGCCTGGTACTTCATCGCGGGTCTCGCCCTGTACCTCATGCACCGCTTCGGCCAGGACCTGCTGCTGTGGGGCATCCTCGCGATGTCCTGGCTGATGGGGCAGCTGGAGCTGGGGGAGCGCGTCGAGTACGAACAGGTCAGCAGCTGGCGCGGGGCGGTCGTCATCTTCACCGTCTTCATGCTGCTGATGGTGGGCATCGCCCTCGGCTGGACCGACCGGATCCGCTGGAAGTGGCTGGTGACGGCGGGCAGTCTGACGTATCCGCTGTACCTCATGCACTACCTCGCGGGCATAGTGCTCATCCATCACCTCCGAGGCACGATGGATCCCCGGCTCCTGGTCGCGAGTCTGATCGCAGGGTTCCTGGTGCTGAGCTGGCTGGTGCACCGTCTCGTGGAGCGACCGGTGGCGCGGGCGCTGAAGAAGGGGCTGGAGTCCTCGTTCGTACGGCTGCGGAGTTTCCAGCGGGCGGCGTGACGGCGTCGGGCCCGGGTGCCCCGTGCGTGCACCCGGACCCGCTCACCGCTCACTTCGTCTCACTTCGTCAGGCGCGCTGCCACAGCGCCGGTACGTTCAGGGGCTCCCAGCCCGGCTGGGCCTGGTGTCCTTGCAGACAGCGGTAGGGCTCGCCGGGGTCGCCCGGATCACCCGGGTCCGTCGTGGTCCTCAGGGTGAGGCCGTAGTTCTCGAGCAGCGGGTTGATCGGCTGGAAGAAGGTCGTACCACCGGCGGCGCAGTTGCACCCGAGCCGCCGACACGGGTGCGTTCGAGGACGAGTTCACCGAGCGCCGTCGCCCGCACTCCGTGCCGGCCCCGTTCGAAGAGCTCGCCTCCCAGGGCCCGCTCGATGCGCTTGAGCTGTGCGCTCAACGCGGGCTGCGCGAGCCCGAGGGCCGTGGCCGCCCGGGTGAGACTCCCGGCGTCGGCGATGGCCCGGACCGTCCTGAGATGGCGCAGCTCCAGCTCCATGAGCCGAGCTTGCGGCGGGGGAGGAGCAGGGCAGGAGGTTGGTGCAGACCAATTGGGGAGGTCTTGGGGCGGTCTTCCGGCGCGCGATCGGGTATCCCTGGCAGCAGGCCTCGTGCGTCCTGAACGCGCGGGTCGGGCAGGCCGTACCAGCGGTCGTGCCGGAGGAACCGGATGAAAGGGAGCCCGTGACGAAGCGACGCGACGAGAGCAGGACGACGGACACGCTGAACCGCCTCCGCGCGGAGATCGAGGACCGCAACCCCGCCCAGCCGGAGTTCCTCCAGGCCGTCGCCGAGGTGCTGGACACGCTGGCACCCGTGCTGGCGGACCGCCCGGAGTACGCCGACGCGGGGCTGGTGGAACGGCTGTGCGAGCCGGAGCGGCAGATCGTCTTCCGGGTGCCGTGGCAGGACGACCGGGGCCGGGTCCACGTCAACCGGGGCTTTCGCGTGGAGTTCAACAGCGCCCTCGGCCCGTACAAGGGCGGTCTGCGCTTCCACCCCTCGGTGAATCTCGGCATCGTCAAGTTCCTGGGCTTCGAACAGGTCTTCAAGAACGCGCTGACCGGCCTCGGCATCGGCGGCGGAAAGGGCGGCAGCGACTTCGACCCGCGGGGGCGCAGCGACGCGGAGGTCATGCGGTTCTGCCAGTCCTTCATGACGGAACTGCACCGCCACATCGGCGCCCACACGGACGTGCCGGCGGGTGACATCGGCGTCGGCGGCCGGGAGATCGGCTACCTCTTCGGCCAGTACCGCCGTATCACCAACCGCTGGGAGGCCGGCGTGCTCACCGGCAAGGGCCCGGGCTGGGGCGGCTCGCTGATCCGCCCGGAGGCGACGGGGTACGGGAACGTCCTGTTCACGGCGGCGATGCTGCGGGAGCGCGGGGAGGACCTGGAGGGCCAGACCGTGGTGGTGTCGGGCTCGGGGAACGTCGCTATCCACACCGTCGAGAAGCTGACGGCCCTCGGCGCCAACCCGCTCACCTGCTCGGACTCCTCCGGTTACGTGGTCGACGAGAAGGGTGTCGACCTGGAGCTGCTACGGCAGGTCAAGGAGGTCGAGCGGGCCCGGATCGCCACCTACGCGCAACGCCGCGGCGCCTCCGCGCGGTTCGTGCCGGACGGCCGGGTCTGGGAGGTGCCGGCCGACGTCGCCCTGCCGTCCGCGACCCAGAACGAACTCGACGAGAAGGACGCCGCGGCCCTGATCCGCAACGGCGTGAAGGCGGTCTCGGAGGGCGCGAACATGCCGGCGACCCCGGGTGCCGTCCAGTTGTTCCGGCAGGCCGGGGTCGCCTTCGGCCCCGCCAAGGCGGCGAACGCCGGCGGCGTGGCGGTCAGCGCCCTGGAGATGGCCCAGAACGCCTCCCGTACGGCCTGGCCCGCGGCCCGTGTCGAGGAGGAGCTCGCCCGCGTCATGACCGACATCCACACCACCTGCCGTGAGACCGCCGCCCGCTACGGCAGCCCCGGCGACTACGTGACGGGCGCGAACATCGCGGGCTTCGAACGGGTGGCGGAGGCGATGATCGCGCAGGGGGTCATCTGAGAGGCGCGGGGGCAAGGTGGGGCGGCCGGCCGAGCGGAGTCAGCTGCGCGCGGCCGGCCGGGCGCAGCCACGTACGCGGCCGTCCGCGCCGGGTCAGAGGCGGTGGACCGTGTGCAGCGTGGTCGCGTACGTGCCCGTGCCGTCCAGGAGCGACGCGCCGCCGAGGTCGGACATCGTCGGGCCGTCGACCGTCTTGCGGCTGGAGAGGAAGCGGCGGCCGCCCGCCGTGTCCTTGCCGAGGTAGATCCCGACGTGGTCGACCGTCACCGTGGCGTTGTCGTCGCCGGAGTCGGCGTTGAACAGGACCAGGTCGCCGGGCTGGAGCTGGGACGCGGCGGGCGGCTTCGTTCCGTCGGTACGGTCGACACGGACGCCGGGCGCGTGGTCGGACATGTCGCGGGACCTGCGCGGTATCCGGGTGCCGGAGGTGTCCTCGCCGGCGGCCAGCGGCACGCCCATGTGGAAGCCGTACACCATCCGCGTGTAGCCCGAGCAGTCCAGATTGCCCACCTGCCGGGTGGACGGGCCGGTGTGGGTGCCGTCGGGGAAGGTCCAGCCGAGGTTCATGTACTCGTGGAAGTCCGCCCCCTCGTAGCGGTTGCCCTGCGGGTCCAGGTAGCCGTACCCGGACTCCCCGAGGACCTGCCTGCCCTCGGCCGGTCCGGAGCCGGCGGTGACCGCGGGCGCGCCGGTGAGGAACATCGCCGCGTGCGCCAGGACGTCCGGCGCGGTCGAACCGGCCCAGCCCCGGACCGTTTCCTCGACCTCCGGCGTCCAGGTCCCGTCGAAGGGCTGCGGCAGTACGCGCACCCAGTCGCGATGGGTGACCGTCGGCGGTGCCGCCCACCGCGCGGCGCTCACCTCGAAGTGGCCGACGAGCAGCCGGACCGGCAGGTTGGTGCAGCCGTCGCCCGCGAGCGCGCGCAGGCCGACCCGCCCCTTGCCGAAGGTGGGATCGCTGACGTCGGCCGTCCAGGCGGAGGGCTCCGTACCGGCCGAGCGCCAGGCCTTCACGCGGATACGGGTGCCCTCGCGGCGTACCCGGATCGTCCAGTCGGTGCCCGCGGGGACGCCGGTGGCGAGGGTGACGGCGGTGGTCAGCTGGGTGACCGCGTCGGCGACCTCCTTCTCGATGCGCAGTTCGACCGCGCCGGTGGTGAGGAAGGAGAGCCGGGCCCGGTAGTTGTCGTGGGTGTCCTGGTAGCCGAACGACAGTGCGTAGGAGCAGGCCTGGCCGGTGGGCACCTTGTCGAACCGGGCCACGGAGCGGACGTCCACGTCCGTGAGCTCACCGTCCCGCACGGTCGCGTGCCGGCTGGCGTAGTCCGTGGTCAGGGCGATGACACCGGCGCCCGGCTGCACCGAGTAGTCCCCGTCGGCCGGGCCGAGCGTGGACCAGCTCCCGCCGCCGGGGGAGTTGCCCCAGGAGTCCTGCAACGTGCGCCCGAAGTCGTCGGCGAAGGGCTTCTTGTCCTCCGTGAACGTCCGCTCCGGGCCGGGCAGTACGACGGTCCGGGCCCCGTGCGTCAGCAGCGCGACACGCCGGCCCGCCGAGGTCACCTCGGTGCGGGCCGGGGTCCCCGGCAGCACGGTCGCGGTGAGCGGCGTGGCCAGCGTCACCTGCGTGAAGTAGGAGGCGTCCAGCGGCGGCATCGCCACCGAGGACCGGGCCGGACCCGGACCGGCGGGCGCGGCGAACGGCTCGACGGCGTGGACCGGTTCGGCGGCCCGCGCCGGGGCGGCGGCGAGAGCGCCGAGCGGGACGGAGGCGGCCGAGGCCGCGAGGGCGGCGAGCAGGCCGCGCCGTGAGGTGATCGACATGCCGACCATGATCACGTCACGCCGGTCGCGGAAGACAGCCCTCCGCCCGACCGGCTCGCCCGGGGCGGCGCCGGGGCCCTTGCCGGGGGCCGCACCTGATCGGCGTAGCGGCCCGCGGCAGCGCAGGCCCGACGCGCCGGTCGCGACGTACGGTCCCCGTATGAAGCGGACCCCCGCATGAAGCCCAGGGCGGGCGTCGGGCTGACCTCGGCCATGGTGCTGCTCACCCTGGTGACCGGCATGATCGAGGCCGTCAGCTTCCTCGTGCTGGGCCCGGCCTTCACCGCCGTGCAGACCGGCAACCTCCTCTTCCTCGCCTTCGCGCTCATCGGCGCCGCCGAACTCTCCCCGGCCGCGGCGGGGGTCTCCGTCCTCGGTTTCATGGCCGGCGCGGTGGCCGGCTCCCTGTTCGAGGCCTACGTGGACGTCCACGGCCGCCGCTGGCTCGTGCCCGGTCTGATCACCGAGGCGCTGCTCCTCGCCTGCGGCGGCCTTCTCGCGTGGCACATCGGCGCCGACGACCCGGACGCCGGGCGTGGCACCGGTCGCCACCTGGTCGTGATCGCCCTGGTGTCGGCGGCCATGGGCGTACGCAACGTCACCACCATGCGGGTACAGGTCCCGGACGTGCCGACCACGGTCTCCACACGGGCGCTCACGGCGTTCCTCGGCGGGCTCGTCCCGGCCGCCGACCACCGCATCGGCTCCGGCCCGCGCGCCGAGGGCCGTCGCCTCGTGTCGGTCGGCGCGATGTTCGTCGGGGGCCTGGTGGGCGCCTGGCTGCTCCGCGAGGCGGTGCGCCCGGCCGTGCTCCTGCTGGTGCCCGCCGCGGTGGCCCTGGGCCTGGGAGCGTTGTTCTGGGCGCTGCCGCGACGGCGGGCGTGGGAATCGGACTGAGCGGCGCCGGCGCCCCGCACCGGGGTTTGACCTGCGTCACGCCCGGGGTATTCTCTCCGGCTCGATTGGCGTCGGCACTGCCCCATATGGCAGACTGTCCGAGTTGCTCGGTCGAGTGTTGATGCTGCGCGCCTCCCGCCGGGAGGACCGGAAGCGAGTCCCACAGTACTCGTCGTCCCCATGTGGGGCGGACGTACGGGAATCTTCCGGGAAGTGTCAGTGCGGCACCGGCCAGGCACCCGGTGGGCCTCTCGCCCCCGGTTCACGGTTCCGGCAGGGCTGTGTGCAATCCCGCAGGGATGTTCGAACAAGGGACATTTGTGTCAGCGAGAGTGCGACACGCCCGACCGCGTGGGTCGGAGAAGAGAACAGGAACACCGGGTTCCAGAGCTGTAGAGAGACAGGACTACGAAGTAGCCATGGCGGGACAGAAGATCCGCATCCGGCTCAAGGCCTACGACCACGAGGTCATCGACTCCTCGGCGAAGAAGATCGTCGAGACGGTGACCCGCACTGGTGCGTCGGTCGCGGGCCCGGTGCCGCTGCCCACTGAGAAGAACGTGTACTGCGTCATCAAGTCGCCGCACAAGTACAAGGACTCGCGCGAGCACTTCGAGATGCGCACGCACAAGCGCCTGATCGACATCCTCGACCCGACTCCCAAGACCGTTGACTCTCTGATGCGACTCGACCTCCCGGCCGGTGTCGACATCGAGATCAAGCTCTGAGGCCGGTGATCTGAGAGATGGCTAAGCAGATCAAGGGCATCCTGGGCGAGAAGCTCGGCATGACGCAGGTGTGGGACGAGAACAACCGCGTTGTTCCCGTCACCGTCGTCAAGGCCGGGCCCAACGTCGTCACCCAGGTCCGTACGAACGACGCCGACGGCTACGAGTCCGTCCAGATCGCGTTCGGCGAGATCGACCCGCGCAAGGTGAACAAGCCCCTCAAGGGCCACTTCGCCAAGGCCGACGTCACCCCCCGTCGCCACCTCGTCGAGATCCGCACCGCGGACGCCTCCGAGTACACGCTGGGCCAGGAGATCACCGCTGAGGTGTTCGAGGCCGGCGTGAAGGTCGACGTGACCGGCAAGAGCAAGGGCAAGGGCTTCGCCGGTGTCATGAAGCGCCACAACTTCCGTGGCCTCGGCGCCGGACACGGCACCCAGCGCAAGCACCGCTCGCCCGGTTCCATCGGTGGCTGTGCCACCCCGGGCCGCGTGTTCAAGGGCCTCCGCATGGCGGGTCGCATGGGCAACGAGCGGGTCACCACCCAGAACCTGACCGTCCACGCCGTTGACGCGGAGAAGGGTCTGCTGCTCATCAAGGGCGCGGTTCCCGGTCCGAACGGCGGCCTCGTCCTGGTCCGCACCGCGGCCAAGGGGGCCTGAGGTAACCGATGAGCACTGTTGACATCCTTTCGCCGGCGGGCGACAAGGCCGGTTCCGTCGAGCTCCCCGCGGAGATCTTCGACGTTGAGAAGGTCAGCATTCCGCTGATCCACCAGGTCGTCGTCGCGCAGCTGGCCGCTGCCCGCCAGGGCACGCACAAGACCAAGACCCGCGGTGAAGTCCGTGGTGGCGGCAGGAAGCCGTACCGCCAGAAGGGCACCGGCCGCGCCCGTCAGGGCTCGACCCGTGCGCCGCAGTTCGCCGGCGGTGGCGTCGTCCACGGCCCGCAGCCGCGTGACTACTCGCAGCGGACCCCGAAGAAGATGAAGGCTGCCGCGCTGCGTCACGCCCTCACCGACCGGGCCCGCCACAACCGCATCCACGTCGTCTCCGGCGTCGTCGAGGGTGAGAACCCGTCGACGAAGGCCGCCCGGACGCTGTTCGGCAAGATCTCGGAGCGCAAGAACCTGCTCCTGGTCGTCGACCGCGCCGACGAGGCCGCGTGGCTGTCCGCCCGCAACCTGCCCCAGGTCCACATCCTGGAGCCGGGCCAGCTGAACACGTACGACGTTCTCGTCTCGGACGACGTGGTCTTCACCCAGGCCGCCTTCGAGTCCTTCGTGTCCGGCCCGAAGGCCACCGACACCGAAGGGAGCGAGGCCTGATGGCTACGCGTCACCCGAGCATCGCCTCCAAGGCGGCCAAGGCCGCCAAGGCCGCGCGCGTCGCCAAGGCGCGTCGCCACGAGGCCGAGGGCAAGAACACCGTCGTCACCCCGGTGAGCAAGTCCTTCACGGACCCCCGTGACGTCCTGCTCAAGCCGGTCGTGTCCGAGAAGAGCTACGCGCTTCTCGACGAGGGCAAGTACACGTTCATCGTGGCCCCGAACGCCAACAAGACCCAGATCAAGCAGGCCGTCCAGGCGGTCTTCTCGGTCAAGGTGACCGGCGTGAACACGATCAACCGCCAGGGCAAGCGCAAGCGCACCAAGACCGGCTTCGGTCAGCGTGCCGGCACCAAGCGCGCGATCGTGACCCTCGCCGAGGGCGACCGTATCGACATCTTCGGCGGTCCGACCTCCTGACGGAGGTCCGGATCGTCCGATATCGGACGAGGACTGAGAAATGGGAATCCGCAAGTACAAGCCGACGACTCCGGGCCGTCGTGGCTCCAGCGTCGCCGACTTCGTCGAGGTCACGCGGTCCACGCCGGAGAAGTCGCTGGTCCGCCCGCTGCACAGCAAGGGCGGCCGTAACAACGCCGGTCGTGTGACCGTTCGCCACCAGGGTGGCGGACACAAGCGCGCCTACCGAGTGATCGACTTCCGTCGTCACGACAAGGACGGCGTGCCGGCGAAGGTCGCGCACATCGAGTACGACCCCAACCGCACCGCGCGCATCGCGCTGCTGCACTACGCCGACGGCGAGAAGCGCTACATCCTCGCCCCGCGCAACCTGCAGCAGGGTGACCGCGTCGAGAACGGCCCCGGGGCCGACATCAAGCCGGGCAACAACCTGGCGCTGCGCAACATCCCGGTCGGTACCACGATCCACGCGATCGAGCTCCGTCCCGGTGGCGGCGCCAAGTTCGCCCGCTCCGCCGGTGCCTCCGTGCAGCTGCTCGCGAAGGAGGGCTCGATGGCCCACCTGCGCATGCCGTCCGGAGAGATCCGCCTGGTCGACGTGCGCTGCCGCGCCACCGTCGGCGAGGTCGGCAACGCCGAGCAGTCGAACATCAACTGGGGCAAGGCGGGCCGCAAGCGGTGGCTGGGCGTTCGCCCGACCGTCCGTGGTGTGGTCATGAACCCGGTGGACCACCCGCACGGTGGTGGTGAGGGCCGGACCTCCGGTGGTCGTCACCCCGTGTCCCCGTGGGGCAAGAAGGAAGGCCGTACTCGTTCGCCCAAGAAGGCGTCGAACAAGTACATCGTCCGCCGCCGCAAGACGAACAAGAAGCGCTAAGGACGGGTTGAGATGCCTCGTAGCTTGAAGAAGGGGCCCTTCGTCGACGACCACCTGCTCAAGAAGGTGGACGCCCAGAACGAAGCCGGCACCAAGAACGTCATCAAGACCTGGTCCCGTCGCTCGATGATCGTGCCGGCCATGCTCGGCCACACGCTCGCGGTGCACAACGGCAAGACCCACATCCCGGTGTTCGTCACCGAGTCGATGGTCGGCCACAAGCTCGGCGAGTTCTCGCCGACGCGCACCTTCCGGGGCCACGTCAAGGACGACCGGAAGTCGAAGCGCCGCTAACGCGGATCGCATTCAGACAAAGAAACCTGAAAGGGACAACCATGGACGCCAGGGCCCAGGCGCGGTACATCCGCGTCACGCCCATGAAGGCCCGCCGTGTGGTGGACCTCATCCGTGGCATGGATGCCACGGAGGCCCAGGCGGTCCTGCGATTCGCTCCGCAGGCCGCCTCCGTACCGGTCGGCAAGGTGCTCGACAGCGCCATTGCCAACGCCGCGCACAACTACGACCACACCGACGCCGACAGCCTCTTCATCTCCGAGGCGTACGTCGACGAGGGCCCGACCCTGAAGCGGTTCCGGCCGCGTGCCCAGGGCCGTGCCTACCGGATCCGCAAGCGGACCAGCCACATCACCGTGGTCGTCAGCAGCAAGGAAGGAACCCGGTAATGGGCCAGAAGGTTAACCCGCATGGGTTCCGCCTCGGCATCACCACGGACTTCAAGTCCCGTTGGTACGCCGACAAGCTGTACAAGGACTACGTCAAGGAAGACGTCGCCATCCGTCGGATGATGACGTCCGGCATGGAGCGCGCCGGCATCTCGAAGGTGGAGATCGAGCGCACCCGTGACCGCGTGCGTGTGGACATCCACACCGCTCGTCCGGGCATCGTCATCGGCCGCCGTGGCGCCGAGGCCGACCGCATCCGCGGTGACCTCGAGAAGCTCACGGGCAAGCAGGTCCAGCTGAACATCCTCGAGGTCAAGAGCCCCGAGACGGACGCTCAGCTGGTTGCTCAGGCCGTCGCCGAGCAGCTCTCCTCCCGCGTCTCCTTCCGTCGCGCCATGCGTAAGAGCATGCAGGGCACGATGAAGGCCGGCGCCAAGGGCATCAAGATCCAGTGCGGTGGCCGCCTCGGCGGCGCCGAGATGTCCCGCTCGGAGTTCTACCGCGAGGGCCGCGTGCCCCTGCACACGCTCCGCGCGAACGTGGACTACGGCTTCTTCGAGGCCAAGACGACCTTCGGCCGCATCGGCGTGAAGGTCTGGATCTACAAGGGCGACGTCAAGAACATCGCCGAGGTCCGCGCCGAGAACGCTGCCGCCCGTGCGGGTAACCGCCCGGCTCGCGGTGGTGGCGGCGCCGACCGCCCGGCCCGTGGTGGCCGTGGCGGCGAGCGTGGCGGGCGCGGTCGCAAGCCGCAGCAGGCTGCTGGTGCCGAGGCCCCCAAGGCCGAGGCCCCCGCGGCTGCCGCTCCGGCTGAGAGCACCGGAACGGAGGCCTGACCGACATGCTGATCCCCCGTAGGGTCAAGCACCGCAAGCAGCACCACCCGAAGCGCCGCGGTATGGCCAAGGGTGGTACGACGGTTGCGTTCGGCGAGTACGGCATCCAGGCCATGACTCCGGCGTACGTGACCAACCGCCAGATCGAGGCGGCCCGTATCGCGATGACCCGCCACATCAAGCGTGGCGGCAAGGTCTGGATCAACATCTACCCGGACCGCCCCCTCACCAAGAAGCCCGCCGAGACCCGCATGGGTTCCGGTAAGGGTTCTCCGGAGTGGTGGGTCGCGAACGTGCACCCGGGTCGGGTCATGTTCGAGCTGTCGTACCCCAACGAGAAGATCGCCCGTGAGGCGCTGACTCGTGCGGCCCACAAGCTGCCGATGAAGTGCCGGATCGTCAAGCGCGAGGCAGGTGAAGCGTGATGTCGGCCGGTACCAAGGCGTCCGAGCTGCGCGAGCTGGGCAACGAGGAGCTTCTGGCGAAGCTCCGCGAGGCCAAGGAAGAGCTGTTCAATCTCCGCTTCCAGGCGGCGACCGGCCAGCTCGAGAACCATGGCCGTCTCAAGGCGGTCCGCAAGGACATCGCCCGGATCTACACCCTCATGCGTGAGCGTGAGCTCGGCATCGAGACGGTGGAGAACGCCTGATGAGCGAGAAGAACGTGACTGAGAACGCAGAAGCGCGCGGCTTCCGCAAGACCCGTGAGGGCCTTGTCGTCAGCGACAAGATGGACAAGACCGTCGTCGTCGCCGTCGAGGACCGCGTCAAGCACGCGCTGTACGGCAAGGTCATCCGCCGTACCAACAAGCTCAAGGCGCACGACGAGCAGAACGCCGCGGGCATCGGCGACCGTGTCCTCCTCATGGAGACCCGGCCGCTGTCCGCGACGAAGCGCTGGCGCGTCGTCGAGATCCTCGAGAAGGCCAAGTAATCCCTCCTAGGGGGACCCCCTAGGCATCGTTCCGCCAGGCTCGGGGCGGGCGCGTCCTGCGCGCCCGCCCCGGGAACCGGCAGACAACCAGGAGATAGACGTGATCCAGCAGGAGTCGCGACTGCGTGTCGCCGACAACACTGGTGCGAAGGAGATCCTTTGCATCCGTGTGCTCGGTGGCTCCGGTCGCCGCTACGCGGGTATCGGTGACGTCATCGTCGCCACCGTCAAGGACGCGATCCCCGGTGGCAACGTGAAGAAGGGTGACGTCGTCAAGGCGGTCATCGTTCGCACCGTCAAGGAGCGCCGCCGTCCGGACGGCTCGTACATCCGCTTCGACGAGAACGCCGCCGTCATTCTGAAGAACGACGGCGACCCTCGCGGCACCCGTATCTTCGGCCCCGTCGGCCGTGAGCTGCGCGAGAAGAAGTTCATGAAGATCATCTCGCTCGCGCCGGAGGTGCTGTAAGCATGAAGATCAAGAAGGGCGACCTGGTCCAGGTCATCACCGGCAAGGACAAGGGCAAGCAGGGCAAGGTCATTGCCGCTTACCCGCGCGACGAGCGTGTCCTGGTCGAGGGTGTCAACCGGGTCAAGAAGCACACCAAGGCCGGTCCCACGGCTCGCGGTTCGCAGGCCGGCGGCATCATCACCACCGAAGCCCCCATTCACGTGAGCAATGTTCAGCTCGTCGTGGAGAAGGACGGCAACAAGGTCGTGACCCGCGTCGGTTACCGCTTCGACGACGAGGGCAACAAGATCCGCGTTGCCAAGCGGACGGGTGAGGACATCTGATGGCTACCACCACCACTCCGCGTCTGAAGACGAAGTACCGCGAGGAGATCGCGGGCAAGCTGCGTGAGGAGTTCTCCTACGAGAACGTCATGCAGATCCCCGGCCTCGTCAAGATCGTGGTCAACATGGGTGTGGGCGACGCCGCCCGCGACTCCAAGCTGATCGAGGGCGCCATCCGCGACCTCACCACGATCACCGGTCAGAAGCCGGCCGTCACCAAGGCCCGCAAGTCCATCGCGCAGTTCAAGCTGCGTGAGGGACAGCCGATCGGTGCCCACGTCACGCTCCGTGGCGACCGCATGTGGGAGTTCCTGGACCGCACCCTGTCGCTCGCGCTGCCGCGCATCCGCGACTTCCGTGGTCTGTCCCCCAAGCAGTTCGACGGCCGTGGCAACTACACCTTCGGTCTCACGGAGCAGGTCATGTTCCACGAGATCGACCAGGACAAGATCGACCGCGTCCGGGGTATGGACATCACCGTGGTCACCACGGCGACCAACGACGCTGAGGGCCGCGCGCTCCTTCGTCACCTCGGCTTCCCGTTCAAGGAGGCGTGAGCGAGATGGCGAAGAAGGCTCTGATCGCTAAGGCTGCTCGCAAGCCCAAGTTCGGTGTGCGTGGCTACACCCGCTGCCAGCGCTGCGGCCGTCCGCACTCCGTGTACCGCAAGTTCGGCCTGTGCCGCGTGTGCCTTCGTGAGATGGCTCACCGTGGCGAGCTGCCGGGCGTGACCAAGAGCTCCTGGTAATTCCTGTAATAGGGGATTCCTGAAGCTCTCGGTAAGCATCTGGGTCGGCAGGGGCCCTTCTCCGCATGCATTAAGCTTGCGGGGTTGGGCGTCTGCCGCCCGTACGACTTACTACGCCGTAGGTCCACCGCGCCGCACCCGTCCCGTCTCGGATCGGGGAGAGGGATGGCGCACCAGGAAACCCCGGCGAGAGAGGCCGAAGGCCAATTCATGACCATGACTGATCCGATCGCAGACATGCTTACGCGTCTGCGGAACGCGAACTCGGCGTACCACGACACCGTGGCGATGCCGCACTCGAAGATCAAGTCGCACATCGCGGAGATCCTCCAGCAGGAGGGCTTCATCACGGGCTGGAAGGTCGAGGACGCCGAGGTCGGCAAGAACCTCGTCCTGGAGCTGAAGTTCGGCCCCAACCGTGAGCGCTCCATCGCGGGCATCAAGCGGATCTCCAAGCCCGGTCTCCGGGTCTACGCGAAGTCCACCAACCTGCCGAAGGTGCTCGGCGGCCTCGGCGTGGCGATCATCTCCACGTCGCACGGGCTCCTCACCGACAAGCAGGCCGGCAAGAAGGGCGTAGGCGGAGAAGTTCTCGCCTACGTCTGGTAACGGAAGGGAACGGAGGAAACAGCTATGTCGCGCATCGGCAAGCTCCCCATCGCGGTTCCCGCCGGCGTGGACGTCACCATCGACGGCCGTACGGTCAAGGTCAAGGGCCCCAAGGGCGAGCTGACCCACACCGTCGTGGCACCGATCGAGATCGTCAAGGGTGAGGACGGCGTTCTGAACGTCACCCGCCCGAACGACGAGCGTCAGAACAAGGCCCTCCACGGCCTGTCCCGCACGCTGGTGGCGAACATGATCACCGGCGTGACCCAGGGTTACGTGAAGAAGCTCGAGATCAGTGGTGTCGGTTACCGCGTGACCGCCAAGGGCTCGAACCTCGAGTTCGCGCTCGGCTACAGCCACCCGATCGTGGTCGAGGCCCCCGAGGGCATCTCCTTCAAGGTGGAGAACCCGACCCGTTTCTCGGTCGAGGGCATCGACAAGCAGAAGGTCGGCGAGGTTGCGGCCAACATCCGCAAGCTGCGCAAGCCCGACCCGTACAAGGCCAAGGGCGTCAAGTACGAGGGCGAAGTCATCCGCCGCAAGGTCGGAAAGGCGGGTAAGTAAGCCATGGCATACGGACAGAAGATCCTCAAGGGCGACGCCTACAAGCGCGCCGCGATCAAGCGCCGTCACATCCGGATCCGCAAGCGGATCGCCGGTACGGCGGAGCGTCCCCGTCTGGTCGTTACCCGCTCCAACCGCCACATCGTGGCCCAGGTGATCGACGACATCAAGGGTCACACCCTGGCGTCGGCGTCCACCCTGGACACCTCGGTGCGCGGTGGCGAGGGCGACAAGTCCACGCAGGCCAAGCAGGTCGGCGCCCTGGTCGCCGAGCGCGCCAAGGCCGCGGGCGTGGAGGCCGTCGTGTTCGACCGTGGTGGCAACCAGTACGCCGGGCGCATCGCCGCCCTGGCGGACGCCGCCCGCGAAGCCGGACTCAAGTTCTGAGTCCCCGTCGCGCAGCGACTGATGTCACTGCGTAGCTAGCGGAAAAAAGAGAGAGGTAATTCCAATGGCTGGACCCCAGCGCCGCGGTGGCGGTGCCGGTGGCGGCGAGCGGCGGGACCGGAAGGGCCGTGACGGCGGCGCAGCTGCCGCCGAGAAGACCGCGTACGTTGAGCGCGTCGTCGCGATCAACCGCGTCGCCAAGGTTGTGAAGGGTGGTCGTCGCTTCAGCTTCACCGCGCTGGTCGTGGTGGGCGACGGTGACGGCACCGTGGGTGTCGGTTACGGCAAGGCCAAGGAGGTGCCGGCCGCCATCGCCAAGGGTGTTGAGGAGGCCAAGAAGCACTTCTTCAAGGTCCCCCGTATCCAGGGCACCATCCCGCACCCCATCCAGGGTGAGAAGGCTGCCGGCGTCGTGCTCCTGAAGCCCGCGTCGCCCGGTACCGGTGTGATCGCCGGTGGTCCGGTGCGTGCCGTGCTCGAGTGCGCCGGTATCCACGACGTGCTGTCGAAGTCGCTCGGCTCCGACAACGCGATCAACATCGTGCACGCGACCGTGGAGGCCCTGAAGGGTCTGCAGCGTCCCGAGGAGATCGCGGCCCGCCGTGGTCTGCCGCTCGAGGACGTCGCCCCCGCGGCTCTTCTCCGTGCACGTGCCGGGGCGGGTGCGTAATCATGGCGCAGCTCAAGATTACGCAGGTCAAGTCCTACATCGGCAGCAAGCAGAACCACCGTGACACCCTGCGTTCCCTTGGCCTCAAGGGCATCAACACGCAGGTCGTCAAGGAGGACCGCCCCGAGTTCCGCGGAATGGTGCACACCGTCCGCCACCTCGTGACGGTCGAGGAGGTCGACTGATCATGGCGGAGAACAACCCGCTCAAGATCCACAACCTCCGTCCCGCCCCGGGCGCCAAGACCGCCAAGACCCGTGTGGGTCGTGGTGAGGCGTCGAAGGGTAAGACGGCCGGTCGTGGTACCAAGGGTACGAAGGCCCGTTACCAGGTTCCGGAGCGCTTCGAGGGTGGCCAGATGCCCCTCCACATGCGTCTTCCGAAGCTGAAGGGCTTCAAGAACCCGTTCAAGACCGAGTTCCAGGTCGTGAACCTCGACAAGCTGGCCGCGCTCTACCCCGAGGGTGGCGAAGTCACCGTCGAGGGTCTGGTGGCCAAGGGTGCCGTTCGCAAGAACAGCCTCGTCAAGGTCCTCGGCCAGGGCGAGATCTCCGTGGCGCTGCAGGTGACGGTCGACGCCGTCTCCGGCTCCGCCAAGGAGAAGATCACCGCCGCCGGCGGTACCGTCACCGAGCTCGTCTGAACACAACAGGCGCCTCGATGACTTGAGCGATCCCGACCGGGGATACCCCACAAATGGGGTATCCCCGGTTGGTCGTTCCAAGGGTGGCAGTCGCGCGGGTAAGGTGGCCTGCACTGCCAACTTTCACAGCTGTCGCACGTCGGGCACTTTGAGCGGCAGTTGACCGTTATCCATGTCGTTGTTCTATTGGAACCTCAAGACCGTCACCCTTGACGCAGACGCGCGGGGGTCGCAGGAGGCACCGTGCTCACCGCGTTCGCCCGGGCGTTCAAGACGCCCGACCTGCGCAAGAAGCTGCTCTTCACGCTCGGCATCGTTGTGGTGTATCGAGTCGGTACACACGTCCCGATTCCGGGCGTCGACTACCAGAACGTCCAGACCTGTATCGACGTAGCCAAGGGCAACCAGGGTCTGTTCGGTCTGGTCAACATGTTCAGCGGCGGCGCCCTGCTGCAGATCACGATCTTCGCGCTCGGCATCATGCCCTACATCACCGCGAGCATCATCCTGCAACTCCTGACGGTGGTGATCCCCCGCCTCGAGGCCCTCAAGAAGGAGGGGCAGGCGGGTACGGCGAAGATCACGCAGTACACCCGCTACCTGACCGTGGCGCTCGCCATCCTGCAGGGCACCGGCCTCGTCGCCACCGCCCGCAGCGGCGCCCTGTTCCAGGGCTGCCCGGTCGCCGGCCAGATCGTCCCCGACCAGTCGATCTTCGTCACCATCACCATGGTGATCGTCATGACCGCCGGTACGGCCGTCGTGATGTGGCTCGGTGAGCTCATCACCGACCGCGGCATCGGCAACGGCATGTCGATCCTGATGTTCATCTCGATCGCCGCCACCTTCCCGTCCGCCCTGTGGGCCATCAAGCAGCAGGGCACGCTGGCCGACGGCTGGATCGAGTTCGGCACGGTCATCCTCGTCGGCCTGTTCATGGTCGGCCTGGTGGTCTTCGTCGAGCAGGCCCAGCGCCGGATCCCGGTGCAGTACGCCAAGCGCATGATCGGCCGCCGCGCCTACGGCGGTACGTCCACCTACATCCCGCTCAAGGTGAACCAGGCGGGTGTGATTCCCGTCATCTTCGCCTCGTCGCTGCTCTACATCCCGGCGCTGATCGCGCAGTTCTCCAGCGGGAACTCCGGCTGGAAGAGCTGGATCGAGGGTCACCTGGTCCAGGGCGACCACCCGATTTACATCTCTCTGTACTTCTTGCTCATTGTTTTCTTCGCGTTCTTCTACGTGGCGATCTCCTTCAACCCCGAGGAAGTCGCCGACAACATGAAGAAGTATGGTGGCTTCATCCCGGGCATCCGGGCTGGCCGACCGACCGCTGAGTACCTGAGTTACGTACTCAACCGGATCACCTGGCCGGGTTCGCTGTATCTGGGTCTGATCGCTCTCGTGCCGACGATGGCGTTGGTTGGTTTCGGGGCAAACCAGAACTTCCCGTTCGGTGGCACCAGCATCCTGATCATCGTGGGTGTCGGTCTCGAGACGGTGAAGCAGATCGAGAGCCAGCTCCAGCAGCGCAATTACGAAGGGTTCCTCCGCTGATGCGAATCGTCCTCGTCGGCCCGCCGGGTGCCGGTAAGGGTACGCAGGCCACTCGCCTTGCCGAGAAGCTGTCGATCCCGCACATCTCCACCGGCGACCTGTTCCGCGCCAACATCAGTCGGCAGACGGAGCTCGGCAAGCTGGCGAAGTCCTACATGGACGCCGGCAACCTGGTGCCGGACGAGGTCACCATCGCCATGGCGAAGGACCGCATGGAGCAGCCGGACGCCGAGAACGGCTTCCTGCTGGACGGTTTCCCGCGCAACGTCTCGCAGGCCGAGGCGCTGGACGAGCTGCTCCGGAGCGAGGGCATCACCCTGGACGCCGTGCTCGACCTGGAGGCGCCCGAGACCGAGGTCGTCAAGCGGATCGCCGGGCGGCGCATCTGCCGCAAGGACTCCGCGCACGTCTTCCACGTGACGTACAGCGCGCCGAAGCAGGAGGGCGTCTGCGACGTCTGCGGCGGCGAGCTCTACCAGCGGGACGACGACACCGAGGAGACCGTGCGCAAGCGGCTGGAGGTCTACCACACGCAGACCGAGCCGATCATCGACTACTACAAGGCGCAGGGGCTGGTCGTCACCATCTCCGCGATGGGTGCGGTCGACGAGGTCACGGGGCGTGCGCTGGAGGCGCTCAAGCGCGAGGACGACGGTCAGTAGTCGTTCGTCGTACGTAGTCGGCGGCCGCGGTTCCCCCTGAGGGGACCGCGGCCGCTGTGTGGGGTGGGACCGGCGCGACCGCCCCGTATCGTGGAAGCAGTCCGTCCCCTCCCGGTCCAAGAAAGGCCGTCGTCCTCATGGTGCAGATCAAGAGTCCCGAGCAGATCGCCAAGATGCGTGAGGCCGGGCTGGTCGTCGCCGCCATCCACGCGGCCACGCGTGCGGCGGCGGTGCCCGGGGCCAGCACGAAGGATCTGGACGAGGTCGCGCGCAAGGTGCTCGCGGAGCACGGGGCGAAGTCGAACTTCCTGGGGTACGGCGGCTTCCCCGCGACCATCTGCACCTCGGTGAACGAGGTCGTCGTGCACGGCATCCCGTCCGAGGACGTCGTCCTCAAGGACGGCGACATCATCTCCGTCGACTGCGGCGCGGTCGTCGACGGCTGGCACGGCGACGCGGCCTACACGGCGTTCGTGGGCTCCGGTCACGCTCCGGAGCTGATCGAGCTGTCGCGGGTGACCGAGGAGTCGATGTGGGCCGGCATCGCGGCGATGAAGCAGGGCAACCGGCTGGTCGACATCTCCCGGGCCATCGAGACGTACATCCGCCGCCAGCCGAAGCCCGGCGGCGGCCGCTACGGGATCATCGAGGACTACGGCGGCCACGGCATCGGCACCGAGATGCACATGGACCCGCACCTGCTGAACTACGTCGACCGGCGACGGGGCAAGGGCGCGAAGCTGGTTCCCGGGTTCTGCCTCGCCATCGAGCCGATGGTGTCGCTGGGGACCCCGCGCACCGAGGTCCTCAAGGACGACTGGACGGTCATCACCACCGACGGCACCTGGTCCTCCCACTGGGAACACTCCATCGCCCTGACCGAAGAAGGCCCCCTGGTCCTGACGGCCCCCGACGGCGGCAAGGCGAAGCTCGCGGAGTACGGGATCACGGCGGCGCCCGATCCGGTCGCATAATGACCATGGGCTCGGGGCAGACTGCCTCGATTCGTCTTTCCGGGTGCGCTGACGTAGACTGACTCGTCGGCTCTTGTGTACCCGCATGTCTGCATGCGCCCGTAAGGGAAAAGTCCAGGGGTCGATCAAGGTAGTCGATTCCGAAGGGCGAAGCGTGGCCAAGAAGCAAGGTGCCATCGAGATCGAGGGCACTGTCGTCGAGTCTCTGCCGAACGCCATGTTCAAGGTCGAGCTCCAGAACGGCCACCAGGTCCTGGCACACATCAGCGGCAAGATGCGCATGCACTACATCCGCATCCTCCCTGACGACCGGGTCGTGGTGGAGCTGTCTCCGTACGACCTCACGCGTGGCCGGATCGTCTACCGGTACAAGTAGATCTTGCCCTCGCCCCGTGTGTGTACGCGGGGCCGTCGGCAACTGACCCGGAGAACCTCACCCCATGAAGGTCAAGCCGAGCGTCAAGAAGATCTGCGACAAGTGCAGGGTGATCCGCCGTCACGGCCGGGTCATGGTCATCTGCGACAACCCGCGCCACAAGCAGCGCCAGGGCTGACCGCAGGACCTCTCCCTCTGCACCTCTTTCGCAGAGATTCGCGCGACGCGAGCTGAATATGTTCATACGCAGGGCCCGAGCCGTCGTGTGGCTCGACACCCCCGGTCGGAGGCCGGGGACCCAGTTCGTACCTGATACGGCGGCTGGGAACCGGTTCTGCGGAAGACCTCCGAAGATCACCAGGAGCCATTGAATGGCACGCGTTTCCGGTGTCGACATCCCGCGCGAAAAGCGCGTGGAGGTCGCCCTCACCTACGTGTTCGGCATCGGCCGGACCCTCTCGCAGGCGACGCTGGCCGCCACGGGCATCGACCCGAACACCCGCGTCCGCGACCTGAGCGAAGAGCAGCTCGTCGCGATCCGCGAGTACGTCGACAGCAACATCAAGACCGAGGGTGACCTCCGTCGCGAGATCCAGGCCGACATCCGCCGCAAGGTCGAGATCGGCTGCTACCAGGGTCTGCGTCACCGCCGCGGCCTGCCGGTCCGCGGTCAGCGCACCAGCACCAACGCCCGCACCCGCAAGGGCCCGCGTCGCGCCATCGCCGGCAAGAAGAAGCCGGGCAAGAAGTAGTCCGCAGCGGACTCGCCGTCCAGCGGTCTTCGCTGTAGGACCGACCACCTCCCGTAGGAGTAAGAGATGCCCCCCAAGGGACGTCAGGGCGCTGCCAAGAAGGTGCGCCGCAAGGAAAAGAAGAACGTCGCTCACGGCCACGCGCACATCAAGAGCACGTTCAACAACACGATCGTTTCGATCACGGACCCCTCGGGCAACGTGATCTCCTGGGCCTCCGCCGGCCACGTCGGCTTCAAGGGCTCCCGCAAGTCCACGCCGTTCGCCGCGCAGATGGCCGCCGAGTCGGCTGCCCGCCGCGCCCAGGAGCACGGCATGCGCAAGGTCGACGTGTTCGTCAAGGGCCCGGGTTCCGGTCGTGAGACCGCCATCCGTTCGCTCCAGGCGACCGGTCTCGAGGTCGGCTCCATCCAGGACGTCACCCCGACCCCGCACAACGGCTGCCGTCCGCCCAAGCGCCGCCGCGTCTGATCTTCGCGCGGGCCGCTTGGTCACAGGTTTTCGGGCGGTACGACTCCTTCGGGTCGTATCGCCCGTACCCTTGTAGGAAATCGACATCGGGCTACCGCCCGGTGGCTCAGGGCGTCAAATAGCGGGCGCCCCTGACAGAAGGAACGCAACATGCTGATCGCTCAGCGTCCCTCGTTGACCGAAGAGGTCGTCGACGAATTCCGCTCCCGGTTCGTGATCGAGCCGCTGGAGCCGGGCTTCGGCTACACCCTCGGCAACTCCCTGCGCCGGACCCTCCTGTCCTCGATCCCGGGTGCGGCGGTCACGTCCATCCGCATCGACGGCGTGCTGCACGAGTTCACCACCGTGCCGGGCGTCAAGGAGGACGTCACCGACCTGATCCTCAACATCAAGCAGCTGGTCGTCTCCTCGGAGCACGACGAGCCGGTCGTGATGTACCTGCGCAAGCAGGGCCCGGGTCTGGTCACCGCCGCCGACATCGCGCCCCCGGCCGGTGTCGAGGTGCACAACCCCGACCTCGTCCTCGCCACGCTCAACGGCAAGGGCAAGCTGGAGATGGAGCTGACGGTCGAGCGCGGCCGCGGTTACGTCTCCGCCGTGCAGAACAAGCAGGTGGGCCAGGAGATCGGCCGTATCCCGGTCGACTCCATCTACTCGCCGGTGCTCAAGGTCACGTACAAGGTCGAGGCCACGCGTGTCGAGCAGCGCACCGACTTCGACAAGCTGATCGTCGACGTCGAGACCAAGCAGGCGATGCGTCCGCGTGACGCCATGGCCTCCGCCGGTAAGACGCTGGTCGAGCTGTTCGGTCTCGCCCGCGAGCTGAACATCGACGCCGAGGGCATCGACATGGGTCCGTCCCCGACGGACGCCGCGCTCGCCGCCGATCTGGCGCTGCCGATCGAGGAGCTGGAGCTCACCGTTCGGTCGTACAACTGCCTCAAGCGCGAGGGCATCCACTCCGTGGGTGAGCTCGTGGCGCGTTCCGAGGCCGACCTGCTCGACATCCGCAACTTCGGTGCGAAGTCGATCGACGAGGTCAAGGCGAAGCTGGCCGGCATGGGCCTGGCCCTCAAGGACAGCCCGCCCGGATTCGACCCGACCGCCGCCGCCGACGCCTTCGGCGCCGACGACGACGCGGACGCCGGTTTCGTGGAGACCGAGCAGTACTGATCCGGCTGCCGGTCCGCCGTGGCCGGTCGCGCAGTTCCCCGCGCCCCTCACGGGGCGCGGACTCTTCCGGCGCTCGCGAGGGCGCCGGATCTCCGACGGGCAACCGCCCGCTCGGATACTGACCTCGGTACCTGATACGGCCGGGGCAGAGACACAGGAGATGGAAAATGCCGAAGCCCACCAAGGGTGCCCGTATGGGCGGCAGCGCCGCGCACGAGAAGCTGCTCCTCGCGAACCTCGCGAAGGCGCTCTTCGAGCACGGCCGTATCACCACCACCGAGGCGAAGGCGCGCAAGCTGCGTCCGTACGCCGAGCGTCTGGTCACCAAGGCGAAGAAGGGCGACCTTCACAACCGCCGTCAGGTGCTCCAGGTCATCACGGACAAGAGCATCGTCCACACGCTCTTCACCGAGATCGGCCCGCGCTACGAGAACCGTCCGGGTGGCTACACCCGCATCACCAAGATCGGTAACCGCCGTGGCGACAACGCGCCCATGGCCGTCATCGAGCTGGTCGAGGCGCTGACCGTCGCGCAGCAGGCCACGGGCGAGGCCGAGGCCGCCACCAAGCGTGCCGCCAAGGACGCCGAGGCCACGGAGGCCACCGAGGCCAAGGTCGACACGACCAAGGCCGAGGACGCCACCGAGGCTCCCGCCGAGGAGTCGAAGGACGCTTAAGCGTTCTGCCGGGGGCTGTTCGTCGGTGGCTGCGGGTTCGCGGCGGCTGATCGCGCAGTTCCCCGCGCCCCTTCAGGGCGTTGCGGGCCCGCTCCTTTCGAGGAGCGGGCCCGCTCTTTCGTTGCTGAGAGGATCTGTACGTGAGTGATGTAGCAGCACCCGGTGACGTGCGTGTCCGCCTCGATCTGTCGTACGACGGCGGCGCGTTCCACGGCTGGGCCAAGCAGGCCGGTGGGAAGCGGACCGTGCAGGGCGAGATCGAGGACGCCCTGCGGACCGTGACGCGGACGCGGCACACGACGTACGAGCTGACCGTGGCCGGGCGGACCGACGCCGGTGTGCACGCGCGGGGCCAGGTGGCGCATGTCGATCTGCCCCGTGAGGTGTGGGCGGAGCAGAAGGAGAAGCTGCTCAAGCGGCTCGCCGGACGGCTGCCGAAGGATGTGCGGGTGTGGGCCCTGCGCGAGGCCCCGGCCGGCTTCAACGCCCGTTTCTCGGCGGTCTGGCGCCGCTACGCCTACCGGGTCACCGACAACCCCGGTGGTGTCGACCCGCTGCTGCGGGGCCATGTCCTGTGGCACGACTGGCCGCTCGACGTCGACGCGATGAACGAGGCGGCCCGGGCGCTGCTCGGGGAACACGACTTCGCCGCCTACTGCAAGAAGCGGGAGGGCGCCACGACCATCCGCACGCTGCAGGAGCTGAGTCTGGTGCGCGGTGACGACGGGATCGTCACCGCGACCGTGCGAGCCGACGCCTTCTGCCACAACATGGTGCGCTCCCTGATAGGCGCCCTGCTGTTCGTGGGGGACGGGCACCGGCCGGCCGACTGGCCGGGGAAGGTGCTCGCCGCCGGCGTCCGGGACTCGGCGGTGCATGTCGTACGGCCGCACGGGCTCACGCTGGAGGAGGTCGGCTACCCCGCGGACGACCTGCTGGCCGCGCGCAACAAGGAGGCGCGCAACAAGCGGTCGCTGCCGTCCGCGGGCTGCTGCTGACCCCGGGGCGCCGCCCGGCGGCGGTCTACTCGTTCGCCGCCGCCGAGGCCTGGGCCTCGCCCCTCCTGCGGATCTGACGGAAGGTGAACTCGGCCAGGTCGTCGCCGGTGGAGAAGACCGCCGTGTCCTTGGGCGTCACGTCGTTGCCGTTGGTGAAGCCGGCGATGGTGAAGTAGGCGTAGCGGCCGTAGGAGTTGGTCGTGGAGCGGCAGACCGCGGCGTTGCAGAAGGGCTTGACGCCGCCGCCCGACAGGGACTTCACGATGCTCTTGCTGTCGGCCTGCTCCTTGACCTTCGCCGCCTGGGCCTCGGTGTCGAAGACCGCCACGCCCACCGTCACGGCCATGCCGTCCTTGGTGTAGGTGACGCGCAGCAGCCGGGTGCAGTCGTTGGCCTTGAGCACCTTCGGCAGGCTCCGCGCGGCCGCCGAGCCGCAGTTCTTGGTGTCGGCCGTCGGCCCCTTCTTGTAGACGGTCTCGCCCATGGTCAGCTGGGTGCCGGGGAAGAGACCGGCCGCGCTCAGCGGGGCGGTGTCCTTGGCCTTGCTGGAGATGAAGTCCTTCGGGTCCAGCGGCGGCGGCGCGCTGGTCGGCGCGAAGGACGGCGCGGGGGCGCCGGACTCGCTCGGGATGTCGGCCGTCGCGGGCAACTGGGAGGACGGGTCGTTCGCCGCCTTGTCGTTGCCGTTCGCGGAGACGACGGCCACCGCCACGGCGGCGCCCACCGCGACGGTCGCGAGCGCGCCGCCGCCGATGAACAACAGCCGGCGTCGCTTGTGGCGCGACTCGGACGCCTCGGCGAGTGCCGCCCAGTCCGGCGTCTGGTCGCTGCCGCTGTTCCAGGGCTGCTGCGATTGCGGTTTCCAGGGATCCCACTGGGACTGGGGTCCCCCCTGCCCATAGCTCATGGGGCGCAGTTTAGACGGGCCGAGGGGTGTGCTGGTCCGTCTCAACCAGCCCTGGAAGGCCTAGCGTTCGCTCCATGAGCGCGGGCAAATACGGCATCTCCGGGTGGTTGGTACGAAGGGTCGCGGGCGGTCTGTGGGGGGTGCTCGTCGAGATCGTGGTGGGGATGGCGCTCTCGGGGACCCGCGTGCCGGGGCCTTCGTACGACCTTCTGCTGCTGGTCGTGCCGCGTTGCTGCTCCGCGCGGGGGCGCCGGCGGGCGAGGCGGGCGCTCACTTTCTGTGCGGCGGCCGTCACCGTGCGGTGCGAGCGGCCGGGGTCCTGAAAAAAGGCGGGTGGCGAGGCCGTAAAGTGGGGAGGAGAACTGGATGCCGTGGCCGTGGCGCACCCGTTTTGACCGGGTGGACACGCCACAGGTATCCTGCTTCTTCGTTGTGTATTGGCTTGCTCATTCTCACGGGACGGGCCCTTACACCGGTCCACCGGGCCGATGACCAGCGACCAGCACGCGGTTTGCGTCACCGCTGTGCGGTCAGGGCTGTCGTGATCGTTTCGGTGACCTGTTCAGGACCATTCACTCGAAGCGAAGGCTACGAACCGTGCGTACGTACAGCCCCAAGCCCGGCGATGTGACGCGCCAGTGGCACGTCATCGACGCTCAGGACGTCGTCCTGGGTCGTCTCGCCACCACCGCCGCGTCCCTTCTGCGGGGCAAGCACAAGCCGATCTACGCGCCCCACGTCGACACCGGTGACTTCGTCGTCATCATCAACGCCGACAAGGTGCACCTCTCCGGCAACAAGCGGACCCAGAAGATGGCGTACCGCCACTCCGGCTACCCGGGTGGTCTGCGCTCCGTCCGTTACGACGAGCTGCTCGACAAGAACCCCGAGAAGGCCATCGAGAAGGCCGTCAAGGGCATGCTTCCCAAGAACACCCTGGGCCGTCAGATGCTCTCCAAGCTGAAGGTCTACCGCGGCGAGAACCACCCCCACGCTGCCCAGCAGCCGGTTCCGTTCGAGATCACCCAGGTCGCGCAGTAAGTCCGGCCACCCCCTAAGACTGAAGAGAATCTGAGGAGAATCGTGGCCGAGACCACTGCCGAGCAGCCGCTCGAAGAGCTTGACATCGACAGCTACACCACCGAGTCCGAGGTCCCCGTCGAGGGTGAGTACACCTCGGAGTCCATGGCCTCCCGCTTCGGCGACCCGCAGCCGGCCGCCGGCCTGGGCCGTCGCAAGAACGCCATCGCCCGCGTCCGGATCGTTCCGGGCTCCGGCAAGTGGAAGATCAACGGTCGCACCCTTGAGGACTACTTCCCGAACAAGGTGCACCAGCAGGAGGTCAACGAGCCCTTCAAGGTGCTCGAGCTCGAGGGCCGCTACGACGTCATCGCCCGTATCGCCGGTGGCGGCGTCTCCGGCCAGGCCGGTGCGCTCCGTCTCGGTGTCGCCCGTGCGCTGAACGAGGCGGACGTCGACAACAACCGCGGTGCCCTGAAGAAGGCGGGCTTCCTGCGCCGCGACGACCGTGCGGTCGAGCGCAAGAAGGCCGGTCTGAAGAAGGCCCGTAAGGCTCCGCAGTACAGCAAGCGCTAAACCGCGGGCTGTACTCCGAACGCCCCGGCGGCACGCCACTGTGCCGCCGGGGCATTCGTTTATCAACGAGCACAGGCGTATAACGGCACAAGACGCTCAAAGTCTTGTGTGATGGGATGGCCAGGCATCATGTGCCTGGGAATCCGGAGCCCCGAGCACGGGCCGCACCCGCGGGGCTGCCGGAACTGACGTTTCCTCAGGAGGACAAGTGGGACGACTCTTCGGCACGGACGGCGTTCGCGGTGTCGCCAACGCGGATCTGACGGCCGAGATGGCGCTCGGCCTGTCCGTCGCGGCGGCCCACGTGCTGGCCGAGGCGGGCACCTTCGCCGGCCACCGGCCGACGGCGGTGGTCGGGCGGGACCCGCGCGCGTCCGGAGAGTTCCTGGAGGCCGCAGTGGTCGCCGGCCTCGCCAGCGCGGGCGTGGACGTCCTGCGGGTCGGCGTGCTGCCGACGCCGGCCGTGGCGCATCTGACCGGTGCGCTGGGGGCCGACCTGGGCGTCATGCTCTCCGCCAGCCACAACGCCATGCCGGACAACGGCATCAAGTTCTTCGCGCGGGGCGGGCACAAGCTGGCGGACGACCTCGAGGACCGTATCGAGTCCGTCTACGAGGAGCACCGGCGCGGTGAGCCCTGGGAGCGGCCGACCGGGTCCGGGGTCGGGCGGGTGCGCGACTACGAGGAGGGCTTCGACCAGTACGTCGCCCATCTCCTCGCCGTCCTGCCGAACCGGCTGGACGGGCTGAAGATCGTCCTGGACGAGGCGCACGGCGCGGCGGCCCGGGTGTCGCCGGAGGCCTTCGCGCGGGCCGGTGCCGAGATCGTCACGATCGGGGCCGAGCCGGACGGGCTGAACATCAACGACGGGTGCGGTTCGACACACCTGGACCTGCTGAAGGCCGCGGTGATGGAGCACGGGGCCGACTTCGGTGTCGCGCACGACGGCGACGCGGACCGGTGCCTCGCCGTGGACCACACCGGCGAGGAGGTGGACGGCGACCAGATTCTGGCCGTGCTCGCGCTGGCGATGCGGGAGCGTTCCGCACTGCGCTCCGGCACCGTTGTCGCGACCGTGATGTCGAATCTGGGCTTCAAGCTGGCCATGGAGCGCGAGGGCATCCAGCTGGTGCAGACCGCGGTGGGCGACCGGTACGTGCTGGAGGAGATGAAGGAGCACGACTACGCCCTCGGCGGTGAGCAGTCCGGGCACGTGATCGTCCTCGACCACGCCACGACCGGTGACGGCACGCTCACGGGGCTGCTGCTGGCGGCGCGGGTCGCGCAGAGCGGGCGGTCGCTGCGGGAGCTGGCCGGTGTGATGGAGCGGCTGCCGCAGGTGCTGGTCAACGTCCCGGACGTGGACAAGTCGCGGGTGGGCACGTCCGCGGACCTGGCTGCCGCCGTCGGGGAGGCGGAGCGGGAGCTGGGAGCGACCGGGCGGGTGCTGCTGCGGCCGTCGGGGACCGAGCCGCTGGTCCGGGTCATGGTCGAGGCGGCGGACATCGACCAGGCGCGGTCCGTGGCGGGGCGGCTGGCCGATGCGGTGAAGTCGGCGCTGGGCTAGCGCCTGGCGGGGCGGGGAGCTGCCGGTGCCGGGCCGTGGGTCGGCCGTGGCTTGTCGCGCAGTTCCCCGCGCCCCTTCTTTTATCCGGCCTCGGTCATCTGGGGTCGGCGGGACGACCAGAACCACTTCTGGGCCAGCAGGGTGAGGGTCCCGGCGAGGATGATGCCGAGCAGGTTCAGCAGAAGCTGTTCGGTGGAGCCGACGGTCTGCTGGGTGTCGCCGTAGCTCAGGGCCACGGCGGCGTTCGCGGCGGCCGGGACGGTCGTGACGGAGATGGCCACCCCGACGAGGGCGCCGGACTTCGCGGAGGTCAGGGAGAGGGTGCCGGCGGCGCCCGCCAGGACCGCCACCACGAACGAGAACCAGTCGGGGGCGTAGACGAACCCGGTCTGCGGCCGGTCGCCCTCCAGCTTCTGCTCCGTGAACAGGCCCACGGCGTCCATGAAGAGGCTGAACGCCACCGTCACCGCCATCGCCACCGCGAAGCCCACCAGCAGCGCGATCAGTGAGCGCAGCGCCAGGCGGGGCCGGCGTTGCACCATCGCGGTGCAGATGCCCGCCAGGGGGCCGAACTCCGGGCCGACCGCCATCGCGCCCACGATCAGGATCGCGTTGTCGAGGACGACGCCGCAGGCCGCGATCATCGTGGCCAGCGTGATGAACGCGAGGTAGGTGACCGAGAGGGTCGACTCCTCGTGCGTCGCCTCGGTCAGGTGCTCCCACAGCACGGCGTCCGCGGCCTCGCCGGGGGCGTCCTTCTCGGCCTTGACGGCGCGCTTGGACAGCGACAGGTCGATGTCCTCGACGGCGATCGAGCCGCAGTCCTCGATGCCCAGTTCCTGGAGCCGGCTGAGCAGTTCGTCGCCCGCCTCCCGGGCGACGTCGCATGTCACCACGTCCCCTGCCGGGTTGCGGGCGGCGCCCGTCAACACGCACAGATGCGTGGTGCCGACGGTTTCCTCGATGACACCGATCACGGCGTCGGTCCGGTCGGACGGTGTGATCACCCGGAGATGCAGCATGACGCCTTTCTAACAGCCCGGCGCGTGGCGTGGGTCAGAGCTTGCGCAGCCGGAGGCGTTGCACCTTGTGGTCGGGGCCCTTGCGGACGACCAGGGTCGCGCGGCCGCGGGTCGGGGCGATGTTCTCCACCAGGTTGGGCTTGTTGATGGTGCGCCAGAGGGTGCGGGCGTAGTCGACGGCCTCGTCCTCGGAGACCTGGGTGTACTTGCGGAAGTAGGAGTCCGACTTCTGGAAGGCCGTGTGGCGGAGCTTCTTGAAGCGGTTGAGGTACCAGCGCTCGATGTCCTCGGCGGTGGCGTCGACGTAGACGCTGAAGTCGAAGTAGTCGGCGAGACCGACGCGGGTGCGGCCGTCCTTGCCGGGGAGGGCGGGCTGGAGGACGTTCAGGCCCTCGACGATCAGGATGTCCGGGCGGCGCACGACGAGCCGTTCGCCGGGGACGATGTCGTAGATGAGGTGGGAGTAGACGGGGGCGGTGACCTCGTCCTTGCCGGCCTTGATGTCGGCGACGAAGCGGGTCAGGGCGCGGCGGTCGTACGACTCGGGGAAGCCCTTGCGGGACATGAGGCCCCGGGCTTCCAGCTCCTTGGTGGGGAGCAGGAAGCCGTCGGTCGTGACCAGTTCGACGCGCGGATGCTCGGGCCAGCGGGAGAGCAGGGCCTGGAGCAGGCGGGCGACGGTGGACTTGCCGACGGCGACCGAGCCGGCGACGCCTATGACGAAGGGCGTGCCGGACTGGGAGCCCTGCTCGCCGAGGAAGGTGTTGAGGGCGCCGCGGAGGGCGTCGGTGGCGCCGACGTAGAGATTGAGGAGACGGGAGAGCGGGAGGTAGATGTCCCGCACCTCGTCGAGGTCGATGACGTCACCGAGGCCGCGCAGCTTCTCGACTTCCTCCGCCGTCAGGGGCAACGGGGTCTTGTCGCGCAGCGCGCTCCACTCGGCGCGGGTGAGGTCGACGTAGGGAGTCGCCTCCGGCCGGGGCCGGTGGGCGCTCCGCGTCGGGGAGACCGGAGAGATCACAGTCCATTGTTACGGGAGTGTGGACGGCAGGGGGCGTGGGATGCGTCACGCGGGGGATCGTCGGCGGGCGGATGAACGGATCCGTCAGTCCGTGCAGGGGACCGATTGCAGTGTGCCGTCGTCGACGACGAGCTCGTGGTAGCCGAAGTCCTCGCCGAGCTCGTGGTACCGCAGGTAGCGCGACTCCGTGATCGGCACCCGGTACGCCTTGAGGACCCGTAGGAAGAGGCGGAAGCCGAGGTCGGGGTCGACCTCGACGACCACGCGCCGCAGCGCGGCCACGGCCTCGGACCCGCCCGGGTGGCCGGCGGCCTCGACCGCGTTCAGCATGGACGGCTCGGCCTCGCGGATCTCCTCCAGGACCGCGTCCCTCGACGGCCCGCCCGTGATCGGCTCCGGCGGGGCGGGAGTGAAAGATGGCTCGTCGCGGCGTATCCGTGCGGCGCAGATCCGGACGATCTCGTCCAGCCAGGCGCGTCCGTCCACCGGCACGGCTGCCGGGTCGTACGGCAGGCCGATCGCCGCACACCACAACCGGTCGATCACCGGCGTCGGCAGCTGCGACCCCAGCAACCGCGAGGCGTCCTGCAGGAGGGTCGGCGCATAGGCGCCGTCCCCCCAGTTCGCCGCCTCCGAAAGCAGTTCCTCGGGTGTGACCTCACCGACCCAGGGGGCGGCGAACCACTTGGTCAGTCCGCTCAGCCCGAAGTCGATCCAGATGTCCTGTCGTCGCATCGTCACTTCACGCCTCGCCGCTTCGTCGGCCGTCGTTCACCAGACCAGGTGCTCGACCTCGTCGACGTGGTACTCGCCGAAGCCGAATCGTTCACCGATGGACTGGTACCGCTCGTACTGGCCCCGCGTCACCGACGCGGACAGCACCCGCAGGAGCCGGAGGAACAGCCGGAACCCGAGGTCGGGATCGACATGGCTGACCACCTGTTCCAGCGCCGACAGGGCCTGCGCGGCGGGTACCGGCTGCCAGTGGGCGCTGATGACTTCCTCCGCCAACGCAGGTGTCACCTCCCGGAGTTCCCTCAGCACCGTGTCGGCCGGCTCCGCAGATGTCGGCGGTACCACGGGGGTGTACGTGGGGGCGACGTCCCTCAGCCGTTCCCCGCACACCTCCGCGATCAGCCGCAGCCAGTCCCGCCCGTCGACACGCAATGCCGCGTCCGACACCGCGAGCCACAGGGTCGTGATCGTGTCGTCGGACAGGGGGGAGTGCAGCAGCCGCAGTGCGTCCTCCAGGAAGAGGTCCGCCGCCGAACCCGGGGACTGCAGGGGCTCGTCCGTATCGCTCACGCACCGGATCTCGCTCCGGGCCCGGTCCGCACGCCAGTCCTGGTGGGCGTTGCCGGCGAGACGGGAGAGACCGAAGTCCCACGACGTGCCGCGGTGTGTGGTGTCGATGGGCGGCCAGTCCACGTCGAGGCCGTCGCGAACGGTCCCGACCGGAAACCCGAGCCACTCGCCGAGCCTGAGGAACCGGTCGTACCGCTCCTTCGAGACCTGGACGGAATTCGCCTTGAGGGTCCGTAGGAAAAGGCGGAATCCGAGGTCGGCGTCGGTTCTGCCGGCCACCCGCACGAGGCTCGGGACGAGGTCGCGCAGCCCGGTGGCGCCGGTCAATCCGGCGGAAGGATCCTGGATCTCCGCCACCACGTCCCCGCACAGGTCCTCGCTTCGCACGGGCTGGACCGGCGGGGGGACGTAGGAGGCCTTGTTCCGCCGGAGGCGATCCGTGGCCAGGTCCGAGACCGTCTCCAGCCATGTGCGAACGTCCATGCCGTGGTCGGCCGGATCGAAAATCCGGCCGACCGCGGCCAGCCACACCATGTGGAGGACATCGTCCGGCACCTGGCCGTCCAGCAGTCGCCGGGCGTCCTCCCCCAACTCCACGGCTTCCTCGCCGTCGGACTCGTCCGCCGACCGGGCCGCGACCGCGAGCGCGGCCGGGAGGTCGACGGTGGTGCCGGCGGCGGGGCCGCCGGGGGAGCACAACCGCTCGGTCAGACCGGTGAGCCCGAAGTCACCGGAGTAACCCAGTTCGACGTACGTCGGACGATTCAGTGGCATGGATGATGTCCTGCACGGGTCGTGGCCTGAACGAGCCGGAAGCCCTCGTCACCCGCCGAGGTTCAGGCCGGGATCCACCAGTTCCCGGGGGCGCCCCAGGCGTTCGGCGAGGGCGACGAGCGAGACATGACGGGTCTCGTCGACCGCTACGAAGGACGCCTTCAACGCCCGTAGGAAGAGCCGGAAGCCGAGGTCCGCACAGGACGAACGGACGACCTGCTCCAGCGCCGGCACCAGGCCGTGCAGGGGGACGGGATAGGTTCGGTTCTCGGTCGCGTCCGTCAGGGCGCCGGCAGCCGAGTGGATCGCCAGTACGACGACTGCGCGCAGTCCCTCGTCCGTCACCGCGTCGGGCGGCGGCGGAACGAAGTCGGCATCGCGGTGGCGCTCGGCCGACGACCAGGCCTCCTCGATCCTGAGCAGCCAGGCGCGGGAGCTGACGCCGTCCCTGGCCGGATCGAAGACGTTGTCGGTGGCGCCGAGCCACACCGTGCGAAGCGTCGCGTCCGGGAGGGGTGCGTCGAGCAGACGCCGCACATCCCGCCCGAGTTGCGACGCCGCTGCGCGGTCCAGTTCGCCCACGTACCGCTCCGTGATGCGCACCATGGCCTCGACAGGGCCGTGCCGGGCAAGGCAGTCGAGCTCCGCCGGAGGAAGGTCCTCCAGGTCGTCGCACTGCGCGGCCAGCCAGGTCAGCCCGACGTCGTCTGCCATGTCAGCCCTCCAGATAGGCGGTGTAGACGACGTACTTGCTGGGCTTGTGCGCCTTGCCCACGTACTTCAGCTGGATGACCACGGTAGTGCCGGCAGGTACGCCTTGCGGTCCGTTCCTCACCCACTTCTTGCCGAGCGAGCTTCCCATGTCCCGGATGTCCCAGCGGATGGTCTTCAGGTCCCGGGTCGGAACGAAGGGCTCCTTCTTCCCGATGCGCTGCGCCTGCTTGATCTTCCAGGCGTCCAGCTCCTGTGCCTTGCCGGCCTGTTTGATCCACGCGTCCATCGCCTTCTGGACGGCCTCGGCGGCGGTGGCCTCGTCGGTCCACCTCGTGGCTACGCCGCTCCTGTTCCTCGGGTCGTTCGCCTTTGCCGCCATGTCGCTGTCGGAAGGCCTGACATGCTGATCGAGGGTGTGGGCACCGTCGATGCCCTCGTCGGCCACGATGTTGGTGCAGTTGTGGACCAGGACGTTCTGCGGCCGGAGGCCCTTGGTCCCGACGTAGAACGTGTGCGGACCGTCGACCGAGAGGTCGTACACCGTGCGAGGAGCCAGACCGTCGCGGTCCCGGACATCCGTCACCGTATGGCGCGTGCCGTCCGGTGTGCGCAGTCGGTCGCCCACGCGCAGTTCGGAGACCAGGGTCCAGCCCTGCCCGTCGACGTGGAACCGGTGTCCGGCCGTGCTGGTCAGCAGTCCGCCGGACACCGTGATGTCCACCAGCCTGCGGGTGTCGTGCCGGAACGTGTCGGTCACCGGCTGCGTGGCGGCCCGCCCGTTCTCGGGGTCCGTGGCCAGTACGAGGTCACCGACCCGGACGTCACGGATCGCCTTGCCGGTGCCGTCCGCCATCAGGACACGGGTGTCGCCGGGGAAGCTGTTGACCCTGCACGCGGTGACGACGTCCTCGTAACCGTTGACCGTGCTCTCGATCTTGGACAGGGTCGAGGGGTCGAGGTCGAGTGCCTTCAGCGCGGTGAACGCCTCGCGTACCCCGATGCCCGTGCGCATGGCGGCATCGAGGGCATGGAGTGCCTCGACCGCCTTGCCCAGCGCCTTGCCGGGGATGAAGTTGGAGGCCGCCCAGGCGCAGCCGCTGACGCTGCCGTGCCAGCAGTCCACGAAGTCCTGGACCAGCAGTTGCTTGCCGATCTCGAGATAGGTGTCGATGAGCCCCTTGAGGATGTCCGCCTGGGTGAAGGTGCGCGTCACCTTCTTCTGCAGGCCCTTGAACGGCTCCGAACCGAGGAAGACCGTTGCCGAAGACGGGCAACCCGAGCTGGTGGCCGGCATATCGGGGTCGGCGCACAGGTAGAAGTCGACCGTCGCGTCGAACGTGAACGTGAAGGTGACGGTGCAACTGGTGCCGAAGCCGGGCGGCAGTTCACACGGGTGGTCCTGCTTCGCGCCGGTGACCTCGATGCTGTCCTCGTCGACGACGTACCAGGTGCCGCCGATGCCCGTTCCGGCGCCGTCGGAGACCTGTTGGTTGGCCTGTTTGCGCTCCGCGGCCTCCGCGGCGGCCTGGGCCTCGTCGGCGTACTTCTGGGCGTCCTTGGCCGCCTCCTCGGCCTCGGTCGCCGCCGCGTCGGCGCGTTCGGCCGCCGCTCGGGCGTCCTTCGCCGCCTCCTCGGCCTCGGCCGCGGCCGCGCGGGCCGCCGAGGCGTCCAGGGCGGCCTGGTCGGCCGAGTCGCGGGCCTCCTCGGCGTAGCCCTCGGCGCGTCCGGCCGCCCGGTCGGCGGCGGCCGCGTCCTCGGTGGCCTGGCGGTCGTACTCGATCGTGCGGGCCAGCGAGGCCGAAGCCGCCGACGCCGCCTTGGCGGCGTCCGCCGCGTAGCCGAGGGCCTCCTTGGCGTAGCCGCGGGCGGTCGCCGCGTGGGCGGCGGCGTTCGCGGCGTGGACGTACGCCTGCTTCGCGTCGCCCTGCGCCTGTTCGGCGAGGTTCTTCGCGGCCGCTGCCTCCGCCTGCGCGTTCTGGGCGTGCGCGTCGGCGACGGCCTTCTGCTGGTCGGCGATCGACTTCGACGCCTGTCCGGACAGGACGACCAGGGAGGCCGCCGAGTCGGTGTCGACGTACGGCGAGCCGATCTGGATGGCGTCGTTGGCCGGCTGGGCGACCTGTGCGGCGGCGGCGTGCGCGTCGGCCGCGGCCTGCGCGGTGACGTACGCGAAGCCGGCGGCCTTCGCCGAGGCGGCGAGCGCCTTGGCGGCCTCCTTGTTCGCCTCGTCCGCGTGGGTCTTCGCCGACTTGGCCTGCTTCTCCGCCTCGTCGGCCATGGCCACCGCGGCCTTCGCCTCCGACGCGGCGTGCTCGGCCGCGTCGATGGCGTCCGCCACCGCCGCCGTCGCGGTCCTCACCGCGGCGTCGGCCTTCAGCTTCGCCGCCTGGGCGCCGTCCGCGTGCGCGCGGGACCGCTTGGCGGCGGCCTCGGCGCGGGTGGCGGCGGCATCGGCGTCCGCGGCCGCCTCGGTCGCGGCGTCGGCCGCCGTACGGGCCCGTCCCGCGGCCGCCTCGGCGTCGTCGGCGTGCCCGGCCGCCGCGTCGGCCGCGGCCCTGGCCTCCTGGGCGTTGCCGTCCGACTCGTGGGCCTGGGCGTAGGCCTCCTTGGCGTCGGCCTTGGCGCGCGCGGCGTCGGCCTTCTGCTCGGCGTCCCAGGCGTCGTCCCGCAGGTCGCGGGCGTTGTCGCGGGCCTTGACCGCGGCGTCCCGCCTCTCGACCGCCGTCGCCTCGGCGGCCTCCGCCCTGGTCCTCGCGTCCTTGGCGTTCGTCGCCTCGGTCTCTGCGGTCCGCCGGTGCTGGGCGGCCTCGGCCTGCTTGGCGGCGGCGGTCTCCTTCTCCGCCTTCGCCGTCTTCTCCTCCGCCTCGGCGGCCAGCCGCTCGGCGTGCGCGTCGGCCGCGGCGGCCTTCGCGTCGGCCTCCGCCTTCACCGCCACGGCCAGCTTCGCCTCGGCGGTCTCCTTGTCCTTCTTGGCGTTGTCCCGGTGCAGCTTGGCCGCGTCGGACGCCGCCTTGGCCTGCAACTCGGCCTTGTGAGCGGCTTCCTTGCGGAACTCCGTGTTGGACTGTGCGGCCTGGGCGAGGGCCCGCTGGGCGATGGTCTGACTGTCGCCGGCGGAGGCGCGGGTGGCGGCCTCGGCGGTCTCGGCGGCCTTGACCATCGCCGTCAGCGCGGCCACAGTACCCTTGGTGACCTGCGCCTTCTGCTGGCCGACCAGCAAGCCGCGACCACGCGGCACACCTGCGGCATCCGCGATGCCGTACGCCGCCTGCTCAGCGGAGTCGGAGGCCGTCGCCGCCTTCTTGGCGTTCTCCAACTGGTCCCTGAGGGTGGTCAGATACTGCTTTGCCGATGTCTGGGCGCCGGTGACGACCTTCTTCGCCTTGTCGAACTCGGCCTTCTCCGGGTACAGAGGGCTGTCCGTGCCCTGGTGACCGGACGGTTTGATCAGGAACTTCTGCGAGCCGGCGTCCTTGCAGTCCCACAGCCGCGCGTCCGTGCCCTTGGTGAACGCGCTCAGGTCCAGGCACTTGCTCGTGGTGAGGCTCTTCAGCGGCGAGGTGGCACGGACGTCGCCCTTCCACGACTGCCCCGCGGACTTGTAGCAGTCATAGATCTGGATCTTCGTGCCGTTCGCCGAGGCGTTCCCGGCCACATCCAGGCACTTGAGCGAGCCCACGTTACGGAGGTGGAGGTCGTCCTCACTGCCCTCCAGCGTCCACTGCTGGGCCGCGCCGCCGTTGCACGTGTAGATCTGCACGGGCGTGCCGTTGGTCTTGGCGCCGCCCGCGACGTCCAAGCAGCTGCCGCTCGCGCCCGGCACCTGAATCGTCACATGGCTGTCACCGATCCAGCCCAGGCCGCCCGCGGACCAGTAGTCCTGCCAGCGGGTGGCGTAGTCCGCGAGCCACGACTGGCCGAGGACCTGGCCCAGGACGAACGAGCCGTCCTGCAAGGCCTTCGTGGCGGTGGCACTGGCGGCGAGAATCTGCTGGCGCTGCGTGGCCTGCGAGGTGATCTCCTGCTGCCACTCGGCGGACGCCTGCGCCACCTCCTTGCCGAGAACGCGGTTCGGGTCGATCGGGGCGTGCCACGCACACGACGCGAAGCGCGCCTTCAGGTCCTCGACCGCGATGCGGAACTCCGGGGTGTCCGGGGCCGGAGCCGTGCGGGGGAAGCCGCCCGAGGACAGGAAGATGCGGGCGTCATCGGCGAACACCTTGGGAACGAAGAACTGGTTGGGCTCGATCTTCCCGGAGTTCTTTTTCCACAGGGCCCACGCCTCCTTCTCCTGTGGCGTGCCCCCCGTGGTGTACAGCCGTTCGCCGATGGCGAGAGCGGCGACCTTCGTCCGGTCGTCGGCCGTGGGCGACGGATCGTAGTACGGGGAGAACAAGTCGACCGACTTGCCGTACGCCTGCCACAGCCACGGCAGCATGCCGGTCCTGTCGTAGATCTCGTTCTCGCCGCGCGGCTCGTCAGGGTAGGAGCTGAGGCCGGAGACGGTGGAGGTGAACGCGCGCTCTTGGTCGTTGACCTTCTTGACCCACTGGTCGGTGCCGGCGCTGTCCGCGTAGTAGGCCTGGTGCAGGGGTGTGGAGTCGTCGAACAGGTCCCGCTTCAGCCTCTGGTGGAGCTGGTCGGGGGGCAGTCCGATGGAGTTCTGCGCGAGGGCGAACAGATCGGGGCCACCCGTGCGCAGTGCTTCGGCGGCCACACACTGGTCCTCGCGGAGCTGTTCGGCCGCTTTCGTGTCGAAGCCGTCGTACGAGTCGCCCGCAGCGGCCACTCGCTGTTGGCTGTCCTGGCCGGGCAGGCCCGGCTGGACGGTCAGGCCGCCGAGCACGGCCAGGGCGGCGACGGACGTTACAACGGACGTGAACGCCGCCGATGTTCGTGATCTGGGGTTGCGCAACCCTGGTCTGAGTCGCAAGTGGGCATCCTTCGGAGCGAACGAAGGCAGGCGGGGGTGACCGCAGGAAGAAGTGACGGGACACGCCTTTCCAGCAGGCGTTCCCAGCAGGCCGGTGTTCGCGGCTTGGTGACCCTTCCCCCGTGACGGCACCGTTCCCCCGGCCGCCGAATGACGTGCGCGATCACGGAACTGGTCATGATCCGGTCAGGCGCGGCGCAACCATAGTCATATGCCGACAGGTTGCAGCAAGGGTGATTTCAGTTGCCGAGGAGGGCTGGCGCGAACGGTACTACCGTTCGGTAACCCAGCCGCCGTCTTCACTTCGTGCTCACATGGGGCCCAGCTGTGTGTTTTCTGTGAGGCAGGAGTGGTGGCGTCGCCCGTCGAGTCTCGCTAAGAATGGCTGGATATCGGCGGCCCGGTCGGGGCGCCTGGCCGGGTTCGTACCGTCGTGGGAATTTCCGATTTCGGGCACGCGGGAGCACTTTTGAGTGTCTGTCTGATCGTAGGCTGCCCGTCATGTGCGGAATCGTGGGATACGTGGGATCGCAGTCGGCGATCGAGGTCGTGACCGCCGGGCTGAAGCGGCTGGAGTACCGGGGGTACGACTCGGCGGGCGTCGCCGTGCTCGCGGACGGCGGGCTGGCGTCGGTGAAGCGGGCCGGGAAGCTGCTCAACCTGGAGAAGGAGCTGGTGGAGCGGCCGTTGCCGGCCGGCTCGACGGGGCTCGGGCACACGCGGTGGGCCACGCACGGCGGGCCCACGGATGCGAACGCGCATCCGCATCTGGACAACGCCGGGCGGGTCGCCGTCGTCCACAACGGGATCATCGAGAACTTCGCCGCCCTGCGGGCCGAGTTGGCGGAGCGCGGCCACGCGCTGGCGTCCGAGACCGACACCGAGGTCGTCGCCCATCTGCTCGCCGAGGAGTTCGCGGCGAGCGCGGACCTCGCGGAGGCGATGCGGCGGGTGTGCCGGCGGCTGGAAGGGGCGTTCACGCTGGTCGCGGTGCACGCGGACGTGCCCGACGTGGTCGTGGGGGCGCGGCGGAACTCGCCTCTGGTGGTGGGCGTCGGGGAGGACGAGTCCTTCCTCGCCTCGGACGTCGCCGCGTTCATCGCCCACACGAGGTCGGCGATCGAGCTGGGGCAGGACCAGGTGGTGGAGCTGCGCCGGGACGGGGTCACGGTGACGGGCTTCGACGGCCGGCCCGCGGACGTGCGGTCGTACCACATCGACTGGGACGCGTCGGCCGCGGAGAAGGGCGGCCATGACTACTTCATGCTCAAGGAGATCTCCGAGCAGCCCAAGGCGGTCGCCGACACGTTGCTGGGACGCATCGACGCGTCCGGCTCGCTGACGCTGGACGAGGTGCGGATCTCCCCGGAGGCGCTCCGGGAGGTCGACAAGGTCGTCGTCGTCGCCTGCGGCACGGCCTTCCACGCGGGGCTGATCGCGAAGTACGCCGTCGAGCACTGGACGCGTGTCCCGTGCGAGGTGGAGCTGGCGAGCGAGTTCCGCTACCGGGACCCGATCCTCGACCCCCAGACGCTCGTCATCGCCATCTCCCAGTCCGGCGAGACCATGGACACCCTCATGGCGCTGCGGCACGCCCGCGAGCAGGGCTCCCGGGTGCTGGCGATCTGCAACACCAACGGCTCGACGATCCCACGGGAGTCGGACGCGGTGCTGTACACCCACGCCGGACCGGAGGTCGCGGTGGCGTCCACGAAGGCCTTCCTCACGCAGCTGGTGGCCTGCTACCTCGTCGCGCTGTACCTCGGGCAGGTGCGGGGCACCAAGTGGGGGGACGAGGTCCAGGACGTGATCCGGGACCTGTCGAACATCGGGGGCGCGGTGGAGCGGGTCCTTGAGACGATGGAGCCGGTGCGGGAGCTGGCGCGCTCGCTCGCCGCGAAGGACACGGTGCTGTTCCTGGGGCGGCACGTCCTGTACCCGGTCGCTCTCGAAGGCGCGTTGAAACTCAAGGAACTGGCGTACATGCACGCCGAGGGCTTCGCGGCGGGCGAGCTCAAGCACGGGCCGATCGCCCTCATCGAGGAGGATCTGCCCGTGGTGGTCGTCGTCCCCTCACCGCGGGGGCCGTCCCTGATCCACGACAAGATCGTGTCCAACATCCAGGAGATCCGGGCCCGGGGCGCGCGCACCATCGTGATCGCGGAGGAGGGGGACGAGGCGGTCGTGCCGTACGCAGACCATCTGGTGCGGATCCCCCGGACGCCGACGCTGCTTCAGCCGCTGGTGGCCACCGTGCCGTTGCAGATGTTCGCGTGCGAGTTGGCGACGGCGCGCGGGAACGACGTGGACCAGCCGAGGAACCTGGCCAAGTCGGTGACGGTGGAGTGAGGCGGGCCGCGGGCTGGGGAATTCGTACGCTGTGAGGTAGGTGCAGCGTGAACGGGAACGGGAAATGGGTGCGGGCCCCCGATAACACGGGGGCCCGCACCCATTTCCCGTCCCTGTCCCGGCGTCCCTTCCGGGAGCAGTGACGGAATCAGTGGCGGAAGGCGTCCTTCGCCTTTTCCCAGGCCTGGCGCGCGTCGCCCTGGGCGCTCTGCGAGCGGCCTTCGGCGTGCATGCGGCGGTTGCCCGACGTGCGGCCGAGGGCTTCCTTGGCCCTGCCCATCAGCTGCTCCGCCTTGGCCTTCGCCTTCTGGTTGCCAGTCATGAGTTTCCACATCCCAACGTCGTCACGGCGTTTGGTGATGTTCGGGTTACCGCTTCGGCGAGGGCTAAACGACCCGGAATCTCGTGTGCTTGTCCGCTCGGAAGCGGGGAACTCGTCGTCCTGGAGGTTGATAGATATGGTTCCCCTTCTTCTCGTTCTTCTGCTGGCTCTGATCCTTTTCGGTGCCGGCTTCGCACTCAAGGCCCTGTGGTGGATCGCGATCATCGTGATCGTGCTGTGGCTGCTGGGCTTCCTGGTCCGGCCCGCGGGCGCAGGAGGAAAGCGCGGTCGGTGGTACCGCTGGTAGGGCGCTGCCGGTAGGTCACCGAGCAGCGCGCGCGTCGACACGAAGGGCCCGGTCACCGACCGGGCCCTTCGTGTGTCCGGCCCCAGGGACCCCAGAGATGTGACCCACCGGGGAGCACAGTGCGCGGAACATGTGAAATCGGGCATCACTTCCCGCCCGGCGGGCACCCGCGTCGCACCGGGCGCCGGTGCGCAAGGGAACCAGCGCCTCCATGCCGGCGCCCGGCCCCGCGCTTAGGGTGCTCGGCATGAGCATCATCGGGGTCGGGATCGACGTGGCGGAGATCGACCGGTTCCGGGCGTCGCTGGAGCGCACGCCCGCGCTGGCCGAGCGGCTCTTCCTGCGCAGCGAGTTGCTGCTGCCGAGCGGTGAGCGCCGCGGCATCGCCTCGCTGGCGGCGCGGTTCGCCGCGAAGGAGGCGGTCGCCAAGGCGCTCGGCGCGCCGGCCGGGCTGCACTGGACCGACGCGGAGGTGTACGTCGAGGAGAGCGGGCAGCCACGCTTGCGGGTCACCGGGACGGTGGCCGCGCGTGCCGCCGCTCTCGGCGTCCGGTCCTGGCACGTGTCGCTCAGTCACGACGCGGGCGTCGCCTCGGCGGTCGTCGTCGCGGAGGGCTGAGGCCCGCCCGTGGCTGGGCGCGACGGTGACCGCCGGGTGCGGGAGACTCGAACGTATGCGTACTGCGTACAGCGTGGAGACGGTCCGGGCGGCCGAACGGGAGTTGATGGCGCGGCTTCCTGAGGGGGCGTTGATGCTGCGGGCGGCGGCCGGGCTCTCGGCCGCCTGCGCGGATCTGCTCGGACGGGTGTACGGCAGCCGTGTGGTGCTGCTGGTCGGGAGCGGGGACAACGGGGGTGACGCGCTTTACGCCGGGGCGCGGCTGGCCCGGCGGGGCGCCGGGGTGACGGCCGTGCTGCTGTCGCCGGAACGGGCGCATGCGGGCGGGCTCGCCGCGCTGCGGCGGGCCGGGGGCTCCGTGGCGGGCGTCGACGGCGCCGAAGGGCTGATCGAGCGGGCCGATCTCGTCGTCGACGGGATCGTGGGGATCGGGGGAAAGGGCGGGCTGCGGTCCGAGGCCGTGCCGTTGGCGCGGGCCGCCGACCGGGCGCGGGCGGCCGTGGTCGCCGTCGATCTGCCGAGCGGTGTCGACGCCGGCACCGGCGAGGTGCGGGGGGCGGCCGTCCGGGCGGATCTGACGGTGACGTTCGGGACGCACAAGCCGGGGCTGCTGGTGGATCCCGCGCGGGAGTACGCCGGGTCGGTGCGACTCGTCGACATCGGGCTGGAGCTGCCGGACGGGGGCGCCGAGTTGGAGGCCCTGCAGCACGCCGACGTGGCCGCGTTGCTGCCGTTGCCGGCTCCCGAGAGCGACAAGTACCGGCGCGGGGTCGTCGGGATCGCCGCCGGGTCGGCCCGCTATCCGGGCGCCGCCGTGCTGGCCGTCGCCGGGTCGCTGCGCGGTGGGGCGGGCGCCGTGCGGTACGTGGGGCCCGCCGCGGACGCGGTGATCGCGCGGTTCCCCGAGACGCTGGTGTCGGACCAGGGGCCGCGCCGGGCGGGGCGGGTGCAGGCGTGGGTCGTTGGACCGGGGGCCGGGGACGACGCGGACACGGTGGCCGAGGTGCTGCGGGCCGACGTACCGGTGCTGGTGGACGCGGACGGGTTGCGGCTGGCGCCGCAGAAGGCGGTGCGGGAGCGCAGCGCGCCGACGCTGATGACGCCGCACGCGGGCGAGGCGGCGGCGTTGCTGGGGGTGAGCCGGGAGGAGGTCGAGGGCGCCCGGCTCGGCGCCGCGCGGGAGTTGGCGGCGCGGTACGGGGCGACGGTGCTGCTGAAGGGGTCGACGACGCTGGTGGCCGACGCGCGCAGCGGAGCCGCCGTACGGGTGAACGCGACCGGGACGGGCTGGCTGGCCACCGCCGGGAGCGGCGACGTGCTGTCGGGGTTGTCGGGGTCGTTGCTGGCGGCCGGGCTGCCGGCGCGGGACGCGGGCAGCGTGGGGGCGTATCTGCACGGGCTGGCCGGGCGGCTCGCTGCCGACGGCGCGCCGGTGGGCGCCCACGACGTGGCGGAGGCGATCCCGGCGGCCTGGCGGGATGTGCGCAGGCAGTGAGCGGCCGGCCTCGCACGGGGCCGGGGCGGAAAGCGAGCAGGCGGGTGACGGCGCGGGGACGGCGGGTGGGCAGGCGAGGGGCCGTGCGGGGTCGGACGGGCGGGCAGGCGATGTGCCGCGCTTCGGGACGGACGGGCGGGCAGGCGGGTGACGGCGCCGGGGGTGACGGGCGGGCAGGTGGGTGACGGCGTGGGGACGGCGGGTGGGTAGGCGAGGGGCCGTGCGGGGTCGGATGGGCGGGCAGGCGATGTGCCGCACTTCGGGACGGATGGGCAGGCAGGTGGGTGACGGCGCCGGGGGTGACGGGCGGGCAGGTGGGTGGCGGCGCGGAAGTGGATGGGCGGGTAGGCACGGGGTGGCGCGGTGGCGGACGGGCGGGCAGGTGGGTGACGGTGCCGGGCGGCGAGCCGGGGGCACGGCCGGTCCGTGGGGTCGGGGTCGAAGAGACGTCCGATCGCTCTGAGAGACTGGGCGCGATGAGTACCACTGCACAGCTGCCGAGCACCGCCCCGTTGCGCGGTCGGGCCGAGATCGATCTTGGCGCGCTGCGCGCCAACGTGCGGGCGCTGCGCGCCCATGCGCCCGGCGCGGCCCTGATGGCCGTGGTGAAGTCCGAGGCGTACGGGCACGGCGCGCTGCCGTGCGCGCGGGCGGCCGTGGCGGCCGGCGCGGCCTGGCTGGGCACCGCCACGCCCGAGGAGGCCCTGGCACTGCGGGCCGACGAGGGCATCCCGGCGGACGTCCGGATCATGTGCTGGCTGTGGACGCCCGGCGGGCCCTGGCGCGCGGCCGTCGAGGCCGGCATCGACGTGTCCCTGAGCGGTATGTGGGCCCTGCGCGAGGTCACCGAGGCCGCCCGGCAGGCGGGCCGGCCCGCGCGCGTGCAGCTCAAGGCCGACACCGGGCTCGGGCGCAACGGCTGCCAGCCCGGCGAGGACTGGGCCGAGCTCGTCGCGGCGGCCGTGCAGGCGGAGGCCGAGGGCCTCGTCCGGGTCACGGGACTGTGGTCGCACTTCGCGTGCGCCGACGAGCCGGGGCACCCGTCCATCGCCGTCCAGCTCGGCCGCTTCCGGGAGATGGTGTCGTACGCCGAGGGCGAGGGCGTCCGTCCCGAGGTGCGGCACATCGCCAACTCGCCCGCCACCCTCACGCTTCCCGAGTCCCACTTCGATCTCGTCCGCACGGGCATCGCGCTCTACGGCATCTCGCCCAGCCCCGAGATCGGCACGCCCGCCGACTTCGGGCTGCGGCCGGTGATGACGCTGTCCGCGTCGCTGGCGCTCGTCAAGAAGGTGCCCGGCGGGCACGGGGTGAGTTACGGCCACGGCTACACCACGCCGGGCGACACCACCCTCGGCCTCGTCCCGCTCGGTTACGCCGACGGCATCCCGCGGCACGCCTCAGGGACCGGGCCGGTGCTGATCGGCGGGAAGTGGCGGACCGTCGCCGGACGGATCGCGATGGACCAGTTCGTCGTCGACCTCGGCGGGGACGAGCCGCCGGTGGGTGAGCGGGCCGTCCTGTTCGGGCCCGGCGACGGGGGCGAGCCCACGGCCGAGGACTGGGCGCAGGCCGCGGGGACGATCGCGTACGAGATCGTGACCCGCATCGGAACCCGCGTTCCGCGCGTCTACGTCGACCCGGAGACCTCGACGGGGCGAGCGGCGACAGGTCGGCCGGGAACAGCCCCTCAGGGGTAGGTGAACGGGGAACAAGACGGGTATCCGGGCCGGTGCCACCGGCATTCGGCGCGGGCCCGCACCGGCCGGCCCGACGGGGGTCGGCCCGACGGGGGTCGGCGGGCGGGCGGTGGGCCCGGCGCAGTACTGAGGATCCGGCGAAGAGGAGCGGTACGTGAGCGAGAGCAGTGCGGAGGGCGTCGCCGACGCCGCCGCGGCCGTCGCTTCCGCCACGGGGGTGGCCGGAAACTGGCGCAAGGTGACCGGCGTCGCCGGTGCCGCGATAGGTGTGATCGCGGCCGGCGCGGCCGCCGGCGTCGCGATAGAGCGGATGACCGTGGGCCGCGGCATGCGCCGCAAGGCCCGGCTCGCCCTCGACTCGACGGGACCGTACGGCGCGCTGCGCGGCACCCCCGGACGGGCCTACGGCGACGACGGCACCGAGTTGTACTACGAGGTGGACGAGGTCGAGGCGGAGGCCGGCGTCGCGCCACGGCGGCGCCGGCTCTTCGGGCGCAAGGCCCCCGCCCCCGTCACCGTCGTCTTCAGCCACGGCTACTGCCTCAGCCAGGACTCCTGGCACTTCCAGCGGGCGGCGCTGCGGGGCGTCGTGCGCACCGTGCACTGGGACCAGCGCAGCCACGGCCGGTCCGGGCGCGGGGCGGCGCAGCTCCAGGAAGGCGCCCCGGTCACCATCGACCAGCTCGGCCGGGACCTGAAGGCCGTGATCGACGCGGCCGTGCCCGAGGGGCCGATCGTGCTCGTCGGGCACTCGATGGGCGGCATGACGATGATGGCCCTGGCCGCGCAGTGCCCCGAACTGATCCGGGACCGGGTCGTCGCCGTCGCCCTCGTCGGTACGTCCTCGGGAAGGCTCGGCGAGGTCAACTTCGGGCTGCCCGTCGCCGGGGTCAACGCGGTGCGACGGGTGCTGCCCGGCGTGCTGCGGGCGCTGGGGCAGCAGGCGGAGCTGGTGGAGAAGGGGCGCCGGGCGGTCGCCGATCTGTTCGCCGGGATCATCAAGCGGTACTCGTTCGCGACCCGGGACGTCGACCCGGCCGTGGCGCGCTTCGCCGAGCGGATGATCGAGGGGACGCCCATCGACGTCGTCGCCGAGTTCTATCCGGCGTTCACCGACCACGACAAGACCGAGGCGCTCGCGCACTTCGCGGATCTGCCGGTGCTGGTGCTCGCCGGGCTGGGGGACCTGGTGACGCCGAGCGAGCACAGCGAGGCCATCGCCGCTCTGCTGCCGGACGCGGAACTGGTGCTCGTGCCCGACGCCGGGCACCTGGTGATGCTGGAGCACCCGGAAGTGGTCACCGACCGGCTCGCCGACCTGCTCACGCGCGTGGGTGCCGTGCCCGCAGGAGCTACCGTGGGTGGCTATGGAAGCACCAGCGGCACCGCACAACCCGGCTGAGACCGAGCTGATCGTCCACTCGCCCGAGCAGATGCGCGACCTCGGCCGCCGGCTCGCGAAACTGCTGCGCGCCGGGGACCTGGTCATGCTCAGCGGCGAGCTCGGCGCGGGCAAGACCACGCTGACCCGGGGGCTCGGCGAGGGGCTCGGCGTGCGCGGAGCGGTCACCTCGCCGACCTTCGTGATCGCCCGCGTGCATCCGTCCCTGGTGGCCGGGCCGCCCCTCGTCCACGTCGACGCGTACCGCCTGGGCGGCGGCCTGGACGAGATGGAGGACCTCGACCTCGACGTGTCGCTGCCCGAGTCCGTGGTCGTCGTGGAGTGGGGCGAGGGCAAGGTCGAGGAGCTGACCGAGGACCGGCTGCAGGTCACCATCCACCGGGCCGTGGGCGACACCACGGACGAGGTGCGGCACGTGACGCTCGCGGGCCTCGGTGAGCGCTGGGCACCGGTGGACCTGGAGTCGCTGTCCGCGTGAGCGCATGAACATTCCGACATGACGTCGGCAAGATATTGCGTCCGGTGTCCCGGACGTGTTCACATGGTATCCAGCGCTGGTTAGGTGTACCTAAGTTGCACCCACTGGCTCCGCCCCCGCCACTCAGGAGGCGTCCATGTCGACCACGGACCGCACACCGCAGCCGCGCCCGCTCGCGCCCGCCGGAGTGCCCATGCGCGATCTGCTGGCCTCCTGCGTCGCGGCGAGGGCGATCTCCACTCCGCCGCCCGCCCCCGAGCCGCCGGCACCCCGGCAGGACGTGGACCACCGCGAGGCGGCGTAGCGCGCGGCGGCGACGCCCGGCACCCACCGGGACGGCGGCCGCCCACGGACGCCCGGGCGCCTACCGGATGACGACGACCTTCTGGCCGATCGTCGCGAACATCCACATGGCGTCGCCGTCCTCCTGCGTCTCCCGGATGCCCCCGGTCCGCACCGACGGGTCCGGTGGCACGGTCGAGCCGTCCGTCGCCGCGCTGAAGCCGATGACCACGCCGTCCACGCTGGTGAAGCGGACGACATGTTCCACCTGGGTGCCGTCGGAACCGGTGGTCTCGCCGGAGCGGGACGTCACCGCGTAGGTGCCCGGCGCCGGGTCGACCGTGCTGGGCATCACCTTGAACGTGTGCTGGACCCGGTTGCGCGGGCCGACCAGCCAGACCCGGTCGTCGTCGAGCGAGTACACGACCCGTTCGCCGACGCCGGAGCCGCCGGGCAGGGCGGTGGGGTGGCGCTTGTCGCGGGGGGCCTTGGACGCGGCCGCCGCGGGCGAGCCGCCGAGGCCGTTCGGCGACCCGCTCAGCTCGGCGGGGACGGTCGCCGACGCCTGATAGGCGAGGAAGCCGACCGCCGTGAGGGCGGCCGCCGTCAGCCCGGTCACGATTCCGGCGCTGGTGCTGGCCACGGCGCCCACCTCCGCGTCGTAGGTCTGGCTTGTGGTTACCGTAGGTGACGGTAGCAGCACGGAGCGGGAGGAGCCGGGCGGCCGAGCCCCCGACCGGACACCGTGTCGGGCCCCGAACGGGCCGTCGGCGCGATGGCGTCCGCCGCCGGGCGCGAGGAGCCGTACGCTGAATGCGTGCTCTTGCTCGCTCTGGATACCGCCACCCCCGCCGTGACCGTCGCCCTGCACGACGGCACGGACGTCATCGCCTCGTCGAGCCAGGTGGACGCCCGCCGGCACGGTGAGCTGCTGCTTCCGGCCGTCGACCGGGTACTGAACGACGCCGGGCTGAAACTCGACGCCGTCACCGGGATCGTCGTAGGGATCGGCCCGGGGCCGTACACCGGCCTGCGCGTCGGGCTGATGACCGCGGACACCTTCGGGCTCGCGCTCGGCGTCCCGGTGCACGGCGTGTGCACGCTGGACGGGCTCGCCTACGCGGCCGACATGGAGGGCCCCTTCGTCGTGGCGACCGACGCCCGGCGCAAGGAGGTCTACTGGGCGCGGTACGACGACTCGCGCACCCGCGTCACCGACCCGGCCGTCGACCGGCCCGCCGACATCGCCGCCGAGGTCGCGGGCCTGCCCGCGGTCGGCGCGGGCGCGCTGCTCTACCCGGACACCTTCCCGGTCGCGCACGAGCCCGAGCACGTCTCGGCCGCCGCGCTCGCCCGGCTGGCCGCCGAGCGGCTCGCCGAGGGCGCCGAACTCCCGCCCGCCCGGCCGCTGTACCTGCGCCGTCCGGACGCGCAGGTGCCCAAGAACTACAAGGTGGTCACCCCCAAGTGACCGAGGTGACCGAGCCCGTGGCGCCCGTGCTGCGGGAGATGCGCTGGTGGGACCTCGATCCCGTGCTGGAGCTGGAGCGGGACCTGTTCCCCGACGACGCCTGGTCGCGGGGCATGTTCTGGTCCGAGCTCGCCCACGCCCGCGGTCCGGGGGCGACCCGGCGGTACTTCGTCGCCCAGGACGGCGACCGCGTCGCCGGATACGCCGGACTCGCCTCCGCCGGTGACATCGCCGACGTCCAGACGATCGCCGTCGCCCGCGCGTACTGGGGCACCGGCCTCGGCGGGCGGCTGCTGACCGAGCTGCTGCGGGCGGCGACCGCGTTCGAGTGCGCCGAGGTGATGCTCGAATGCCGGGTCGACAACGTCCGCGCCCAGAAGCTCTACGAGCGCTTCGGCTTCGAGGCGATCGGTTTCCGGCGCGGCTACTACCAGCCCGGCAACGTGGACGCCCTGGTGATGCGCCTGACCGACCCTGCAACCTCCGTACAAGGAACCGAGATCCGACATGGCTGACGAACCCCTGGTCCTGGGGATCGAGACCTCCTGCGACGAGACCGGCGTCGGCGTCGTCCGCGGCACCACCCTGCTGGCGGACGCCGTCGCCTCCAGCGTCGACGAGCACGCCCGCTTCGGCGGTGTGGTGCCGGAGGTCGCGTCCCGCGCGCATCTGGAGGCGATGATCCCCACCGTCGACCGGGCGCTGAAGGAGGCGGGGGTCAGCGCCAGGGACCTCGACGGCATCGCCGTGACGGCCGGGCCGGGACTGGCCGGCGCGCTGCTCGTCGGCGTCTCGGCGGCGAAGGCGTACGCCTACGCGCTCGGCAAGCCGCTGTACGGCGTCAACCACCTGGCCTCGCACATCTGCGTCGACCAGCTGGAGCACGGGGCGCTGCCCGAGCCGACGATGGCGCTGCTGGTGTCCGGCGGCCACTCGTCGTTGCTGCTCTCCTCCGACATCACCTCCGACGTGCGGCCGATGGGTGCCACCATCGACGACGCGGCCGGCGAGGCCTTCGACAAGATCGCCCGGGTGCTGAACCTCGGCTTCCCCGGCGGTCCGGTCATCGACCGGTACGCGCGCGAGGGCGACCCGGACGCGATCGCGTTCCCCCGCGGTCTGACCGGCCCGCGCGACCCGGCGTACGACTTCTCCTTCTCCGGTCTGAAGACGGCCGTGGCCCGCTGGATCGAGGCCAGGCGGGCGGCCGGTGAGGACGTGCCGGTGCGCGATGTGGCGGCGTCGTTCCAGGAGGCCGTCGTGGACGTGCTGACCCGCAAGGCGGTGCGGGCCTGCCGTGACGAGGGCGTCGACCACCTGATGATCGGCGGTGGCGTCGCCGCCAACTCCCGGCTGCGGGCGCTGGCCGCGGAGCGCTGCGAGGCGGCCGGGATCCGGTTGCGGGTGCCCCGGCCCAAGCTGTGCACCGACAACGGGGCGATGGTCGCGGCGCTCGGCGCCGAGATGGTCGCGCGGGGCCGGGCGGCGTCGAGCTGGGACCTGTCGGCGGACTCGTCCCTGCCGGTGACGGACCCGCACGTGCCCGGGCACGACCATGTGCACGAGGTCAGCAAGGAGAACCTCTACTCGTGACGGTCGCGTTGATGTGGGAGGCGCGGGCGGCGCACGGGCGGGGGGAGGAACTGCTCGCGTGGGCACGCGCGCAGCGCCTCGTCCCCGGCCCGCTGCGCCGGGAGACCTTCCGCGCGCCGCAGGACCGGGTCCTCGTCATCACGTGGTGGGACGCGGCCCCCGACGCCACCCTCCCGGAACTGCCGGAACCGGCCGACGGGTTGGTGACCCGTGCGGTGCACCGGTGGCGGTTCGAGCCGGTGGACGACGAGTGAGGGGCGCTCCGCTCCGGCCGGCGACAGCCGATCAGGCCCCTGGCGGAAGCCGGTGCCGCGGACGGGCCGCGAGGTACGGAAGCGGCGCGACGTGACGGCGGAGCACCGCCGCCCCGCCGATGGGCGGAAGCCCGGCCACCGCAGCGGGCCCGCCACAGCCGACCCGCCGGGCACGGCAGACCCGAACCGGCTCGGCCTGTGACGGCGGCCCGCCACGGCGGCCGACGCTCCGAATGACGGGCCCCGCCAGCCGGCCGATGGGCGAAGCCGGCCACGTCGGCCACCGGGGCGGGCCCGCCACAGCCGACCGGCCGGTCACGGCTGACCCGAACCGGCTCGGCCTGCGCTGGCGGCCCGCCACGGCGGCCGACGCTCCGAATGACGGGCCCCATCCAGGCCGTCGATGGGCGAAGCCGGCCACGTCGGCCACCGGGGCGGGCCCGCCACAGCCGACCGGCCGGTCAGGGCTGACCCGAACCGGCTCGGCCTGCGCTGGCGGCCCGCCACGGTGGCCGACGCTCCGAATGACGGGCCCCATCCAGGCCGTCGATGGGCGAAGCCGGCCACGTCGGCCACCGGGGCGGGCCCGCGACAGCCGACCCGCCGGTCACAGCTGACCCGAACCGGCTCGGCCTGCGACGGCGGCCCGCCACGGTGGGCCGCCAGGGAAGGGGCGCGACGGGTGGACGCCACGGTAGGGCCGCGACCGTAAGACCCCCGACACAGGTGTCAGGGACCGCCGTGCGGGCCGACGACGGTCGGCCCGACAGGTAGGGCCGCGAGGCCGTACCGCCGCCGTGAGGCGCGATGCAGGCCTGCCGCAGCGGGCCGCCGGGCTGGACCGCCATGAGGCTCAGACGCAGGCCCGCCATGGTGGATCATCGCGCTGGGCCGCGACGGCCCGCCACGCCGTGACCGTGAGGGCTGGCCTGCCAGGCTGGAACGCCGCTGTAGGGCTCCGGCGCAGGCCGCCACGCCACGGTGGGACCGCCGGGCTGGGCCGCGGTGGGTGGTCCGCCGGGCTGGACCGTCGCGCCGGACGTCAGGGCGTGACCGCGTGGGCTGGTCTGCCGGGCTGGAGCGTTGCCGTAGGGCTTCGGCGCATGCCCGTCACGATCGGGCTGGGCCGCGGCCGGAGGACCCCGTCGTAGGCCCGCCACGGTAGGAACCCGCGCGTGACTGCTACGTGGGCCCCCGGCGTGGAGCCCTCTCCAGGTCGTGGCCGGGGCGAATCTTTTGGAGAGATGGCCGAATGTTTCGGCAGGGCTTGGTGACGGGCGGGCCCGTAAAAGGGGGGTGCGGGGATACGATCGCCGGCATGACTCCACCGGAAAGCCCTCAGACCCGGACGGCAGGGCGGTCCTCGCAGAGCGCGACGCTCGCCGAGATCGCCCGCGAGGCCGGAGTCTCCGCGCCGACTGTTTCGAAGGTGCTCAACGGCCGGGCCGACGTCGCGCCCGCCACCCGCACCCGCGTCGAGGGGCTGCTGCGTGCCCACGGCTATCGGCGGCGCCGGGCCGAGGCGGCCCGCTCACCGCTGATCGACCTGGTCTTCCACGAGCTGGACAGCGCCTGGGCCCTGGAGGTCATCCGGGGCGTGGAGAACGTGGCCAGGGAGGCAGGCCTGAGCGTCGTGCTGTCCGAGAGCGCGGGCCGGCTGACGCCCGGGCGGACCTGGGCCGACCAGGTCGCCGCCCGCCGCCCGCACGGCGTGATCCTGGTGCTGAGCGAGCTCGACGAGTCCCAGCGGGCGCTGCTGACCAGCCGTTCCATCCCGTTCGTCGTGATGGACCCGGCGGGTGACCCGGGCACCGACGTGCCGTCGATCGGCGCGACCAACTGGCAGGGCGGGCTCGCCGCGACCCGGCATCTGGTCGAGCTGGGGCACACCCGGATCGGAGCGATCACCGGGCCGTCGCGGATGCTGTGCAGCCGGGCCCGGATGGACGGCTACCGGGCGGCGCTGGAGACCGCGGGACTGCCGGTCGACCCCTCGCTGGTCGTGACGGGCGACTTCCACCACGACGCCGGCTACCGGCTCGGTCTCCAGCTGCTGCGCCGCCCGGACCGGCCCACCGCCGTCTTCGCCGGCAACGACCTCCAGGCGCTCGGGCTGTACGAGGCGGCGCGCGAGCTGGGGCTGCGGGTGCCGCAGGACGTGAGCGTGGTCGGGTTCGACGACCTGCCGGTGGCGCGCTGGGTGGGCCCGCCGCTGACGACCGTACGGCAGCCGCTGACGGAGATGGCGGAGGCGGCGGCCCGGCTGGTGCTGGACCTGGGACGCGGGGACGCGGCCGCCGCCGCGACGCGGGTGGAGCTGGCCACGAGTCTGGTGGTGCGCAGCAGTACGGCCGCACCGCCGAAAATTTCGGACGGCCTTGTCCAGGAGAAGTCTTAGATTTTCCGAAGAAAAAGGGGTTCGCGTACCCGCTCGACATAATTCGGACGTACGTTCCTGTCCGTGACGGGACACATAACGGAACATGGCGGGGACGGGGACGAGGGTCCAAGAGGCGGACGGCCGAGGGCGCTGAGGATCGTGGGCCTGGCGCTCGCCGTCGCGCTGGTGCTCGGGGGCGCGGGGGCGGGCTGGGTCTACTGGCGGCTGAACGACAACATCACGAGCGTCGACATCAACGGCGCCCTCGGCGACGACCGCCCGGCGAAGCCGACGCCCTCCCTGGCCGCGTCCGCGTCGTCGCCGCCCCAGGAGGCCCTGAACATCCTGGTGCTGGGCTCGGACTCGCGCGGCGGCGCCGAGAACCAGGCCCTCGGGGGCGGCGACAGCGAGGGCGCCCGGTCGGACACCGCGATGGTCGTGCACCTCGGCCCCGGCCGCACCGAGGCGACCGTCGTGAGCATCCCGCGCGACACCCTGGTCACGCGCCCGTCCTGCCCGCTGGAGTCGGGCGGTGAGACGGCCGAGGCCCACGGCGTCATGTTCAACACCGCCTACGAGCGCGGCGGTCCGGTGTGCGCGGTGAAGACCGTGGAGTCGATGACCGGCGTCCGTATGGACCACTACATGGAGATCGACTTCGCCGGTTTCGCCGGGCTCGTGGACGCGCTCGGCGGGGTCACCGTCACCACTGAGGAGGACATCGACGACGAGGACAGCCATCTGACCCTGGAGGCCGGCACCCATCACCTCGACGGCAAGCAGGCGCTCGCCCTCGCCCGCACCCGGCACGGCATCGGGGACGGCAGCGACCTGGGGCGCATAGGCCTTCAGCACCTGTTGGTGAAGGCGTTGCTGGAGCAGATCGCCTCGACCAGCCTGCTGTCGGACCCGGCCCGTCTGTACGAGGTCGCGGACGCGGTGACCGGGAGCCTGACGACCGACACCGGTCTCGACTCGCTGCCGGAGCTGGTGGGGTTCGGGGAGAGCCTGCGGGGCCTGCGGGCGCACGCCATGAAGACGGTGATGATGCCGGTCCTCCCGGCGGCCTCCGACCCGAACCGGGTGGTGGCCGACGAGCCGGAGGCGGGGGACCTGTGGGAGTCGCTGCGGTAGGTGGGTCCGCGGGCGGGCGGTGCGGTACGCGGAGGGGTCGCTGAAAGTAGTTCAGAGAATTCTCGGCGGTGGTGTCGATAGGGGCCGGCGCCGTTCGACGCATGGGTGAGAGCAACATCCACGGCAGCCGCCACCACGGCAGCTGCCATCACGACCGAGGAGCCACCATGCCCCGTTACCTGTCGCTCGTGCAGATCGACGAGAAGAACGCCCCCGCCGAGGGCCCCAGCCCCGAGCTGATGCAGCGGATGGGGGAGCTGATCGAGGAGATGACCAAGGCCGGTGTGCTGCTGGACACCGCCGGGCTGACACCGACCGCGCAGGGCACCCGGGTGCGCTACGAGGGCGGGCAGATCTCCGTCACCGACGGGCCCTTCACCGAGACCAAGGAGGTCGTCGGCGGCTACGCCCTGGTCCAGGCCAAGGACATGGCCGAGGCGATCGAGTGGACCAAGCGGTTCCTGAAGGTCCACGAGGCGCACTGGACGGTCACCTGCGAGGTGCGTGAGGTCGCCGAGGGCTGAGTCCACCCGGTTCCGCTTGGCCCGGGGCCGCACGGGGTGTTCGATGGTGGGCTGTGGAACCACAGCCCACCGCCGCCCCCGGCGGCAGCGCGGACGCCGCCCGGCACGCCGTCGGGACCGTCTTCCGTATCGAGTCGCCCCGGATCATCGCCGCCGTCGCCCGGATCGTCCGGGACGTCGGCATCGCCGAGGAACTGGCGCAGGACGCGCTGGTCGCGGCGCTGGAGCAGTGGCCGCGGGACGGCGTGCCGGACAACCCCGGCGCCTGGCTCATGACCACGGCCCGGCATCGCGCCGTCGACCTGGTCCGGCGGCGGGAGAACTACGCCCGCAAGCTCCGGGAGATCGGCCGGGACCTGCCGGTTTCGGCCCCGCCCGAGGAACCCGCCGACCCGGACGACATCGACGACGACCTGCTGAGGCTGGTCTTCACGGCCTGCCACCCGGTGCTGTCCTCCGAGGCCCGCATCGCCCTCACCCTGCGCCTGCTCGGCGGCCTGACGACGCCCGAGATCGCCCGCGCGTTCCTGGTACCGGAGGCGACGGTCGCCCAGCGCATCGTCCGCGCCAAGCGCACGCTCGCGACGCGGAACATCGCCTTCGAGGTGCCCCACGGCCCCGACCGCGAGGCGCGTCTGTCCTCCGTCCTGGACGTCATCTACCTGATCTTCAACGAGGGGTACGCCGCCACGGCCGGCGACGACCTCCTGCGTCCCGGCCTCTGCGAGGACGCGCTGCGCCTGGCCCGCGTGCTGTCCGCTCTGATGCCCAAGGAGCCCGAGGTTCACGGTCTGACGGCCCTGCTGGAGTTCCAGGCCTCGCGCACGGCCGCCCGCACCGGCCCGCACGGCGAACCCGTGCTCCTGCGGGACCAGAACCGGCGCCGCTGGGACCGCCTCCTCGTCGCCCGTGGCATCACGGCGCTCACCCGTGCCGACGCCACCGCCGCCGGCCCCCCGGGCCCGTACGTCCTGCAGGCCGCCATCGCGGCGTGCCACGCCCACGCGTACACCTACGAGGAGACCGACTGGTCCCGCATCGCGACGCTGTACGGCCTGCTCGCCGCCCGCGCCCCGTCGCCGGTCGTCGAACTGAACCGCGCGGTGGCCGTCTCCCTGGCCGAAGGCCCCTCGCGCGCCCTGGAGATGGTCGACGCCCTGGCCGCCGAACCCGCGCTGCGCGACTACCACCTGCTGCCGAGCGTCCGCGGCGACCTGCTGCTCCGGCTGGGCCGTGCGCGGGAGGCCCGTGCGGAGTTCGAGCGCGCGGCGGCACTCGCCCGCAACGGGCGCGAACGTGAGCTGCTGCTGCGCCGGGCCGCAGACTGCGGCTGACCGGAGCCGTCGCCGCCGCGGGCCGGTCAGGCCACCGGGTGGCCGATCAGCATCGTCGGGGCACCCGCGACCCGGGTCAGGAACACCGTCGCGGAATGGGGGCCCTGCGGCTTCACCTTCCTGCGCAGTTCCTCCGGCTCCACCGCCGAGCCCCGCTTCTTCACGGTCAGGATCCCCACCTCCCGTTCCCGCAGCAGCGCCTTCAGCTTCTTGACGTTGAAGGGAAGCCGGTCGGTGATCTCGTAGGCGGAGGCGTACGGCGTCGGGTGCGCCTCGTCGGAGGTGACGTAGGCGATGGTCTCGTCGAGCAGCCCGCCGCCGACCTCGGCGGCCACCTCGGCGACCAGATGGGCGCGGACGACGGCGCCGTCGGGCTCGTACAGATAGCGCCCGACGGGGCGGACCGCCGGATTCGGCAGGCGCCGGGAGCGCAGGGTGCGCGGGCCGGGCAGAAGGGTGGCGCGCACCAGGCCGGGCTCCGTGCCGAACCACAGCACCGCCTCCTTCACGTCCCCGCCGTCCGAGATCCACTCCGCCTCGGCGGCCTCGGGCACCGCCTCGTGCGGGATGCCGGGCGCCACCTTGAGGGCGGCGTACCGGGCGGCGGCGGCCATCCGGACCGCCGAGGACAGGGGCGGCGAGTACGCCTCCGGATCGAAGATCCGGCCCCGCCCGCCGCGGCGCGCCGGGTCCACGAAGACGGCGTCGTACGCCGACACGTCCACGTCGGTGACGTCCGCCTCGCGCACCTCGATCAGCCCGTCCAGGCCCAGCGCCTCGGCGTTGGCCCGCGCGACGGCCGCCGTCAGCGGGTCGCGGTCCACGGCGAGGACACGGATCCCGGCGCGGGCGAGGGCGAGCGCGTCCCCGCCGATCCCGCAGCACAGGTCGGCCACGGAGGCCACGCCCAACTCGGCGAACCGCCGGGCGCGATGGGCCGCGACGCTCGCCCGCGTCGACTGCTCGACCCCGCCCGGTGTGAAGTACATCCGCTCCGCGTCCGCGGGACCGAACTTGGCCACCGCCCGCTGTCGCAGCCGCGCCTGGCCGAGCGCCGCCGACACCAGGTCGGCCGGGTGGTCGCGGCGCAGCCGGGTGGCGACGGCGAGTTCCTGGGCGGGGTCGGTGCCGCGCACCTCGTCGAGGAGGGCCCGGCCTTCGGGGGTGAGGAGAGGGGCGAGGTCGTTCACCGGGACATTGTCGGCCAGTCGGTGGATGGTCCGCCTCCGGCGGTGGTGTCAGCGGGGGTTCGGGGGTGTGGCCTGGGAGGATCCGGCCCCATGGAACTAGTAGTACAAAATGACAAAAAAGGTCCGAATGGCCGCCGGAGAGCCACGACGGTCATGGCGGGGGTCGCCGTGCTGGCCGCCGCCGCCGTGGCCTCGGGCTGCACCAGGAGCACCGAGGCGCCCCCGCCCCTCAAGGCGCCCCCGGCCCGGGCCCTCGACGGATACGCCGCCAAGCTCCGCGCCGAGCAGGCCGCCAGGGTCGCCGCCGCCAAGCGCTGGGGCCTGAAGGAGACCCCGCTGCGGGCGCCGGCACCGCCCGGGCGGAAGCCGGAGATCACCACCCGCGAGGGCTTCGAGGTGGACGGGCACGAGGAGCAGGGGCTTCCGCCGGTCTTCACGACCGTCCCCACCAAGGAGAAGGTCGTCTTCCTCACCATCGACGACGGCGCCGAGAAGGACCCGGCGTTCCTGCGGATGATGAGCGAGCTGAAGATCCCGTACACCGCGTTCCTCAGCGACTACCTGGTCAGCGAGGACTACGACTACTTCCGGCGGATGCAGGACAGGGGGGTGACCCTGAACAACCACACCCTGACCCACCCCTACCTGCCCGGACTGTCCTACGACGAGCAGAAGCACGAGATCTGCGGCATGCAGGACGTCATCGAGGAGCGCTACGGCAAGCGCCCGCTCCTGTTCCGCCCGCCCTACGGCAACTACAACTCCGACACCCTGCACGCCGCCAAGGACTGCGGTGTCACCCACGTACCGCTGTGGAACGAGGAGGTCTTCGTCGACCGCTGGGACTACCGCGAATGGGACCGGGACATCCACCCCGGCGACATCGTCCTCAGCCACTTCCGGGGCACCGACGACTGGGCGGGCGAGATGCCCGACATGATCCGCGTCTTCCTCGACAAGATCACGGCGAAGGGCTACGCGGTGGGCCGCCTGGAGGACTACCTGTGATTCGGCGCGGGTGGACGGCCGGGGCCGCGGTACTGCTGGCCCTGCTCGCCGGCTGCGCCCTGCCCGACGGCCCGCGCGGGCGGTCCGTGGAGGCGGGGGCGGCACCCGGCTCGGCGGCCTCGGGGCTGCCGCCCCACCTGCGCTGGGGGCTGTCCGCGCCGTTCTCCCCGCCGCCCTCGCCCGTGCGGCACCTGGCCCGGCCCGCGGACGGTCTCGCCCCCGTGCTGGACCGCATCCCGACCACCCACAAGGTCGTCTTCCTCACCTTCGACGACGGCGCCGAGAAGGACCCCCGCTTCGTCGACATGGTCCGTGAACTGCGCCTGCCCGTCAGCATGTTCCTCACCGACAGTGTCGTCGGCCCCGGCTACGGCCACTTCGCGCGGCTCCGCTCGGTCGGCGCGAGCGTGCAGAACCACACCCTCGACCACGCCGCCCTGCGCGGGGTGCCGTACGCCGGCCAGCGCGCCGAGATCTGCGGCCAGCAGCAGAAGCTCCGGGCCCGCTTCGGTCTCCGCCCGCATCTGTTCCGCCCGCCCTACGGCACGTACGACACGACGACCCGCAAGGCGGCCGTGGACTGCGGCATCAAGGCGATCGTCCTGTGGCGCGCCACGATGGACGCGGCCGACCTCACCTTCACCGAGGGCCCCGCCCGGCTGCGCCCCGGCGACATCGTCTCGGTCCCCTCGACCGAGACCCCCGAACCCAAGCTCCGCGAACGCACGACCCGCCTGCTGCGCCGGGTCCAGGAGGCGGGGCTGACGGTGGGGCGGCTGGAGGACTATCTGTGACACCGGCGCTCCCGGGGACGCGCCGCTGAATCCGTGACGGACGCGCCGGTGAAGGGGCCTGACGGGGCGCCGCGGGGCCGACGCGCCGCGACCGATTGGCACTCCGCTTGACCGAGTGCTAATCGCAGTCATAGTCTCGGCTCTGGCACTCCCCACTGGAGAGTGCCAACACAGCGACGGGCAGGTCCGGCACCCGCGACGACGGATCCACCTGGTCGCCACCTCAGACAGTTAACCCCGTGAGATCTCCGAAGGGGGAGGTCGGATCGTGACGACCACCAGCTCCAAGGTTGCCATCAAGCCGCTCGAGGACCGCATCGTGGTCCAGCCGCTCGACGCCGAGCAGACCACCGCCTCTGGCCTGGTCATTCCGGACACCGCCAAGGAGAAGCCCCAGGAGGGCGTCGTCCTGGCCGTGGGCCCGGGCCGCTTCGAGGACGGCAACCGCCTTCCGCTCGACGTTTCCGTCGGCGACGTCGTCCTGTACAGCAAGTACGGCGGCACCGAGGTGAAGTACAACGGCGAGGAGTACCTCGTCCTCTCGGCTCGCGACGTCCTCGCGATCATCGAGAAGTAGTTCACCCACAGCACACCGTTTTGAGCTGCGCCCCTGGCCCCCGCGACCGTTAACGAAGCCGGGCGTCCGGGGCGCAGTTCGTTTACCGCAGACTTTCCGAGAGGGCTCCCGCTGCCATGGCGAAGATCCTGAAGTTCGACGAGGACGCCCGTCGCGCCCTCGAGCGCGGCGTCAACAAGCTCGCCGACACGGTGAAGGTGACGATCGGCCCCAAGGGCCGCAACGTCGTCATCGACAAGAAGTTCGGCGCTCCCACCATCACCAACGACGGCGTCACCATCGCCCGTGAGGTCGAGGTCGAGGACCCCTACGAGAACCTCGGCGCCCAGCTGGTGAAGGAGGTGGCGACCAAGACCAACGACATCGCGGGTGACGGTACGACCACCGCGACCGTCCTGGCGCAGGCGCTGGTCCGCGAGGGCCTGCGGAACGTCGCCGCCGGCGCCTCCCCGGCCGCCCTGAAGAAGGGCATCGACGCCGCGGTCAGGGCCGTCTCCGACGACCTGCTGGCCTCCGCCCGCCCGATCGACGAGAAGTCCGACATCGCGGCCGTCGCCGCGCTGTCCGCCCAGGACCAGCAGGTCGGCGAGCTGATCGCCGAGGCGATGGACAAGGTCGGCAAGGACGGTGTCATCACCGTCGAGGAGTCCAACACCTTCGGTCTGGAGCTGGACTTCACCGAGGGCATGGCCTTCGACAAGGGCTACCTGTCGCCGTACTTCGTGACGGACCAGGAGCGCATGGAGGCCGTCCTCGACGACCCGTACATCCTCATCCACCAGGGCAAGATCGCCGCGATCGCGGACCTCCTGCCGCTGCTGGAGAAGATCATCCAGAGCAACGCCTCGAAGCCGCTGCTGATCATCGCCGAGGACGTCGAGGGCGAGGCCCTCTCCACCCTCGTCGTGAACAAGATCCGCGGCACCTTCAACGCCACCGCCGTGAAGGCCCCCGGCTTCGGCGACCGCCGCAAGGCGATGCTCCAGGACATGGCGACCCTCACCGGCGCCACGGTCATCTCCGAGGAGGTCGGCCTCAAGCTCGACCAGGTCGGTCTGGACATCCTCGGCAGCGCCCGCCGCGTCACCGTCACCAAGGACGACACCACGATCGTCGACGGTGCCGGCAACAAGGCGGACGTCGAGGGCCGGATCGCGCAGATCAAGGCCGAGATCGAGGCCACGGACTCCGACTGGGACCGCGAGAAGCTCCAGGAGCGCCTCGCGAAGCTGGCCGGCGGCGTGTGCGTGATCAAGGTCGGCGCCGCCACCGAGGTGGAGCTGAAGGAGAAGAAGCACCGTCTGGAGGACGCCATCTCCGCGACCCGCGCCGCGGTCGAGGAGGGCATCGTCTCCGGTGGTGGCTCCGCGCTCGTCCACGCCGTGAAGGTGCTGGACGACAACCTCGGCAAGGAGGGTGACGAGGCCACCGGTGTCGCCGTCGTCCGCCGCGCCGCCGTCGAGCCGCTGCGCTGGATCGCCGAGAATGCCGGCCTGGAGGGCTACGTCATCGTCTCCAAGGTGGCCGAGCTGGAGAAGGGCAGCGGCTACAACGCCGCCACCGGCGAGTACGGCGACCTGATCAAGTCCGGTGTCATCGACCCGGTCAAGGTCACCCGCTCCGCCCTGGAGAACGCCGCCTCCATCGCCTCCCTGCTGCTCACGACCGAGACCCTGGTCGTCGAGAAGAAGGAAGAGGAGCCGGAGGCCGCGGCCGGCCACGGTCACGGCCACGCGCACTGACCTCAGCCGTACCAGGTGAGGCCCGGCACCCGAGGGGTGCCGGGCCTCCCTGTTTCCCCTCGCGGGCTCTAGCGCTCCATCTCCTCGAAGACGCCCAGCTGTTCCATCAGCCCCAGGCGGTCGTACTCCCACCAGCCCTCGGCGAGCTTTCCGTCCCCGCCGCACCGGAAGACCGTGGTCCCCGTCATCGTGACGTCCTTGCCGGTGGCCGCGATGCCCAGGAACTCGCCCTTGTGCCTGGCCCTCCAGAACCACCGGGCGCACACCCGGTCGCCTTCCGCGATCAGGTCCTCGATGCTGAAGGCGAAGTCGAACCCGTCCCGCCAGACCCGCATCTCGCGCCGGACGTGGTCCATGCCGACCGTGTCCTGCGCGGTCGCCGGATCATGACTGCGATAGTGCTCCGCCATCACCTCGTCGAGCGGCGGCAGCTCACCGGGCGTCCCCGCCAGGTCGAAGAACCGCCGCACGACGGAGCTTGAGACCTGCTCGTCCCGGACCACGTCCAGATCGGTGAACGTCGGCTTCCCGTCGCACAGCGCGACCATCTCCTGGAAGATCCGGTCCGTCTCCGGGAGCGTCGAGTTCCGCACCGCCTCCTCGTACGAGGGGAACTCCACGATCTCGATGAAGTGCGACGCGTCGCCCCGGTCCTTGCCGATCAGGCTGTGTGTCGCGGTCCGCTTGCCCTTGGTCTGCTCGACCCAGGCGTCCATCAGCCGATCCAGCTCCTGGAACCGGGTGGTCTTGCAGTCGATGACCTGCACGAATGTCATGGCGCCGCCTCCCGTCCCCCCTGGGTCCCGGTCCACGGCTCCATTCTCCCACCAGGGCGCCGGCTACTGCGGGCCGTACTTCCGTCCGGCCCGCGAGCTGACGCCGCCGAGCAGTGCGCGCGGCGCCACCTTCACCATGCCCATCAGGGCCTTGTAGCGGGGGTCCGGGATCGAGACGGTCCTGCCCCGGGCCAGGTCCGCGAGGGCCGCCGCCACCAGCTTGTCGGCGTCGAGCCACATCCAGGACGGGATGCTGTCCGTGCCCATGCCGGCCCGCTGGTGGAACTCGGTACGGACGAAGCCGGGGCACAGCGCCATCAGCCGGACGCCGGTGCCCGCCAGGTCACGGGCCACGCCCTGGGTGAACTGGACGACCCAGGCCTTGGAGGCCCCGTAGGTGCCGCGCGGGACGAAGGCGGCGACCGAGGCGACGTTCACGACCCCTCCCCGCCCGCGCTCGCGCATGGCCTCGGTCGCCGCCGACGTCAGCCGCAGGACGGCCTCGCAGTGCACCTTGAGCATCTTGAGCTCGTCGGCCATGGAGACGTCGAGGTAGCGGCCCTTGTTGCCGAAACCGGCGTTGTTGATCAGGAGATCGACGGGGTTCCTGCGATCGGCGAGACGGCCGGCGACCGCCTCGATGCCGGCGTCGGTCGCCAGGTCCGCGGTGAGGACCTCCGCCTCGATGCCGTGCCGGTCGTGCAGTTCGGTCGCCTGCTCGCCAAGGCGCTTGGTGTCGCGGGCCACCAGGACGAGGTTGTGCCCGTCCGCCGCCAGCCGCCGCGCGAACGCGGCACCGATTCCCGCGGTCGATCCCGTAATCAGAGCCGTTGTCATGGGCCAAGGGTAGTGACCCGGACCGCCCGCCGACGGTGGCCGACGGTGAAGTTTTCGCGCATGACACCCTTGTGACCTGCGGTCAGGCGTCCTGGGGGGCCGCGTACCCGCTCGCCATGTCCCGCCACTCCGGGTGCAGGGCGGAGCCCGCCGCGAGGAGCCGCGGCAGCAGCGTCCGCTCCGTCGTCCCCGCGCGGAACGTGAGCGCGACGGACACCTCGTGGTCCGGCCGGTGCACGATCTCGACCGGGTCGCCCGCACGGATCTCGCCGGGCTCCAGCACCCGCAGATACGCCCCCGGAGCCGCCCGTCGGGTGAACCGCTTCACCCAGCCCCGTTCCTCCAGATGGCTCTGGAAGGTCCGGCAGGGGATCCGCGGCGAGGTGATCTCCAGCAGCACCTCGCGGCCGATCCGCCAGCGCTCGCCGATCAGCGCCGCGGAGACGTCGAGGCCCGCTGTCGTGAGGTTCTCGCCGAAGCAGCCGTTGGCCAGCGGGCGCCCCAGCTCGCGCTCCCACGCGTCGAGGTCCTCGCGCGCCATCGCGTACACGGCCTGGTCGTCACCGCCGTGATGGCGGGTGTGGCACACCGCGTCCCCGGCCAGCCCGCTGCCCCCGACACCTTTGGGGCCGGGCGCCGCCACGTGGACGGGCACATCCACCGGGCGCTTGTCGATCCCGGTCAGGCCCTGGGGATGGTCCGTGTAGGTGACGGCCTGCGCGCGGCCCAGGTTCACAGACAGAAGCCTCATGGCCGCACCGTAGGCGACCAGGAGCCAAAGTGTCGACGCATTATTCGGCGTCGTACCCAAGCTTCGCTTATGCTTGAGGAGTGATCGAGGCTCGTCATCTGCGCGTCCTGCGCGCCGTCGCCGCCACCGGCTCCTTCTCCGCCGCGGGGCGCGAGCTGGGCTGCACCCAGCCCGCGGTCAGCCAGCAGATGAAGGCGCTGGAGACCTCCGTCGGCACGCCCCTCCTGGTGCGCACCGGACGGGAGATGCGGCTGACGCAGGCCGGCGAGGCCCTCGTGCGGCACGCCTCGGGCATCCTCGCCGGGCTCACCGCGGCCGAGGAGGAGGTCGCGGCCATCGCCGGGCTGCGCGCGGGGCGGGTGCGGCTGGTGTCGTTCCCCAGCGGCAGTTCCACGCTCGTGCCGACCGCGCTCGCCGCGCTGCGCGCCGCGCACCCGGGCACCCGGGTCTCCCTGGAGGAGGCCGAGCCGCCCCAGTCCGTCGACAAGCTGCGGGCCGGCGACTGCGATGTCGCGCTCGCGTTCCGCTACGAGGGTGCGGCGGGCGCCGAGGAGTGGGACGACCTGGTCGTACGGCCGCTGCTGAGCGACCGTCTGGTGGCACTGGTGCCGGAGCGGCACCGGCTCGCCCGCTCGCGTTCGGTGGCCATCGGGGAACTGGTCGACGAGCCGTGGATCGCGGGCTGTCCGCGCTGTCGCGGCCAGTTGATCGAGGTGTGCGCGGGGGCCGGGTTCACACCGCGCATCGACTTCGCCACCGACGACTATCCGGCGGTGGTCGGCCTAGTGGGCGCGGGGCTGGGGGTGGCGGTGCTGCCACAACTGGCGATCGAGTCCGTGCGACCCCGGGGAGCTCGGGCGATGGCGCTGGAACCGGCGGTGCGGCGGGAGATCGTCGCGCTGACGCTGCCCGATCTGGCGCAGGTGCCGGCGGTGCGGGCGACGCTGGATGAACTGGCGCGGGCGGCGACCCGCTAGCCGCGCGCGTCGGAAGTCAGAGACACGTTCAGGCGTGCTCCATCTGGAGAAACGTTCCTTCAGGTGTTCGAAGCGGTGCTGCCGCCCGTCGACGCCGGCACCAGCCGGTGGCGGGCCCTGCCCATGAGCTCCTCGCGCTCGTCCTCGGTCAGTCCGCCCCACACTCCGTACGGTTCGCGCACCGCCAGGGCGTGCGCTGCGCACTGGGCGCGGACCGGACACCTCATGCAGACCTCTTTGGCCGAGTTCTCGCGAGCGCTCCGCGCCGCCCCGCGTTCGCCCTCCGGGTGGAAGAAGAGCGAACTGTCGACCCCGCGACAGGCAGCCAGGAGCTGCCAGTCCCACAGGTCCGCGTTCGGTCCGGGAAGGCGGGAGAAATCTGCCATTGTGTGACCCCTTGTAGCCGTTCTGAGCGGATACGGTGCCCACGACCGTACATCTACGATCTAAGGAGATGAAAATATGACTCATTGCGAATCTAGCCTCAGACACCAGCAGATGGGAAGAAATGGGTCTAAATGGGGCATGGGTTGTGATGAAAGGCTGCGGGTCCCTTGTGCATGTCTGCGCCGTGTCCGCGCCCTCACGTAGAGTGCCGAAGAGGGCACACAGCCCCGTAACTCTTTCGAGTGACCGTCGTTGAGAGTGCGGAGGCGGTTGAAAACACAAGCGCTCGGGCAGGCGTCCGAGACGGTCGACCGCACAGGTGACGATTTCGTACCAGCCTGGAGGCTCAAGGTGACGCGCATCAGCTGCGGAGGGCGGCCATGACTTCCGTCCTCGTCTGCGACGACTCCCCGCTTGCCCGAGAGGCGCTCCGCCGCGCGGTCGCGACCGTGCCCGGTGTCGAGCGCGTGACGACGGCGGCCAACGGCGAGGAAGTCCTCCGCCGCTGGGGTGCCGACCGCTCGGACCTGATTCTGATGGACGTACGCATGCCCGGACTGGGCGGCGTCGAGACGGTGCGGCGGCTGCTGTCCGCCGACCCCGGTGCGCGCATCATCATGCTCACCGTCGCCGAGGACCTCGACGGCGTGGCCCTCGCGGTCGCCGCCGGCGCCCGGGGTTACCTGCACAAGGACGCCTCACGGGCGGAGCTGCGCGCCACGGTCACGCAGGCCCTGGCCGACCCGACCTGGCGGCTCGCCCCCCGGCGGCTGCGGTCCGCCGAGATGGGCGCGGCGCCCACGCTCACCGCGCGTGAGATCCAGGTGCTGGAGGGCATGAGCCACGGCCGCTCCAACGCCGAGATCGGTCGCGAGCTGTTCCTCTCCGAGGACACGGTCAAGACCCACGCCCGCCGTCTGTTCAAGAAGCTCGGTGCCTCGGACCGGGCGCACGCGGTGGCGCTGGGCTTCCGCTGGGGTCTGGTGCGCTGACGCGTGTCCCGGTGGGCGGGGGCGCGACGAGCCCCCGCTCGGGCGGGGGAGGAGGCGACACGATGGGGGTACCTCCCCGCCGGTCCGGGAACGACGGCCCGCCGCACGGCGACGCCGCGCGTACGCCGGCGGCCGGTGACCTGGATGCCGGCTGCTCCGGTGCGCCGGGGTCCGGTGGGCCGCCCGTCCGGCGCCTGGATGCGGCCGTGTTTTCCGGTCCGTGCGACGGGCGTGAGGGCGCCGCGTCTTCTGGTCCCGGTGCCGCGGGCTCGGGTGCGGCGGCTGAGACGACGGTCCGTGGGATCCGTACCAGGTGCTCGGAGGGGGCAGGTGTCCCCGAGGAGACCTCGTCCGCTGCGGATTTCGTCGTGTGTCCGGTGACGTCCCGGCGTTCGGGTGGGCGCATGGCCCGTGGCGCCGTCGTACGTGGTCACAGGGGTCGTGCCCATGGGTCGGTCCGGCGCCGGTCACGCACCGACGGCAGTCGTGGCGGGGCGGCCCGCAGGGCGGGCGCTGCTTGTTTCGGCGCGGATGCCGCATCCTTGAGGTGTGGAGTTCCTCGGGGACGAGTCGGTCGAGCGGAAGGGGAGGGCGCAGGGGATGACTTCCGGCGCACCTACTCATAACGCTTCGGTGCACAACAACGGAGGCAGTGCCGCGGGCCGCCCGGCCGCAAGGCACCATGGACCGATGCGTGAAGACGAGGCGGCCACGGCCCCAGGGGGCATCGGTGCGCTCGTCCACCGCGCGGTCGACGGGGACGAGCAGGCCACGCACGACCTGCTCGCCCATGTACACCCCCTGGCGCTGCGCTACTGCCGCACCCGGCTGTCCCGCCTCCCGGGGGACGCGCGCCACTTCGTGGAGGACCTGGCCCAGGAGGTCTGCGTCGCCGTCCTGCTCGCGCTGCCGCGCTACCGGGACACCGGACGCCCCTTCGAGGCCTTCGTCTTCGCCATCGCCGCGCACAAGGTCGCCGATCTCCAGCGGGCGGCCATGCGGCACCCCGGCTCGACGGCGGTCCCGTCCGACGAGATGCCCGAGCGGCCGGACGACTCGCTCGGTCCCGAGGAACGGGCGCTGCTCAGCAGCGACGCCGAGTGGGCCAAGAAACTGCTGGCCAACCTGCCGGAGAACCAGCGCGAGCTGCTGCTGCTGCGCATCGCCGTGGGCCTCACGGCGGAGGAGACCGGTCAGATGTTGGGAATGTCACCAGGCGCGGTCCGGGTGGCCCAGCACCGCGCGCTGAGCAGGCTGCGGGCGCTCGCCGAGCAGTAGCCGGGCCCGGCGGATGAACACGCGCGAGCGGCCTTCCGTACGAACATACGAAGCCCTCGGCCGTCCTGCATCGTGGAATTTGCTGGCCGCGCTTCCCGTTAGCATGGACATCCGCACCGAGCAAGGCCATTTGGGGAAGGTGTCATGACTGCGAACGTCGACGGAGTGCCCGGAAAATTCGCGACCCTCGGGCTGACCTACGACGACGTGCTGCTGCTGCCGGGCGCGTCCGAGGTGCTGCCCAACGCGGTCGACACCTCGTCCCGGATCTCCCGCAATGTGCGGGTCAACATCCCGCTCCTGTCCGCCGCCATGGACAAGGTCACCGAGTCGCGCATGGCGATCGCGATGGCCCGTCTGGGCGGCGTCGGTGTACTGCACCGCAACCTGTCCGTCGAGGACCAGGTCAACCAGGTCGACCTGGTGAAGCGCTCCGAGTCGGGAATGGTCACCGACCCGATCACAGTGCACCCGGAGGCCACGCTCGGGGAGGCGGACGCGCTGTGCGCCAAGTTCCGCATCAGCGGTGTCCCCGTCACCGACCCGGCCGGCCGGCTGCTGGGCATCGTCACCAACCGCGACATGGCCTTCGAGAGTGACCGCAGCCGTCAGGTGCGCGAGGTCATGACGCCGATGCCGCTGGTCACCGGCAAGGTCGGCATCTCCGGGCAGGACGCCATGGAGCTGCTGCGCCGCCACAAGATCGAGAAGCTGCCGCTCGTCGACGACGAGGGCGTGCTCAAGGGTCTGATCACGGTCAAGGACTTCGTCAAGGCGGAGAAGTACCCGAACGCCGCCAAGGACGCCGAGGGCCGGCTGCTCGTCGGTGCCGCGGTCGGCGCCAGCCCCGAGGCGCTGGAGCGCGCCCAGGCGCTCGCCGCCGCCGGCGTGGACTTCCTGGTCGTCGACACCTCCCACGGCCACAGCAGCAACGCCCTGAGCTGGATGTCGAAGATCAAGTCGAGCGTGGACGTCGACGTGATCGGCGGCAACGTCGCCACCCGCGACGGCGCGCAGGCCCTGATCGACGCCGGTGTCGACGGCATCAAGGTGGGTGTGGGCCCCGGCTCGATCTGCACCACGCGCGTGGTGGCGGGCATCGGCGTACCGCAGGTCACCGCCATCTACGAGGCCTCGCTCGCGGCCCGTGCGGCGGGCATCCCGCTGATCGGCGACGGCGGCCTGCAGTACTCCGGCGACATCGGCAAGGCGCTCGCCGCCGGTGCCGACACCGTGATGCTCGGCAGCCTCCTCGCGGGGTGCGAGGAGTCGCCCGGCGAGCTGCTGTTCATCAACGGCAAGCAGTTCAAGTCGTACCGCGGCATGGGCTCGCTCGGCGCCATGCAGTCCCGCGGCCAGGCCAAGTCGTACTCAAAGGACCGCTACTTCCAGGCGGAGGTCGCCTCCGACGACAAGCTCGTCCCCGAGGGCGTCGAGGGCCAGGTGCCTTACCGCGGCCCGCTGGCCAACGTCCTGCACCAGCTCGTCGGCGGCCTGCGCCAGACCATGGGCTACGTGGGCGCCGCCACCATCGAGGAGATGGAGTCCAAGGGCCGCTTCGTGCGGATCACCTCCGCGGGCCTCAAGGAGAGTCACCCGCACGACATCCAGATGACGGTCGAGGCGCCGAACTACAGCCGCACGTGACACGCACGCGCGCGTGAGGCGTTTCCAGGGCGGCTCCGGAGCATCCGGGGCCGCCCTTGTCGTACCCGTCGGGGATACTGGAAGGCGCTGAAACGCATCAGGGAAAGGCCACACACGTGACTGAGATCGAGATCGGGCGCGGCAAGCGCGGCCGCCGGGCGTATGCCTTCGACGACATCGCCGTCGTCCCCAGCCGCCGTACGCGGGACCCGAAGGAGGTCTCGATCGCCTGGCAGATCGACGCCTACCGCTTCGAGCTGCCCTTCCTGGCCGCTCCCATGGACTCCGTCGTCTCGCCGGCCACGGCCATCCGCATCGGCGAGCTCGGCGGCCTGGGCGTGCTGAACCTCGAAGGCCTGTGGACGCGGTACGAGGACCCGCAGCCGCTGCTCGACGAGATCACCGAGCTGGACGCCGACAGCGCGACCCGCCGCCTCCAGGAGATCTACGCCGCGCCGATCAAGGAGGAGCTGATCGGGCAGCGCCTCAAGGAGGTGCGCGACTCGGGCGTGGTCACCGCGGCCGCGCTCTCCCCGCAGCGCACGGCGCAGTTCTCCAAGGCCGTCGTGGACGCCGGCGTGGACATCTTCGTCATCCGCGGTACGACGGTGTCGGCGGAGCACGTCTCCGGCTCGCACGAGCCGCTGAACCTGAAGCAGTTCATCTACGAGCTGGACGTCCCGGTGATCGTCGGTGGCTGCGCGACGTACACCGCGGCCCTGCACCTGATGCGCACCGGCGCGGCGGGCGTGTTGGTCGGCTTCGGCGGCGGCGCCGCGCACACCACGCGCAACGTCCTGGGCATCCAGGTCCCCATGGCGACGGCGGTCGCCGACGTGGCGGCGGCCCGGCGGGACTACATGGACGAGTCCGGCGGCCGCTACGTGCACGTGATCGCGGACGGCGGTGTCGGCTGGTCCGGCGACCTGCCCAAGGCGATCGCCTGCGGTGCCGACTCGGTGATGATGGGCTCCCCGCTGGCCCGCGCGACCGACGGTCCCGGCAAGGGCCACCACTGGGGCATGGAGGCCGTGAACGAGGAGCTGCCGCGCGGCAAGAAGGTCGACCTCGGCACGGTCGGCACCCTGGAGGAGATCCTCACCGGCCCGTCGCACACCCCGGACGGCTCGATGAACCTCTTCGGCGCCCTGCGCCGCGCCATGGCCACCACCGGCTACAGCGAGCTCAAGGAGTTCCAGCGCGTCGAGGTGACGGTGGCGGACTCGCAGCACCGCCGCTAGGGCACGTCGTGAAAGGGCCCGGCCACCGTTCGGTGGACGGGCCCTTCGCTCTGCCGGATCGAGCCGGCGCGTTACGCCGCCGCCTTCTTGGCGGCGGAGTACGCGGTGAACGCGCCGATGGCCAGGAACAGGAACGTCATCGGGTCGGCGGACTCCTGCCAGGCCTCCATCAGCAGGTCCAGGTGACCGGTGAACATCTCGGTCACCGAGACGCCGAGCAGGTCGGCGGCGAGTATCGCGGCGCCTACGAGCTGCCCGAGGTAGACGGCGCCGAGCGAGAGCAGGCCGCTCAGCACGGGCAGCGCCGGGTTCGCGCCGCCGACCTTGCCGGCCGCGAAGCCGACGACGAAACCGACGCCGATCGCCGCGAAGCCGATCTCGTACTCGGTGGCGCCGACGATCGCGCCGTAGATCCCGGCGGAGACAAGGGCCGCCACGACGGCGGCGAGCACGCCGAGGGCGACGTTGCTCCGCGCGGGGGCGGGCGGCGCCGGCGGGACGGGGACGGGCTGCTGCTGGGCGAACGGGTTGCCGTCGGTCGGCTGCGGTGGCACTGACTGGGTCATGACAGAAATCCCCCCACGGGACTGATGAGCGAGTGGCGTCCGCGCACAGGTGTGCGACAGGGACGCCGAAGGGTAACAGGCGCACCCGACCGCTCCACCAGCGAATTCCCCGCCGCCGGGCCGGTCAGAGACGGTGTGCCGCTCCGGTGGGGGTGGTGCCCCGGGTGTCGAGCAGGAGCTGCGCCTTCACCGACAGGCCCTGGAGGTCGTAGGTGCGGTGGTTCTGGAGCAGGATCGTGAGATCGGCCTCCGCGGCGGCCTCGTAGAGGGAGTCGGCGCGCGGGACCGGGCGGTCCAGGATGCTCCAGGACGGGATGTGCGGGTCGTGGTAGCTGACGGAGGCGCCCAGCTCCATCAGGCGGATCGCGACCTCCTGGGCGGGAGTGGCCTGCTGGTCGGCGAGGTCGGGCTTGTAGGTGACGCCGAGCAGGAGCACGCGCGCGCCGCGGGCGGACTTGCCGTGCTCGTTGAGCAGGGTGGCGGCGCGCTGGACGACGTAGCGGGGCATGCGGCCGTTGACCTGCTGGGCCAGTTCCACCATGCGCAGGCCGCGGCCCGCGCGGCCGGTCAGGTCCTGCGGGACGGCGTGGCCGCCGACGCCGGGGCCGGGGCGGAAGGCCTGGAAGCCGAACGGCTTGGTCTCCGCGCAGCGGATGACGTCCCACAGGTCGACGCCCAAGTCGTGGCAGAGGACGGCCATCTCGTTGACCAGGGCGATGTTGACGTGCCGGTAGTTGGTCTCCAGGAGCTGCACGGCCTCCGCCTCGCGGGGGCCCCGCGCGCGGACGACCTTGTCGGTGAGCCGGCCGTAGAAGGCGGCGGCCGACTCGGTGCAGGCGGGGGTGAGGCCGCCGATGACCTTGGGGGTGTTGGCCGGGGTGAAGTCGCGGTTGCCCGGGTCGACGCGGCTGGGCGAGTACGCCAGGTGGAAGTCGCGGCCGGCGCGCAGCTGTGAGCCCTCCTCCAGCAGGGGGCGCAGGAAGTCCTCGGTCGTGCCCGGGTGGACCGGCGACTCCAGGATGACGGTGGTGTGCGGGCGCAGCCGGGCGGCCAGGGTGCGGGCGGCCGCCTCCAGCTGGCTGAGGTCCAGGCCGCCGTCCGCGCTCCTCGGGGTCGGGGCGCAGATGACGGCGGTGCGCACCCGGCCGAGCTCGCTCGGACCCACCGCGTGCCGGAAGCCCCCCGAGAGCATCCGGCGCAGTTCGGCGGGGCTGAGCGAGCCGGGCTCGGGGCCGGTCTTGTAGCCGACGGTGGGGATGCCGGCGGCGACGGCGGCCTGGGCCAGCGGCAGGCCGAGCGGGCCGAGTCCGATGACGGCGAGATCTGCGGGCATGGAGTGGGCCGTCCTTCCCAGTAACCGAAGCGGGACAGGTGCGCAAGCCCTGTGGACAGGACGAGCGAGCGCACAGTCAGACTAGGAGTAAATATGACCGTTTTGCGGTATTGCGCTCGGCCGTGTCCGTGCTCGTTTCCGTCTTCTCGCGGCTTCCGGCCGCCGGTGTCGGGGCAGGTTGTCCACAGGCTGGAGATGTGTGGTGGCTGAAGTCGGACGACGCGGTCAGACTTTGAGCGTGGGGGATGTGGACCGGGTCACGCCCGACGGGTGCGGCCGACGCGAGGCGATGAGCGGGAGGCAGCAGTGAGGACAGGGACACTGGGGCCGGCGCAGCGCGCCGAGTCGCTCGCGGCGATGGCCGATCGGGAGCTGGACCTGCTGGTCGTGGGCGGCGGAGTGGTCGGCGCGGGCACCGCGCTGGACGCCGTGACACGCGGCCTGTCCACGGGTCTGGTCGAGGCACGGGACTGGGCGTCGGGCACGTCGAGCCGCTCCAGCAAGCTGATACACGGCGGCCTGCGCTATCTGGAGATGCTCGACTTCTCCCTGGTCCGCGAGGCGCTGAAGGAGCGCGGCCTGCTGCTGGAGCGGCTGGCGCCGCATCTGGTGAAGCCGGTGCCCTTCCTCTACCCCCTGCAGCACAAGGGCTGGGAGCGGCTCTACGCGGGCTCGGGCGTCGCGCTCTACGACGCCATGTCGATGGCCCGCGGGCACGGCCGGGGCCTGCCGGTGCACCGGCACCTGAGCCGCAGTCACGCCCTGCGCGTGGCACCCGCGCTGAAGAAGGACGCGCTGGTCGGCGCCCTGCAGTACTACGACGCCCAGATGGACGACGCCCGGTTCGTCGCCACGCTGGTGCGCACCGCCGTGTCCTACGGCGCCAAGGCGGCCAACCGCGCCCGGGTGACCGGCTTCCTGCGCGAGGGCGAGCGCGTGGTCGGGGCCCGCGTGCAGGACGTCGAGGGCGGCGGGGAGTACGAGATCCACGCCAAGCAGATAGTCAACGCCACCGGAGTGTGGACCGACGACACCCAGGCCATGGTGGGGGAGCGGGGACAGTTCCACGTCCGCGCCTCCAAGGGGATCCACCTGGTGGTGCCCAAGGACCGCATCCACTCCAGCACCGGCCTGATCCTGCGCACCGAGAAGTCCGTGCTGTTCGTCATCCCGTGGGGCCGGCACTGGATCATCGGCACCACCGACACCGACTGGGACCTCGACAAGGCCCACCCCGCCGCCTCCAGCGCCGACATCGACTATCTGCTGGAGCATGTGAACTCGGTGCTCGCGGTGCCGCTCACCCGCGACGACGTCGAGGGGGTGTACGCCGGACTGCGGCCGCTGCTGGCCGGGGAGTCCGACGCCACCAGCAAGCTGTCGCGCGAGCACACCGTCGCGCACCCGGTGCCGGGGCTGGTGGTGGTGGCGGGCGGCAAGTACACGACCTACCGCGTGATGGCCAAGGACGCCGTGGACGAGGCGGTGCACGCCCTGGACCTGCGGGTCGCCGAGTGCGTCACCGAGGACGTACCGCTGATCGGCGCGGAGGGGTACCGCGCGCTGTGGAACGCGCGGGCCCGCATCGCCGCCCGCACCGGACTGCATGTCGTCCGCGTGGAACACCTGTTGAACCGGTACGGCTCCATGGCGGAGGAACTCTTCGACCTCATCGGAGGGGACTCCTCGCTGGGCGAGCCGCTCACCGGCGCCGACGACTATCTGCGCGCCGAGGTCGTCCACGCCGCCTCGCACGAGGGCGCCCGGCATCTGGACGACGTGCTGACACGGCGCACCCGCATCTCGATTGAAACCTTCGACCGGGGTACCCGTTGTGCGCGTGAGGTCGCGGAGTTGATGGCGCCGGTGCTCGGCTGGGACAAGGACCAGATCGAGCGCGAGGTCCAGCACTACGAGAAGCGGGTGGAGGCGGAGCGCGAGTCGCAGCGCCAGCCCGACGACCTGACGGCGGACGCGGCAAGGCTCGGGGCACCCGACATCGTGCCGTTGTAGGAGCGGGGGCACCCGGGGCGAGAGCCGCTTGTCGGGTGAGGGACAATGGAGGCTCTGTCAGGGCGGGTTGCATGAGGGGACGCATGTCGGAGGCGGAGCGGGCGGGGACATCCCGTCAGGACACTCGTCAGGACAAGAGCGAGCGTCTTCTCGCCGGGCGGTACCGGCTGGGAGACGTGCTCGGCCGAGGCGGCATGGGCACGGTGTGGCGCGCCGAGGACGAGACCCTCGGCCGGACGGTCGCGGTCAAGGAGCTGAGGTTCCCGACCAACATCGACGAGGACGAGAAGCGCAGGCTCATCACGCGCACGCTGCGCGAGGCCAAGGCCATCGCGCGGATCCGCAACACGAGCGCGGTGACGGTCTTCGACGTGGTCGACGAGGACGACCGGCCGTGGATCGTGATGGAACTGGTCGAGGGCAAGTCCCTGGCCGAGGTCATCCGCGAGGACGGCCTGCTGGAGCCGCGGCGCGCCGCCGAGGTCGGCCTCGCCGTCCTCGACGTGCTGCGCTCCGCGCACCGTGAGGGAATCCTGCACCGCGACGTGAAGCCGTCGAACGTGCTGATCGCCGACGACGGCCGGGTCGTGCTCACCGACTTCGGCATCGCCCAGGTCGAGGGCGACCCGTCCATCACCTCCACCGGCATGCTCGTCGGCGCGCCCTCCTACATCTCCCCGGAGCGCGCCCGCGGCCACAAGCCCGGCCCCGCGGCCGACCTGTGGTCGCTCGGCGGTCTGCTGTACGCGGCGGTCGAGGGCGTCCCGCCGTACGACAAGGGCTCCGCGATCGCCACGCTCACCGCGGTGATGACCGAGCCGCTGGAGGAGCCCAAGCACGCCGGCCCGCTCAGGGACGTCATCTACGGGCTGCTCACCAAGGACCCCGACAAGCGCATCGACGACGCCGCTGCCCGGGCCATGCTCAAGTCGGTCATCAACGCGCCCGACGCCAAGACCGCCGAGCCGGCCGACGCCACCAAGGTCGTGCCGCTGCCCCCGCAGCCGGACGGGCCCGCCAAGAGCGGGAGTGCGGCGCGCGGCGAGGGCCGGGACGGAGCCGACCGGCTGCGCGGGGCGCTGCGGTCGGCCCGCAAGGCCGCGGCGGCGACCGGCGCGGCGGCCGGGGCGCGCGCGGCCACCGGGAAGGGCGCCGGGGACGCGGGCGGCACGGACGCGCCGGGCGGGCGTACGGGCGCCGGGTCGGCGTCGGACTCCGGCACGCAGAGCGGCGGCACGCAGGGCGGCAAGGGCACGCAGGGCGGTAACGGCACGACGGCGGGCCGGAGTTCCGGCTGGCCCGTGATGACGCCGCCGGACCTTCCGCCGCGGCCGGTGCCGAGAGCGCCGCTGACGGACGTGGTGCCCCGGCGGACCCTGGCGGTCATCGCCGTGGTCGTGGCGCTCGCCGTGCTCGGTGTCGTGCTGGCCGTCGTGCTCAACTCGGGCGGCGAGGGCTCCGAACGCGGCGCCGGCGGCGGCAGGACGGCCGCCGAGGCCAGCGGCGGCTCCGACACCAAGTCGGACGAAGGCGGCACCCGCACCGACGGCACGGCGACGGAGTCGTCCGGAGCCACGCCCGATGACTCCTCGGGCGCGAACGGCGGGGCGGCCCCGGGGAACACGGGCGACGAGACCGGCGACTCCTCTGACGGCGAGGGGTCTTCGGACGGCAAGGGCTCCTCGGAGGGCGCCGCCGCCGAGTCGACGCACGACGGCGACCAGGGCTACTCCATAGGACTGCCCAAGGGCTGGAAGTACGGGTCGTCGGACGCGGCGGGCGACCGGTTCACCGGACCCGACGGACAGAAGCTGCTGATCGCCTGGACCTCCACGCCCAAGGACGACCCCGTCCAGGACTGGGAGAACCAGGAGCGCTACATGACGCGCTCGCAGTACGACCGGATCCGTATAGCGCAGGTGGACTACCGCGGCTGGAACACCGCCGACTGGGAGTTCACCTACGTCGACGCGGGCACGAAGTACCGGACGATCGACCGCGGGTTCGTCGTCGACGAGCAGCAGGGCTACGCGCTGATGTACACGGCGAAGGCCGCGACGTGGGACGGAGCCCTGCGGAAGTCCACGTGGCGGACGCTGACCGACACCTTCCGGCCGAAGGCCTGATCGGGCTCGGAAGCGGACCGGGTGCAGGAGATCTCGTGAGATCTCCCATCCTTCCGTGCGGGTTGCCTCCGGCACGTATCGTGAGTGGTTGCGAACCGTACGCATCGGGAACGCATCGAGAACGAGACGCCACACGAACGGAATTGACCACCGGGCGGCCGGGGGAGGCAACGTGGACGACTATGCGGGGCGCGTACTCGCCGACCGCTACCGCCTGCCGCTTCCCCCCTCCGACGAGTACGAACTCACCGAGACGCGGGCCTTCGACACCTACAGCGGGCAGGAAGTCCTCGTACGGCAGGTGCCGTTGCCGGAGGTCGTCGAGGCAGAGGTGCTCGACGCGGAGGGACTGCCCGAGGGGTTCACGGCGCGTGACCGCACGGCCCGGCGGCCGTCCGCGCGCGGGGGAGCCGTCCGGCGGCCCACGGACCCGGCGGTCCGGCGCGCGGTGGAGGCCGCGCAGGCGGCTGCCGCGATTCCCGATCACCCGCGGCTCGACCAGGTCTTCGACGTGTTCGCCGAGGGCGGCTCGCTGTGGGTCGTGAGCGAACTGGTGGCCGCGCGACCGCTGGCCGCGCTGCTCGCCGAACAGCCGCTGACGCCCTATCGGGCGGCGGAGGTCGCCTCCGACGTGCTGACGGCGTTGCGGGCGCTGCACGCGCACGGCTGGGTGCACCGGAACATCACCGCGCGGACGGTACTCGTCTGCGACGACGGGCGGGTCATGCTGACCGGCCTGGCGGTGGGCGCGGCCGAGGAGGCGCTGTGCGGCTACGACCCGGTGCCGCCGCCCCTGTACGACGACGCGGGCGGAGACGACGGCGGGACGGCCGGGGCCCTGGGACCGGCCAGAGGGACGTTCGGGGCCGCCGGGACACCTGAGCTGAACACGGTCGGTGGGCCCGGCGCGGGCGCGCTCGGCGGCGGTGACCCCGAGGCCGCGCGGCGGGCCGCCATCGAGGCGCGGGCGGCCGGCGGGCTGCCGGTGCCCGGCGTGGACGCGGCGGAGAGCGTGGGCGGTTCGGCCGCGCTGGCCCGCAGGGCGCAGGAGACCGGCGGGGACATCCGGGCGGCGCGGGCCGGGGCGATCGCCGCGTACCGGGCCGGAGCGCGGGCCGCGGCCCGGGTCCAGGAGGCGGAGCAGAGCGGTCGCGCGGCCCTGCCCGGTGCCCGTCCCGCACCCGAGGGGAACCCGCCGGGGCAGATAGCGGACCCGTACGGCGTGCGCGCCACGCCCTGGCACGGCGCGACACCGCGCAACACCGGGGCCGGAACGACCGGAGGGCGTCACGGCCAGGCCCAGGGCGGTACCGCCCAGCCGGTGGTGCCCCCGCACGGCAACGGTCCGGCCCAGCCGGGCGCGTCGGCGTATGGCAACGGTCCGGTCCCGCCGGGTGGGTCGGCGTACGGCAATGGTCCTGTGCAGCCGGGTGGGTCGGCGTACGGCAATGGTCCGGTCCCGCCGGGTGGGTCGGCGTATGGCAATGGTCCTGTGCAGCCGGGTGGGTCGGCGTACGGCAATGGTCCGGTCCCGCCGGGTGGGTCGGCGTACGGCAATGGTCCTGTGCAGCCGGGTGGCCCGGCGTATGGCAATGGTCCGGCCCAGCCCGGTGGGTCGGCGTACGGAAACGGTCCCGTCCAGCCGGGCGTGGCGCCGCTTCACAACGGCCTGGCCCAGCCCGGCGTGGCGCCGCATCACGGCGGTCCGGCGCAGCCGGGTGTGCCGGCCCAGGGCGACGGGCTCGCGCGGCCGGGTGTCCTGTCCTCGGCCCGCGGAGGCGGCCCCGTCGTACCCGCGCCCGCCCACGAGGCGGGGCCGCCGGAGTCTCGGACCGGTGCCGGCGCCCGCTGGGACGACCTCGTGACCCCCGCGCCCCGCCGTGGCCCCGCCACCGCGCTCGCCGCGGAGCGGGCGCGGCAGGCGCGCATGGCCGTGGTCGGGCCGGTGACCGAGCGGTGGGCGCCCGAGCAGGCCGGCCCCGTGCACGAGAACTGGCAGCTCGCGCCGCCCATCGGCCCGGCGACCGACCTGTGGGCGCTCGGAGCGCTGCTCTTCAGGGCCGTGCAGGGGCACGCGCCCTACCCGGAGGAGTCGACGGCCGAGCTGGTGCAACTGGTGTGCGCCGAGCCGCCGGCCTTCGCCGAGGAGTGCGGGCCGCTGCGCCCCGTCGTGGAATCGCTGCTGCGTCAGGACCCCACCGAGCGGCTGGACTTCGAGGAGCTGCGCGGCTGGCTGCGTTCCCTCGTGCGGTCCGCTCCGGAGCCCGAGGCCGGCGTGCATGTGGTCGCCGCGCCACCGCCCGACGCCAGCCGGCTGCCGATCGTGCGACGCAAGGGCGAACTGGTGCGCAGGCGCCGTGCCGGGCTGCCCGCCCGGCACGGGCGCCACAAGCGGGACCGGGAGAGGACGCGTTCGCCGCGCAGCCTGGGCCGCACGCTGCTCCTGCTGATACTGCTCGCGCTGGCCGGGGCGATCGCGTACGCCGTGCTGTTCATGCCGAAGGCCGGGGAGGGCGCCGGTGGCGCGAGCCCCGAGCGGACCGGGGCCGCCGGGCAGGTCGGCGAGGCACCGGAGCCGACGCCGACGCCGGAGGCGAGCAGCGAGCCGCGCCCCGACCAGAACTCGCCGGACGACGAACCGAGCGGCACCGGGTCCGACGTGGCCGAGGGCTTCACCCTGCAGGAGGACCCGGAGGGCTTCCGGGTGGCGGTGGCCGAGGGCTGGCAGCGCGCGCCGAGGAACGGCAGCGGCCAGGTCATCTACTCCCAGGGCGACTTCGAGCTGATCGTCGTACCGGGCCGGGACGGCTCGGCCGAGTACGGCGGCGATCCGATGGCCTATCAGCGGGAGCGGGAGCCCGAGCTGCGGCCGTACCGGGAGTCGAGCTGGGCCACCTCCACCGGTCTGAAGACGATCGAGGTGGGCGGACGCACGATGGCCGAGGGACAGTTCACCTGGAGTGACGACGCGGGCCGCGATCTGTTCGTGCGCAACCTCGCGATGCTGCTGGACGGGCGCTACCACGTGGTGCAGGTGCGCGGCCCGGAGGCCGAGCGTGACGAGGTGACCCGGCTCTACGAGCAGGCGGCGGCGACGTATCAGGCCACGGGCTGAACACCGCGGGCCGGTCGGCCGGATGGTTGCTTGTCGTCACCGAAAGCGACAACCGTCACAGTGCGGTTTCCGAAGGGCCCCCGTGGTTCCCCGTAAGCGGGCCTGTCCCTACGCTGAACCTGTCAAGAACATTGCGGGGAAACGTGAATCAGATGCAGGGCCGCCTCGTCGGGGGCCGCTACCGGCTCACCGACGCCATCGGCAGCGGCGGCATGGGACGGGTGTGGCGCGCCCATGACGAGGTGCTGCACCGGGCCGTCGCGATCAAGGAGTTGACCGCCGCCCTCTACGTCTCCGAAGGCGACCAGGCCGTTCTGCTGGCCCGTACCCGGGCGGAGGCGCGCGCGGCCGCACGGATCAACCACTCGGCCGTCGTCACCGTCCACGACGTGCTGGAGCACGACGGCCGGCCGTGGATCGTGATGGAGCTGGTCGAGGGCCGCTCGCTCGCCGACGCCGTCAAGGCGCAGGGTCGCGTCGATCCGGCCGAGGCCGCCCGGATCGGTCTGTGGGTGCTGCGCGCCCTGCGGGCCGCACACACCGCCGGAGTCCTGCACCGGGACGTCAAGCCCGGCAACGTCCTGCTCGCCGACGACGGCCGGGTCCTGCTCACCGACTTCGGCATCGCGCAGATCGACGGCGACACGACGATCACGCGCACCGGCGAGGTCGTCGGCTCGGTGGACTACCTCGCCCCCGAGCGGGTCCGCGGCCACGACCCGGGACCGGCCTCCGACCTGTGGGCGCTCGGCGCGACGCTGTACACGGCGGTGGAGGGCACCTCGCCGTTCCGCCGCACCTCGCCGCTGTCCACGATGCAGGCCGTCGTCGAGGAGCACCCCGCCGAGCCCCGGTACGCCGGTCCGCTCGGGCCCGTGATCACCGCGCTGCTGCGCAAGGAACCGGCCGCGCGCCCCTCGTCCGGCGAGGCGGAGCGACTGCTCGCCGAGGTGGCCGACGGGGGCCGCCCGCAGGTGACCGAGGTGCTCACGCCCCCGATGCGGCAGCCGGAAGCGGTTCCGGTGCGCCAGGAGACGCGCGAGCACTCCCGGCCGGGCCCGCTCGGGTCCTCGACGCCGGCCGTACCGACCGGGCGGCGGCGCCGGCTGCGCACCGTGGCCCTCGTCGTGGCCATGGCGGCGGTCGTCGGCGGGGCCGGCGCGGTGCTGGTGCAGCAGTGGGAGGCGGGTCGGGGCTCGGACGGCGCGTCCCCGTCGGTCAGTTCGACGGCGCCGGTCACGCCGTCGGGCTCCCCCTCGGACTCCCCGGAGCCGCAGGAGTCCGTCCCGGACACCTGGGTGCGCAAGGACGACCCGGCGGGTTTCAGCCTCTCCCTGCCCGACGACAGCTGGCAGCGCGAGGTGTACGGCGTCCAGGGCGACCTCACGCAGATCGACTACTCGCCCGACGGCGGTACGCACCTCCTCCGCATCGCCATCGACAAGTCACCGGACTTCGACGATGCCTACGAGCACCAGCGGGACCTGGAGCAACAGCTCCAGCGGCTGGCGCAGTACCAGCGCGTGACCATGGAGAAGAACATCTACCGGGACCGCGAGGGGTCCCTGTGGGAGTACACGTGGACCGCGCTGGAGACCGACCCCGGTCCGTACGCGGGGCCGCGCCGGGCCATCGAGGAGATGTACCTGACCCGCGACGGGGTCGAGTACGCGATCTACATGTCGGCGCCCGCGGCGGACTGGGAGACCACGCGCGAACAGTTCGACACGCTGCTGCGGGGATGGCGGCCGGGGGACACCTCGTGACGGGCGGACCGGTCCGTCCGTAAGCGGTACGCGCCAGGTCGTTGACCGCGCAACGTACCCGCGCGACATGGGCGTTTGTCGGCCATGCCACCCGTTCGGCCCGGAGCGTCACGCTCCGGCTGGGGCATGATGTGCTCATGGGGAGCGAGGGGTCCGACGAGCGCGTCATCGCGGGCCGCTACCGGCTGCGGGCGACGCTCGGGCGGGGTGGCATGGGCGTGGTCTGGCGCGCCACCGACCAGTTGCTCGGCCGCGAGGTGGCCGTCAAGGAACTCGTCACCGACGACTCCCCGTCGGCGGCCCGCGCCCGCTCCTCACGCGACCGCACGCTGCGCGAGGCCCGTGCCCTGGCCCAGCTGCGGCACCCGCACATCAGCGTCGTCCACGACGTCGTCGAGGACGACGAACGCCTCTACATCGTCATGGAGTTGATCGACGGCGGTTCCCTCGCCGACCGGATCGCCGCGGACGGCCCGGTCGACGCCCGCGAGGCCGCCCGGATCGGCATCGCCCTGCTCGGCGCGCTGAGCGCGGCGCACGAGGCCGGAGTCCTGCACCGCGACCTCAAACCGGCGAACGTCCTCATCGAGTCCGGCAGCGGACGGGTCGTCCTCACCGACTTCGGCGTGGCCCAGGTGGAGGGCGCCACCACGCTCACCGAGTCGGGGAGCTTCGTGGGCTCGCCCGAATACACCGCGCCCGAGCGGATGTCGGGGTCGGGGACCGGTCCGGCCTCCGACCTGTGGTCGCTCGGCGTGCTGCTGTGCACGTCGGTCAGCGGCGAGTCGCCCTTCCACCGCGACTCGCTGGGCGGCCTCCTGCACGCCGTGGTCGCCGCGCCGATCCGGCCGCCCGCGCAGGCCGGCCCGATGCTGCCCGTCGTACGCGGGCTCCTCGAACGCGACCCGGAGCGGCGCCTGGACGCCGCGCGGGCCGAGCGGATGCTGCGGGACGTCCTGGAGACGGGCCGGGCGCCGGAGTTGTCCCGCCCTCCACGCGCGCCGCGGGACCGGCTGGTGATCGCGCTGCTGGTCGCGGCGATGGTGGCGGCGGGGGTGTCGGCGGCGCTGCTCGCCGACGGGGGCGGCGGGGACGGTGACGGGCCGCCTGCGAGTCCGAAGCCGAGCACGTCCCTGAGCACCTCCGTGTCTCCGTCCGCCACAGGGTCCGGCAACCCACCTGAATAGGAGATAAGCCGCGACCTGGGTCACGGGTCTGTGACCGGTGCCCCCTCGCGGTGGATGCGGAGCCACCCGCCGCGATATGCATGGACGCATGAGCAGCAACGGGGGAGCCCGCCACGGGGCCGACGAGCCAACGAGTTTCGGTCTGCAACCGCCGGTCCGGCCGGCCGCCGTACCGCACCCGGACAACCCGTACGCGTCGCCCGCCCCGGCCGTGCCGTCGCAGCAACCCGCCCAGCAGGCGCCGGGGCAGCCCGCGCAGCAGGCATCCGGGCAACCCGCGCACCAGGCGCCCCAGTCGGCACCCCAGCAGCCCGGGCACCAGGCGCCGCAGCACCCCGCCTACCGGCCGGCGCAGGACGACCCGGGCGCGGGACGGCTGATCGCCGGGCGCTACCGGCTGCTCGCCAAGCTCGGGCACGGCGGTATGGGCACGGTGTGGCGCGCCACGGACGAGACGGTGGACCGGGAGGTCGCGGTCAAGGAACCCCGCGTTCCGGACCACCTTCCCGAGCGCGAACGCGACAATGTCTTCGAGCGGATGCGCCGCGAGGCCCGCGCCGCCGCCCGGCTCGACCACCCTGCGGTGGTCGACGTGCACGACGTCGCCGTGGTGGACGGCAGGCCGTGGATCGTGATGGAGCTGGTGCGGGGACGTTCCCTCGGCAGCGCGCTCCAGGAAGGCACCCTCTCCGCAACTGAGGCGGCCAGGATCGGCCTGGAGGTGCTCGGCGCGCTGGAGGCCGCGCACGCCGCCGGCATCCTGCACCGGGACGTCAAGCCGGACAACGTCCTGCTCGGCCGGTACGACCGCGTCGTGCTCACCGACTTCGGCATCGCCCAGATCGAGGGCGAGACCAACCTCACCGACACCGGCGGCTTCGTCGGCTCGCCCGAGTACATCGCGCCGGAGCGGGTGCTGGGCCAGCGCCCCGGCCCGGCGTCGGACCTGTGGTCGCTGGGCGTCGTGCTCTACGCGGCCACGGAGGGCGTGTCGCCGTTCCGGCGCAGCAACACGCCGGCCACCCTCCAGTCCGTCCTCAACGCCACGCCCGCGCCGCCCGCGTCGGCCTCCGGACCGCTCGCCGAGGTCATCAACGGCCTGCTCCAGAAGGACCCGGCGCGCCGTCCGAACGCCGCCCAGGTCCGGTCCCTGCTGGAGGCGGCCGCGAACCCGCCCGCCCCGGTGGCCACGCAGGTCGTGACCGTCGGCGGCGACAACGGGCGCGGCGGCGGTGTCCGGATCGGCCGCAAGACGCTGCTCGGGCTGGGCGCGGCGGTCGTCGCGGCCGCGGTGGCGGCGTACCTGGTGCTCGCCGACCCGTTCGCGGGCCCGCTGCCCGACGGCTGGGAGACCAGGGCCGAGAAGGACGTCGCCGCGACCCTCGCGTTCCCCGCCGGCTACGAGCGGCAGGTGCCCGAGGACACCGACGACGGCCACTGGGTGACGTACACCGATCCGAGCGGTGCCGTCTGGATCGGGCTGAGCCTCGACAAGAAGTCCGAGGACACGGCCGACTCCATCCAGGCGTCGGCGGGCGCCGAGATGTACGAGGACAACCGCGTCTTCGAGGAGAGCGGCAGCTACGACTTCGGCATGCCGGAGAACCCGGTCACCCAGCCCGACGACGCGGTCACGTACCAGGGCAAGGACGCCGCGAAGAACACCGTCGGCTACAAGACGACGGACACTCAGAATCCGCGCCCCCGCGAGGTGCAGATCTTCTACTACAAGAACTCCGACGACAACATGTACAAGCTGACGATCAGCTACCCGGGCAAGGGCGACTTCGCCGAACGCGGCCGTGAGGTGGCCCGGGTGGCGATCGCCAACCTCGACGTCGACAAGGTCTGAACTCGCGTCGACAAACACGTGTCCCGCGGGGTAGGCATGGGGCATGAGTGACGGCGGCGAACACCAGCGCGACGGACGTCTGGTCGGCGGACGCTACCGGTTGATCGAACGCATCGGCTCCGGCGGCATGGGTGTCGTCTGGCGTGCGCTCGACGAACTGGTGGAGCGTGAAGTCGCCGTCAAGCAGCCCCGGTTGCCCGGGGACCCGGAGGACGAGGCCCACCGCCGGGCCGCCCACCGCCTGTATCGCGAGGCGCGGGCCGCCGCCCGCGTGGACCACCGGTCCGCCGTCACCATCCACGACGTGGTGGAGGAGGACGGAATCCCCTGGATCGTCATGGAGTTGGTCCAGGGCGAGTCCCTCCACGAGAGACTGAAGCGGGGCCCGATGGCGCCCGCCGAGTCCGCCCGCGTCGGTCTCGATGTCCTCGGCGCACTGCGCGCCGCCCACGCGGTCGGCATCGTGCACCGGGACGTCAAACCCGCCAACGTCCTGCTCGGCCGGCAGGGCCGTGTGGTCCTCACCGACTTCGGCATCGCCCATGTCCAGGGCGAGGAATCGCTCACCGTGAGCGGCGAGTTCGTCGGCTCCCTGGAGTTCATCGCGCCCGAGCGCATGTCCGGCCGCAGTGCCGGTCCCGCCTCCGACCTGTGGTCCCTGGGCGTTCTCCTGTACGCGGCCGTCGACGGCTCGTCGCCCTTCCGGCGGACGACGCCGGAGTCGACGCTCGCCGCGATCCTCGCCCCCGATCCGCCCGAGCCGAAGCGGGCCGGGCCGCTGGGGCCGCTTCTCGTACGGCTCCTGACGAAGGATCCCGAGCGGCGGCCGGCGCCCGAGGAGGTCGCCGAGGTGCTCGCCACCGTCGCGGAGGCGGACCCCGCAAGCGCCGAAGCCCCCAAGCCCGCTCCTCGCTCGGCCCCTGTCCCGGCCTCCGAGCCGGCCCCCGACTCGGCCACCGCCCCGGTCTCCCCGCCCCCCACCTCCGAACAGCCGCTGCCGTCCCGCCGCACCCGGCACCCCTGGCGCCGCCCCGCCCCCGCCGTCCTGCTCGGCGTCCTGGTCACCGGCGGCGTCTGGCTCGGCACGTCCTCCTTCCGCCCCGACCCCGGCGAGCAGCAGGCGGCGAACGGGACCGCCGCCTCCCCCTCGGCCCCGGGCGCTGCCGCACCCCGCAGTGCGGCCCCGGACGCCGCCGCGTGGACCGCGCACCGTGAGAAGGACCTGGCAGCCGTCCTCTCCCTGCCCGGCGACTACGCGGAGGCCGCCCGCGAGGGCAGTGCCGACGATCCGCCGCATCTGGTCGTCTACGACCTCGACAACACGATCCAGGTCCGTCTGACCCACTGGGACGAGGCGCCCGGCTCCCCGATGACCCGGGCGCGCGAGGCCCACGCCACCTGGGACAGCTACGACGGCGACGCCCGCACGCAGTACACCCGTACGACCTTCGACGGCCGTGAGGCCGTCCTCGCCGACACCACCTACAACATGACCGAGGACCCGACCCGCGTCCTGCAACTGGTGATCCTCACCGACGAGAGCCGCATGTACGAGCTGCGCGTCGACATGCCCAAGGGCACGCCCGACGAGAAGAAGGGCACCTCGGTGTTCCGCGGCGCCCGCGACCGACTGGAGATCGAGGGCGGTCAGGGCTCGCCAACGCCCTGATCAGGGCGTTTGTTGCCAGTGATCACTGGCGGCATGTGTGCACTCGGTGAATCCCTATTACCGACGGGTACACAAAGCCTCCGCCGCGGCATACCCTGCGGCTCATGACGGACTCGCAGGCCCTGGATCAGGCCACGCACACGACCGGCACCAACCCCCTCGCCGCCGCCCCCGAGGGCGTCCGCACCGCCGCGGACGTGGTCACCCCCGAGCTGATCGCCCAGCTCACCCGGGGCGTGGCAGGTTCCGGCCGTACCGCCAACCACTCGCCCTTCACCGGCGAGAAGCTGGCCGACCTGCCCGAGTCCACTCCGCAGGACGTACGGGAGGCGTTCGCCGCGGCCCGTGCCGCACAGGCGGTGTGGGCGCAGGTGCCGGTACGGCGGCGCGCGGCCGTCCTGCTCCGCTTCCACGACCTGGTGCTGGAGCGCCAGGCCGAGGTCCTGGACCTGATCCAGCTGGAGACCGGCAAGGCCCGGCTGCACGCCCACGAGGAGGTGCAGGCCGTGGCCGTCGCGGCCCGGCACTACGGCCGCAAGGCCCCCGCCTACCTCAGGCCCAAGCGGCACACCGGCGCCGTCCCGACCCTCACCAAGGTCACCGAACTGCGCCATCCACGCGGCGTGGTCGGCCAGATCGCCCCCTGGAACTACCCGCTGGAGCTCTCCGTCGGCGACGCCCTGCCGGCCTTCGTCGCGGGCAACGCCGTGGTGATGAAGCCGGACACGGAGACCTGCCTGACCGCGCTCTGGGCGCGCGACCTGCTCATCGAGGCGGGGCTGCCCGCCGAGGTCTTCCAGGTCGTCCTCGGCGAGGGTCCGGTCGTCGGCCCGGAGGTGGTCAAGCACGCCGACTACGTCTCCTTCACCGGCTCCACCCGCACCGGCCGGGAGGTGGCGCAGGGCGCCGCCGCGCGCCTGGTCGGTGTCTCCCTCGAACTCGGCGGCAAGAACGCCATGGTGGTGCTGGCGGACGCGGACGTGGAGAAGGCCGCCGCCGGAGCCGTCCGCGCGTGCTTCTCCTCCGCCGGGCAACTGTGCATCTCCATCGAGCGGTTGTACGTCCACGAGTCGGTGGCCGACGCCTTCCTGGAGCGCTTCGCCGCCCGCACGAAGGCCATGCGGCTGGGCAGGTCCCTCGCGTACGGGGCGGACATGGGCTCGCTGGTGGGCGAGCGCCAGCTGGAGACCGTCAAGCGGCATGTGGAGGAGGCGGTGGCCAAGGGCGCGAAGCTCGTCGCGGGCGGCACCGCGCGCCCGGACATCGGTCCGTACTTCTACGAGCCGACCATCCTCGACGGCGTCGAACCGCCGATGGCCGTCTGCACCGAGGAGACCTTCGGCCCGGTCGTCTCCCTCTACCGTTTCACGTCCGACGACGAGGCGGTCGAGCACGCCAACTCGACGCCGTACGGCCTGAACTCCTCGGTCTGGACCCGGGACGCCCGCCGCGGCCGCGAGGTCGCCGCCCGGCTGCGCACGGGCACGGTCAACATCAACGAGGGCTACGCGCCGGCGTACGGCAGCGTCCAGTCCCCCATGGGCGGCATGAAGGACTCCGGCCTCGGCCGACGCCACGGCTCCGAGGGCATCCTCAAGTACACCGAGGCCCAGACGATCGCCCACCAGCGCCTGCTGCCGATGGCCCCGTCGCTGGGCATGGACGACGAGAAGTACGCGGCGTTCATGAGCCGCAGCCTGCGGGTGATGAAGTCGCTCGGGTTCCGCTGACGTCCCCCAGGCCCCGCACGCACACTCAATGAGGAGAACACGTGCCACAGGACGCCTATGACTACGACGTCATCGTCGTGGGCTCCGGCTTCGGCGGTTCCGTCACCGCCCTGCGCCTGACGGAGAAGGGGTACCGGGTCGCCGTGCTGGAAGCCGGCCGCCGCTTCACCCGCGCCACCCTGCCCAAGAACTCCTGGGACCTGAAGAACTACCTCTGGGCGCCCAAGCTCGGCATGTACGGCCTGCAGCGCATCCACCTGCTCGGAAACGTCATGGTGCTGGCCGGCGCCGGCGTGGGCGGCGGCTCGCTCAACTACGCCAACACCCTCTACGTCCCGCCGAAGCCCTTCTTCGAGGACCCCCAGTGGGGCCACATCACCGACTGGCAGCAGGAGCTGGCGCCGTACTACGACCAGGCCCAGCGCATGCTCGGCGTCCGGCTGAACCCGACGACGACCCCCTCCGACGTCCATCTGAAGGCCGCGGCGCAGCGGATGGGCGTCGGCGACACCTTCCACATGGCGCCGGTCGGCGTCTTCTTCGGCGACGGCAAGGACGCCGACGGCAAGGCCACGGCGCGTCCCGGCGAGGAGGCCGCCGACCCCTACTTCGGTGGCGCGGGACCGGCCCGCCGCGCCTGCGCGGAGTGCGGCGAGTGCATGACCGGCTGCCGCCACGGCGCGAAGAACACCCTGAACGAGAACTACCTCTACCTCGCCGAGAAGGCCGGCGCGGTCGTCCACCCCATGACCACGGTCGTCTCCGTCACCGACGACTCGCAGGGCGGGTACGCCGTCACCACGCTGCCCACCGGCAAGCGCAGGAAGACCGGCGGGCGCACCTTCCGCGCCGGGCACGTGGTCCTGGCCGCCGGCACCTACGGCACCCAGACCCTGCTGCACCGCATGAAGGCCGGCGGCCAGTTGCCGCACCTCTCCGACCGCCTCGGCGAGCTGACCCGCACCAACTCCGAGGCCCTGGTGGGCGCCCAGACCACCAACCGCCGCTACCGCAAGGCCACCGGCGAGCGGAAGGTCGACTTCACCCGCGGCGTCGCCATCACGTCGTCCATCCACCCGGACGCCAACACCCATATCGAGCCCGTCCGTTACGGCAAGGGCTCCAACGCGATGGGCGGCATGGCGATCCTGCAGATCCCCTACGCGGAGGGCTCCTCACGCGCCGTGGCGTTCCTGCGCAACGCCGCCCGCCACCCCCTCCAGATGCTCCGTTCCCTGAACAACCACCGCTGGTCGGAGCGGACCATCATCGGTCTGGTGATGCAGTCGCTGGACAACTCGCTGACGACATATCTGAAGCCGGACGGCGTCGGCAAGGGCCTGCTGACCGCCAAGCAGGGGCACGGCGCGCCCAACCCCAAGCAGATCAAGGCCGCTTCGGAGGGCGCGTCCGCGATCGCCACGGAGATCAACGGCTTCGCCGGCAGCAACGTCGGCGAACTGATGGGCACCCCGCTCACCGCGCACTTCCTCGGCGGCTGCCCGATCGGCGACTCCCGCGAGACCGGCGTGCTCGACCCCTACCACCGGCTGTACGGCCACCCGGGGATCTCCGTGGTCGACGGCGCCGCCGTCACCGCCAACCTGGGCGTCAACCCGTCCCTCACCATCACGGCGCAGGCCGAGCGCGCGATGTCGTACTGGCCCAACAAGGGCGAGGCCGATCCACGTCCGCGGCAGGGGGCGGCGTACGAGCGCCTGAAGCCGGTCGAGCCGCAGTCGCCGGCGGTCCCGGCGGAGGCCTTCGGGGCGCTGCGGCTGCCGTTCCTCGGCATGCCGACGGTGCCGCCCAAGAAGTCGGCCCCTGACAAGAAGTAGAGGCAAAAGAAGTAGAGGCAAAAGAAGAGAGAGGGACCTGCGCCCCCCTCCGAGCGCAGCTCCCTCTCCCTTTGTCTGGTTCAGGCGCGACTACGCCTGCACACCGGCCTTCTTGCGCCGGACGACGAACACCGCGCCCGCGCCGGCGACGACGGCGACCCCGCCGACCAGGCCGATCATGGGCAGCGCGGAGCTGGAACCGGTCTCGGCGAGGCTGCCGGTGGCGTCCACGTCGTTGACCTCGTCCAGGTCCTCCATGCCGCCCTGCGGCTTGGCCTCCTCCGGGTCACCGGCGTCCGAGCCCGCGGCGAGGATGTCGAAGAAGTAGATCCAGCCGTTCGGGTCGTCGGCCATCCAGCAGCCCTCGGCGTCCGAGTACTGCGCGAAGCCGCCGGTCAGACCGATGGCGTCCGGCACCTTGCCGCTCACGCTCAGGCGCAGCGGGTAGGAGGTCGACTGGCCCGCGCCGAGGCTGAACGCGGGGAAGGTCCCGCCCTCGCCGGCCGCGTCCGCCAGCGTGTTCCAGCCGCCCTTGGCCTTGTCGAAGACCTGGACGGTGATCTGGCCGGAGTAGTCCTTCTCGTCCCAGCCGAGCGCGGCGACGCCGATCAGCGGCTTGATGTTCTTGATCTCCTCGTCGCCGTCGTTGGAGACGTCGAAGGAGAACTCGGTCCAGCCGCTGCCCGCGACGATCGTGTCGGGCAGGCCCGACAGGCCGCTGGTCAGGTCCTCGCTGAGGCCGACGGACTCCTCGTCCGCGTTCTCGCAGAGGTCCTGCTCCGGCGCGGAGCTGCTCGGGGAGGGGCTCACCGAGGCGCTGGCCGAGGGCGAGGTGGAGCCGGACGGCTCGGTGGTGGCGGTCGCGGAGGCGCTGCCCGTCGCGGTCGGGTCCGTGGTGGCCGACTCACTGGTGCCGTCGGACGGCGTGCCCGGGTCGCTCGCGGTGGGCGACTGCGTGTCGGACGGGGGCGGGGAGACGGTCGCCGTCTCGGTGACGGACTCCGAGACGGTGGGGCTCGGCGAGTCCGTCGCGTACGCGGCCGGTGCCGCGAGCAGCGCCATCGGGGCTATCGCGGCGGTCGCTGCGGCGGCTGCCAGGGCACGGCGAAGCTTCATCAAGACCTACCTGCTGAGTCGAAGGGCTCCGCGTATGGGGGTACGGCTGTTGCCCTGGGTTCTTGCAGGTTTGATCACTGGAGTCACTGAATGGTTGTCCGCGCTTCACACAGAATTTATGTGAGCTGGATCACTTCGATGGGGTGCGGTTTGGGTGGGGAGACCCGGGGCAGCCGGTGGGACGGGTGAGTGGGCAAGAGAAGGGCCCCGCGGGGCGGAGCCGCGGGGCCCTTCTTTCGTCAGCACCGGCGTCAGGGCAGCGCCGGTGCCTGGGAAGCGGCGCCGGGGGGTTGCGCCGCCTGCCTCCGGATGGTCTCGACCTCGGGTACGTCTCACTTCGGGCAGTTCCGCCGGCCGGCCCCGGGCGTCCCCGGAGCCGACCGTTCTCTTGGGTGACCGGGCTGCTGTCCCCTGCCGTCCGGTCACTTCCTGGAGCGAGGTCCCACGACGCACGGCACGATCCGTACGTCTCATCGCCCCAGCGAGCCACGCGTGGTTCTTTCGGGCCCGCCCCTGGCTGGCACGGACACCGGGACCAACGAAGCCCGCCGGGCGGCGGTCACGCGCCGTACGGGTGAGAGGGGGTGCGAACTCAGATGCGACCTCTGGACAGTTCGAACCTCAGACACGGCCGCGGCAGAGTTCGAGCAGCGTCATGGCGAGCGTGGTGCCCGGCTTGCCGAGCTCCTGCCGGTACCGGCCGAGCACCTCCATCTCGCGGGACAGGTTCACGCGCCGGCCCCCGGAGGTGATGCGGGCCTCCTGGATCACCGCCGAGACGGCCATCCGTTCCTGGATCAGCCCGATGATCCGGTCGTCGAGCGCGTCGATGCGTTCCCGCGCGCCGCTGATCACCTCGGCGGCCTCAGCGGTACGGGCGCCGGTCTTGTCGCCTGCGGCGGTGGTGGTGGAGGTGGGGGTCATGATCGGGGCTCCTCGTCGGGTGGGCCCCGGAACGGACAAGGCTCCTGGAACGCCGAACGCCCCGGACCTTGTCGGCCCGGGGCGCCTGGGAAGTCGCTTGTCAGTTGCTCAAGCAGCACGACCATGGCAGCCGGCGGGCCGGTTGCCATAGGTAAAGCGGAAGGTCGCGTGCGAGAGCATGCCCCCAGTATGCCGCGGCCTCCCACGGCGGCCAATCCGGTTCGGATCCTGAGACGGCGGTCACGTGCGGCAGCCCCGTTAGAATCGGTGGTACAGCCCTTTTCAAGCCGCCGGAAGGCAACCCGTGTCATCAGCGACCCCCGCCGCCCCCGACACCGTCCTGGTCGTCGACTTCGGTGCGCAGTACGCCCAGCTCATCGCCCGTCGCGTCCGCGAGGCCCGGGTCTACAGCGAGATCGTGCCGAGCACCATGCCGGTCGAGGACATGCTCGCCAAGAACCCGGCGGCGATCGTCCTGTCCGGCGGCCCCTCGTCGGTCTACGAGGAGGGCGCCCCCCGCCTGGACCGCGCGATCTTCGAGGCCGGGGTCCCGGTCTTCGGCATGTGCTACGGCTTCCAGCTGATGGCGCAGAGCCTCGGCGGCACCGTGGACAACACCGGCGCCCGTGAGTACGGCCGCACCGAGCTGCACGTCTCCCGGTCGTCCTCCACCCTCTTCGAGGGCACCCCGGACGAGCAGGCCGTGTGGATGTCGCACGGCGACGCCTGCTCCGCCGCCCCCGAGGGCTTCTCCGTCACGGCCTCCACGGACGTCGTCCCGGTCGCCGCGTTCGAGAACGACGAGAAGAAGCTGTACGGCGTCCAGTACCACCCCGAGGTCATGCACTCCACGCACGGCCAGCAGGTCCTTGAGCACTTCCTGTACCGCGGCGCCGGTCTCTCCCCGTCCTGGACCACCGGCAACGTGATCGAGGAGCAGGTCGAGGCCATCCGCGCGCAGGTCGGCGACAGGCGCGCCATCTGCGGCCTGTCCGGCGGTGTGGACTCCGCCGTGGCCGCCGCCCTCGTCCAGAAGGCCATCGGCTCCCAGCTGACCTGCGTGTACGTCGACCACGGCCTGATGCGCAAGGGCGAGACCGAGCAGGTCGAGAAGGACTTCGTCGCGGCCACCGGCGTGCAGCTGAAGGTCGTCGACGCCGAGGAGCGCTTCCTGAACGCCCTCCAGGGTGTCTCCGACCCGGAGGAGAAGCGGAAGATCATCGGCCGGGAGTTCATCCGCGTCTTCGAGCAGGCGCAGGCGGAGATCATCGCCGACGCGGGCCCGGCGGTGGAGTTCCTGGTCCAGGGCACGCTCTACCCCGACGTCGTCGAGTCCGGCGGCGGCACCGGCACCGCCAACATCAAGTCCCACCACAACGTCGGCGGGCTGCCCGAGGACCTCGAGTTCCAGCTGATCGAGCCGCTGCGCAAGCTGTTCAAGGACGAGGTCCGGATGGTCGGCCAGGAGCTGGGCCTGCCGGAGGAGATCGTCCAGCGCCAGCCCTTCCCGGGACCGGGCCTCGGCATCCGTATCGTCGGCGAGGTGACCAAGGAGCGGCTCGACCTGCTCCGCGACGCCGACGCCATCGCCCGCGAGGAGCTGACGGCGGCCGGCCTCGACCGGGACATCTGGCAGTGCCCGGTGGTGCTGCTCGCGGACGTCCGCTCGGTCGGCGTCCAGGGCGACGGCCGGACGTACGGCCACCCGATCGTGCTCCGCCCGGTCTCCTCCGAGGACGCCATGACGGCCGACTGGTCGCGCCTGCCCTACGACGTCCTCGCCCGGATCTCCACCCGCATCACCAACGAGGTGCGCGACGTCAACCGGGTCGTGCTCGACGTGACGTCGAAGCCGCCGGGCACCATCGAGTGGGAGTAGCGGGCCCTACGTGCGCTTGAGCGTGCGCAAGGGAGAGCCGGGCTGCCAGATCTGGACGACCAGGTACCTGTCGTCCTCGACGTAGGTCCTCACGACCTCGGTCAGCTCGGTGCGGAAGAGGTGGAACGGCTCCGGCGGTTCCACCTCTTCGTGGTACCGGGCCTTGGTCGCGTCGTCCTCGACCTCGACGGCCCGCCCGGCGACCCGCACGTCGCCGCCGCCCATCGACGTTCCCTCCCCGGGGTTCGCCTGGAGCGCGAAGCGCGCGTCGCGGCGCAGGTCGAGGGCCTTGAGCGAGTCCGGCATCATGCCGAGCCACAGCTCACCGGCGAGAAAGCGCACCTCGATCCCCGTGGTGCGCGGGGCGCCGTCCTTGCGCAGGGTCGCGAGGACGTGGTGGGTGTAGGAGCCGAAGCGTCCCTCGACGGTCCTCGCGAGATCGGGTTCGGCGGTGGTGAAGGATGCCCAGTTCGCTGCCATACGAGGAGTCTGGCGCCGAAACCCGACACCTTCTGTCCGGTATGCGCGGCGCCGGAGTGTCGTTCATCCCGGCCGAAGCCCTGGTCTCCTGCGCTGACCGCGGGTAACTTCCGCTCCGTACCGGAACCCAGCGCCGGAGGACCCATGTCCGCGCCCACCCCGCCCCAGCCCCTGCCCACCGACCGGCTGCAGTTCGCCATGCCGCCGATGTACGAGTCGGTCGACGACGAACGCCGGCACCGCAAGGAACGGCTCGCGGGGGCGCTGCGCATCTTCGGGCGGTACGGCCTGGAGGACGGCGTCTCCGGGCACATCACCGCCCGCGACCCCGAGTACTCGAACTGCTTCTGGGTCAATCCGTTCGGCATGCCCTTCCGCCACGTGACCGTCAGCGACCTCGTGCTGGCCAACGCGGAGGGGCAGGTCGTGGAGGGCCGCTACCACGTCAACCAGGCCGCCTTCACCGTGCACGTCCAGGTGCACGACGCCCGCCCCGACGTCGTCGCCGTCGCCCACTGCCACTCCGTGCACGGCCGCGCCCTGTCCGCCCTCGGCGACCTGCTCGACCCGATCACCCAGGAGAGCTGCGCCTTCTACGAGGACCACGCGCTCTACGACGCCTACAGCGGTGTGTCCGTCAACCCCGAGGAGGGCCGCCGGATCGCCGCGGCGCTCGGCACCCGCAAGGCCCTCGTCCTGCGCAACCACGGCCTGCTGACCGTGGGCGACTCGGTGGACGCGGCGGCCTGGTGGTTCGTGTCCATGGAGCGCTCCTGCCAGGTGCAGCTGACGGCGAAGGCCGCGGGCCGCCCGGTCCTGATCGACCACAAACAGGCGGTGGCCACCCGGGAGCAGCTGGGCGGCGACCTGGTCGCGTGGATCAACTACCAGCCGCTGTGGCAGGACATCACACGCACAGAGCCCGACCTGCTGTCCTAGGAGAAGCTCTCCGTCGTTCTCCCAGCCGGGTCAACACGGCGACCCGCCGTTCACCCGAGCCGACAGAGGTGACCCGACCTGCCGAACGCGGGCCGGGTGTCGTAGGGCACAATTCGCAGACATCGCGGGGGAGTTGCACGGGCCCGCCGGGAGTGGCCCCGACTCACCGACGAGCGGGGCGGACCAGTGGGGCACGGGGATTCGCGGAAGGCGGGCGTCGGGCGTGGCGGTGCAGGAGGCGAGGCAGGGCGCGGAGGCGCGCACGGGCGCGTTCGGGAGCGCCCACGACGGTGGCTGCACCTGCGGGGACTGTCCGCACGGCGCCCGTGCGGGACATCGGCGGGCGGTCGCCGCCTTCCTGCTCCAGCGTGACGAGTTCGCGGCCGGGCAGAACCTGCCCGCGGCCGTGGCCCACTCGGCGTCGGCCTCCCGCCAGTGGGTCTCCGACGAACTGACCCAGTCCGCGGCCGCGGTCGCCGAACGCGCCCGCGCCGAGGGCGAGGCCTGGCTGTCCCGCCTGTGGCGGCGCACGGCGGTCGTGGTCTGGGCGCTGGTCCTGCTGTTGCTGCTCGGGCAGTCGCTGACGGCGATCGGCGCGGGCTGGACGTCGGCGCGCACCGCAGGACTGCTCGCCGCGGCACTGGTCGCGCTGGCCCTGACGGCGGCCTCCTTCTTCCACCGGGCCCGGGGCGGCGTACTGGCCCCCGTCATCGGCGAGGACAACCGCCTGTCCACCTCCCGCGCCGTCGCCGCGATGTGGGTGCTCTTCGTCGCCTACGCCGTCCTGGTGCTGGCGGGGCGACTCGCCGCCGCCTCCTCGCCCGGTGCGCGCGACGAGCTGATCACCGGCCTCGAACTCGCCCGGGGCGCCGGGGTGGTCACCGTCCTCGCCGTCGCCTGCGGCATCGCCGTCGTGGTCCGGCGGGTGGTCGGGCTGCGCGTCCTCGGGCAGCGGCTCCAGAAGGTCCGCGCGGACCGGCCGAGGGCCGCCGACCTGCTGACGGACGACTCGGGCCGGGGCACCTTCGCCGACATCCAGTACGTCGTCATCAGTGCCGTCGCCCTGGTCTTCGCGGCGGTACGGCTGGCCCGCCGTCCCGACCAGCTGCCCGACCTGCCCTGGGGGCTGGCGGTGGTCGTCCTCGTGTCGGCCGCCACCTATCTCGCCGGCAAGTACGCCGAGGGCGGGCGGCCCGTCGTGCTCTCCGTCGTCCGCGCCCGGGAGGCCGGTGACCTGGACGCGCCCATCCGCACCGGCGAGGACATCGAGATCCGCGGCGCGGGCTTCGTCCCTCCGGGCGCCGGCACCGCCGACCGCCTCTCCCGCATGGTCGTCCGGATCGGACCAGTCCACGTCCATGTCCCGCTGGTGCCGATCACCGGCGGCTTCAGCAACCCCACGGACGCCCTTCTGACCGTGCCGGTACCGGCCGAGGTGGAACCGGGCCGGGTGGAGGTACGGGTGGTCACGGCCGCCGGAGTGGAGACGAACGCGTACGTCATCGACGTGACGGAGTAGCGGCGTCGGGGGTCGCGCTGACAGCCGCGTCCCGCGCGAGCAACGACTCGAACGAAGCGCCGAGCGTTATGCAATCGGGCCTGTTCGTGGTTGAGCGGGTTCTTCCTTTCATACGTATGGTCTTGTGAGGGCCACGGCACGGCGTGCGAGAGGCGGCTACGCATCGATGACTCACAGTATTCGTACCGATACCCGAAGTGCCCCCTACGACGGCGGTCGCGGCGACTGGCGCGACACGGCCACCCGCTTCGCCCTGCTTCCCCTGCGCATCTTCCTCGGCATCACCTTCATCTACGCGGGGCTCGACAAGCTCACCGACAGCGCGTTCCTCCAGGAGGCCGGCTCGGGCTCCATCGGCGACACGATGCGCACCGTCCGGGACTCCTCGGCCATCCCGGCCCTCGTCGACCTCGCCCTGGAGAACCCCGTCGCCTTCGGCTACGCCATCGCGGCCGGTGAACTCGCCGTCGGCATCGGCACCCTGCTCGGCCTCCTCTCCCGCCTCGCCGCCCTCGGCGGGGCGCTGATCTCCCTCAGCCTCTGGCTCACCGTCAGCTGGGCCTCCGACCCGTACTACTACGGCAACGACCTCGTCTATCTGATGGCCTGGATCCCCCTCGTCCTGGCCGGTGCGTCGGTCCTCTCCGTGGACGCGGCGTTGCGGTCCCGGCGGCGGCAGCGGTCGGGCGGATACCACTAGCCCGGTCCCTTCCGGTTCCTACCGGTCCCTCCCGGTTCCTACCGGTCCCCGCGCGGGCCTGCTCGGGCTCGTTCGGGCGTAGGCAGGAGGCCCTGAGCGGGCATCGTGGCGCCGGGCTTCCACGGTCCGTCAGCGAGTGGGCAGGGGCGGGCAGGAGTGCCGGTGCGCGCCGCGGCGGCGGAACGTGTCAGCGGGCCGCGCCCGCCCGCTCCCCGCGGCGCGCGCGGCGGCGTATGCCCCGGCCCACCATCCCCGCCACGGCGGCCAGGCACAGGCCGCCCACCATCAGGGGGAGCACCGCGAACCACGGCGTCTCCCAGGCGCCCTCCGCGTCACCGGCGTACACGACGCCCGCCGCGGTGGCGACGACTCCCACCACCAGCCTGCCCGGCTGGAACTCATGACGCGGCACGACTCACCTCCACCTGACCGACGCCCACCTTGAGGTCGAGATCGACCGTGCCGGCGTCCTTGGCACCCGCGGCCGGAGCGAGCGTCACCTCGCGGTACTTGCCCGGCTCCACGTCCACGTCCTTCTTCCGGTCGCCCGGCAACTGGATGTCGCCCACCCCGACGTCGATGTTCGCCCGCACGGTCACGTCCGGCGGCACGATCACCCGCAGCCGGCCCACACCCACCTCGGCGTCCGTGGACACCGTCTGACCCTTCGCCGGATCCAGGCGGCTCAGGTCAAGGGTGCCGACGCCGGTGCCCAGGTCGTATCTCGGTGCCACCTCGGTCACCGCTGCCGGCCGCCAGGTCGTGCGCATCCACTCCGTGCCGATGTTCTTGGGCAGCGCCGCGGCGGCGGCCAGCAGCCCCGCCGTGAGGACGGCCAGGAAGATCGAACCGGCCCCCGTACGGCCGAGGAACGAACTGACGGCGATACCCAGCCCGATCACGGCGAGGGCGCAGGCCAGCCCCGTCTGCAGACTCGTCCCCAGCGGCTGGTCCTGCCAGGTCACACGGGTGCCGAGGGCCCCCGCGACCAGGGCGAGCAGGAAGACCCAGCCGCCTATCCAGCGCGGACCGCGCTGCTTGTGCGGTGCCGTGCGCGGAGTGAAGGTGGCCTCGGGGCCGGTGTCCGTGGCGAAGCTGATGTTGACCGCGGCCGCGATGTCGCGGTCGGCGGAGTCGCTGGGGCCCCACAGATAGCCGGTGCCGCCGACGTGCGTGCCGTCCTTGACGATCGGGTCCCGCCACCAGGAGGGGTAGGCGTCGGCGACCGGCGGCGCCATCGCCTCCGGCGGCGCGTCCGCCGCGGCCTGCGCCGCCAGCGGGTCGGGATCGGGGGCACCCCGGCGCTGCGACCAGTAGCCGGCGCCCGCGAGCAGGAGGGAGAGGATGACGGCGAAGGTCAGCACACCGCCGTTCTTCAGCATCGCCAGGAAGATCCCGCAGCCGACCAGCGCGAACAGCACGGCGGCGAGGGCCTGTCCGTCGACGCGGCCGGTCAGGAGCTTGCGGACCTCGTTCTGGTCCCTGTCGTCGTAGGGGACGAAGAGCCAGGCGAAGCCGTAGAAGAGGAGACCGATACCGCCCGTCGCGGAGAGCACGGCGAGGGTGATCCGGAAGATCACCGGGTCCATGTCGCACTGCCGCCCCAGTCCGGCGCACACACCGGCGATCATCTGGTGCCGCCGGTCCCGCCGGAACCGGTGCGGGGGCTCCAGCCGCGTGCGGCCGTCGGGCGATCCGGGATCGCCGGGTGCTCCGGCTCGGCCGGGCGATCCGGGTCGGCCGGGCGCTCCGGGATCGCCGGGCACGCCAGAGCCCTCGGGTACGCCGGCACCGCCGGGCACGGCATCCGTGGCGTGCTGGTGATCGGTCATGGGTCCATGGTGACGGGCGAGTCGCCGTGGCGGGAGTCGGTATGACCCTGGCCGGACCCTGATATCACCCCTGAGCCGGGACGGGGGAGGCGTTCGACCGGCCCGCTGTTCGAAGATCAGGGGAGTCTCGGGGGTCGACCCTGATGCTCCGGCCCGCCGGTCGTGTGACCATCAATGGCATGCCGGAAGCCGCAACCGCAGCAGCGCCTCTCGACGAACCGCGGCCGCCGCGCAAGCTCTACCGCAGCAGTGACGGACGCTGGCTGGGTGGCGTGGCGCGGGGGCTCGCCGGCCATCTCGGCCTGCCCGTCATCTGGGTGCGTCTGGTGTTCGTCGGCCTGTTCACGGCCGACGGTCTCGGCGCGCTGCTGTACGCCGCCTTCTGGTTCTTCGTGCCGCTCGGCGTCGGTGGCGTCGAGGCGCAGAGGCCGCCGTCGCTGGTCGCCACCGAGACTTCTCCCGACGGCCGCAGGAAACTCGTGACCCGCAGACCGGACAAGGGCCAGATCGTCGCCCTTCTCCTCATGGTCGTCGTGGCCATGGTCTTCGTCGGCAATGTGAACCTGGGCGGCGGCGCCCAGGCCTACCTGCTGCCCGCCGTGCTGGTCGGTGCCGGTGTCGCCCTGGTCTGGCGCCAGGCGGACAACGCCCGCCGGGCCCGCTGGGTCGAGGTCGGCCGCCGCAAGCGCACCCTCAACCTGCTGCGCGCGGTCGCCGGCGTCCTGCTGGTCACGGCCGGTGTCACGGGCGTCTTCGTGCTCCAGGGCTCCGCGGCCCACCTCGGCTCGGTGCTCCAGGCGGCCCTCGCGGTGCTCGTCGGGATCACGCTCCTCGCCGGTCCGTACCTGGTCCGTATGACCCAGGACCTGTCCGAGGAGCGCCTGATGCGTATCCGCGCCCAGGAGCGCGCGGAGGTCGCCGCCCACGTCCACGACTCGGTGCTGCACACCCTGACGCTGATACAGCGCAATGCGGAGAACCCCGGCGAGGTGCGCCGCCTGGCCCGCGCCCAGGAGCGCGACCTGCGCACCTGGCTCTACAAACCGGAGGGCACCGGCAAGGACGAGGCCGACGAGCCGACCACCCTCGCCGACGCGGTGCGGCGCAACGCCGCGGAGATCGAGGACAAGCACGGAGTCCCCATAGAGGTCGTCGTGGTCGGCGACTGCCCACTCGACGAGCGGATCGGCGCACAGATGCAGGCCGCGCGCGAGGCAATGGTGAACGCCGCCAAGTACGGTGGCGACGGCGGCGCCGTACAGGTCTACGCCGAGGTCGAGGGAAAGACGGTCTTCGTGTCCGTCCGGGACCGCGGTCCCGGCTTCGACCTCGACTCGATACCCGCCGACCGCATGGGCGTCAGAGAATCGATCATCGGCCGCATGGAGCGCAACGGCGGCACGGCCCGGCTGCGGGCGGTGCCGGACGGCGGCACGGAGGTCGAGCTGGAGATGGAGAGGGCGGAGAAGACGTCATGAGCGACCCGACCGAGGCGAACGGAACGGCGGGAGCGGACGAGTCGGCCGAGCCCGCGCGGACGACGGGCGGCGGTGAGGGCGGGCGGCACGTGCGCGTGGTGCTCGTCGACGACCACCGGATGTTCCGCACGGGCGTGCAGGCCGAGATCGGCCGGACCGACGAGACCGGCGTCGAGGTCGTCGGCGAGGCCGCGGACGTCGACCAGGCGATCACGGTCATCACCGCGACCCGCCCCGAGGTCGTCCTCCTCGACGTGCACCTGCCGGGCGGCGGCGGCGTCGAAGTGCTGCGCCGCTGCGCCCCGTTGATGGCCGACCCCGAGCAGCCGGTCCGCTTCCTGGCGCTGTCCGTCTCGGACGCGGCCGAGGACGTGATCGGCGTGATCCGCGGCGGCGCCCGGGGGTACGTCACGAAGACGATCACGGGCACCGACCTGGTCGACTCGATCTTCCGGGTCCAGGAGGGCGACGCGGTCTTCTCGCCGCGTCTGGCCGGCTTCGTGCTCGACGCCTTCGCCTCCACCGACGCGCCGCCGGTCGACGAGGACCTCGACCGCCTCACCCAGCGCGAGCGGGAGGTCCTGCGCCTGATCGCCCGCGGCTACGCCTACAAGGAGATCGCCAAGCAGCTGTACATCTCGGTGAAGACGGTCGAGTCGCACGTCTCGGCGGTGCTGCGCAAGCTCCAGCTCTCCAACCGGCACGAGCTGACCCGCTGGGCGACGGCCCGTCGGCTGGTGTGACGAACCCGCGTCACACCACCCTGGTCGCCCCGGCGAACGGCATCTGGTCGATCGGGGCCAGGCGCACCGGGGCCGAGGGGTTGGGTGCGTGGATCATCTGGCCGTTGCCGACGTAGAGGCCCACGTGGCTGATGCCGGAGTAGAAGAACACCAGGTCGCCGGGGGCCAGTTCGGAGCGGGAGACGCGACGGCCGGCGTCGATCTGGGCGTAGGTGGTGCGGGGCAGGGCCACCCCGGCGGAGCGGTACGCGGCCTGCGTCAGGCCCGAGCAGTCGAAGGCATCGGGGCCGGTGGCGCCCCAGACGTAGGGGCTGCCGAGCTTCTGGTAGGCGTACGAGACGGCCGCGGCGGCACGGGAGCTGGGTGCCGCCGTCGTGGCGGAGCCCGGGGCCTCAAGGGCGTCGCGGCCGGCCGTCGAGGCGCGCGAGGCGCGGTCCGTGCCGTCGCCCTCGGCGAAGCGCGCCCGCTCCTCGGCGGTCAGCCGGGACAGTAACCGCCGCGCCTCGTCCAGCTTGCCGGTGACGGTCCTCTTGTGCCGGTTCAGCTCGGCCTGCCGGGACTGGAGGGAGGCCAGTTCGACGCGGGCGGCGCCGCGCAGTTGCTCGATCTCCCGCAGCTGCCGGCGGACGCGTGTGACGGCGGCCGCCTGCCGGTCACCGGCGCGCTCGGCGAAGGCGGCGCCGTCGAGATACCGGTCCGGGTCGTCGGAGAGGGCCAGTTGCAGCGCGGGGTCCAGGCCGCCGTCGCGGTACTGGGCGGCCGCGTACGAACCGAGCGCGTCCCGGGCCGAGTTGAGCCGCTCCTCCTTGCGGGCCGCCTCGTCCTGGAGGCCGCCCAGCCGTTTGCGTGCCGCCCGGGCCTCCTCCTGCACGCCGTTGTACTTCTCGGTGGCGACCTCCGCCTCCTGGTACAGCTTGTCCACCTTGGCCTTGACCTGCTCCGGCGTCAGCTGGGGCTCGGCGTGGCCGATCCCGTCGAGGCCCGTCGCGGTCGCCGCGCCCGCGAGGGCGATCGTCGCCGCCGTGCGGGCCTTGGTGCCGTGGGCCGAGCGTGGTCGGGGCTTGCGGTGGGCTGCCACGTGGACTGCACGTCCTTTCGTACGACTCGGGCGACCGCCGGTCCGTACGGCCACCGGGTGGACGTACGACCGCGCCGGGGCGGCTGACGCGTCCGGCGGCGCCCCGCACAGGGGATGCGGGGCGCCGCCGGACCTTCTCGGCGGTGGTGTCCGGCTGCCGCCTCTGGCCTGGGGCGGCGGTGGGGAGCCGGTCACCTGGTGGAGGACGCTAAACCCGGGCGTGTCGCTGTGGTGACGTCTTGTGCGGAAGTGACGTCAGGGGAACGCCGGGTGACCGTATGTGATCGGGCGCGCGATTCGGCGCCGACTCCTTCACGCGGCGCGATGACCGATGCGGCGATTCCGGGCCGGGCGGGAGCGCGGGGCTGCTATGGGGCGCATATATGCAGACGCATTGCGCCAGGGCGGGCCGGTGCCAGGTGGCCCGGTGTCGGGAGGCCGCATGTAGGGGAGCCCGGTGTGAGGCAGCCCGGTGTGGGGCGGGCGCGCCCCTCCTGATTAGGCTCCGGCCCCATGGACGTACTCATCCACCTCTTCGTCGGCCTGCACATCATCGGCATCGCCGCCCTCCTCGGTGGCTTCCTGACCCAGATGAAGGCGATGGGCCAGGGCACCGCGCGATTCGTCCCGGCGATGCTGCACGGCGCAGTGACCATGCTGGTCACCGGCGTGATCCTGGTAGGCCTCAACCAGGCGGACGACCAGCCCGTCGACAACATCAAGATCGGCGTGAAGCTGGCGCTGCTGATCGTGATCCTCGGCCTGGTCTACGTGAAACGGGACGACGAGAAGGTCGACAAAGACATGTTCGGCCTGGTGGGACTGCTGACCGCGGCGAACGTCTTCATCGCCGTGCTCTGGACCTGACGCCCGCCCCACGCGCGCGTGCCGCGGAAACCGCCGCACGCGCGCGTGTGCCCTTCGGCCGCCTCCGCGACCGCCTCGCCGTGCCGGTGTCAGGCCGGGCGGACGACGCTGTGGATGGAGGACTCGCCGTCGTAGTAGACGGACTCCTCGCGGACGTACGCGCCGGGCTTCGGGGCGTGGATCATCATGCCGTTGCCGATGTACAGGCCGACGTGGGTGACGTCGTCGTAGAAGAAGATCAGGTCGCCCGGCTGGGCGGCGGTGACGGAGACCGTCGTGCCGGCGTCGACCTGGTCGTAGGTGGTGCGCGGGAGGGTGACGTCGGCGGCCTTCCACGCGGCCTGGGTGAGGCCCGAGCAGTCGTAGGACTCGGGTCCGGTGGCGCCCCAGACGTACGGCTTGCCGATCTGCGCGCGGGCGAAGGCGAGCGCCTTCTCCGCCTTGGTGGCGTACCCGGTGTCCGAGGCGGAGTCGCCGGAGCCGGTATCGGTGCCCGTGCCGGTCGAGGAACCGGCGCCCGGGGAAGCGGCGCCCGAGGACTCCTGCTCCTGCTGGGCCGCCTCCTGGCGCCGCTGCTCCTCCGCCTGCTGCCGGGCGAGCTCGGCGGCCTTGCGCTCGGCCTCCTCCTGCTTCTTCTTCTCGATCGCCGCGAGGCGGGCCTTCTCCTCGGCGGTCAGGTCCGACAGCAGCTGCCGCGCGTCGGCGAGCTTCTTCTGGACGGTGGCCTTGGCCGACTGCAGATCGCTCTGCGACTCGGTGAGCGTCTCCAGGCTCCGTGTGGCCTCCTGGCGCTTCTTCATCGTCGCCGACTGCTCGCTGAAGTACTCGTCGACCGCGCCCTTCTGGCGGTTGGTCAGACGGCCCATCAGCTGGTTCTGGTCGAAGTAGTCCTGCGGGGAGTCGGCGAGCAGGAAGGTGGCGGTGTCGGGGACGGAGGCCCCGGTGCGGTACTGGGCGGCCGCGTACGTCCCCAGTTCCTCACGCGCCTCGTTCAGCTTCTGGGTGCGCTGGGCGACGTCGTCCAGGAGGGTGTCGACGCGCTTGCGCTGTTTCGCGGTCTTCTCCTTGGCCGCGTTGTACTTCTCGGTCGCCGACTCCGCCTGTCGGTAGAGATCGTCGACCTTCTTCTCGACCTCCTCGAGGCTCGGCTTGTCGTCGGCCGAGGGCTCGGCATGGGCGGTCTGGGAGAGCAGGGCCACGGAGGTCAGGGCAGCGGTGGCGAGGGCCGGTGTGCGTATGCCTGCCACCCGCGCGCCGGTGGGGCGCGACTTGCGGTGCGACGCCAAAGGAGGCGACTCCTTCCATCTGCCGCCTACCGGGTTAGCTGTCGGGTTCGGGCGGGTGGTTCGGAAGGGTTGCCCTACGACCCGCTCCCCGGAGGGATATGGGTCGATTCACCCCAAGTTCGGTGGGTCCCCGGCTCCGGCTGCCTTGGGCGCATCGGACTCGGCGGAGGCCGCGCGGCCCGGCGACGTTCGCCGGTAAGAGTCGTGCGGCCTGTCCGGCACCGTAGCCAACTCGTGTGGCCCGTGTGAAGGTTGGTGGGTGATATGCCCGATACATTTTCGTGACCTTCAGTCAGTGGTCACGCGCCGCGTGAGGCCGTGTTCGGACCGTGAGCGCTGGTCGGCGCAGAGGTCCTGGTGACGGCGGGCCGGGCGGTGGCGGGCCGGGGCCGCGGTGGCCGTCGGCCCCGGGGCCCGGGATGTTTCCGGGGCGGCAGCGGGTTGTCGGTGGGGCGCCCTAGACTCGGAGAGCGATGAGCAGCCTCTTTGACGACAGCTTCCTGGCGGACCTCCAGGCCCCACGGGCCCACGAGGAGCCTCCGCCGCCGCCCGAGGACGATCACGCTCCGGAGTCGCTGCCGGACGATCTGTTCGGCGGGAAGTTCGACGCGCCCCCGGACCGTGACGCCTACTACCGCGACGGCGCCCCGCGCCCCGCCCTGGACGCCGCCACGCTCCTGGAGGGGCTGAACGACAACCAGCGCGCCGCCGTCGTCCACGCCGGGTCCCCCCTGCTCATCGTGGCGGGCGCGGGTTCCGGCAAGACGCGTGTCCTCACCCACCGCATCGCCCACCTCCTCGCCGAGCGCGGGGTGCACCCCGGCCAGATCCTCGCGATCACCTTCACCAACAAGGCCGCGGGCGAGATGAAGGACCGCGTCGAGCGGCTGGTCGGCCCCCGGGCGGGCGCGATGTGGGTGATGACCTTCCACAGCGCCTGCGTGCGCATCCTGCGCCGGGAGTCCAAGAAGCTCGGTTTCACGTCGTCCTTCTCGATCTACGACGCCGCCGACAGCAAGCGCCTGATGTCCCTGGTCTGCCGCGACCTGGACCTCGACCCCAAGCGCTACCCGCCCAAGTCCTTCAGCGCCAAGATCAGCAACCTCAAGAACGAGCTGATCGACGAGGAGGACTTCGCCGCCCAGGCCACCGACGGCTTCGAGAAGACCCTCGCCCAGGCCTACGCGCTGTACCAGTCACGCCTGCGCGAGGCCAACGCCCTCGACTTCGACGACCTGATCATGACGACGGTCAACCTGCTCCGCGCCTTCCCGGACGTCGCCGAGCACTACCGCCGCCGCTTCCGGCACGTCCTGGTCGACGAGTACCAGGACACCAACCACGCCCAGTACGCCCTCGTGCGCGAGCTCGTCGGCACCGGCGAGCGCGCCCCCGAGGACGCCGACGTACCGCCCGGCCCGGACGACCTGCCGCCCGCCGAGCTGTGCGTGGTGGGCGACGCGGACCAGTCGATCTACGCCTTCCGCGGCGCGACCATCCGCAACATCCTCCAGTTCGAGGAGGACTACCCGAACGCGACGACGATCCTGCTGGAGCAGAACTACCGCTCCACCCAGACGATCCTCTCCGCCGCCAACGCCGTCATCGAGCGCAACGAGTCCCGCCGCCCCAAGAACCTGTGGACCAACGCCGGCACGGGCGCGCGCATCACCGGCTACGTCGCCGACTCCGAGCACGACGAGGCGCAGTTCGTCGCCGACGAGATAGACCGTCTGACGGACGCCGGCGACGCCAAGGCGGGCGACGTCGCGGTCTTCTACCGCACGAACGCCCAGTCCCGCGTCTTCGAGGAGATCTTCATCCGCGTCGGACTGCCCTACAAGGTCGTCGGCGGCGTCCGCTTCTACGAGCGCAAGGAGGTCAGGGACGTCCTGGCCTACCTGCGGGTGCTCGCCAACCCGGAGGACTCGGTGCCGCTGCGCCGGATCCTCAACGTCCCCAAGCGGGGCATCGGGGACCGGGCGGAAGCCATGATCGACGCGCTCTCCCAGCGCGAGAAGATCAGCTTCCCGCAGGCGCTCAAGCGGGTCGACGAGGCGTACGGCATGGCCGCGCGCTCCACGAACGCCGTCAAGCGGTTCAACACGCTGATGGAGGACCTCCGCACGATCGTGGACTCCGGTGCCGGACCGGCGACGATCCTGGAGGCCGTGCTGGAACGCACCGGCTATCTGGCCGAGTTGCAGACCTCCACCGACCCCCAGGACGAGACCCGGATCGAGAACCTCCAGGAACTCGCCGCCGTCGCCCTGGAGTTCGAGCAGGAGCGCGCGGAGGGCGAGGCCGGGACGCTGGCCGACTTCCTGGAGCAGGTCGCGCTGGTCGCCGACTCCGACCAGATCCCCGACGAGGAGGACGGCGACGGCGTCATCACGCTGATGACGCTGCACACCGCCAAGGGACTGGAGTTCCCGGTCGTCTTCCTCACCGGCATGGAGGACGGCGTCTTCCCGCACATGCGCGCCCTCGGCCAGACCAAGGAACTGGAGGAGGAGCGGCGGCTCGCCTACGTCGGCATCACCCGCGCCCGCGAGCGGCTGTACCTCACCCGGTCGGTGATGCGCAGCGCCTGGGGCCAGCCGCAGTACAACCCGCCGTCCCGCTTCCTGGAGGAGATCCCGGGAGCGCACCTGGACTGGAAGCGCACGGGCGCACCCGCCGCCCCCGCGGGCCCGGTGTCGGGCGTGGCGGCCTCCCTGTCCTCGTCCCGCTCACGCTCCTCGGCGGCCGGCGCGTCGGGCTTCGCCACCCGGCGTACGGCCGAACAGCCGGTCGTCGCGCTGGCGGTGGGGGACCGGGTCACGCACGACCAGTTCGGGCTCGGCACCGTCGTCGCGGTGAAGGGCACGGGTGCGAACGCCGAGGCGACGATCGACTTCGGGGACACCAAGCCGAAGCGGTTGCTGCTGCGGTACGCGCCGGTGGAGAAGCTGTAGCCGCACGGGCCGGATCCGGGGGTTCCGTCATCCGTCACGGAGCCCCCGCACTACGGCGCGGGACGCCTTACGAGGGGTCGATCCCGTGGCTGCGCAGCCAGGACAGCGGGTCGATCGCCGCGCCGCCGCCGGGGCGCACCTCGAAGTGCAGGTGCGGGCCGGTCGAGTTGCCGGAGTTGCCGGAGAACGCGATCGCGTCGCCGGCCTTGACGGTCGTACCGGAGGCGACCTGGTAGCTGGAGAGGTGGCAGTACCACGTCTCCGTGCCGTCCATCGCCGTCACGATCATCATGTTGCCGTACGCGCTGTTGTACTCGGTGCGGACCGTGCCGTCCGTCGCGGCCATCACCGTCGTGCCGTACGCGACGGGGAAGTCGATGCCGGTGTGCACGGACATCCAGTTGATGCCGGACTGGCCGTAGTAGGCGCTGAGCCCGTGCTGTGCGACCGGCAGCGCGAACTTGGGGCGCAGCCGCTCCTTGCGGGCCGCCTCCTCCGCCGCACGCTTCTTCTCGGCCTCCTGCTGGGCCTTGAGGTCGATGCGTTCCTGCGTGCGGCTGACGCGGTCGCCGAAGTCGTCCGCCTCCGCGGTGAGGCTCGTGAGCTGGGTGTCCAGCTGGTTGTTTGCGGCGGATGGTTTCACCGCCTGCGCGTCCGCGGCCGTCGTCGTGGTGGCGTCCTGCTCGTCCCCGGTGAAGGTGCCGACGGAGGCGGCGGCGATACCCGCCACGCCCATCACGCACGCCGAGGGCACGGCGACGGTCAGCAGCGCGGACCGCTTGGCGGGCGAACGGCGACGGGAGCGGGACCCGCTGCGACCGGCCGCACGGCCCGCCGGGAGAGGGGTGACCTCCTCCTGGCCGTCGAGGAGGACAGGGGCATCGGGCCCCTCGCCGGTGCCGTCCGCCCGGCCGTGGCCGGCTTCACCGGGGTCGACCTGCTCGAACGTCGCGGTCGCCAGCTGGTCGAAGGGGACGGCGTGCTGCTCGAAGTCGTTGTTCTGCTGGGTGAACTCGCCGGTGTGCGGGTCGAATTCACCGGTGTGCTGGTCGAACGAGCCGGCCTGCTGGGGGAACGAATCCGCCTGCTGGGACAGCGGGTCCGACTGCTGGGGGAACGACTCGGTCGGGTGGTGGAAGGCCTCGGCGTGCTGCTCGAACGCCTCCGAGTGCTGCTCGAAGTCCTCGGTGTGCCCGCTGCCGCGCCCGCCTCCGTCGGAGTTCCACTGCGTGGCGTCGTAGGCGCCGGTGTCGAAGACCTGTGTGCCCCACGCCCACTGCTGGGTCGGGTCGGCGGGGCCGCCCTGCTCGGGCTGGAGCCACGCGCTCGCGTCCCACTGACCGCCGGCGTCGACCGAACCGGCCTGCGGCGGGATGAGGGGGAGCTGCTGATGGTCTCCGCCGGTCCAGGCGGTGGCGTCGTAGGCGCCGGTCTCGTAGGCGGTCGGGTGCTGGGCCGCGTACGGGTCGTAGCCGACCGTGTGGTGGCCGCCGGTGGACCACTGCGTCGCGTCGTACGCGCCGGTGCCGTGGCCGCTTCCCGTGAGGTCCCCGAAGAGGGGGTCGGCCTCGAAGGTCGTGGTGGCGGTCGGGGCGTTCGGAGCGGGGTGGCCGCCGGCGCCGAAATCGGCGGCGGGGTAGGCGGCATAGGGGGTGAAGTCGCCGTACTGGGCTTCCGGGGCGTACGACGCGTAGTGCGCCGAGGCGGCTTCGGAAGCCGGAGCCGGGGTGGTCATGGACCCCGACGGGTGACGGTCGTTCACCAACTTCTCTTTCGCCTCGACAACAGGGGCTGGCAGAGCAGTGCGGCGACTGTACCCGGCGGTACGCGGGCACGACAATCTTCCGCAGGTTTCGCGCGCGCAGGAAACGGGCATTCGGCCGTGTTTCGGGGGACTGCGGGCACGGCTTTGGGGCTGTGTTCGAAGAATGTTCGACGTCGACGGCTGTGCCGAGGCGCCGAGTTGGCCCTGCTGCCCGGTGGCCGTCAGGTGTCCGGGGAACGACGGCGAGGGGCCGATGGGTGACGCGTGGGCGACTGGACGGATACCGGCGGGGGGTCCGTCAGGCCACGGTGAGGCCGCCGTCGTGGGCGGTGGCGGAGGGCTCGGTGTCCTCCGCGGGACCGTGGTACGTGCCGTCGAGGGCCTGGCGTATGCCGGACGCGACGGCGGGGTGCACGGGAAGTGCCAGGTGGCCGATGCCGGTGACCCGGACGTTTTGCGACAGCAGGTCGGGATGGTCCAGGCAGGCCGCTTCCAGCGGGTCCATCAGGTGATCGAGGTCGCTCCAGAAACTCACGAACCGCGTACGGCAGCCGGGCGTGGGCAGCGCCAGCTCGTCGAGGACGGCGGAGCCGGGGCGCATCTGGCGCACTATGGGGTGCGCGTTCGCCAGCGGCGCGACCCGCGTCCCGGAGTGCGGCGTACCGAGCGTGACGAGCGTGCGGACGCGGGCGTCACCGGCGAGTCGCTGCACGTAGTAGCGGGCTATCAGCCCACCGAGGCTGTGGCCCACGATGTCCACCTGGTTGCTGTCGGTGCGCTCGCAGATCTCCTCTATGTGCCGGCCGAGCAGTTTGGCGGCCGTGCGGATGTCGCAGGTCAGCGGGGAGTAGTTCAGGGAGACGACCTGGTCCCTGCCGTGCTGGGCCAGGGAGCGGCGCAGCAGCAGGAAGACCGAACGGTTGTCGATGAAGCCGTGCAGCAGGACGACCGGGGGCTTGCTGTCCGTGGGGAGCTGGGCGGCGCCCTCGGGGACGGGGAGCCGGACGGCCGGCGCGCGGCGCTCCTGGATGATGCCGGAGGGGTACAGGATCAGGTGCCCGGCCAGGATCGCGATCTCCAGGGCGGTGGCTTTCAGCAGGGCCATGGACAGTCCCGCGAGGCTGCCCGGGATCGGGAGCAGCTGGCGGTAGAGCGGTTCAAAGGGCTGCAGAGCCCTGGTGACCTGCGTGACCTTCATGGCCGACCTCCCGTCGGCACACGGTGGACGTCTCTGTCCGTCGTGTGCGTCCGTGGGAGTCGCGGTGGAGGATCGATGATCGACGGGGCGCGAAGGGTGGGCGCGGGGCGCTGGGTGGTTCGGGATCTGCGCGGGATACGGGTTGGTGCGGGGGTGGAACGGGTTTGCAGGTTCTGTTGTCCCGGTGCTCCGGCGGCGGGTCACGCGCTGTGCGGTCGCTGCCGCCTGTCTGCTGTTGTTCTGCGCTGTGCCTTTGCGTGAGGCCTCTTGAGTGCGGTGAGGCTGATGGGATCTCGGTGATGGATTGTGTGGCCTGCGCTACGTGCCGTTGATGCCCTTCGTACCTGCGTCGATGTGCCTCACCGTCCGCGGCGCGCGGCTCGCGGCGCGGGGGTGGGGCGCCTCGTTGCGGCTCCCGTTGCGCGGGGTCCCTGAACTCCGCGCGTACGAATGTGTCCCACTATGTGATTTCCCCCTCGGTCCACATCGTAAAACTGCCGGTGATGGGCTGCTAGCGATAACGTTCGTTCACTTCCTCGGTGGAGGTGGGGTCCGGCGGCACGCTCCGGGGCCCTCGGCGCGGGTGGCGCGCCACACGTACGGGCATCAGGGATCTGTGCGGTACTTGTCGGTACGGATGGATGTATTCGCTTCATGGAGGCAGTGATGGGTGTGGCAGCCGGTCCGATCCGCGTGGTGGTGGCCAAGCCGGGGCTCGACGGTCACGATCGCGGGGCCAAGGTGATCGCGCGGGCGCTGCGCGACGCCGGTATGGAGGTCATCTACACCGGCCTGCACCAGACGCCCGAGCAGATCGTCGACACCGCGATCCAGGAGGACGCCGACGCCATCGGGCTGTCGATCCTGTCCGGAGCGCACAACACGCTGTTCGCCGCCGTGATCGACCTCCTCAAGGAACGTGAGGCGGAGGACATCCTGGTCTTCGGCGGCGGGATCATTCCCGAGGGGGACATCGCTCCGCTGAAGGAGAAGGGTGTCGCCGAGATCTTCACGCCCGGCGCGACGACCGCCTCCATCGTGGAGTGGGTCCGGGCGAACGTGCGCCAGCCCGCGGAGGCGTGAGGTCTGCGCTGGTGGGGCGGGGTCGCGCCTTCGCGCGCCGCGTTTCGCAGGACCGCCGGGGCGGGGTTTTTTCGGGGCGCTGAGGTGTGGTTCCGGTCGATTGCTCCATTCGGGTGACGGGGTGGGGCGGGGGCGGGTCGGGGATCCGTGCGTGCCTTGTTTCCGTGATCGCCCGTGATCACCGTGAGCGCGGGGGCGGGCGCCTGGGCGGGGCCGGTGGGTCCCTGGTGTGCGGTCGGTCCGAGGGGTGGGCCGTCCGAATGATGGGGCCGTCCGAATGATGGGGCCGTTCGAGTGGTGGGGCCGTTCGGATGGTGGGGCAGGCCGGGCGGCGCGTGGGATCCCCCGCGGGGCGGGTCAGGGACTCAGCTCGGCGGCCAGCGCGGCCCGCAGCCGCAGGGTCGTCACCAGGCGCTGGAAGGCTTCTGCCCAGTAGCCGCCAGCTCCCGGTGACGCGTTCTCCGCCTCCTCGGGTATCGCCAGGAGGCCGTCGAGACGGTTGGCCTCGGACGGGTCGAGGCAGCGCTCCGCCAAACCCATCACCCCGCTGAAGCTCCAGGGATAACTCCCCGCGTCCCGCGCGATGTTGAGGGCGTCGACGACCGCCCGTCCCAGGGGAGCGGACCACGGCACCGCACAGACGCCCAGCAGTTGGAACGCCTCGGACAGGCCGTGCGCGGCGATGAATCCCGCTACCCAGTCGGCCCGCTCCTCGGCCCCGAGGGTGTCCAGCAGCTTGGCCCGCTCGGCCAGCGAGACCGCGCCGGGGCCGCCGGCCTCCGGGGCCGACGGCGCGCCGAGCAGGGCGCGGGACCAGGCGGCATCGCGCTGTCTGACCGCCGCCCGGCACCACGCGGCGTGCAGCTCGGCCTGCCAGTCGTCGGTCACCGGGAGTGCCACGATCTCCTCGGGCGTGCGGCCGCCGAGCCGTTCCCGCCAGGTCGCGAGAGGCGCCGCCTCCACCAGCTGCCCGAACCACCAGGAGCGCTCACCCCGGCCCGCCGGTGCCTTGGCGATCACGCCGTCCCGTTCCATGCTCGCGTCGCATTCGTGCGGCGCCTCGACGGTGAGCGACGGGCCGTCCCCCGCCCGGTCCGTGCCCGTGCGGTCCACGGCCACGCAGGCGCCGGCCCGGACCGCCATCCGTGCGGCGAGCGCCGAGCCGGGCAGTGCGGAGAGCAGCTCCGCCGCGGTCGCCCGTACGTTGCGGCTGCGGTCGGCCAGGGCCTGCTCCAGGAACGGCTCGTCCTCGGCGGTGAGGTTCTTGCGCAGGGAGTCGAGGAACATCAGGCGGTCCTCGGCCCGTTCCGTGGACCAGGTCGACGCGAGCAGCTCCCGCGCGGTGGCGGGTGCCTGGGCGCGCAGTGCGCCCAGGAGCGAGACCCGCTCCGCGAACAGCCCCTCCTGCCAGAGCTGCCGCACCTTCTCCGTGTCCTCCAGGTGCGGCAGCGCGGTGCCCCCGCCCGGGGTCGCGCGCAGGGCGAAACGCCACTCCTGGTTCAGTCGCGCCAGCCACAGCGCGCGCGGGCCGGCGAAGGTCAGGGCGGCGGGGCGGAGGTCCGTACGACCCCGCGCCGCGTCCAGCAGGGCCGGCAGCGCTTCCGGGGGTGACGCGTAGTGGTGGGCGTTGGCCAGCGTGAGCCACTGGGGCAACAGCTCCATGAGATCCGGCGCCGTGCCCCGGCGGCCCCCGCCGGACACGCCGGGACGGTCGGCCAGCAGCAGGGCGAGTCTGCGGGCCGCGGCGGCGGGGAGCGGCGGACGCGGGTCCTCCGGGGCAGGCTCCGGCCGGGGCGCCGGCCGTGCGGGACGCAGGCCGGCCCTGCGTCGTACGGTCTCCGCGGCGGCGGCGTCCAGCAGCGCCACCGGTGCTTCGCGGTCCGGCGCGGAGGCCGAGGGCGGCGGGGTGCGGCGGTCCGTACCCAGCAGGGCGGTGGTGACCAGGTCCTCCCAGAGGGTGGCGCTCACGTGTCCGTGGTCCTGGGTTTCACCTGCGTGACCGTGGTCGGCGGTGGTGCTCGTCCGTCCGTCGTCGGCGGCGCCTTCCGGGGCCGACGGCGTCACCGGGGTCGTGGTCCTGTTCACGAGAGTCCTCTCGGGTCCGGTGGAGTGGAGCGGAGCGGTCAGCACAGCGGTACCGCCGTTCCCTCGTCCCGCGCCCAAGCGGTCAGCGGAGTGAAGCCCTGATGTCCGCACTCGCCGAAGACCTTGACGGGCGCGCCGCCCGAGAGGGCGACGAGGCGCCAGAGGCCGGCGCGGGAGCGGGCGGCAGGCGTGAGGGGCAGCGCGGCGTCCTCGTCGGCGTCCGCCAGTTGCCAGGAGTCGCCGTCCGGGGTCGGTATGACGCGCTCCAGGGTCACCGGAACCGAGTCGAGCCAGGGGTCGGCACGCAGGGCTTCCCCGTAGCGGGCGGCGGCCTCGGCGGTCGTCACGCCCCGGGGTCGTACCGCCGCCGGTGCCGGTGGAGCGAACCGTTCGCCGAGGGCCGCCCGCACCTGACCCGCCCCCGGGTAGGCGGACACCTCCGCCTCCAGGGCCAGGCCGACCGGCAGCGCGAGCTCCGGAGCGCGGCCCGCCACCCCGTAGGAGAGGAGAAGGGCGGTGCGGTCGGACTCCACGCCGTACAGCCAGATCCGACGCGTCGTCAGCCGGGTGTCCGCCGTGTCGTACTGGGCGAGGACCAGCCAGCGGTCGCGCACCGGCGGGCCGTCCGCCGCGGCGGGCAGACCGATCCGGGAGCGCACCGTCGCCGCCAGGGGCTCCGGCAACCGGTCGCGACGCAGCCAGCCCTGGTCGAGCAGGTGGAGGAGCGCGCACTCCTCCAGCAGCCGCACCGGCCAGCCCGGCCCCGACCCCGGAACCGCGCCCAACTCCCTTACCCGAGCAGCCAGTCCGGGTGCCTGGGCGTCGACCATGCGGGCCGCGGTCTCCTCCCACAGCCCGTACCCCGCCTGCTCGGCAGCGGCCAGGCCGCCGCGCAGCAGGTCCGTCAGACGCTGCTCCAGCTCGGTCGCACCCGCCGTGATCCGCTCGGCGCGGCGCTCGGCCCGGCGCCGGGCGGCCTCCGGATCAGCGGCGGCAGGAGAAGCCGCGGTGCCCGACGTCCGCTTCTCCGCGGCGCGTTCCCGTCTGCCGGCGATCCACTGCTCCGCCCAGTCCGGCGCCTGGCCCGGCGGCACCGCGCCGTCGTCGCCCGACCAGAGCAGCAGCAGCCCGAGCGCGTGCTTGCACGGGAACTTGCGGCTCGGACAACTGCACTTGTACGCGGGGCCGGACGCGTCCGCGATGTCGATGATCGTCTGGTACGGCTTGCTGCCGCTGCCCTTGCACAGTCCCCATACCGTCCCCTCCTCGGAACACCCCGTCTCGGACCACGGCCCGGCCGCCCCGAGTTTGCTTCCCGCCTTGCGTGACGTGGCGTCAGGCGCCAGTGCCAGCACCTGATCCGCGGTCCAGCGCACCCCCTGCTGAGTCATGTCTTCGACGGTAGATCCCCCCACTGACAATCGGCCCCGCGAGCGCGTTCGTGCAGGTCGGAGCGCATTGTCAGTGGTGTGGTGCAACGTGGATGCCAGATCCGAACCGGCCGAGCTGGAGGGGGACTCAGCCATGTCTGTGTCCGTGGAAACGACATCCGTCGAGCTGACCGAGACCACGCCCGAGCAAGAGACTGAGGCGCTGCGACCGCATGCCGAGGACGCCTTCGCGGGGGAGCTCGCGGCGCTGGCCGCGCAGGACGACCGGCCGCGCCCGGCCCGTTGGAAGCTGTCGCCGTGGTCGGTCGCCACGTACCTGCTGGGCGGCACCCTGCCCGACGGCACGGTGATCACACCGAAGTACGTGGGACCGCGCCGCCTCGTCGAGGTCGCCGTCACCACGCTCGCCACCGACCGTGCCCTGCTGCTGCTCGGTGTGCCCGGCACCGCGAAGACCTGGGTCTCCGAGCACCTGGCCGCGGCGGTCAGCGGCGACTCGACCCTGCTGGTCCAGGGCACCGCCGGCACACCGGAGGAGGCGATCCGCTACGGCTGGAACTACGCGCAGCTGCTCGCCCACGGTCCGAGCCGGGACGCCCTGGTGCCCAGCCCCGTCATGCGGGCCATGGCCGAGGGGATGACCGCCCGGGTCGAGGAGCTGACCCGGATCCCGGCCGACGTGCAGGACACGCTCATCACGATCCTGTCGGAGAAGACGCTGCCGATACCGGAGCTGGGGCAGGAGGTGCAGGCCGTCCGGGGCTTCAACCTGATCGCCACGGCCAACGACCGTGACCGCGGGGTCAACGAGCTGTCCAGCGCTCTGCGCCGCCGCTTCAACACCGTGGTGCTGCCGCTGCCGGACAGCGTCGAGGCCGAGGTCGACATCGTCTCTCGCCGTGTCGACCAGCTCGGCCGCTCCCTCGACCTGCCGGCCGTGCCCGACGGCGTCGACGAGATCCGGCGGGTGGTGACGGTCTTCCGGGAGCTGCGGGACGGGATCACGGCCGACGGCCGTACGAAGGTGAAGTCGCCCAGCGGCACCCTCTCGACCGCCGAGGCGATCTCCGTCGTCACCAACGGCCTGGCGCTCGCCGCCCACTTCGGGGACGGAGTGCTCCGGCCGAGCGATGTCGCCGCGGGCATCCTCGGCGCGGTGGTCCGGGATCCGGCGGCGGACCGGACCGTGTGGCAGGAGTACCTGGAGGCGGTCGTGCGTGAGCGGGACGGCTGGAAGGACTTCTACCGGGCCTGCCGCGAGGTGAGCGCATGAGCGTCGCAGGAGGGCGGATGGCGGTCGTGAGGAGGTTCGGCGCCGTGGGCGAGGACGACCTGGGGTGGCCTCGGAGGCGAGGGGGACGGCGTGACGGGTGTTGAGGACGCCGCCGGCGGCGGACGGTCCGGCGCCGAGCCGCTGCTGCTCGGCGTACGGCATCACGGGCCGGGCTCGGCTCGGGCCGTGCGGGCGGCGCTGGACGCGGCCCGGCCGAGGGTGGTGCTGATCGAGGGTCCGCCCGAGGCCGACGCGCTGATCGAGCTGGCGGGCGACGAGGAGATGCGGCCGCCGGTCGCCCTGCTCGCCCATGCCGTGGACGAGCCCGGCCGTTCGGCGTTCTGGCCGCTGGCCGAGTTCTCCCCGGAGTGGGTCGCGATCCGGTGGGCCCTGGAGCACGACGTCCCGGCCCGCTTCATCGACCTGCCGGCCACGCACACGCTGGTGTGGGGGAGCGGCCCTGAGGCGGAGTCCGACGCCCCAGCGGCCCATACCGATACGGAGGCGGATACGGAAACGGGTGCCGGTGACGATCCCGACGCCGAAGCTCGCGAGGGCGTGCGGATCGACCCGATCGGCGTGCTCGCCGAGGCCGCCGGCTACGACGACGCCGAGCGCTGGTGGGAGGACGTCGTCGAGCATCGAGGGCTCGGCGCGGGCGACGCGTTCGCTCCGTTCACCGTGGTCGAGGAGGCGATGGGGGCGCTGCGGGAGGTGTACGGGAGCGGGGGACACGACCGGGACCTCGTCCGGGAGGCCTGCATGCGGCTCCAAATGCGGACGGCACAGCGGGAGTTCGAGGGCGGCGTCGCTGTGGTGTGCGGGGCGTGGCACGTCCCCGCGCTGCGGCAGAGGTCCACGGTCGCGGGCGACCGCGCCCTGGTGAAGGGGCTGCCCAAGGTCAAGGTCGACATGACTTGGGTGCCGTGGACGAATCGGCGACTCGCGAGGGCCGGCGGCTACGGCGCGGGGATCGACTCGCCCGGGTGGTACGGGCACCTGTTCGCGGCCCCGGACCGGCCCGTCGAGCGATGGATGACGAAGGTCGCGGGGTTGCTGCGGGACGAGGACCGCGGCGTCTCCTCGGCGCACGTCATCGAGGCGGTACGGCTGGCGGAGACGCTCGCCGCGATGCGCGGGCGCCCGCTTGCCGGACTCGGTGAGACCACGGACGCGGTACGGGCGGTGATGTGCGAGGGGTCCGACGTGCCGCTCGCGCTGGTGCACGACCGGCTGGTGGTGGGGGACGTCATGGGCGAGGTGCCGGAGGCGGCGCCTGCGGTGCCGCTGCAACGTGATCTCGCCCGGCTGCAAAAGCGGTTGCGGCTGAAGCCGGAGGCGTTGGAGCGGGAGCTGGAGCTCGATCTGCGCAAGGAGACCGACGCCGGGCGCAGCAGACTGCTGCATCGGCTGCGGCTGCTGGGCGTGACGTGGGGCGAGCCCGCGACGTCGCGGGGCAGCACGGGGACGTTCCGGGAGACCTGGCGGCTGCGCTGGGAGCCCGAGCTGTCGGTGCGGGTCGCCGAGGCGGGGGTCTGGGGGACGACCGTGCGGGCCGCCGCGACGGCCAAGACGGAGACCGACGCCACGACGGCACAGGGCCTCGCCGAGGTCACCGGCCTCGCCGAGCGGTGCCTGCTGGCCGAACTGCCGGACGCACTCCCCGTGGTGATGCGGATCCTCGCCGACCGGGCGGCACTCGACACCGACGTCGGCCATCTCGCGCAGGCGCTGCCGGCGCTGGTGCGCTCGCTGCGCTACGGCGACGTGCGGGGTACGGACACCGGCGCTCTCGCCGAGGTCGCCGCGGGCCTCGCGGAGCGGATCTTCGTCGGGCTGCCGCCCGCCTGCGCCGCGCTCGACATGGACGCTGCCGAGGAGATGCGGCGTCATCTGGACGCGGTGCACACGGCGGTGGGGCTGCTCGGCGAGGTTCCGGCGGCGGTCCACGCCGGCCTGCGCGGCCGGTGGCACGCGGTGCTGCGGGTGCTCTGCGCGCGGGACACCGTGCCCGGCGTGATCCGGGGACGCGCGGTGCGCCTGCTGCTGGACGACGGGGAGCTGGCGCAGGACGAGGCGGCGCGGCTGATGGGGCTGGTGCTGTCGCGGGGGACGCCCCCGGGGGACGCGGCCGCGTGGATCGAGGGGTTCGTCGGCGGGGGCGGCGGCGGAATGCTGCTGGTGCACGACGAGCGGCTGTTGGAGCTGGTCGACGGTTGGCTGACCGGGGTGCCGGCGGAGGCGTTCACGGATGTGCTGCCGCTGCTGCGGCGCACCTTCTCGGCGTACGAGCCGGGGGTCCGCAGGACGCTGGGCGAGTTGGTGCGGCGCGGGCCGGGCCGACGCGGCAGCGCGGAAGCGGGGGCAGGAGCGGCACCGGGCTTCGGTACGGGCCTCGACGCCGAGCGGGCTGATGCCGTGCTGCCGGTGGTGCGGTTGCTGCTGGGGCTGGACGAAGTGGCGGGACCGGAGGACGGCGCGGCACTCGTGGGGGTGGCGTCATGAACGGGATCCACAGGATCCGTGGGATTCGTGTAGTGCGCGGGATCCGTGGGGTGCGTGGGGAGGAGGCCGGATGACTGTGGGGGCCCTGGTGGGGGCGGAGGCGGACGACGCCGGGCGGGAGCGGTTGCGCCGGTGGCGGCTGGTGCTCGGCGGTGACGCGGCGGACGGCACCGGGTGTGCGCTCGGCGGGCGGGACGCCGCGATGGACGGGGCGCTGGGCGCGCTCTACGGAAAAGGGGACAAGCCGCAGACGGGCAAGGAGCGTGCGGCCGGGCTGGGTGCCTCGGCGCCGTCCGTGGCGCGCTGGCTCGGAGACATCCGCACGTACTTCCCGTCGTCCGTCGTACAGGTGATGCAGCGGGACGCGATCGACCGGCTGGGGCTGTCGGCGCTGCTGCTGGAGCCCGAGATGCTGGAGGCCGTGGAGGCCGACGTCCACCTCGTCGGCACGCTGCTGTCGCTGAACAAGGCGATGCCGGAGACGACGAAGGAGACGGCACGGGCCGTCGTGCGCAAGGTGGTCGAGGACCTGGAGAAGCGGCTCGCCACCCGGACGCGGGCCACTCTCAGCGGCGCGCTCGACCGGAGCGCGCGCATCAGCCGGCCGCGCCACCACGAGATCGACTGGAACCGCACGATCGCGGCCAACCTCAAGCACTACCTGCCCGAGTACGGAACGGTCGTCCCGGAGCGGCTGATCGGTTACGGGCGGGCGTCCCAGTCAGTCAAGAAGGAGGTCATCCTCTGTATCGATCAGTCGGGATCCATGGCGGCTTCGGTGGTGTACGCGTCGGTGTTCGGGGCGGTGCTCGCGTCCATGCGGACGATCAACACGCGACTCGTGGTGTTCGACACCGCGGTCGTCGACCTCACCGACCAGCTTGACGACCCGGTGGACGTGCTCTTCGGCACGCAGCTGGGCGGCGGTACCGACATCAACCGCGCGCTGGCGTACTGCCAGTCGCAGATCACGCGGCCCGCGGAGACGGTGGTCGTGCTGATCAGCGATCTCTATGAAGGGGGGATCCGGAACGAGATGCTGAAGAGGGTGGCGGCGATGAAGGGGGCGGGGGTGCAGTTCGTGACGCTGCTCGCGCTGTCCGACGAGGGGGCGCCCGCGTACGACCGGGAGCACGCGGCCGCGCTGGCGGCGCTCGGGGCGCCGGCCTTCGCCTGTACGCCGGATCTGTTCCCGGAGGTGATGGCGGCGGCGATCGAGAAGCGGCCGCTGCCGATACCGGAGACCGAGTGACGGCTGGGTGAGGGACGGGTGGGGAGCGGGTGGGAGCCGCGTGAGGGGCATCCGAAAAGGGACATGACTACCCATCGGTAACGCGGGGCTTGCGCAACCTCGGGAGTCACAGCGAGGATCGACGCCTCATCAGCGGTGCGGTGGCTCCGCTTGCCCGTACCGCGTGGTCGTCGACGTGTAGCCGTCGACGCGTGACTTGTTCCGCCGCACGGGAGGTTCCCCCCTCTTGATCTGGTCAGCCGCGCTGTCCGGCGCCGTCCCGCGTGTGGTGCGCGGGGCGGCGCGGCGGCGTGCGCTGCCCGTGGTCCTGCTGGTGGGTGGGCTGTTCGTGCTGGGAGTGCTGTGCGGCGAGCGGGCGGACGCGGCTGAACGGGTGCCGGGTTCGGGGGCATTGGCTCGGGTGGTCGCGCCGGTGGCCGCGGAGTCGGTCCAGCCTGTGGTCCAGGGTGTCGCGCGACCTGTGGTCGAAAGTGCCGGGCGGGTTGTGGGCGAGGTGTCGGCCTCGTCCGGGGTGCCTTCACGACCGGGGTCGCCGTCGCGGCCTCCGGTGTCGCAGGCGCCCGCTTCCCCAGGCGCACCTGACTCATCCGAGGCGGCTGACCCGTCCGACGGGCCTGATTCATCCAGCTCGTCGGCTTCGGCCGACGCGGCTGATGCAGCTGACGCATCCGACCCGTCCGACGCCGCAGGCGCGCCTGCCGCACCTGACGTGTCCGATGTGACTGACGCGCTCGACCTGCCTCGTCTGCCCGAGCTGTCCGGCGGTCCCGAGCTTCCTGGCGGCCCTTCGCTCCCCGCGCTTCCCGTGCTGCCCGCTCTTCCCGACGTCCCAGCTCTTCCCGTACTCCCTGGCCTGGGCCTGCCCGCCCTTCCCGGCTTGCCCACCCTCCCCGCTCTCCCCACCTTCCCTGCTCTCCCCGCTCTCCCCGTCCTCCCCGAGGTGCCGGTGCTCCCCGGCGACTCCTTGGTGCCCGGCGTGCCCGGCGTGCCCGAGCTTCCCGGGGTTCCCGAGCTGCCCGTCGCGTTCGCGCCGCCCGGCGTTTCCGTGCCTCCGGGGCAGACGTTGCCTCTTCCCGAGGCCGAGGCTCCATGGACGGGTGCGGGGTCGGCTGCTCATGGGCCCGGTGCCGTGGCGGCGCTCGGCGGTGCGGGCGCCGCGGTGCACCAACGCGAGGTCGGGCAGCGTGCGGACGGCGGGGCGCGGTACACGCCTGTGCGTCCGGCGCCGCCCGGTGGTGGTCGCGGGGTGCTGGGCAGCCGGTCGTCGGCGGACGGCGGTGCGCCCCGGCACGGCGACGCGCACGCGGTGACGGTGAGCAGGCGCACGCCGTTGTTGCTCGTGCCGGGTCCGGTCGCGCGCGTCGAGGCGGGCGGGACGCGGGACCGGCACCGCGACGTCCTCGTTCTCCCCGGCTAGCGAAGCCCCGGGTCTCCTCGCGCGTGGTGCGGCCGACGAGGCCGCCCCGTCGCCCCCTGCCGCCCTCTGCCGCCCCCTGTCGTCCTCTGCAGCTCTCGTGCCCTGCCGCCTCCTTCATCCCTCGGCCGGCCGGGGCGGGACCGTCGGCCACGGCAGTTTTCAGGCCGGCGTGCCGCGCAGACCCCCGCCGAGGCGCCCCTCGCGCGCCCCCATGACCCGCACGCCGCCCCAGGCGTGCGACCCGACCCCGCAGGCACCCGGCGCGGGCGGCCGAAACCATCGGCTCGCCCGGACGGAAGCCCTGCGGACGGGGTTCGGCGGTCCCCATTGGGGTGGGGATCGCCGAACCGAAGCCCTCGAGAAGGACCGTCGGGTCCCTCATCGGGGCAGCTCAAGGGGCCTCACCGGGTCAACCCCAGCCCGGTGAGGCCCTGAGCCGGCCCCTGAGTCGGCTCCGGGGCGCGCACCGCGACGCCCTCCCCCTGGCCCCTCCGCGGCACCCCGTGCCAGCGATTCCGGCATCATGTGACAGGTATCACCGCTCACATGTGACCCGCGATTTAGGGGCCCCCCGCAAGCAGAGATAACCTGCGAGACGGACATGCCGCGCGCTCGGACACCGTGTGCGCATCCCCTGTGACACATGCGGTCGTCACGTTGCCCTTCGCGGCACGCCCACGCATCCAACGAACCGCGAGATCACTGATAGGGACGGAAGCGCGTGGACCTGTTCGAGTACCAGGCGAGGGACCTCTTCGCCAAGCACGATGTACCGGTGCTGGCCGGTGAAGTCATCGACACGCCTGAGGCGGCGCGCGAGATCACCGAGCGGCTCGGCGGCAAGTCCGTCGTCAAGGCGCAGGTGAAGGTCGGTGGCCGCGGCAAGGCCGGTGGTGTGAAGCTGGCCGCCACCCCGGACGAGGCCGTCGCCCGCGCGACGGACATTCTCGGCATGGACATCAAGGGCCACACGGTCCACAAGGTCATGATCGCCGAGACCGCTCCGGAGATCCTCGAGGAGTACTACGTCTCCTTCCTCCTCGACCGTGCCAACCGCACCTTCCTCTCCATCGCCTCCGTCGAGGGCGGCATGGAGATCGAGGAGGTGGCGGCCACCCGCCCCGAGGCCGTCGCCAAGATCGCGATCGACGCCATCGACGGCGTGGACGAGGCCAAGGCCCGCGAGATCGTCGAGGCCGCCAAGTTCCCGGCCGAGGTCGCGGACAAGGTCGTCAACGTCCTGGTCACGCTGTGGGACACCTTCATCAAGTCGGACGCCCTCCTCGTCGAGGTGAACCCGCTGGCCAAGGTCGCCTCCGGGGACGTCATCGCCCTCGACGGCAAGGTGTCGCTGGACGACAACGCCGAGTTCCGCCACGACTGGGACGAGCTCCACGACAAGGCCGCGGCCAACCCGCTCGAGGCCGCTGCCAAGGAGAAGAACCTCAACTACGTCAAGCTCGACGGCGAGGTCGGCATCATCGGCAACGGCGCGGGTCTCGTGATGAGCACCCTGGACGTCGTCGCGTACGCCGGTGAGAAGCACGGCAACGTCAAGCCGGCCAACTTCCTGGACATCGGCGGTGGCGCCTCGGCCCAGGTCATGGCCAACGGTCTGGAGATCATCCTCGGCGACCCGGACGTCAAGTCCGTCTTCGTCAACGTCTTCGGTGGCATCACCGCCTGTGACGAGGTCGCCAACGGCATCGTCCAGGCCCTGAAGCTGCTCGAGGACCGCGGTGAGAACGTCACCAAGCCGCTGGTCGTCCGTCTCGACGGCAACAACGCCGAGCTCGGCCGGCAGATCCTCACCGACGCGGGCCACCCGCTGGTCCAGCGCGTCGACACCATGGACGGGGCGGCCGACAAGGCCGCCGAGCTGGCTCACGCCGCCAAGTAAGCACTCAGGACGAGGACACAACACACCATGGCTATCTGGCTCAACAAGGACAGCAAGGTCATCGTCCAGGGCATGACCGGTGCCACCGGCATGAAGCACACCAAGCTCATGCTCGGCGACGGCACCCACGTCGTGGGCGGCGTGAACCCGCGCAAGGCGGGTCAGTCCGTGGACTTCGACGGCACCGAGGTACCCGTGTTCGGGACCGTCAAGGAGGCCATCGAGAAGACCGGCGCGAACGTCTCCGTCATCTTCGTGCCGGAGAAGTTCACCAAGGACGCGGTCGTCGAGGCGATCGACGCCGAGATCCCGCTGGCCGTCGTGATCACCGAGGGCATCGCCGTGCACGACTCGGCGTCCTTCTGGGCGTACGCCGGCAAGAAGGGCAACAAGACCCGCATCATCGGCCCGAACTGCCCCGGCATCATCACCCCGGGCCAGTCGAACGTCGGCATCATCCCGGGCGACATCACCAAGCCGGGCCGTATCGGCCTGGTCTCGAAGTCCGGCACGCTGACGTACCAGATGATGTACGAGCTGCGCGACATCGGCTTCTCCACCGCCGTCGGCATTGGTGGTGACCCGATCATCGGCACCACGCACATCGACGCGCTGGCCGCCTTCCAGGACGACCCCGACACCGACCTGATCGTGATGATCGGTGAGATCGGTGGCGACGCCGAGGAGCGGGCCGCGGCCTTCATCAAGGAGAACGTGACCAAGCCGGTCGTCGGCTACGTCGCGGGCTTCACCGCCCCCGAGGGCAAGACCATGGGCCACGCGGGCGCCATCGTCTCCGGTTCGTCGGGCACCGCCCAGGCGAAGAAGGAGGCCCTGGAGGCCGCGGGCGTCAAGGTCGGCAAGACCCCGACCGAGACCGCGAAGCTGGCGCGCGAGATCCTCGCCGGCTGACGCCACCCAGCAGGGCGCGGCGCGCGGGGCAACCGGCCGCGGCGCGCAGCAGCAGGGCCCGCACCCCGGCCGTCCGGCCGCGGGAGCGGGCCCTTCCGCATGCGCTCACCTGTTCATCTCGCCTCCGGGATCAGCCGCTCCGGTCCGCTCGCCGCGGCCTGCCGCAGCTTCTGGCGCAGCTCCAGCTGGGCGTACGACAGCGGGCCAGGCGCGGCCCGCGGGGGCACGCCCCGCACGGTCTCACCGGGGGCCACCGGCGGCTCGTACTGGGTCGGGGCCGTCCGCAGGGTCAGGGCCGTCGCGCCGATCAGGGTGACCGTGAAGGCGATGGCGGCCCGGGTCCAGAACTGCGCCCGGCGCTCCCCGCCGGTGCGGACCGCGAGAGGCCGGGCCGCGCGCAACCGCTCCGTGGTGGCCAGTTCGCCGAGCCGCCGCTGCAGGTGGGCGGGATCGGCGAGGTCGGGCAGCCGGGAGGCGACGGCCTCGCGGGCGTACAGCAGACGGTTGGCCGCCGCCGGAGTGGTCGCCTCCGTCTCCGCCGCGGTCTCCGGCAGATCGAGGCCCACGCCGTCGTAGAGGAGGAGGGTGCGGCGGTAGGGCGGGGGGAGTTGCAGGATGACGTTCATCAGGGTGCGGTCGCGCAGGTCGGTCGGTGGTGGCTCCGGTTGGCGGTGGCGGCGCCGGTAGCGGTGCCACGGGGAGAGCGCGTACTCGTACGCCGCCGCCCGCACCCAGCCCGCGGGGTCCCGGTCGACGGCCACCTCGGGCCAGCGCTGCCAGGCGAGTTGGAAGGCCCGCTCGACCGACTCGCGCGCCAGTTCGCGCCGCCCGGTGAGCACGTACGTCTGCCGGACGAGGCCGGGCGCGCAGAACGCGTAGAGCGCGTCGAATGCCTGAGCGGGCGTCAGGGGTTCGGCGGCCGGTTCCGGTTTGGGTGGGGGGTGCGGATCGGGACCGGCGTCGGTCACGGGCAGGCGCTCGGTGTCGGCCGTGGGTCCGGCGGTTCGTACGGCGGTGGCGGCGGCCGCGGTCGCCACGGCCGGCCCGTCGCCCTGGTGGACCGGCTCGTCCGTGAGGGACGTGAGGGACGTGAGGGAGGTGAGGGAGGTGAGGGAGGCGAGCAGTTGGGCGTACGCCTCCGCCTTCTCGCCGTCGGGCGTGGTGCGACCGGTCTCCCACGCACGCACCGTCGCCTTGGAAACGCCCAGCCGGACCGCCACCTGAGCCTGCGTCAGGGAGGCGTCCTGCCGCAGGCGTCGGCGCTCCTTGGGTGGGGGGAGCGGGGTTGCAGGGCTCTGTGTCACGGTTCGCCCCTTCGTACGAAAAAACACATAAGCACATATTGAGCGACACATCGGTGGTTCGCCTGTTGCGCCGGGAAAGCGCGTGTCGTTGGGAGCATGGCCGTCGTGATCCTGATGACCGACCGCCGTACACCGCTCCCTCCCCGCCTCACCCGGATGCGCCGCCGGTCCCCCGGGTTCGCCCCCTGCCTGTTCAGCGGCGTGGTGGCGGCGGGGCTGGGGCTGGGCTCGTTCGCCGTGCTGGTGATGGCGCTGTGGATCAGCTCGCCGTATCCCGACAGCGGGCCGGGCGGCGCCCTCCACGTGGCCGCGGCGCTGTGGCTGCTGGCGCACGGCGCGGAACTCGTCCGCACCGACACCCTGACCGGCGTCCCCGCCCCGGTGGGGCTCACCCCGATGCTGCTGCTCGCGCTACCGGTGTGGCTGGTGCACCGGGCGGCCCGGGACGCGGTGGACGGGGCCTTCGCGGGGGACGGGCCGGCACCCCTGGTCGCCGGGCGTACCGCCTGGGCCGGGGTGGTGCTCGGCTATCTCACCGTCGGGGCGGCTGCGGCGGCCTACACGGCGGGGGGTGTGCTGCGGCCGGACTGGAAGGCGACGGCGGTGTGCGTGTCGCTCGTCGCGGTGGTGGCGGCGGGGGCCGGGGTGTGGACGGCGAACGGGCGTCCGCGCCGGCCGGTGGACCGGCTGCTGAACCTGCTGGGGCCGCTGCGCGGGCTCCTTGCCGGCCCGCGCAACGAGGAGCGGCTCGCAGCCGCGGCGCGGGCCGCGACGGCCGGGGTCGCGGTGCTGGCCGGGGGCGGGGCCCTGCTGGTGGCGGTGTCGCTGGTGTGGCACGGACCGGCCGCCCGGGTGGCGTTCGCGCAGCTGACGGAGGGGTGGTCGGGGCGGTTCGCGGTGCTGCTGCTGTGCCTCGCGCTGGTGCCGAACGCCGCGGTGTGGGGCGCGGCCTACGCCCTCGGACCCGGCTTCGCGCTGAGCGCCGGGCACATGGCCGGGCCGTTGTCCGCGGGCTCGGCGCCTCCCCTGCCGCAGTTCCCGCTGCTGGCGGCGGTGCCGGGGGCGGGCGCCCTGACGGCGTCGCAGTGGGCGGTCGTCGCGGTGCCCGCGGCGGCCGGCGTGACCGTCGGGTGGTTCACGGGCCGGTCCGCAGTGAGGGCGGGGGAGGGGGCTGGCGCCGGGCCATGGTCGCGGGGGCGGACGGCGGGGTGCACCGGAATGGCGGCGGTGCTGTGCGGGGCGTTGTCGGCCTTGCTGGCCGTGCTGGCGGGCGGGTCCCTCGGGGTGGGCGCGCTGAGCCGGTTCGGGCCGGTGTGGTGGCAGGTGGGCCTGGCGGCCCTGGTGTGGGTGACGGTGGTGGCGGTGCCCGTCGCGCTGGTGGTGCGGTGGTGGGGGTGCCGGGAAGGGGCCGGCTCGGACCCGGCGGACTCATCCACCGCCGGCGGGCAGCGGCTCATGGCGGGCGTGCTGTCCGGGGGGAAGGTGAAGACGGCCGTCGGCACGGTGGTGGACGACACCGAGCCCGAGCTGCTCCACGTCCCCGCGTCGCGCCCGTCGTTCCCCGACCTCGAAGACCTGCGAGACCTGCCGGACCTGCAAGACCTGCGAGACCTGAAAGCCGAGAAAGCCTCCGCCCCCGAGGTCCTCGAAGCCCCCCCCGCCGCAGTCGGCGGTCACGACACGAGCACCACGGACATCACGGACGGCGACGCGGACGAGACCGCCGCCGACACCCACGACGACGCGATCCCGCACGAGGACGGCGCCCCGCACGAGGACGCCGATCCGGACGACGACGCCTACGACGAAGTGGACACCTACGACGAGGGGGACGCCTACGACGACGCCGACACGTACACGGCGTACGAACCCCTCCCCCTCGGCGCCCCGCCCCCCTGGCCCCACGACGACGCCGCCCGCGAGGCCCGCTGGGCGGCGTTGCGTGAAATCTCCGCGAAGACCGAGGCGGAGCCGGAGACGGCCGAGCCGGAGGTGGTGGTGCCGGCGGAGCAGCCCGGCGTCCGGGCGCCCGTCGACCTGACGAAGCCGCAGTCCGGGAACCGCCAGGGAAGTGCCTAGGCGTTGGCCCCGAGCACGTTCCGCAGCGGCTCCGGCAGCAGCGTGCTGCACGCCTGCCGTGCCTCGTTGGTGAGGGCGTCGCTGGTGCACGTGTAGTAGTCGCGGTACACCAGCTGCGCCGTGAAGGCCGCGCCGACGAGCGCGATCGCCAGCGACGCCGTGACCAGACCGCTCACCGCGGCAGCGGTCTGCGGCCGGGCCGGCGTCGCGGCGGCCGGAGTGTCGGGCGACGGCGTGCGCGGCTTGGCGCGCAGGGCGCTGATGCCCCAGTACAGCGACAACGCGCCCAGCAGCAGTGCCACGTACGTCCAGCTGAACAGCGCGAAGAAGAAGGCCCACATGCCTCCGAGCAGCGCGTAGCGCGCCCGGCGCTGTGCGGGGTCGGTGGGGTCCCAGCGCATGCCCGGGGCCGGACCGCCGGAACCTTCGGGCTTGTTGCCCCCGGGCCGGTCGCCGAAGCCGCCGCCGGAAGCGCGGCCGGGCTGCCGGTCGCTCCACTGGCCGCCCCACGCCGGACGTCCGCCGTCCCCGCGCGAGCCGTCCGGGCCGGAGGAGGAGTCGCCGTTGTCACCCGACGGTCGCCGCGGCTGCCACGGACGGTCCGGGGTGCCCTCGGGCGGCGGTGCGAACGGGTTGTCGTCCTGGCCCGTACCGCCCCGCCGGCCGCCGCCGGCGTCGCCCGACGTCGCGTCGGACGACGAGCTGGGGCGCTCCCGCAGCAGCACGTCGGCGCGCACCCCTGGCTGCGCCGACTGCTGGGGGAGCGTGAGGAGTCGCAGGCTGCGGTCCGACATCAAGTGAGCGTCTTCCCCTTGTGGAAACAACTGGAATCAACCGGTTCAACTGGAAACGACTGGAAACGACTGGAAAGGTCTGCAAACAACTGGAAGCAACTGGGAACAACTGAAAACAACTGAGAACAACTGGCGACGAGTGGATCTGCTGGACCGGACACGACTGGATCCGGCGGTGGAACTGACCGGATCGTGACGGGAGCCGTCCCCCCGACAACGCGTCGCACACCTCCCGCGTTCCCGAGACCGCTGTCCCAGACGCTACCTCCCGGCCACGCCCCCGTCCCGTGGGGGCCGTCCGGTGTGCCGGTATCGTTGCTGGCGGTCGACCGCTTCGTAGGCTTCCCCGTATCCGGGGGCCCGAAGCATTCGTACGACCATACAAACGCTTCCCCGAGAAAGGGCTCCACCGTGGCCGCCAAGCCCGTGGCCAGGAGCGCCAGGCGCCTCGTCGTGCTGGTCTCCGGATCCGGCACCAATCTCCAGGCGCTGCTGGACGCGATCGCGACGGAGGGCGCCGAGGCGTACGGTGCCGAGATCGTGGCCGTGGGGGCGGACCGCGACGGGATCGAGGGGCTGGCGCGTGCCGAGCGGGCGGGGCTGCCCACGTTCGTGTGCCGGGTCAAGGACCACGCCACCCGCGAGGAGTGGGACGCCGCCCTCACCGACGCCGTCGCCGCGTACGAGCCGGACCTCGTCGTCTCGGCCGGATTCATGAAGATCCTGGGCAAGGCGTTCCTGGCCCGGTACGGCGGGCGCTGCGTCAACACCCACCCCGCCCTGCTCCCCAGTTTTCCCGGCGCCCACGGCGTCCGTGACGCACTCGCGTACGGCGCCAAGGTCACCGGCTGCACCGTCCACTTCGTCGACGACGGCGTCGACACCGGGCCGATCATCGCTCAGGGCGTGGTCGAGGTCCGGGACGAGGACGACGAGAGCGCGCTGCACGAGCGCATCAAGGAAGTCGAGCGAAGGCTGCTCGTCGAGGTCGTGGGGCTTCTCGCCCGCAACGGCCATCGCATTGAGGGACGAAAGGTAGTTATCCAGTGACCGCCGAGAGCAACAAGCGGCCCCTTCGCCGGGCGCTCGTCAGCGTCTACGACAAGACGGGCCTCGAAGACCTCGCACGCGGCCTGCACGAGGCGGGTGTCGCCCTCGTCTCCACCGGGTCCACCGCCGCCCGCATCGCCGCCGCCGGCGTCCCCGTCACCAAGGTCGAGGAGCTCACCGGCTTCCCCGAGTGCCTGGACGGCCGGGTCAAGACGCTGCACCCGAGGGTGCACGCGGGCATCCTGGCCGATCTGCGCCTGGAGGACCACCGCCGGCAGCTCCAGGAGCTCGGCGTCGAGCCGTTCGATCTGGTCGTGGTCAACCTCTACCCGTTCCGTGAGACCGTCGCCTCCGGCGCGAGCCCCGACGAGTGCGTCGAGCAGATCGACATCGGCGGCCCCTCGATGGTGCGCGCCGCGGCCAAGAACCACCCGTCCGTGGCCGTCGTCACCAGCCCGGCACGCTACGGCGACGTCCTGGCCGCGGTGCGCGGCGGCGGCTTCGACCTCGCCACCCGCAAGCGGCTCGCCGCGGAGGCCTTCCAGCACACGGCGGCGTACGACGTGGCGGTGGCCTCCTGGTTCGCGAGCGAGTACGCGCCCGTCGACGAGTCCCGCTTCCCGGACTTCCTCGGCGCCACCTGGGAGCGCAAGGACACCCTCCGCTACGGCGAGAACCCCCACCAGCCCGCCGCGCTCTACGTCGACGGCGCCGGCCGAGGTCTGGCCGAGGCGGAGCAGCTGCACGGCAAGGAGATGTCGTACAACAACTACACGGACACGGATGCCGCCCGCCGTGCCGCGTACGACCACGACGAGCCGTGCGTCGCGATCATCAAGCACGCCAACCCGTGCGGCATCGCGATCGGCGCCGACGTCGCCGAGGCGCACCGCAAGGCGCACGCCTGCGACCCGCTGTCCGCGTTCGGCGGCGTCATCGCGGTGAACCGCCCGGTCAGCAAGGAGATGGCCGAGCAGGTCGCGGAGATCTTCACCGAGGTCGTCGTCGCGCCCGACTACGAGGAGGGCGCGCTTGAGGCCCTCACCAAGAAGAAGAACATCCGGGTGCTGCGCTGTCCCGAGGGGCCGTCGAACCCCGTCGAGGTCACGGCCGTCGACGGCGGCGCCCTGCTCCAGGTCACCGACCGTCTCCAGGCCGAGGGCGACGACCCCGCGGGCTGGACGCTGGCGACCGGTGACGCGCTGAGCGCCGGGGAACTGCGCGAGCTGGCGTTCGCCTGGCGGGCCTGCCGGGCGGTGAAGTCCAACGCGATCCTGCTGGCCAAGGACGGCGCCTCGGTCGGTGTCGGCATGGGGCAGGTCAACCGGGTCGACTCCGCGAAGCTGGCGGTCGAGCGGGCCGGCGCCGAGCGGGCGCGGGGTTCCTACGCGGCCTCCGACGCCTTCTTCCCGTTCCCGGACGGGCTGGAGATCCTCACCGAGGCGGGCGTCAAGGCCGTGGTGCAGCCCGGCGGTTCGGTCCGTGACGAGCAGGTCGTGGAGGCCGCGCGCAAGGCGGGCGTGACGATGTACTTCACGGGGACGCGGCACTTCTTCCACTGAGGATTCGCTCGCGCACCCGCTGCCGCGGACGCACCAGGGCCGTGTCCCCCGCGCAAGGGTGGGACACGGCCCTCGGGTGTCAAGGGTGCGAGACCCTTCGTGCGCGGGCGTCCGCGGGGACGCTCAGTAGCGCGGGCGGTTGAACCAGGCGCTGCCGTTGGAGTTGCCGACGAACACGGCCACCAGGACGGCGAGCACGGTGTGGATCAGGCCGACCAGGATGAACGGGTAGATGCCGAGGATCGCGGTGATGATGCCGAACACCATGGTCGTGATGCGCACGCCGTTGCCGCCGGTGCGGAACTTCAGCGCCAGGACCAGCGCGAACACACCCCAGGCGACGGCGAACAGCGTCAGGCCCCACAGCATGCCGGAGGAGTAGTCCGCCAGCTGCTGGAACGAGGCGTCGTTCTGGAGCGTCTCGTCGTTCTTCGCGGCCTCGACGCCGATGGCGCTGAAGGCGAACAGCGCCACACCGAGGACCTGGAGGCCCACGATGACCCACAGCAGGACGCGGGCCGTGCTGACGGTGCTGGGCATGGACGTCGGCACCGGGGCGCCGGGGTAGCCGACGGGCGGGGCCTGCGGGTAGCCGTAACCGGGCTGCTGCTGGGGGTAGCCGTAGCCCTGCTGCTGGCCCTGCGGCGCGCCGTAGGGGTTGTTCGGATCGCCGAAACTCATGGCGGTGTTTCCTCCGTTGGCTCAGGTGCGGGGACGACGCGCGGCGGATGCGGAGGAAGGTTGCTACAGATGCGGTGCGTCCCCCCGGTACTGCCCGCGGCACTGTGGCCACAATCGTTCTTCAGCCATGGGTTGCTTGTCCAGCCGCATTCCCTATGTGTTGTGCAAGTGCAACATCGCCGATCATGGGCGGAAACGCCGGGAGCGGGCCCCTCGTGACCCGGATTGGAACCGGGAGGCGGTCATCCGGGAGGATGGGGCCATGACCGCCCAGATTCTCGATGGCAAGGCCACCGCAGCCGCGATCAAGTCCGATCTGACCGCCCGCGTGGCGGCGCTGAAGGAGAAGGGCGTCACGCCCGGCCTCGGCACGATCCTGGTCGGGGAAGACCCCGGCAGCCAGAAGTACGTCGCCGGCAAGCACCGTGACTGCGCGCAGGTGGGCATCGCCTCCATCCAGCGCGAGCTGCCCGCCACGGCGACGCAGGAGGAGATCGAGGCGGTGGTGCGCGAACTCAACGAGGACCCGGCGTGCACCGGCTACATCGTGCAGCTGCCGCTCCCTCGGGGCATCGACGAGAACCGCATCCTCGAACTCATGGACCCGGACAAGGACGCCGACGGCCTCCACCCGATGAACCTCGGCCGGCTCGTCCTGAACGAGCCCGCGCCCCTGCCCTGCACCCCGAACGGCGTGCTGACGCTGCTGCGCCGCTACGGCGTCGAGATCAAGGGTGCGGAGGTCGTGGTCGTCGGCCGGGGCGTGACCATCGGCCGGCCGATGCCGCTGCTGCTGACCCGGCGCAGCGAGAACGCGACGGTGACGCAGTGCCACACCGGTACGCGGGATCTGTCCGCCCACCTCCGGCGCGCCGACATCATCGTGGCCGCCGCCGGGTCCGCCCACCTCGTGCGGCCCGAGGACGTCAAGCCGGGCGCGGCCGTCCTCGACGTCGGCGTCTCGCGCAGCGCAGAGGGCAAGATCGTCGGGGATGTGCACCCGGACGTCGCCGAGGTCGCCGGCTGGATCTCCCCGAACCCCGGCGGCGTCGGTCCCATGACCCGGGCCCAGCTGCTCGTCAACGTGGTCGAGGCGGCGGAGCGCAGTGCCGGCTGAGCGGCCCGAGGAGAACGGGACCACCGAGCGACAGGGCACCGCGGCGCACCACGGCACCGCGGCGTCCGACGGTGCGGCGGCGCGGGGCGGCCCGTCGCACGACGGCGTGCCGCGGGGTGGCGGCGTGTCGCTGGAGGAGGCAGCCCCGAACGGCGTCTCCGGCAACGGCTCCGCGCCCGGCCGGGAGGCCGCGGACGGGGCCGACGAGGGCGACGAGCTCGTCGTGCGGGACGCGATCAGCGTCGTCGACGAGGACGGCACGCCCCGGCGGGCCACCCGCCGCTTCCCCTTGTTCACGCGGGACACGGCGCGACCCGAGGGCGGCGGCCGGGCGGCCGGGGGCGACGCGCCCGCGCCCGCGCGGCAGTGGCCGATGCTCGCCGTGCTGGGGCTGGTCGGTCTCGGCCTGCTGCTGACGGCGTTCGACGCGTTCCGGATCGGCACCCTGCTCGTCGGCGTCGCGCTGGTCGGCGGAGCCGTGTTGCGGTGGGTGCTGCCCGGCGTCGGCATGCTCGCCGTACGCTCCCGCTTCACCGACATCGCCACCTACGGCGTCCTCGGCCTGGCCATCGCCCTGCTGGCGCTGATGGCCCAGCCGAACCCGTGGCTGGAGGTCCCGTTCCTCAAGGACACCCTGCATTTCACCGTGCGCGGCTGACCGCGTCCCGACGCCTCGCACGAAAACGGCGGCCCATCCCCTCCCCCGAGGCAGGACGGGCCGCCGTCGCACCCAAACTCCCGCACGACGAACGGCCTGTTCAACGGTTGTCCGCGCGCTGTGGCACGGAAGTGACCGTTCCGCTACGGTGTCCGCGCTCCGCGACAGCCGGGGGCCGGTGGCGTCAAGGTGCGTTGCGTACCGCCGGGACGTCGGAGGTCACCGGTGTGTGCCCGTTGTGTCGATGTATGGACAGCTTCGGGAAGCCGGTTCAAGGCGCTGCGCGGCGCGGCTAATCTGCCCGATCGGGGATGGTTCGGGACGTCCCGCGCCGCAGTGGCGCACTCGGGGGAAACAGGGGGGAAGCGATGCCTCGTTGGAAGGCCTTGCCGGAGGAACTCGATCCGCAGATCGGTGAATTCGCCGGGCAGTTGCGGCGGCTCGTGGACCGCAGCGGTCTGAGCATCGCCGCGGTCTCCGACCGCACCGGGTACAGCAGGACGTCCTGGGAGCGCTATCTCAACGGCCGGCTGCTCGCGCCCAAAGGCGCGGTCGTCGCGTTGGCCGAGGTCACCGGCACCGATCCGATCCATCTGACGACGATGTGGGAGCTCGCCGAACGGGCTTGGAGCCGCTCGGAGATGCGGCACGACATGACCATGGAGGCCCTCCGGATCTCCCAGGCCCGCGCGGCACTGGGCGAGTTCGGCGCGGCCCCGGGAGCCGCCCGGGGCAGGACGGCCCGTAAGGGTGGCCGCGCGACGGCGACACCGGGCGTCGCGAGCCCGGCGGGTGTCTCCCCGACGGTCCCGGCCCAGCCGACGGCGTCGGAAGCCGACGCCCGCGACGCCGGATCCCGGCCGGGCGTGAACTCGTGGGGACTCGGGGGACGTGGCGGACCGCCCCGCGCGGGCGTCCGGGCCGGCGCGGGTACGGGGGCGGCGTCGGGTGCGGGGGCACCGGGCTCCGGCGTGCCGACGCAGGACCCGCCGGGCGCCCCTTCCGGGGGTGCGGGCAGGCGGCGGCTCGCGATGTTCCTCGTCGGCGCCGCCGTCGTGGTCGTCGCCGCCGGTGCCGTGCATTACGTCATCGGCGACGGCACGGACAGGGCGGACGCCACGAGCGCCTCGCCGTCCCCGACCGCCACCCCCGGCCCCGACCTGCCACCCGGCGTGAAGTGCGCGGGGGACGGGTGCACCGGCAAGGACGCGGAGGCCATGGGGTGCAGCGGTGAACTGGTCACCACCGCCCGGTCGGCGACCGTGGGGGCCGCGGTCGTCGAGGTCCGCTACAGCGAGACCTGCGGGGCCGCCTGGGGCCGTGTCACCCAGGCCGTGCCGGGCGACGAGGTCCGGGTGACGGTCGGCGGCACCAGCCGGAGCGGCTCGGTCACGACCGTCGGTGACACCCTCGCGTACACCCCGATGATCGCCGTCGAGGACCCGCAGGAGGCCACGGCGTGCGCGACGCTCGCGTCGGGGGAGCGGGGCTGCACGCGGTAGGGGCGACGGAGACGGGGGACCGGTGAGGGTGCCCCGAAGCGTCGGTGAAGGTGCCTGGCGGGCGTCGGCGAAGGAGGCCCGGAAACCGGCGGTGAAAGGTGCCTGGAAACACCGGCGAAGGGTGCCCGGAAGGCGCCGTGAAAAAGTCGCCGGACGCACGCATGCGTGAGGCGATCCCGGGCACGCGCACAGTACCCCCACGGGAGTCCGGCAACGGTACCCCCACCCGGCGGTCGCCCCGTCTCTCCTCTCCCGGACGGGCGGCCGCCGTTCTTCTCCGTCGGCACTCGCGAGTCCTTCGTGGGCTCTGTGGGCCGGGCCACACCGACCCGGACGTCCGGGATACCGGAGGCGCGATAGCCTGACCGCTGGATCTCTCTTGACGCCAAGAGATCGATCAAAAAAGCCGGGGCAGGGACGCCCCACCGCCAGCTGTCATACGGAGAACGCCATGACCCGCACTCCCGTGAACGTCACCGTCACCGGCGCGGCCGGCCAGATCGGTTACGCCCTGCTCTTCCGCATCGCCTCCGGCCAGCTGCTCGGCGCGGACGTGCCGGTCAAGCTCCGCCTCCTGGAGATCACCCCGGCCCTGAAGGCCGCCGAGGGCACCGCGATGGAGCTGGACGACTGCGCGTTCCCGCTCCTCCAGGGCATCGAGATCAGCGACGACCCGAACGTCGCGTTCGACGGCGCCAACGTCGCCCTCCTCGTGGGCGCCCGCCCGCGCACCAAGGGCATGGAGCGCGGTGACCTCCTGGAGGCCAACGGCGGCATCTTCAAGCCGCAGGGCCAGGCCATCAACGCGCACGCCGCCGACGACATCAGGGTCCTCGTGGTCGGCAACCCGGCCAACACCAACGCCCTGATCGCGCAGGCCGCCGCCCCGGACGTACCGGCGGAGCGCTTCACCGCGATGACCCGCCTGGACCACAACCGCGCGCTGACCCAGCTGGCGAAGAAGACGGGCACGCCGGTCTCCGAGATCAAGAAGCTGACGATCTGGGGCAACCACTCCGCCACCCAGTACCCCGACATCTTCCACGCCACGGTCGCCGGCAAGAACGCCGCGGAGGTCGTGAACGACGAGAAGTGGCTGGCCGAGGACTTCATCCCGACCGTCGCCAAGCGCGGTGCCGCCATCATCGAGGCCCGCGGCGCCTCCTCGGCCGCCTCCGCCGCCAACGCCGCCATCGACCACGTCCACACGTGGGTCAACGGCACGCCCGAGGGCGACTGGGTCTCCATGGGCATCCCGTCCGACGGCTCCTACGGTGTCCCCGAGGGCCTCATCTCCTCCTTCCCGGTCGTCTGCAAGGACGGCAAGTACGAGATCGTCCAGGGCCTGGACGTCAACGAGTTCTCGCGCGCCCGCATCGACGCCTCCGTCAAGGAGCTGGAGGAGGAGCGCGAGGCGGTCCGCGGCCTCGGCCTCATCTGACCTGCTCGGTCACCAGCCGTACGACCCCCGGTCCGCCGCCACGGACCGGGGGTCGTCGTTTCTCTTCTCCCCCGCGACCGGCGCCGTCGCCCACGAGGCTCAGAAGCTGCTCAACTCCCTGGCCCGGCAGGCGGACCGGCGGCAAGGATGGCCCGATGTTCGGACGTGGGAAGCACCCGGAAGCCGAGATCCTCTTCGTGCGCGACGCCGATGTCGCGGTGACGGCGCTGCGCCGCGCCCTGGCCGACGCGGGACCGGAGGAACGGCCGGGCCTGGAGCGGGCCGTGGCGCTGGCCGAGCGGGCCGCGGCGGCCACCGACACGGACGTACGCGCCCGCTGGGTGCGTGAGCGGCTGGCCGCCGTCGGCTACGAAGGGCCCGCCGACTCCATCGCGGCGATCAAGCACCTGCGCGAGGCGGCTCCCGGTCTGCGCCTGCTGAGCGCCGTGCAGCTCGCCAAGTCGGCGGTCGCGAAGGACGCGTAGGCCTCGGTCGGAGGTCAGCCGGTCCGGCGCAGCCGCTTCTCGAACCAGTGACCGGCGTAGACGTGCTCGGCGTAGGCGGGGATCTCCGTGTAGCCGGCCGCCCGGTACATGGTCCGCGCCTCCGTGAGCACGGAGTGCGTGTCCAGCCGTACCGTGCCGAGGCCGCGTTCGAGCGCCTCGCGCTCCAGTTCCGCCAGGATCCGGCGGGCCAGCCCCAGGCGCCGGGCGTCCCGGTGGACCCAGACGTGCTTGATCTCGCCCACGCCGGGCGCGAGCCGGCGCAGCCCGCCGCAGCCGACCGGGCGCCCGTCCTCGTACGCCACGAAGAAGGCACCGGCGTCGCCGGACACCTCCTCGGGGCGGACGAGATCGGTGGCGTCGAAGCCCTCGGGGAACCGTTCGTCCAGTTCGGCGGCGTAGGCGGCGAGGCCGGCGCGGGCGTCCGGGCAGGCCCCGTCGACGCGTTCGACGCTGATGCCGGCCAGGCGCAGCAAGCGTTCCGTGCTGGTCATCGCCTCCGTGAGGCGGGCACGCTGGGCCGGGGTGAGGCCGTCCAGCATGCCGCGGACCAGCGCGTCGGCCCGGCGGTTCTGCTCGGCGACCTCGACGCGGCCGGCCGGGGTCAGCTCGATCATGCGCACCCGGTTGTCGCCGGGGTGCACGCTGAGCCGGACCATGCCCTGCGCCTGGAGCGCCTTCGCCATCCGGCTCAGGTAGCCGGCGTCCAGGCCGAGCCGGGCGCGCAGCTCCCGTAGCGGGACGCCGTCGCCGATCTCGAAGAGCAGGCGGGCCTCGCCGAGGGGGCGGTTCTGGCCAAGGTACTGGTCGTCGAGGGCGCCGATGCGGCGGGTGAAGTAGCGGTTGAAGCGGCGGAAGGTTGCGACATGCTCGGACACTGCCTCCATTCCTTTGACTTTAGTCAAAGAGTTTGGGGCGGGTCCAGAGATCCGGCGTGTCGATTTACTGCCGTATGTCGGAATTCGCCGTGAGGCAGCACACTTTCGGCCATCGATTGCGCATGCCTGAAAGGGGTACGGGCAGGCGCTCACACTCCTGAACAGGAACGGAAGGCAACACCGAGCATGTCGGACAGAGCGGAGAACCAGGTGCCTCAGGCGCGCGACACCATCCACGTGGCAGGACAGTGGCTGCCCGCCGCCTCCGGTGCCACGCGCGAGATCCTCGACCCCGTGGACGCCCTGCCGTTCGCGGTGGTCGCCGAAGGGGACGAGAAGGACACGGACCTGGCCGTCGCGGCCGCGCGCAGCGCCTTCGACGGCGGTCGGGGCGCGTGGCCCCGCACCCCCGTCGCCGAGCGCTCAGCCGTGCTGCGCCGCGTCGCCGACCTGCTGGTCCGCGACCGCGAGGAACTCGGCCTGCTGGAGAGCCGCGACGCCGGCAAGACCGTCGAGGAGGGCCGGGTCGACATCGACTGCGTGGCCGACGCCTTCCGCTACTTCGCCGACCTGGTGGCGGGCGAGGGCGCCGGCCGGGTCGTCGACGCGGGCTCGCCCGACATCCACAGCGTCGTGGTGCACGAACCGGTCGGCGTCTGCGCGCTGATCACGCCCTGGAACTACCCGCTGCTCCAGGCCAGCTGGAAGATCGCGCCCGCGCTCGCGGCCGGCAACACCTTCGTGGTCAAGCCGAGCGAGATCACGCCGATGACCACCGTCGCCCTGATCGACCTGCTCGCCGAGGCCGGCCTGCCCGCCGGGGTCGCGAACATCGTCACCGGCCCCGGGCACACCGTCGGCGCCCGTCTCGCCGAGCACCCCGACGTCGACCTGGTCTCCTTCACCGGCGGCCTGGTCAGCGGCACCAAGGTCGCCGCGGCCGCCGCGCCCACCGTCAAGAAGGTGGCCCTCGAACTCGGCGGCAAGAACCCCAACGTCGTCTTCGCCGACGCCTGCGCCACCGACGAGGACTTCGACACCGCCGTCGACCAGGCCCTCAACGCGGCCTTCATCCACAGCGGCCAGGTCTGCTCCGCCGGCGCGCGCCTGATCATCGAGGAGTCGGTCAGGGAGCGCTTCGTCGCCGAACTCGCCGACCGCGCGACGAGGATCCGCCTCGGCCGCGGCACCGGCTCCGGCGTCGAGTGCGGCCCCCTCGTCTCCGAGCAGCAGCGCGCCAAGGTGGAGTCGTACGTCGCCTCCGCGCTGGCCGAAGGGGCGGTGCTGCGCTGCGGCGGCAAGCGGCCCGAACCCACCGAATCCCGGCCCGCCACCGGCTACTTCTACGAGCCGACCGTGCTCGACCAGTGCCACCGCGAGATGAAGGTCGTCCGTGAGGAGGTCTTCGGCCCGGTCCTCACGGTGGAGACCTTCCGCACCGAGGACGAGGCCGTCGCCCTCGCCAACGACACCGAGTACGGACTGGCCGGCGCCGTCTGGACCGCCGACGCGGGACGGGCCCGCCGGGTCGCGGGGCTGCTGCGGCACGGCACCGTCTGGATCAACGACTTCCACCCCTACCTCCCGCAGGCCGAGTGGGGCGGCTTCGGCAAGAGCGGCGTCGGCCGCGAACTCGGACCCGCCGGGCTCGCCGAGTACCGCGAGACCAAGCACGTCTACCAGAACCTCGCGCCCAAGCCGGTGCGCTGGTTCGCGGGCTGAGGCGTCCTACGGGTCCCACACGCGCCGCACACGCCCCACACGCCACCGGTCCGCGGGCCCGTCCCGCCCCCGTCCCCACCCCCCACTGGAACACCGGAGTTACGACCCCATGTCCGAGAACACCCATAGCTACGACTACGTCGTCGTCGGCGGCGGGACCGCCGGCTCCGTGATCGCCGCCCGCCTCACCGAGAACCCCGACGTCACCGTCGCCGTCATCGAGGGCGGCCCGAGCGACGTCGACCGCGAGGACGTCCTCACGCTGCGCCGCTGGATGGGCCTGCTCGGCGGCGAGCTCGACTACGACTACCCGACCACCGAACAGCCGCGCGGCAACTCCCACATCCGGCACAGCCGCGCCCGGGTCCTCGGCGGCTGCTCCTCCCACAACACCCTCATCGCCTTCAAGCCGCTGCCGTCCGACTGGGACGAGTGGGAGGCGGCCGGCGCCGAGGGCTGGGGCGCCGTGCAGATGGAGGCGTACTACGCGCGGCTCCAGAACAACATCGTCCCGGTCGACGAGAAGGACCGCAACGCCGTCGCCCGCGACTTCGTCGACGCCGCCCAGGCCGCGCTCGGCGTGCCCCGCGTCGAGGGCTTCAACAAGAAGCCGTTCACCGACGGCGTCGGCTTCTTCGACCTCGCCTACCACCCCGAGACCAACAAGCGCTCCTCGGCGTCCGTGGCGTACCTCCACCCGGTGATGGACGAGCGGCCCAACCTGACGCTCCTGCTGGAGACCTGGGCGTACCGGCTGGAGCTGGACGGCACCCGCGCCGAAGGCGTCCATGTGCGCACCAAGGACGGCGAGGAGATCCTCGTGCGCGCCCGCAAGGAGGTCGTGCTGTGCGCGGGCGCGGTCGACTCGCCCCGGCTGCTGCTCCACTCCGGCATCGGCCCGAAGGCCGACCTGGAGGCGCTCGGCATACCCGTGGCGCTCGACCTGCCCGGCGTCGGCGAGAACCTCCTCGACCACCCCGAGTCGGTGATCGTCTGGGAGACCGACGGCCCGATCCCGGAGAACTCCGCGATGGACTCCGACGCGGGCCTGTTCGTGCGCCGGGACCCCGAACACGCGGGCCCCGACCTGATGTTCCACTTCTACCAGATCCCCTTCACCGACAACCCCGAGCGCCTGGGCTACGAACGCCCGCCGCACGGCGTCTCGATGACCCCGAACATCCCCAAGCCGAAGAGCCGCGGCCGGCTGTACCTGAAGAGCGCCGACCCCGCAGAGAAGCCCGCGCTCGACTTCCGCTACTTCACCGACGAGGACGACTACGACGGCCGCACCCTCGTCGACGGCATCCGCATCGCCCGCGAGATCGCGCGGAGCGAGCCGCTGGCGGGCTGGCTGAAGCGTGAGGTGTGCCCCGGACCGGACGTCACGAGCGACGAGGAGCTCGGCGAGTACGCCCGCAAGGTCGCGCACACCGTGTACCACCCGGCGGGCACCTGCCGGATGGGCGCCACCACCGACGAACTGGCCGTGGTGGACCCGGAGCTGAGGATCAGGGGACTGCGGGGCATCCGGATCGCCGACGCGTCCGTGTTCCCGACGATGACCGCCGTGAACCCGATGATCGCAGTGCTGATGGTCGGGGAACGGGCCGTGGAACTGATCGGAGGGGGCGCGTGATGACCGACACCACTGTGAGCGAGGCCGCCGTCGGCAGCACCGGGGCGGACGCCCCCGTGTTCTCGGTGGACGGACTGTGGAAGGTCTTCGGACCGAAGTCCGACCGGGTGCCCGCCGACCCCGAACTGACCGCCCTGCCCGCCGACGAGCTGCGGGCCCGCACCGGTTGCACGGCCGCCGTCCGCGACGTCTCCTTCGACGTGCGCAAGGGCGAGGTCTTCGTCGTCATGGGCCTGTCCGGCTCCGGCAAGTCCACCCTGGTGCGCTGTCTGACCCGGCTGATCGAACCGACGGCCGGGACCATCGCCATCGACGGCGAGGACGTCCGCGCCATGGACCGGGCCCGGCTGCGCGAACTGCGCCGGCACCGCGCCGCGATGGTCTTCCAGCACTTCGGCCTGCTCCCGCACCGCACCGTCCTCGACAACGTGGCCTACGGCCTGGAGATCCAGGGCATGGGCAAGGCGGAACGGCGCGAGAAGGCGGCCGAGGTCGTCGCCAAGGTGGGCCTCGCCGGCATGGAGCAGCGCAGGCCCGGCCAGCTGTCCGGCGGCCAGCAGCAGCGGGTCGGCCTCGCACGTGCGCTGGCGGTCGACCCGGAGGTGCTGCTCTTCGACGAGCCGTTCAGCGCCCTCGACCCGCTGATCCGGCGGGAGATGCAGGAGGAGGTCGTCCGGCTCCATCGCGACGAGGGCCGCACGATGGTCTTCATCACCCACGACCTGAGCGAGGCGCTCAAGCTCGGTGACCGGATCGCCCTGATGCGCGACGGCCGGATCGTCCAGCTCGGCACGCCCGAGGAGATCGTCGGCTCGCCGGCCGACGACTACGTCCGCGAGTTCGTCCGCGACGTGCCCCGCGAACAGGTCCTGACCGTGCGCACCGCCATGCGGCCCGCGTCCGCGCAGGAGGCGGGGGCCGGACCGGCGGTCGCCCCGGCGGCGACGGTGTCCGAGGCCATCGAGGCGGTCGCGCGCAGCGGCGGACCGGTCCGTGTGGTCGACCAGGGCCGCTGCCTCGGGGTCGTCGACCACGAGGGGCTGCTGGGCGTCGTGGCCGGTACGGAACCCCGTACCGTCCCGGGGCCGGGCAAGGAGGTGGTGTGATGGCCACCGTCACCGCCTCGGCGCCCCGTGCCGTCCCCGCCCTGCTCAGGAACCGTGTCGTCGTCAAGCTCGTGCTGCTGGCCCTGGCCGCCGCGATCCTCGTACCGCTGGCCGACGCCCGCTGGGCGAGCGGGAGCTGGCCCGACGCGCTCACCGTCGACCTGACGCAGCCGCTGACCGGCGCCAGCGACTGGATCATCGACAACCGGGACAGCCACCCCCTGTTCCTCTACTTCTTCGGCCACGTCAGCAACGCGGTCGTGCTGTCCGTACGCGCCGTCTACCTCGGCCTGCTCGCCATCGGCTGGCTGGGCGTCACCGCGCTCGGCGCCTTCCTGGCCTGGCGCGTCGCGGGTGTGCGGCTAGCGCTCGGCACGGCCGCGGCGTTCCTGGCCTGCGGCCTGCTCGGCATGTGGGTGCCGACCATGCAGACCCTGGCCCTCATGGTCGTCGCGGTGCTGGCGTCGGTGGTCGTCGGCGCCCTGCTCGGCCTCGCCGCCGGACTGTCCGACCGTATGGACCGCGCGCTGCGCCCGCTGCTCGACACCATGCAGGTGCTGCCCGCGTTCGCCTATCTGCTCCCGGTCGTCCTGGTCTTCGGCATCGGAGTACCCGCCGCCGTCCTGGCCACCGTCGTCTACGCCGCCCCGCCGATGGCCCGCCTCACCGCCCTCGGCCTGCGCGGCGCCGACAAGGGCGTCCTGGAGGCGGTGGAGTCGCTCGGCGCCACCTCGCGCCAGCGCCTGCTGACGGCCCGCATTCCGCTGGCCCGCAAAGAACTCCTGCTCGGCCTGAACCAGACGATCATGATGGCGCTGTCCATGGCCGTCATCGCCTCCGTGATCGGCGCCGGCGGTCTCGGCGACCGTGTCTACCAGGCGCTGGCCTCGGTCGACGTCGGCGCGGCCCTCGCCGCGGGCATCCCGATCGTGCTCCTGGCCGTCGTGCTGGACCGCGTGACCGGGGCCGCGGGCAGCGGCACCGGCGAGCGCCCGCACGCCGGATGGCCCTACGTCCTGGCCGGCGCCGTGGCCGCCGCGGTCGCCGCCCGTCTGCTGGGCCGTGCCGACTGGCCGGACGCCTGGACCCTGAACATCGCCGAGCCCGTCAACCGTGCCGTCGACTGGATGACCGCCCATCTGTACTCGGGTGTCCCGGTCGTCGGCGGCACGGCCGACTGGGCCGGCCACTTCACCACCTGGGTTCTGGACCCGCTGCGCGACGGCCTGCAAGGGCTGCCGTGGTGGTCGGTGCTGCTCGTCGTCGCCGCCCTGGCCTGGCTGATCGGCACCTGGCGCACCGCCCTGACCGCCGTGCTCGCCATGGCCGCGATCGGTGTCCTCGGCGTCTGGGAGCCCTCCCTGGACACGCTCTCCCAGGTCCTCGCCGCCGTCGCCGTCACCCTCGTCCTGGGCTTCGCGACCGGCATCGCGGCCGCCCGCAGCGAACGCTTCGAGCGTGCCCTGCGCCCCGTCCTCGACGTCTTCCAGACGATGCCGCAGTTCGTGTACCTGATCCCGGTCGTCGCGCTGTTCGGCGTCGGCCGTGCCCCGGCGGTGGCCGCGGCCGTCGTCTACGCGCTGCCCGCCGTCGTGCGCATCACCGCCCAGGGGCTGCGGCAGGTCGACGCCGCCGCCCTGGAATCGGCCCGCTCGCTCGGTGCGACCGGCGCACAGCAGCTGCGCCAGGTCCAGCTCCCGCTGGCCCGCCCGGCGCTGCTGCTGGCGCTCAACCAGGGCGTCGTGCTCGTCCTCGCCGTCGTCATCATCGGCGGCCTGGTCGGCGGCGGTGCCCTCGGCTACGACGTCGTCTTCGGCCTCGCGCAGGGCGACCTCGCGACCGGTCTGGTGGCCGGCGGCGCGATCGTCTGCCTCGGGCTGATGCTCGACCGGGTGACACAGCCGACGGAACGCCGTGCGAAGAAGGGAGCCTGACATGCGTACGCGTACGACCGTCCTCGCGGCGGCGGGGCTGCTCGCCCTGACCACCGGCTGCGGTGCCGCCGACATGACCAAGCAGGCCTCGCCCTTCGCGAACGCGCAGGGCACCAAGAGCCTGACGCTGTCCGTGCAGTCGTGGGTGGGCGCCCAGGCGAACGTCGCGGTCGCCCAGTACCTGCTCGAACACGAACTCGGCTACCACGTCGACACCGTCCAGATCGACGAGGTCCCCGCGTGGGACGCCCTCAGCCAGGGCCGCGTCGACGCGCTCCTGGAGGACTGGGGACACCCCGAGGAGGAGCAGCGCTACGTCAAGGACAAGAAGACGATCGTGGGCGCCGGCGACCTCGGGGTCACCGGGCACATCGGCTGGTACGTCCCGACCTACTTCGCCGAGCGGCACCCCGACGTCACCGACTGGAAGAACCTGAACAAGTACGCCGACCAGTTCCGCACCCCGGAGAGCGGCGGCAAGGGCCAGCTGATGGACGGCTCCCCGTCCTACGTCACCAACGACAAGGCGCTGGTGAAGAACCTGGACCTGAACTACCAGGTGGTGTTCGCCGGGTCCGAGGCCGCGCAGATCACGCAGATCAAGCAGTTCGCCAAGGAGAAGAAGCCCTTCCTGACCTACTGGTACGCACCGCAGTGGCTGTTCAAGAAGGTCCCCATGACCGAGGTGAAACTGCCCGCCTACAAGGAGGGCTGCGACGCGGACCCGGCCAAGGTGGCCTGCGCCTACCCGCACACACCGCTGCAGAAGTACCTGAACGCCGACTTCGCGAAGGACGGCGGGGCGGCGGCCCGGTTCCTGAAGAAGTTCCGGTGGACCACCGAGGACCAGAACGAGGTCTCCCTCATGATCGCCGAGCAGAAACTCAGTCCTGAGGAGGCGGCCGGGAAGTGGGTGGACCGCCACGAGTCCACATGGAAGCAGTGGCTGTCCTGACGCTCACGCCCTCGCGGTGACCTCGGCCGCGATCCGGCGCAGCGCCTCGGTGGCGCGGCGCTGGAGTCCCGGCCCGAAGGTGATCCTCGTCGCCCCTCGCTCGCCCAGCTCGGCGAGCGAGGGGCCCGCCCCGTCCAGCCGCGCGAACGCGTTGATCGGACCCTCGATCCCGGCCCGCAGCAGCGGCAGCACCTCGGGCGGCGCCCCGATCGGGTACACGCAGTCGGCGCCCGCCGCGACGTACGACGCGGCCCGCTCGAGAGCCCGTTCGGGGTCCCCGTCCCCGTACAGGAACGTGTCGATCCGGGCGTTGACGAACAGGCTCGCGCCCGCCGCCGCCCGCACCTCGGCCAGCCACCCGGCGTGCGCGTTCGGGTCCTTGAGGACGCCGTCGGCGGAGTCCTCCAGATTGCAGCCGGCGACGCCCGCCTCCAGCAGCCGCTCGACCAGTTCCCGAGGCGCGATCCCGTACCCGTCCTCGACATCCGCCGACACCGGCACGTCCACCGCCCGCGCGATCCGGGTGACCGCCGCGAACATCTCGTCCGCGGGCGTCTGCCCGTCCTCGTACCCGAGCGAGGCCGCGACCCCCGCGCTGGGCGTCGCGAGCGCCGGGAAGCCGGCGTCCACGAAGGCCCGGGCACTGGCCGCGTCCCACGGCCCCGGGAGGATCAGGGGGTCGGCCGGGTCGGGCCGGCGGTGCAGCGCGCGTAGCGTCTCCGTCTTCCTCACCACTCCACACTGCCCACCGGGATGCGCCGGCTCACCATCAACCGGTTCCAGCTGTTGATCACGGTGATCAGCGCGACGAGATGGGCCAGTCGGCGCGCGTCGAAATGCTCCGCCGCCCGCTCGTACACCTCCTGCGGCACGAAGCCGTCCGTCAGGACGGTCACCGCCTCCGTCAGGGCGAGCGCCGCCCGTTCCCGGTCGTCGAACAGCTCCGGTGCCTCCTCCCGGGCGGCCAGCAGGTCGAGTTGCCGTGCGCTCACCCCGAGCCCGCGGGCGATCGAGAGATGCATGTCGAGGCAGAACGCGCAGTGGTTCAGCTGGGAGGCGCGGATCTGCACCAGTTCGGCGAGCGCGGGATCGCCGAGCCCCCGCTTGGCGGCGGCGCTCATGCCCTGCAGCGCGGTGCGGACCGCCGCGTCCAGATGTGTGGTGCGTACGGTCACTTGTGCCGCCCCGGCCGGTAGTGGCCCGGCACGGGACGGCAGGTCACACCGAACCTGTTCCACGCGTTGATCACGGTGATCACGGCGATCAGCCGTGCCAGCTCGGCCTCCTCGAAGTGCTTCGCCGCCCGCTCGTACACCTCGTCCGGCACGAAGCCGTCCGTCAGGACGGTCACCGCCTCCGTCAGCTCCAGCGCCGCCAGCTCCTTCTCCGTGTAGAAGTGCGCCGACTCCTCCCAGGCGTCGAGCTGGACGATCCGCTCCACGCTCTCGCCCGCCGCCAGCGCGTCCTTGGAGTGCATGTCCAGGCAGAAGGCGCAGTGGTTGAGCTGCGAGGCACGGATCCGCACCAGCTCGCGCAGCTTCGGGTCGACGCCCTGCTGTGTGGCCGCGTCCAGCCGGACCATCGCCTTGAACACGTCGGGGGCGAGCGCCGCCCAGTCCAGACGCGGGGCGGGCTCGGGGGCGTGGCCGACGCTCCCGCCGTGATCGTTCGTAGTCATGCGCCGACCCTACGAGTGAGGCAGCCCAGGAGTATGGTCCACTTCCATGGCGAAACCTCGGGCCACTCTGGGCATTGACCTGCACCTCGAACCGGCCGGGCCGGGCCTGCGCCGTGGTCTCACCGACGCGCTGCGCGAGGCCGTCCGCACCGGCCGCCTCACCCCGGGCGTCCGGCTCCCCTCCTCCCGCTCGCTCGCCACCGATCTGGGCATCGCCCGCAACACCGTCGCCGAGTCCTACGCCGACCTCGTCGCCGAGGGCTGGCTCACCGCACGGCAGGGCTCCGGCACCCGGGTCGCCGACCGCACCGTCCCCCCGCCGCCCGACCCCCCGGCACCGCGGCGCCGGGAGCCCGTCCGCGCCGCCCACAGCCTCGTCGCCGGCGCCCCCGACCTCGCCTCCTTCCCCCGGGCCGACTGGCTCAAGGCCACCCGCCGCGCCCTGACCGCCGCCCCGAACGACGCCCTCGGCTACGGCGATCCCCGCGGCCGCGTCGAACTGCGCACCGCGCTCGCCGACTACCTCTCCCGCGCCCGCGGCGTCCGCGCCGACCCCGACCGCATCATGATCTGCGCCGGATTCGCCCAGGGCCTGCGCCTGCTCGCCGAGGTCTTCCACACCCGCGGCCTGCGCACCCTCGCCGTCGAGTCCTACGGCCTGGACGTGCATTGGGACCTCGTGGAACGCGCCGGCCTGCGCACCCTCCCGCTCCCCTTCGACGCACACGGCACCCTGCCCCAGGCCCTCGACTCCCGCCCCGGGCGAGCGGCGGGGCGCACCCTCGGCGCCGGCCTCGCCGCCACACGGGCCGTGCTGCTGACGGCCGCCCACCAGTTCCCCCTGGGCGACGCCCTGCGCCCCGCGCACCGGGCCGCCGTCGTGGACTGGGCGCGGCGCACCGGCGGACTGATCCTGGAGGACGACTACGACGGAGAGTTCCGCTACGACCGTCAGCCCGTCGGCGCCCTCCAGGGGCTCGACCCGGACCACGTCGTCCATCTCGGCACCGCCAGCAAGTCCCTCGCCCCCGGCCTGCGGCTGGCCTGGATGGTCCTGCCGGCCTCGCTGGTACCGGAGGTCGCCGAGTACGCCGGCGGCCCCACCACCGGGGTCCTCGAACAGCTGACCCTCGCCGAGTTCCTCACCTCGGGCGCCTACGACCGCCATGTCCGCGCCGCCCGCCTGCGCTACCGGCGCCGCCGCGACGACCTGATCGCCGCCGTCACCACCCACGCACCCGACGTCCGCGCCACCGGCATCGCGGCCGGCCTGCACGCCCTCCTGCGTCTCCCGCCCGGCACCGAGCAATCGGTCGTCCGCGCGGCCCACTGGCACGGCGTCGCCGTCCACGGCCTGTCCCGCTACCGCCACCCCGCGGCCGCGGACCCCCACTTCGACGCCCTGGTCGTCGGCTACGGGACCCCGCCCGACCACGCCTGGAAGGGCACCCTGGAGGCCCTGTGCAAGGCGCTGCCCTGAGCGGCCCTGCGACCACCCCCGGCCTCGGCGGCGCCCGCGCCGCCCCGGCCGCCCGGCCGACGAGAACGACCCGGCCGGCCCTCGACAACCGGTGAGCGTTCCCGGCCTCAGCACCCGCAGATGAGCCCTCCCGGGCCATGGCGCACGGTGAGTCCTCCGGGCCTCGGCGCACGGTGAGTCCTCCGGGCCTCGGCGCCCGGTGAGCCCCCTCGGCCCGGTCGGTGAGCCCCCGGCCTGGGCGCCGGCGAGTCCCACCCACCCGGCTCCTACGCGTCGGATCCCTCCACACCCAGCACGGCGCGGAGTTGGGCCAGCCCCCAGTCCAGGTCCTCCTCGCTGATGACCAGTGGCGGCGCGAGCCGGATCGTCGCACCGTGGGTGTCCTTCACCAGCACACCCCGGTCCATGAGCTTCTCGGACACCTCCCGCCCGGAGCCGAACCCCGGAGGGATGTCCACACCGGCCCACAGCCCGCGCCCGCGCACCTGCGACACCCGCCCGGTGCCTCGCAGCGCCGCCAGCTCGCGGTGCAGATGCCCGCCCAGCTCGGCCGCCCGCGCCTGGTACTCGCCCGACCGCAGCATCGCGATCACCTCCAGCGCCACCGCGCAGGCCAGCGGATTGCCGCCGAACGTCGACCCGTGTTCCCCGGGCCGGAACACCCCGAGCACCTCCGCCGAGGACACCACCGCGGACACCGGCACGATCCCCCCGCCCAGCGCCTTCCCCAGCACGTACATGTCCGGCACGACACCCTCGTGCTCGCAGGCGAACGTCCGTCCCGTCCGCCCCAGCCCCGACTGGATCTCGTCCGCGACGAACAGCACCCCCCGCTCCCGGGCCAGCTCCCGCACCGCCGGCAGATAGCCGGCCGGCGGCACGATCACCCCCGACTCGCCCTGGATCGGCTCCAGCAGCACGGCGACCGCGTTCTCCGTCATCGCCGCCCGCATCGCCGTCAGGTCCCCGTACGGCACGATCTCGAAGCCCGGTGTGTACGGTCCGAAGTCCGCCCGCGCCTCCGGGTCGGTGGAGAAGCTGATGATCGTCGTCGTACGGCCGTGGAAGTTGCCCGCCGCGACCACGATCTTCGCCCTCTCGGCGGGCACGCCCTTGACCCGGTACCCCCACTTCCGGGCGGTCTTCAACGCGGCCTCCACCGCCTCCGCGCCCGTGTTCATCGGCAGTACCATCTCCATCCCGCACAGCGACGCCAGCTCCGTGCAGAAGGCCGCGAACCGGTCGTGGTGGAAGGCGCGGGACGTCAGCGTCACCCGTTCCAGCTGCGCTTTCGCCGCCTCGATCAACCGCCGGTTGCCGTGCCCGAAGTTCAGCGCGGAGTAGCCGGCCAGCAGATCCAGATAGCGCCTGCCCTCGACGTCCGTCATCCACGCCCCGTCGGCCGTGGCCACGACCACGGGCAGCGGGTGGTAGGTGTGCGCGCTGTGCGCTGCGGACCCGGCGATGTGGCTCTCCGTGGCGTTCACGGCGACTCCCGGACATGAGACGGAGCCCCCTTCCTATCGTCGCTCGCATGGTGGACTGGGGAACTGGACCTTCCGGCGCGCCCGGTAGGCTGGCCGCGGGCCGTGACTGGCGCGCTGGGATGGGACCGACCATCGGGGAGCGGCCTGGAACAGTGAGCGAGTGCCGTGCGCCTGGGCCGAACCGTGAACCGTGACCGCTGTAAGCCACGCCGCCCGGAGGCCGAGATGTCAGAGCAGCCCCTCTCCACCGAGTCCACCGCCTTCCGTTCCGCTCTGGATGTGATCCGCGCCGTCGAGCCGCGCGTCGCCGACGCGATCGGCCAGGAGGTGGCCGACCAGCGCGAGATGCTCAAGCTCATCGCCTCGGAGAACTACGCGTCGCCGGCCACCCTCCTCACGATGGGCAACTGGTTCAGCGACAAGTACGCCGAGGGCACCGTGGGCCGCCGCTTCTACGCCGGCTGCCGCAACGTCGACACCGTCGAGGCGCTGGCCGCGGAGCACGCCCGCGAGCTCTTCGGCGCCCGCCACGCCTACGTCCAGCCGCACTCGGGCATCGACGCCAACCTCGTCGCCTTCTGGGCCGTCCTCGCCGACCGTGTCGAGGCCCCCTTCCTGGAGAAGACCGGCGTCCGCCAGGTCAACGACCTCTCCGAGGCCGACTGGTCGGAGCTGCGCCAGGCCTTCGGCAACCAGCGCATGCTCGGCATGTCCCTGGACGCCGGCGGCCACCTCACCCACGGCTTCCGCCCGAACATCTCCGGCAAGATGTTCGACCAGCGCTCCTACGGCACGGACCCGGCCACGGGCCTGATCGACTACGACGCCCTGCGTGCCCAGGCGCGCGACTTCAAGCCGCTGATCATCGTCGCCGGTTACTCCGCCTACCCGCGGCTGGTGAACTTCCGGATCATGCGCGAGATCGCCGACGAGGTCGGCGCCACGCTCATGGTCGACATGGCGCACTTCGCCGGTCTCGTCGCCGGCAAGGTCCTCACCGGTGACTTCGACCCGGTCCCGCACGCCCAGATCGTCACCACCACCACCCACAAATCGCTGCGTGGCCCGCGCGGCGGCATGGTCCTGTGCGACGACTCCCTCAAGGACCAGGTCGACCGCGGCTGCCCGATGGTCCTCGGTGGTCCGCTCCCGCACGTCATGGCCGCCAAGGCCGTCGCCCTCGCCGAGGCCCGTCAGCCCTCCTTCCGTGACTACGCCCAGCGCATCGTCGACAACTCCCGCGCCCTCGCCGAGGGCCTGACGCGGCGCGGCGCCACCCTGGTCACCGGCGGCACCGACAACCACCTCAACCTGATCGACGTGGCCTCCTCCTACGGCCTCACCGGCCGCCAGGCCGAGGCCGCCCTCCTCGAGTCCGGCATCGTCACCAACCGCAACGCCATCCCGGCCGACCCCAACGGCGCCTGGTACACCTCCGGCATCCGCGTCGGCACCCCCGCCCTGACCACCCGCGGCCTGGGCACCGCCGAGATGGACGAGGTCGCGGGCCTCATCGACCGTGTGCTTACCACCACCGAGCCCGGCACCACCAGCAAGGGCGCGCCCTCCAAGGCCCAGCACATCCTGGACCCGAAGGTCGCGGACGAGATCTCCCACCGCGCCACCGACCTCGTGGCCGGCTTCCCGCTGTACCCGGAGGTCGACCTCGGCTGAGGCCTCCGGCGGTTCCGGGGAGCGGCCCCTGTCGCGTGGCCGTCGGGACCTCGCGGTCCGACCCCTTCCGCTCCCCGCCGCCGATCAGAGGTCGCTCAGGTCGCTCAGAGGTCGATCAGCTCCTGACGTGGCTCCACTCGCGGCGGTCCGGCTCCCGGCTGGGCCGCCGCGCGGCCTATCAGGCGCGTGCCGCCCACCCCGAGCGCCAGACCGGCCGCCAGGCCGGGTATCGCCCACCAGATGCCCGGTAACGCGCCCGCCGCCGTCCTGGGCGCGGCCCCGCTCGTGGCCGTGCCCAGCAGTCCCTCGTCGTCCAGCCGCTCGTACAGCTGTCGTGGTGCCCGGTGCCAGCGGATGTCGTCGTCCGCCACGTCCGGCGCCGGGTCCGTGCGCACCCAGGGCGTGCCGTCCTCGGCGAGGAACAGCTGGTCCTGGCGCTCGATCGCGACGTCGCCGCCCGGGGCGCTGTTCGTCTGGGGATAGCCTCCGACACCCGTCAGACCCCACATGACGGTGATCCGCACCGGCGGATGCCGGCCCTCCGTCCATGGCGCCGGCACCCGCTCCGTTCCCGGATACAGCGGCTGGAGCAACTGCCAGAAGCGGGCGAAGCGCGATTCGCCCGAGCGCAGCACCGTCGTCCGGCCGGAGTCGCCCGCCGTGACCAGCGCCAGATCGGGCACGTCCGGGGAGCCTGGAGTCCGGGCCGCCGCCTCCGTCGCCGACAGCCCGCCGAGCGCGACCGCCAGCGCGGCGGCCGACGCGAGCCTGACCCACGTCGTCGTGCGTCGTCTCCCGCACCGGACCATCTCTCCGCCTCGCCTCTCTCGCTCCTGGTGCCTTCTCATAGATCACGCAGCTCCTGCCTCGGACCGGGCTCCGGTCGCAGCCGGGCCGTAGGGATGCGGCCGGCCAGCGGGCGCAGCGCCAGCGCGAGCACCGCGCCGGCTACGACACCCGGCAGCGCCCACCACCAGCCGGTGGTGCGATCCGGATCGGCGGCCGTGACGCGGGATGCGACGGCCTCGTCCGCGGGGCCCGAATCCGCGCCGGCTTCCGCGCCCGCCTCGGGGACCGTCGCCAGCTCGTCGTCCGGGGCCACGCCGGCGTAGCCCGTGTCCGACGCCGGGCCCATGACGCCCAGGTCCTTGAGCAGGGCGAGCAACTGGGTGGGGTTCTCGGCGCGGTGCCAGTGGCCCTTCATCGTCCGGGGCAGGTCGGCCGCCGTGTGTATCCAGATGTCCCGCTCCTGCGAGGAGGCGTAGAGCTGGTCGTGCCGCCAGGGCGTGATGTCGTGGAGCAGCCAAGTGACGTTGATCAACCGCCCGGCGGCCAGATCGGCCTCCGGCGGCTTGACCGCCGAGCCGGTGCGGGGGCCTTCCAGCAGGCGCTGCAACTCCCCGTACTCCTCCTCCGAGTTGTACAGCCCCGTCGCCTGAGCACTCTGCGGGGAGGCGACGAGCACGCTCGTCGGCCCGCCCGCCGAGGCCGACGGAGCGACCCCTGTCAGCAGGGCGAGCGTCGCCGTCAACATCCCTGCCACCACCGCCAGTTCACGACGCCTGCTCTTCCACCACATCACATGCCTGCGCATCCCAACCCCCAACCGGGCGATCCCGTGCGGCCCGCCCGCGAGCCGCGTGTCACTTCTGGTACACCGCCCGACCCCTGCCGGTTCCCATCCCGCGTCCCCGATGCGCAAGATTCTTCGGGGGGCCGGACGGAAGGCCGCGCCCTTGCTCGGCGTTCAGCCCTCCGCTTCCGGTTCGCCGCCCGTGCCCTTCTCCAGCGAGCGCGCCACCTCCAGGGCTCGCTCCCTCGCTGTCACACCCTCCAGCCGGAGCGTCACCTCCCTGCCCTGGGTCCGCTCGGCCCACAGCAGGGTGGGGCCCGCCGTGCGCTCCTCGCGGGTGTGGCGGGTGCCGTCCGCGTCCACCAGCCAGAAGCTGAGCAGATGGGGGCGGGGGAACCACAGGGCCGTGTCCGGTACGTCACCGGCCGAGGTGCCGGCGTTCAGGGAGAGCCATTGCGGCTGCTCGCGCACCGTCTTCGCGAAGGTCATGTCGAGACCAGCCGCGTACTGGTCGAGCCGTATGGTGCGCCCCCGCTCGGTCCAGCACAGGCTCACCAGGAAACGCCCCCGCGGCAGCGCGGACACCGACACCGCCTCGGGAGCGCCGAGCGCCTTTGGCACCAGCGGCTCGAAGCCCACCCGCCGGGCGGCCTGCGTGAGGGGGACCGACCGGCCGCAGCCGGGCACGTCGGCGCCGGGGGAGGGCTCCGCCGACGGGTCGTACCGCACCTCGACCCCGCCGAAGCCGAACCAGTCGATGACCGCGGCGCGCACCGGAGGCGTGAGCACCAGCACCGCGAGCAGACCGCACAGCGCCGCCGTCAGGGAACGCCTGCGGGCCCGCAGGCGGCGCCGCACCGCCCGCAGCCGCTCGGTGGGGCCCGGGGGCTCGGAAACCGGGACCGGCACCCGCTCGGCCAGTATCTGCCCCAGCACCCGCTCGACCATCGTCTCGGAGCCGCTCCCGGCCGGGTCCAGGGAACGCCCGAGCGCCCGCAGCTCCTCCGGCAGCCGGTCCGCACCGTCGCGGCCACCGCGCCCGCTGCCGGTGCGTCCGCTGCCGGTGCCGCGAGCACCGTCGTACGACCTGTCACCCACGCTCGTCACCCCCTTCCCGAGGCTGGAGGTCCGGCAGCAGCCGGCCCATCTTCCGCAGTGCTCGATTCAGCCGGGACTTCACCGTGCCCCGGGGCCAGCCCAGGGCCTCGGCGGTCTCGGACTCGTCCATCTCCAGGAGATAGCGGTACGTGACGACCAGGCGGTGCTCCTCGCTCAGTTTGTCCAGGGCCGCCACCAGGGCGGCACGGCGCTCCGTCTCGAGCGTCGCGACCGCCGGGTCGGCCGCCTCCGGTATCAGCGGCTCGGCCCCGGCGTACGCCGCCTCGCGGCCGGCGAGCGTGCGCTGGCGCGCCGCCGTCCGCACTGTGTTCCTCGTCTCATTGGCGACGATCGACAGCAGCCAGGGCCGGAACGCCGAGCCGCCCCTGAACCGGCCCAGCGCGCAGTACGCCTTGACGAACGCCTGCTGCACGACGTCCTCCGCGTCCGCACCGGCCCCGAGCGCCGCGGCCGCCCGCAGGGCGATGCCCGTGTGGGCACGCACCAGCTCCGCGTACGCCTCCGGGTCTCCGGCGCGTACGCGGGCGATCACCGCGGCCTCATCGACGATGCGGCCCCCCTCCCGCGTCCTCACGCTCTTGTTACACCGCTCGGCGCGAATCGGTTCCCACCCGTGCGGGACCGAGTTTGGACCGGTCGCACAGCGGTCCCCGAGCGGCCCCGGCCCGGAAACGAGGGGCGGTCCCCGGCCCGGAGCGAAGGGCGGCCCCGGCCCGAAGAGATCGGCGGCCCCGGCCCGGAGAGATGGGCGGCCTCCGGCCCGGAGTGAAGGGCGGCCCCGGCCCGTAGAGATCGGCGGCCCCGGCCCTGAGAGATGGGCGGCCTCCGGCCCGGAGTGAAGGGCGGCCCCGGCCCGTAGAGATCGGCGGCCCCGGCTCGTAGAGATCGGCGGCCCCGGCTCGTAGAGATCGGCGGCCCCGGCCCTGAGAGATGGGCGGCCTCCGGCCCGAAGTGAAGGGCGGCCTCCGGCCCGGAGAGATGGGCGGCCCCCTGCCTTGAGTGAAGGGTGGTCTCCGGCATCGAGTGAAGGGCGGCGCCCGGAGCTGCGGGAAAGGCGGTCCCGAGCCCCGGCGAAATGCCGCCCCCAGCTCTGCGAGACGAGCTGTGCCCCAGCTCTGAGAGAATGGTGGACATGGCCTCTGATCGACCCCGTGTGCTCTCCGGAATCCAGCCCACCGCAGGCTCGTTCCACCTCGGCAACTACCTGGGCGCCGTCCGCCAGTGGGTGGCTCTGCAGGAGACCCACGACGCGTTCTACATGGTCGTCGACCTGCACGCGATCACGATCCCGCAGGACCCCGCGGAGCTGCGCGCCAACACCAGGCTCGCCGCCGCGCAGCTGCTCGCGGCCGGGCTCGACCCCGAGCGCTGCACGCTGTTCGTCCAGAGCCACGTCCCCGAGCACGCCCAGCTCGCCTGGGTCATGAACTGCCTCACCGGCTTCGGCGAGGCCTCCCGCATGACCCAGTTCAAGGACAAGTCCGCCAAGCAGGGCGCCGACCGGGCCTCCGTCGGCCTGTTCACGTACCCGATCCTCCAGGTGGCGGACATCCTCCTCTACCAGGCCAACGAGGTCCCCGTCGGTGAGGACCAGCGTCAGCACATCGAGCTGACCCGCGATCTCGCCGATCGCTTCAACGGCCGCTTCGGCCCGACGTTCACGGTCCCGAAGCCGTACATCCTCAAGGAGACGGCGAAGATCTACGATCTCCAGGACCCGGCGATCAAGATGAGCAAGTCGGCGTCCACGCCGAAGGGCCTGATCAACCTGCTCGACGAGCCCAAGGCGACGGCGAAGAAGGTCAAGAGCGCGGTCACGGACACCGACACGGTGATCCGCTTCGACCCCGAGGCCAAGCCGGGCGTCAGCAACCTCCTGTCGATCTACTCGACCCTCACCGGGGCGGGAATCGCGGAACTGGAGGAGAAGTACGTCGGCAAGGGCTACGGTGCGCTCAAGACGGATCTCGCCGAGGTCATGGTCGACTTCGTGACGCCCTTCCGGGAGCGGACCAACCAGTACCTCGACGACCCGGAGACGCTGGACTCGATCCTGGCCAAGGGCGCGGAGAAGGCGCGCGCCGTCGCGGCGGAGACCCTGGCACAGGCCTACGGCAGGGTGGGGTTCCTGCCGGCCAAGCACTGAGCCGGGCCGTACGCCCGCACCCCCCGGTCGTACCCCCACGACCCCGGGTCGTACGCCCGTACCCCCGCACAGCGCTGCACATCACTTCGGCTGCGCCTGCCCACGGCACGGCCGGAGCCGTACAGTCGATAGCCGGACGGCCGCGACAACGGCCACCTGTGCCCGCCCGAAAATGCGTACCCGACACGACGACAGGAGACGACGTGGGGACCGTAACGATCGGTGTGTCGATCGCGGTCCCGGAGCCGCACGGCAGCCTGCTCCAGCAGCGGCGCGTGGGCTTCGGCGACGCCGCGGCTCACGGTATCCCCACGCATGTCACCCTGCTGCCGCCGACCGAGGTCGACCACGCGGAACTGCCCGCCGTCGAGGCGCACCTCGCCGACGTCGCCACCGCCGGGCGCCCCTTCGCGATGCGGCTGTCCGGCACCGGGACCTTCCGGCCCGTCTCGCCGGTCGTGTACGTCCGGGTCGTCGACGGCGCCGAGGCCTGCACCTGGCTGCAGAGGCAGGTCCGGGACGCCTCCGGCCCCGTGGCACGCGAACTGCAGTTCCCCTACCACCCGCACGTCACCGTCGCCCACGGCATCGACGAGGCGGCCATGGACCGTGCCTTCGAGGAACTCGCCGACTACCAGGCCGAATGGGCCTGCACCGGGTTCGGTCTCTACGAGCAGGGCGCCGACGGGGTGTGGCGCAAGCTGCGGGACTTCACGTTCGGGGCGGCGGTGGTGCCTCCGCAGGCGGGACGCGTGGAGCGGGGCACCATCTCCAGCCGCTGAGCCTGTCCTGGGGAACGTGCGCCGGCGCCGGGCCGCTACAGCGGCAGACGCCGGAACACCCGGCGCGGAACGTGCCGCAGCGCCGCCATCACGAGGCGCAGCGCCCCCGGTACCCACACCGTCTCCGAGCGGCGGCGCAGGCCCAGTTCGACGGCCGTCGCGACCGCTTCCGGGCTGGTGGCGAAGGGGGTCTCGGCCAGATCCTCGGTCGTCTTCGAGCGGACGAACCAGGGGCGCACGACCATGACGTGCACCCCGGTCCCGTGCAGCGCGTCGCCCAGACCCTGGGCGAAGGCGTCGAGGCCGGCCTTGCTGGAGCCGTAGATGAAGTCGGCCCGGCGGGCGCGCTCGGCCGCGACGGAGGACAGGACGACCAGGGAGCCGTGCCCCTGCGCCTGCAACGCGCGGGCACTGACCAGGCCCGCCGAGACGGCCCCCGTGTAGTTGGTCTGCGCCACGCGGACCGCCCCCGCCGGGTCGCGCTCGTCCTGCGCCTGGTCGCCGGGGATCCCGAACGCGAGCAGCACCATGTCGATGTCGCCCTCCGCGAAGACCTTGCCGAGCACGGTCTCGTGGGACTCGGGGTCGAGCGCGTCGAAGGCGACGGTGTGCACCTCGGCGCCGCGGGCGCGCAGGCCTTCCGCGGCCTCCTCCAGGGCGGGAGAAGGGCGTCCGGCCAGCCACACGGTACGGGTCCGGCGCATGAGCAGACGGCGGGCGGTGGCCAGCGCGATCTCGGACGTGCCGCCGAGGACGAGGAGGGACTGGGGGAGACCGAAGACGTCCTTCATGACAGCTCCTGGGGAGGTGCGGGGTACGGGCTCGGCAGGGGGTTCGACAGGGGGTTCGATGCCGACCGGGCGGCGGGGAGGAGTGCGGCGGCGGGCCGGAGGGCCTTTGCGGTTGGGGCGGGTGGACTACAGCCCGAGTCGGCGGGAGAGGTCCGAGGTGAAGACCCCGCGGGGATCCAGCTCCGCGCGCAGCGCGCGGAACTCGGCGAGCCTCGGGTACATCGGGGCGAGCAGGTCGGGGCGGAGCCGGGAGTCCCCGGCGAGGCAGACCCGGCCCCCCGCGGCCGCCACCTCCTCGTCCAGTTCGTCGAGGAAGGCGGCGAGGCCCGGCAGGGCGGCCGGGATGTCCAGGGCCAGCGTCCAGCCGGGCACGGGGAAGGAGAGCCATCCCGGGGCGGCGTCACCGAAGCGTTCGAGGACGGCCACGAACGCGGGGCAGCGGCGTGCGGCGATACGCCGCACGATCCGGCTCAGGGTGTCCTCCTGGCCGTGCCCGACGACGAACCGGTACCGCACGACACCGCCCCGGCCGGGGAGCGGGTTCCGGTGCGGAACGCCGTCCAGGAGGGGGAAGAAGGCGGAGAGCCGCTGGAGTCGGGCGGTACGCGCGCGTGGCGCCTTCCAGAACCGCAGGTCGTTGAGCAGTCCCGCCGTACGACGGTTCAGCAGGCCCTCCGGCACGAGGCCGGGGAAGCCAGGCAGGCCGGCGAGGCCGGGCGCGGCGAGGGCGGCGGGGAGTTCGGTGAGGTGCGCGGGACGGGACGCCAGCGGGTCCCTCCGCGCGCGTGTGCCCCCGCGCAGCGCCTCCGACGGCGCGTGGTCGGCCCGGGTCAGCACCGCCCGCCCCGTGGCCGCGCCGCGGGCCAGCAGATCGATCCAGGCGGACGCGTAGGTGGGGCGGTGGGCGTCGGCCGTCAGGCGGGCGAGCAGATCGTCGAGGTCGTCGGCGCGCTCGGTCTCGACCCTCATCCACGCCGTCTCGACCGGCTGGAGCCGGAGGCCCGCCGTGAGGATGACGCCCGTGAGGCCCATGCCGCCCGCCGTCGCGTCGAACAGGGGCGTGCCCTGGGCGACGGTGCTGATCTCGCCGTCTGCGGTGAGGAGTTCGAGGGAGGGCACGTGACGGCTGAAGGAGCCGGCGGCGTGGTGGTTCCCGCCGTGGACGTCGGCGGCGATCGCCCCGCCGACCGTGACGTGGCGCGAGCCGGGTGTCACCGGCACGAACCAGCCGAGCGGCAGCAGCACTTGAGCCAGACGGTGCAGGGAGACGCCCGCGTCGCACAGGACGGTCCCGCCGGCGACGTCGATGGCGTGGACGCGGTCGAGGCCGGTCATGTCGAGGACCGTCCCGCCGGCGTTCCGCGCCGCGTCGCCGTACGCCTGCCCCAGGCCCCTCGGGATGCCGCCGCGGGCCCCGCAGTCCTGGACGGCCGCCACGGCCTCCTGATAGGTGCGGGGGCGGATCAGGCGGGCGGTGGCGGCCGTGGTGCGACCCCACCCCGTCGCGGCGGAGCGGGGGGCCGGGGGCGCGGTGTCGGGGGCGGTGTCGGCAGACATGGTGGTGACCGTAACGCCCCATGTGTCGTATCGATCCTGGAACATCCACCACCTACCCGGAATGGGTGATTAATGGGATGTCTCCCAATATTCACGTATTTCCGGGAGGTTGGCGCGAACAGTGCCGCGGTGTCGGTCACGAACTCCCGCTTCCGGGGCACCAGGACAGTGGAGTTCGGCATCGGCCGTGGGGCCGGCGGCCGCGTCGGCCGTATCGGCGGTGAAGCGGAGGGCAGGCTCGGATCATGGACTGGCTGAAAAGGCTCCCCGTCATCGGCCCCCTGGCCACTCGGCTGATGGTCACGCACGCGTGGCGGTCGTACGAGCGGCTGGACCGTGTGAAGTGGACACGGCTGGCCGCCGCGATGACGTTCACCAGCTTCGTGGCGCTGTTCCCGCTGCTCACCGTCGGCGCCGCGATCGCCGCCGCCACGCTGAGCACGGAGCAGCAGAAGGAGGTCCAGGACAAGATCGCCGAGCAGATCCCCGGCATCTCCGACCAGTTGAACATCGGCGCCCTGGTCGACAACGCCGGCACCGTCGGGGTCATCGCCGGCGCGCTGCTGCTGTTCACCGGCATCGGCTGGGTCGGCTCGATGCGTGACTGCCTGCGCGCGGTGTGGGAGCTGCCGGACGAGGAGGAGAACCCCCTCCTGCGCAAGGCGAAGGACACCGGCGTGCTGCTCGGACTCGGCGGTGCGCTGCTGGTCACGCTCGCCGCGTCCACCGTCGCGTCGGCCACGGTCGGCTGGAGCGCCCGCCGGACGGGCCTGGAGGAACACGGGTGGGGGAGCGTGCTGCTGCGCACCGCCGCGTTCGCCGTCGCCGTGCTCGCCGCCTTCCTGCTCCTGCTGTACGTCCTCACACTGCTGCCCGGCGTCGAACCGTCCCGGCGGCGGCTGGTGGTGGGCGCGTTGCTCGGCGCGGTCGGGTTCGAGCTGCTGAAGCTGCTGCTCAGCAGTTACATCCAGGGGGTCGCCGCGAAGAGCATGTACGGCGCGTTCGGCGTTCCCGTCGCGCTGCTGCTGTGGATCAACTTCACGTCGAAGCTGGTCCTGTTCTGCGCGGCGTGGACGGCGACGCCGAGCAAGGAGGCGGAGGCCGAGCACGCGGAGGCCGGCGGGGCCGACGGCATCGACGGGAACGGCATGGCGGGCGCGGCCGTTCCCGGCGGAGGCTGACCAGCGACCCCCGCGCACGCCGTCCGCTCCCGCGGCCCCCCGCTCACACCTCGAACGGCACCCCGGCCACGCCTGGCCGACGACCACTGGCCACGCCTGGCCGACGCCCACCGGCGGCGCAGGCATCCCCCGTTGACCAGCTCACCGCCTTTGCAGGCCACCCCGGCTCGGCTGGCTCACCGCCTACGCAGGCACCCAGGCTCGCCCGGCTCCCCCGTTCACCGCCTGCGCAGCGGCCACCGCCGGTTGACCAGGACCGCGCCGGCCGCGATCAGTGCAAGGAGTCCCGCCGTGACGGCGAGGGCGATACCGACGCCGGTGGAGGCGTTCCCGGCCGTCGAGCTCGCCACCGGCTTGCCCGACTCCCCGGCGCTCCCGGAGCCCCCGCCCGCCTCGCCGGACGCGGCCCCCTCGGAGGCGGACGCGGTGGCGCCGGACTCGGCGCCCGCCGCGCCCCTGGGCGGCACCAGCTCACCCACCGGCTCCACCTTCCCGGCCGCCTTGAAGCCCCAGTCGAACAGTCGCGCGGTCTCCTTGTAGACCTGGTTGTGCTCGCCCTTCCCGGGGTTCATCACGGTCACGAGCAGCACCTTGCCGCCCCGTTCCGCGACGCCCGTGAACGTGGCGCCCGCGTTGGTGGTGTTGCCGTTCTTGACGCCCGCGATCCCCTGGTACTGGGAGATGTCGGAGTCGCCGGTCAGCAGCCGGTTGGTGTTCTGGATCTCGAAGGTCTCGCGGACCGGCCGGCCCTTCTTGTTCTTCGTGGTCTGCCCCGGGAACTTCGCGCTCACCGTCGAGCAGTACTCGCGGAAGTCCTTCTTCTGCAGCCCGGAACGGGCGATCAGCGTGAGGTCGTACGCGGAGGAGACCTGTCCTGCGGCGTCGTAGCCGTCGGGGGTGATCACATGCGTGTCGAGGGCCTGGAGCTCCTCGGCGTGCCGGTTCATCTCCTGCACGGTGTTGCGGACGCCCTTGTTCATGGCGGACAGCACGTGCACGGCGTCGTTGCCGGAGCGCAGGAAGACACCGAGCCACAGGTCGTGGACGGTGTACGTCTCGTTCTCCTTTATCCCGACCATGCTGGATCCGGAGCCGATGCCCGCCAGGTCGGTCGGCGCCACCTTGCGGGTCATCGTCTTGGGGAACTTCGGCAGCAGCGTGTCCGCGAACAGCATCTTCAGGGTGCTCGCGGGAGCCAGCCGCCAGTGCGAGTTGTGCGAGGCGAGCACCTCGCCCGACTCGGCGTCGGCGATGATCCAGGAGCGTGCGGAGACGTCCTTGGGCAGCACCGGGACCCCGCTCGCCAGGTTCACCTGCGTCCCCGGACGGCCCAGTCGCGCGCCGCCCACCGTCGACATGTTCGCCGGGGGAGTCGCGGACGGGCTGGTCGAGGAACTCGGTGACGGGCGGGGCGCCGCGAGAGCGGCGGGCGCGGTCAGCGAAACGGTCAACAGGGTCGCGGATGCGAGCAGCAGGGAGCGCCGGGCGGTCGTTTTCGGTGCGCGGGCGGTCTTCATCGGTGCGGGCACGACCGAGAACGTACATGTACGGTCCCCGGAAGTCCCGTCGCCCGCCCCACCCCGGCGTACGAACCGGACACCCGGCGGTGATACTGAACGCATGAAACTCAGCCGCCCGATCTCCTGGTTCCTGCTCGCCTTCGGGGTGTGGAGTTGGGTCATCTGGGTCACTTTCGTCAACAACCTGATCAAGGACAGCAGCGGGCTGGCTTTCGAGGACGGTCGACCGACGGCGTACTTCTGGGTGCATCTGACGCTCGCCGTCGTCTCCCTCGTATTGGGGACGGTCGTCGGGGTCATCGGGTTGCGCGGAGTGCGCGCACTGCGCCGCAAGTCATAGCAATCCGCAGGACCTTGGCCAAGGAGAGAACAACGGCATGGTGATCGTCTTCCTGCTCGTCGTGGTGAGCGTCATCGTCGGGGCGAACTGGTACGTGTGGCGCCGCCTGTTCCGCGACACCACCCGGACCCCGGGCGGGCGCCGGGCGGGCGCGGTGGTGCTCGCGGGCGGCTGGGCGCTCGCGATCGGCGCACTGGTGGCCGAACGCGCCGGCGCGCCCTTCTGGCTCCAGCGCACCCTCGCGTGGCCGGGCTTCCTGTGGCTGGCGCTCTCGATCTATCTGCTCCTCGGCGTGGTGGCCGGTGAGGTCGTACGACCGCTGCTGCTGCGTCTGCTGGAGCGCCGGGACGCGCGCCGAGGGCCGGCCGACGCCGGAGTGGCACGCCCCGCGCCGCGGCCCGAGCCGATACCGGCAGGCGCGCCGCCCCAGGAGGCCGTGTCGCAGGAGCCGCCCGACGGGCCCGTCCCCGACGAGCCGCCCACGGAGGGCGCCGGCCCGGAGACCGGGACGACGACCTCCGGCGAGGAACCGGCGCACTCCGGCCCCTCCCGCCGGCTGTTCGTCTCCCGTGTCGTCGCGGGTGCCGCCGCCGCGGCGGCCGTCGGCACGGTCGGTGCCGGTACCTACGGCGTCCTCGACGGTCCCGGCGTCAAGCGCGTCACCGTTCCGCTGGCCAAGCTCCCGCGCGCGGCACACGGTTTCCGGATCGCCGTGGTCAGCGACGTCCACCTGGGCCCGGTGCTCGGCCGTGGCTTCGCCCAGAAGGTCGTGGACACGATCAACAGCACCCAGCCGGACCTGATCGCGGTCGTCGGTGACCTCGTCGACGGCAGCGTGAAGGACCTGGGCCCCGCGGCCGCGCCCCTGGCCCGGCTGCGCGCCCGGCACGGTACGTACTTCGTCACCGGCAACCACGAGTACTTCTCCGGCGCCGGGCAGTGGATCGAGCAGGTGCGGCGGCTGGGCATGCGCCCGCTGGAGAACGCGCGGACGGAACTTCCCTGGTTCGACCTGGCGGGCGTCAACGACGTCGCGGGCGAGAGCGAGGGACAGGGCCCCGACTTCGCCCGGGCGCTCGGCGACCGCGACACCACGCGCGCGTGCGTGCTCCTGGCCCATCAGCCGGTCCAGATCCACGAGGCCGTCGAGCACCACGTGGACCTCCAGCTCTCCGGCCACACCCACGGCGGTCAGCTCTGGCCCGGCAATCTCGTCGCGGCGGCCGCGAACCCGACGCTGGCGGGCCTGGAGCGCTACGGCGACACCCAGTTGTACGTCAGCCGCGGCGCCGGCGCCTGGGGACCGCCCACGCGCGTGGGTGCACCCTCCGACATCACGGTGATCGAGCTGGCGTCGGCTCAGGCGTAGACCGCCCGCCGGCGACGGCCGGGCACTTCCGGGCGGGAATGCGTCCACCGCGCATTCCCGCACAGCCACCCCCTCGTGAACAGCGTGTGAAACCCCCCGGAAGCAAACACCCGACAAGTTCGCCCCCCTCTCGACCAAGTCGCCTTCCGTACCGGAAGCACTCCGTGATGGAGTGGCCATGCCATGGGGAAGTGGCACCTGGGGCCTTGGGGAGGGCACCGATGCGATCGGTTCGCACGCGGATCGCCGCGACATCGACGGTGAGCGCCGCGACATCGACGGTGCTCGGGGCCGTTTCGGCCGCCGGCTCCCCGCCGCACCCCATCCGCGGCCACCCGTGTCCCACCGACGGCGCCCGGGTGCCGCGCGTATGGCGGCTCACCCGGATCTGACGCCCGCCCGGCCCGCCGGCGAACGGACGCCGTTGCGCGGCATCGACAGTCACCGGATCCGCCCAAGTGATGCCGGACAGCCCTCGGACACAGCACCATGTGTCGCAGGTGTGTGCGGGGTGAGGAGTGAACGTGGTGAGACGCTACGCCTTCCGGCTGCCCCGGCACCCGGCCTCCGTCGGTCTCGCCCGGCGCAGGGTGCGGGACCATCTGACCGACTGGGGACTCGGCGCCGGGAGCCCGGCGCTGGCCGACGCCGTGCTGCTGGTGTCCGAGCTCGCCACCAACGTCGTACGCCACGGCCCGCTGACGGAGGCCGAGTTCGAGATAGCGGTGACCGCTCTCGCCGACGGCTCCTGCCTCATCGAGGTCTCCGACGAGGGCGCCCGCATGCCCCGCCTGCGGACCGTCGACGACGACCAGGAGGCCGGCCGGGGCCTGCACCTCGTGGAGCACGTCGCCACCGCGTGGGGCGTCTGGAGCAGGGGCACCCACGGCAAGACGGTGTGGGCCCTGGTGCACTCCGAGCCGCAGGCCCCGGCGTAGGGGGCCCGCGCAAGCCCCTCACCCACGCGCCGCCCCACTCACCACGGCGCCCCGCTTCCGCGCTACGCCCCCACTCGCGCCCGCACCGGCAGCGTCACCGTCACCGCGAGTCCCTCGCCCGGCGCCGTACGCACCCCCACCCCGCCCCCGTGGGCGTGGACCACGCCCTGCACGATCGCCATCCCCAGCCCGCTGCCCGCGCCGCCTCCGGTGCGGAAGAAGCGGTCGAAGATGCGGGCCGCGTCCTCCGCGTCCAGCCCCGGCCCGTCGTCGGCGACACACAGCCGCACGGCCCCGTCGTCCGCCCGCTCCACCCCGAGCCGCACCGGCACGTCGGCGGGCGTGTGGATGCGCACGTTGGTCACCAGGTTGCCGAGGACCTGCCGCAGCCCCGACTCGTCGGCGTGCACCAGCACCGAGCCCTCGGCCCGCACGGATATCGGCCGCTCCGGCTGCTGCACACGCAGGTCCTCGGCCGCGTCGCGCACCAGGCGGCTCACGTCCACGTTGCGGAACCGCAGTTGGGGTTCCTGGTCGAGGCGGGCGAGCGTGAGCAGTTCGTCGACGAGCCGGCCCATGCGGTCGGCCTCCGCCAGCACCCGCTCCCACGCGCGCCCCCGGTCCGCCGGGTCGCGCAGCATGCCCTTGTCGTAGAGCTGGAGATAGCCGCGTATCGCGGACAGCGGGGTGCGCAGTTCGTGCGAGGCGTCCGCGACGAAGCGGCGCAGCTGGGCGGCGCTGTGCTCACGGGTGCGGTACGCCGACTCCACCTGGTGGAGCATGGAGTTGAGGGCGAGCCGCAGCTGCTCGACCTCCAGGGTGGGCTCGCGGCTGGAGGGCACACGCCGGGTCAGGTCGCCCTCCGCGATGGCCGTGGACGTCTCGACCATGTCCTCCAGCGGCTGGGTGCGGCGCCGCACGCTGAACATCGTCAGCCAGGCCAGCATGGCCGTCAGCAGGATGCCGGCCGCGATGTCGAGCTTCAGGGCCCGGGCGACCACCTCCCTGAGGGACTCGGTCGAGGCGGCGAGCAGCACGGTCGTGCCGTCGGCGAGCTGTCCGGCGGTGACGCGGTAGTGGCCTCCCCGCATCTGCAGGTCGTGCGGCTCGGTGTCGGCGGCGAGGGCCGCCGGGTCGTCCACGGCGTCGGCCAGGGCCCGCTGGATGCCGGTCGGGGCGATGCCGCCGATCGTCCGGGCCCGCCCGTCGCGGTCGACGGCCACGAAGAGCGAGCCCTGCACCAGGGAGTCGGTGTCGTCGCCGGAGGCCTCCGCTCCCATCTTTTCGCTCAGGGCGAACAGCGCGGTCAGGGAGTCGACCTGCTCGAAGGTCAGCGGGGTCTCCCCGATCGAGTCCCGTGACACCATCAGCTCCCGGTCGACGGCGTCGAGCAGGTAGAGCCGCATGCCCATCACGCTGACGCATGTCGCGACGACGACGCCGAGTGCCAGCAGCAGCACGTTCGCCATGGTCAGCTTGCCGCGCAGGGAGCGTGGGCCGCGCGCGCGGCGCCCCTTCGGCCACCTCATGCCAGGCCGTACCCGACGCCGCGCCGGGTGGTGATCACGGGCGGTCCCAGGGTGTCCAGCTTGCGCCGCAGATAGCTGATGTAGGTCTCCACGACGGTCGACTCGGACGGCGCGTGCTCGTACTGCCAGACGTGCCGCAGGAGTTGCTCCTTGGGCACGATCCGGCCGCCGTTGCGCACCAGGAAGCGCAGCAGCGCGTACTCGGTGGGGGTCAGCTCGACCGACCTGCCCGCGCGGTGCACGCGGTACGTCGTCTCGTCCAGCTCCAGGTCGCCGTAGCGCAGGGGCGGGCGCTGCGGCAGGACGTCGGCGGACCGGGTGCGGCGCAGCACCGCGGTGACCCGGGCGACCACCTCGTCGATGTTGAAGGGTTTGGTGATGTAGTCGTCGCCGAAGCCGAGGGCGCCGACGATCTCCGCGGGCGAGTCGCGCGCGGTGAGGAAGACCAGCGCCAGGTCGGGCCGCCGCGCGCGCAGTTCGCGGCCGAGTGCCCGGCCGTCGCCGTCCGGGAGCATGACGTCGAGCAGCGCCGCGTCGGGCCGGGTGCGCTCGGCCAGGGCGAGCGCCTCGCGGACGGTGCCCGCGGTCATGACCTCGAAACGGTGGTAGCGCAGGGCGATCGCGAGGACGTCGGCGATGCTCACCTCGTCCTCCACGACCAGCACGGTGCCGGGAGCCGTCGTCATGTCCCCAGTATCGGCGCGGCCACCGACAACGGGGCCCGGGATCGCTTTGGAGTTCCTTGAGAGTCATGGCCGCGTCGTGTCCACACCCGCGCGCCGCCACCAATCCTGTTGCGCAGGACCTGGGGGACCGACCGACTTGCGACGAAGGAGCGTAGAGCGTGGCGACATTGGCACGCTGGTGCTATCGACACCGGCTGGTGGTCCTGGTGCTGTGGGTGGGGGCGTTGTTCGGCCTGGGTGTCACGGCGACGACGGCGGGGACGGACTACGCGAACGTCTTCTCGCTGCCCGACACCGACTCGAAGCGCGCGTACGACCTGATGGAGAAGGCCTTCCCGGAGAGCGCCGGGGACACCGACACGGTGGTGTGGAAGGTCGACGAGGGCTCGGTCCGGGACGAGGAGGTACGGTCCCGGATCGAGCCCGCGCTGGCGAGCATCGGCGCGATGGACGGCGTCGGCGAGGTCACCGGCCCCTACGCCGGTGAGCGGGGCGCGACACAGATCAGCCGGGACGGGCGGATCGCGTACGCCCAGGTGACCTTCACCGAGCAGGTGAACGCCGTGCCGATGGAGCTGATCGAGGACGTCATGGACACCGCGCGGGCGGCGCAACGCGACGGACTCCAGGTCGAGCTGGGCGGGCAGGCGATCGCGCGCACCCAGGAGCCGCCCACCGGCACCGCCGAACTGGTCGGCATCGGCGCGGCGGCGATCGTGCTGTTCCTGGCGTTCGGCTCGCTGTTCGCGATGGTGCTGCCGATCGTCGTGGCGGTCTTCGGCGTGGGCACCGGCATGCTCTCGACGATGCTGCTCAGCCATGCCACGAACGTGCCCGACGTGGCCCCGCTGCTCGGCTCGCTGATCGGTCTCGGCGTCGGCATCGACTACGCGCTGTTCATCGTGACCCGCCACCGGCGCGGCATCCTGCGCGGCACCAAGCCCGAGGAGGCGGCCGTCACCGCCCTCAACACCTCCGGCCGCGCGGTGCTGTTCGCCGGTGGCACGGTCTGCATCGCGCTGGCGGGCATGCTGGTGATGAACCTGCGCTTCCTGGACGGTGTGGTCGTCGCGACCTCCCTCACCGTCGTGTTCAGCGTCCTCGCGGCCGTCACGCTGCTGCCCGCGCTGCTCGGTCTGCTCGGCATGCGGGTGCTCAACCGCCGCCAGCGCGCCCGGCTGGCCCACGCGGGGCCGGAGCCGGAGGAGGCGAGCGGCCTCGCGGCACGCTGGTCGGCCTACGTCCAGCGGCGTCCGCGCACGATCGCGGCGCTCGCGCTGGCGGTCATGGTGGTGCTGGCCCTGCCCGTGCTGTCCATCCGGCTGGGCGCCACCGACCAGGGCAACCACCAGGAGACGCAGACCACCCGGCAGGCCTACGACCTGCTCGCCGAGGGCTTCGGGCCCGGCTTCAACGGGCCGCTCCAGGTCGTGGTGGACGGCACGGCACCCGACACGCTGGTGCCGCGCATCGAGTCGGCCGACGGTGTCGCGCAGGTGGCCGCGCTGCCGCCCGCGAACGACGTCACGGTGATCCAGGTGGTGCCGACGACCTCACCGCAGTCCGAGGAGACCGACCGGCTGATCGACGTGCTGCGCGACGAGGTGATCCCGGCGTCCGGCGCCGAGGCCCATGTGGGCGGCGTGACGGCGGTCTTCAAGGACTTCGCGTCGGTGACCGGCGACCGGCTGCCGTACTTCGTCGCGACGATCATCGCGCTCGGTTTCCTGCTGCTGCTGGTGGCCTTCCGCTCGCTGGTGGTCCCGCTGACGGCGGCGCTGATGAACCTGATCGCCGCGGCCGCGTCCTTCGGCGTCCTGGTGGCGATCTTCCAGTGGGGCTGGGGTACGGAGCTGCTCGGCATCGGCAAGGAGGGCCCGATCACGGCGTTCCTGCCGGTCATCATGTTGTCGCTGCTGTTCGGCCTGTCGATGGACTACCAGGTGTTCCTGGTGAGCCGGATGCACGAGGAGTGGGTGCACACCAAGGACAACGCGCGCGCGGTGCGTGTCGGCCTCGCGGAGACCAGCCGCGTCATCAACTGCGCGGCACTGATCATGATCTGTGTCTTCTCCGCGTTCGTGCTGAGCGGCGACATGGAGGGCGCGATGGCCGGCATCGGCCTGGCGGCGGCGGTCGCACTCGACGCGTTCATCCTGCGCACGGCGCTGGTGCCGGCCGCGATGCACCTGCTGGGCAACTCCAACTGGTGGCTGCCGGCGGGGCTGGAGAAGCGGCTGCCGCACCTGGCGGTGGAGCCGCGGGAGGAGGAGCCCGCCCACGAGACGAGCGGTCCCGCCTCCGTCGTCCACGGCTTCATCCGTACGGCGGACGGCGAGCCCGTCCCTGACGCCGTGGTGACCCTGCTGTCGCGTGGCGGACGCCAGCTGGACAGGGTGACGTCGCTCGCGGACGGCTCGTACATCGTGGCGGTGCCGGGGCCGGGGACGTATCTGCTGGCGGTGACGGCGGCGAGGCACCCCTCGAGCGCGGGTCATGTGGCGGTCGGCGAGGGGCCGTCGGTGTACGACGTGGAGCTGGCGGAGGGGGAGGTGGACGCCGTCAGTTAGCCTTCCGCTGCCCGGCCTTGATGATCTGCTCCACGTCGAGGGTGACCTCGGCGCCGATCGTCTCGGGCAGCGTGATCGTCTCGCCGGGAGCGTGAACGCGATGGTTCGCGTACTCGCTCCCGGTCGGCTCCGTGAGGACGTGGAGCCGCTGATGCTTGCGGTCGACGACGAGGTAGACGGGGATCTTGGCCTGAGCGTAGGCGCCGGGCTTGGTCCGCAGGTCGTCCTTCCAGTTGCTGGAGGTGACCTCCAGGACGAGGCGGAAGCAGACCGGGTCGTACGTGTTGTTCTCGACGAAGTGATCATCGATGTCGGAGTCCACCACCACGAGATCGGGGATGGCGTAGTCCTCGGTCCCGGTCGGCAGCCGGAGACCGACGTTCTGGAGAACCTCGGTTTCGCCGTCGTCCAGCCCTGCGGCGATGAAGGGTCGCATCAGCTTGGTCAGAGCGCGGGCGTGGGGGGCATCCGGTGATCGGGTCACGAGGAGGTGGCCTCCGATGATCTCGACGCGGTAGCCCGGATGGCGCTCCATGATCTCGTCGGCGATGGCCGTGAGAGAGAACGACTCGTCGTCGTCGAAGGGCTGCTCGACGGATGCAGCGGACATCGCGTGTCTCCCAGGGGCTGGTGTCGAGAGCATCATCGTGGGCAGGTGAGGCCCCGATCGTCCCGATCGCGAGGCTTCACCCGATCGTGGATCAGCCCGCCCGGCCCTTGCCTCCCGGATCCGGCAGCGCCTTGGTCATCCCGGGCAGGAAGTCCGTGAACAGCTCGTGCACCTCCAGCACCAGCGGCCGGAGCACCCGGAAGCGGGCCAGGGACACGCCGCGGGCGGTGAGCCGGGCGCCGCGTTCGGCCAACCGGTAGCTGCGCTCCCGCCCCTTGGTGCGGTCGAAGATCCAGTACAGGACGAGGCCCATCTGGGAGAGCCACATCAGCTCGGGAAGGATGTCGCGCAGCTCCGGCGCCACCTTGGTCCTCGAACCCGACAGCACCTCACGGTGGACGCTGATGGCCTCCTCGCGCGCGTGCTCCGACTCCGGGGAGAACGGGCTGAGCGGGCTGTCCGGGTCGGCGGCGTTCTTGAAGAACTGCACCGCGAACTCGTGGTACGGCATCGCCACGTCCAGCCAGGCCTTCAGGACGCCGGCGAGCCGTGACTCCAGGTCGGTCTCCCGCTCCAGCACGTCCCGGACCGCCGCCTGGTGCTCGGCGGCGACCCGGTCGTAGAAGCCCTGGATGAGGTGCTCCTTGCCGGCGAAGTAGTAGTACGCGTTGCCGACGGAGACCCCCGCCTCCTGCGCGATGGCCCGCATGGTGGTCTTGTCGTACCCGCGCTCCCGGAACAGCCGCATCGCGGTCTCCAGGATCAGTGCGCGGGTCTGCTCGGACTTGGTCTGCTCCGCCTTGGCAGGCGTGTCGCCGCCCGCGCCGGGGCGGTCGTTCGGGCTGTCGTTGTTCGCGGGCACGAAGAGAGCCTAGTCAGTGGGACAGGCGCCGTCCGCGCACCCCTTGGGGAGGTACACCCGGCCCAGGGACGGTTCGTACGTCCACCCCTCGGCGCGCTGGTACGCCTGTCCGCCCCACTGCCCGCCACGCCACTTCGCGGCGGCCAGCGCCGCTCCCCTGGCGAGGCGCATCCCCGCCGGCGTGCTCAGGCGATGGGCCAGCGGGCGGTGTTCGCGCAGCGCCCACAGGGTGACGATCCACGCGGCGGCCCCCCGGTAGACCTGCCCGCCGTCACCGACGACGGTGATGTCGTCCAGGGTCGTGCCGTGGTCGAGGCCGGGAAGGCGCCGCCGCGCCTCGGCGGAACCGGCGGGCACCAGGTCCAGCGGCACCAGCTGCCGCTGTCGTGCCAGCCAGTCGCGCAGGAAGGCGCACAGCGCGCAGTCGGCGTCGTACAGCACGGTCAGCCGGCGAACCGGGGCGCGCACCGCGCCCCGGACCACCACCGCCGCAGCGGCGTCGCTGCCGCCCCGACCCCCGTCCGGGGCGGCAGCACCGTCACCGCGACCGAGCCGCGGTCCGCGGCCCCCCTGCGCGGTCCCCACGGTGCTCACGCCCCGGCCGCCGGAGCGGCCCACCCCTGGGGCGCGACCGGCGGCTGCTGCTCACGCTCCATGACGCCGCGCCGCCGGATCCGGTTGAGCACGTACACGTTGCCCAGGTGCATCACCCCGAGCACCAGCAGCACCACACCGAGCTTGGTCGACAGCGCCTCGAAGACGCCGCGTGTGTCGCTTATGGTCTCGTCGCCGCTCAGGTACAGCGCGACGAAGCCGAGGTTGACCAGGTAGAAGCCGACCACCAGGAGATGGTTGACGGCATCGGCGAGCTTCTCGTTGCCGTGCAGCACGTCGGCCAGGAAGACCCGCCCGTTCCGGCTGAGCGTGCGGGCCACCCAGATGGTCAGGCTGATGCTGACGACCAGGTAGATGACGTAGGCGACGACCGTGCGATCCATGTCCCCCACCCTTTCTTGAACGCGTTCAAAACGCTGACGGGGATGACTGTAGCCCTGTTTTTGAACGTGTTCAAGTGGGGATGGGGGACCCGGTGCCGACGGGGCGCGCGTCAGGAGATCCGGCCCAACTCCGGCCGTTTGCTGTAGTCCGTGAACCCGACGACGTTCCCCCAGGGGTCGGCGATCTCGACCGTCCAGCCGGTGACCACGGGGGAGGGGGCGTCGAGCAGAGGGATGCCCGCGGCGGCCAGCGAGTCGGCCGCCACCCGCGCGTCCGGCACCTCCACCCACACGCGCGGGGACGGCCACGGCGGCGGCCGGTGCCCGAACTCCTCCTCCTCGCGCAGCAGGAGCCCGGGCGTCTCGCCGCCGACCCTCAGCAACGCGATCCCCGCCTCGTCGATCCGGAACCCCGTCGTGAAACCGGCCCGCTCGTAGAAACCGACGGCCTCGCCGAGGTCCCCGACGGGCAGCAGCACGTTGTCGAAACCGAGCAGCTCGTACGACTCGTCATCTGACATGCCGTCAGCGTAGGTCGGCGAGCGCCCGAACCCCGGCATTGTCAGTGGTGGCCCTTACCGTCGTCGTCATGGCAATCGTGACGTTCGTCGACGAGACGACGACGGGGGACAGGGGCGCGGGCTGGGAGCTCGAGGTCGCCGAGGAGCGGCTCACCGTGGGTGAGTTGATCAGGCGCCGGGTGTTCCAGGAGGTCGCCGAGTACAACGCGCGCACACCGGGCGTGTTCCAGGGCCTCGTGCAGCCCTCGGGCACCGAACGGGTGCTGAACGGGTACGCGTTGCGCACCCCCCGGCGCATGGACCCCGAGGCGCAGACCGCGCTGGCGCTGAAGGCCTTCGCGGGCAACGGCTTCCTGATCCTCGTGGGCGACCGCCAGGTCACGGACGTGGACGCGGAGATCGAGCTGGCGTTCGGCACCGAGGTCACGTTCCTCAAGCTCGTCCCCCTGGTGGGTGGCTGATGATCACATCGACCGCCGAGTACGCCGGACAGGTCAGGGGCGTCCTGGACCTGATCGCCGCCGGGGACGCCGAGGGGGCCGTGCCCCGGCTCCTCGCCCTCGCCGAGACGATCGACGACCACTGGAGCGGGGAGGGCCGCAAGGTCGTCACCGCCGTGCGGGACGCGCCCCCGCACTTCAAGGCGGCACTGCTGCACCGCCTGGCCGTCCGGTACCACGAGCTGGAGGAGAACACGGCCCTCCGCCGCCGCGTCGTGCACCTGGTCGACTGGATCCAGGGCGAGGGCCTGTTCGAAGGGCAACCGCGCGACACCCGCGCCGCGCTGATCCGGCTCGCCGCCGAGCGGGAGATGCACCACCACACCGAGCACCTGGTGCGCCTCGCCGAGCTGGAGCTGGCCGAGGGCCGTGACCTCCCCGGCGAGTTCGTCGCCGTCGTCCGCCGCTCCCAGCTCATGCTCTGGAACGGCTCCCAGCAGCTCGGACCCCTGGTGAAGCGCATGACCCACCCCGTCCTGAACCCCGGGGAGGCCTGGTCCGACCAGGCGCTCGCGGACATCTCCGGCCTCGACGAGGTCTGGCAGCGGCTGCTCGCCCACTCCGCCACCGCCACCGCCGCCCGCCCCTCGGCGAAGTGGGAGCGCACGGCACGGTCCCTGATCGACGCCGTCGGGCCCGAGGCCCTGCGGCAGCGGGCGCTGCCCTGGCTGAGCCTGGTGGGGCGGCCGCGCACCCAAGCGCTGGTGTCCACGTACTACGGCGCGAACCCCAACGACACCCTGGACCCGTACAACGCCAACGCGCTGCGCGGACTGACCTGGCTGCTGGCCCTGCTGCCCGCCCACGCCGAGACCGCGCGCACCCTCGGCACCCTGGTGGAAACCTGCCTGAAGAAGGTCCAGGGGCTCGGCCCGCGCAACCCCAAGGTCGCCAACGCCGCCGTCAACGCACTCGCCCGCCTCGACGGCGAGGCCGCCCTCGCCGAACTGGCGCGGCTCACCACCCGCGTCACCTACAAGGGCACGCTCAAGCTGCTCGACACCGCGCTCGACACCCGCGCGCAGGCGCTCGGCCTCGGCCGCGACGAGATCGAGGAGCTCGCCGTCCCCGCGTACGGCCTCACCGCCGTCGGCCACGCCCGGTACACGTTCGGCGAGGCCACCGCCGAACTGCGCGTCGAAGGTCCCCGCGCGGTGCTGAACTGGCGGAACGCGGCAGGCAAGCCGGTCAAGGCCGTCCCCGCCGCCGTCCGGCGCGACCACGCCGACGAGCTGAAGGAACTCAAGGCGGCGGTCAAGGACATCGACAAGATGCTCACGGCCCAGAGCGAGCGGCTCGACCGGCAGTTCCTCGCCCGGCGCACCTGGTCCTACGCCACCTGGCGCGAGCGCTACCTCGACCATCCCCTCGTCGGCACGCTCGCCCGCCGTCTGCTGTGGACCGTCGACGGCACCACCGTCGGGTTCGCGGACGGCGCCCCGCGCACCCTCACCGACGACCCCGTCACCGAGGGCACCGAGGTCGCGCTCTGGCACCCCGTCGACCACGAGCCGGCCCACGTCGTCGCCTGGCGGGACTGGCTGGAACGGCACCGGATCACCCAGCCGTTCAAGCAGGCCCACCGCGAGGTGTACCTGCTCACGGACGCCGAGCGCGCGACCGGCACGTACTCGAACCGGTTCGCGGCGCACATCCTGCGCCAGCACCAGTTCCACTCACTCGCCGCCATCCGCGGCTGGCGCAACAAGCTGCGCCTGTGCGTCGACGACGAGGCCCCGCCGGCCACCCGCGAACTGCCGCAGTGGGGCCTGCGCGCCGAGTACTGGATCGAGGGCGAGGGCGAGGACCACGGCGTCGACACCACCGAGTCCGGCAGCTACCTCCGGCTGCGCACCGACCAGGTCCGCTTCTACCCGATCGACGCCCCGGAGAACTCGGCGCACTGCTACGGCGGCGAGTACCGCATGTGGCTGCGCGACGGCGCCGACCCGGTCGGCCCGCTCCCCCTCGCCGGCATCCCGCCCCTCGTGCTGTCCGAAGTCCTGCGGGACGTCGACCTGTTCGTCGGAGTCGCCAGCGTCGGCAACGACCCGACCTGGCAGGACGGCGGCCCGGACGGCCGGTTCCGCGAGTACTGGACGTCGTACGGCTTCGGGGAGCTCGGCCAGAGCGCCGAGACGCGCCGCGCGCTGCTCGCCCGTCTGATACCGAGGCTCGCGATAGCCGACCGCTGCACGCTGGAGGGCCGCTTCCTCCAGGTGAAGGGCGAACGCCACACGTACCGGATCCATCTCGGCTCGGGCAACATCCTCAGGAGCCCGAACGACCAGTACCTGTGCATCGTCCCCAGGTCGGCCGCGGGCACCCCGCAGTCCGGCTACCTGCCCTACGAGGGCGACCGGATGCTGGCGGTCGTCCTCAGCAAGGCGATGATGCTGGCGGACGACACCAAGATCACCGATCCGACCATCCTGAGCCAGCTGTAGACGCGCGAGGGCCCCGCCTCCGGTGCCTCACCGGAAACGGGGCCCTCGCGAAAGAGACGGAGATCAGAAGCGGCGCGTGATGAGCGCCCGCTTCACCTCCTGGATCGCCTTGGTGACCTCGATACCGCGAGGGCAGGCGTCCGTGCAGTTGAACGTCGTGCGGCAGCGCCACACGCCGTCACGGTCGTTGAGGATCTCCAGGCGCTGCTCACCGGCCTCGTCGCGCGAGTCGAAGATGAACCGGTGGGCGTTGACGATCGCCGCGGGGCCGAAGTACTGGCCGTCGTTCCAGAACACCGGGCACGAGGAGGTGCACGCCGCGCACAGGATGCACTTCGTCGTGTCGTCGAAGCGCTCGCGGTCCTCGGCGGACTGCAGACGCTCACGCGTCGGCTCGTTGGTCTCCTTCGTGATCAGGAAGGGCATCACGTCGCGGTACGCCTGGAAGAACGGGTCCATGTCGACGATCAGGTCCTTGAGGACCGTCAGGCCCTTGATGGGCTCGACCGTGATCGGCTTCTCGGGGTTGATGTCCTTGATCAGCGTCTTGCAGGCAAGGCGGTTCTTGCCGTTGATCCGCATGGCGTCCGAGCCGCAGATGCCGTGCGCGCAGGAGCGGCGGAACGTCAGGGTGCCGTCCAGATCCCACTTGATCTTGTGCAGACCGTCGAGGACGCGCTCCTTGGGGTCGATCTCCAGCTGGAAGTCTTCCCAGGTCGCGTCCGCCGAGACCTCCGGGTTGAAGCGGCGGATCCGGAAGGTGACGGTGATGTACGGGGAGGCCGCGGACTGCGCCTCGGCCTTGTCCAGAACGGGTGTAGCCATCAGTACTTACGCTCCATCGGCTGGTAGCGGGTCTGGACGACCGGCTTGTAGTCGAGACGGACGGTTTCGGACCCGTCGGCGCCGACCTCGCGGTACGCCATGGTGTGGCGCATGAAGTTGACGTCGTCGCGGTTGGGGTAGTCCTCGCGGTAGTGACCGCCGCGGGACTCCTTGCGGGCCAGCGCGGAGACCGCCATGACCTCGGCCAGGTCGAGCAGGTTGCCCAGCTCGATGGCCTCCAGTAGGTCCGTGTTGAACCGCTTGCCCTTGTCCTGGATCGCCACGTTCTTGTAGCGCTCACGCAGCTCGGCGATCTTCTCGACGGCCGTCTTGATCGTCTGCTCGGTGCGGAACACCATGACGTTCGCGTCCATGGTCTCCTGCAGCTCCCGCCGCAGGGTCGCCACCCGCTCGTTGCCCGTCGACGTCCGCAGCCGCTCGATCTGCTCCAGGACGAGGGACTCCGGGGTCTCCGGCAGCTCGACGAAGGACGCCTTCTGCGAGTACTCCGCCGCCGAGATGCCGGCCCGCTTGCCGAACACGTTGATGTCCAGCAGCGAGTTGGTGCCGAGGCGGTTGGCGCCGTGCACGGAGACACAGGCGACCTCGCCGGCGGCGTACAGGCCCGGGACGACGGTGGTGTTGTCCGCCAGGACCTCACCCTCGACGTTGGTCGGGATGCCGCCCATCGCGTAGTGCGCCGTCGGCTGGATCGGGATCGGGTCCGTGTACGGCTCGATGCCCAGGTAGGTGCGCGCGAACTCGGTGATGTCCGGGAGCTTGGCGTCCAGCTGCTCCGGCGGCAGGTGGGTGAGGTCCAGGTAGACGTGGTCACCCTCGGGGCCGCAGCCGCGGCCCTCACGGATCTCGGTGTAGATGGAGCGGGACACGACGTCGCGGGAGGCCAGGTCCTTCATGACCGGCGCGTACTTCTCCATGAAGCGCTCGCCGTCCTTGTTGCGCAGGATGCCGCCCTCACCGCGGGCGCCCTCCGTCAGCAGGATGCCCATGCGCCAGATGCCGGTCGGGTGGAACTGGAAGAACTCCATGTCCTCCAGCGGCAGGCCCCGGCGGTAGACGGCGGCCTGGCCGTCACCGGTCAGCGTGTGCGCGTTCGACGTCACCTTGAAGAACTTGCCGGTGCCGCCGGAGGCGTAGATCACGGCCTTCGCCTGGAAGATGTGGATCTCGCCGGTCGCCAGCTCGTACGCCACGACACCGGCCGAGTGCTTGACGCCGTCGACCTCGGTGATCAGCTGGTCCAGGACGTAGAACTCGTTGAAGAACTCCACGCCCTCCTTGACGCAGTTCTGGTACAGCGTCTGGAGGATCATGTGGCCGGTGCGGTCGGCCGCGTAGCAGGAGCGGCGGACCGGGGCCTCGCCGTGGTTGCGGCTGTGGCCGCCGAAGCGGCGCTGGTCGATCGTGCCGTTCGGGGTCCGGTTGAACGGCAGGCCCATCTTCTCCAGGTCGAGGACCGAGTCGATGGCCTCCTTCGCCAGGATCTCGGCGGCGTCCTGGTCGACCAGGTAGTCACCGCCCTTGACCGTGTCGAAGGTGTGCCACTCCCAGTTGTCCTCCTCCACGTTGGCCAGCGCGGCGGCCATGCCGCCCTGCGCGGCGCCCGTGTGGGAGCGGGTGGGGTAGAGCTTGGTCAGCACGGCGGTGCGGCTGCGCTTGGTCGACTCGATGGCCGCGCGCATGCCCGCGCCACCGGCGCCGACGATGACGGTGTCGTACTTGTGGATCTTCATCAGTGGTACCTCAGCCCCGTGCCTAGCGGATGTTCGGGTCGAAGGTGAAGATCACCAGCGTGCCCAGCAGGATCGTGAACACCGTTGCGGTGTACAGCAGGCCCTTCAGCCACAGGCGCGTGTTCGCGCGCTCCGCGTAGTCGTTGATGATCGTGCGCAGGCCGTTGGCGCCGTGCAGCATCGCGAGCCACAGCATCAGCAGGTCCCAGACCTGCCAGAACGGGGACGCCCAGCGGCCGGCCACGAAGGCGAAGCCGATCTTGGAGACGCCGCCGTCCAGCACGAGCTGGATCAGCAGGTGGCCGATGACCAGGACGACCAGCACGATGCCGGACAGCCGCATGAAGAGCCAGGCGGCCATCTCGAAGTTGCCGCGCGTGCTGCGCGGGGTCTTCCTGGTGCGCTGGCGGGGCGGCTCGATGAGCGGCGCGGGGTTGTCGACCGTGTAGACGGAGGCACCCTCGACGGGGCCGATGCCGGAGGCGGTCTGCTCAGTGGTGGACATGCGCGTCAGCTCCCGAAGACTTCACGAGCGGCGTGGCCGAGGACGGGGTAGATCGCCCCGAGCATCAGCACGAGCCAGACGCCCACGACGGACCAGAGCATCTGCTTCTGGTAGCGCGGGCCCTTCGACCAGAAGTCGACGGCGATGACACGCAGGCCGTTGAGCGCGTGGAAGAGGATGGCGGCCACGAGGCCGTACTCCAGCACGGCGACGAGCGGCGTCTTGTAGGTGGCCACGACCTCGTCGTATGCCTCGGGGGAGACACGGACGAGAGCGGTGTCCAGCACGTGTACGAACAGGAAGAAGAAAATGAGGACGCCGGTGACTCGATGAGCCACCCAGGACCACATTCCTTCCCGGCCGCGGTACAGCGTTCCAGCCGGCACGGAAGAACCCTCCGGGAGCGGGGACTGGGGCCTGCCGGCTTCGGTGTCGGACGGGCCCGGCCGGGTACGGTCCACCGGCCCCCAGCATCGTAGCGACGCGCTGCCGCTCGGCTGAGCCCGGGTCTGGCGATGTGATCAAACTGGCAGTCGAACGGGCTATTCGGGTGGGCTGTTCCGTTATGTTCCGGATGGGCCCCCGTCTAGGTGCCGGACGGGCCCGCATCGTGGCTGGTCGCACGGCCTCTCGCGCCTCTGAGCAGCTCCAGCAGCCGCCCCCTGGCCAGGTGGCGGAGTTCTTCCGCCGCCACGACCCGCTCCTCCTCGGGATCGTTCGTCAATCGTGATCGCACCGCGGCGAGCATCCGGTCGGGGATCTCGTCCGGATGTGTGGCGTCCAGACAGATGACGAACACATGGCCGAATCGGGCCTCGTATGCCGCGTGGGCCGCGCCCAGCGCCGTGTGCGCGGCCGAGTACGCGTCCTCCGGAAGGGCCGGCAGGGACTCGGTCGACAGCGCTTCGGCCAGGTCGGCGGCGGTGAGGTCGTAGGCGGCCTCGTCCGAGGCGGCGAGGAGGGCGGCCAGGTCGGGGTAGGGGCGGTGGGCCGTGACGCGGTCCGCCCAGCGGAGGCTGTTCAGGCAGCCGAGGAGGGCCTGCCGGAGTTCCGCGGCGGGGGCGGCGTTGAAGTGCGCCAGGACGGGTGGCGGGCCGGTCCGCACCGGTATGGCGACTCGGCCGGGGAGGTCTGGGAGACGGTGCGCGGGCAGCGTGATTCCTCGTGGGCGTCGCGTGTGTCGGCAGGGGATGCTGTGGGAGATGTGCCGTCACGTTATCGAGAGTGTTCACGGCGTGTCCGAGCGATGCCTGAATTTCACCCGGACGGGAGAGTTTAAGGACGCGCGGTGGACGCTCCACGACGTACGTTGGGGGAGTGAGCCAGCACAGGCGCCGGGCGCCGGCGCGTAGCGACATACGGACGCGGTGGCTGATCGTGGCGGTCGCCACCGCGGTGGTGCTCGTGGGTCTCGGTCTGGGCCTGTGGACCGGCAAGGGGGCACCGGGGGGCACGTCCGCCGACCCCGCCGCGGCCGCGCCGACCCCCACCCCGACGCCCACCCGCTCCTACGCCCTGTCCACGGCTCCGCGCACGATCCCCGCCGTCCGTGAACACTCCCCGGCACGCGGTCCGGGATGGCAGCCCGAGCAGGGCGGGCGGGTCGTGGTGGGCGCCGCCGGGCTGGCCGACGAGGGCCGGCTGATAGCCGGGGAGCTGGGCCTGACCTATGCGGGGGAGAAGAGCGACTCCCGGGCCGGTGACGTCCGGCTGTCGCTCAGCGGGGCCGACGGGGCGGACCCGGAGTCGTACACCATGACCGTCCGCGACGGGCGGGTCGCCATCAGCGGGGCCGGTGAGGCCGGGGTTTTCTACGGGACCCGCACGCTGAAGCAGACGGTGCACGACGGTGCCACGGCGCCGGAGGGGGTCGTGCGGGACGAGCCGGCCAAGGAGCGGCGGGGCCTGATGGTGGACATCGCCCGCAAGCACTTCACGGCCGGCTGGATCGAGGACCGGATACGCGAGCTGGGCGACCTCAAGTTCAACGAACTGGGGCTGCACTTCTCCGACGACCAGGGGTTCCGGATCGAGTCCGCCTCGCATCCCGAGATCGTCTCCGAGCAGCACCTGACCAAGGCGGAGGTCCGGCGGATCGTCCAGCTGGCCGAGAGCCGGCACATCAGCATCGTCCCGGAGATCGACTCTCCGGGGCACCTGGGCGCGGTGATCGCCGCGCACCCGGACCTGCAACTGCGCAACGCGCAGGGCGTCGCGGCGACCGGGGCCGTGGACATCGCGAACCCCGAGGCCGGCAAGCTCGTCGACGAGCTGTTCAAGGAGTACGCCGGACTCTTCCCCGGTTCCCAGTGGCACCTCGGCGGTGACGAGTACCGGGCGCTCACCGTGTCCGACCCGCAGGCCTCCTACCCGCAGCTCGCCGCCGCCGCGCGCGAGGCGTACGGCCCCGGCGGCACCGTGGCCGACCTCGCCACCGGCTGGCTCAACGACCGCGCCGCCGCGGTCCGGGCGCTCGACCGTACGCCGCGGGCGTGGAACGACGGCTTCTACACCGACGCCTCCGTGCAGCCCGACAAGGACATCGAGGTCGCGTACTGGACGGGCAAGGAGATCGGCGCGCGGCAGCCGGCGGAGTACCTGAGCGCGGGGCGCAAGGTCATCAACTACAACGACGAGTTCCTCTACTACGTGCTCGGTCAGCCGCAGACCTTCGTCTACCCGACCGGGCAGCGGATCTACGAGCAGTGGACGCCGCGGGTGCTGCGCGGGACGGAGCCGGTCGCGGCGGGCTACGACGAGCAGATCCTCGGCGGCTCGTTCGCCGTGTGGTGCGACCTCGCGAACTCCCAGACGCAGGACCAGGTGGCGGCGGGGATCCGGATGCCGCTGCGGGCGACGGTCCAGAAGCTGTGGGACCCGCGCGAGCCGCAGCTCTCCTGGGCGGAGTTCAGCGCACTGGCCGACCGGCTCGGCTGAGCACCTGGCCTGTCGGGGCGCCGGGCGACGTGCGGGGCGCCGATCTCGACCCGTTGGCCGAAAACCCCTTCTTCCTGTTCCTTCATCGACTGGGTGTCGTGCCGGTGTGACAGTACGGCAGTATGGCGCGCAGTTAGGGGAAGTGCGGGCTCCGTAAGGGATGGCGCCCCGGAACGGGAGGCGTGGATGAGCCTGGTGGAACTGATCGCGCAGGCCGATGAACGCGGGCTGACCGTGAGCGCGCTGGCTTGTTTGGACCGGTGCGTTCCGCTCCTCGGGGGTGATGACGAGGTCCTGCGCCCCTTGTGGGCGAACCTGGCGGACGACGGGGACACCGTCGAGTGGGGCGCGCTGCTGGACAAGGCGCGCGGGCAGTTGGGCGTCGCGGACGTCATGGACGCCGCTGACGTCGAGGACGAGGCCGCGCTGCTGGTCCGCCGGATGCTGGCCGCCGCCCCGGCCGTGCGGTCCACCGACGAGGCCCGGGCGTGGGCCGACGGCTGCTCGGTGGCGGCGCTGCAGGTGCACCGCCTGCTCGACCCGGCCGAGGACGGCGCGGCATCCGCCGAAACGTTCCCGCAGATTCTTGGGGCCGTCCGGTCGGAGACGGGGCCCGTCGCGGACCGCACGGCCGCCATGTCGCCGCTCGTCGCCGCCGAACTGCGCCGCCAGATCACCGTCCTGGAGCTCCTCACCGAGCACGGCACGACCGGTCTGCGCCGCGCTCTGGAGGTGTCGACGGAGGGCCGCAGGGTCCTGCGCGCGGTGGTCTCCCGCCGGGCGAGGAACGCCTGACGCACACGTCCCGGCGGCCCCCCGGCCCGCCGCGCACCTCGCCTTCGACGTAGCTGTCGACGCAGGCCCCGCCCCCGGGCCGGAGCCCCGGATCCGGGGGCGTAAACCCCGCCTCGCGCAAGGATCCTGTGACCGTCCTAGGGGTGCCGTGGGGCGGTCCTGCGCCGGTTGCGGGCAGTGGCCGAACCGGCGTGACGAATCGTCGCCGCGGGGCGCTTTTCCGAATGTGACGACCCAGACTGTGACGACGACCCAAGCGGGGGCGACCCCGGAGAACAGGCCCTCGGCCGCGACGAAGCCGGTGCGCTGGGCCGCGGACGCGGTGGCGACGCTGCGGGAGGGGGCGCGGCTGCGGCTCGACTACTCCGCGCAGTCCCTGTGGCGCGCCGACCGGCTGATCGACGAACTGCGCCGGGAGGGGACGCCGTACGCCGCCGCGGAACCCGTCCTGCGCGGACTCGGCGCCTATGCCGGTGAGGTGATCGCCCGTCAGGTGGGCGCCGAGTGGTGGGCGAGCGGCGGTGACCACTGGATCCGCACGCCGGACGGCCGCCTCTTCGACCCCATCGACGAGGCGCGCCGCTGTTTCACCGGCGACGGTTCGCTGCGCCTGCTGTGCCGGGACGCGAGCGACGGCCGGTGAGGGAGCCTCGCGGCGCCGGGTGACGCCGGGGACCGCGAGGGCTTCTGACGAGCTGTGACACTTCTGTGAGGCCTGACGCTGATGACCTTGGGGGCGTCGACACGGCCGGTTCGTGTCGCACGGTGCCGACTTCCTACGAACGCGGTGCGAACGAGGACGGTAGTGGGCCAGGGAGGGGAACCCCGTCGCGTGCGGGCGCACGACGGGGAATTGGGTGCCGCGGTCGCACGGGCGCAGGACGGCGACGAGCCCGCCTTCGCGGTCGCGTACCGGCTGGTGCAGCCGGGGCTGCTCGGCTATCTGCGCGGGCTGGTCGGCGACGACGCCGAGGACGTGGCGTCCGACGCCTGGCTGGAGATCGCCCGCGACCTCGGCCGGTTCCGGGGTGACGGGGCGGGCTTTCGCGGCTGGACCGCGACCATCGCCCGGCACCGGGCGCTGGACCATCTGCGCCGCACCCGGGCCCGGCCCCGGCCGGCCGCGCTCGAACCGGACGTCCTGGATCTGCCCGGCCCGCACGACACCTACGACCAGGCCCTGGAGTCCATCACCACCGAGCGGGCCCTGGCCCTGGTCCGCGAACTGCCGCGCGACCAGGCGGAGGCCGTGCTGCTGCGGGTGGTCGTCGGTCTTGACGGCCCCGCCGCCGCCCGGGTGCTGGGCAAGCGGCCCGGCGCGGTGCGCACGGCCGCCTACCGCGGTCTCGGACAACTCGCCCGCCGCCTCGGCGCCGAGGACGGTCCGGGCGACGGCACCCAGGGTGCGGAGGAGTCGTGAGGAACGAGGAGCAGCGGGTCGGGCAAGCGCGGCGCGGCAGCCGGTTCGCGGCGCTGCTGGGTGCCGTCCTGCGGGACGCCGGGGTGGACGCGGAGGCCGAGGGGCGGGCGATGGCCGCGTTCCGCGCGGCCCGGGAAGCGGGCGCCCACCGGGCCCGTACGCGCCGCCGGGACGACTGGCGGGCGCGGGGCGCAGGGCGTTGAGGCCGGGGGGACGCGAAGGGGCCAAGGCAACGGCCGGGGCCGCCACCCCCCACAGGAGAGGCCCCGGCCGTCGCGCGGCACGGGCCGCGCGGCGGCCCGTACTTCCTTCAGCGTCATGACTGCGTTTTCTGTCACACCCCACTGCGTCACGAGTTAGTTGCATCGACGACTACCTGCATGGACGGGAGGCAGTTTCAAGACGTAACGTGCCTTTCGCGCCGGAGTGCGGGGGCGGGACGACCACCGCAACCGCAGCGGTCCTCGAACGGCGACCACTGAGGTGACGAATCACGACGGCGAGATCCCGGTCCGTGCGAGCGGCGCCGGCTTGGCGCAAAGAAGGGCGCGCGCGGTGGGGGACGACGCGGAGCTGACGGCCGCGGTGATCGCGGCACGGAGCGGGGACGAAAGCGCGTTCCGCACGGTGTACCGCGCGGTGCACCCACGTCTGCTGGGTTACGTACGGACGTTGGTCGGCGACGCCGACGCCGAGGACGTGGCGTCCGAGGCCTGGCTGCAGATAGCCCGGGACCTGGAGCGGTTCAGCGGCGACGCGGACCGGTTCCGCGGGTGGGCCGCCCGGATCGCGCGCAACCGGGCCCTGGACCACATACGGATGCGTGGCCGGCGGCCCGCGATCGGTGGTGACGAGACCGAGCTGACCGGCCGGGCCGCCGAGTCCGACACGGCGGGCGAGGCCATCGAGGCCCTCGCCACCGACCACGCCCTCTCCCTGATCGCCCGGCTGCCGCAGGACCAGGCCGAGGCCGTGGTGCTGCGGGTGGTGGTGGGACTCGACGCGAACACCGCCGCGGAGACGCTCGGCAAACGGGCGGGTGCCGTGCGCACCGCCGCGCACCGGGGGCTGAAACGGCTCGCCGAGCTGCTCGGCGACCTCGGCGACGATCCGGAATCCGCCGGTGTGCTCGATGCCATGCCGCCCCAGCGAGAACCGCGCGGTCGCGCGTCGACGTCCGCGAGTGTGACGCCTACGCGCGCGCGGACGCAGAAGGACATGTGATGGCCGACGAGCAGCACAAGTGGCTGGACCGCGACACGGCGGAGCGTTTGCTGAGCGGGGAGCCACTGGACGCTGCCGACGACGCCACCCGCGAACAGGCCGACCGGCTCGCCCGCGCTCTCGGCGCACTGTCCGCGAAACCCCCGCTGACCAGCGACGAACTCCCCGGTGAAGCCGCCGCGCTGGCCGCCTTCCGCAAGGTGCGGGCGGACCGCGACAGCGAGCGCGCCACCCTTGACGCGCCGTGCGGTGTGCGGGCCCCCGACGCCGGACTGGTGCGCATCGGCGGCCGCGGGGGCGGCCGTACGCGCGCCGCCCGCCACCCGCGCAGGGGCCGCCCGCTGCGACTGGGGCTGGCCGCCGCGCTGGCCGTCGCGATGGTCGGCGGAGTGGCCGTCGCCGCCGGAACCGGAGCCCTGGACGCGCCGTTCCACGACGAGGACCCGCGCCCCGCCGCCTCCGTCTCGGCGGCCGAGCCGCCCGAGCTGCCGCTGGACCCGTCCGGGTCCACGGGACGTGCACGGCCCGGCTCGCCCACCCCGGACGGCGCCACGGGCGGCCCCGCCGTCGGCGGCCCCGGCGCGTCAGGGGGCGAGTCCCCGTCCGCCGGCCGGGAGAGCGAAGAGCACACGCGTGACGCCCGGGACCGGTGGAGGGTGCTCATCTCGGCCTGCCGCGACCTGTGGGAGGGCCGGAGCCTGGACCACGACGGCGAGCGCGCCCTGAGAAGGGCGGCGGGCGGCCCTTCGCACATGCGGGCCTACTGCGACACCGTGCTCGGCGACTTCGACGGGCGGCGGGACGAGGGCCGGGACAGGGACGCCGACGACCACTCGGACGGCAAGGGCGCGGACGGACCGTCGGACGGCAAGGGGGACGACGGCCCCACCCGGGGCGACGGCGACGGCAGGGACGGCCGGGGCGACGGTGACGGTCGGGGCGACGGCGACGACGGAGGTGGCAGCGGCGGCGACGGGCACGACGGGCCGGTGTCCGGCCGCGACGGCCCCGGCACCCGCACCTCCGCGTGGTCCCCGCCCCTCGTCCCTGACCTGCGGTTTCGCGAGCCCGTAGATATTTCTGTCCGAGGGGTGTGACGTTTCGGGCCTGCTCGGCGCAGTACAGAGTGAGCCGACTGGTCATCGGCTGTCGCACTGAGCCGGGGTTCCCCCCGTACCTACGGCTCGTGCACCTGAGCGCGGGCGGGACACGTTCCCCCGGTCCCGCCCGCGCCCCGAACCTCACCGGTGCACGACGACCCTGTCGCCGTCGCGCACCTCACCGAACAGCTGCGCGATCGCCGCCTCGTCCCGGACGTTGACGCAACCGTGCGAGGACCCGGCGTAGCCGCGGACGGCGAAGTCGGACGAGTAGTGCACGGCCTGCCCGCCGCTGAAGAACATCGCGTACGGCATCGGCGAGTCGTACAGCGTGGAGTGGTGGTCGCGGGACTTCCAGTACACCTGGAACTCGCCCTCCCTGGTCGGGGTGTACTCCGAGCCGAAGCGCACCGGCAGGGTCGTCACCGTGCGGCCGTCGACCATCCAGCGCAACGTGCGGCTCGACTTGCTGATGCACAGCACCCGGCCGGTCAGACAGCGCGCGTCCGGCGCGTCGGCCGGCTGACCGCCCATCAGGTACAGGTCCCAGTGACCGGGCTCGCGGGTCATGCCCAGCAGCCGCTGCCAGGTGACGGTGTCCGTGGTGCCCGTGCGGGGCAGCCCGCGCTTGCCCTGGAAGCCGCGTACGGCCTGCTCGGTCAGATCGTCGTACGTCCCCGTCGGGCCGTCGAACAACCACGCGACCTGCCGCAGCCGGGCCTGGAGTTCGCGCACGTCACGCCCGGTGTCGCCGGGGGACCAGAGGACCGGCGCCGGGGCCGGGGCCGGGGCGGCCGGCCGCTCGGGGGCCGGGGAGCGGGTGGCCGGCGGCGGCGCGGGCGCCGTACGGGTGACCTCGACATGGATCGGCCCGCGCGGGTTCCCGTCCGCGTCCACGGCCTGCGCGGTGCACCCGCACACCGCCGCCAGCGCCGCCAGCGCGGCCGCCGTCCTCCCCGTCAGTGCACTGCGCATGACCAGTCCCCGCCCTCTCACCGAAGTACGCCGGTGTCACCTGAGATGGTTCCCGCGCATGACGGGTCGCGAACGGCGCGGCATCGTGGTGGGCAAGGAGTGGTCACCGCACAGGGAAGGCACCCACGATGGCACGCGAGTCGGAGTCCGGACTGCCCGTCGAACCGGTCTACGGGCCGCGCGCCCTGGACGGCTGGGACCCGGCCGTGCGGCTGGGCGAGCCGGGTGAGTACCCCTTCACGCGCGGGGTCTACCCGTCGATGTACACGGGCCGCCCGTGGACCATGCGGCAGTACGCGGGGTTCGGTACGGCGGCGGAGTCCAACGCCCGCTACCGGCAGTTGATCGCGCACGGCACCACCGGTCTGTCGGTCGCCTTCGACCTGCCCACCCAGATGGGCCACGACTCGGACGCGCCGCTGGCGCACGGCGAGGTCGGCAAGGTCGGTGTGGCGATCGACTCGGTCGAGGACATGCGGGCGCTGTTCGGCGGGATCCCGCTGGACAAGGTGTCGACGTCGATGACGATCAACGCGCCGGCCGCCCTGTTGCTGCTGCTGTACCAACTGGTGGCGGAGGAGCAGGGGGTCCGTGCGGACCAGCTGACCGGCACGGTCCAGAACGACGTGCTCAAGGAGTACATCGCACGCGGGACGTACATCTTCCCGCCCAAGCCGTCGCTGCGGCTGACCGCGGACATCTTCCGCTACTGCCGGACGGAGATGCCGAGGTGGAACACGATCTCGATCTCCGGCTACCACATGGCGGAGGCCGGTGCGTCCCCGGTGCAGGAGATCGCGTTCACCCTGGCCGACGGCATCGAGTACGTCCGCACGGCCGTGGCCGCGGGGATGGACGTCGACGACTTCGCCCCGCGTCTGTCGTTCTTCTTCGTGGCCCGTACGACGCTCCTGGAGGAGGTCGCGAAGTTCCGCGCCGCCCGCCGGATCTGGGCCCGGGTGATGCGCGAGGAGTTCGGTGCGCGGAATCCCAAGTCGCTGATGCTGCGCTTCCACACGCAGACGGCCGGGGTGCAGCTGACCGCCCAGCAGCCCGAGGTGAACCTCGTCCGCGTCGCCGTCCAGGGCCTGGCCGCCGTCCTCGGCGGCACCCAGTCCCTGCACACCAACTCCTTCGACGAGGCCATCGCGCTGCCCACCGACAAGAGCGCGCGGCTGGCGCTGCGCACCCAGCAGGTACTCGCCCATGAGACGGACGTGACCGCGACCGTCGACCCGTTCGCCGGTTCCTACGCCGTCGAGCGGATGACGGACGACGTGGAGGCGGCGGCCGTCGAGCTGATGGCGAGGGTCGAGGAGCTGGGCGGTGCGGTCGCCGCGATCGAGCGCGGTTTCCAGAAGACGGAGATCGAGCGCAACGCGTACCGGATCGCCCAGGAGACCGACTCCGGCGAGCGGGTCGTCGTCGGCGTCAACCGCTTCACGACCGACGAGGACGAGCCGTACGAGCCGCTGCGCGTCGACCCCGCCATCGAGGCCCGGCAGGCGCAGCGCCTGGCCGCGCTGCGCTCCGGACGCGACCGGCGGGCGGTGGACGCCGCCCTTGCGGCGCTGCGCACGGCGGCCGAGGGCGAGGACAACGTGCTGCCCCCGATGAAGGAGGCGCTGCGGGCGCGGGCCACCGTGGGTGAGGTGTGCAACGCCCTGCGGGAGATCTGGGGGAGTTACGTACCGAGTGACGCCTTCTGACCGGACCCGCTGTCGTACCGGCGTGCGACACTCCTAGGCATGTTCGGCGTCATCGATCTTCCGACCTATCTGGCAGGGCTCGCCCTGATCGTCCTGCTGCCCGGGCCCAACTCGCTCTACGTGCTGTCCGTGGCCGCCCGGCGCGGGGTGCGCTCCGGGTACCGGGCCGCGGCCGGGGTGTGGTGCGGCGACGCCGTGCTGATGACGTTGTCGGCGGCCGGTGTGGCCTCGCTGCTGCAGGCGAACGCGCTGCTGTTCGGCATCGTGAAGTACGCCGGAGCCGGCTATCTGACCTGGCTGGCGATCGGCATGATGCGCGCGGCGTGGGGGATGTGGCGGACCCGGCGGGAGAGCGTGGCGGCTCCCGCCGCGCCGCAGCCGGGGGACGAGCGGCCGTTCCGGCGCGCCCTGGTCATCAGCCTGTTCAACCCCAAGGCGATCCTGTTCTTCGTCGCCTTCTTCGTGCAGTTCGTCGACCCCGGGTACGCCTACCCCGCGCTGTCCTTCGTCGTGCTCGGGGCGTTCGCGCAGCTCGCCAGCTTCCTGTACCTGAGCGCACTGATATTCGGCGGAACGAAGCTGGCCGCCGCCTTCCGCCGCCGCAGGCGCCTCACGGCGGGGGTCACCTCGGCGGCGGGGGCGCTGTTCCTCGGCTTCGCGGTGAAGCTGTCGCTGACCAGCTCCTAGCTGTCGCCGACCAGCGGCCGGGAGAGCGGGGCGGCGAGGACGGCGGCGGGCGGCGTCAGCGTGTGGCCGCCGCCCGCTTCGACGCGCGGGCCTTGCGGATCGCACGGGTCAGCAGCGGAGGCAGCAGGTCGACCGCCAGGCGGCGGGCGCGGGTGCCGGCGCTCCGGGAGAGGACGGACGGGGCCGCCCCGGACGCGGCGGGCTGTGAGGGCCTCGGCACGGCGGGCTCGGGCGTCTCGCGTGCGTGCCGGGACGGCGGGAAGTCGGGGGCCTGCATCCCCTTCGACTTCAGCCGGACGAGTCGGTGCCCGGCGGCCTGCTGCACGCTGAGCCCGCAGTCGTCGCGCCCGCGCACCATCGCCAGCAGTTCGTCCTGCACCGGCTTCGGGTCGCCCCAGGTGCCGTAGAGCTTCTGCGTGGTCAGGCAGATCGGGCGCAGACCCCGGCTGAGCACGGCCTCCCAGACGGCGACGGAGACACCGGGGGTGTGCTCCGAGCGGAAGTCGTCGAGGACGACGATCCCGTCCGGCCGCAGCACGTCGCGCGCGGCGGCGATGTCGTCGTACACGTGCTCGTAGAGGTGCGAGCCGTCGATGTGCACGAAGCGGCACGAGTCCCGTTCGACCTCGCCGGGCACGAGCGAGCTGGGGCCCTGCACGACGCGCGGGAGTTCGTCGTGGAAGGAGAGGTAGTTGGTCTCGAAGACCTGGCGCGTGAGCGCGCTGTACGACTTCGTCGACTCGGCCCGGTTGGCGCGGTCCGGGGCGTCGCCCTCGAAGAGGTCGCACACGGTGTAGCGCTCGCCCTCCCGGAGATGACGGCCCAGGAAGATCGCGCTCTTGCCCATGTAGACCCCGACCTCCAGCAGGTCGCCGCGGACGCCCGCTGCCTCCTGCCGGGTCAGGAGCCAGTCGAAGAGCGTCTGGTCGAGTACGGGGAACCAGCCTGGGACGTCGTCGAGCAGGCGGGGCCGCGGGGGCGCCTCATGTGCAGTGGTCATGAAAGGCGAGCACTTCCTCGTTGCGGTGTGCGGTCAGGAGTTGCCCGGCGCCTGCCCGGGAGGAGAACCCATCCAAACCCCCAAGAAGGTGAATACCGGGTCAATTCCCTACGTACCGTACGCGTTCCCGCCCCCGCGGGTGGCGCGAACGACGCCACGCCCGGTGAACGATTACCAGGATGGCTCGGCTACCCCCGCCCGGGCCGCGTATTGCGCAAGGTGCGTGGGCGGGGGCCCCGGGTCGGGTGCCCCGCGGTACGCGTCGAACAGCCGTACCGCACCCGCGATCACGCCCGACCGGGCGAGGTCAGTCCTTCGGCGTCCGCACCTGCGTCAGCGACCGCCGCAGCAGCGGCGTCGCCCACTCCTCCACGTACCGGTTGAACAGCCACGCCAGCACCAGCATCGTGGTCAGCGTGCCGGTCATCGTCATCCACGCGGGGAGCCCGAGGTGCTGGTGCAGCAGCTCGACGACGGGCCACCCCAGGTGCTCGTGCACCAGGTAGAAGGGGTACGTCAGCGCTCCCGCGACCGTCAGCCAGCGCCAGTCGGCCCGGTTCAGCCAGCCCAGCGCCACCGCGAGCACCGCGACGAAGCCGAACGTGACGATCAGGATGATCACCGAGGCGGAGCGGTAGGAGAACTGGTCCGGCTGCGGGCTGTGCCACAGGTGGGACACCGCCTGGTGCTGCCCGGTCAGCCAGCTCACCGCGACGATGCCCCACGCGGTGACGTCCCGCCGGTTGCGGTGCAGTAGGTAGATGCCCATGCCGCCGATGAAGAACGGCGCGTACTCCGGCATCAGGACCAGATCGAGGAACGGCTGGTCGGCGGCCTGCGTGATCGCCGCCAGCAGCGTCCAGACGGCGCACAGCATGACGACCCGCCGGCGGTTGGCCCCCGGCAGCACGATGCACACGGCGAACAGCGCGTAGAAGCGGATCTCCACCCACAGCGTCCAGCACACGCCGAGCACCCGGTCGGCGCCGAGCGGCTGCTGGAGCAAGGTCAGGTTCACCAGCGCTTCGCTCGGTGACACCGCCGCGTAGGCCACGCCCGGCAGCGCGAAGACGGCCGTCACCAGGACGACGGCCACCCAGTAGGAGGGCATCAGGCGGGCGACCCGGGAGGCGAAGAAGGAGCGCAGCGGCCGGCCCCAGCCGCTCATGCAGATGACGAACCCGCTGATCACGAAGAAGATCTGGACGCCGAGGCAGCCGTAGGCGAACCAGGAGTGCAGCGTCGGGAACTGGATCTTGGGCGAGGATCCCCAGGCATGGGTGATCTCACCGCCCCGGCCGCCGTAGTGGTACAGCGCGACCATCAGCGCGGCCAGCAGCCGCAGCCCGTCCAGGGCGCGCAGCCGGCCCCCCGTCGTTCTGGGCCGCGGCCGGACGCCGCCGACCTCGAGCGGCCGCGCGGGCGCGGCGGTGGCGGTGGGGGGCTTGGCTGTGGTGACGACCGTCTCGGTCACGCTGGAATACCTCGGCTACCTCGTCTGTCCGTGGGCCCGCATGCGCGCCATCCTGCCCAAAGCGCCCGTAACCGGCATAACCCCGGAGGTGTGTGTCAACGTCCTGCGACGCCGCCCGCCACCCTAGGACGTCGGTTGACGGAATTCCGTTCGACGGAAACACGATTTGCCCACCGGCCCCTATCGGTTCACCTTTTCGTCGTATTGGTTTCTTAGTGTTCTCCAACCCACCACGTTTACCGAGGCAGATCCTTGCCTGCTTCGTCACATCCAGAGCAGGAGCACCATGACGGTTCGCAGCAGATGGTCACGTTCCCGAACAGGGGACACGGCATCGGCGAGCACTGACGCCGGTCCGCCGACCGCCCAGGTCACTCCGGTGGAGCTGGAGGACTGCCTGCGCGCCTGCGCGGTGCACAGCGGCAAGCTCGTGGGCAGCCTCGACTCCCGGCGCATCGCGCTCGCCGAGAAGCTGCGGGAGCTGCTCGCCCTGTGGGCCGCCCAGGAGCAGCCCCAGTCGGCGTCCGCGAGCGCGGGCAGCCTGATCCGGCGTGGCGCGAAGGCCGTCGGTGGCGCCGGCCTGACCAACGAGCTGCTCGACGCGCTCCTCGCCGTCGGCAACAAGGCGCTCGACTGCGGCTACGACGACGAGCTGAACCTCTCCCTGCTCATCACCGACACGGTGCTGTCGCAGCGCAAGAACTCCCGGGCCGGCTGGCGGCTGCGCGGCCGGCTGCTGGAGGCCATGGGCCGCCCGGCCGCCGCCGTCGACGCCTTCGAGCGCTACCTGAGCCTCACCACGGAGGACGGCTTCGGCGTCCGCGCCAAGGTCGCCGGCCTGCGCACCGCGCAGGAGAAGCGTGGTGAGCTGCTCACCCTGCTGAAGCGCACCGTCCCGGACGCCGCCGCGTACGCCGCCGGCCCGGCGACCGACGTGTGGGCCGACGGTCTCGCGACGCACGCCGCCGGGGACTGGGAGCGGGCCCAGGCGCAGCTGGTGGGCGCGCTGGTCGCGCTCGACCGTACGGAGGCGCCCGAGCAGGAGTTCCAGGAGGCGCTCAGCCACTACCTGGACCTCAGCACCGGCGTCCAGCACCGCCCCAGCCCCGAGCTGATCGAGGCGATCGGCCTCTTCGCCGAGCAGCGGCGCAACCGGATGCGCGGACCGCTGGACGACCCGACCTTCGGCAATCTGCAGTGGATCAGCCTCGGTGAGTTCCGCAACCGGATAGCCGGCAAGTCCATCGCCCTGATCGCCAACTCCGGCAAGGTCGGCGAGAGCGGCAAGGGCACCGAGATCGACGCCTACGACCTGGTCGTGCGCTTCAACTCGTACAAGATCGACGCGGCGAACACCGGCAAGCGGACCGACATCCACGTCACGATCCACAAGCACGGCTTCAACTGGGACCAGCAGGTCGACACGCGGCTGGTCTTCGGCGGGATCTCCGGCGACTGGAAGTACTCGCTGCGCAACCGCCTCGTGCCGGGCGCGCAGAAGTACCTGGGCGACGAGTCGCTGCGCTGGCCCGTGCGCAACATCGGCAAGTGGGGCACGGACAAGTGGCCGTCGATCCCCACCTCCGGCTTCAACATGCTGTGGCTGCTCGACTTCCTCGACGTCAGCAGCGCCATCGACCTGATCGGCTTCGACTTCTACGAGAGCGGTGCGTACCGCCTCGACGCGGCGATGAAGATGCCCATCACGTCCGTCCACGAATACACCAGCGAGAAGGCGTGGGTCATGGAACGGGCCCAGAGCGTCTCCGGCATGAGGATCTCCCTGCGATGACCGCGACCCACATAGCCCCCGCCGAGCCTCGCAGCGCGGCCCCGGCCACCGACGCCAGCGCGCTGACCGGCAAGCGCCGCATCGCCTTCGCCAGCTTCGTCGACGAGAACTACCTGCCGGGCTTCCTGGCCCTGCTGCGCTCGCTCGCGCTGTCGAACCCGGGTGTGTGCGAGGACTTCATCGTCCTGCACGACGACCTCAAGCCGTCCTCCGTCGCCAGCATCCGCGCCCTGCACCCGCGCGTCAGCTTCCGCCGGGTCGACGCCGAGCACTACGACGGCTACGCCAAGGGCGACCAGGACAACTACCTGGTCCGCAAGGCGTACTTCATCCTCGACGTCTTCAAGATCCGCGACTACGACACCGTGATCACCCTGGACACCGACATGGTGGTCCTCGGGTCGCTCTCGGAGCTGCTGTCGCTGCGCGAGGGCCTCGCCGCCGTACCGCAGTTCTTCTACGGCCAGCACAAGCTCAACAGCGGTCTGCTCGTCATTCAGAAGGAGTACCTGAGCGACGAGTTCTACGCGAAGATCGACCACGTCGGCCACACCGGTGCCTACGAGCTCGACAAGCACGACCAGGGCATCCTCAACGCGGTCCTGAACGGCGACTTCGTCCGCCTCGACCCGAAGTACAACTTCGTCAAGCGGCGCCTCTCCGGTGACCTCGCGGTCCCGGACGACACCGCGATCCTGCACTTCACCGGCCGGCACAAGCCCTGGCAGGGCGGCGAGTCGGGCTACGACAAGGCGCAGGAGCGCTGGCGCGAGTTCGACATGACGGACGCCGAGCTGCACGCGGCGTACGTGGGCGCGGGCGGCACGACGCACCGCGACCTGCTGGTGCACTTCGGCACCCCGTACGTCGAGCGCACCGGTGACGTCGACGCCGCCCGCCGGGTCGCGCTCGCCCACATCGGCGCCGGCGACTACCAGGCCGCCGTGGACATCATGGAGCGCGTCCACATCCCCGTCGACGAGGCCTGGCCGCACGAGGTCTACGGACACGCCCTGCTGGCCGTCTCCCGCTACGAGGAGGCCAAGGCCCAGCTGCTGCTGGCCACCGCCGCACCCAACCGCGCGGCCACCGCCTTCGCCCGGCTCGCCCTGATCTCCTGGGTGCACGGCGAGGACGCCACCGCGCACAAGCACGCCGTCCAGGGTCTGACCGTCGACCCGACGCACCGGGCCAGCCGCATCTGGCACCAGCGCACCATCGGCATGCCGGCCCAGCAGTCCGGCAGTGCCGTCGAGCAGCTCGCGCACGTCGCGTTCTACATGGACCGGCAGGGCAACGCGGGCGACAAGCTGCTCCCCGAGAGCGTTCGCCTCGCCTTCGACCCCGACACCACGGGACGCCGCTGGCACTCGGTGCACGCCCACCGCCTGTTCGACGAGGCGGCCCTGGAGCGCGTCAACTCCCGGCGCGGCATGGTCATCGGCGGCGGCGGCCTGTTCATCCCGGACACCATGCCGAACGGCAACAGCGCCTGGCAGTGGAACGTCCCCGACGAGCTGCTGAAGCGCATCGACGTGCCCATCGCGGTGTACGCCGTCGGCTTCAACGCCTTCGACGGGCAGAGCTACCGCGCCCAGCGGTTCCGTGAGTCGCTGCGGCTGCTCGTGGAGAAGTCCGCCTTCTTCGGGCTGCGCAACCACGGCTCGATCGAGAAGGTCCGGGCCATGATCCCGGCGCACCTGCACGACAAGGTGCGCTTCCAGCCGTGCCCGACCACGGTCACCCGCCAGCTCGTCGCAGGCTGGCAGGACCCGGTGAAGCGGGACGACACCATCCTCATCAACGCCGCCTACGACCGTGCCACCCTGCGCTTCGGCCACGACTACGGCCACTTCCTCGCGCAGATGGCCAAGGCCGTGCGCGAGCTGGGCGACCTCGGTGAGGTGCAGTGCGTGGCGCACTCGCTCGACGACGAGCGGATCGCCTTCGACCTGCGCCGTGAGCACGGCGTGTCGATGCCCGTCATCCCGATGTACGACTTCGAGAACGACGAGATCCGCGAGCTGTACGCGCGCACCCGGCTGGTCATCGGTATGCGCGGCCACGCGGGCATGATCCCGTTCGGCTGCGGCACGCCGATCATCAGCCTGATCTCGCACCCGAAGATGGCGTACTTCCTGCGCGACATCGAGCGCCCCGAGTGGGGTGTCTCGGTGCACGAGCGCAACCTCGCCGAGGTGCTCGTCGAGCGCTCCCGCGACCTGCTCGCCGACCACGCCAAGACGGTGGCCGACGTGCACGGCCGTCAGCAGGAGCTGTGGAAGGTCACCCAGGCCAACGCCGCGGAGCTGCGGACCCTCCTGGGCGGCTGACCCACCCGGGCCCGCAGGACGCGGAGGGCATAGCGCAGAACCCAGAACGCAGAACCCAGAACGCAGAACGCTCCCGGAGTCGGCAGGCTCCGGGAGCGTCTCGTGCGCTCGCCCTAACGGCGGGGCGTGAACAGCAGGTTGCGGGTGCCGCTCGGCCGGGGACGGTCGGCCGGGATGAGGGTGTCCTCCTCCTCGGCGACCCAGTGCGCGTCGTACCCGAGCGGCCCGAACTCGGCGAGCAGCGGGTCCAGCGGGGCACCCACCAGCGCCTCCAGCATCACGGTGGGCCGGTCCCGCTTCAGCACCTGGCGCGCGCCCTCCAGCACCGACATCTCGTGGCCCTCGACGTCGATCTTGATCAGGTCGAGCTTGGTGTCGGCGAACACCTCGTCCAGCGTGACCAGCTGGATCCGCTTCATCTCGGCGTCGCCGGCCGCGTGTTCCAGGGAGGAGCCCGTCGACAGCAGGTTCCCGGAGAAGCGGACGCTGATGTCGGCCCAGCCCGGCTCGCTGGAGACGCCCGCCTGGTAACGGCGCACGTTCTGCACGTTGTTGAGCCGGATGTTCACCGCGAGCCGCGCGTGCACCTGGTCCACCGGCTCGAAGGCGTGCACCTTGGCCTTGGGGTTGGTGAGTGCGGCGATCATCGAGAAGTAGCCGACGTGCGCGCCGACGTCGGCTATCGTCGCGCTCTTCGCCGCCAGCCGCGCCCAGGTGGAGAGGCTGCCGGGCTCGTAGCCGAAGGTGCCGTTCCACAGGGTGTCCAGGGCGACCGCGTCGTCGTTCACGCAGAACATGACGAACGGCGGGCAGTACGGCGAGTCGATCTCGGCAAGGCCCCGGTACGGGTGCTTCTTGCGATGCGTGCGGATGATGTCGCTGGTGGCGACGGGCCGGACGGACGGGGCGTAGGCCAGCATCCGGGCATTGGCGGCTTCGACCTGGGAGATGCGCATGGGCGCGATCGTAGGCCTGAGATCATTGCTATTTGAAGGTTTGGGAAGTATTCGGTACGGAAATTAACGCAGCCGCTGGTCAAAGGCGGCGGCGGCTTCCCGGGACCGAGATCCGGAAAAGCCGCCGCACGCATATTCTCTTTTCGGTTCCCGCCGATGTGGCGCCTTGTTCACGCCCTCTTCATCTACCGCTTGACGGCCTTCTTCAACGCCCGTGCCCGGCGCACCACCCGGCGCGCCGTACTGTTGCGGGGCAGGAAGGACAGCCGCTCGGGGATGCCGCCGGGCAGGCCCAGCGAGGTGAGCCGGCGCTTCTTGAAGTAGCGCTGGGTCCGCGGGCCGAGGTGCTGGGAGAGGAACCGCTCGGCGGCGGGCCGCAGACCGGACTGGATCTGCGGCTGCATGGTGAAGCCGACCGCGGCGACCAGCCCGTTGAGCAGCTCGTCCGCGAGCGGCTCCTCGCTCCCGCGGCTCTCCAGGTCGGGCAGCAGCGCGTCGGCCAGGGTGACCGGCAGCCGGTTGCTGTTCTGGTACGGCGTGAGCCGGTCCAGCAGCGGCTCGGTGCCGATGCGCGCGACCGGCAGGTCGTAGAACGCGGACGCGGTGAACAGCGCGGTGGAGAAGCAGCCGACGACCAGGGCGGGCCGGGCCTTGGCGAAGAGCACCTCGGCGAGGACGGGGGAGTCCAGCACGGTGAGCTCGACGCCGAGTTTGTCGGCCTCCGCCTCCAGGGCGCGGCTGTAGCGGGCCGGCGCGGTCGGGTGCGGCTTGAACACGACGGCCCGGTGCCCGCGCTGCACCGCACCGCGCAGCATCCGCACGTGGAGGTTCTCCTCCTCGGCGGCGGACATGATGTTGAGGGCCGACAGGTACTGGCCGAGCAGCAGGGCTGCGTTGTCCGGCAGGGCCGGCAGGTCCCCGGCGACGTCCGTGAGGCCGCTCATGACCTTGAGGAACGCGTCCGTCGGCACCAGCTGCGCCGGCACGTCGAACTCGGTCAGCAGCAGCGGGGTGAGACCGGGTACGAGGTCCAGGTGCAGCAGGCGCCGGACGCGGGTGCCGACCAGGGGGTCGAGCTTGTTGCGGGTGGGGCCGTAGCTCATCAGGCCGTCGGCGTAGACATGGACCGGGGCGCCGGTGAAGATCTGCGCCAGCCCGAGCGCCGGGTTGACCTGGATGGACTCCATCACCAGCTCGACCCGGTCGTCGCCCAGCCCCCACAGCAGCCGCAGATAGCGCTCGAACAGCGGCAGGTCGTCGGGGCGCGGCTGCCAGGCACCGGGGTGGAACGGGTGGATCGCCTCGTTGAACGACAGCACGTCGTCGAAGTGGTCGCGCAGCGTGTCGAAGCCCGGCATCTCGTCGACCGCCGGCGTGGTCTCCGGCGTCGCCGAGTTGTTGAAGACCAGCAGCACGCGCCGGTCGGATTCCTCGAAGCAGTCGGAGTCGATCGCGGCGGCCAGCGTCGCCGCGCCGTACAGCGTGGAGACGCAGAAGATCTGGGTGGTACGGGACATCAGGCAGCCGCCTTCGCTGTGGTGATCCGGCGCCGCAGCCGCCGCAGCTTGGAGGCGCGCCGCAGGTCCATGGTGTCGAGTACGTCGCCGAGTGCGTCCTGGGGCATGCGCTTTATGGCCGCCGCGCTCATGATCCGCAGCTGCTTGGCCACGGACGGCTCGAACTTGTCGATCTCCGAGAGGTGGTGGGCGATGATCGCGCAGTAGGTGCGTACGGCCTTGGGTAGCAGCCGCTCGGCGTCGCGGTCGGCCGCCGTCTCCTCGATCACCTGGTCGAAGGCGCGGATGAAGTCGAGCTGGCGGACGTCACCGATCTGCGTGAGGGAGCCGGCCACGCCGCGCCGGTAGAACACGCCGAGCAGGCCGACCACGGCGAAGGACTCGGCCTCACGGTGCAGCTTCCAGATCCACGGCCGGTCCTCGGCCGTGCGCAGCCCGTCGGTGAAGTGCAGCAGGCCCTTGTCCAGGAGCCGCCGGTGGAAGGCGCCGGCCCAGGCGTAGGCGTAGTCGACGGAGGTCGTGCGGTCGGCGGGCAGGATGGCGTCACGGGGGTTCATGACCTCGTCCCGGAGCCCTACGGGGACGCGGTGCACGGTGCGGGCGCGGTGGGTGGCCTGGACGTGGTCGGTGCGGACGAAGTCGCAGCCCAGCCGCTCGATGGCCGTGACCAGCTCGCCGTAGTAGCCGGGGGCGAGCCAGTCGTCACCGTCCAGGAAGGTGATGTATTCGCCGGTCGCCACCTCGAGGCCGGAGTTCCGAGCGGTGGCCAGCCCTCCGTTTTCCTCTCTGCGGATATAGCGCACCTGAGCGACCGCGGAGAGCTCTTCGGCCGCGCGTTCGAGAATGGCCGGCGTCTCGTCCTTCGATTTGTCGTCCACCAAGATGAACTCGAAGTCCTGGCGGGCGTTCGCGCGAAGGCTTCTCAGGTTGTCCGGGGCGTATTGCTGCACGTTGTAGAACGGCACGATCACGGAAAGCTTTGGCACCTGCGAAAGCCTAGGAGGCGGCCCCGCTGCGGAACTTTCCGGTGAGGGTACAGAGGGTGAACTCGATGTGTCGGAACGGTGCATCCCGTGTACTTCCTGGGCTTCGGCGAGCCAGTTCGGCTCTCGGTGGGTTGCTGTTAACTTTTCGTTGAGGCGTGGTTGGCCGGCAACTAGAAATTGCTTCCTAGCGTCTTGGCTGTGCCACCAAGTACAACGAAGCCCACGCGGATCGCAGTACTCGCCGACTCGGACACCCGATGGAAATGGGGTGCTCTGACGGCGAGCCGTATCGCTCCGGGCCCGTCCATGGAAGCCGGATCGCAAGGCGGGACGCAAGTCGCCCCCGCCCTGGACGGATTTCTGCTGCGCGGCCGGGCCACCCCCACGCCCCGCCAGCTGGCGGAAGTGGGCGTGCGCGCCGACTCCCTCACGGAGGTCACGGCCGTCGAGTTCCTGCGCGTCATGGCGCGGGAGTCGTACGACGTGCTCGTCCTCTCCCTGGTCGGCGGCGGTGTGCAGGCGATGCTGCACGGCCTGCGGCAGGTCTGGGCGGACCGCGAGAAGCGGCCCGTCGTCGTCACCGGCTACGTCGGCGTCGTCTACGAGAAGCTCGCCGACGGCCTGCTGCTGCGGCACGGCGCGGATCTCGTCCTCGCCAACTCGCGCCAGGACGCCGAGCGCTTCCGCGCGGTGTACGACGGGGTCGGCGCCGACTCCACCGCGGTCACCGAGGTCGCACTGCCGTTCCTGGGTGGCGCCGCGTACTCGGGTGAACACGACCCGTACACGGTGGTCTTCGCCGCCCAGCCGTCGGTCCCCGAGAACCGCAAGGACCGCACCTACCTGCTGAACCGCCTCGTCCAGCACGCGCGGCTGCACCCCGAGCGCGAGGTGCTGCTCAAGCTGCGCTCCAGGCCCGGTGAGCACACCACCCACATCGAGGAACTGCCGTACCAGAAGCTGGCGCAGCGGCTCGGCGAGCTGCCGCCCAACTTCAAGCTCGTCTACGGCAACATGGGCGAGGTCCTGGACCGCACGGACCTGCTCGTCACGGTCAGCTCGACGGCCGCGCTGGAGTCGCTGCACCGCCGGATCCCCACCGTCGTCCTGTCCGACCTCGGGATCCGCGAGACGCTCGGCAACCACCACTTCGTCGGCTCCGGCTGCCTTGCCTCCTGGGACCAGCTCGACGCCGGGCACCGGCCGGTGCCGGACACCGACTGGGTGTCCCGGCAGGGTGTCGCCGCCGACGGTTCGTACGAGACCGCCTTCGACGCGGCCCGGGAGCGGATCGCCAAGCTGCTGCGGCAGCCCGGGGGGCTGGCCCCCCTGGCGCCGTACTACACGCCGGTGACCGCCCCCGGCTATCTGCCCGGCATCCTCGCCCGGCACCACCTCGGTCCCGACGGCACCCCGCTGCCCGGCGCCCCCGCGCACGACAAGGAGCCCGGCCCGGTGCGCCAGATCGTGCGTCGCGCCGCGCGCGGCGCCTACCGGCACGGCGTCCAGCGGGTCGCGCCCGTCATCCGGCGGATGGGGGAGCTGTGAGCCGTATCAACCCTGGTCAAGGAGTAGTTCCCATGTCCCACCCGGAAGCGGGCCAAGGCGCGACCGTACGCCGTGTGCTCGCGGTGATCCCCGCGCGCGGCGGCTCCAAGGGCGTGCCCGCGAAGAACCTCGCCCCGGTCGGCGGCGTGCCGCTGGTGGCCCGCGCGGTGCGCGAGTGCCGGGCCTCCCGGCTGGTGACCGACGTCGTCGTCTCCACCGACGACCAGGCCATCGCCGCCGCCGCCCGCTCGGCCGGCGCCGAGGTCGTGCTGCGCCCCGCCGCCATCGCCGGCGACACCGCCACCTCCGAGGCCGCCGTCCTGCACGCCATGGACGCCCACGAGGCGCTGCACGGCTCCCCGGTCGACGCGGTGCTGCTCGTGCAGTGCACCAGCCCGTTCCTGATCCACGAGGACATCGACGGGGTGGCCGGCGCGGTCGTCGAGAACGGCGCCGACACCGCCGTCACCGTCGCGCCCTTCCACGGTTTCATCTGGCGCGACGCCGACGCCGAGGCGGCCACCGACGAGGTGGTCACCGCGGCCGACTCGCGCAGCACCGGCGGCGGCTACGGCGTCAACCACGACAAGTCCTTCCGCCCGCGTCGCCAGGACCGGCCCCAGGACCTGCTGGAGACCGGCGCCGCCTACGCGATGGACGCGGCCGGCTTCCGCGAGCACAAGCACCGCTTCTTCGGCCGCACCGAACTGGTGCGCACCGACCCCGCGCGGGTCCTGGAGGTCGACGACCCGCACGACCTCGCCCGCGCCCGCGCCCTGGCCCCGCTCTTCGACGCGGACCGGCCCGGCGCCCTCCCGACCGCAGACGACATCGACGCGGTCGTACTCGACTTCGACGGCACCCAGACCGACGACAGGGTGCTGATCGATGCCGATGGACGGGAGTTCGTCTCCGTGCACCGCGGAGACGGCCTCGGCATCGCGGCCCTGCGGCGCAGCGGCCTGAAGATGCTGATCCTGTCCACGGAGCAGAACCCGGTCGTCGCCGCCCGGGCCCGGAAGCTGAAGATCCCGGTGCTGCACGGCGTCGACCGCAAAGACCTCGCGCTGAAGCAGTGGTGCGAGGAGCAGGGCATCACGCCGGAGCGCGTGCTCTACGTCGGCAACGACGTCAACGACCTCCCGTGCTTCGCCCTCGTCGGCTGGCCCGTCGCGGTCGCGAGCGCCCACGACGTCGTACGCGGCGCCGCACGCGCGGTCACCACCGTCCCCGGTGGTGTCGGCGCGATCCGAGAGATCGCCGGCTGGATCCTCGGTCCCTCTCTCGACTCTCTCGACCCCTCCACCAAGTAAGGAAAGTTCCTGCCATGAGCACCAACTCCCGCCTCCGTACCTTCGGCTCCCGCGAGGTCGGCCCCGGCAAGCCCGTCTACATCTGCGGCGAGATCGGTATCAACCACAACGGTGACCTGGAGAACGCCTTCAAGCTCATCGACGTGGCCGCCGAGGCGGGCTGCGACGCGGTCAAGTTCCAGAAGCGCACCCCGGAGATCTGCACCCCGCGTGACCAGTGGGACATCGAGCGCGACACCCCCTGGGGCCGGATGACCTACATCGACTACCGCCACCGCGTGGAGTTCGACGAGGACGACTACCGCAAGATCGACGAGTACTGCAAGTCGAAGAACATCGACTGGTTCGCCTCCCCGTGGGACACCGAGGCCGTCGCCTTCCTGGAGAAGTTCGACGTCCCGGCCCACAAGGTCGCGTCCGCGTCCCTCACCGACGACGAGCTGCTGAAGGCGCTGCGCGCCACCGGCCGTTCGGTCATCCTCTCCACCGGCATGTCGACGCCGAAGCAGATCCGCCACGCCGTCGAGGTCCTGGGCAGCGACAACATCCTGCTGTGCCACGCCACCTCGACCTACCCGGCGAAGGCCGAGGAGCTCAACCTCCGCGTGATCAACACGCTGGAGAAGGAGTACCCGAACGTCCCGATCGGCTACTCCGGCCACGAGACCGGCCTGCAGACCACGCTGGCCGCCGTCGCCCTCGGCGCCACCTTCGTCGAGCGTCACATCACCCTCGACCGCGCCATGTGGGGCTCGGACCAGGCCGCGTCCGTCGAGCCGCAGGGTCTGCAGCGCCTGGTGCGCGACATCCGCACCATCGAGGCCTCCCTCGGTGACGGCGTCAAGCAGGTCTACGAGTCGGAGCTCGGCCCGATGAAGAAGCTGCGCCGCGTCCAGGGCGTCGTCGCCGAGGCGGAGATCGCCGCCGCGGCCGGCGAGCCGCTCCAGGTCTGACCGCCAGGTCAGCCACCACCACTCCCACCACGCCTGATCACGGGACGGTCGTAAGCCGATGAGCCCCCGCGCCGGGAATGCCGGCCCTCGCACCCTCGCCTTCGTCGAGAGTCCGGTACAGCTCCTGAACGTGCTGGAGTGGGCGCATGTCCACGCGCCCGGCGCGGGGCTCACCCTCGTCGTCCTCTCGCCCGTCGATCCGATGACCCGCGGCCAGCTGCGGCGGATGGCGGAACTGGCGCGCGAGGAGGGCTACGAGGTCCGCTGGGAGGAGGCACGCGGCGGCGCGTCCGCACCCTTCCAGACGATCGGCGGGCTCATGGGAGTGCTGCGCCGCGCGGACCGGATCGTGATGGGCGATCCGTTCTCGCGGTACGTGCAGCTGCTGCTCACCATCACGCGGGCGAGCGAGCTCGTGGTCGTGGACGACGGGACGGCGACGATGGAGTTCGTCACCCAGCTCGCCCGCGGCGAACGTCTGGTGCGCTGGCACCGGCGGGGCGCCCGCCCCGGTCCGCGTGATCTGCTCTTCGCCCCGGTGTCGTCCTCGGCCCGGCGTCGCCTGACGCCGGGCGGGGGCCGCCGGGTCGAGGTGTTCTCCTCCATGCCCATCGAGGAGACGCCGGGCGGTGTCACGGTCACCGCGAACGACTTCGCCTGGACCCGTGCCCGCTTCGGCCCGCCGCGCATCACCAAGGGCGCGGACATGGTCGGCACCTCGCTGGTGGAGACCGGCGTCGTGGACGCCGACCGCTATCTGGAGGCGGTGCGCTCCCTGGCCAAGGCGCACGGGGCCCGCCGCTACTTCGCCCACCGCCGCGAGAGCGTCGAGAAGCTCCACCGGCTGGCGGTGGAGACCGGCCTGGAGGTCGTCCGCCCCGACCTCCCGCTGGAGCTCATCGCCCGCCGCGGCCCGGTGGGCCGCACCATCCTCAGCTTCCCCTCGACGGTGGTCCACACCCTGCCGCTCGCGCTGGCCGGCACCGAGGTCCGCGTCGCCGTCTGCGACATCGACCCCGACTGGCTCACCCAGACGGCCTCACCGCGCGCCCAGGGCTTCCTGGACGGGGTGACGGGGACCGCACGGGACGTGCACCGCCTGTCCGCGGTGCAGGCCGTCTAGGGCCGCTTTCGCAAGAGGCCCTAGGGGGCCTGACGTCCCGGGCCCGCCTGCGACGGGCGCTGGTGCGCCTTGCGGAACAGCAGGAACGCCCGCGGGTGGCGCTCCTTCTCCTCCGGCTCGCGCAGGACGCTCGCGTACAGGTCGAGACCGGCCTTGCCGAGCAGCAGCGCCACCTCTTCGGGCGAACGCCAGTGGTAGTCCAGCGCGATCTCGTGCCCGAAGCGCTCCGTCACGTGGAGCCGGTCCTGCCCGTCGGGCACCTGGAAGGACAGCAGCACGGGGGCGCCGGGCCGCAGCACGCGGTGGAACTCGGCGAAGGCGTCCGGCAGGCGGTCGTCCGGCACATGGATGATCGAGAAGAGCGCCAGGACGCCGCCCAGCGACGCGTCCGGCAGGCCCAGACGGGTCATCGTGCCCACGTGGAAGCGCAGCGCCGGGTACGCGCGCCGTGCGAGGGCCACCATTCTGGGTGACAGGTCCACGCCGAACACCGGGACGCCGAGGTCGTGCACCAGTGCGGTCACATGGCCGGGCCCGGAGCCGAGGTCGGCGACCGGGGCGGGGGAGTGGGCGCGGGCCAGCTCCGCGAACGCGCCGACCAGGGCCCGGTCGAAGGGCACACCGCCCATCGCGTCGGGGAAGGCGGACGCGTAGTCGGCGGCGATGGTGTCGTACGAGGCACGGGTGGCCTGGAGGAAGGCCGCGTCCGGATCGGTCACGGTCGCGCACGCTACCGCGCCGGCCTCCGCCGCGGGGGTCCGTCAGGTGAACGAAAGCGCGCGGTCGGGTCCAGGCGTGGTATGCGTGGAGGAGTGGGTGGTACCCGTGATCAGCCCGACCGGAGGAAATCGGGCGAGTTTACCCACCCGAACCGATACCTATGCGCTCGGCGGCCGAGTTTTCTTCCCCTAACGGGCTGAACTTTTGTTGATCTCGGGGCAGTTGGCCGTGCGGGCGTCCTACCCTTCAGAGGGTGAAGCAACTGATGTCACTGGAGTCCGACGCCGACCTCCTCGGAGCCGCCCGAGCGGCGGGAGCCGCCCTTCCCGGCACGCTCCCCGAGCCGCTGCGTGCCGAACTCGTCGCGTTCCGACGCGACTTGCACATGCACCCGGAGCTCGGCAACCAGGAGTTCCGTACGACCGCCGCGATCAAGGCACGGCTGGAGAAGGCCGGCCTGCGCCCGCGCGTACTCGCCGCCGGCACCGGTCTGGTCTGTGACATCGGTGTGGAAGGGGACCAGTGGCGCGGCGGGCCCGAGATGCTCGCCATGCGGGCGGACATCGACGCCCTGCCCATCCCGGACGCGAAGACCGAGTGCCCCTACCGCTCGACCGTGCCCGACCGGGCGCACGCCTGCGGCCACGACGTGCACACCTCCGTCGTGCTGGGCGCCGGGCTGGTCCTCGCCGACCTGCACCGGCGGGGCCTGCTGCCGCAGCCCGTGCGGCTGGTCTTCCAGCCCGCCGAGGAGGTGCTGCCCGGCGGTGCCGCCGAGGCCATCGACTGCGGTGTGCTCGACGGGGTGAAGCGGATCATCGCCGTGCACTGCGACCCCCGGGTGGACGCGGGCATGATCGGCCTGCGCGAGGGCCCGATCACCTCCGCCTGCGACCGCCTGGAGATCGCCCTGGACGGTCCCGGCGGCCACACCGCCCGGCCGCACCTGACGACCGACCTGGTCACCGCCGTCGCCCGCGTGGTCACCGATGTGCCGGCGCTGGTCGCCCGCCGCGTGGACACCCGCAGCGGCCTCGCCGTGACCTGGGGACGGATCGAGTCCGGGCACGCCCCGAACGTCATCCCGCAGCACGCGGAGCTCTCCGGGACCGTGCGGTGCCTGGACATGGTGGCCTGGCGGGACGCACCCGACATCGTCCACGCGGCGATCGACGAGGTGGCCAACCTGCACCGCGCCAAGTCCGAGATCAACTACGTCCGCGGCGTCCCGCCCGTCGTCAACGAGCCCGGCGTCACCGAGCTCCTCGCCGACGCCATGACCGCGCGCAGAGGCCCCGACTCGGTCGAGGGCACCGACCAGAGCCTGGGCGGCGAGGACTTCTCCTGGTACCTGGAGCAGGTCCCCGGCGCCATGGCCCGCCTCGGGGTGCGCACCCCGGGCGAGCGCACGGTCCGCGACCTCCACCAGGGCGACTTCGACGTGGACGAGTCCGCGATCAAGGTCGGCGTGGAGCTGTTCACGGCCGCGGCCCTGCTCGACGCCGGCCGGTAGCCACCGGCGGGCCCGGGGGCCGCTCCGGTTGCGGCCCCTGTGCCCGCGCGGCAGCCTTGCCCGTAGCGGTCGGGCCCGCCCCGCGGGCGTGCCCGGATCGCCCCAGGCGCACCCTGTTCGAGCCGGTGGTTCACCTGTCCGTAACCGGCCACCGGCACGAATGGATAACGGCCACGGAGTACCCCGTTCCCAGGAGTGTCTACGCGCGTTAATGTGCGCCGAACCGAGCGCCCACTGCGGGGCTTTGGAGAATGGGGAACTTCAGATGCGTCGGATATCCAGACTGACCCGCGTCGCGGTGGGGGTCGCGTCGCTCGCTCTCGCCGCCACGGCCTGCGGCGGGACCAGCAGTGACAGCGGCGGAAAGAGCGACACCAAGGAGGACCTCGGCCTCGCCATCGCGTACGACATCGGCGGCAAGGGCGACCAGTCCTTCAATGACGCCGCGTACGCGGGCCTGAAGAAGGCCGCGGACGAGTACGGCTACAAGACCGCCGACATCGAGCCCACCGAGGGCGAGACCGACGCCGACAAGGAACAGCGCCTGGCCTCCCTGGCCAAGCAGGGCTACAACCCCGTCATCGGCGTCGGCTTCGCGTACGGCCCGGCGATGGAGGCCGTCGCCGCGAAGTACCCCGACACCACCTTCGGCATCGTCGACTCCGTCGTCGAGGGCAAGAACGTCGCCTCCCTCGTCTTCGCCGAGGAGCAGGCCTCCTACCTCGCCGGTGTCGCGGCCGCCAAGGCCACCAAGACCAACACCGTCGGCTTCATCGGCGGTGTGGACATCCCGCTGATCCACAAGTTCGAGGCCGGCTTCAAGCAGGGCGTCGAGGAGACCGGCGGCGGCAAGGTCAAGGTCGTCTCGCAGTACCTGACGCAGACCGCCGAGGAGGGCGGCTTCTCCAGCCCCGACAAGGGCAAGGCCGCCGCCGAGGGCCAGATCGAGAAGAAGGCCGACGTCGTCTACCAGGCGGCCGGGCTCTCCGGTCAGGGCGTGATCGAGGCCGCCGCCAAGGCGAAGGTCTGGGCGATCGGCGTCGACTCGGACCAGTACCAGCAGGAGGCGCTGGCCACGTACAAGGAGTTCATCCTCACCTCCGCGCTCAAGGACGTCGGCGGCGCGGTGTACTCGCTGGCCAAGTCCGTCGAGGGCGGCAAGCCGCTGACCGGCGTCCAGACCTTCGACCTGAAGGTGGACGGCGTGGGCCTGGCCGACAGCAACCCGGAGTACGCGAAGGTCGCGGGGCTCCAGGACGCCGTGGAGAAGGCCAAGGCGGCCATCATCGACGGCTCGATCAAGGTCAGGACCGAGTAGGACCCGGCCGCTGAGCAGGCGAAAAGTACAGATCCGTACGGAGCGGGCGGGTGCCGAGGGCACCCGCCCGCTCCGTCGTACCCGGGGTCCTCGCCCCCCTTTGCGGGTGGCAAGCTTCCGACCTGGCCCCCGAGTGCCGTTGGCCACGGGCGCATAACAAGGTGGACAGAAGGGGTTTTCAGGCTGGTCTACGCGCGTTAATCTGCGGCGAAGCCAGCGCCGAAGCTGAACCGTACGGCGCTGCATCCCGGGGAAGTGCGGGCACGCACTGAACGACGCGGGAACGCACCCGCACACTCCGGATCCGCCAGTACGACAGGAGCACCACACATGCGCCGGGTTTCCCGCATCGCGGTCGCAGGCGCAGCGACCGCCTCCCTCGCCCTCGCCCTCTCCGCCTGCGGCGGTACCTCGACCGAGAGTTCGACCTCGGACTCGAAGGGCGACAAGGGTCTCGCCATCGCCTACGACGTCGGCGGCAAGGGCGACCAGTCCTTCAACGACGCCGCGTACGCGGGCCTGGAGCAGGCCAAGAGCGAGTTCAAGTACGAGACGGCCGACATCGAGCCCACCGAGGGCGAGACGGACGCCGACAAGGCGCAGCGCCTCGCGTCGCTGGCGAAGCAGGGCTACAACCCGGTGGTCGGCGTCGGCTACGCGTACGCCCCGGCGGTCGAGGAGGTCGCGGCCAAGTACCCCGACACCACCTTCGGCATCGTCGACGACTCCCAGGTCCAGTCGGACAACGTGGCCGACCTGGTCTTCTCCGAGGAGGAGGCCTCGTACCTGGCCGGTGTGGCCGCCGCGAAGAGCACCAAGAGCGATGTCGTCGGCTTCGTGGGCGGTGTGGACATCCCGCTGATCCACAAGTTCCAGGCCGGCTTCGAGCAGGGCGTCAAGGACACGGACCCGAAGGTCAAGGTCCTCTCCCAGTACCTGACGCAGACCGCCGAGGAGGGCGGCTTCTCCAGCCCGGACAAGGGCAAGACGGCCGCCGAGGGCCAGATCGAGAAGAAGGCCGACGTCGTCTACGCGGCGGCCGGCCTGTCCGGTCAGGGTGTCATCGAGGCCGCGGCCGCCAACAAGGTGTGGGCGATCGGCGTCGACTCCGACCAGTACATGCAGGAAGCCCTCGCGAAGTACAAGGACTCGATCCTCACCTCCGCCACCAAGGACGTCGCCAAGGCCGTCTACAACCTTGCGAAGTCGGTGGAGGACGGCAAGCCCGAGACCGGTATCGTCAGGGGCGATCTGAAGAGCGGCGAGGTGGGTCTCGCGGACTCCAACCCGAAGTTCGCGGGCGACGCCGAGCTCCAGGAAGCCATCGACGCGGCCAAGGAGAAGATCATCAGCGGCGAGATCAAGGTCAAGAGCAGCTGACAAGCCGTTGCCGAGCAGTCGGTAACCGCGGGGTTACGTCCGATCGACGGGGTATGGGGAGCCGGTCTCCCTGTACCCCGTTGTCCGGCGCGTCACCCCGCTTTGTATGCCGTAGGGGCGCTACGCGCGTAGACGGCCCCCGTCCCCAGGAGAGTGCGCCATCAACGCGTCCAGCAGCCCTCCGGCCGGAGCGGCGGTCCACGGTCAGGCGACCGCCGTCGAACTCGCCGGGATCACCAAGCGTTTCCCGGGAGTCGTGGCCAACCACGACATCCACCTCAGCGTCCGCAAGGGCACCGTGCACGCCCTGGTCGGCGAGAACGGCGCCGGCAAGTCCACGCTGATGAAGATCCTCTACGGCATGCAGAAGCCGGACGAGGGCACCATCACCATCGACGGTGAACAGGTCACCCTGCACAGCCCGGCCGACGCCATCACGCGCGGCATCGGCATGGTGCACCAGCACTTCATGCTGGCCGACAACCTCACCGTGCTGGAGAACGTGGTCCTCGGCAGCGAGAAGCTGTACGGCATCGGCGCCAAGGCCCGCCGCAAGATCAAGGAGATCTCCGAGCGCTACGGCCTCGGCGTCCGCCCCGACCTCCTGGTCGAGGAACTCGGCGTCGCCGCCCGCCAGCGGGTGGAGATCCTCAAGGTCCTCTACCGCGGCGCCACCACGCTGATCCTCGACGAGCCGACCGCCGTGCTCGTGCCGCAGGAGGTGGACGCGCTCTTCGCCAACCTGCGCGAGCTCAAGTCCGAGGGCCTGTCGGTCATCTTCATCTCGCACAAGCTGGGCGAGGTCCTCTCCGTCGCCGACGAGATCACCGTGATCCGCCGCGGCACCACCGTCGGCACGGCCGTCCCCGCCGAGACCACCCCGCGCCAGCTCGCCGAGATGATGGTCGGCAGCGAGCTGCCCACCCCGGAGACCGCCGAGTCCACGGTCACCGACCGCCCGGTGCTGAGCGTCGACAAGCTCCGCATGGCCGCCCCCGGTGGCAAGGCACTCCTGGACGACATCTCCTTCACCATCCACGCCGGCGAGGTCCTCGGCATCGCCGGCGTCGAGGGCAACGGCCAGACCGAGCTGGTCGACGCGCTGATCGGCCTGCGCCACGCCGACTCCGGCACGATCGCCCTCGCCGACGAGGAGATCACCGCCTGGCCGACCCGCAGGCGCCGCGAGCAGGGCGTCGGCTACATCCCCGAGGACCGGCACCGGCACGGCCTGCTCCTGGAGGCCCCCCTCTGGGAGAACCGCATCCTCGGCCATGTCACCGAGAAGCCCAACGCCAAGGGCGTCTGGCTGGACCCGAAGGCCGCGCAGGAGGACACCCGCCGCATCGTCGAGGCCTACGACGTCCGCACCCCCGGCATCGACGTCACCGCCGCCTCGCTCTCCGGCGGCAACCAGCAGAAGCTGATCGTCGGCCGGGAGATGAGCCACAAGCCGCGCTTCCTGATCGCCGCCCACCCCACCCGCGGTGTGGACGTCGGCGCGCAGGCCGCGATCTGGGACCACATCCGCGAGGCCCGCCGCGAGGGCCTGGCCGTGCTGCTGATCTCCGCCGACCTGGACGAGCTGATCGGCCTGTCCGACACGCTCCGGGTGATCTACAACGGCCGGCTGGTCGCCGACGCCGACCCCGCCACCATCACCCCGGAGGAGCTGGGCTCCGCCATGACCGGCGCCGCGACCGGTCACCTGGAGCACGACGAGACCCCCCAGACCCCGGCAGACAGCCCCGAGACCCCCGAGATCCGCAAGTCTCCCGAGTCTCCGGAAGACGAGGCCCGCTGATGAAGAAGTTCGACAAGGAGCGCGTGCTCCTCGCGGTGGCCGGACCGGTCATCGCGCTCGCCGTGGCCTTCGTGCTCAGCGCGATCGTGCTGATCGCCTCCGGCAAGAACCCCGTCGAGCCGTTCGCCCTGATGTTTGAACAGCTCGGCTTCTCCGACATCCAGGTGCTGATCATCAACCAGGCGTCGATGTACTACATCGCCGCGCTGGCGGTGGCCATCGGCTTCCGGATGAACCTGTTCAACATCGGTGTCGACGGCCAGTACCAGCTCGCCGCCATGATGGCCGCGATCGTCGGCGCCCACCTGAACGTGCCGGCCGTGATCCAGATCCCGCTGCTGCTCCTGACCGCGCTGTGCACCGGCGCCTTCTGGGCCGGCATCGCCGGTGTCCTGAAGGTCACCCGGGGCGTCAGCGAGGTGGTCGCGACGATCATGCTCAACGCGATCGCCACCTCCGTCATCGGTTACCTGTGGCTGCCGACCGTCTTCGGCGTCAAGGTCGGCAACAACAACACCACCGGCGAGATGCATTCCTCGGGCTGGGTGCCCGGCATCGACATGGGCGCTGCCGGCGAGATCTACGGCCTGGTCGTCCTCGCCGTGCTCCTCGGCATCGGCTACTGGGTCGTCCTCAACCGCACCCGCTTCGGCTTCGACCTGCGCGCCTCCGGCGCCTCCGAGTCCGCCGCCGCGGCCTCCGGCGTCGACCCCAAGCGGATGACGCTGACCGCCATGCTCATCTCCGGCGCCCTCGCCGGTCTCGCGGGCCTGCCGATCCTGCTCGGCGACACCCACACGTACAGCCTCAACTTCCCCACCGGCATCGGCTTCCTGGGCATCGGCATCGCCCTGCTCGGCCGGAACAGCCCGGTCGGCATCGCGTTCGCCGCGCTGCTGTGGGCCTGGCTCGACAAGGCCTCGCCGGAGCTGGACTTCCACGGCTACGACAAGGAGATCGCGGTCATCATGCAGGGCCTGATCGTCCTCTCGGTCGTCGTCTCCTACGAGGCCGTCCGCGAATGGGGTCTGCGCCGCCAGCAGCGCCGGGTCGGCGCCGAACTCGCCGCCGGTCACGTCCTCGGCGCCCACAACACCAAGGAGGTGGCTGGCCGATGACCACCGCGACCGACGTCAACCAGCCCACGCTGCAGCCCGCGGCGCCGACCGGCCGCCGCCTCTCGTGGCCCGTCGTGCTGCTGATCATCGCCGGAGCCCTGGCGCTGATCTCGCTCGTCCGCATCGTCACCGGCGCCGACGGCATCACCAACGTCAGCCAGATGTCCACCGCGCTCCAGCTCGCCGTGCCGATCGGCCTCGCCGGCCTCGGCGGCCTGTGGGCCGAGCGCGCGGGCGTGGTCAACATCGGCCTCGAAGGCATGATGATCCTCGGCACCTGGTTCGGTGCCTGGGCCGGATTCCAGTGGGGCCCGTGGACCGGTGTCCTCGTGGGCATCCTCGGCGGCGCCATCGGCGGCCTGCTGCACGCCTTCGTCACCGTCACCTTCAACGTCAACCACATCGTCTCCGGTGTGGCCATCAACATCCTCGCCCTCGGCGCCACCCGCTACCTCGCCCCGCTCGCCTTCGAGGGCCACGCGGGCGGCTCCGCCAAGCAGTCCCCGGCGGTCGAGTCCCTCGGCAACTTCACCGTCCCGGGCCTCTCCGACGGACTGCGGGAACTCAACAACCAGGGCTGGTTCCTGATCTCCGACCTCGCCGGCCTGCTCGGCGGCCTGGTCACCAACGTCTCCTGGCTGACCCTGGTGGCCGTCGCGCTGATCCCCGCCACCTGGTGGATCCTGTGGCGCACCGCGTTCGGCCTGCGGCTGCGGTCCTGCGGCGAGAACCCGGTGGCGGCCGAATCCCTCGGCGTGAACGTCTACAAGTACAAGTACATCGCGGTCGTCATCTCCGGCGGACTGGCCGGCCTCGGAGGTGTCTTCCTCTCCATCGTCGCCAACCCCTTCTATCTGGAGGGCCAGGTCAGCGGCCGCGGCTACATCGGCCTCGCCGCGATGATCTTCGGCAACTGGATGCCGGGCGGACTCGCCATCGGCGCCGGGCTGTTCGGCTACACCGACAGCCTCAACCTGCGCGGCGGCTCCGAGAACGTCCACGCCCTGCTGCTGCTCGGCGCGCTGCTGCTGATCATCGGCGCGGTCTGGCTGGTGATCCGCAAGAAGTACGTCAACGCGGTGATCACCCTCGTCGCCGGCGCCCTGGTCTTCGCCTGGTACGCCACCACCAACGAGGTCCCCAACCAGGTCGTCTCCGCCACGCCGTACGTCATCACGCTGGTCGTCCTCGCGCTCTCCGCGCAGCGCCTGCGGCCGCCCAAGGCCGACGGTCTGCCGTACCGGAAGGGACAGGGCAAGTGACACCGCCGGCCGAGGTCGACTGGGAGGCGCTGCGCGCGGTGGCCCGCGAGGCCATGACCCACGCGTACGCCCCCTACTCCGGCTACGCCGTCGGGGTCGCCGCCCTGGTCGACGACGGACGCACGGTCAGCGGCTGCAACGTCGAGAACGCCTCCTACGGGATCTCCCTGTGCGCCGAGTGCGGGCTGGTCTCGGAGCTGCACCGCACCGGCGGCGGCCGGCTGACGCACTTCACGTGCGTGGACGGCCGGGGCGAACTGCTCGTCCCGTGCGGCCGCTGCCGTCAGCTGCTGTACGAGTTCGGCGGCCCGGGCCTGCTGCTGGACACCCCGGCGGGCATCCTGCCGCTGTCGGAGATGCTGCCCCACGCCTTCGGGCCGGAGCACCTCTCCTCGTAACTCCCGTACGGCCCCTGGGACCCCGTCCGCAGGGGCCGTACTCTTCGCAATCCCCGGAAGGAAGCCCAGCATGGCCATGGACGCCATCTCCGTCATCCGCACCAAGCGCGACCGCGGTGAGCTCAGCGACGAGCAGATCGACTGGGTCATCGACGCGTACACGCGCGGCGAGGTGGCCGACGAGCAGATGTCGGCGCTCGCGATGGCCGTCCTGCTCAACGGCATGAACCGCGGCGAGATCGCCCGCTGGACGGCGGCGATGATCGCCTCCGGCGAGCGCATGGACTTCTCGTCCCTGTCCCGCCCCACGGCGGACAAGCACTCGACGGGCGGCGTCGGGGACAAGATCACGCTTCCGCTGGCCCCCCTCGTCGCCGCCTGCGGCGCGGCCGTCCCGCAGCTCTCCGGCCGGGGCCTCGGCCACACCGGCGGCACCCTGGACAAGCTGGAGTCGATCCCGGGCTGGCGGGCGCTGCTCTCCAACGAGGAGATGCTCTCGGTCCTGGACGGCGTGGGCGCGGTCATCTGCGCGGCCGGCGACGGCCTCGCCCCCGCCGACAAGAAGCTGTACGCGCTGCGCGACGTCACCGGCACGGTCGAGGCGATCCCGCTGATCGCGTCCTCGATCATGTCGAAGAAGATCGCGGAGGGCACGGGCTCGCTGGTGCTCGACGTGAAGGTGGGCACGGGCGCCTTCATGAAGACGCTGGACGACGCCCGCGAACTGGCCTCCACCATGGTGGGCCTGGGCACGGACCACGGCGTGCGGACCGTCGCCCTGCTGACGGACATGTCGACGCCGCTCGGCCTGACGGCGGGCAACGCGCTGGAGGTCCGCGAGTCCGTGGAGGTCCTGGCCGGCGGCGGCCCCGCGGACGTGGTCGAGCTGACGCTCGCGCTGGCCCGCGAGATGCTGGACGCCGCGGGCATCCGCGACGCCGACCCGGCAAAGGCGCTGGCCGACGGCTCGGCGATGGACGTATGGCGCCGGATGATCGCGGCCCAGGGCGGCGACCCGGACGCCGCGCTGCCCACGGCGAAGGAGCAGCACGTCGTCAAGGCCTCCGCGTCCGGAGTCCTCACCCGCCTCGACGCCTACGACATCGGCGTCGCCGCCTGGCGCCTGGGCGCCGGCCGCGCCCGCAAGGAGGACCCGGTGCAGGCCGGCGCGGGTGTCGAACTCCACGCCCGGCCCGGCGACACCGTGACCGAGGGCCAGCCGCTGCTCACCCTGCACACGGACACCCCCGAGCGCTTCGACTACGCCCTCGAGGCGGTGCACGGCTCCTTCGACATCGCACCCCCCGGCACGGACTTCACCCCGTCCCCGGTGGTGCTGGAACGCATCGCCTGACCTGCGGCTTTTTTGTACGGGGGAACGGGGCCGGTGGACCACCACCTGCCCCGTTCACCCGAGCAGCGCCGCGACCGCCACGAGGACCGGGACCGACAGGATCGTGGAGAGCAGGATCGCCTCGCGGGCGAGGACCTCGCCGACGCGGTAGCTGCTCGCGTAGGTGAACAGGTTCTGCGCGGCGGGCAGGGCCGATGTGACCACCACGTCGAGCAGGGCCGCGCCCTTCAGGCCGAAGACGCCCGCCGCCAGGGCCCAGGCGGCGAGCGGCTGGGCGAACGCCTTGAGCGCCACCGCGAGCAGCACCGGCCCCCGCTCCCCGCCGCGCAGCGGGAGAGTGCTGCCGCGCAGCGAGATGCCGAAGGCCAGCAGAACGGCCGGGACGGACATGTTCCCGATCAGCGTCAGCGGGTCCATGACCGGGCCGGGGACGCGCACACCCGACGCCGACACCGCCACCCCGGCCAGGGAGCCGAGAGCGATCGGATTGCGCAGCGGAGTGAGCAGACGCTGCCACAGCGGCCGCTTCGCCCCGCCCCCGGCCGAGAGGTCCAGGATCGTCAGCGCGACCGGGGTGACCCCCACCAGCTGGAACAGCAGCACCGGCGCCACCAGCGACGCGTCACCCAGCACGTACACCGCGATGGGGATGCCCAGGTTCCCCGAGTTGACGTAACTGGAGCACAGGGCCCCGACGGTCGTACGGCCCACCCCCCAGCGGCGTGCGGCACCCACCGTCACGAACACTCCCGCCACCGCCGCCGTGCTCAGCGCCGTGACCAGGAGCCGGCTGGAGAAGACCACCGACAGGTCGGCGCCCGCGAGGGTGGTGAAGAGCAGGGCGGGGGAGGCCACATGGAAGGCGAGCTTCGTGAGCACCTCCCGCCCCTGCGCACCGAGGTGTCCACGCACCCCGATCACATAACCGGCCGCGATCACCACCGCGATCACCGCGAAGCCGCTCAACACCCCCTGCACGAAGCCCCCTTGACGGGGACGCGTATTCCGGCTGTCGCGGGCGGCGGGAGTGGTCCATGGCGCATACACCCAACCCTCGGGGGCGCCCCTCGCCCAGGTCAATGTGATCCTCGCGGCGCGACGAGGCGGCCACCGGCGATGAGTTATGGCGGCCGCGCCGGTCTACCGGTTCGTGGACGCCATGACCCCTGCCGAGATCGTGCTCGCCGGCCCCGTCACCCGGGACGAGGTGACAGGGCTCTGCGACGACGTGCGGGCGTTGCTGGAGAACACCCGGGCACCGGTGGTCGTATGCGACGTCGCGGGGATCGGCCCACCGGGCCTCGCGACCGTCGACCTGCTGGCCCGGCTGGCGCTGACGGCGAAGCGGGCCGGAAGCGGGATCCGGCTCCGCGACCCCGACCCCGCGCTACACGCCCTCCTCGACCTCGTCGGTCTCCGCTTCGAGGTGGAGGGGCAGCCCGAACAGCGGGAACCACCGCTGGGTGTCGAGGAAGCAGTGGAAACCGGTGATCCGTCCGTCTGAGATCTCCAGCACCTGCACCGCCCACGGCGTGAAGCCGCCCGACTCCGGGTCCGGCTTGTAGTGCGCGAAGCCCGGCAGGCCGTTGACCTCCACGGGACGCAGCCGGGAGCCCGCGCAGGCGGAGCCGATGGTGGTCATGAAGCCGGTGATGTCGGCCGGGCCGCGCAGCCACAGGTCGAACGGCGGCATCGTCATCACCGCGTCCTCGTGGAGCAGGGCGGTCAGCGCCGCCATGTCGTAGCCCTCGAACGCCGCGACATACCGCTCCAGGAGCTTTTGCTGCTCCTCGTCCAGGGCGTCGGACACCACCGCGTCGGAGCCGGTGTCCGAACGCTCCGCGAGCGTCGCGCGGGCCCGCTGCAGGGCGCTGTTGACCGACGCCACCGTGGTGCCGAGCAGCTCGGCGACCTCGCTCGCCTTCCAGGCCAGCACCTCGCGCAGGATCAGCACGGCGCGCTGCTTGGGCGGCAGCTGCTGGAGGGCGGCCATGAACGCCAGCCGCACGGACTCCTTGGCGACGGCGGCCTCCGCCGGATCGGCGGTCGAGGGCAGCACGCGGGCGTCCGGCATCGGCTCCAGCCAGGTGTGGTCGGGGCGCGGCGACAGCGCGGCCTGGGCGAGCGGGGTGGCCTCCGACAGGTCCATCGGCCTGGCGCGCTTGTTGCCCGCGTTCAGCATGTCCAGGCACACGTTCGTCGCGATCCGGTAGAGCCAGGACCGGACGCTGGAACGTCCCTCGAACTTGTCGTAGCTGCGCCAGGCGCGGACGAGGGTGTCCTGGACCGCGTCCTCCGCCTCGAAGGACGAGCCGAGCATGCGATAGCAGTAGCCCGTCAGCTCGACCCGGTGTTTCTCCAGTGTCGCGTCGAGATCCGTCGTCGTCGCCGTGCCGTTGCTCATCGTCCACCCACCCCTGTGGCCGTTCCCTGTGCCGCGCACCGTTGCACCCAGCACTTCGGAAGCTACCGCAGCCCACTGACAATGACCCCCCGACTCAAAAAACCCCCACCCCAGAACCCCGGCCCACAGCCCACGCCCCCAGTGACCACCGGCCGCGCAGCGCCGCACCCGCGTACGGCGGGAAGGGACCGGCTCGCCAGGCGCGGAGCCGCAGGCGCCCGTGGCGGAGAGGGCTGACGGGTTCAGGCGTCGGGTGCGCAGCGCCGCACCCGCGTACGGCGGGAAGGGGCGGGCCGCCAGGCGCGGGGCCCCACGCGCCTGCGGCGGGGAGGGCTGACGGGCTCAGGCGTAGGGTGCGCGGCGCCGCGCTCGCGTACGGCGGGAAGGGACCGGCTCGCCAGGCGCGGAGCCGCAGGCGCCCGTGGCGGGGAGGGCTGACGGGTTCAGGCGTCGGGTGCGTGGCGCCGCACCCGCGTACGGCGGGAAGGGGCGGGCCGCCAGGCGCGGGGCCGCACGCGCCTGCGGCGGGGAGGGCTGACGGGTTCAGGCGTCGGGTGCGCAGCGCCGCGCTCGCGTACGGCGGGAAGGGACCGGCTTGCCAGGGCGCATGGCGCGGAGCCGCAGTCGCGTGCGGCGCGAAGGAACCGGCTTGCTGGGGCGCCAGTCACACGGCGCGGCAGCCGCACGCGGCGGGAAGGGGGTGGGTCGGGGGGTGTCCGCCCGCAGCGGTTGGCGCGTCAACACGGGTGCGTCGGTGAGTGACCGATTCCGCGCCGTTCC